>CAXASQ010000002.1:0-510083 GCA_963971675.1 uncultured Alphaproteobacteria bacterium | reverse complement strand
TGTGCGGGGTCCAGGACCCCCACATCATCTTCTCGATCTTCACGCCGATCTCGGCGCAATGGGGGATGCCCTTGTCAATAATTGTCTGTATCTGATTGATATCGAACATGTCCGACATAAAAATCTATTCCTTGCAATAATCGTGATACCAGGCGACGAACTTCGGCAGGCCATCCTCAAGACGGGTTGTCGGTTCGAAACCAATATCGCGGCGGATCGGCTCGATATCCGCATAGGTCGCCTGAATATCGCCCGGCTGCATGGGCAGCAACCGCCGCTCCGCCGTCATGCCCAGGGTTTTCTCGATGATTGAAATAAAATCAAGGAGCTTTTCCGCCCGGTTGTTGCCGATGTTGTAGACCCGATGGGCGGCGGTATCAACTGTCTTTTCCGGCGGCGCAGCAAGAACGCCGAGAACGCCCCTTACCACATCGTCGATATAGGTAAAATCGCGCATCATGTCACCGTGATTATAAATATCCACGGGCTCGCGGCGCATGATTTTCTCGGTAAAACGCCAATAGGCCATATCCGGCCGCCCCCACGGACCATAAACGGTGAAAAACCGCAACCCCGTCATCGGGATCTCATACAGATGCGAATAGGAATGGGCCATCAGCTCATTGGCCTTCTTCGTCGCCGCATAGAGGGAGACCGGGCTGTCCGTGCGATCATCCACCGAATAGGGCAGCTTGTTATTGGCGCCATAAACGGAGGAGGAGCTGGCATAGACCAGATGTTTCAGCTTGTCCATCTGCCGCGCCGCCTCCAGGATCGACAGAAAGCCCGTGACATTGGCCTGGGTATAGTCGAACGGGCGGCTGATGCTGTGGCGCACCCCTGCCTGCGCCGCCAGATGGACGATCAGGCTGATTTCCGGATGCGCGCCAAGGGCCGCAAAAAGCGCCGGACGATCGGCGATATCACAATCATAAAAGGTGATGTTCTTATAGAGTTGCAGCCGCGCGAGCCGCGCCTTTTTCAGCGTCACATCATAATAGGGGTTGAGGTTGTCCACGGCGATGACCTGCCGACCATCCGCCAACAATGCCTCCGCCACATGCATACCGATAAAACCCGCCGCTCCTGTCACCAGAATGGTCATGTAACGCCCTTTCACCTGAACACTGCCCGTTATCTCCCTTAAAACCCCCTCACCCGGGAAAAGTCAAAGGGAATCAGCGAAATCAGGGCCCATCCCGGTTATAAGTCAGCACTATTGACCTTTATTGCCTTTTATGATAACTTTCTTATATCAACCCTGAATGACGTCTTTTCCAATGGGAGTGGGCAGAGATGATGCTTTCCAATGTTTCGCTTGATGACAAATACACGCTGGAAGAAGGGCGTGTCTTCCTGACCGGTATTCAGGCGCTGGTGCGCCTGCCGCTGATGCAGAAGGCGCGCGATCTTGAGGCGGGGCTGAATACGGCCGGGTTTATCTCCGGCTATCGCGGCTCTCCCCTTGCGGGTTATGATCAGCAGCTTTGGAAAGCCGCGAAAATTCTGAAAGAACGGGACATCCATTTTGAGCCGGGCGTCAATGAGGATCTGGCGGCCACCGCCGTCTGGGGCAGTCAGCAGCTCAATATGTTCAAGGGCGCGCGTTATGACGGGGTGTTCGGCCTGTGGTATGGCAAGGGGCCGGGCGTCGACCGGACGGGCGATGTGTTCCGCCACGCCAACAGCGCGGGCACATCGAAGCATGGCGGCGTGCTGGCGCTCGCGGGCGACGATCACGGCATTGTCTCCTCCACCATCGCACATCAGAGCGAGCATAGCTTCGCCGGATGGATGATGCCGGTGCTGCATCCGGCCAATGTGCAGGAGATTATCGATTACGGCCTGCTTGGCTTTGAAATGTCGCGCTTCTCCGGCCTCTGGATCGGCTTCAAATGCATTTCCGAGACGGTGGAGGGCGGCGCCTCCGTCTATGTCTCGCCGGAACGCGGCCGCTTCATCCGCCCCAATATCGAACTGCCGGAGGGCGGGCTCAATATCCAGCCCCATGACAACCGCTTCGATCAGGAGGTGCGGCTCAACAAGCATAAGATCTACGCCGCCCGCGCCTTTGCCCGCGCCAACAATATCGACCATATCACCATGGACAGCCCGAAACGCCGCCTCGGCATCGTCACGGTCGGCAAGGCCTATTACGATGTGCGGCAGGCGCTGCGCGATCTCGGCATCAATGACGAACTGGCCGCCGATATCGGCCTCACCGTCTATAAGGTCGGCATGCCCTGGCCGCTGGAACCCGACGGGGTGCGCCAGTTCGCCGAAGGTCTGGAAGAGGTGCTGGTGGTTGAGGAAAAGCGCGCCATCGTCGAAAACCAGATGAAGGAGCAGCTTTATAACTGGGACACCAACGTCCGGCCGCGCATCCTCGGCAAGTTTGACGAGCATCGCCATTCGCTGCAACCTTCCACCGGGGAGTTGACGCCGGCGCTGGTCGCGCGGCTGATCGCGGCCCGCATCCGCCGCTTTTACACCTCGGAAGCCATCGAAAGCCGCCTCGCCTTTCTCGATCGCAAGGAAAAACAGCTGGAGGCCAAACCGGCCAAGCTGGTGCGTACGCCCTTCTACTGCTCCGGCTGTCCGCATAACACCTCCACCAAGGTGCCGGAGGGCAGCCGCGCCGTCGCCGGGATCGGCTGTCATTTCATGGTCACCTGGATGAACCGCAATACCGATACCTTCACCCAGATGGGCGGCGAAGGCGTGCCGTGGATCGGCCAGATGCATTTCACGGACGAGCAGCATATCTTCGCCAATCTCGGCGATGGCACCTATTATCATTCCGGCATTCTCGCCATTCGTCAGGCGATCGCGGCGAAGGCCAACATCACCTACAAGATCCTCTATAACGATGCCGTCGCCATGACCGGCGGCCAGCCGACAGAGGGGCATATCACCCCCTGGCAGATTGCCCAGCAGCTCGAAGGCGAAGGCGTCTCGATGATCCGCGTGGTAACGGACGAACCTGACAAATACGCCGCGAATACCCCCTGGCCCAAGGGCACGACGATCCATCATCGGGATGATCTCGATAAGATCCAGCGGAGCCTGCGCGAGGAGAAAGGCGTCTCGATCCTCATCTACGACCAGACCTGCGCCGCCGAGAAGCGCCGCCGCCGCAAGCGCGGCACCTTCCCCGATCCGGCGAAACGGGTCCTGATCAACGATCTTGTCTGCGAAGGCTGCGGCGATTGCTCCGTCAAGTCGAACTGCCTGTCGGTGGAGCCGGTGGAGACCGAGTTCGGCCGCAAGCGGATGATCAACCAGTCGAGCTGCAACAAGGATTACTCCTGCGTCAACGGCTTCTGTCCGAGTTTTGTGACCATCGAGGGCGGGGCGCTCCGCAAGGCCGCGCCGCATGCCTCCGAAAATCCGGCGGAAGGGTTGCCCGCGCCTGCCCATCGCGACCTCAAGGGCCCCTACCGCATTCTGATCACCGGCATCGGCGGCACCGGCGTCGTGACCATCGGCGCCATTGTCGGCATGGCCGCGCATCTGGAAGACAAGGGGATATCCGTGCTGGATCAGGCGGGCCTCGCCCAGAAGGGCGGCGCGGTGACCAGCCATGTGCATATCGCCCCGAAGCCTGAGGATATCAACGCTGTTCGCATTCCGGCCGGGCGCGCCGATCTGCTCATCGGCTGTGATATGGTGGTCTCCGGCTCCTACGACAGCCTTGCGAAGTTCGATGTCAATGTCGCCCATGCGGTGATCAATGCGCACCCCTCTCCCACCATGGATTTCACCCTCGATCCCGATGCGCCCTTCCCGGTCAAGGATACCCTCGATCATATCCGCGAGGCCATCGGCCCTGATCAGTGCGATCTGATCGAGGCGAGCGATATCGCCACCACCCTGATGGGGGACGCCATCGCCACCAATCTGTTCATGCTCGGCTTTGCCTATCAGAAAGGCCTCATCCCGCTCAGCGAGGAAGCCCTGCTCCGCGCGGTGGAGCTGAACGGCGTCGCCATTGACTTCAACAAGAAATCCTTCGGCTGGGGCCGTGTCATGGCTCATGATCCGGACCGCGTCCTGAAAGAGGTGGCGGAATTGAAAGGCCCGGATCTGATCCTCTCCCCCTCAAATGATATTGATGAGATGATCGCCCGCCGGGTTGATTTCCTCACCGGTTATCAGAGCGCCCGTTATGCCCGCCGCTACAGCGATCTCGTAGCCCGCGTCCGCCAGCGTGAAAGCGAGGTGACGCCCGGCGACACCAGCCTGTCCGAAGCTGTGACGCGCGCCTATTTCAAACTGCTCGCCTATAAGGATGAGTATGAGGTTGCGCGGCTTTATACGGATGGCAGCTTCATGCAGCGTGTCGAGCATATGATGGAAGGGGAGTATGAGCTGAAATTCCATCTCGCCCCGCCATTGTTCGCCAAACGCGATTCCGAAACGGGTCACCTCAAAAAGAAGGAATACGGCCCGTATATGATGAAGGCGTTCGGCTTCCTCGCGAAGTTCAAGGCGCTGCGGGCAACCCCCTTCGATATCTTCGGCTATCAGGAAGAACGAAAAGTCGAACGCGCGCTGATCCGCGAGTATGAAGCGATCATCGAGGAACTGACCCAGGGCCTCACCCGCGAAAACCACGCCATCGCCGTCGCCATCGCCGAACTGCCGATGGAAATCCGCGGCTATGGCCATGTGAAGGAAAAGGCGATCAAGGTCTATCGCGGCGATCTCGACAACCTGCTCAGCTCCTTCCGCAGCCCGGAACCGCAGAAACAGGCAGCGGAATAGGTTGAAACTGGCCCCCCGGACAATGGCCGATTGGACCTGTCCGGGACGCCCCGTTTCGGCTATTGAGGGGTAAGGAGGGTGTCATGCTGGAACTCAGACCGAATTGCGAAAGTTGCGATCGTGACCTGCCGAATGGCGAGGTTGATGCCTATATCTGCACGTTTGAATGCACTTTCTGCAAGGCGTGCGCGGAGGATAGGCACAAGGGCGTCTGTCCGAACTGTGGCGGAAATTTCAGCTTGCGCCCGGTGCGGCCCGCCGCGCTGATGGATAAATACCCGCAGAGTATAAAGCGCATCCTCGCGCAAGAATAAGGTCAGTCGGGAAAGCGAACCCAGTTGGCGCGCCGGGAGGGAGGCTCCCTCTGCGGCGTCTCCCCCGTCCGGCCGGGCCAGCGCAGCGGCTCTATGGCGTCCGGCGACGCGGCGGAGACAGACGCAGCCTCCGCTTTGTTTTTGTTCGCCCCCTTTTCCGGCGCGGTTACTGGGGCGGTTTGCCACCCGGCACTGTCTTCCACATCCCCAAACAAAGGCTCCAACCCATGGGACAGAAGACGCAAGAGGTGCGCCGCCTCCATATTGAGGGCGATTTTCTCTTCCGAGCCATTTGCCGCCTCCTCATGACGGTGGACAGCAATGCCCAGCAAACGCCGCGCGTCCTCGGGCGCAATGAGCCCTCCGAGCAGGCATTGCTGCAAAATCAGCTCGGAAAGGGTCAAAGCTGCAAAGCCTGCCGCATCGGTGGAAAAATTCTTCATATCCTGAAACCGGAAAAAGCCACCTGTCAGTTTATTGAATTTATTTTCTGCACTTAATTATTGCATTCACCGAATACAAGGGGGCGCGGGCGCGCGCCTGCTGCTTCTGCTTTCGCCATGTCTTGCCATTCCCGCCCCAATCGGCTTATGTTATTTAAAAGCGGTCTCCCCCAGGGCTGCCATTCCCGAAAATCAGGAAAGGTATCTTAATGTCAGTCAGAAAATTGCCGGCCGCCGCCATCGCCATGGCCATCACCTTGTTGTTTACCCAATCCGCCCTCGCCCATGTCGGGGATCATGCGACGGGCGGGTTTGCCAGCGGCTTCACCCACCCCCTGTTCGGCTGGGACCATGTGGTCGCCATGATCGCCGTCGGCCTGTGGGCCGGAGTTCTCGGTCGTCCAGCCATTTGGGTTCTGCCCATTGTTTTTCCGCTGCTAATGGTGGCAGGCGCGGCGCTTGGGTTAATGGGCGTGCCGCTGCCCGCCGTGGAAACGGGCATTGCCTCCTCCGCTCTCATTCTGGGCCTGCTGATTGTCTTCATGGCGAAGCCGCCGCTCTGGGTGGCGGGCGTCCTTGTCGGTGCCTTTGCCATTTTTCACGGTCATGCCCATGGCACGGAGCTGCCGGAGGCGGCCAGCCCTTATAGCTACGCCATCGGTTTTGTCCTCGCCACACTGCTGTTGCACGGCATCGGTATCGGCGTCGGATCACTGAACCGTCTGCCGGTTGGCGAGACGCTCATCCGTATAAGCGGCGGTGTGATTTCCGCCATTGGCGCGGCGTTCCTGTTTGGCATCGCCTGACTGAAAACGGGCCGATCCAATACCGGCCCGTTCACATTTCGAGGGATCTGACAGGCCCATTCGCGGGCCTGTTTTTTTATGGTTCAGAAGGCCGGGCCGTCCGCCTCGTCATCGGGGGTCTCCCCCGGCCCTTCGATCATGCCAAGCGCCTGCTTGTAGAGATCGACCATATATTCCTGTTCCTGGACATCGGCCTTGTCCATCTTGCGCAGCCGCAGGACGGCGCGCATCGCCTTGACATCAAAGCCCGTGCCCTTGGCCTCGGCAAAGATTTCCTTGATATCGTCGGCTATGCCCTTTTTCTCTTCTTCCAGACGTTCAATTCTCTCGATATAGGACCGCAAATGCTCCGCTGCGACTCCGCCGACATCAGCCATAATCTCTTGTCTCCATCATTACTCGTCAAACCATCCGGATGAATGCCCGGCGCGCGCCTTTTTACCCGTTTGCCGTCCGCAAGTACATGCCTCCGGCGATTTTTTTTAAGCGTCAGCCTCAGCCATGCTCCTTTTGCGATTTCGCGAAGGCGGCCTGCTGTTCCGCGCTGGCTTCCTGCTGGTATTTCGCCTTCCATTCGTCGAACGGCATGCCATAGACGATTTCACGCGCCGCCAGCTTGTCCAATGCCATGCCGCGTTCCTCCGCTGCCTCGCGGTACCAGTCGGCCAGGCAGTTGCGGCAAAAACCCGCCAGGATCATCAGGTCGATATTCTGCACATCGGTGCGCTGACGCAAATGATCGCGCAGGCGGCGAAAGGCCGCGGCTTCAAGTTCCACTGTTTTCGGGTCCATCACTTTTTCCTTTGTTTGTCGTCTTCTTATGACTCTATGCCGGAAACCGTCTCCTGCAAGACCTGATCAACAACTTTTATGAGCGCGTCGCGCGGGCTGTCACCCGCCCCGACCGAGGCCTGGTAAAGCGCGAGCTGCCGGTCGGCGGAAGCGCCGCGGCGGATAATCTCGCGGGCATGGGCCACTTCCGCCTCGCAGCCGAGCGCCGCCGCATCCTCGGCCGTCAGCGTAATGATCTCCTCGATCAGCTCAGCGAGCGGCACCGGCGCCGGAATGCCGAAGTCGATCAGCTTCCCCTCGACGCCGAAGCGCTGCGCGATCCAGCGGTTTTCCGCGACCAGCGTCTGCGGATAGATACGCCAACGTTGATTGCTGCGTCGCAGCCGATACAGCATACGCAGAATACAGCTATAGAGCGCGGCGATTGCCAGCGCATCCTCCATCAGCGGGCAGACATCGCAAAGGCGCATTTCCAGCGTCGGGAACTTGGCTGACGGGCGCATGTCCCACCACAGCTTCGACGCATCCTCGAACGCTCCCGCCTCGACCAGCGTATCGGTGAAACGGGCATATTCCCCCCAGCTTTCGAACCGGTCGGGAACGCCGGTGCGCGGCAGCCCGTCAAACACCGAAATACGATAGGATTTAAGGCCGCTCACCTCCCCCCGCCAGAAGGGCGACGAGGTGCTGAGCGCCAGCAGATGCGGCAGGAAATAGCTCGCCTGGTTCATCAAATCGATGCGCAGCTCCGGATCCTCAATGGCGCAATGCACATGCATGCCGCAGATCATCAGGCGGCGCACCGTCGCCTGCATATCGCGGGCGATGATGTCATAGCGTTCCTTCGGCGTGTGCTTGAGCTGATGCCAGTCGGCGAAAGGATGCACGGAGGCCGCCATGAGACCAAGGCCATATTCCCGCGCCACCGCCGCCGTGGTGCCGCGCAGCTCGGTCAATGCCGCCCGCGCTTCACCGATATTGCGGCAGATGCAGGTTCCCACCTCGATCTGGGAGCGAAGGAATTCCGGCGTCACGATATGGCCGGGCAGCCGCGCCTCGCATTCACTCAAAATCTCCTCAGGCGGTTCGATGGCCAGTTCCCGCGTTTCCAGATCGACAAGCAGATATTCCTCCTCGATCCCGATGGTGAATGTCGGCTCCTTTATGCTCATCCGCCTCCCTCCCCTAACCCCTAAAACGCGCTATCTGCCGAGCGCGCCGCCTGCCTGCAGTTTATGGAGGGCGTCCGCCATGATTGCGGCCCATTTTTCCGCCCCCTGATGGGTATCGATCAGATCCTGCCGGATTTCGATGGCGACATGGGGCAGGCCCCGCTTCGTGCCATGCTCATTCATGGTATAGCCAAGCGGTTCGCGCGCCGAATAGGGCTCGTTATCGCCGACCACAAGGCTGCTGTTCTCTCGCAGGATATCCAGCAGCGGCGCAGCAATGCGCGCATCCTGGTCCCACAACACGCCGATATGCCACGGACGCTCGAACTCATTCATGACCGGGGTAAAGCTGTGCATGGAAATGAGAATGGGATGATCATGCGCGGCCGCTTTCTTTTCGATCAGCCCTTCCAGTGCGGTCTGATACGGCCAGAACCATTGATCCAGCCGCCTTTGCCGCTCCGCCGTGCTCACATTCCGGTTGGCGGGAATTTCAATGCCGTCGCTCACCTCCGGCATGCTGGCGGGATCGTCGGTATAACGGTTGGCATCGACGAGCAGACGGGAGAAGCACGCGAAAATGGCGCTCGCCTCCAGCTTTTCCGAGAGCCGCTTCGACACATCCTCAATCCCGATATCCCAGGCGATATGCCGCGCCAGCACCGTTGGATCGGTAAGGCCGAGATTGTCATATTCCGCCGGGATATGACGGCTCGCATGATCCACGGTCAGGATCAGCGCGGACGGGCTGTCGGCATTCAGAATGTAAAAGGCATCAGAAACGGTATCGGGCATGGGACAACATCAGAAATATTTCACAGTTACGTCATACTAGCTCATACCCGTCCCCGCTTACAATGGAGGGAATGGACGGACAATGCGGATAAATGGCGGCGCGGCGTATCTGTTGCCCGCCCGCATCCCTGCCATCGTCATTTCGGGTTGGAATCCAGAAAAATCCTGCAATATTTCAGATGCCTGCTATAAATGAAAAAGGGCAATGTGGGAAAGATGGCAACGCTTTACTCAGGTGAAACAGAATGCGACGACAACGTAAGACCAAGATTATAGCCACCCTCGGCCCTGCCAGCTCCGATGCGGAAACGATCGAGGCCATGCATCTTGCGGGGGCGGATGTATTCCGCCTCAATTTCAGCCACGGCGACCATGCGGACCATGCGGCGCGCTATCAAATCATCCGCGAGCTGGAGGAGAAAAGCCGCAGGCCCATCGCCATTCTCGCCGACCTGCAGGGGCCGAAGATCCGGATCGGCAGCTTTGCCGAAGGTCCGGTTATGCTGGAAAATGGCGCGGCCTTCCGGCTTGATCTCGATAAAACGCCGGGCGATGCGACACGGGTTTCCCTGCCCCATCCGGCAGTTCTCGAAAGTCTGGAAGACGGCAGCCTCCTGCTGCTCGACGATGGCAAGCTGCGCCTCGTCGTCACAAGGACGGGCAAGGACTTCGTCGACTGCAAGGTGGAGGTCGGCGGCAAAATTTCCGATCGCAAGGGGGTGAGCGTACCCAATGCCGTCATCCGCATGAGCCCGCTGACCGACAAGGACCGCCGCGATCTGGATTTCGCGCTCGAACTCGGGGTCGACTGGGTCGCGCTGTCCTTCGTGCAGCGGGCCGAGGATATCGCCGAAATCAAGAAGCTTGTCTCCGGGCGCGCCGCTGTCATGGCGAAGATCGAAAAGCCCGCCGCCGTTAGCAATATTGACGAGATCATCGACCTCGCCGACGCCATCATGGTGGCGCGCGGCGATCTTGGCGTCGAGGTGCCGGTGCAGGAAGTCCCGTCCATCCAGAAGCATATCATCGCCCGCGCGCGCGAGGCGGGCAAGCCCGTCGTCGTCGCGACGCAGATGCTGGAGAGCATGATCTCCTCCCCCGTGCCGACACGGGCCGAGGTGACCGATGTCGCCAACGCCATTTATGACGGCACGGACACGGTCATGCTGTCGGCGGAAAGCGCCGCGGGGAGCTATCCGCTGGGAGCGGTCAGCATGATGAGCAGCATCGCCGAGGTAACAGAAAAAGACCCCATCTATCGCAGCGTCATCGATGCCAAGCATGGCCATCTGGAGGCAACCACCGCCGATGCCATCAGCGCCGCCGCCGCGCAGGTCGCCCGCACCATCGGCGCCGCCGCCATCGTCACCTATACCACGTCGGGATCGACCGCCCTTCGCGCCGCGCGGGAAAGATGCGCTGTGCCGGTAATGGCCCTCACCCCGAACATCCGCACCGCGCGGATGCTGGCGCTCGCCTGGGGGCTGCATTGCGTGCACACGCCGGATGCGGAAAATTTCGCCGATATGGTGAGCAAGGCCTGCAAACTTGCCTTCGCCGAAGGCTTTGCCCGCGCCAACCAGCGGGTAGTGATTATGGCGGGCGTGCCATTCGGAACGCCCGGCTCCACCAACATCCTGCGCATTGCCTGGGTCGGCGAACAATAAGGCGTTTTGGATAAATGAGGGTATCTATCAGCGCCGCTGCGGCGCCTCAGATACGCTTCTTGTCCCGCTCCAGAATAAGACGGTCAAGGCGTATCTTCACCCCCTCCAGATGCGGATTGAGGGTGACGGCCTTCTCGTAGGCGGACAAGGCCCCCGCCTCCCGCTCGCGTAGCTCGAAAATCTGGCCAAGGCCGGACAGGGCACCGAAATGCCGGGGCTCCAACTCCAACACTTTCGCAATGTCCTCTATAGAGCTGTCATATTCGCCAATCAAGAACAGAACCGTCGCTCGCTTGTTCCAGCCTTCCGAATAACCGGGATCGACCTTGACCACCGTAGTGAACAGGGTGAGGGCCTTCGCCAGCTCGCCGCGCCCCATATAGCTCACCCCCTGCAACATCAGAAAATCTATCGTATCGCTGCCGGAAGTGAGCCAGATCTGCCAAATACGCTGCTCGATGCTTTTCGCTTCAGCGCTGTTTTGCGTCTCCGCCAGGCGGGAAAAAAGCTCGTCCAGTTTGGGGTCATCCTGACGGGCGTGAGCAAGGCTCCCCGCAAGGAGGAAGCCGGACAGGAAAAGAATGCCGAATATGCCTCGCACCATGTTGATAATATAGCGCGGCGACGGCGGATTGATAAGCGCAAGTTGCGACACAAAGTTGTGAGCGGCTAGAGGGCCCGGTTATTTGCGAGGGCGGGCGGCACGGGTCCGCCACTCGCCCAGTCGAGCAGTTCCACCGTATGCACGACCGGCAGGTCCATGCCGGAGGCAATCTGCGTGATGCAGCCGATATTGCCCGCCGCCACCAGGTCGGGGGCACATTTTGCGATATTGGCGACCTTGCGCGCTTTCAGCCGGTCCGCCAGCTCCGGTTGCAGCAGATTATAGGTTCCGGCCGACCCGCAGCAGATATGGCTTTCGGGGATATCGGTCACTGAGAAACCCGCACGGCGCAAAAGGTCTTTGGGTTCCTCGCGGATTTTCTGGCCATGCTGCAACGAACAGGCGGAATGATAGGCAACCGTGAGAGCGGGGATGCCGTCCGCCGCCTTGATCTTAATCCGGCTCATAAATTCCGTTATATCACAGGTGATTGCGGCGACTTCTTTCGCCTGCCTGAGAAGTTCGGGGTTCGCGTCATGGGCAAACAGGTTGCCATAATCCTTTACTGTCGTGCCACAGCCGGAGGTGTTGATGATGATGGCGTCCAGCCCCTCTCCCGCCTGCTCGCGGGCGAAGGCGCGGATATTCCGGGCTGCGAAGCTGCGTGCGGCTTCTTCCTTACCCATATGCAGGGTCAGCGCGCCGCAGCAGCCCGCCTCCTGCGGGATGATCACCTCCACCCCATGACGGGTCAGCAGGCGAATAGTGGCGTCATTGATTTCAGGGGACAGCACCTTCTGCGCACAGCCTGTCATCAGCACCACACGCTTTTTCCGGACACCTTCTGCCTGATGCCGCCGCCGGGACGTAAGGCGGGAGGGGGCCGGTATGCTCACCGGCGTCATCGACAGCATCGCCCCGAGACGCCCCCTGAACAGACCTTTTACCGGTTGCATCAGCTTTGCCCCGGTCAGGGACAGACGAAACAGCCGCGGGCGCGGCAGCAGCAGCGCCAGCAGGAAGCGCAGCGCCCTGTCCAGCAGCGGGCGACGGTATGTTTCTTCCACATAGGCGCGGCCATGCTCCAGCAGATGCATATAGTCAACGCCGGACGGGCAGGTTGTCATGCAGGACAGACAGCCCAGGCAGCGATCCAGATGGGTGACGGTGGACGCCTTAGCAGGCGCGCCGCTTTCCAGCATCTGCTGCATCAGATAAATCCGCCCGCGCGGGCTGTCCCGCTCATCCCCAAGCTCCAGATAGGTCGGGCATGTCGCCGTGCAGAAACCGCAATGCACGCATTTACGCAAGATATCGTTGGAGCGGGCAAATTCCGGATCGGCAAGCTGGGCGAGGGTAAATTCCGTTTTCATATCAATCCCATGCTTCGGATTCTTGAGAAATGCCTTCAGCTTCCGTCATCCGGCCGGGATTGAGAATATTCTCCGGATCGAAGGCATTTTTGATCCGCGCGTTCAGTTTCTGAATGGCTGCGGGTTGCGGCTGGAACGGCGAAATGGCACGGCGTAACATGCTGCTTCCCCGGATCAGGGTCGCATGCCCGGCCCCGCCGAGGGCCGCGCGGATCACCCTCTCCCCGCCGTCAAACTCCTCCTCCGGCATCTCCGCCCAGAGCAACCCGCCGCCCCAGTCGAGGAAATAGCGAGCCTCGGGAATATTGGTGAGAATTGCAGATATGACCCGCGTGGCGTTGGCGGGCGGTATGGACACCTTCCAAAGCGGCCGGTCACTGTTCGCAAAGGCCCCTGCGTCCCCAAGGAACGACCAGAGAGCAAGGGATGCCTCCGTTTCAAGGCAGAGAATATCGCCCTCTTCCTTCAGGATTTCTTGCAGCGCCCGCACGCGAAACTCGGCCGATGGGCCCAGCCCCTCGATCTTGAGCGCGAGCAACGCTGTATCCTCCCCCGCGCCCGCCGTGTTGGGCAGACGGGCCGCGATATCGGCCGGAAGATAGGCCGCTGCCGCCACGTCATGAACGGAGGAAAGACCCAGATTCATCAGCCGCGGCGCATTTTCAAGCGCGACACCCGCAATCAGCAGGGTACGGATTTCATCGGGTTTGGGCAGCACCTTGAAAGTGAAACCGCTGGCGATCACCAGCGTGCCATAGCTGCCCGCCACCAGCTTGCAGAGGTCATATCCCGTGACATTCTTCATCACCCGGCTGCCAGTCTGGAAAGTCTGGCCGCGACCGGTATACCCGGTGACGCCCAGCAGATGATCCCGCGCACTGCCCGCCTTCACCCGCTGACTGCCGGACAGATTGGCGCTGAACAGACCGCCAAGGGTGCCAAGACCCGCGTCAAGGCCATAGAGCGGCCCGTAATCGGGCGGGTCGAACGCCAACCGCTGGCCGTTCTTGTCCAGCTCCGCCTTGACCGCGGCAAGGCTTGTGCCAGCCCTCGCCTGCATGACCAGCTCGCCCGGCTCATAAAGGGTGATGCCCGCAAGGCCCGACAGGTCAAGCCCGTGATCCGCCACCACCGGGCGGCCGAGCCCGGACTTGCTGCCTGCGCCCTGAATGGCGAGGCTGTGATGCCCGGACAGCGCCCAGTGCAGCAACTCGCCAATCTCTTCCTCCTGGGTAATGCGGGACGTCTGCATGGCGTCCCTCAAAACCGCGGCAGATCGGGAAAGGGCAATTCTCCCTTGTGGACATGCATCTTGCCAAGCTCGGCGCAGCGGTGAAGCACGGGAAAAACCTTGCCCGGATTGAGCCGGCCATCGGGATCAAAGGCGCATTTGAGGCGCTGCTGCTGTTTCAGATCATCCTCAGAAAACATCTCCCCCATCAGGTCGCGCTTTTCAACGCCAACACCATGTTCCCCGGTCAGAACGCCGCCCACCTCGACACAGAGTTTCAGGATATCCGCCCCGAAGGCTTCGCATTTCTCGACCTCGCCCGGCACATTGGCATCAAACAGGATCAACGGGTGCAGATTGCCATCCCCGGCATGAAAGACATTAGCGACGCGCAGGCCATATTGCTGCGAAAGCTCACTCATACGGGCCAGCACCTTGGGCAGGGCACCGCGCGGTATCGTGCCATCCATGCACATGTAATCAGGGGAAATGCGCCCGACCGCCGGGAACGCCGCCTTGCGCCCGGCCCAGAAGGTCAGGCGTTCCGCCTCGCTCTCGCTGGTCCTGCTGACAACGGCGCCGCATTCCTTGGCGATACGGTCAATCTCGCCCTGGCAATGCTCGATCTCCACCAACGGGCCATCCAGCTCGACAATCAGCAATGCCTCCACATCCAGCGGATAACCCGCGTGGCAGAACTCTTCCGCCGCGTGAATGGCGGGCCGGTCCATCATCTCCATGCCCGCCGGGATGATGCCCGCGCTGATAATCCGCCCGACGCATTCTCCCGCCTGCTCGCTGCTTGGGAAGCCGATAAGCTGCGCCGAGATATGTTCCGGGCTTTTCAGGATGCGGACCGTCACTTCGGTGACCACCCCAAGCAATCCTTCCGATCCAGTCATGATGCCGAGCAGGTCATAGCCTTCCGCATCCAGATGTTTGCCGCCGAGACGGAGAATATCGCCGTCCATCGTCACCATTTCGATGCCGAGCAGATTATGCGTGGTCAGGCCGTATTTCAGGCAATGCACCCCGCCGGAATTTTCCGCCACATTGCCACCGATGGTGCAGGCGATCTGGCTGGATGGATCAGGCGCGTAATAAAAACCATTCGCCTTTACCGCCTCGGTAATGGCGAGATTGGTCACGCCCGGCTGGGTGACAACGCAGCGGTTGTCATAATCGATGTCGAGGATGCGGTTAAACTTGCCAAGGCCGAGGAGAACCCCGTCCGCGAGCGGCAAAGCCCCGCCTGAGAGCGATGTCCCGGCGCCGCGCGGCACCACATTCACGCCCTGATCCTTGCAGAATTTGAGAATTTCGGCGACCTCCCCGACTGTTGAGGGAAGCACCGCCACCATGGGAAGCTGTCGATAAACGCTGAGCGCGTCACATTCAAAGGCGCGGAGCGCGTCTTTATCGTCAATTACCGCCTCCGGATCGGCGACGAGGGCTTTCAACCCTGCCACCAGCTCCGCCCGGCGGGCCAGCACATCGGCATCGGGCTTTGGCATCAGCATTGCGGCATTCCTCCCCTTGCCCCGGATATTCCTGATCCTGACATAGGGCGGAACGCCTGACCTTGGCAAACAAAAAAACCGTCAATGCCGAAGCATTACGGTTTTTTTCACAATGCAGAAGCCATCGCCTAAAAGAGGCGGATCAGCCCTGACGCGCCTTGAAACGGCGGTTGGTTTTATTGATAACGTAGACCCGTCCCTTGCGGCGTACGACGCGGCAATCGCGATGACGCTTTTTCGCGGACTTGAGCGAGTTCAAGACTTTCATTGTCCAATATCCTGCCAGCTAAATGAATTCGAAGGCCGGAACATACTGGCCTCCCCGCGCCCTGTCAATGGGGAATAGAGCCACTTTTGCGAAGAAATCCGCTTTTTCCGAAGGGCACGGATCAGGTGATTTCCACCGGCTTACGGGCATAAATGCGAAACACCTGCAAAATGCCCGCATCCATCATGCGGGTGCGATTGAGCCAGAGCTCTCCTTCCTTCAATATCCAGTTATGCAAATGCCCGCTTTTCTCGCCATTGCCGGTGCGTGTGGCGTAATCGGCAAAGGCCCGCATCACATTGGCCTTGTATTCGGCTGTGATATTTTCGGCAATGCTGACCTCAAATCCGATCGCAGTCAGCAGTTTGCGGGCCTCCTGCACCTCCATCAGATGCGGCGGCAGCGGCTCCGCCTGCTGCCAATCCTTCAGCGCCGACGCATCCTTCACCTTCCCCTGCAGCATATAGTCCGACATCATGAACTGGCCCGAAGGGCGCAGCATGTCATAGATCGCCCGGAAGGCGTCCGGCTTGTTCCTGACGTGGAAAAGGGCTTCCGACGCATAAACGATATCGGCGGAACGCGGCTTTGGCGTGAATTTCTCAAAATCGCAGGGCAGGAAGCTGACATGCCGGGCCCGCCCCGCCATCTTGGTCATTTCCGACCCGGCCTCCATCAGAATGGGGTCTGTCTCATAGCCGGTGACATAGGCGTCATATTCATGGGCGACCCAGCGGGCGAAGCCGCCAAGACCGGCGCCGAGCTCTGCCACGCTCAACTTCTTGTTGATGCCGAGCGGCTTGGTCAGGCGGGATTTCGCATCATCGGGAATACAGCGGACCATGCCTTCGCCAAACAGCGTCACCACGGACTGCTGACGGCTGAGACTCCAGCCCTTGACCGTCGGCGGCCCATCGTCACGCGGCGGCGCGGCAGATGGTGCAGGTTCGCCCGTACCACCCTCGGCGTCTGCGGCCAACTCATATCCGTCCCACCACGCCCGAAGGCGGGCCTTCAGAGGCGGCTTGGCATCTCCCTCTGCGACTTTCCGACCTGCGCTCATGCACTACCTGCTCACTAACGGCCGAGAACCACGACCGGGTGCCAAGTTTCGCAAAAAATACTTAACCCTTCGTAAAGCCGGCAGGCGGTTAATGCAGACAAATTGCACCAGAAAAGAACGATCTCAGATCTTGCTGCCAGTTTCTGCCCAGTAAGGCTCCCTAAGCTCGCGCTTCATGATCTTGCCGATGGTGCTGCGCGGCAACTCCTCGCGAAACTCGACACCGCTGATGCGCTGCGTCTTGCCAAGCCGCCCATTGACCCAGTCAGTCAGCGCCGCTTCCGTCAGGGTACTGCCCGCTTTTGGCACGACAAGGGCAAGTGGCGTTTCGCCCCATTCCGCGCTCGGCACACCGATCACCGCAACATCGGCCACTTCCTTGTGCTTCGACAGCTCCACCTCAATATCCGAAGCATAAATATTGAAACCGCCAGAAATGATCATGTCTTTCTTGCGATCGAGCAGATAGAGAAACCCATCCTCGTCGATCCGGCCCATATCGCCGCTCTTGTAGAAAACAATCCCTTCGGAGGAGCGCCAGATCATGGCCTCTGTCAGATCGGGGCGGCCATGATAACCGGTCATCATCGCCCCGTTGCGGCCGATGATTTCGCCGATCTCTCCCTGCGGCAGTTCGACCCCCTCTTCATTGATGACGCGAAGATCAACCCCCTCGCCCGCCTGGCCGACGGAAGCCAGCTTGTCCGGGTAATCATGGCAGGCCAGAATAGTGCCAACGCCGCCTTCGGTCAGGCCATAATTTTCAAACATTTTGCCCGGCCAGCGCTCAAGGATTTCCCGCTTCACCCCCTCGCGGAGGGGGGCGCTCGTGCAGAATTTCACCTCAAACGCACTGAGGTCATATGTGTCAAACTCCGGATGGGCAAGCAGGCGCTGATATTGCACGGGGACCAGCATTGTATGCGTGACCCGTTCCGTCTCGGCAAGCTCCAGATACCCCGTCACATCGAATTTGGGCATGATGATGACACGGCCGCCCATGGCCAGCGTCGGCAGCAGCATGACAAGCGTGGTGTTGGAATAAAGCGCCGTCGAGATCAGCGTCACCGCGTTGTCCATGGGGCCGAGATTGTGGAAGCGGCGGATGTGACCCGCCCGCATCTGCTGGCTCTGGACAATGCCTTTCGGCATGCCTGTGGTGCCGGAAGAATAGATCAGGTTGAAAGCATCGCCAGGCTCGATATCGACATAGAGCGGATCATCGGAAGCGCCACCAATCAGGCTGTCATACGGCGTCCATCCCTCACCTTTAAAATCAAAGGCGACGTAACCGTCTGCGGGAATTCCGTCAATGTTGCCGCGGAAGGGCTCAATCAGATCGCGAGTCGATTTTGACGCAAAGACAAGGCGCGCACCAGAATCACGCACCATCATCGCCAGCTGCTCGGAAGAGGCCATGCCCGACAACGGCACCGTACAGACGCCAGCCTGAAGCGCGCCCAGAAACACTTCCAAATATTCGATGCTGCTTTTGGCGAGAATGGCAACCATATTACCCCGTCCAAGGCCCCGCCCCGCCAGCATATTGGCAACCTGATTGATGCGCGGCAGAAATTCAGCCCAGGTCCGGACCTCCCCGTCGCATTTGATAACCTGCATATCCGGCTTTTCCGCCGCGGCGCGCCGGACATGTTCCGCGAAATGCACGAAACCGGTGTTGCTGCTGCCTGTGGCCGGGATTGTCTGGCTCATTCCTCATTCTCCGTCTTATCTTTCGGCCCCGGAGGCCGTGGTCCGATTTTCCGGCAGATTAGCCCCGCAGCGCCCGCAATGAAAGCAAAGAATTCAACTTGAAAGCGCGTAGAACGCAAAAAACCGTTGGTCTTTTGGGCCATCCGGCATAGTCTTTGCCGCTAAAGCGCCCTTTCGATTTTCATCGCGAGCAAACCCGATGTTCCAGCTTCATCCCCAGCTTTCAAAAGATACCTATCCCCTCCGCGCCATGCCGCTCTGCCGTCTGTTGCTGATGAATGATGCGCGCTATCCCTGGATCATACTGGTGCCTGAGAAACCTGATCTTGTGGAAATTACCGACCTGGGTGAAGAGGATTACCTCAGCCTGATGAAAGAGGTGCGGCGCGCCACCAAGGTCATGAAGCAGCTATTTCAGGTGGACAAGATGAATGTGGCCATGCTTGGCAACATGGTGCCGCAACTTCATGTGCATATTATCGGCCGTTATAAAGATGATCCGGCCTGGCCGGGTCCGGTCTGGGGCGTCGGCGATGCCGTGCCGTATGAGCCGGGGGATGCAGATGCGCATATCCGCGGCATTCGCAATGCCTTTACCCGCATGTAAGGCACAGCCACACCTTACACAACCTCATATCCGAACTGCCCCGCCCGCCGGGACAGCCAGCGCCAGAAGGTGACAGCACGGCTTCGCGGCACCAGCAAATCATAATACCGTGCATCCGGCCGCAGCAGCAGGATCTCCAGCCCGCCGATATCCGTCACCGTTGCAGACAGGACCGGAAAGGCGGCGTCGCGCAGATCAAAGCGCACGCCCCGCCGCAATAGATCGGCCGCACAGGGCCCACCGAGCCGAAGGTAGCAATAACCATGACTGCGATCGAGCGTCACGCCCTCTCCCGCCGTGATCGTCGCCGCCAATATGTCCGCCGGGCCCGCGTCCCCCAGATACAAGAGCGCCGCGTCCGCTGGCCGGAGCAGCAGGCCGCCGCCCAGCCGGACCACCCGGCTTGCTTGCGGCAAGGCACCCAGCCCCAGCAGCTCATCCAGACGGGAGCCAAGCTGATCGCCTGTCCTATCCCACAATGTTACTTCAAGACAAGAAAAGTCCTTTATTTCCTGTATGGTTACGCCCGGATTTTCAGAATCAGAACCAAACCGGCCATGAATACGCTCCCCGCGCAGCGCGGAATTTCTTTCAACCATGCCCGCGTTCCTTTCCCGGCGGGTAGGCGCGCGGCGGCCCCACTTTCACATCGACAAGGGTCGCCGTCTCCCGGTCCATCGCGCGGATCAGGCTGCCAATGCGGGCATGGCCATCCGCCAGCCGGGCCAGGGCGATATATCCCTCAAACAGCAGACTTGAGGTGGCCGATGTGATCTTGCCGATCCCCTTGCCCGAAGGCTCCCGCCCATCGCCCTCATAAAGAAGCATACCGACCTTGAGCCGGCCCGCCGAGCCGCCCTCCGCGGCAGTACTGACCGCGCGCAAACCGACAAGCTCCGGGATATCCTCCCTTTCCGTCCCTGCCATCTCCGCCGCCGAGAGGGCTCCCGCCTCGATCCGCAGGATTTCCCGCGCCGCCACACCGGCCAGCGTCAGCCCCTGCCGCTGCCCGGCCTCCCGCAGCAGATTGAACAGGATATCCCCGTGGCCAGCACCCGTCAGGATGCCATAGGCCGGACCGCCCGTCAGATCGAAACGGGCGAGGATAAAGGGCACCCCCTCCTGAGTGAGGGGACGGAATGCCATGTGAGAAAGCGGATTATCCATTACCGAGATGGGCAACGCCCGCGCAAGAAGCGCATCCGCCCCTGGCCCCGCAAGCAGAAAGGCCGCCTGATCCTCGCTCACATCACGCATCATCATTTTTGGATAATTATTTGTTTCAAAAAACTTTTTCATGACATCGAAAAGCGCGCCTGAAAAGGACGAATGACAGGTCAGGAGATACTCCCCCTCGCCCTTTCGCCAGCAATATACCTCGGCAATCGTCCACCCTTCCGGCGAGATGGCAAAGCACCGATGCAGGCCTCCGACAGGCAGTTCCTTCCCGCCCGGCAGAGGGATAAGCGCGGCGAGGAAAGAGGCGGCATCCGGCCCCTCAATATGGAATTTTCCATAATCGGAGAGATCGGAAAGCGCTGCTTTCTCCCGCGCGGCCAGCGCCTCGCGCCGGGCAGCCGTGACGGGCGTCTCCCTGTCCAGCGGATAATGATCGGCCATACGCCATCCCGCGCGCGTCCGTATCTGCCCACCGGCTTTTTCCGATACACCGTAAAGGGGCGACCGGCGCAGCGGAGACAGCTTCTCCCTTGCCAGATCTCCGGGCGCCCTGTGCGGCAACGCCCTGTCATATGTCACAAGAGGCGGCAATCCCCGTGTATACAGCCGTTCGCGTTCTGTCTCTGCGAAGCATTTGCCAAAACCCGCCGCCGCTGGCATGGGCACCTCCCCCGTCATATCCGCCGACTGGACCAGCGCATCGCAAGTCAGCAATATCTTGCGGTCGAGCGGATCATCCCCTCTCTTGCGCAAGATCACACGACGGAGAGTGAAAAGCCCTTGCGCGGCGATAATCTCATGGTTCGGATAGAGCGGGATTCCAGCCTGCCGGGCAAACTGATGGCAATGATCGGGCAGTTCGCGGCGCACATCGACAATGGCAACCAGCGACAGGTCATGATCGCGCGCCGCGGCGGCAAATTTATAGGCCGCGTCATGATTGCAATAGAGGACGACATTTCGGCCCGGCGCAACATCATGTCGGATCAGTAGCGACTGTGCTTCCCGGACATGCACAATTCCCGGCAAGTCATTGTTTCTGAATATGAAAGAGTTCTTTTCCTTGCCTGCCTCGAATGCAATCTCCCGCGCTGTGATATCAATGTCGCGCTGCTCCGGCAAAAGCGAATTGAAGCGCCCCGGCGGCGGCTGCACCCGTTCACGACAAAAGATATGCGCCTCCCCATCGCGAGAAAGCGCTTTTGTGCGCATCAGGATTTGAACATGGGGCAGCGCGGACAGCTGTTCGACAGCGGCCTGCCGCCACGTGACCGCGCTCATTCCATCAATCGGCGCCGCATCATACAGCAAGCTGCCGCCGATGATGAAATCCTGCTCGACGATGATTACCTGCCGTCCCTCTCGTGCCGCCGCCAGCGCCCGCGTGAGGCCCGCCGGGCCACTGCCGACCACCAGCAGGTCCGTATAAAGATAAAGATGTTCGATGGCGAGTTCAGAGGATACGGATTTCTTGGGGCGGCCCGTCCCTTGATGCTTGCCGGGCAGCCGTCGCACGGCCCGTTCCGCCAGCCACCGCCAGTTCAAGGAAACCGGGAACGGCCAGAAGGCGCTTTGCGCGATCAGGCCATCATAAAGTTCAATGTCTTGTGCCGGGGCGGTTATCGGCAGCCTGCCAGGCCGGATCAGACGGACCGGCGCGTCTATCCCCCGCGCGCGATGATAATGCGCGCTC
Source organism: uncultured Alphaproteobacteria bacterium (assembly GCA_963971675.1). GTDB lineage: Bacteria > Pseudomonadota > Alphaproteobacteria > Sneathiellales > Sneathiellaceae > Sneathiella. Next base: position 488,076 of record CAXASQ010000002.1, on the reverse strand, counting down.
CAGCCCATAACCGACCGGCCATTCGCGAGCAGCGCCGCCGCCAGCGTATCCCCCGTCTCCCCGAGATAACGCCGCCCGTTAAACCGGAAATGCAACGTCTTACGATTCGCCGCCAACTTACGCGGCGCCCCCGCGTCCACTGTCTTTTGCGTAAAATATGTAAATGGCCAGATACGCGCCATTGATACTCATCCTCATCCGTTCCCCTTCTTCTAACAGATGGGGCATGGCTTTCGCTACAGGGGAATATGGGACATTGCAAAAGGGAATACCATGATTGACTTGCATGAACACTGGGCCTAGCCTTCGCAAGGGGCATATTCAGGGAAGAAGGGTAATAAAATGCAAAAACAATCCTGTCTCGTCATCGGCGCAGGGGATGCGACCGGCGGCGCCATTGCCAGAAGATTTGCCCGTGAAGGATTTGAAACCTGCATTGTGCGGCGCGCGCGCCATCTTGATGATCTGAACGTCCTCGCCGACAGCATCCGCACAGAGGGCGGCAGCGCCCATGCCTTCGGCGTCGATGCGCGGGAAGAGGAAGAAATGGTCAATCTTTTCGCCAAAATCGAGGCCGATATCGCCCCGCTTGGTGCTGTGGTGTTCAATATCGGCGGCAATGTGAACTTTCCAATCGCGGAGATGACGACACGTGTTTACCGGAAAGTCTGGGAAATGAGCTGCTTCGCCGGTTTCCTCACCGGGCGGGAAGCCGCAAAGGCCATGATCCCGCGCGGCAAAGGCACCATCCTCTTTACCGGCGCGACCGCGTCCATCCGCGGCGGGGCAGGCTATTCCGCCTTCGCGGGCGCCAAGCATGCGCTGCGCGCCCTTGCCCAGAGCATGGCGCGCGAACTCGGCCCGAAAGGCATTCATGTCGCCCATATCATTATCGACGGTGCCATTGACACGACCTTTGTCAAGGAACGCTTTCCGGAGCGCTATGCCCTGCGCGAAAATGACGGCATCCTGCAACCGGAGGAAATTGCCGAAACTTACTGGCAAATTCATCGCCAGCATCGCAGCGCCTGGAGTTTCGAAACAGACTTGCGGCCATGGATGGAGAAAATGGCCTAAGTCCTGATCAGGAAATACCTTTCCAGTCAATCCAGCGGCCGTGATAATCGGCACGCCCGACAAGGCGCGTCTCTCCACCCGGCCAGAAAGTCATCGTCAGGCCTGCGCCGGGGCGGCCGCTGTCCCCTTCCATCCGCGCCCAGATGATCGGAGCCTCCTCTGTTGCCTGTGCGCCAGCGGCATGGATCAACGCCGCCCCCTCGCGCTGTTTGCCGGCCGGGAAATACTGCCAGGCTATGGTGCTGTAAATGACATGGGCGACGCCCGGCATTGGCGTTTCCAGACGCCGGGCAAGCCAGTCGGCAGCATCGCACCGCTCAACCCGGATATCCGACTTTGCCGCCAGATCGAGGGCGGCGCGGGTCCGCACCATCCGTTCCGGCTGATCCGGCCAGATGAAGGAAAGCATCCGCTCCCGATCCTCCGCCCGGGACGGGTCGACCGGCAGCAGGTCACATCCCGCCCGCGAGAGAATATCCAGCGGCAGATCCGGCGGCGGGGCGCCGTGCCATCGGGGACAGATCTGCACTTGCGATGTGGCCTCGCCCCAGCTTTTATCGCCAAGAGTAATACGGTAACCATCCAGATGTAGATTGAGACCGGCACTCGCCCCCACTTCTGACAAGGCCAGCGGCAAGCCGAACCGCCGCGCGGCCTCCAGAAACATCGGTAATGTGGCGGCAGAGCGCCGCACCTCATTGGTTTGCGGCGGTCCGTCAAGGCGGTGCAGAATGAACGTCTCCTCCGCGATCAGGGCGCTTTCGACCGCCTGCCAGAGCGCCTCATCCTCCCCCTCTCCCTGATGTGGCGGATATCGGGCAATGAGCGCCTCACTCCGACCTTCCAGCACCAGTGCATGGAGTGCGCCCGCAAGACGCAGGGGAACGGAATCTCCCACCGCCGACGCATCTCCCGGCCAGTTCAGAATGCGGTCCGCCACCGCATTGCCCACCGTCAGCCGTTCCCCCAGAAGGCGGCAGAGCTGCGCGGTGAAGGGGGATTCCAGCGCCGCGCAAGCCGCCGCCTGCTGCAAAAAGGCATCCCGCACCGACATTTCAGCCATGGTCCCGTCCCTTTCCGCCCGTTCCCTTCGTCACTGTCAATGACAGCAGAAAAACGGCAAGGCAAAGCAGCAGCACAAACAAGGAAGCGAGCGGCGTCCATTCATATCCCCAGTTCACCGCCACGAAATTGGAAATGGAAGAGCCGACCGCGATACCAAGGTATAGCGCCGCCGCATGCAGGGCAAGCAGCAGGCTCCGCCGGTCGGGGTCAATATTGGCAATGCGCTGCTGCTGCGGCGAGTGGAACATCATGCCGAAGACCGCCCAGATCGCCACGCTGACAAAAGCAAGCCAGACAAGGGGCGGACTTGCGAACAGCGCGAAATAGCCAACGCCGATGCCGATCAGGCTGATCGTGATGATCTTTTCAGAACCCATGCGATCGTTGAGCCAGCCGGAAATCACATTACCAAGCACCCCATGCACGCCATAGACCAGCAGCACCAGCCCAATCAGAGTTTCGGCCATGCCGAATTTATGGGAAACCAGCGGCGCAATCAGCGCATAGGTGCAGAAAGTGGCCGTCATCTGCAAAAAAGTCACGAGGATGGCCGATCCAGACCGCAAGGTTGTCAAAGCCTCGACGATGTGAATGAGGGAGATGGGCGCACCCTTCTGCCGGTCCTTCACCAGCAGCCACACCCCGGCAAGACAGCCCAGTGTCACGCAGGCCAGAACAACCATCACCAGCCGCCAGTCCATCAATGTACCGAGCCAGGCGGAGATCGGCGTGCCAAGGACGGCCGCGAACGTCAGCCCGGCAAAGACAATGCCCATGGCGCGGCCCTGCTGCGCCGGAGCGGCGAGACCCGCCCCGATGGCGGAGCACATGGGGCTGATGGCGGCGGCCCCCAGCCCCATCAGGGCACGCGAGGCGAACAGCGTGCCATAATCAGGGGAAACCGACGATAGTATAAGGCCGACCGCAAGGATCAGCAGACCCGTCGACAGGATGGAAAAGCGCGAGAACCGGCTGAAAAAAACCTGCATCAGCGGCGCCGCCACAACAAAGGCGAAGGCAAACACCATCACCAGAAAGGCGACATCGGCGGGCGGCACATCCAGTCCGCTGGAGATTTGCCAGGTCAGCGCAATCACAGAAAGGCTCGAGGTTCCCACGATAAAATAGGCGGTACCCAGTGAAATAAGCGCCCAGAGGGGGAATGGCTGTTTTATTGTTGTTTTTTCCATCTGCGGCAGAATAGCAAATGTGCTCGCCGCAACCTAGCGACAAAATGCGCCGCCGCCGCAATAATCATCTGACCGCGATCTTTCCCTTCCTCCAAAAGATGGCCGTATTTACTTAATTATTTACTTAATTAAGTAAATACTTAAAATATGACGCATGGATAAATTTGCCGCCCTTTCCGACCCCAACCGTCGGCGTATTGTTGAACTGCTCGCTTCTCAAGGGCGCCTCACCTCCGGCGCCATCAGCAGCTATTTTCAGATCAGCGCGCCTGCCGTTTCGCAGCATCTCAAAGTGTTGCGGGAGGCGGAAATCCTGCGGGTCGAGAAGCGGGCGCAGCAGCGTATCTACAGCCTCAACCCCGACGGGGTGGACGAAATGTGGGAATGGCTGGGTCGCTTGCGCGGCTTCTGGGACACCAAATTCAACGCGCTTGAAGAATTTCTGGCGGAAGAGGAAAAAAATGACAATTAACCAGGGTCACCATCTCAACGAGTTTGAATTCACCATCTCTCGCAGCTTCAAGGCGCCGATTGATCGCGTCTGGAAGGCCTGGAGCGAGGGCGACCAGTTCCGGCAATGGTTCGGGCCAAAAGGCGGCACCAATTCGCATTTCACGGTGGATTTTCGCCCCGGCGGCAAATGCCGCTTTCTGGTCGAGCTTGATGGCCTGTCAATGTGGGGGCTGTGGCGATATATTGAGATCACGGAACCCACCAGGATCGTCTCCATTGTCAGTTTTACTGACGACAGCGGGGAAAAGCTGATCGAACATCCAATGCAGAAAAACTGGCCGCTGCAAATTCTCAGCACCATCACCTTCGCAGAGGATGGCGACAAAACCCGCATCACCGTTCACTGGACGGCCTATCAGGCAACGGAACGCGAAAAGGCAGCCTTCGAAAACGGCGCCAGCGATATGACACAGGGCTGGACCGGCACTTTCGAACAGCTCGACGAATTTCTGGCAAGGCCCGCCTGACCGTTTAGCGGTCCTGCACGACGGCCATATGGGTATAGGCGATTTTCAGGAGTGGGCAGTCGATCGCGCCCGCCCTGCCCCGGCGGATCAATGCCGCCAGAATATGCTCATGCTCAGTCCGAAGCCCGCCGACAAGATCCCGCATCATGGAGGCGGCGAAATTGGAATCGCGATTGGTCAGCAGGGTCCGCTGCGCATCCGCTGTCTTGTCTGCAATCTCATGACCATTTGCCGCCGCAATGGCGCAGCATTCCGCATGCATGCGCGCGGAAAGCTCCGCGCCATAGGGGGTCGCCACAATCTCGCCAACCGTGCCGAGGCAAAGGGTCGTCATGCCCGCCAGCGTCGCCAGCATCACCCATTTGTCCCACAGCGCCTGTTCGATATCGGGGCTTTCCACATAGTTGAAATCGGCCGCGGTGGCGAGCGCTGAAAACTCGCCGAGCAGACGCGCCTGCGCCGCAGACCGCGCCCCTACCACAAGGCCCGCGCCCGGCCGGAGCTGCTGCACGGCACCATTTTGCGCGATTGTCGCCGCAATCTGCGCAACGCCGCCCATCACCCGCTCCCGCCCGAAGCGTTTATCGAGCACCTCCATATGATCCATGCCATTAAGAAAAGGCAGCAATATCCCGTGGGTGCTTGCCTTTTCAATGGACAGAAGAGAGTCTTCCAGGTCATAGGCCTTGGGCGCAAGGATGATCAGATCATAGTCCGGCGTCACCGTCTCCTTGGTGACGGTATCAGGGTAAACCGTAAACTTCTCCCCCGGCGTCTCGATGACAAGGCCCGTTTCCGCAATCAGCTTCTGCCGCTTTTCCCGCAGCAGGAAGGTGATCTCTCCGCCTGCCTGAATCAGCCGGGCGCCAAAATATCCGCCGACACCTCCCGCGCCAACGATCAATATCTTCATGTCTTTTCCTTTCCAGTTTCCGCACCCTCAGGCGTTGCAGCCGCGCGACGGCGTTTGCGTTCCGCGTTGCGAAATTCAGACGGCAGCGTCTCGATCACACTGTCCACATCCTCCTCCAGATGACCGTGCCGTTCAATCTCGCAAATCAGCAGCCGGGCATGCTCCTTCAGCAGTTCGCGGTTCCTCGGCCGGACAGACGTATAGAGCCGCGCATAGGCATTGGCGAGACAGATCGCCATCAGGATATTGCCTCCGGATGCCTGACGCAGCGGATGAAAGGCCTGATTAATCAAATTGCGCATGGACAGCTCCGGCACCAGCAACCGGATTTCCCCCTCGTCATCCTTGCGGATCAGGGCCGTGCGATCTTCCGATGTTTTCGTCTCGGCAAGGGCGCTGGAGAGGCTGTCGACCGTCGCAATCGCCGTGAAGGTATCATTGACACCGGGCGACAGCGCCCGGAGAGCAATTTCCACCAGCAGGTTGATGGAAAATTCCACCGGGCTGTTCTGCGAACGGGAAGGCTGGATATCAAGCGCCCGCTGCACCGCCTCCACCGCTTCGTCATCAAGGGAGTTCGTTGCCTTGATCAGCACATCATCGGTCAGGGTATAAACGCCCTTCGGCTTTTGCAGCTGGAAAACCGTATCATGTTTGCGCGCAAGGGCGATAAGACGCTCTTCATCAAGCGATACCAGATACCCGGGGCAGCCGGCAACCATCTCAAAGTCAAATTCCCCGAGACGGTCAGCCTCGCGCACTGCATCACTGTCATTGCGATCCTTGCCCCGCTCCCGCGAATCGAGGGCTGTTTTCAGCCGCGCGGTAATGCCCGCAATCTCGTCGTCGATTGTGACGCTACGTGAAACGTGACGGACGAAGTAAATGAGCTGCATCACGCAGATAACCGCGAGCACCTCCGCTCCGATAACCGCGATATCCGGCACAAACTCTCCGTCGATGAAGCTCAAGGCCACCATCGCATACAAAAACGTGCCGCCAAAAATTCCGGCTGTCATCTGATTGACAAGATCGGTGGTGAAGCGCTGCAACATGCGCGGCGCGAGCGTTCCCGCCGCCAGCGTAAAAACCACCAGAACAATGGAATAGGTCAGCGTCAAGGCCGACATCGCACCGCCCGCAATCAGTGAGAGGACGCTGCTTGCCGTATCCGCCGACATAAACGACAAAATGCTTTCGCCGATGGATGGATCGAGATAACGCTCCAGAAAGACCAGAATCAATGCCCAACAGGCAATAGATAGCGCAACCCCCGCCGGAACCGTCAGCAAGACGACAAAAGGCTTGCGCAAAAATTTAAGATCGAACATCCGGCCACCCCACTCTGCAGACTATCTGCGCCAGGGTCGAGAGTAATTCATTTACTGTCATATGCAACCCGCAAGCCCGGACCGCCAATTGCTCTCGCCAATCGCTAACCGGCCCCATGATGGCCAGTCGAAAATAGATCGCGATGGCCCCTGCCGCATTCTGAAGTCGGTTCCATTAATATCTTTAAGTTGTTGTTTTAAAAGAAAAAGAATCTCCGGCGCACCGAAGCTTCCAATTTGATGGCATAAAACCTGGTTAACGAGAGGACGCGCCCCAACAGATGATTTAAGCGGGATTATTATAGCATTTTTTTCTACCATTTACAGTAATCTTTTTTGCATAATCAGCTTGTAAAAGGCGGCCGTCACGGGGAGAGCTGGATGAAATGGTCACTCGGGATGGAAATAGGCTGTAACAGCCTCGGCTGGTGGGCCTATGAAATTGATGAAAAGGGCGACATCGTCGCGTCTCTCGACGGCGGTGTCCGTCTTTTCCCTGACGGGCGGGAGCCGTCTTCCCCCGGCCATACCGGGGACAGCAAGGCGCTGAGCCGCCGCCGGGCCCGCCGCGCCCGGCGTAACCGGGAACACCGCAAGCTGCGCATCCGGGCGCTGGTCCGCCTTCTCATCCAGAATGGCCTGTTGCCGGAGAACGCTGAGGCGCGTCAGCATGTCATCGAGCGGATCAATCCCTATGAGGCGCGCGCCAAGGCGGCAGAGGCCAGAACGGAACCCCATATCCTCGGCCGCGCCCTGTTCAGCCTCGGCCAGCGGCGGGGATACCAGTCAAACCGCCGGGACCGCTCCGAACAGGACGGCGGGCAGCTGAAGGCGCGGATGGCGGCATTGGCAGCAGCGCTTGACGGCAAGACTCTCGGGACATTTCTCTGGGACAGATTCCAGCAGGAAAATAATGTTCCCCGTCCACCGGAGAACAGCCTGAGGAAGCCGCCAACCTCCATTCGCTTCACCGATGACAGCCCCTTTTACGCATCGCGCACAGTCTATGCGGAGGAGTTGGCGACAATCCGCAAAGTGCAAGGGAACACGATTATCAGCCCGGTAATGTGGGATCAACTCGCACTCTATATCCTTGAACAGCGGCCCCTCAAACCCGTTGAGCGAGGCAAGTGCCGCCTCTTTCCCGATGAAGATCGTCACTGGGCCGACACGCCCATCGCTCAGGAGTATCGCCTCTGCCGGGAGCTTGACAGGCTCCGGGTTATCAACCCCGATCATAGCAGCACACGCCTCACGGCAGAACAATATGAGGCCATCTTCCGCAAGCTCGCGACGCAAATGAGTGTCCGCTTCTCGGTATTGCGCAAATTAACGGACGCGGCAGGAAAAAGGCTGTTCGAGGCGGAAAGCCGCTTCAATCTTGAAAGCGAAAGCCGCAAGACAATGACCGGTAACCGCCTGACCGTTCGTCTGGAAAACACGCCCCTGCTCGCGTCTTTTCTAGAGGATCCGTCCGCAGCAGTCAGGCTGGACGATATTTTCACCCTGCTGCACAGCGCCGAAACGGATGCGGAGGCCATCAATGCCCTCCGTCACCATCATCACCTGTCACGAAAGGAGGCAACGGCCTTTGCACAGCTTGAACTCAGCCGCGCCCCGGCCAGCCTGTCACGCAAGGCAATGGAGAGGCTGATCAGGGCGATGCGAAAGGACCGGCAGGCGTATGAACGCGCCGTTGTTGAGATAATCGGCGAAGAGGTGCCATCAATCTCCGGCATTCCGGGTCAGCCCCTCTATACCCGCCTGCCTTATTACGGGGCGGTCATGCCGGACAGGATGCAGCACGCCAATCCGGCGGCGCATGATCCGCAACATGCGCCGGAAGGGTATTTTGGACGGATCAACAACCCCGACATGCATGTCATGCTCAACCAGCTTCGCCAGCTTGTCAATGGCCTTACGGACCGCTTTGGCATGGCGCCGGAGGAAATCCGCTTCGCGCTCAGTCAGCCCCTCAAACAATCGCCGAAAAAGCGGCAAGAGACAGAAAGACGACAGGCCCACCACAAAAAGCGAGATGCAGAAATCCAGGCCCTGCTCGCTGCCCGTTTCGGCCTCTTTGACGCCCGATATGCCGATATCCGCAAATACCGGCTGTGGGAGGAATTGGGACCGCAGCAAGAGGCGAGACACTGCCCCTACACTGGAGAGAGAATCCCTCCGGACCGGCTGAAGTCGAGATCCTCCACATCCTGCCCTTCTCGCGCAGTCTTGATGACAGCATGGCCAATCTTACCCTGTCGTTCGCCCGGGTCCGCCCCCTGAAAGGCAACAGAACCCCATATGACGCCTTTGCTGATAACGGTCATGCGCACAGTGGGATTATCTGGAGTGATATTCTGCGCCGGGTGGCAATCCTGCCGGACTACAAACGCTGGCGGTTCGCGGACAAGCTGCCCGCCGAACTTATGAAGGAAGACAGCGCCCTTTACCATCAATATGCCGCCACCGACGATATGAGCCGGATCACCGCCGCCTATCTCTCCAGGCTTGACGGCCTGAGCGATGTCCACGCGATCCCCGACCGCCTCACCCCGCTGCTCCGGCATGCGTGGCGGCTTCGGGACATGCTCCCCCCGGACGGTCCAGAATTACAGACTGATCTACGCCACCATGCCATAAAGGCCGCCATTATCGGCCGTCTCGACCAGCAGATGCTCCTTGAAATCAGCCGCCGCAGCGCGCAGAAATCTCTGACGCAGGCCCCTGTGGCTATTCCACCGCTGGAGAGGCATCTAAAAACGGCCATTCGGAAATGCGCCCCTGCCATACTGCCTTCCTTCCGGCCCGATCACAGCCTGAACGGCAAGATACACAAGGAAACCGCCTATGGCTTCACGCCCGTTGCAGGCGAGCTGGTGACGCGCAAGAAAATAACCACCCTCAACGCAAGGGAGGTGCGGGCCATCCGCGACACGACGCTCCGCATGAAACTACTTAGTTTCCTAGACAACTATCCCGGACGGACGCTGCAGGAAAATTTGACAGCATTTGGCGAAACGGAAGGCATCAGGTCTCTCCGTATTATCGTGCCGGATAAAACCGTCACCCCCATCGCCTCCGCCCCTTACAAAGGGTACAGCCGCAGCGGATATATCTGCTGCGATATCTGGAAACTCCCGCCCGGTAAAAAAGGCGGCAAGGCAAAATTCACGGGCCGTTTCCACTCGCCAGCGGATGTGCGGAATGGAAAAATAGACAAACAGCAGGCAAAGCCCCATCCGGCCGCCAGATTTATCACGCGCCTGTTCAAGAATGATCTGTTGCAGGTGGGCACCGGTAAAGATGCGGTGATTTACCGCGTTGCCGGATTCAGTACGACCAATAACAAGCTGGATCTGGCAAGTCCGGTCATTGCCCGCAGTCCGCAACATCATGTCAGCATCAATGTGATTGGCCCGCGTGGCCTGGCGCGGCTCCACGTCACCGTCGATGGCCGCATTCTCCATAAAGGCAGAAACAATGCGGACGGCATCCGCCGGGCGACATCTCCAGCCAAAAAGAAACAGGCCAGGCGTTAATCTCAAACCGCCTGACCCGCTTCCTGCTTTATTCATCCAGGAGTGCGCAACCCGCAACAAAAATCACTTTACTGGTAACAGGCATAGCTTAAATCATCTGGTGTGCCGCGCAAGAACAGAACTCACCCTTTGCCGGCGCATTCCGTTTGGCATATTTATTGGGATAAATGGTAGGCGCTACAGGATTCGAACCTGTGACCCGCTGATTAAGAGTCAGCTGCTCTACCAACTGAGCTAAGCGCCCACAGAGGAATTATCCCTCGTGGTTGCCAGACGATGTTCAACCGACCGGCATTGGTCAGGAAAGCAGATCGCCTTCCCGTGGGTGCGATTGTTTAACATAGGAAGAACGGGCCGACAAGTACCGAGATCATATAAAATCGTCTCCCGCCACAGACTTTTGCCTGCTGACAGAGGCGCAGGCCAATCTTCTGTAATCGCTAGCGTTTTCCCGGGATATCAATGTCGCGGTGAATATAGACACTCATGATCAGACCGAAACTGATCATCAGTGTCAGCATCGACGTGCCGCCATAGGAGATGAGCGGCAACGGCACCCCCACCACCGGCACCAGCCCCATTACCATCGCCACATTGATAAACACATACAGAAAGAAGATGCCGGTCAACCCGAGCGCCAGCAGCTTGCCGAAATGGTTGCGTGAACGATAGGCGATGGCATAGCCATAGGCGATCAGCAGGATATAGAGCGCAAACAGCAGCAGAGCTCCGACCATGCCGAACTCCTCCGCCAGCATGCTGAAGATAAAGTCGGTGCGCATCTCGGGCAGATAGTTGAGATGGCTCTGCGTTCCCTGCAACAGCCCCTTGCCGAACACCCCTCCCGACCCCAGGGCAATTTTCGACTGCATGATATGATATCCGGCGCCAAGCGGGTCATTCTCCGGATTGAGGAAAGTGAGAACCCGCTTTTTCTGATAGTCATGGAGAAACTGAAAGGCAAAAAAGCCGCCCGGTATGGCCGTGCCGACCAGCAGCGCAAATTTCCACAGCCGCACTCCGGCCGCAAAAAAAACGATCCCCGCCCCGGCGATCAGCATCAGGGCGGTGCCAAGGTCCGGCTGGCGCAGCACCAACCCGGCAGGCATCAGCACCAGCAGAAGCGGCGGAATCAGCCAGCGGATACGCCGCACATCCTCCAGCCCGATATTGTGAAAATAGCGCGCGAGCGCCATGATAATGGCAATCTTCATCACTTCTGAAGGTTGGATCTGGAACGGGCCCAGGTCGATCCAGCGCCGCGCCCCCATGCCGATATCGCCCATGATTTCAACGGCGCCCAGCAATGCCAGCGCAACAAAATAAGCGGGATAGGCAAGCTGCAGCCAGATGCGGATATCCACAAGCGAGACGGCAAACATCAGGAGAAGCCCGGCGCCAAAGCGGACCATCTGGCGCGAGGCCCAGGGCTCAAGATTGCCATTGGCCGCCGAATACAGCATAAGAAAGCCGATGGAGGCCGTGGCGCAAATCAACAGGACAAAGCCCCAGTTGATATCCCATAATTTACGCGTGAGGGGGATGGTAACGCTTTTCTGCCCCAGCTCCCTATACATCCCCGCCCCCGTTCTGACGGCGGATCGCAATGTCATAGCTGGGCTTGCGCAAGGGATCAAGACGCAAGGTTTCCTGCAACAGATCGCGCGCGATGGGCGCGGCGACACTCGATCCGCTGCCGCCATGCTCCACAATCACCGATACCGCATAGCGCGGGTCGGAATAAGGCGCATATCCGACAAATAGGGCATGATCGCGCTCCTCCCACGGCTTTTCGTCCGTTTTGCGCACCCCTTCAAGGCGTTCTTTGCGGCTGATCCGCCGAACCTGCGCTGTGCCGGTCTTGCCGGCCATTTCCCAACCCTCCACCTCGATACGGGCCGCGCGGGCCGTACCCCGGGCGCCGTTCATCACCTTGTTCATGCCGCTCAGGACAAGCTGCAATGACTTCCGGCTGATGCCGAGATCAAACGCCTCACCGCCCGGATTCTCACGGGGCAGAACAGCCCCCTCCTGCGCGGCCCCGGTGACGGAGCGAACAAGGCGCGGAACAACTTTCTTGCCCCCATTGGCAAGCCGTGCCGTCATAACGGCGAGTTGCAACGGCGTGGTCAGCACATACCCCTGACCGATGCCGGTATTATAGGTTTCTCCCACCTGCCAGGACACCCCCTGCACGGCCTCTTTCCAGGCACGGGTCGGGATCAGGCCCTTGCGTTCACCCAGGATATCAATCTCCAGCGTCTCGCCGAGGCCAAAGCGGTGCGCCATTTCGGCGATCTTGTCGACGCCTACCTTGCGGGCGATTTCATAGAAATAGATATCGCAGGACTGGGCGATCGCCTCTTCCATATCCATCCAGCCGTGCCCTCCGCGCTTCCAGCAATGAAAGCGATGACTGCCAAGTTCCGTATGGCCGCCACAGAAAACCCTGTGTTCTTCGGAAATGACTCCGGCTTCCAGCGCCGCCAGGGCCACGATCATCTTGAAGGTCGATCCGGGCGGGTATTGTCCGCCGATCGCCTTGTTGCCCAGCGGCCGCTTGGGATCCTCAATCAGCGTTTTCCACTCTGTAGAGCTGATGCCACGCGCGAATGTATTGGGATCAAAGGATGGCACGGAAACCATCGTGAGGATATCCCCCGTATGGATATCCATGACAACGGCCGCCGCGCTTTCCTTACCCATTCGGCGGACGGCGAAATCCTGAAGCTGCCGGTCGATGGTCAGCACCGTGTCATTGCCGGGAATACCTTCCTGACGGGTCAACTCGCGGATCACACGGCCGTAGGCGTTCACCTCGACCCGGCTCAGGCCTGCCTTGCCGCGCAGGGTCCGGTCGTAATATTTCTCGATCCCGCTTTTGCCAATCCGAAATTCCGGCAGCTCCAGCAGCGGATCATATTCCTGATTTTGCAGATCCCTTTCCGATACCGCCCCGACATAGCCGACGATATGGGCAAACAGATTGCCATATGGATAATCGCGGGTCGATCCCACATCCATCTGGATACCGGGGAGCGAGGGGCTGTTCACATTGATGCGGGCGAACTGCTCCCAAGATAGATTATCAACTACGGGAATGGGGACGAAACTGCGCTTGCGCTTTACATCCGTCAACACCTGCTCGCGATCAATCATCTCGGCAGGGATAAATTCCTCCAGCGCATCGAGTGTTGCCTCGATACTTTTGGTCTGCTCCGGGATTAACACGACACGATAGTTATGCCGATTCCCCGCCACCTCAAGCCCGAAACGGTCCACGATACGTCCGCGCAACGGCGGCAACAGGCGCATGTTGATACGGTTTTCATCCGCCATCATGGCATATTGATCGGCATGCAGGACCTGAAGATAGTAAAGCCGACCGGCCAGCGCCGACATCAGCGCCGCCTGCCCGCCCGCGAGCATCAGCGCCCGGCGTGAGAATGTACGCCCCTTCTCCTTATGCTGATCGCCCGCCATCAGGTCAGCCTCAGCAGATTGTTCTGCAATATTCCGAAGCCGAAAGCGAACAGCGGAAAGACCAGAAGTGACAGCGCATATTGCAGCATCACCGGCAGAAACGGGAGAAGGGCCAGCGAATAAAGCGAGGAGAGCAACCAGCCGACGAGCGCCGCAAGCAACGCAATCAGGGCATAGCCAAACCAGGAGAGAATGAAGGACTTGCCGATAAAAATCCGCCGCTGCGACAGCGTCACCCCATGCACCACCAGCAGCAGCAATGAGGTCAAACCGAGCGGTGCCCCGGTCAGGAAATCCGACAGGACACCAAGCAGGAAGCATAACGGCGCCCCCATCAGATAGGGCCGGTGTATGCTCCAGTAAAACACCGCAATGGTGAGAAGAGACGGAGTAATGATGCCAAAGCCGCTGATCCCCGTCGGGACAACCCCCAACAACGCCATCAGGCAGCCAAGCGCGAAAGGAACGCTGCCACGCAGAAACCTGTTAAACTGATAGGCAAGAGTCGGGTTCACTGTGCATCCAATCTGCTTTCGCCCAGCCTGCTTTCGCCAAGGTCGCCGGGATTGTCATCCGGGCCACTCATGCCCGGCAGGTCGTAGCGGAGGATACTGACATATTCAAGGCGGTTCCAGTCCGCATAGCCCTGCACACGAATGTCCCGCTCCCCGACCGAGGAAACAAAGCCGATTGGCCGACCAGCCGGAAGCATCCCGCCATCCCCAGACGTCACAAGCCGGTCACCCGGCGCCACTGTTGCCGTGGTCGGAAGGAATTCAAGAAGCGGCAGGGTCGAGTTGTCACCGACCAGAATGCCTTTTTGACGGGATTTTTCCAATACGACTGGAATGCGGGAGTTGATATCGGTGATCAGCAGGACACGGGCGGAACGATCTCCGACCTCCGCGATACGGCCGATCAGCCCGAGCGGCGCAACAACCGCCTGCCCTACGCGCACGCCATCACGTTGACCGGCGTTGAGCAGCAGCGTGCGAACGAAAGGCCCGCCACTATCGCCGATGACCCGTGCGGTGATGGGCAGCACCAACGGATCAGACAGCGCGTTTAACAACTGCCGGAAATTTTCATTCTCTTGCTCCAGCGCCCGTCCTGCGGCCTGCCATTTGAGCAGACGGGCATTTTCCTCCCGCAGGCGTTCATTTTCTTCGATCAGCCTGGTCAGGCTCTGTACGCGGGCGACGGCGCGGTGAAAGGCGCTGACCGGCTCGGATATGGTGGTAAGAACCGGGGCGAGGAAATCCGTTGTCGCCATGCGCAAGCGGTCAACTGCGGCAATATTGGCCTTGCCCAGAAACAACAGCCCAACAGCCAGGGAGACAAGCGCAAGGAAAGCGAAGCGCTGAATAATGGTTTTCAGCGGCCATGCCAACTTGAAGACATTTCCCTGCCTTGGCGCCATTCAGATCCCCTTCTTCACGATTGGCAATTGGGCCATGGGCGGGTTTCTCAGGCCTCCCCGCTCAGGACATGCCGTAGCGTCTTGATCTCTTCAAGGGCGCGACCGGTGCCAATGGCAACGCAGGAAAGCGGCTCCTCGGCAATGGAAACGGGCAGGCCCGTCGCCTGCCGCAGCACATGATCGAAATTTCCGAGCAGCGAGCCGCCCCCGGTCAGGATGATGCCCTTGTCAACTATATCTGCGGCGAGTTCCGGCGCCGTATGTTCGAGGGCGACTTTCACCGCCTCGATAATCGCGCCGACGGGCTCCGCCAGGCTTTCAGCAATCTGGCGCTGGCTGATGATCAATTCTTTCGGAACGCCATTCATCAGATCGCGGCCCCGAATTTCGAGGGTTTCCCCCTCCCCGTCTTCCGGCGCGCAGGCTGATCCGATCAGCTTCTTGATCCGTTCGGCCGAGCTTTCGCCAACCAGCAGGTTATGATTGCGACGGATATAGGCGATGATGGCCTCATCCATCTTGTCGCCGCCAACGCGCACGCTTTTTGAATAGACAATGCCGCCAAGGGAGAGGACCGCGACTTCCGTCGTCCCGCCGCCGATGTCAACGACCATGGAGCCTGTCGGCTCCGTCACCGGGAGCCCGGCGCCAATTGCGGCGGCCATCGGCTCGTCAATGAGAATGGCCTGCCGGGCGCCGGCATTTTCCGCGGCTTCCTTGATGGCCTTGCGTTCCACCGCTGTGGAGCCGGAAGGAACGCAAATAATGATCAGCGGCCGGGCAAAGCTGCGACGGCGATGCACCTTGTGAATAAAATGACGGATCATTTCCTCGGCAATTTCGAAATCGGCGATTACCCCGTCGCGAAGCGGGCGGATTGCCTCGATATTTCCGGGGGTCCGGCCCAGCATCATCTTCGCCTCGTCCCCGACAGCGAGAACCTGTTTCTTCCCCTTGCTGTGGAGGATTGCCACAACAGACGGCTCATTCAGGACAATACCGCGACCCTTGACATAAACCAGCGTATTTGCGGTTCCAAGGTCAATGGCCATGTCGGCTGACATCCAGCCGAGTAATCCGTTCAACATAAAACTGCCTCACATACCCGTTTTTTGGGAACCCGTCCCACGGGCTCCGGAATTACCACAGAATGCACGTCCGACATCCGATAGCGGGTCAGGACCGAACCAAGTTCGGCATACTCCCGCGCCTGCCTTATGCCATCATGCCGACCAAGCCGCCGTTCGAACGGATCAAAAACCCAAACTAGACAGCGTTCTGCCGTTATGGCAGAAGATAGTTAACATTTTCCCACCATCCGCCGACAAATACGATTTTTTGCCTCTTGCGGGCAACTGATTTGTAAAGCAGACGCAGCAAATAGGCAAATATGATTAACCATAAATTTTGATGAATAAAGGATAATTTTTATCTGATATATAAGCTGGTGGGCATTGGGTCAAAAATGAAAAAGCCGACGAGACCGTCGGCTTTTGCATGTTTTGCTATTCGAAACACCTGTTCCGACCTAGTTTTTGGACTTGTCAACGAGACGGTTCGCCGCAATCCACGGCATCATAGCGCGCAGACGCTCGCCGACTTCCTCGATCTGATGGGCATCGTTACGAGCCCGCGTCGCCTTGAAGCTCGTCTGGCGTGCCTTGTTTTCCAGCATCCAGTCGCGGGTGAACTTACCGCTCTGAATATCGTCGAGAACGCGCTTCATTTCCGCCTTGGTTTCCGGCGTTACAATGCGCGGGCCAGTGACATATTCACCATATTCCGCCGTATTGGAAATGGAGTAGTTCATGTTGGCAATGCCGCCTTCATAGATCAGATCAACGATCAGCTTCACTTCATGCAGGCATTCGAAATAGGCCATTTCCGGCGCATAACCGGCTTCAACCAGCGTCTCGAACCCGGCGCGGATCAGCTCCACCAGGCCGCCGCAGAGAACAGCCTGCTCACCGAACAGATCGGTTTCGCATTCTTCCTTGAAGCTGGTCTCAATGATACCGGCGCGGCCGCCGCCGATAGCGGAGGCGTAAGAAAGCGCAATATCGAGGGCATTGCCGGATGCATCCTGATGCACCGCGACAAGGCAGGGAACACCGCCGCCCCGCTGATATTCACCGCGCACGGTGTGGCCCGGACCTTTCGGCGCGATCATGAACACATCCATATCATCACGCGGCACGATCAGGTTGAAATGAACATTGAGGCCGTGAGCAAAGACAAGCGCCGCACCGGTTTTCATATTCGCGGCCAGCTCTTCCTCATAGATGTCAGCCTGCAGCTCATCCGGCGTCAGCATCATGATAACGTCGCCCCATTTTGCGGCCTCGGCCGGGGTCATCACTTTGAGACCGGAGGCTTCCGCCTTCGCCGCCGAAGAAGAGCCCGCCCGCAGCGCGACAGCCACTTCCTTGACACCGGAATCCTTCAGGTTGTTGGCATGGGCATGGCCCTGGCTACCATATCCCACGATGACAACTTTCTTGCCCTTGATCAGATTAACATCGGCATCGCTGTCGTAATAAACCCGCATTTTATCTCTTCCTTCTCGATTAACTATCTAGCATTCAGTCAGTTTGTTGGTCAGATCACATCGGTTCCGCGGCGCAGCGCGACAACGCCGGTCCGGCAAACCTCGGCCTTGCCGAGAGGTTCCATCAGGGCAATGAAGGCCCGCACCTTATCCGGCACGCCCGTCACTTCGAAAACAAAGGAATCCTCCGTGGTATCCACGGCGCGGGCGCGGAAGATATCCGCCATGCGCAGCGCCTCCACCCGCTTCTCGCCCTTGCTGATGACCTTCACAAGCGCCATTTCCCGTTCCACGCTTGGCCCGTCGGAGGTGAGATCGGCAACCTTGTGCACCGGCACCAGGCGGCCAAACTGCGCCTTGATCTGCTCGATCACCATGGCGGTACCAGAGGTGACGATGGTAATACGGGAGAGGTTTTCCTCTTGATCCACGCGGGCCACCGTCAGGCTTTCAATATTATATCCGCGACCGGAGAACAGGCCAACCACACGCGCCAGCACACCGAACTCGTTATCGACAAGAACGGAAATGGTGTGGCGGAATATTTCGGTATCTTCAGTCATTACTCAGACATCCTCTTGCAGCGCGGGTCTCTTGTAAACCAGCATTAGCGTTAAATCCATAGCTTTTCGAAGGAAAACTGCGCGATCAGACCAGCGAAAGCCCATCGGTGGTGACCTTGGGTCCGGCCCCCTCCTCCTCGCCGCCGAGCAGCATTTCATTATGCGCCGCGCCAGAGGGCACCATGGGGAAGACATTCTCCGCCTTGTCCACCAGCATATCGACAACGACCGGGCCCTTGATAGCGATCATCTCGCGAATACAGTCATCGACCTGATCAGGATCGGAGCAGCGCAGGCCCGTGGAGCCAAACGCCTCCGCCAGCTTCACGAAATCGGGCAGGCTTTCCATATAGCTTTCCGAATAGCGCCCGCCATGCAACAGCTCCTGCCACTGACGGACCATGCCCATATATTCATTGTTGAGGATAAACACCTTCACCGGCAGGCGGTATTGCAGGATGGTCGACAGCTCCTGGATATTCATCATGGTGGAGGCTTCACCTGCAATATCCACAACCAGCGCATCGGGGTGCGCGATCTGCACGCCCATCGCCGCCGGCAGGCCATAGCCCATGGTGCCAAGCCCACCCGATGTCATCCAGCGGTTCGGTTCCTCGAATTGCATATATTGCGCCGCCCACATCTGGTGCTGCCCCACCTCGGTGGTGAAGTAGCGATCCATGTTCCTGGTCAGCTCGTTCAGGCGAGAGAGCGCATATTGCGGCTTAATCAGCTTGCCCTTCTGTTCGAATTTCAGGCAGTCACGACCGCGCCATCCGTCGATCTCGGCCCACCATTTCTTGAGGGCGGTCTTGTTATCGCTCCTGTGCGACTCCGATTTCCAGACTTTGATCATGTCTTCCAGAACATGGGCGACATCGCCGACAATCGGGATATCGACCGCCACATTCTTGTTGATGGAGGATGGATCGATGTCGATATGGATCTTCTTCGAATTGGGCGAAAAAGCATCCAGACGGCCCGTAATCCGGTCATCGAAGCGGGCGCCGATACAGATCATGACATCGCAGTCATGCATGGCGTTATTGGCTTCAAACGTGCCATGCATGCCAAGCATGCCGAGGAATTGCCTGTCGGACGCCGGATAGGCGCCAAGGCCCATCAGCGTATTGGTGATCGGATATCCGGTCAGCCGGACAAGCTGGGTCAGCAGCTTTGAGGCCTTGGGGCCCGAGTTGATAACGCCGCCGCCGGTGTAGAAAACCGGCTTCTTCGCGCCCGCAATCAGCTTGACCGCCGCCTTGATCGCCTTCAGATCGCCCTTGAGCTGCGGCACATAGCTCTTGTGCTTGACCAGCGCCGGGGGCAGATAGCTGCCGGTTGCGAGCTGGACGTCCTTCGGCAGGTCGATCACGACCGGGCCGGGCCGTCCGTTGGTGGCCACAAAAAAGGCCTCATGCATGGTGCGGGCAAGATCATTCGCATCCTTCACCAGATAGTTATGTTTGGTGACCGGACGCGTAATGCCGACGGTATCCGCCTCCTGGAAGGCGTCATTGCCGATCATATGGGTCGCCACCTGCCCCGTCAGGCAGATGATCGGAATGCTGTCCATCAGTGCATCGGCAAGGCCGGTGACCGCATTTGTCGCGCCGGGACCGGAGGTCACCAGAACAACGCCGGGCTTGCCGGTGGAACGGGCGTACCCCTCCGCCGCGTGAACCGCTCCGCCTTCCTGGCGGACAAGAATGTGGCGAATGCTGTTCTGCTTGAAAATCTCGTCATAGAGCGGTAGCACAGCCCCCCCAGGATACCCGAAAATCACCTCGACGCCCTGATCCTTCAGCGCCTTGATTACGATTTCTGCTCCTGTCATTTCCTGGTTCGCCATTTGCCTGTTCCTAATCTCTCTGACGGGCTGTCTTCAAAAATAAATCCAATGGAAAAAAAGCGCCCGGCACAATACCGGGCGGCATCAGCAAACCATGCGGACATGGCTGCAATTTGGGAAACTAGACCTTCAATTCCGCCCCGTCAACAAAAATCGACGAATAAATGGAAAGAAATCAGCTTTCAAACTTTCCAAATCTTGCGCAGAAGAGTGATTTGCTTCGCACATCTTATTCCGAACCCATGTCATCTGCCGTTTGGCATAGCGACGGGTGAGCATCTTGATTCGCTCGCGCGCGGCGCCCAAATCCATCTCCCCCTCCAGCACCTTGATCAGCTCCGGCACGCCGAGCGCTTTCATCGCAGGCAGGGCCGGATCAAGCCGCCGCGCCTTCAGGGCGGCAACTTCCTGCAAGGCATTGCCTCCATCAATCATCCAGTCGAGACGCTGATTACAGCGGGCATAGAGCCAGTCCCGCGCAGGGTTGAGCGCCAGATGCAGACGCGGTCCCTCCAGAATATTTCCGGTCGGCGCCCGCTTTTGCCATTCGCCGAGAGGGATACCCGTTTCTTCCACCACCTCAAGAGCACGCAGGAGACGCTGGCTGTCCCCCGGTTTCAACCGCGCGGCCATCTCCGGATCCTTCTCCCGTAGCCTATTATGGATCACTGCGGTGCCCTCGCGCGCCTGTAAATCCCGAAGGCGCGCCCTCACCCCTTCGGAAATCTCCGGGATCTCCGCAATGCCCCGGATCAGGATATCGAAATAGAGCCCCGTCCCGCCGACAATGACGGGCAGCTTGCCCGCCGTTTTCACGGAGGCGATTTCCGCCAGGGCCATATCGCGCCAGCGGGCGGCGTTGCCGTCATCGGCCGGATCCAGCACGCCGTATAGGCGATGCGGCACGCGCGCCTCCTCCTCCGCACTCGGCCGCGCCGTCAGGACACGCAGACCGTCATAAATCTGCATACTGTCCGCATTGATGATGACACCGTCAAATTCCTCTGCTATGGCAATGGCTGCCGCAGATTTGCCGCTGGCGGTCGGCCCGGCCAGAAGGACCGTTCCCGCCGCCTCGCGAGCCGGCGTTACGTTATTATCCATAGGGACTGCTGCCTCGACACATGACACAAAATTCGGTTCTAACCCTTGTCGCCGATCATACAGTCGACACGCCATTGCGCAATCTTTCCGATAGCCTGATGAATAGCTTGAGGTCCAGAGGAGCGGATGTGGCCGCTGCCGACTGGCTGAAAGAAGATCACGCCGTTGATATTGTCTTTGGCGGGCTTCCCCTTGCGACGGCAGAGACGGCATTACAGGCGGCAGGCGTGCCTGCCGGTGTTGATTACTGCCTGCAACACAGCGCGGACCGGCGCAAGAAGCTGTTCCTTGCCGATATGGACAGCACTATGATCACCATCGAATGTATTGACGAACTCGCTGATTTTGCCGGGCTGAAAGCGGAAGTCTCCGCCATCACGGAACGTGCGATGAACGGGGAACTGGATTTCAACGATGCCTTCCGCGCCCGCGTCGCCATGCTGAAAGGGCTGCGAGAAGATATCCTGCAACGGGTATTTGAGGAACGGGTTGTCATGACGGCAGGCGCCCGCACCCTTGTCCAGACAATGCGGGCGAATGGCGTCTACACGGCGCTGGTTTCCGGCGGCTTCACATTCTTCACCAGCCGGGTACGCACGGCGCTGGGCTTTCATATGGACATGAGCAACGAGCTTCTCTTTGAGAACGGGGCGCTGACCGGCGTCGCGGCGGAACCGATCCTCAATTCCGCCGCCAAGCTCGCGACGCTGGAACGGCTGATGACGGAAAAAGACATCCCGCGCAGCCTGACGGCCGCCATCGGCGACGGCGCCAATGACATCCCGATGATCGAAGCGGCGGGCCTCGGCGTTGCCTTTCATGCCAAGGAAAAGGCGGCAAAGGCGGCCGATGCCAATATCCGCCATGGCGATCTAACCACCCTGCTGTATTATCAGGGCTACCGGCATAGCGAATTTATTGATTGATGCGCAGGATCACGAGGGTCTAACCCGCACATAAAAATGGCGCTCCGAGAGCGCCATTTTCTGTTTCATATCCGTGGGACAGGAAAAGCGATCAGCTTTCCTTGTCCAGCTTCAGGGCGATGAAACGGGAATTATCGCCCCGTTTTAACAGCAGCAGCACCGACTTTTTATCCGACTTTTCAATTTCAGCGAGGCGGCCTTTTATCTGATCAGGCGTCGTCACTGGCTCAAGCTGGGCTTCCGTGATGACATCTCCCGGACGAATGCCTTTTTCGGCCGCTTCGGAGTTTTGCTGCACATCGGTGACCAGCACGCCTTTCACATCTTCGCTGATACCGAACTGTTCGCGCGCGGCGTCATTGATGGGCGAAAGCTGCATCCCGAGCACATCAAGGCTTTTGCCCGCGACCGGTTCCGAGGAAGATCCTTCCGCCATGGCGGTTTCAGCTTTCTCAAGCTCGCCGAGAACAACCTTGGACTCCACCGCCTTGCCGCTGCGCCAGAGTTCGACCGTCACTTCTGAGCCGACTTTCGATTCCGCGACCAACCGGGACAGCTCTCGCGGTTCACTGACCTTTTCGCCGTTGAATTTCAAAATCACATCCCCGGCCTTGATCCCGGACTTAAAGGCAGGACCATCTTCGGGAACACCAGCGACCAGAACGCCGTCGGTATTTTTGAGATCCAGCCCTTCGGCAATTTCTTCTGTTACCGGCTGGATAACAACGCCGAGCCAGCCACGGCTAGTCTTGCCGAATTCAATAAGCTGTTCGACTACCGGAATGGCAAGCTCGGAGGGAACAGAGAAACCGATCCCGATGCTGCCCCCGGACTGCGAGAAAATAGCCGTGTTAATGCCGATGACCTCACCATCCATATTGAACAGCGGACCGCCGGAATTCCCCTTGTTGATGGACGCGTCTGTCTGGATATAGTCATCATAGGGGCCGGAACGGATATCTCGCCCACGGGCCGAGACGATACCGGCCGTCACTGTGCCGCCAAGGCCATAAGGGTTGCCAATGGCAAGCACCCAATCGCCAACGCGGGCATTGTCACTGTCGCCCCATTTAACATCGACCAGGTCGCGCTTTTCCGGATCAATTTTGAGGACGGCAATATCCGTTTTGGGATCGGTACCGACCAGCGTTGCGGCCAGGCTTTCGCCGTCCTTGAAAATCACCTTGATTTCTTCGGCGCCGTCAATGACGTGGTTATTGGTGATGACATAGCCGTCATTCGCATCAATGACAAAGCCGGAGCCGAGCGAAGTCGCCTTGCGCTCCCGCTCTTGGCCGCCCTGTCCCCGGTTGCCGAATTCCTTGAAGAAATCTTCAAACGGATGTCCTTCGGGAAGGTTCGGGAACAAGCCGCCCTGCGGCGTCTTTACGGTTTGGGTTGTCGAGATATTGACAACCGCCGGTGACAGTTTCTCCACCAAATCGGCAAAGCTGTCAGGGGCCCCACGCGCCTTCGCATTGAAGGCAAAGACTGTCATCAAGGCGATAACTGTCAGGGTCGATATGATAATGGCACCATATTGCCGGAAAACCGGCGCGGGCGCCGCCACGGGCCGGGCATCTTTTGTCACCGGTTCGGGCATTGCTGAATATCGGTTATACAACTTCGTCTTCCTTCCAATTCCGACTCTCTGCCATTATTCGGGGATCGATCAGCAGAGGATCAACTGACAATATGAGCCCCCCTCATTTGCCCGCCGCAAGATCCTGCGGCGACATCCCGCTGTATGTACCTAGAAATCAATTAAGGCAAAAATGTGCAAATCAAACCTGTTTTAAAAGAAAAATGGGTTAAGTAAAAAATGCATTCTATTTCAGCAGCCAAATCACATTACAGTCGGATCAGCCAGACCGAAATGACACCGATTATTGCCGCCCCCAGTCCAAATATGCGCAAAATATGGCTGGGCGTATTCATGGCTGAAATCATCATTCTTTTCATCCCGTCCGGGAACAGCGCATACAGGACGCCCTCAAAGAACAGAACCAGCGCAAGCGCTAGCAGAATTTCCTTTAACACGCAGTACTCTCCATAAGGAAAACGGCCCGCAGGAAAACCTGCGAGCCATTTGCTTCTGCCTAGTTAGGCGCCTTGCTTTCAACATTTTGCTGATCGAAATAACGGAAAAAATCCGATTTGGGAGACAGCACCATGGAGGTATCGCTGTCGGACATCGAACCGCGATAGGCCTGCATGGAACGATAGAAAGAGAAGAAGTCTTCATCCTTGCCAAAAGCCTCGGCGAAGATACGGTTCTTTTCCCCGTCCCCTTCACCGCGCAGGATTTCGGAATCCTTGCGCGCATTGGCGATCAGGATAGTGCGCTCCCTGTCTGCATTCGCCGTGATGCGCTGAGCGCTTTCCGCACCGGTCGCGCGGATTTCCTTGGCTTCCTGTTCACGCTGCGACCGCATACGGTCAAACACCTTTTCGCTGTTTTCCTTCGGCAGATCCGCGCGGACAATACGGACATCGATCACATCAATACCAGACACCTTGGCTTCGGCATTCACCTGTTCCCGGATCTGGTTCATCAGGTTGGACCGTTCGCCGGACACAATGCTATTCAGGATCTGGCGACCAAGATTCTGCCGCATTTGCGAATTCAGGATTGTCTCAAGCCGCTGATAGGCAACCTGCAAATTACCATAGGACTGGTAATATTGCAGCGGATTGGCAATGCGGAAGCGGGCAAAGCTGTCCACCATAAGACGCTTCTGATCGCGGGTGACAACCTCTTCACGCTGCGTGCTGACGGACAGCACACGCTTGTCCACATAAACCACATCCTGCACAAACGGCAATTTGAAATTCAGGCCAGGCTCCTGGATTACCCTTTGCGGATTGCCAAACTGCATGACGATAGCCTGCTGCGTCTGATGGACCGTAAAGAGTGATCCCGCCGTAACAATGCCGACAGCCACGAGAAGAACAGCGAGAACAGTCAAAAAAGTCTTGTTCATTTGGACGTCCCTCCCTTTTGAAGTTCATTGAGCGGAAGATAAGGCACAACGCCGCTTGTCCCGTTTGAACCACTATCGATGATGATCTTGTTCGTGCCCGAGAAAACTTCCTGCAAGGTTTCGAGATAGATGCGCTGACGCGTCACGTAAGGCGCCTTGGCATATTCTTCATAAATGGAGAGAAAACGCGCCGCCTCACCTTCCGCTTCGGCGATCACCTGCTGCTTGTAACCTTCGGCTTCCTGGCGAATTTTTTCCGCCTGACCGCGGGCGCGGGGAATAATGTCATTGGCGTAGGCCAGCGCCTCGTTCTGCGCCCGTTCCTTGTCCGCTTCGGCGGCCTGCACGTCACGGAAGGCCGCAATCACCTGGGGCGGCGGCTCTGCATTCTTGAGCTGCACCTGCATGATGTGAACGCCCGCGCCATAGTCATTGAGGACCTGCTGAAGACGCTCCAGGACTTCTGTCTCAACCAGCAGACGGCCTTCGGTGATGGCGGCGGTAAGGTTAGTGCGGCCGATCACTTCGCGCATGGCGCTTTCCGCCGCGGCCTTGATGGTCAGATCCGGCTGATCGATATTGAAGAGATACTGCCCCGCATCACTGATCCGCCAGAGAACGGTAAACCCGATATCGACGATATTCTCATCTCCCGTCAGCATCAGGCTCTCGGCCTCCACCGGAGTGGCACCGCCGCCCCGCGTCGGACGGAAACCAATCTCAAGGCTGTTGACCTTGGTCACTTCAGGCGTCAGAACGGATTCGATCGGATAAGGCAGATGATAGTTCAGGCCCGGCTGCGTGGTATTAACCCACTTGCCGAAACGCAGGACAACGCCTTGCTCCGTCGTTTCGACCTTATAGAAGCCGCTTATCAGCCATGCGACCAGAAGAACCAGCAATAGGATAATGATGCCGAGCTTGCCGCCGCCGCCGCCGGGGATCACGTCTTTAAGACGCTCCTGCCCCTTTTTTATGATATCCTCCAGATTAGGGGGTTGCTGGCCACTTGGCCCCTGCCCCCAAGGTCCGCGATTGCCACCGCCACCCTGCCAGCCTCCGTCGTTACCACCCTGATTACTCCAAGGCATAGAATAGCATCTCCTTCATTATCCGCGCTGCTTTTTGCGCGTTTGCTTAACCCGTTCAGTCGCGTTATATGACACCCAGCATAATTCTGCAATGTACCAGGCATGAGAAAGGGGCAATTTCACGCCAAAATGCCGAGGCTCGCAGTTTTGTGATCTGATGCCTACTATTTTGTGCCCGAAGTGGAGTTTTCAAGCATGTCACCAATAAATGAGCAAACCATCCTCAATTGTCTTGACCAGGTGGTTGATCCCAAATCGGGCAAAAGCGTGGTGGCGCTCGGGCTTGTTACCGGGCTGGTGATCAAGGACGGCAATGTCGGCTTCGCCCTAGAAATCAATCCGGCGGAGGCAAATGAGATGGAGCTTTTGCGTAAAAAATGCGAGCAGGCCGTCTTCAATCTGCCGGGCGTGAAATCCGCAAGCGTCGTTCTGACGGCGGAACAGGCAACGACGCAAGCCGCCGCCCCTCGCCCATCGCGGCCGCAGCAAACACCGCAGCAACCGGCGCAGAAGCCCGAAGTACCAGGCGTCGCCGCCATCATTGCTGTCGCGTCGGGCAAGGGCGGTGTCGGCAAATCCACCTGCGCGGTCAATCTCGCGCTCGGCCTCAAATCCCTTGGCCTCAAAGTCGGGATGCTGGATGCGGATGTCTATGGCCCGTCCCTGCCGCGCATGCTCGGCCTCAAGGGCAAGCCGCAATCAAAAGATGGCAAGAAGCTGATGCCCATGGAAAACTGGGGCCTCAAGGTCATGTCTATGGGCTTTCTGGTGGAGGAAGACACGCCGATGATCTGGCGCGGCCCGATGATCATGAGCGCGCTACAGCAAATGGTATTCGATGTGGAATGGGGGGAACTCGATGTGCTGGTCGTTGACATGCCGCCCGGCACCGGCGATGCGCAGCTTACCCTCGCCCAGCGGGTGCCTCTGGCGGGTGCGGTGATCATTTCCACCCCGCAGGACATTGCCCTCATTGATGCGCGTAAGGGCCTTAACATGTTCAGGAAAGTCGATGTTCCTGTTTTCGGCATCATCGAGAATATGAGCTATTTCCTCTGCCCCTCCTGCGGGGAGCGGTCGGATATTTTCGGCCATGGCGGCGCCCGGGAAACGGCAAAGGAGCTTGGTACCGATTTCCTCGGCGAAGTGCCCCTGCATATGGATATCCGCAAGACATCCGACGCCGGTACGCCCATCACGGCAAGCGAACCCGACAGCGCCCATGCCAAAATCTACTGCGGCCTTGCCGAGAAAATTCAGGAGAAGATCGAAGCGGGACTGGGAGTAAACAGAGGTCCCAAAATCGTGATCGAGTAATTAAAAAAGCCCGGAAAATTCCGGGCTTTTCTTTTATCTGAATGCCAAATCCGTCAGGCTTCCGAAACCCGTTTTAGGCCGAGAGCAGCCTGCGCGGCGGCGAGCCTTGCAATCGGGACACGATACGGCGAGCAGGACACATAGTCGAGCCCGACGCGTTCGCAGAAATCGATGCTGGCCGGATCGCCGCCATGTTCCCCGCAGATGCCAAGCTTGATCTTCTCCCGCGTCGCCCGTCCCCGCTCCGCCGCCAGCTTCACAAGTTCGCCCACTCCCTCCTGATCAAGGGAGACAAAGGGATCGGTCTCGTAAATACCCTGCGTGATATAATCTTCAAGGAAAGAACCGCTGTCATCACGGCTGATGCCGAAGGTGGTCTGGGTCAGATCGTTGGTGCCGAAGGAGAAGAATTCCGCCTCATGGGCAATCTCACCTGCCTGAAGGGCCGCGCGCGGCAGCTCAATCATGGTGCCGATAAGATACTCGATCTCCTTGCCGGTCTCGGAGGCGATGGCTGCCGCCACATTCTTGATCTTGCCTTTCAGGATTTCCAACTCCTTTTTGGTGGCAACGAGCGGAATCATGATTTCCGGGATCACGGTCTCACCGAGATCCTTGCTGACAAGGGCGGCCGCCTCCAGAATGGCGCGGGCCTGCATCTCGTAGATTTCCGGGAAGGAAATACCGAGACGGCATCCGCGATGGCCGAGCATGGGGTTGAATTCATGCAACTGCTGCGCCCGGTGACGGAGCTTGGCCGGATCCGCGCCCAGCGCCTTTGCCAGATCGCCAATTTCCTCATCGGATTTCGGCAGGAACTCGTGGAGTGGCGGATCGAGCAGGCGCACCGTCACCGGCAGGCCCGCCATAATCCGGAATAGCTCGACAAAATCGCCGCGCTGATAGGGCAGCAGTTTATCGAGGGCGGCCTTCCGCTCGTCTGTCGAATCCGCAAGGATCATCTGGCGGACGGAAACAATCCGCTCCGCATCGAAGAACATATGCTCCGTCCGGCAAAGGCCGATGCCTTCGGCGCCGAACTTGCGGGCGGTTTCCGCATCCAGCGGGGTTTCCGCATTGGACCGCACCTTCATACGGCGGATTTCATCGGCCCAGGACATCAGCTCGCCAAACTCGCCGGACAGTTCCGGCATGATCATCTCGACCGCGCCCAGCATGACTTCACCTGTGCCACCGTCGATGGTGATGATCTCTCCTTTTTTATATGTCTCGCCCAGCACGCTTAGCGTCTCATTCTTGTAGTCGATATTGAGCGATCCGGCGCCGGACACGCAGGCCCGGCCCATGCCACGGGCGACAACGGCCGCATGACTGGTCATGCCGCCGCGGCTGGTCAGGATACCTTTTGCCGCATGCATGCCATGAATATCTTCGGGGCTGGTCTCGATCCGCACCAGAATGACGGCCTTGCCTTCCCCGGCGAGCTTTTCCGCCTCGTCACTGTTGAAAACGATCTGGCCGGAGGCCGCGCCCGGACTTGCCGGCAGGCCGCGGGCAATGACATTACGGGCCGCTTTCGGGTCCAATGTCGGATGCAGGAGTTGATCAAGAGAGGCCGGATCAATCCGCTTGATGGCCTCCTCTTTGGTGATCAGACCTTCCTGCACCATGTCGATAGCGATTTTAAGGGCGGCCTTCGCCGTCCGTTTGCCGGACCGGGTCTGCAGCATCCACAGCTTGCCCTGCTGCACCGTGAATTCGATGTCCTGCATGTCGCGGTAATGCGCTTCCAGCTTCTTATAGACATCCACCAGCTGCTGGAAGACCCCAGGGAAGACTTCTTCCATCGACAGCGCGTCAGCACCGGATTCAAGGCGTGCTTGCTTGGTCAGATTCTGTGGCGTGCGGATACCGGCGACCACATCCTCGCCCTGCGCATTCACCAGAAATTCGCCATAGAAGATCTTTTCGCCCGTGGACGGGTTACGGGTGAAGGCCACACCGGTCGCGCTGTCGTCGCCCATATTGCCGAACACCATGGCCTGAACATTGACGGCGGTGCCCCAGCTTGCCGGAATATCATGCAGACGGCGATAGGTAATGGCGCGCTGGTTGGTCCAGCTGTTGAACACCGCACCGATTGCTCCCCAGAGCTGATCCTGGACATCCTGCGGGAAGGGACGGCCGAGTTCCTCCGCCACCTTTGCCTTATACTGGCCGACCAGATTTTCCCAGTCATCCGCCGTAAGGTCCGTGTCGAGCAGATAGCCTTTTTCCTCTTTCAGGATTTCCAGCAGCTCTTCGAAATGGAAATGATCGACGCCGAGCACGACGTCGGAATACATCTGGATAAAGCGGCGGTAGCTGTCATAGGCAAACCGCTTGTCCCCGCTCTGCGCTTCCAGCCCCTTCACGGTCTCGTCATTCAGGCCGAGGTTGAGAACGGTATCCATCATGCCCGGCATGGACGCGCGGGCGCCGGAGCGGACGGAGACGAGAAGCGGCTTAGCCGGATCGCCAAAGCTGCCACCGACCGAGGCCTCAATCCCCTTGATCGCCGCCTCCACCTGGCCAGACAATGCCTCCGGATAGGTCTTGTTGTTTTCAAGATAAACCGTGCAGACTTCCGTGGTGATGGTAAAGCCCGAGGGGACCGGCAGGCCGAGGTTGCTCATTTCGGCGAGGTTTGCGCCCTTGCCGCCAAGAAGATTGCGCATGTCGGCGGTGCCGTCCGCCTTTCCATCACCAAAAGAATATACCCACTTCGTCATCTCAAATTAGCCCTTCTGATGTTAAATTCAGTCGCTTTGTGTGCGTTATACAGATGCTCATACGCGAAAAAGGTAAAAATTAACCTTCAATTTTTGAGAAATCCGCCAATTGATCCAATAAATTACGAATAGAGGACAACAGCCCCAGCCGGTTTGCCCGCAACTCGGGATTATCCGCATTAACCGTTACCTTGTCGAAAAAAGCATCAACAGGTTTACGCAGGCGTGCCGCCGCGGCGCCAGCCGTCCCAAACGCGTCGTTGCCGACAGCCGTGGCGACCAGCATGGTCACCTCATCAATACGGGACAGCATCGCCTGTTCCTCGTCTTCTCGAAGGAGATCAGCATCGACCTTCTGGTTATAGGTCACCCCGTCCTTTTTCTCTTCGATCCGCAGAATGTTCGCCGCCCGGCGATAGGCAATGAGCAGATTGGCTCCATCATCCGTTTCCAGGAAGTTTGAGAGGGCCTCGATACGCGCCATCAGCCGGACCAGATCATCTTCATTCCCGACACCGAAAGCGGCAGAGATATAATCATGGCGGACATTCTGCTCCTTCAAATGCACTTTCAGGCGGTCGGCAAAGAAGGCAAGCAGTTCTGCCGCATCCAGCATCCCCGCGCCCTTATGTAACTCGCCCGATTTCTCAAACAGCGTGAGCAGCGGCAGGCGCAGTTTGTTTTCCAGCACCAGCCGGATCACACCTAGCGCAGCACGGCGCAGCGCGTAAGGATCCTTCGATCCCGTCGGTTTTTC
This sequence comes from uncultured Alphaproteobacteria bacterium, assembly GCA_963971675.1. GTDB lineage: Bacteria > Pseudomonadota > Alphaproteobacteria > Sneathiellales > Sneathiellaceae > Sneathiella. The sequence goes on along the minus strand of CAXASQ010000002.1, from coordinate 457,201 downwards.
ATCTATGGCAAAAAAACCGGTCAAAGTGTCGATCTTGTCGGCAAGGGCAACAATAACGCTCACCGGATCCGTCGGGCAGCTATCACCGGGGCCAAGCGGGGAATAATGTTCCTGGATTGCTTTGGCGACCTCGGGATTTTCGCCGTCATGCGCCGCATAATAGCGGCCCATCAGCCCCTGCAGATCGGCGAACTCGCCCACCATTTCGGTGGTAAGGTCGGCTTTTGCAAGCCGCGCAGCCCGTGCCGCGAGCGTGGCGTCCGCCCCCGGAACGTACGGCGCAATTTCCGCCGTCAACACCACCAGACGCTCTACCTTCTCCCGCACGGTGCCGAGCTTCGCATGGAAGATGATTTTTTCAAGATCCTGTACCCGGCTTTCCAAGGTCCGCTTGCGATCCTGATCCCAGAAGAACCGCGCATCGGAAAGCCGCGCACTCAGGACCCGCTCATTTCCCGCTGTGATCGCCTTGCCACCATCTTCGGCGCGCAAATTGGCGACAACGATAAAGCGCGGCGCCATTTTCCCGTCCGGTCCGGCCAGCGAGAAATATTTCTGATGGCTCCGCATAGCGGAAATCAGGGCTTCCTCCGGCACGCTCAGGAAACTTGTATCAATCGATCCAATCAGGCTTTCCGGCCATTCCACCAGACCTGCCACCTCGCTCAACAGGGCCGGGTCGTCAATGACGCTCAACCCTTCAACACCGGCGAGTCGCGCGGCGTCTTTGGTAATGATCTGCTCCCGTTCCTTCCCGTCAAGAACAACATAGGCGGATTTCAGCCGGGCACGATAGTCCGCGAAATCTTTGACGGCAAATGCCGCCGGAGCCATGAAACGATGGCCATATGTCTGGTTATTGGCGGTCAGATGTTCCCACTGCAACGGCACCGTCTCGCCATTGAAAAGGCAGAGGATATTATGCAGCGGCCGCACCCAGCGGGCGGAATAGGCGCCCCATTTCATTGGCTTCGGCCAGGGCAGCGCGGCAATGGCCGTATTCAGCAACTCCGGCAACACGGCAATGGTGGGGCGTCCCTTTGTCTCGATCACCGCATAATAAAAGCTTCCTTTGTCGGTTTCCCGCTCTTCAAGCTTATCATGGGTGAGACCGGCGCCTTTCAGGAAGCCTTCAATTGCCTTCTCCGGCGCGCCGACACGGGGACCACGACGCTCCTCGAACGTATCAAGCTGCGCTGCGGGCAACCCATCGACCACAACAGCAAGACGCCGGGCCGTGGCAAATCCATCCAGCCGGTCAAAATCAAGTCCCGCGGCTTTGAGTCCTTCTCCCACCAGCCGCGCGAGATCATTGGCGGCCTTGTTCTGCATACGCGCAGGGATTTCCTCGGAGAATAACTCCAGCAGCAATTCCGCCATTTACGCCTCCTCCTTGAGGTGACCGCGGGATTTGAGCCACTGTTCGCAACAGGCTTTGGCCAGCGCCCGCACCCGGCCGATATAGGCGGCGCGCTCGGTCACGCTGATGACCCCGCGCGCATCCAGCAGGTTGAAGAGATGGCTCGCTTTCATGCACTGGTCATAGGCGGGCAACGCAAGGCCTGCCGCGAGGATCTCCTTGCACTGGATCTCCGCATCCTCGAAATGGCGCAGCAAAATATCAACATTGGAATGTTCAAAGTTATAGGCGGAGAATTCCTTCTCGTTCTGCAAGAAGACATCGCCATATGTAACGCCGTCGGCATTCCATTTCAGATCGAACATCCGGTCCACACCCTGCACATACATGGCGAGACGCTCCAGGCCATAGGTGAGTTCACCGGACACCGGGCTGCATTCGAAGCCGCCGACCTGCTGGAAGAAGGTGAACTGGCTGACTTCCATCCCGTCGCACCAGACTTCCCAGCCAAGGCCCCAGGCACCCAGCGTCGGGCTCTCCCAGTCATCCTCGACAAAGCGAATGTCATGGTTTTTCGGATCAATACCGAGGGCATAGATGCTTTCCAGATAGAGTTCCTGAATATTATCGGGGGAGGGTTTGAGGAGAACCTGGAACTGGTAGTAATGCTGTGTCCGGTTCGGGTTTTCACCATATCGGCCGTCAGTCGGACGACGCGACGGCTGGACATAGGCCGCCTTCCAGGGCTCAGGCCCCAGCGCCCGCAGCGTTGTCGCCGGATGAAAAGTCCCTGCCCCTACCTCCATGTCATAGGGTTGCAGGATGACACATCCTTTCGACGCCCAGTAATGTTGCAAGGTCAGGATCAGATCCTGAAAGGAATTGGATGGCGCGGAGGCCAGATTACCCGCCATGATTACAGACCATACTGCTTTTAGAATAATTGCGCTGCAACATAAAGCGCTGTAGAGGGCGGGTCAACCGGCCACAGGCGGCTTTTACTATTTATCCTGACAGCGGTGCTCAGCCAGATCGGCAACGAAAGCCTCACAGCGCGGGCATTGATCGAGATCGAGCATCTTATCCGCCGATTGTTCCTTAAAAGCGCCGCTTTTCGGGCGTTTGCCAAGCTTGTCCTCGACATAACGGCGATAAACGCGATGAGCCAAAAAAACGCCAAGGATCGCCAGCAGCAGCAGAATGATCTTGAATGGTGACAACAATCGCTCCCGTTTCGTCGGTTAATGAGACCGAATCACAAATCCGTCACAGGCCAAACCGCGCCCAGTGAGCCCGGTTCTGCAGCGCCTCAAGCATGGCCTGCACGGCATCTCCGCCAGCATGAGCAGAAGCCCCCAGGCCGAGTTTTTTCGCAAGGAAACCCTGCTTACCTTCAACCCGGGTAAAGCGCACCTTGTCGCCAAACCGCGCACGACAGAAAGAACGCACATCGCCAATGCCATCGGCAAGGCCAAGTTCAACTGCCTTTTCGCCGATCCAGACATCGCCGGAGAACAACTCCTTATCCTTGCGCTTCTTCAGCTTCTCGCCGCGGCGAGATTTTACAAGCTCCCTGAAGTTTTCATGGATATCGCCCTGTATTTTCAGCAGCCATTCCACATCCTCGCCTTTTTCCGGGCTGAAGGCATCCAACTTCACCTTATTATCTCCGGCGGTATAGATCCGCCGGTCCACGCCCAGCTTTTCCATCAAACCCGGAAAACCGAAGCCTGCCGATACCACCCCGATGGAGCCGATAACCGAGCTTTTGTTAATATAGATTTCATCAGCAGCAAGACCGAGCCAATAGCCGCCGGAGGCCATCACATCCTCGGCAAACGCATAAACCGGGACATCCTTCTCTTCAGCAAGCTGGCGAATGCGGTCAAAGATCAACGCCGACTGCACGGGCGATCCGCCGGGCGAATTAATGGCGAGCGCCACGGCGGCCAGATGCTTCGTTGAAAAAGCCGTTTCGATCTGCTCGGCCAACCCGGCGAGATTGAGATGCTCCCCCCGGAGCTTGTTGCCCCCCGGCGAGATGACACCATAAAGCGGCACGACCGCGACTACGGGGGCTGAATCAAAAAACCGCTTCAGCGGCGTCTTCATCATAAGTTGCTTTATTTTCATGTTTCTCAAGGTAAGGATTTAACCGGTCTGTACAAGTCTTTTCAATCAAGATAACAGGCAAGTGACGCGCCGTGGCGGTGAATGGCTTCCGACGCCACGCTCGGCCGGCCGTCCGCGTCATGCAGGACAAGCCCACGCATCAGACGCAGCGGGCTTTTCGCGCCCTTCACCCCCTGCACGATGACCCTTTTGGCCGGGCTCTTCTCATCCGGCCAGAGTGGAATGACACGAAGACGGCCGCAGCGGGCCTCCATCACGGCCAGAATCTCACTCAGCCGCTCGGCCCGATGGATAACTGTCACCGTGCCCTTTGATCTTGCCCGCGCAATGGAAAACCGCAACCAGTCGGCGAGCGGCACATCCGCTTCACGCCGTGCGAGAGTGCGGGCCTCCGTCCCCGCGGCCTGAGAGCTGTCGCGCTCGAAAAAAGGCGGGTTGGTGAATACATGATCAAACCCGGCTTCCAGCAGGGGTTTTTCGCCCGGACCTGCATGACCCGCAAAGCTTTGCCGCGCCCCGATATTGGCTTCAAGGATATGACACTGGCCGCCGAAGCCATTCTTTTCCGCATTCTGCCGGGCAAGGCTGGCAAGTTCCGCCTGAATTTCGATGCTCCAGAGAGCCGTGCCCGTCAGCCGATGCAGCGCACAATATCCAGCCGTACCGACCCCCGCACCGACATCTAGCAGCGTCTCCCCCGCCCTCGCTTCAATCGCAGCGCCCAGCAGCACAGCATCGGAACCGGCGCGGAACCCTCGCCGCGGCTGCCATATCTTCAGCGCCCCACCAAGAAATTCATCGCAGCTCAGCTCTTCCTCCCGCTCTGCGATATCAGGAACCGCCGTTGTCATTCGTGCACTTTCCCTTCACCGATATCTTCTAGAATCCGCTCGGCACGAGTGAAATCCTCATCCACCACCATGATCCGTCGTTGGATCGCGCCGATACTCCCTTCCAGTATGGAGGTATGCTCGTCGAGCAGGATCGCCGTTATCCCTTCGTCTTCCAGCAGCGCCGTCAGATAGGAAATCAGCACCGGATCATTGCATCGCATCAGTTCTTTCACATATCCTCCATAGGGGTCTCTCTCAAATTCCGCGCGGCAGACGAGAATATATCGCGCTTACTTGACCCTTCGCAATCTTAAGCTATGCTCGTCGGCAAACCAACCGGCCCGATGAGGAAAAAGTGGCAATAATCGTAAATCTTGATGCCCGCAAAGACCGCAACGGCAAGGCCTCCATCTCCCGCCTGATGGAGATTGTGAAACAGGATCTGGCGGACACCAATGATATCATTCTGGACCGTATGCACAGCGAAGTGGAGCTTATCCCGACTCTGGCGCGCCACCTGATCGCGGCGGGCGGCAAACGCCTGCGCCCTGTCCTGACCCTCGGAGCGGCGAAACTCTGCGGTTATGAAGGCGACCGGGCGAAGAAGCTCGCCGCATGCGTCGAGTTTATCCATACGGCAACGCTGCTGCATGACGATGTGGTGGATGAGAGCGACCTGCGCCGCGGCAACGAGACGGCCAATGTCCTCTGGGGCAATCAGGCGAGCGTGCTGGTCGGCGATTTCCTGTTCAGCCGCTCTTTCCAGCTTATGGTCGAGGATGGCTCACTCGAAGTGCTGGCGATTCTCTCCAATGCCTCCGCCGTGATTGCGGAAGGCGAAGTCATGCAGCTCATGAATGTGGGCGATACCAACACCACAGAGGACAGCTATCTGAAAGTTATTTCCTCCAAGACCGCCGCGCTGTTCGCCGCCGCCTGCGAGGTGGGCGCGGTGGTGGCCGAGCGGCCCAAAACGGAAGCGCGGGCACTGGAAAGCTATGGCCGCAACCTCGGCATCGCCTTCCAGCTTGTCGACGACGCCCTCGATTATTCGGCAGAGCAGCAGGCCCTCGGCAAATCCATCGGCGATGATTTCCGCGAAGGCAAGGTGACGCTGCCGATCCTCCTTGCCTTTCGCCGCGGCAATGCGGAGGAACGCGCTTTCTGGAAACGGGTGGTCGAAGACCATGACCAGCAAGACGACGATCTGGAACGCGCAATTGAGATCATCAACCGCCATTCAGCGCTGGAAGATACAATCGAGCGGGCCCGCCATTATGGCGCCATGGCAAAAGACGCCCTCGGGATTTTTGAGGACAGCGAAATCAAATCCGCCTTGCTGGAGGCCGTTGACTTCTCAATCGAGCGGGCTTTCTGACGCGGCTCTCCGCTTTTTCAGGAAAAATCCGCTCGCCCCTCATTTCGCCCTTGCAGAAGGCAGGTAAAGGTGATTATAACGCATCTGCTTCGCCGGACCCAATTTCCACGGGCCCGGCACCGGTCGGGGCGTAGCGCAGCCTGGTAGCGCACATCGTTCGGGACGATGGGGTCGGAGGTTCGAATCCTCTCGCCCCGACCACTTTATCTAATATATTGATATTATTAATATAAATTCGATTGTACGTGTAAGGATTTGTACTGTAACCTTACATGTATGAGCGACGATATGAACAGAATATACCTAAGGAAACGGGGCAAAGGCTGGGCCGTCGCTGTCTCCATCCCCAAGCGCCTCCAAAAGAAAGCTGCTATTCATTTCGGGTCTTCTTCGGGCATAAAGAAAGAAATCGTCCGTGGGCTTGGCACCCGAGACCTAGCCGAAGCCAACAGGCGAAAGCATGAAGTACTAGCCCAAATTCACTCGACGTTAGCGTCATTAGACCGAAATGAAATTCCTGATCCGATTGAACTATCGAAAGAGTATAATGCTGACCGGGACGAGGATGACTTTATCGTCAGCGATTTCGCGGAGAAATACGAAGAAAGGCACGGCCTCAAAGCAGCCCAAGCTTACTATCGAATTGCCATAGGAAAGGCTGTTCCTGTCTCACTACGAGCACAAAACTGGCTAGAGGAAATCAGAAGAGATGGTCTCAAGCAACATACTATTGACGACTATCAAGCGACTCTAAACACATTCATTGAGTGGAGTGATGACATCCCCACGCAGGATATAGACCGTCACCTAGCGAGTTCGTTTGTTGCTTATCTTAAACAGACCCCTAGCGAGAAGACGAAAAGACCAATAGCCCTCCGTACAGTAAAAAAGAAAATCACGGCTCTAACGAGATTCTGGGATTGGCTGAATCATTATGAATGGATTGAGGAAAGCAAGGCCGATATATGGGAGCGTCAACGTAGGTCGGTCAGTAAATTAAAGGAAGAAAGACAAGGCAAACGCGCTCTAACTAAAGAGGAAGCCCAAGAGTGGTTGGCAGCGGCTCGCAATTCCAGAAGCAAATACAGTCAAGCAATGATTGATATGATAATCCTTGGCTGGCATATCGGCGCAAGAGCTGAAGACATATGCAGCCTCACTTCGGACAAGCTGAAAAAGGACGACGAGAGAGGATGTATCTGGTTACATATCACAGGCGGCAAGACTGACAGCAACGAGCGTGTAATGCCTGTTGTCAGCATGGAAGCCCTAGAAGTACTCGAGAGGCGACTTGAACCAAATTCAGATGCCCCACTCTTCCCCGATGTCGAACGAGCAAAGCGTGGGAGAAAGAGATATGAGCGGCTTCAAAAAGTAATCAACAAGCTTCGACGTGAAACATTAGGAGATAAGCCAGTGGATTTTCATTCGTTCAGACGGTCCTTCAGTATTGCATGTGAAAAAGCTGAAATCGATCTGGTTCAATGGTCTCGTCTAATGGGACACGCGATGCCAACGCTCGCCTCCAGAGGCTACAATCGAGGTTATCAAGACAAAGAAAGAATTTACGACTACATAAAGAAAATCGACGCCGAATTAGGTGAGCTGACTTAGCCTCCTGACAATTCTTAATGGATAGTTTCTAAACACGTCACATTTGCTGAAACTAGGATAGCATACGCAAGCCAATCTGGGGGATTCCTTACGCTGAACGGTCAGAAGAGTTCTTCTTCTTTTTACTCTTTTGATCATCACAATTTGCTGCAACACCAGTAACACTGGTGGAACCATATCTGGTTATTTCTTCAGCCCAAGTGATATGGGTTGCCCCATTGTTGGCCGCTTGCTTCATGGCCGATGACTTGGCTTCCGCAAATCCGCTGCCCGCAAATACACCATAGGCACTACTATGACCAAAGAACTTACCTATTGGCTGGCAGTCTAAGATTGCGACAGCAGTAGTTACTGTCACCCCATGAGTATCTGTAGGCTCACCCGTAGTTACGCATCCAAACAACATCAAACTCATAAACGCAGCAGTAACTTGTCTCATTTAACAGCACTCATTTCTCGAATAGAGCGACAACAGATTTCCTCAGAATATAATCAATACCGAGCCATACAATCAAGTATGTAGGAAATTGATCTTGAACCTAAGACAAACACAATTGCTCGCCTATCAAAACTACACCTACTGAACAGTAAATCCAAAGGTACACATATTGAAGAAGTGGATGATCATAAAGCTTCCTCTGTTGGCAGTATCGCCGACATAACTCACTAATTTGCTCGTCGTCTGATCAACGGCTTGAGCGCGTAGCGCCCTGCATTTGCTTGCCAATTTACGGTGAATGAATGCGGGGCGTTTTTGCATTCTGAGAGGAATTTAGAACGAATGAAGAAGCTGAAATATCAAACTATGAGCGACCTACTTAACGCAGAAATTGCCCGACCGAAACCGCTACTCGGGTCTTGGCTGACAAATCAACAGATAAACATGGTGTTTGCTCCAAGTGGCGTGGGGAAATCCATGTTTGCCATGTCGATAGCTTTGGCAGTTGCGGGAGGTGGGGAATACCTGGGCTGGAAGGCTAAGGGTCATAGTAGAGTTCTGATTATCGACGGTGAGATGGATTTGTTTGATCTCAGGGATCGAGTGGAATTACTCTCTGGTTCTATTCCCGACCTCGATCTCGACGCTGCAAATGAGAACCTATCCCTTCTCGCTTTCCAAGGGCAAGCCGATGACACACACTGGCCTGATCTCGCTAACCCAGAGGACCATAAGATTATCTTGGATCGCATTAAGTCGGAGAAAATAGACTTGGTCATTCTGGATAACCTCTCGACCTTGGCCACCGTTGAGAACGAGAACGACGCTGCGGCTTGGAGGCCAGTTATCGAGCTACTTAGGAAAATCAAACGGCTCGAATGCACTCCTGTGATGGTTCATCATAGCCGGAAAGGGCAAAGTGCCACTTCGGACGCCTATAGAGGCTCCCAGATACTTAGCGTTCTTCTCAATGCCAATATATTGCTGGAAGCACCAAATGACGGCCACGGCGTCGGCGGAGCAACCTTTAAAGTCAGCTTTACCAAGTTCAGAGGTATGAGGACGGGCGAAACGGAAACTAGACTCGTAGAGCTAAATGAAGGCGGTCAATGGAAACATGAGATACTGGCCGTTGGGAAAGCATATGAGGTTGTTTCGGCCATTAAAAGCAGAGACTTTCAGACTCAAACTGAAGTCGCAGAGGGTCTAAGCTGGTCAAAGGGTGAAGTATCAAAACAACTGAAAAAGGCTTATGAACTGGGCCTGATAAAAAAGTACGAAGTGGAGGAATGCTTTGATGAAGCCAAGAGCATTAGCAATGAATTCGGCTATGATGACGATTTCTAGTTTCACCTAATTTTCGGGCTACGGACCTTAGGACGTAGCAGGAGTTTCCATGTTTCTTCACTCTACTAGGTTGGAAACGTGGAAACTCCAAGAAAACTGCCGTCTTTGGAAGGCCAACGTAAGATAGGTTTCCACAAGGGAGGAAATATTTTTATCAGAAAAATTCACGAAGGCATTTATCGCGAACGCGTTTTGTCATCTTCCCCCATACCCCCCAAAACTTTTTAGAGAGCAAAATTATTTTCTGTCATTAACATCAAACGACACGCTTACTAAATTTAGCATTGCTGATGAGACTAAGAATAGGTCAAACCAAACAGGCCATGAAAATCAAAAAGTTGATTCCTATTGAATAATCAGAAAACCCCCTATAAGTTGAATGCATAGATAACTGTATCTACTATAAAAAAAGATGTAGGGGGCATTTGAAATGGGCAGTACGGGATCAGGAAGATTCACAGATTACACAGGCTCACAGCCTACTAGTAAAGAGAAAAGCAGCTCTGGGGGCGGTGGTGGCTCAGGTGGAGTGGATCGATGTGAACAAGCATTTTCTTGTATGCTTGAAGAAGTTTCGCTATGCGATTACTTAGTTAATCAAGGCAATCCTCCGGCGATAAAAACGGCACTTACAATAATCTTAAATGGAAGATTATTTGCAGTAGCTCCTAATGGAGAACAAGTCGGTGCACTTCCAACTCGATTTAACTATCTCGCTGCCTGTCTAGAGGAAGGATATCGGTATGTCGGTGTTGTCACTGCGTCCTCTACGACACCTATGCCTAATGTATCTGCTGATTTTACCGTCCAATAACCGTGCCTAAAGATAGCACTCTCCTTATAGTCGGTGAAATCACTGTAGACTTCACTCTTCCCTATGCAGATTCTGAGTGTAAGCTACGGTTGGGTGGTATTACACATGCTGCTCGCGGATTATGGGCTTGTGACATAAAATATGTTGCGGCGGCAGTATGCCCGAAATATTTGGTGAACCAGGCACGTCACTATTTCATCTCTCATGGCTGCACAGATTTTATTTGGCTAGGAGAAGTTGAAGGTTCTCCAAACGTGCTTGTTGTCGGCGATCCAACCGAGGTCTCGCATCAAGGCTACGAAGACATCTTAAGGGAAGAAAAAAAAGTAAAACTCTTTGATGTAAGTGAACATTTAGATAGATATGAAGAAGTGCTTATATTTCCCGGGCATTTCGATTTAACTAATCTCCGATGTCAGTTTTCTGATTCAGCAAAATTTAATTTTGATATCGCTTACGATGTAAATGATCTTTCAGCTCTTCAAGCATACCAAGACTCAATATGCACACTAATAATCTCCACTTCGTCAACGCTATTTAAAAACATTGGGGGAGCGAATGTAGAAAATTTGACTGAGCTCGTTGTGCAGCTTGGTGCTGAAGCATTGCTATTAAAAGAAAATAGGGGGGGTAGCCGCTTATTCAGTTTTGAGAGCGGAATCGTTGAAGAGATACCCGCCACGCTCAGTTCAACAGCTAATTCAGTCGGCGTTGGAGATGTGTATTCTGCGGTTATGTCTGGGTTTTTGAAAGATGGCTTTGTAGAAGCGGCATGGCGCGGTGCGAATGCAGCAACCCAATATTCTCAGACAACTTTCCCCGATGATTTCAAAAGAGAGGTTCAGCGAAGCCTTAATGTATCGGTGGACAATTGGCGATCTCTCGGAGGAACGTTTCTGCCTTGGCATGAACGACCAGAATTCCAGATATATCTCGCAGCACCTGATTTTTCTTACGTACACAAGCCGGAAGTAGATTTCTTAGTAAGCGCACTTGCGTATCATAACTTTTCATTACGCAGACCAATTCAGGAAAATGGTGAACTAGACGTAGCTTCAAATAATCATCAATTGCAGCTAACATACGCTAAGGATTTTGAACTCTTAGATAAATGCGAAGCAGTGATTGCTGTACCACTAGATAGAGACCCAGGGACGTTAGTAGAAGTCGGTCTGGCAATTTCTATGGGCAAGCCGGTAATAACATATGATCCTAGACGGGAAAACAAAAACACAATGGTCATGGCGGGCAGCGATACGTATTCTGATAAGCTAGATACTTGTTTGAATGGTTTATTTTCTGCCTTGTCCAATATACGAAAGTCAAGACAATGAGTCGTGCTCTACTCCTTGCATCAGGAGGGTTAGACTCCACCACAGTCGCGTATCAAATGGTCAGTGACGGTATTCAAGTGGTCCCTTTATTCTTCGACTATGGGCAGCACTGCGTTGAAATAGAATGGGATCGCGTCAATGAGGTTTTGCCTAAAAGTATTCAAACGCCGGAGCGCATAAACATATCGGGGATTTTTCGAGGCTCGGCCTCTCGTCTAATTGAAGAAGCTGATCTATGGATCGAGGCCGTTAAAGATGATGACTTATATATCCCGTATAGAACTATGTTGTTTTTTGCAGCGGCGGCTGCGAGAGCACAGACATTGGGAATATTCGAAGTGTACACGGGATTTATAAATAGCAATCATGCAAAGGAAATTGATTGCACTTCAGAATTCATGAACAAGCTTGATAGCCTAACAGAAAATATTGGTCCGGTACGCTTTATTTCTCCATTTCGTTATTCATCAAAGGCCGAAGTAGCAGGCAGGGCGAGAGAACTAGAAGTTCCAATCGGTAGAACATATTCATGTCAAGCAGCAAGCAGCTTTCCTTGCGGCGCTTGTCCAAATTGTGTAGAGCGTCTGAATGCTTTGGTAAAGGCTAAATTAGCTTAAGAAAGGTATCCGCAATGACTTCAACTATAGAAGTGCTACTTGCAGCTCGCCGTATCGCTGATTTTGCAGTCCAAGAAGGGGCATTGTTGGAGCAGCGTGTTCCTCGCCCCACCTGTCAGCATATGGGCGCTATAATTGCCGACGCAATTTTACAAGCCGGGCTCAACTATTCAACAGTAGTTCGACCTCGCGTAATAGCGATCTTGCAAGAGTTTCCAGACGAAATCACAACTTCTAATTTGATTAGGTTAATAGAAAAGCGACAAACGCCTCTTTTTTTAAACTGGAATAACTCGATTAAAATAGAACGCTTTGAACGTCTTGTAGAGTTCCTATACCAACGGAATATTGAGCATGTCGCAGAACTTCAAGAAAAATTGGCTTATGACACTTTTTGTGCCGAAATGCAGAACGTAAACGGGGTCGGACCAAAAACGGTGGATTACTTGGCTTGTTTGGTTGGGCTGGATTCAATTGCAGTTGATCGTCATATTAGGAACTTTGCTCGGCGCACTGGCATAAATGATGAAAGTTATAAATTTCTTCACACAGTCTTTTGCTGTGCGGCAGACCTCTTAGCCCTTCCGCGTAGGGATTTTGATGCTTGGGTATGGAGCAAGGAAGCCTCCTCTACGCAACTTACCTTATCTCTTTAATAATTGAGAAATTTTCTCCTGAATGATGAAAGATATGCTGCATTTTCTTAGGAATTATTTCGTTGTTGCGAGCTCCTTCATTAACCCTATGACATCCTAAGCTTCGCTATACCTACTAAAATTTTTTGATGGGGTTTAAGTCAGCTATAGAGATCGCAACCTAGCGTTGGCGTAGAATCCACTAAACATTTCGCAGAATCCTATTAAGGTTCAGCTGACAAGCGCAAAGGCTCTCTGTTTGTCTCTTTAATCCCTGCCCTATTGAGACAATCTCGCGCCTCCTCTTTAGTGTCTCATATAAATAGCATTTGACATTTGAGACAGTGTTCTCACATAGTCTTATATCTATTGATACACACGAAGGCTATATGGTTATGAAGATTGGATATGCAAGGACTTCAACACTTGAGCAGATCGCGGGTTTTGAGGCTCAGCTAGAGGAGCTAAGGGCACAAGGTTGCGAGAAGACATACAAGGAACAAGTATCGTCCGTAGAGGAGCGTCAGGAGCTCTCTCAAGCCCTTGATTATCTCAGAGAGGGCGACACCCTAGTCGTAACGAAATTAGACCGCCTAGCGCGATCTATGAGGCATCTTGGGGAGATCGTGGAGACCATCAAGGGCAAAGGGGCGCATCTTCAAATCCTCAACCTTGGAATTGATACGAGCAACGCCACGGGAGAACTTGTCCTAAATCTTCTCGGCGCTGTCAGCCAGTTTGAACGTCAGATCATGTTGGAGCGCCAGAGAGAGGGCATAGCAAAGGCTAAGCGGGAGGGAAGGTATAAGGGCAGAAAGCCAACAGCCCGAGCTAAAGCTGATGACGTTCTCAGAATGAGAGAGACTGGTAAGAAACCTACCGATATTGCCAAGGAACTTGGGATAGGAAGAGCTTCTGTATACCGCATTTTAGCAGAGACTTAATCGGCTTTTTTTCAAGCCTATATGTCCACCCGTGAAGGACTGTTTTTTTGGTTTTTTATGGCGGCTAGTCTTTATCAGGCTTTTCCTTCGAGAGCTAACTAAGGCAAGAATATAGGAATGTATGAGGCGATTTCTTCATGCGAAATGAAGCGATCAAATCTCTTGGCTTCTTCAATGTTCCGCTCAAATGTTCCACTTTTAGATATCTGCTAGTTATATAGAATACTACCTATGGAAAAACTCGACATCACTAGGCATAAAAGGGAACACACTGAAATATTTGACCATTTCGGATACGGCAGCCTTGGGTACTGCATGTATTGTGGTACCTCTCAAGGTAGATTAACGAAAGAACATATCATAGGGAGAGGTATTGGGGGGACGATTACACTTGCTAAATCTAGTTGTGTTCCATGCGCGGAGATCACACGAGACATGGAGCAATTCTGCTTCAACAATATGATGAAGTTTTTTCGCCTAAAGTATGGCTTCAGAACATCTCAAAGAAGGCAAAAAACTGTAAAGGTCTGGGCGCGTGCAAACGATGAGGAACGATACCAGCTTGATCTACCTTTATATCAACTTCCGGCATTTCTTATGGTCCCGAAAGTTCCACCGCCAATGAAAATAGTGCGTGAGTGGAAAGATGAAATGGAGCTGTTTGTTGTCGTTCCGGATATGGAATGGCCAAAAAACAAGGTATTCTCTCAAGGACCTATTAAAGGCGATGTCTATGGTAGAATGTTAGCTAAAATCGCTCATGGATACGCTATCGCAGAAGTCGGGCAAGATAAATTCGAAGCAATTTTGTCTAAGATTATAACCGATGCCAACTCTAGACCCTTCGATTGGATTGGATGTCTCAATCAAACGCCAAAGATTAATTTAGCAGCTGAGCCTCAAATTCTGCATAAATTATCATTGGAATGGTGGGAGACAAAACTCGGTCTCTTACTCGTAGTTAAAATCAGGTTATTCGCGTATCTTGGAGCTCCAGAATATCATGTGATCGTAGGCAAAATTGATGAACCTCCTATTGACAAAGCCCATAGGGCTTATCGCTCCAAACCCTTATCTCTACGGAGATAATACGACCAAGAAAAATGGACTTTACGCGATGGCTTTGAATAACAACTGTTAGTTTTACCGCCCAAACCTCACTGGCCGGTCAAACTCTATTGAAACTTGCTTCGATGACCCCGAGATTTTTACAGGCTTGTGATGTTGCTTCGTATAACGTGGTTTATGCCTTTGGAATTTCGGGTCAATTGGAGGTACAATAATTTCAATATCTTGCATATCATTTAAATCTTGCTCTATTACCGCACCCTTCTCATCCGTTCTAAAACGAACTTTCGAATACCCTCCCAAAAGAGTAGGATAGCCATCTTTTAATTCAAACTTTACTCTAGGTGCTCTTTCACCTCTTCTTTGAACACGTATTATTCCGGTGCGTTTTGACCAAAAGTAAATACGATCAAACCCATGCGGAACTTGTGTAGCTCCCCACTTTAACAATGGCTCCAGCCAAGTTTCCATATTATCTCTATCAAAAAGCTCTGCTCTCTTTTCAGGCTCATGAACAATTAGCCAAACTTTGCCAGCTTTAGAGCGCCGCTTATAATCAGCTATTTTGTATCTCTTTTTTTCAATCGCTTGCGACAGCCATGAGTGGGGCTCTCTGGGCCAAACAACACTTATCCTTGCCGACTTTGTAAGAGTAGCCTCTACCTTCGCAAAAACATGTTGGTATACATCTGCTAGAGGTATCTGAGTTGCTTCACAAGCAATGAGTAAGCCGTCCTTAGAAAACAGGAAATCCGGGGCATCTTTTTGCTCTCTGTTATCATCTATTATAGTATGGCCTTGACTACGAAGATGAACCGCAAGAGCTCCATATACCATTTGTTCAACGCCGCTTTGTTCGTCTCTCATGGTTTAACCCAATATTGATCTATCAAATACCCGCAAGACAAACTAAGGCGAGCTTTTTACACGTCAACTTTGTAGTTCGATAATTTTGTCAACAACCGACAATAGACATTGCGAGTCAACAATATGTAAGGTAACATTACGCCAACTAAACCCTTACATACTTTTCGAATTATATTAATTAAATCAATATATTGCATATTTAAGGTTCGAATCCTCTCGCCCCGACCATTTAAAAATTCCCTTAAAATTTGAAGAAATTACGCGAAAAAGGCTGGCTTTATGCAGCCTTGCGACAACGGCGTTTGACGCCTAAAATCCCCGCCGTCATTGTAACTTAAAGACAAAGGGAGGTTTATATGGCAGCGCTGAAAGTCGGGCCGGTTCTGGGGCTTGAGGGGGAGGATCTTTACACAGTCATCTTTTCAACGGCTACGGACGTCGACGTCGCGAGCTGGCAAGTTGGCGGCAAGACTGCCAACTGCCGGGTCATTGCCGAAACACCCAATTCACGGGTCTGGCGGGGGGAGCAGAAAATGACTGTCCCCGCGGGCAAGAGCGGCAAGCAGATTCCCTATCAGATCATCATTGACGGGGCGGCGGCGAACGATCGAAACCGCCGCGAGGAATGGGGCTTCTATGTCCCCGGTAAGACGGAAGAGGCGCGCTTCACCTATGGCTCCTGCAACGGATTTTCCTCCCTCGACCTCATGCACAAGACGGAAGAGCCCTACCGCCTCTGGCAGGAAATGGCGGAAACGCATTTTGCTAAGGATGAGACGCCCTTCTCCCTCCTCCTCATGGGCGGAGATCAGCTTTATGCGGACAGTATTTGGACTGAGGTTGCCGGTCTCGCCACCTGGAACAAATATTCAAAGAAGGAAAAGGAAGCCTACAAGATCCCGCCGACGACCCGCAATCAGATCGACCTGTTCTTCGAAAAACTTTACGAGACCCGTTGGACTGATCCGTCCATGAGCCTGATGCTGGCCAGTATCCCCTCCGTCATGATGTGGGATGATCACGATATTTTCGATGGCTGGGGCAGCTTCCCCAAGTCAATGCAGGACTGCGAGGTTTTTCAATATATCTTCGAAACCGCAAAGAAATATTTCGAGACATTCCAGATTCGCTCCCGCTTTAACAAGAGCCTGCTGGACCCCGACGGAGCACATTATGCCTTCAAGGCGGATTTTCGCGGCTATCGCATTCTCGCCCTCGACAACCGCGCGGAGCGCACTCTGCAGCAGGTGATGAGCAGCGCGCAATGGGAGAAAGTCATCGCCTGCCTGAAGGAGGACACAAAGGCGCATCTGCTCGTCCTCTCCGCCGTGCCGGTCGTTTATCGCGATTTTACGGCGGCCGAAAAAGCATTCGATGCAACGCCTTGGGAAGAAGAGCTGACAGATGATCTGAAGGATCACTGGCGGTCAAAAAACCATGAAGGGGAACGCGCCCGGCTCATTCATTGGCTGCTGGAAAATGCGCAGATACGCAACGCGGGGCAGATGGGCGAAAAATATAAGACCGTGATCCTGTCGGGCGATGTGCATATTGGCTGTATCGGCGTCATCCATGACAGCAAGCGCAATTGCAAGGTGCATCAGGTGGTCTCATCGGGCATCGTCCATCCCTCACCAAGCCGTCTGCAATGGATCGGCATCATGACGGTGACCAATGACAATACGGAATTTCTCGATGAGGATCAGAATATCCGCATTTCCATGCTGACGCCCTTTGCTTCGGACAAATATATCCGCCAGCGCAATTTCGTTACGCTTAACATGGGCACGGATAAAAAACTCTGGGTCAACTGGCAGAGTGAGGGGAAAGATACCCCCTGCTATCCTATCCAGTAACACCGCATTAAGGACATGTACGGGGTTTAATGCTTCTTCGTCCCCACCCTCGTCCGATCGGCAGTATCGCCTAATGGCAATACACCTCTCCGGTCTTGTTGTCTTTGTGACAGCATTGGCCGGGGCGTGAGCTTTTGCGGCATCCCCCGCCATGTGCCGGCGCCTCAGTTCCGATCTGAAGGACGCCGATTCTCTCCATACCGGCCATCGACACGCCTGCGGTATATGGCAGCACCGCCGCAAGAATGAGGCATCCCAAACTCTTTATCAGTATAAACGGCAGTTTTCTCGCATTTTCTCTCCATTGCACCTAAAAAGGATAAATTTTAATAAAATTCTATTAATGCGTGAAACAGAAAAATCATATATATTTCCCAATCCTGCCGGGTTTGACACTTGTTATTGACAACTTTCAGGTCTAAGATTCATCGCTTGAAGTTGTAGTAAAGGACAGGGAGGCCGCAAATAGCAGGGAATTTGCGGAATTTGCCGATGACGTGGAGGCAAGTTGGTTCCGGGGAATATGAAAATATTTCTTTTGAAACCAGGGAGTATAAAGGCGAATATTTACATATCATTACGCCTGCCGGTGCCCTGACGCGGGAGGATCGGCTTCCTGTGTATCAGGCAACGCTGGACCTCACCCGTTCAGACAGCTACCTCTGCATGCTTGACAATCGCAAAGGCCAGGAACTCTCTCTCACGGGAGAGGATATCGTCTATTTTGCGGATATTCTCGCAGACCATGGCATCCGCCGCGTTATCTACGCCGTTGTCACCAACGATCCGGGATATGGCAATATCATCAAGCTGATTAAGGCAATCGCCGAGACGAAAAACATAGCCATGCACGCCATGTCGACCACAAAATTCGACGAGGCGGAGGAGTTCTTCCTTGCGGAGATCGAAAAACTCGCCGCAGAAAAGTGAAGGCCACGCGCGCAGGACGGCGCGGCCTTCACAAGATTTCTATCAGACTTCGGTATAGCGCAGGTAAGGCCGCACCTCATCCCATCCTTGCGGGAACTTCTCCTTGGCCGCGTCGTTGCTGACGGATGGCGGAATGATGACCTTCTCGCCGGGCGTCCAGTCCGCCGGAGTTGCGATGGTGTTCTTGTCTCCCGCCTGCATGGAATCGATCACGCGCAGGATTTCGTTGAAGTTACGGCCAACGCTCATCGGATAGGTCAGAGTGAGACGGATTTTCTTGTTCGGATCAATAATAAAAACAGACCGGACTGTCTGGGTTTCGCTCTGCTCAGGGTGCAGCATGTCGTAAAGCCGGGCGACCTTGAGTTCGGAGTCGGCAACGATTGGAAACTGCACATCGGCATTTTGCGTTTCGTTGACATCGCCGATCCACTTCAGATGAGATTCAACCGTATCCGTAGACAGGCCAAGCGCCTTTACATTGCGATCTGCAAACTGCTGGGAAAGCTTCGCGGTACGGCCCAGTTCCGTCGTGCAGACTGGCGTAAAATCAGCTGGATGGCTGAAGAAGAAAACCCAGCTATCCCCCGCCCATTCATGAAACCTGATCTTCCCCTTGGTCGTCTCGATCTCAAAATCAGGGGCGATATCACCAATTCTCAATGTCATTTCATACTCCTCTTTGTCGATTTGGCTTGAACGGCAAGCCGGCGGAATGCTCGGAAAACGGGTTCACAACAGATTGAATCCCATGGACTCAAGACAGCAAAAAGCGTTCCCCTGTGGCATGTAAGATTTATTCATACTGTAAATAAAATCCAGAATATCGGGCGACTTCCGCAGGCAAGCCCGCGAAGGAAACCATTCCGGTTTCCGGAAATCTCCCGTTTCGTTGCTTCTCCACCCGCAGAAACGCCCATTCCGGCGCCTTCTTCTTGAACAACGAAATCAACTTTTTCATCCGGCATCTCCCACATATACATATCGCCGAACCACCGAATGATCGGAAGGCTGCGGCCCTATGACGACCGCAACAGAAACGGGAATACCACATTCTGATCATAAAAACACCTGTCTTGGCGGTTTAATTGACAGTTTCCGCCAAATTTCACATAAGATAACATTCCTGTTGCCGCTCCCGCTCATATGGTTACAATCTTCAAAAAACCGGAAAGAGGAATATGGCGGTCACGATCCCCTTCAAGAAAGAATTGGCATTCGAATACGGGACTTCGGAAACTCTGAGTCCCAACATCCGCCGAGTCATTGCCCGCAATCCCAGCGCCTTCACCTTTCATGGTACCGGCACCTATATCATTGGTCACGGGGAAGTGGCCGTGGTTGATCCGGGGCCGCTCGACGGCGCGCATGTCGGCGCGCTGATGGCGGCGCTGAAAGGCGAGATGGTGACCCATATTCTGATCACCCACACCCATCACGATCATTCCCCGGCGGCTGAACCGCTTAAACAACTTACCGGCGCGCGCACCTATGGCTTCGGCCCGCATGGTGGCGGCGTCTCTGAGTTCAAGCTGGAGGAAGGCGGCGATACGGACTTCATGCCCGATGTCAAGCTGGAGGATGGCGACGTCATTCTTGGCAATGGCTGGACCGTTGATGTCATCCATACGCCCGGGCATCTGTCCAATCATGTCTGTTTTGGCCTGCGCGAGGAAAAAACCCTTTTTACCGGCGATCATGTGATGGGCTGGTCCACCACCGTCGTCTCACCGCCCGATGGCAATATGAGCGACTATATGCAGAGCCTGGAAAAGCTGCTGCAATTTGACTATGACGTCTACTGGCCAACTCATGGTCCGGCAATCACCGAAACGAAGCCTTTCGTCGAAGCGCTGATCGCCCACCGGCAGGAGCGGATGGACCAGATCCGCGGCTGCCTCACCTCCGGGCCGATGTATATCCCGGATATGGTGCGGCGCATGTATAAAGACGTGCCCGAACATCTGCATGGCGCGGCGGGGCGCTCCGTCTACGCTCATATTCTGCATATGATCAATACGGGCGAGGTGAAATCCGATGGCCCGGCGACATCATCCGCGCTTTATTCTCTCTGCTGATCCGGGCATTTCACCTTAAAGCACGGGCGCAGAGACTAATCCTGCCCCTCTCCCCTGCGTCTGTCACGATGGGCTAGTCGCGGAAATTTACATATTGCAGGGGCAGCTCCTGTTTCAGCCCCTTGCAGAAAGCGATGGTTTCCTGCAAATCATCGCGCTTTTTACCGGTCACGCGGAGTTCATCCCCCTGGATGGCGACCTGAACCTTGATCTTTGATCCCTTGATCTCCTTGACCAGCTTTTTCGCCAGCTCCTTGTCAATTCCCTGACGAACAACAACCACCTGTCGAACGCTCTGCCCGGCTGCTTTTTCAGGGGTTTTATAGTCCAGCACGCCCGCATCAATCTTCCGGCGGGTCAGATGCGCCGCCAGAAGTTCATGCATCTGCTTGAGCTTCAGATCATCATCCGCATGGATGGTGATGACCTCCTCGGCCCTCTCGATGCGGCAATTACTGCCCTTGAAATCATAGCGTGTCTCGATCTCGCGGCGGATGTTGTTAAGGGCGTTATCCACCTCTGCCAGATCGGTTTTTGAGACAATATCAAATGAGGGCATGGTTCTCTCCTTCGGCTATGTCCCTATGCGGACTGTTCTTTCGTTTTGAGGAAGCGGATTGCGGGCCAGTCCTTTTCCGCCCGTTCGAGATGCCAGCTGTTGCGTGCAAGAAATACCGGCGCATCATCATGATCCTCGGCAAGTGAGGCCTGATTGGCGTCAATGAATTTTTTCATCTCTCGCGTATCATCGCATTCGACCCAGCGGGCGGTATAAAGCTCCGTCGGCTGGAAATTCACCGGAATGTCATATTCGGTGCGGATACGATCGGCCAGCACTTCGAATTGCAGGCCGCCAACAACGCCCACCACCCATTCGGAACCAAGCCGTGTCTTGAAGGTGCGGGCCGCCCCCTCTTCCGCGAGTTGGATAAGCGCCCGTCCAAGATGCTTGGCGCGCATCGGATCGACGGGGCGCACCTTCTGCAGCAGTTCCGGCGCGAAGCTCGGGATGCCGGTAAAGCGGATTTCCTCGCCCTCGGTCAGCGCATCGCCGATGCGAAGATTGCCATGGTTGGGAATGCCGATGATGTCGCCCGGCCAGGCCTCCTCTGCCAGTTCCCGGTCCTGCGCCAGAAACAACACCGGGTTATGAATATTGAGAATTTTCTCGCTCCGGACATGTTTCAGCTTGGCGCCACGTTTGAAATGACCCGACACCAGCCGCATGAACGCGATACGGTCCCGGTGTTTCGGATCCATATTCGCCTGGATTTTGAAGATAAATCCGCTGACCTTGCTTTCAAGCGGAGAGACCTGCCGCCCCCCTGCCGGGGCCGCGCGCGGGCTTGGCGCCGCATCGGTCAAACCGTTCAGCAGCGTTTCCACTCCGAAGTTATTGACGGCACTGCCGAAATAGACGGGCGTCTGCGTCCCGTCAAGAAACGCCTGCATATCGAACTCCGGGCAGAGGCCGCGGGCCATTTCCACATCCTCACGCAGCTTCGCGACCGCCTCCGCAGGCAACAGCTCGTCAAGCTTCGGATCGTCAAGACCATTACAGGTCACTCCTTCATCCGTATGATTTTCCTTGCTCTTCGAAACCAGAACCAAACGGTCATTGAACAGATCATAACAGCCAAGAAAATTACGCCCCATGCCGATCGGCCAACTCGCCGGGACCACGTCAAGCGCCAGAGTCTGCTCGATATCGTCAATGAGATCGAACGGGTCAAGCGCCTCCCGGTCGAACTTGTTGATGAAGGTGGTGATCGGCATATCGCGCAGGCGGCACACCTCAAACAGCTTGCGGGTCTGGCTTTCAATACCCTTCGCGCCGTCCAGCACCATCACCGCGCTGTCCACCGCCGTCAGGGTGCGATAGGTATCCTCGCTGAAGTCCTCATGGCCCGGCGTATCCAGCAGGTTAAAAGTCTTGCCGCGATAATCGAAGGTCATGACGGAGGACGCCACGGAAATGCCCCGCTCCCGCTCCACCTTCATCCAGTCGGACCGCGCGCGCCGCTGTTCCCCACGGGTTTTCACCGCACCGGCAAGCTGAATGGCGCCGCCGAACAGCAGCAGCTTTTCGGTCAGTGTCGTCTTGCCCGCATCCGGATGGGCGATAATTGCAAAGGTCCGCCGGTTGGCAACCCGTTCTTCCAGCATCGTCATGGTAGGTCCTGATGGCCGGATCCCATGCGGGTCTCCGGACGTAAATCTCAAAAACCCACGATCACAAACCATCTCGCAGGCTCGCGTTTAATTAAGCCGTTCAGGGGCAAAAATCAATCCTTGGCTTTACCGAGCGGCAACTCCGGTCCGTCTTCAGGCTCGGCTATCAGTCCCAACCAGCGCGCCACCAGTGAGATTGACCAGCCCTGCACGAAAAGAGAGGCAATCACAACCACGAAAACCACATCGAAAAATCCGGAGCCAACAGGTCCCGGGCTGATCACGGGGATAATGGCAAGAAAGATCGGCACCGCCCCGCGCAGCCCCACCCAGCCGACAAAGGCCTGCTGACGCCAGCCGATCCGAAACGGCGCCAGGCAAAGGACCGTCGCCACTGGCCGAGCAATAAACATCAGCACGACTGCAACGCCAAGGCCAAGGGCGATATGATCCAGCAGATCACGCGGCGCAACCAGCATCCCGAGCATGAGGAAGAGGACAATCTGGCTGATCCAGGAAAGACCATCATGAAACTGTCTCACCCGCTCCATCTGATGCGCCATGCGATCACGCAGCACTACTCCGCCAATGAAAACCGCAAGAAAGCCGCTTCCTCCGAAAATTGCGGTAGTGCCGAAAATCAGCAACGCCGCCGCCGTCGCAAATGGCGCGAACAGTCCGACCGGCATCTTCACCCGGTTGATCAGCACCGACGCAATAAAGCCGCCAATCCCGCCCAGCAGCAGGCCCAACCCAAGCTGCATGACCAGTTCGGGAAGGAAGGAGACCAGCGTCGGTATGGTGAAAGGCAGGTTATTATCGACGATGGCCACCATGGTGATGGTGAGGAAGATCGCCATGGGATCATTGATGCCGGCCTCCACCATCAGGGTTTCACTCAGATCATGCTTCAGCTTGATGTTCCGCTGTCCGAGCAGCAGGAAGGTGGCCGCCGCATCTGTCGAACCGACCACCGCGCCAAGCAGCAGGCTTTCGGCGAGTGAAATGCTGAAAAACATATAAATCACTATGCCGACGATCGCCGACGTGGCCACAACCCCGCCAATGGACAGCACAAAGGCGGGCGCCGCCGCGAGCTTCAGGGTTTTGCGATCCGTATCCAGTCCGCCGGCAAACAGGATCAGGGCGAGAGCGACGGAACCGATTTCATAGGCAAGAGGAAAATCATCGAAGCGGATACCGCCGAGGCCGTCCTCCCCCATCAGCATGCCGATACACAGGAAAAGCAGCAGAAAAGGAGCCCCGAGGCGGGCGGCAACTGGCGTTAAAAGGCAACCGATGACAAAGAGCACGGACACAAAAATCAACAACAGACTCAATGACGCCATCGGCGGTTCTTTCCTCTTTCATATCTGGCGTGATCACCAGAGAGATGATCTTTAACGCGCCGCCCCTTAACCGGCAAATCCGGTCAAATTATGTCGATGCGCCCTCGCTCACTTTCAAGAGCAGCTTGCCGTTATTTTCCCCGGAGAAAAGTTTCAGCAGAACTGCCGGAAAATTTTCAACGCCCTCTTCAATGTGATTACGGAATTTGAGTTTACCGGCCGCATGCCATTTCGCGAGCATTTCCATCCCCTCCTCATACCGCGACTGATAGTCGAACACGACGAACCCTTCCATACGGGCATGGTGAACCAGCAGGTTGATGTAATTCTGCGGCCCACGCATGGGTGTAGTGTTATTATATTGCGAAATCGCCCCGCAGATGACGATACGGGCATGACGGCGAATGCGGGCGAGCGCGATGTCGAGAATTTCACCGCCCACATTGTCGAAATACACATCTATCCCCCCCTGAAGGGCTGCTTTCAGATCATCCAGAAAGCTGTCCGCCTTGTAATCAACGCAGGCATCAAAGCCGAGCTCCGCTGTCACATAAGCGCATTTATCTGCCCCACCCGCGATACCAACGGCCCGGGCGCCTTTGATCTTTGCAATCTGGCCAACGATGGAACCGACCGCCCCGGCCGCGCCGGAGACAAGCACTGTATCCCCCGATTTCACCGCGCCGACATCCGTCAGGCCGAAATAAGCTGTCAGCCCCGGCATGCCAAGCCCGCCAAGGAAATGTTCGATCGGCGCAAGAGACGGATCCACCTTTGTGAGATCCTTTACCCCTGCCTTGCCATACTGCTGGATACCAAGCGTCCCGATGGCGAAATCGCCAACTCGGAACTCAGGACTGTTGGAAGCGATCACCTCTCCGACAGTTCCGGCCCGCATTACATCGCCAATCTTCACCGGCGGGATATAGGACCGTCCCTCGTTCATCCAGCCGCGCATCGCCGGATCAAGCGAGCAGTAATGATTTCGGATCAAAACCTCTCCGGCCCCAAGTTCCGGCAGCTCTTGAGTGGTGAATTCCCAGTCACTGTCCTTTGGAAGCCCATGCGGCCGCGCCGCAAGACGATACTGTTTGTTGATGATCGTCATGTCTGCTCCTTTATGCAAATCGCCGCGCTTTGCCCAGAGTTGCGAATTGCAGAAGATAATGCAAGACTGCCGTTGGATATTTGTAAAATTTTACGCGATGGAAACAACATGAGTGACCGCGATAATCCCAAACTGCTGTCCAGTGGTAACCCACAAATTCCCAAAGGCGAAGGCAATGGGCCGGTGCAAAGTTATATTGCCGCCATGCCGGGATGGAAACAGGACATTGGCAAACAGCTAGATGCCATTGTCGAACAGGTATTCCCGAACGTCCGCAAAGCCGTCAAATGGAATACACCGCTTTACGGCAATGCGGAAGGCTGGTTTTTCGCGATGTATTGCTACAAAAAATACGTCCAGCTCACCTTCACCCGCGGAACGTCTCTAACCCCCGTTCCGCCGGTCGCGTCTAAAGTCGAGGGGACGCGCTACGTCAATATCCATGAGAATGATGATTGGAATAAGCCCCAGATTGCAGACTGGATCCAGCAGGCAAGCCTATTGCCCGGTGTGAAATTTTAACGCCTGAAACGGCAGATCAGCCCAGTGTGATTGATTGAACCACCGCATCAAAATAGGGCCGTCGCGTTTCATAGTAATGCGTTTCTCTCGCCGTAAAATAGATAACCATCAACCTATCCTGATGCGTCGTAAATAGGATATTTCCTTTAAAATCAGACCCATCCTTGGCCGACAGGTCAACATCCATGAGATACCCCGGCTTGTCTCCAAATGGCATAGGCTGCAGATTGCCGAAGAATGTCGGCGTCAATGGCATGAGCGAGAATCCGTTCCTGAGCAATTCGACCACTTCTTCAGGCGTCATATCCGCCCGAAATCTGTCGGCCTGTGCTTCATTCCCTGACATATAGGCAAGCGGCAATGTTTCTCCATCACTGACCGGCTCCCAAAACTCAATCCTTTCCAGAATAGGACCATCCTGCGTCCAGAATACAGAATTTTCGGATTTCAATTCATTTATATTTTCGGACGTTGTCACAGAATAACTGTTCCACATTGTTGTTGCTTGGTCCGTTTTTTTTAATTGAAAAGTCGGTACGCAGCTTGCGACTACCAGACTGAACAATAGAATAATAAAAACTCTCATGAGTGCCTCAATTGCTTGATATAAGATTCGACCAGAAAACGGTCCGACGCCATTGGATAACGAGCCAGATAAATCTCAAAATATTCAATAGCTTTGCTATTGTCCTTCAATCGCTTTGCGACCAATCCGAGATTTTTATAGGTTTTGGCGGGAGCATCTGGAGCCGCCGCAGCTTCCAGATAGGCAGTCTTCGCTTTCTCGAGATCCCCATCTTCATTGCGCCGCCTAAAAACATCACCGCGATAAAAGGCAAGCGCTCCCGGGCTGAAATCGCGGTTTTTCAGATTGCTGATAATGAACAGAGTTTCGTCATACGCCCCAGTATCAACCAAATCCATTAGCCAGCCCTGCCAGCGGGCAGCAACCAATTTCCGGAACTGGCCGTCCTTTGAATGCTGCATTTTCTGGGGGTGATGCGGATAGCTTTTTGCTCTGTTTTTCAGATTTTCCACCCGATCCTCGGGAGACGGATGAGAGGCAAAAAAGACGGCGGTTCGTTCACGTTCACCGACTTCATATTCATCTCTGATTTTTTCCCACAGATATGCTGCTTCTGTCGGGTTATAGCCTGCATTGTAGAGATAATCCTGCCCGAGTTCATCCGCCTCACTTTCCAGATCCCGAGAATATGCCTGAATTGACCCCAACCCGGCGACGCTGGCAACCGCCCCTACAAGACCGTATCCGACACCACCCAGGGTCAAATTAAAAAATGCAAGAAAATCACCAGTATTGCGTGCTGAGTTCCACATCTTGACGGAATGGCGCTTTCTGTAATGGGCCAGTTCATGTGCAAGAACAGTTGCAAGCTGAGCTTCGTTCTCAACCCGTAACATCAGTCCTGTCCAGACCTGCATCACACCATTCGGCGCCATTGAAGCATTGAAATAGGGAATTTTAATTATATAAAGCCGGATATCAGGACAGATATCCGCCGCCAGTCGGCACACAAGCCCCTCCAGATACATTTGCAACTCAGCATCCTGAATCACTAATGCGCTATTTGCCAGGCTCCGTTCGGCTTCATCCATTTTCATGCGCAGGCCAGCTTCCACCGATGTTATCGCGGGGGTATGGCCCGGCTGCACATCACCTGTCGATCCTGGCGCCGCGCAGGCGGAAACAACGAAACTGAGACTCACAACGGCTCTGGCAAATCTCATAGAGGAATATCTTCCAACAGATTTTCCGTTGTAACAAAAGCGGGTTCGAATGTGCGAAGATCGCCGCCACCGGAAACGAGACGATTATACCAGAGGATCTTTCCCGTCTCGAGATCGACAAGGGAAACGAAGCCGATTTGCTGCCCGCCCTGGATTGCAACGCCAAACAGGGCCGCGGCCAGAATTTGCGAGGCAACGCGTGAACTGCTGGCGTAGGAATCCCGGATATGGACAAACAATCCCAAATCCGCGCCATAGGCTTCCTTCAATTCGCGGGTCGTCTTGCCAAGGGTCCAGCTAAAGCTGCCGTTCTTTTTCGTCGGAAGCTGAAAAATTGTGTTGTATTGATAAATAAAAATCGACTGTCCAACAACTTCATGCAGATCAACAAGATCTTGGGCCGTTTCCGTCGCAACAATCTCCGTTTTGTCTGAATGGAGGGCAACATCATACCCTATATCCACAAAATACTGTGCCAGGAATTCCGTCACATAATTTTTTGCTGCCGATGTCCATAAGGCGTTCGGCTCCTTCAGCCCCCCGGCCGAAAGCTCGCTCAACTCCACATCCGGCGCCATGATCAAAATCTTTTTCCTGCCGTCAACGCCCTCGATTTTCTTGTCGATGAGTTTCATCGTCTCATCGCTCAGTTCCACCTCTGCGATGATGTCTTTCGCCTCACTGGGAGAGCGCGACTCCTGATCATGTGTAGTTACATTTTTCGGGGATGACATCATAACTTTTACAGGTTCGCAATTGTCCGCGACATGGCACAAATATGGCTGGAAGCTAAATCCCGGCAACAGCTTGAAGTGGATTTTACTCCCCCCGCCTATGTCATTCACCGTAATAGTTTTTGAGGGGGCGGTTTTGGGTGCGGATACTTCCTGCCTATTTCTCACTTCTGAAAGGGTTGGCGTTGTCTTGCTGGAAGTTGTTTCAATCTTTCCCGCCCCGCTATTGTCGGCAGTTTTGCTTTCAATAAAAGTCGGCGCACAGGAAGAAAGGAGAAAACCGGAAACGATTATGAACGGAAGAACACGCATTTCGAACATTAGAGACCACCCAAAGCTATTTTTGATATCATAGCCAACAAGAAAAGCACAATCAATACGGTGATTATATTAACTGATTATCAATTTTGCATAAAAAAATAAGCCGAAAAATTCCGGCTTATTTCATTACCAGGTTCGAAATTAAAGGTTTCACAATTTACCGAGTTGGCAACTTGTAGTCCTTGAACTCTTCGCGGAGTTTGGTCTTCAGCAGCTTGCCCGTCGCCGTGTGCGGCAACTCATCGACAAACACCACGTCATCGGGAAGCTGCCATTTGGCCAGGCTGTTCTCCAGATGGCGGATCACATCATCCCGGGTGACGGCATGGCCCTTTTCCTTGACCGCGATGACCAGTGGCCGCTCGTCCCATTTTGGATGC
This sequence comes from uncultured Alphaproteobacteria bacterium, assembly GCA_963971675.1. Lineage (GTDB taxonomy): Bacteria > Pseudomonadota > Alphaproteobacteria > Sneathiellales > Sneathiellaceae > Sneathiella. The sequence continues at coordinate 428,619 of CAXASQ010000002.1, read as the reverse complement.
GGTACGGCGATCACCGCCGCCTCGACAATGCCGGGACAGCCGAGCGCCTCATTCTCTACATCAATGGAGGATATCCACTCCCCGCCCGATTTGATCACATCCTTCGACCGGTCCGTGATCTGCATATAGCCATCGCCATCAAGCGTGCCCACATCGCCGGTGGTGAACCAGCCATCTTCATCCAGTACTTTACCGCCCTCGCCTTTAAAATAACCGCTGGTGATCCAGGGCCCCCGCACCTTGATATCGCCAAAGGCCACACCGTCACGCGGCAGCTCCTTGCCATCATCGCCCGTGATCTTCAGTTCAACGCCAAAGACAACACGGCCCTGCTTGACACGGACATCGGTTTTTTCTTTCTCCGAAAGATCCGCATGTTTTTTCAAAAGATTGCCGGTGGTACCAAGCGGGCTGGTTTCCGTCATGCCCCAGGCATGGATCACTTCGACGCCATACTCCTGCACAAAGGTATCAATCATCGACCGCGGCGCAGCAGAGCCACCGATCACCGTCCGCCGCATGGTGGAGAATTTGAGTTTATTCTCTTTCACATAGCCGAGCAGCATCATCCAGATGGTCGGCACTCCGGCGGCGAGGGTGACGTCTTCGGCCTCCATCAGTTCATAGAGGGACGCGCCATCCATGGCCGCGCCCGGCATCACCATTTTGGCGCCGCACATGGCCGCCGCGTACGGCAGGCCCCAGGCATTGGCATGGAACATCGGCACCACGGCGAGAATACTGTCCCGGTTGGAGACACCAAGACCGTCATTGGCGCAAACGCAATAGCTATGCAGTACTGTCGAGCGGTTGGCATAGAGCACGCCTTTCGGGTTACCCGTCGTGCCGGAGGTGTAGCAGAGCGAGGAAGCCGTCATCTCGTCAAACTGCGGCCAGCTGTAATCCCCACTCTCCGCTTGGATCAGCGTCTCATAGCAGATGACATTGGGAAGAGAGGTTTCGGGCATATGCGCCTTATCCGTCATGATGACGATACCTGCCACCTTCTTGAGATGATCCTTGAGCGCCTCCAGAAGGGGCACGAAAGTCAGATCGACAAAGATGTATTTGTCTTCCGCATGATTGATAATATAGGCAATCTGCTCGGGAAAAAGCCGCGGATTGATGGTATGGCAAACCGCCCCCATGCCGGAGACCCCGAAATAAATTTCCATGTGCCGGTAGCCGTTCCAGGCCAGCGTGCCGATCCGGTCTCCCAACTGAACACCGAGCTTCGTCAACGCCTGCGCCAGTTTTTTTGCCCGCAGATTTATATCACGATAATTGGTCCGGTGAATGGGCCCCTCGACAGTGCGTGAAACAATCTCGACATCCCCATGATATTGACCGGAATATTCGATTAGTGAAGAGATCAGCAATGGCCGATCCTGAATAAGCCCCAGCATATTAAATCCCATGTTAGTTTATATATTAGACATTTCGTGAAGCATAAAACTGCCCTCGCTTCAGGTAAAGCCTATTCACGGGCAATCCGGCATCCTTCTGCAATACAACCCATTCCATGCGCCCTTCACCCGTGACGGGAACTCTGGAATGTCACTTTTCACGCAAAACCCATGTAGTTTTAGCAGCCGGGTAAATCCCGTTGCGAATCAAACGCTTCTAGGATCCATTATGCTGCGGATGCACAAATCAGTGGCGCGACAGGCGGCACGGCTATGGATGAAGAAACTTTGACTGCCCCGCAGATTTCATTAGACTGCTGCGTAAACAATCATGAATACATTACAGTTCCCCTGAAAGGTTTCAGACAAGCCAATGTTTATAAACGGAAAATGGATCGCCGCTTCAACCGGCGGCAGCTTTGATGTCCTCAATCCGGCAACCGGAGACGTGATCCGGCAGGTCCCCGACGGCGGCGCGGCAGAAGCCACACAGGCGATCGAGGCAGCGGAGACGGCCTTCCGCGGCTGGTCACAGACAACCGCCTATCAGCGATCTGCCTATCTCTACAAAGCCTACCAGATCATGATGGAGCGAAAAGAGGATCTCGCCCGTACCATGACCGAAGAACAGGGCAAACCCCTCAAGGCAGCGCGGAACGAGGTGCAGTATGGCGCCGATTTCCTGCTCTGGTATGCAGAGGAAGCCAAACGCATCAACGGGGAAATCCTGCCCTCCTCCCGCGCAGATCAGCGTTTCATGGTCCTGAAGCAGCCGGTGGGCGTGGTCGCGGCGGTCACCCCGTGGAATTATCCCATCTCCATGATTACGCGCAAAGTCGGTCCGGCCCTCGCCGCCGGTTGCACCGTGGTTATGAAACCGGCGGAGGCGACCCCGCTTTGCGCCATTGCCATGTTCGAGATTTTCGAAGCCGCCGGCATTCCGGCAGGTGTTGTCAATCTCGTGACCGCGCTCGACCCGAAGCCGGTCGGCGAGGTTTTCACCCATCACCCGGCGGTGCGCAAGCTGACCTTCACCGGCTCTACCAAGGTTGGCAAGATGCTGGCCGGTCAGGCCGCTGCCAATATGAAACGTGTCTCAGCGGAACTTGGCGGTCATGCGCCTTTCGTCGTCTTTGAGGATGTCGATCCGGCCCATGCGGCCAAAGGCGGCTCGCTCGTCAAATTCCTCAACACCGGTCAAGCCTGCATAAGCCCGAACCGCTTCTTTGTGCAGAACGGCTCCTATGATGCCTTTGTCGATACCTTCGCCGCGCGCGTTGCCACCATGAAGGCGGGCAGCGGGTTCGAGGACGGCGTCGCCATCGGCCCGCTCGTCAACCAGACGGCTGTCGATAAGGTGGATCGGCAGGTCCAGGACGCCGTTGCCAAAGGCGCCCGGCTGATAACAGGCGGTGCTCCGCTCAAATCCAATGGTCTCGACAAGGGCTACTTCTATGCGCCTACAGTGCTCGCCGATGTGGCGGAAGATATGCTGATCTATCGCGAGGAAACCTTTGGCCCCGTCGCGCCCATCATCCGGTTTGACAATGAGGCGGAAGTGCTGGAACGCGCCAATGACACCGAATATGGCCTTGCCGCCTATGTCTATACGCGGGACATCTCCCGCGCCATACGGATGTTTGAAGGCCTTCGCTTTGGCATCATCGGCATCAATGACATTAACCCGACCAGCGCCGCCGCCCCCTTCGGCGGCATGAAGGACAGCGGACTAGGCCGGGAAGGCGCCAAGGAAGGGATCATGGAATATCTTGAAACCAAACTTGGCGGCTTCTCTGTTTAGAGCCTGACCTAACCCTTGAGAATAGCGATGGCCCCCTCCCCGAGCAGCGGATCGATTTTCTGCTGATCCGCCTCGGGGAGTGCGGCATAGCGCCGTCGCAAATCTTCGAGACATTTCACCTGATACCCGAAGACACCTTGTGCGTACGGCCGCCCGTCGAGCGATACCGTAAATTTCTCCTCCCCTTTTTTGACCGCGGCTTCATTGGCCGCAAGAAAGGGCAGGTAAATGCGGGCCGCGTAGCCGGTCAGCTCTTTTGCCGGGACGGAGAGATCGTCCATCCCCCGCCACTCCCCTTCAATCCCGGAGGCGTCATCCAACTGACGCAGCCAGCTTTCTGCGGCCTGTGCTTCCCGCCGCAGGATAGATTGCGGCGTCGGGTCCTGTGATAATGTGCGGAGCTGTCCATAAAGACCGAAGTCAGCCATGGACGGGCGGGTACCGAACAGATAACCCGCACTGCCGATATGATCTCGCAGCAAGCCGATGATAAAATGATACCCTGCCTCGATCAGCGGGGCATTCTCCGGCGTGCAGCCGACCAGCGGCATTCGGCCGATCTGCCGCTCCGCAAAGAAGCGGGCGAACTTCTCGCGCTCCTCCGCTGATTTATCCGCGGCGCGATCATCGGCAATCCAGTGGCTGGCATAATGGATATCCGGCTCATAGGCCCAGCGATAATGAAACATCATCTTGGTCACCCATTCGTCAGCCATATCCTCTACGAGATGGGCAAGAAAAGCGACTGCTGCCTCGTCGGGCACGACAGAGCGATCGCCGGGATGCCGTTCCTCCAGCATATAAATCAGCCGCGTGCTGTCGAGGTGACGGCTGCCATCGGGCAACATAAGAACAGGCACCAAAACCGGCCGCATATCGGCAATCAGATGATCGGTGGCAAGGGAGCGTAAAATCCAGTCATAGGGCAGTCGCCGGTAATGCATCAGCGCCCGCATTTTCATGGAATAGGGTGAGGCGTTGCCGCCAATGAGTGTGTATCTCTCCCCGTTACTCTGACTCATTTCTTTTTCCTTTTTGTTGAGCGATTATATTTGTTCTTGTCAGATTATACCTGTGTGCCCGCCCACCCCGCGCTCGTCAGTCAACCACGCCATTGGCCCAGACGACAATATCCGTCATCACCTCATCACGGTTGGTTTCGTTCAGCATCTCATGCCGCCCACCCACATAGAATTTATGATCGACCTTTGCAAATTTCTGGCGGGCATAGGCATCGAGAAGCCGCCGGACCCCCCTTTCATTTTCACCGACTGGATCCTCGCTGCCACTGAAAACAAGAACAGGCATGTCTTTCGTCATCCGGCCAAGCGCAGCGGGAGAGGCAATCTGCAACAGCGCCGCCATCACCCCCTCCCAGGTCGCAAGGGAACAGTCAAAACCGCACAGCGGATCGGCAATATACTTATCCACCTCCGCCTCATCACGGCTGAGCCAGTCAAACTCTGTCCGGTTCGGGGCAAACGGTTTGTTGAACCCCTTGAAGATACGGCCGAGTTCCGGAAGGGTCGCACGGGGGCCGAGCTTGTGTTTCTGGCGCCGGACAAAGCTGAGGCCAAGCCGCGCCTTGAGGGCGGAGAGGCCCCTCTGCGGACCGTTGGTGCCTGAAAGGATAACACCCCGGATACTGTTGCTGTGGGATGCCATATATTGCTGCACCATGAAGGAGCCCATGGAATGGCCGAACAGCAGGACGGGGAGATCCGGATAATGTCCGGCGATATGCCGGTTCAGCAGATAAATATCCTCCACCGCCGATGTCCAGCCATCCTCATCCCCGAGATGACCGCGCGGTGTTCCCGCCGGGATGTTGAGGCCGTGGCCCCGCACGTCATGGGCATAGACGAGATAGCCGAAAGCGTTCAATACCTCGGCAAAGCGGGCATAACGGGCGGAATGCTCCGCCATGCCATGAACGATCTGGACAACCGCCTTCGGCTTTTTCGCGCGTACCCAGCGGCGGGCCTGCAAGGACATGCCGCCCGCCCCGACAAAACTGAATTGCTCCCCCATAGTCGTGCATCCCCGTTAATCCCACTCCATTAAGCCACGGCGCGACAGCGGAGACAAGAATATTAGAACAGTGAGAAACATCTTTGACAGCCCGTCGGGAATGGGCCTACAAATAGTAAACATGTTCCATTCATATTCGAGGAAATTGTGATGTCCAGCCCCAGCCTTCAGCAAGGAAATTCCCTTTCCGCCCGTGATGTGCGGACCATGATTCACCCCTACACCAACCTGTCTACCCATCTCAAGGACGGCCCCCTCATCATCCAGAGTGGCAAGGGCGTGCATGTCTATGACGAGGAAGGCCGGGAATATATTGAAGGGCTGGCAGGCCTGTGGTGCGCGTCCTTCGGCTTTGGCGAAGAAGAACTGATCAAGGCCGCCATTGACCAGATGCGCAAGCTGCCCTTCTATCATTCCTTCGCCAGCAAATCGACGGAGCCGAGCATCCGCCTTGCCGAAAAGCTGCTGGAAATCGCTCCTGTGCCTTTTTCAAAGGTATTCTTTGCAAATTCAGGATCAGAAGCGAACGACACGGTTATCAAGCTGGTCTGGTATTACAACAACAGCCGCGGCCTGCCCCGGAAAAAGAAGATTATCTCCCGCCAGAAGGCCTATCATGGCGTGACCATCGCCGCCGCGAGCCTGACCGGCCTGCCGCCGCTGCATAACGACTTCGATCTGCCGATCCAGAATATCCTGCATACCTCCTGCCCCCATTATTATCGCTTCGGCAAGGACGGCGAGACGGAAGAAGAGTTTGCCGCCCGCTGCGCCGCCGATCTGGAGCAGTTGATCCTAAAAGAAGGACCGGAGACGGTTGCCGCCTTCATTGCCGAGCCGGTCATGGGCGCGGGGGGCGTCATCATCCCGCCCGCCACCTATTTCGAGAAGATGCAGGCGGTGCTAAAGAAATACGACGTGCTGATGATTGCTGACGAGGTAATCTGCGGCTTCGGCCGGACGGGCGAGATGTGGGGCTCTCAAAGCTTCGGCATTCAGCCCGACATTCTCACCTGCGCGAAGGCCCTGTCCTCCGCCTATCTACCCATTTCTGCCGTCATGATCACGGACGAGATTTTCCAGGGGATGGTTAAGCAGAGCGAAAAGCACGGCGCATTCGCCCATGGCTTCACCTATTCCGGCCATCCGGTGCCTGCCGCCGTCGGCCTGCGCACCATGGAGCTGATGGAGGAGCGTGATCTCGTCGGTCATGTGCAAACGGTGGCGGGGCGGTTCAATGACCGTTTCCATGCCCTTGCCGATCATCCACTGGTCGGCGAAGTCCGGTCCACCGGGCTCATCGGTGCGGTGGAACTGGTCGCCGACAAGAAAACCAGGCGCTCCTTCGATGCGGCCCGCAAGGCGGCACCGAAAGCGGCTGAGGCCATGCAGAATGCGGGCGTGATCAGCCGCGCGGTGGCAGGCGACAATCTCGCCCTCTGCCCGCCGCTGATCATCACAGAGGCGGAAATCGACGAGATGTTCGACCGTTTCACCAAAGGCCTTGATGCCGTTGCCGCCATTGCCAGGGCCGAAAGCTGGGATTGATCCCGCCTGCTGTCACTGAAAGCAGAAAAAGAGGGGGCCGAAGCCCCCTCTTAACGGCTGTTGACCGTTTAACCTACAGAGACGGCAGCGGCGGCAGTTCCTGCCCCAGCCATTTCTCTGAGAGTTCGCCGAGCTGACCACCCATTTTTTTATGCAGAATAAAGACATTTACCCATTGTAATAGGTCCATCTGGCCTTTCTTGATGCCGATAAAGGCCGGGCTTTCCTTAATAATGAATTTGGTTTCCACATCAAGGTTCGGGTTGTCTGCGGAAAGCTGCGCCGCAACCGTGTTACCTGTCACCAACACCTCAACCTGACCGGACAGATAGGCGGACAATGTCGCCGCATTATCACCGAAGCGGATAATTTCCATGTCTTTCGGGCCTTTCTCGGACAGCTCCAGATCTTCAAGCGTCCCGCCGGTCACGCCGATTTTCTTGCCGGAAAGATCCGCCATTGACTCAATCGCCATTGCGGCAGGCGCAAAAGCTCCGGAGAAGAAAGGAGCATAAGCACTTGAAAACCAGATGGATTTTGCGCGGCTCGGATTTGCCCCCATGGAGGAGATGACCAAATCCACCCGATCGGTTTCAAGAAACGGAATGCGCTGCTTCGACGTGACGGGCACCAACTCCAGCTCAACGCCGAGATCTTCCGCGATCATCTTCGCCACATCCACATCATAGCCGACATATTCCCCTTCCGGCCCCAGCGCGCCAAAAGGCGGAAAATTTTCCGGAATACCGATCTTGACCTTGCCCGCCGCCAGAATTTCCGAAAGATCGGCCGATGCCGGGCCGATGAAAGCCGTTGCCGCCAGCGCGAGCCCCATAAGGCCCGCTTTCAGTTGTTTCAGCATGAATTCACTCCTTCTCTGTTATACAAATCCTGTCAGTATTAGGTTGGTGTCGGAAGCTTCCGCTTCGAGACGCTGCCGAGTCGCCGCTCCAGCACACGCGACCAGTGCGACAGCGGAAAACACAGGCAGAAATAGATCAACGCCATGATCGGAAAGATGATATAGGGCTCCGTCCCCTGTACCGGCGCATTGGCCCAGCGTTTGCCGACATTCATCAGATCATGAAAACCGATGATATAGGCAAGGGAGGTTCCCTTGATAATCTGCACCATGAAGCCGACGGTCGGCGCGAGTGACAGGCGAAACGCCTGCGGCAGGATGATCAGCCGGATAATCTGCAAAAAACTGAACCCGAGGGAGCGCCCGCCTTCCCACTGACCCGCAGGCACAGCTTCCACCGCGCCGCGCCACACATCGGACAAATAAGCACTCGCATAAAGAACAAGCGCAATTCCGGCGGCAAGCCAGGGGTCCATATCAATACCAAACAGCCGCGGAACACCAAGCCCGAGCAGGAACAGCATCAGCAGCAGCGGCACGGACTGGAAGGTCCAGATATAGCCGGTCGCGATCTGTTTGCCGATTTTTGACGGCGATGTTTTTACAAGGGTGATCAAAAGGGCAAGGATCCCGCCACCGACAAAGGCAATCAGCGAAAGATAGATGGTGAACTGCGTCGCCTCCAGAAGCTGATAGAGAACAATGCCGTAAGGTTTGCCGAGCAGGCTGATAAAAGCGTCTCTCATCGCGGCGCCTTCCATTTGAACAGGCCGCGGTGCAATAGTTGCAGCAGCGTCTTGAACAACAGCGCCATCAGGATATAAATCACGGTCAGGGTGAAATAGACCTCGAATGAACGGAAGGTCCGGCTGTCGATATAGAGTCCGGCATACATCAGATCGCGCACACCAACCTCCGCAATGATCCCGGTGGTGAGAAACAGGAAAATGAACTGGCTGTTGAGCGACGGATACATCATTGCCACCGCCTGCGGGAAAATGATCTTGCGGAAGATCACCGTCTTTTTAAGGCCAAGGGCAGAAGCCGCCTCAATCTGGCCATGCGGCACCGCATTCAACCCTGCCCGCAGAATTTCCGAGAAATAGGCCGAAAAATTCAACGTCAACGCCAGCAGCGCATGCCCCCAGAACGGCCATTGATAGCCGAGCAGTAGCGGCAGGCCAAATGCGACGATAAAAAGCTGCACGATCAGCGGCGTATTGCGGATGAATTCCGTATAGCAGGCGGATATCTGCCTGAGCACCGGGATCTTCGAATAGCGGAAGGATGCCAGAAGCGTCGCCAGCAGTAGCCCCATGATACCACCGCCAATGGCAAGGGCCGCACTTAACCCCGCACCTTCCGCCAGTAAGGACAGATATTCAGGACTCCTGTAAATTTCAAAAAATCTGAATTCCACTGCACCTTCCCGGCTGTTCCCCCAGACCACAGCAAAAACAGTGCCACCTATATTTGGCTAAATCCAACCTATTCTTGTGTCCATCCAGCGGAAAGATGTCCAAAATTTATGCTTTCCTTAATTTTTGCCTATTTTTTCTACATTATGGAACAATCGTTCAACCAGAAAAGGCAAGCATGGTCCAGCTGACGCCCAACGCTCGATTCCCGGGCTGAATCGATTCCATGATTTTTCTTCTGATAAGTGTAAGCCCGGCAGCCGTCCCGTCCGCAATGACGTCCGATGCCGGGACCGCATACATCGGCCGCCCCGCCGGTGACGGCCCATGCCGCAGGGATATCAGTAACCGCCCGCCCGGCCGCAGTAGTCGGGCGAGATGCAGCATGGCCTCCCGCCGCTCTCCTGCCGCCAGATGTGCCCAGACTCCGACCAGCAAAATAAGGTCAAACGCGGCGGCATGACCGGAAAGCCCGGTGAGCTCCGGCAACGCATCTGCCATCCAGTTAATTTGCTGATCGGCATGCAGCTTCATTCCGGCATGGCGAAGAGCATGCGCAGGCTCTACAGCCGTAACACGATGTCCCCGGGAAGCCAGATATGCGGCATCCCGGCCGGTACCTGCGCCGATGTCCAGAATGTCCGATGATTGCTGTGGGATCAGGTCAAGCCAAGCCGCATGAACCTCCTCAAAGGCCAGCAATTCATAAGGGATGATCAGGTCTTTGGCGGCTGAATCATAGCCTCGTGCACCGGGATGCATTGCAGACAACTTAACCGGCATTAGCGATTATACATGCTGACCGCCATTGATATGCACCTCCGCCCCCGTGACATAGGAAGACGGTGCATCGCACAGGAAATAGATGGTGGAGGCCACCTCTTCGGGTCGGCCAAGGCGGCGCAGCGGAATGTCTTTCACCATCTCTTCCGTGCCGGGTGACAGGATGGAGGTATCAATCTCCCCTGGCGCTATGGCGTTGACACGCACGCCATGCGGCCCGAAATCCGCCGCCATCTCCCGCGTCAGCGCAGATAGCGCGGCTTTCGATGTCCCGTAAGCTGAGCCCGCGAAAGGGTGCACCCGACTTCCCGCGATGGAGGTGACATTGACAATCGCCCCCTTCGCCGCCACCAGCTCATTGAACAGCCCCTGAGCCAGCATCAGCGGCGCAAACAGATTGACGTTATAGACATGCAGCCAGTCGTCATATCCGGAATTCAGTGTGTTGAAGCGTGCGCCATCCGGCCCCTTCGGCGAGATACCGGCATTGTTGACAAGGGCATGGAGAAGACCGCCGCCCAGTCGGGCGCGGATATTGTCAATGGCGGCAGGCAGAGATGCGATATCCGCCAGATCGATCTGCAAATGGTTTTTCTCGCCCCCTTCCCACGGGCAATATTCGGAAAAGGCCTGCCGGGAAACGGTCAGCACCCGCCAACCCGCCGCGCTGAAGCGCTTGACCGTGGCATGCCCGATGCCCCGGCTCGCCCCGGTCAGCAACAAAACCTTCTGCGTGTCCGCCATGCCCCAATTCCCTTATCATGTGCAACGAAGAAGCCCCAAGCGCGGTATCATAGCCGTCCCGACGCCATGTTGAAACAATGATTACGGCTGGGCGTAAAAAATACCGTGATCGGGCTTTTCATCTTTGATTTTAATGCGCGCGATCCCTGATCGAGGGCGTAAATGGCGCCGCAACGCTTGAAATGCGGCGCGAAATTCTGCACATAATAGGCAGCCGTCAACCAGAAAACCCGGTCGGGAAGCCATGACAACCCATCTCATCAGCCACCGCGATTGCCTGTTTCACGATACCGGCCCCGGCCATCCGGAGCGGGCGGACCGCCTCCGCGCCGTGCTACATCAGCTCGATAGCGACAATTTTCCCGAACTCGTCCGTCATGACGCCCCGCTCGGCACAGCGGAGGATATCGCCCTCGCCCACTCCGCGGCGCATGTCCAGCATATCGCCAGCAGCGCGCCCGTGGCCGGGATCATCAATCTTGATCCTGATACGGTTATGTCTCCGGGCTCCCAGATTGCGGCGCTGAGAGCCGTCGGTGCTGCAATTGCAGCCGTCGATATCGTGGTGGGCGAAGCGGGCGCCAATGCCTTCTGCGCCATCCGCCCGCCCGGCCATCATGCGGAAACGGACCGCGCCATGGGATTTTGCCTTTACAACAATGTCGCCATCGCCGCGCGTCATGCCCAGAAGGCGCACGACCTCCAACGTATTGCCATTGTCGATTTTGATGTCCATCACGGGAACGGAACGCAGGAAATCTTCGCCCATGACCCGGATGTCTTCTATGCGTCCAGCCATCAGGCGCCCTTTTATCCGGGCACAGGCTCGGTCACCGAAACAGGGGTTGGCAATATCGTCAATGTCCCGCTGGCGGCCGGTGCAGGCTCCCGCGAATTCCGCGAGGCTTATGACATGGTTATCCTGCCGGCTCTGAACGCCTTCCGGCCGGAGCTGCTCCTTATTTCGGCCGGATTTGACGCCCATATCAAGGATCCGCTCGCCAATATCAACCTGACCGGTGAGGATTATCGTTGGATCACCCGCCGCCTGATGGCCGTTGCCGATCTTCATGCCAGAGGGCGCGTGGTGTCGTTACTGGAAGGCGGTTATGATCTTGAAGGGCTTTCGGAAGGTGTCGATGCTCATGTGAAAGCATTGCTCCAGGCCTGAGAGAGCGTTATAAGACGGCAAAGGAGAAATCATGTCTGATCCCAAAAGCCAAAAAGTCCCTGATGATATCGCCAAGATGTCCTTCGAGGACGCCTTGAGAGAACTGGAGCAGATTGTCGAAAAGCTCGATTCGGGCCAGGTCGATCTTGACCAGTCAATTGATATTTACACCCGCGGCTCGCTTCTGAAGGCGCATTGCGAAGCGCGTCTTAGAAACGCCCAGGAAAGGGTCGACAAGATCGTCGGCCGTAACGGCAATCTGTCGGTCGAACCGGCGAATATTGACTAGACATGCCTCAGGCGGGGTCAAGACAGTTCTATGGAAGATGATTTCAGCAAAGCCCTCCGTCAGACCGCAGATTTGATGGAGAGGGAATTACGCACCCTGCTGCCGGTAAGCGAGGGGCTGGAACAGCGGCTTTTTGACGCCATGCGCTATGCCGTCCTGTCTCCCGGCAAGCGGTTGCGCGCCTTTTTGCTGATCCAGTCCGCAGATCTATTCACTGTTCCCCGCCTGCATTCAGTGCGCGTGGCGGCGGCATTGGAGATGGTCCACAGCTATTCCCTCATCCATGATGATCTGCCCTGCATGGATGATGACGATCTACGTCGCGGCCTGCCGACGGTCCATAAAAAATTTGACGAGGCGACGGCCGTCCTCGCCGGTGATGCGCTGCAATCGCTCGCCTTCGAAATTATCAGCGGTGCGGATACCCACCCGTCGGCCGAAGTGCGCATCCAGCTCACCGCCCGGCTTGCCCGCGCCATTGGCGGACAGGGCATGGTTGGCGGTCAGGTGATGGATATCCACGCGGAAAGCAACCCCATCGATATTGCCGCCATCACGCGCCTGCAACGGCTGAAGACCGGCGCGCTCATCTCCTTTGCCTGTGTGGCGGGCGGCATCCTCGGGCATGCATCCCCGCCACAGTTGCAGGCGCTTAAAGCCTACGCCCATGATTTAGGGCTGGCCTTTCAAATCGCAGATGACATACTGGATGAAGAAGGAACGGCGGAGGAAATGGGCAAGGCAACCGGCAAGGACGCCGCGGCAGGAAAGGCCACCTTCGTTTCTCTCATGGGGCTGGAAGAGGCCCGTATCCATGCCTCCATTCTGGTCGATCAGGCGGTCGGCCATCTTGAACCTTTCGGGCCGAAAGCAGATCTGTTACGACATGCGGCGCATTTTACCATTAACCGCCGCAACTGAGGACGGGTTTATATTATGACCACGACACCGCAAACACCCCTACTCGACACCATCACATATCCGAAGGATATGCGAAAGCTGACCCTGTCGCAGCTCAACCAGCTTGCCACAGAGCTGCGTCAGGAGGTGATTAGCGCCGTTTCCGTCACCGGTGGCCATCTCGGCGCGGGCCTCGGCGTGGTAGAGCTGACCGTGGCATTGCACCATGTTTTCAACACGCCGGAAGACCGGCTGATCTGGGATGTCGGGCACCAATGCTATCCGCACAAGATCCTGACCGGGCGGCGCGACCGCATCCGTACGCTGCGCCAGCCGGGCGGCCTTTCCGGATTCACCAAGCGGGCGGAAAGCGAATATGACCCCTTCGGCGCGGCGCATTCCTCCACCTCCATCTCCGCCGGTCTCGGCATGGCGGTCGGACGTGACCTTCAGGGCCGCAAGAATAATGTGGTGTCAGTCATCGGCGACGGGGCGCTCAGCGCCGGTATGGCCTATGAAGCGATGAACAATGCCGGCGCCATGGATGCACGGCAGATCGTCATCCTCAATGACAACGATATGTCCATCGCGCCGCCCGTCGGTGCCATGAGCGCCTATCTCTCCCGCCTGCTGTCTGGTAAGCCCTACCGCAGCCTGCGGGAAATGGCGAAACAGCTCGCCTCTCTCCTGCCCGATCCGCTGGAGCGCACCGCGCGGCGGGCGGAGGAATTCGCCCGCGGCATGGTCACGGGCGGAACCTTGTTCGAGGAGCTGGGATTTTATTATGTCGGACCAATCGACGGCCATAATCTGGAACATCTGATCCCCGTTCTCAAGAACGCCCGGAATTCCAAGCAGGGGCCGATCCTGATCCATTGCGTCACGCAAAAAGGCAAGGGCTATCCGCCCGCCGAAGCCGCCGCTGACAAATATCACGGGGTTTCAAAATTCGACGTCATCACGGGCGCACAGGCAAAGGCCACGCCCAACGCCCCCTCCTACACCAAGGTGTTTGCCCAGAGCCTTATTCAGGAAGCCCGCGATGATGACAAGATTGTCGCCGTGACCGCGGCTATGCCCGATGGCACCGGCCTTGACCAGTTCGCAGGGGAATTCGCCGACCGCTGCTTCGATGTCGGCATTGCCGAGCAGCATGCCGTCACCTTTGCCGCCGGCATGGCGACGGAGGGGCTGAAGCCGTTCGTTGCGATCTATTCCACCTTTCTGCAACGCGGTTATGACCAGGTCGTGCATGATGTTGCCATTCAGAATTTGCCGGTACGATTTGCGCTCGACCGGGCGGGACTTGTCGGGGCGGATGGCGCGACCCATGCGGGGTCCTTCGACATCACCTATATGGCAACGCTGCCCAATATGATGGTGATGGCTCCCGCCGATGAGGCGGAGTTGAAACATATGGTTGCCACCGCCGCCGCCTATAATGAAGGGCCCTGCGCCTTCCGCTACCCCCGCGGCGAAGGCGTTGGGGTTGAGTTGCCGGAAAAGGGCGAAGTGCTGGAAATCGGCCGCGGCCGTATGATCCGGGAGGGTGACCGTGTTGCCATCCTTTCCTTCGGCACCCGCCTGAAAGAAGCGCTGATCGCAGCGGAGGAACTGGAGGCAAAGGGAATCTCCACCTCCGTTGCCGATGCCCGTTTCTGCAAACCGCTCGATGAAGCCCTGATCCGCGATCTTGCCGCCTCCCATGAAGTGCTGATCACTGTCGAGGAAGGTGCCGTCGGCGGCTTCGGCAGTCATGTCATGCAGTTCCTGGCCATGAACGGCCTGCTGGATGACGGGCTGAAGGTGCGCCCCCTCTGCATGAAGGATATCTTCATAGATCAGCAGAAAATCGACGATATGTATGAAGAGGCGGGCATCAATCATGGCAAGATTGTCGAGGCGGCGCTTTCCGCACTTGGTAGTGGAAAGGCAAAGCGGCCTAATATTTCTGCCGTCTAGATCACTCGTATGACAGAGACATCGCAAAGGCTCGATCTGGCGCTGGTCGCCCGCGATCTGGTGAAAAGCCGTGCACGCGCGCAAAGCCTGATCGCGGAGGGGCGCGTCACCGTCAATGGCGAGATTGCCGATAAAGCCAACCGCAAGGTGACGGACGCGGCGGAGATCACCCTCGATATCGCCGATATGCAGTGGGTCGGGCGGGGTGCCGTCAAGCTGCTGGCCGCCCTCGATCATTTCGACCTTTCCGTGAAGGGGCGCATTGCTGCCGATATCGGCGCCTCCACCGGCGGTTTCACGCAAGTTCTATTGTCGCGGGATGTGCGGCGCGTCTATGCTGTCGATGTCGGGCATGGTCAGCTTGATCCTGTCGTCGGGAAGGATCCTCGCGTCGTCAATCTGGAAAAGACCAATTCTAAGGATCTCGATACCACACTCATCCCCGATGCCCTTGACCTGATTGTCGCGGACGTGAGCTTTATTTCGCTGACCAAGGCGTTGCCCGCCGTCCTTGATCTCGCGGCGCCGGGGGCGGATCTTGTAGCGCTTGTCAAACCACAGTTCGAAGTCGGTAAGGGAAATGTCGGTAAGGGCGGCATTGTCCGGAACGCGGCCCTCGCGGACCGGGTGCCAATGGAGATGGAAAGCTGGATCAATGCCCGTCCCGGCTGGCGCTCCCTCGGCACTATGGCAAGTCCCGTCCTCGGCAGTGATGGCAACCGGGAATTTCTGATGGGGGCGCGGCATGTCGGCAATTGAACTTACCATCAGCCATATCGGATCGGGCGGCGATGGCATCGCCACCCATCGGGGCAAGACCTACTATATCCCTTTCACCGCCCCCGGAGAGCGGATATCGGCGAATGTGGACGATGCAAAGGGCGACGGCAACGTCTGCACCATCGTGGAAATCATTGAGGAAAGCACGGAACGGGTCAAACCATCCTGCCGTCATTTTGGCCTGTGTGGCGGATGCGCGATGCAGCATCTCTCCCCGGACTTCACCGCAGAATGGAAGCGGCAACGCATTCTCGACTGCCTTGAGCGGGCGGGAATAACAGATGCCCATGTCCTGCCAACAGTAACCAGCCCATCCGGCAGTCGGCGGCGGGTGGAGTTTATTGCCTCAAAACGCAAGAAAGGGGTGATGATCGGCTTTCACCTGCGCCGCAGTCATCAGATTTTTGACATCGGAGACTGTCCGGTGATTGCCCCCGCCCTGCTCGCCCTTGTCAAACCTCTGCGAAGCCTGCTGCCTGAACTGCTGCCCCGCAACAGTGAAGCCCGCCTGCTCGCAACCGAAACGGAAAACGGCGTCGATCTGCTGATCACGGCTGAACTCACGATGGATCTGGACAAGCGGGAGATGCTGTCCGCCTTTGCTGCGGAACAATCCCTTGCTCGGATCGCCTGGCGCGCCCGTCCCCAGGATACGCCCGAAACGATCGCCGCCCGTCTCCCGGCGGAAGTCCGGCTGGGCGGCATTCCTACCCTACTACCGCCCGGCAGCTTCCTGCAGGCAACCAATGCTGGTGAGGAAGCCCTTGGCGCCTTTGCGGTTAATGCCCTCCGCGATGCGAAACGCATTGTCGATCTGTTCGCCGGGGTCGGCAGCTTCACCTTGCCGCTTTCCGCCCTTGCCCCTGTCCACGGCGTCGAGGGGGATGCGGAGCTTGTCAAAGGCCTGCAAATGGCTGCCAACCGTGCCATTCGCCCCGTCACGACGGAATGCCGTGATCTCTTCCAGCGACCGCTTCTGAAAGATGAGCTGAACGCCTTTGACGGGTTACTGTTCGATCCGCCGCGCGCCGGGGCAAAGGCGCAGGCCCTGGAAATTGCGAAATCCGATATCCCCGTTGTGGTCGCCATTTCCTGCAATCCGGTTACCTTCGCCCGCGATATCACCCTTCTGCTCGACGGCGGATATCAACTCTGCCCCCTACAGCCGGTGGATCAGTTTCTCTTCTCTCCCCATGTGGAGATGGCCGCGCTATTGACCCGCGCATAAGTCTATTTTTCAGGCAGGGAGAAGGGTTTTGCCGGCGCGTTCTGGGCACTGCCAAAAATCGGCCCGCTCACATAATCAACCTGCATTTTGAAAGCCGCCCGCGCCAGCTCGTCATTATCCAGAGATCGCCAGATACACTTAAGTCCCTGCTCCTTCGCTGCCGTAAACAATGCTGCGATTTGCCCCAGATCAAGGCGTTCATGGCCCACGAGTGAAATGGCGAAAACCGGCAAATCATTAATGGACGCAAAATCTTTCCAGCGGATATCCACTTCAAATGCAAAGCCCAGAACGAGCTGTCGCAATGCGCCAAGAATTTGCCGGTAACGGCTGTTCGGCACCCCGTCCGGTACATCCTGGACATTGAGGATCAGATGCCGGTCCGTATAGTTTGGCAGGGTTGCCAACAGACGGGCATATTTGCTGCGGAAATAACTGTTTGCCAGCGTTTCAAAACGAACCGGCAACAGCAAGGCGGGCCGCCGCCCCTGAATGTCCAGCTTTTCGATAATATTGCCAAGTTCTGTCAGGATCACGCAATCCAGCTCGGCGCGGGTTCGATGGGAGCCGCTTTGCCGCAAGTCTTCCGGCATCGCCGTCCCGGCGATGTCCCCCTCCCGACTGGCATCCAGCGCCTCATACAGCCCGACAAAGCGTTTGCGGCGATTGATCAGGGGGCGGAAACGGATACCAACATCGGCTTCACGCAACTTCACTTCCCGGGTTTCGCGCTCCTGCGCCCTCAAAATGGCCGCGTGAAAACAAGAAACCAGCCCTTCAAGGGAGCGGATTTTATCCAGCCCCTCGAAATCCTCAATCGTCAGCATCGCCGCTTCGACGGAAATCAGCTCCCCGCCTGGCATTTCGCCAAACAGCTTGTTGACCAGATCATTGGCAATCGCCCGGGACCGCTGCAGCGCCTCCTGACGGGAAGCGTTAGCAAACAGCAGGGCAAAATGTCCGTCATCCAGCGGCACGAAAATATCATGCCGGCCCAGCTTGCGGCCAATGTAGGCTTCGGCGATTTCTACAATATTTTCACGAATTTCGCCCCATCGCTCCTTATAGCGTGTCTTGACCTCATCAAGCCCGATGATCTGGATGCTGCCGGTAACAAGGTTTTCAAGGGCTTCCCGATAGGTTTTTCCGAAGGGGCGCAGAAAGCTTGTCGCTTCGCCAATTTCGTAATGCTTCACTTCGCGGGCAGCAGGATAAGGCTTTACATCGCCGGTCCGGCGGCCCTGATTGTAGAAATCGGGGCTGATTTGCGCCGTATCTTCCGAACCAATGCCGGCCCGTCCCATGTCTTTCGCTACAACCATCCAATCCACATTCCAAAGGGAGTGTTTTCGCGCATCATAATCGCAGATCAGAGTATATAAATCGTTAATCAGACATGTGGTCTAATTATAAAATGGCAGAAATCAGCAATTGCGCAGCGCGAACCGGAGAGCTATCTTGCCGCAAACCTGACAGATAAAAATCCGTAAAAGGGCGCGATGACGGACCAGCTGCATTTCCTTGACACCTCCGGCCTGCAATGCCCGCTGCCCGTGCTGCGTGCAAAAAAGACGCTGCGCGACCTTGCGCCGGGAGCCCGGCTGCGTGTTATTGCCACCGATCCGGCGTCCGTCATCGACTTCCGTCACTTTTGCAACGTCACCGGCTATCTGCTTGAAAAAGCGTTAGAAAATGACGGAAAATTCGAATATATCATCGTCAAGAACGTGACAGGCTGACCAACACATCAGGTCACTTCACTCGGCCCATCCCCAACGGTAAGCGGGCCCTGCTGCCCTTCCTTAAAATCAGCAGGCGGCACAAATGGGTCGGGTTCCGCCCCGCCAATACCCCGATAGACAGAGACAGACGGAAAGGCGAAGCCGGTTCCCGCCTGCTCGACAATGCCCTTGATCGCATAGGCGAAATCCTGCTTGATCTGCAACCATTCACCCCAGTTGGTTGTCCGCGTGAAGCAATAGATCATGATATCGATGCTGCTGTCGTTAAAGCTGTCGGTATAGACAAACTGCAACGCCTCTCCCGGCTGGGCGAAATCCCGATTGTCCGCAAGATAACTGCCGATCTTCCCGGTAATCTCCTGAAGCTGCGCAACGGAGGTGGAATATTCAACGCCGATTTTCCAGTAAATGCGCCGATAGGTCATTTCCGAAAAGTTGGTAACGGCCTTGTCAGCGAAGGTCGCATTCGGGACAATGGTCAACGCCTTGTCAAACCGTCGGATAACAGTCGAGCGGAAGCCGATCTTCTCAACCGTGCCTTCCACTACGCTATCTACAAGCACCCAGTCGCCTGCTTTGAAGCGCTTTTCCGCGAGAATCAGAAAGCCGCTGATCAGGTTTTTGAAAAGATCCTGCGCACCAAGGGCCACGGCAACACCGACAATACCGAAACCGGCAATGATCGGCCCGACCTGGATGCCCCAGAGTTGCAGCACCGTCGCCCCTCCAAGACCGATGACAATCCCCTTCATGATCTTGACCAGGAACCCCACCATCTCGGCGGAAAATATCCGTTCCAGCTTGCCCAGCAGAAACGTCATCGGCGAGATGGCGGCGTAAAGCGCCCAGAAAATATTAAAAACAATAAGTGAACGGACAATCCGCCCGATGAACGCCGTAAAATCCGGATCGTCGGAAAAATCCGCTACAGACAGCGCAAAATAAACACCGATCACAATAGGAATAAAGCGGATCGGTTCCTTCATGGACAGGATCAGCGCATCGTCAATCCGGTTACTCGAGCGCTCCGCATAGGCCAGCGCCCGGTTGATAGCAAAGCGAGTGAATACACCGCGAATGAGTAAGGTCAGCGCGATGATTCCGAGAGCGATGATCAGGGAACTGAAGTCGAACCCCGCATAACCCTCTTTCCAGACTTCTTTAACAATTTCCCATAAATCGTTTATATTCTGCACTTTTTATCAGCCCTATACATTCAAACGGCGGCAAATAGCCGCCAAATTCCACTCATCAATAACGGGGGATGGCGGTAAAATCAAATCTCGGGAGATAAAAATCCGGGAATATCGTGCGTCAGGCGATCACATTGAGGAGAGCGTCAATATCCTGCTCCGTCGTGTTCCAGGATGTGACAAGACGAATTTTCCCATCCGTATCATTGGCGCGGCGGTGATAGAGAATGTTGGAAACCGCGAGACATTCCAGAGCCGCTTCGGGCAGCTTTGCAAAGATGATGTTGGCCTCCACCGGATAGCAGATTGTCGCGCCCGGAATACCGCGAATGCCATCGGCAAGGCGTTCTGCCATCCGGTTCGCATTGGTGGCCAGTTCCCGCCAGTATTCAGCTTCGAGATAGGCGTCAAGCTGTGCCGACAGGTAACGCATTTTCGAGAAGAGATGCGCGCTTCTCTTGCGGCGAAATTCGAACTCCCGCGCCTTCTCCATATTGAAGAACACCACGGCCTCCACCCCCATCGCGCCGTTCTTGGTCGCCCCGAAGGACAAAACATCGACCCCGACCCGCCAGGTGATATCAGCAGGATGGCAGTTCAGAAACGCCAGCGCATTGGCAAAGCGCGCGCCATCCATCTGCAAGGCAAGGCCATGCTTCTGCGCCAGAATACCAATCTCGGCAATCTCATCCGGACGGTAGACGCTACCGCATTCCGTCGCCTGCGTGATGGAAATGACCGAGGGCATCACATGATGAACTGAGCCCCCGCCTTCCAGAACAGCCTCTTCCAGCGCGCGCGGATCAATCTTGCCATCCGCACCAGCCACCGGCACAAGTTTCGCTCCGCCTGAATAAAACTCCGGCGCGCCGCATTCATCATTATCGATATGGGCAAGGGGATGGCAGAAAACGGCGCCATAAGCTGGCGAGAAACTGCTGATACCAAGCACATTGGCGGCGGTCCCCGTCGCCACGGGAAACGCCCTGAGGTCGCATTCAAAGAGATCGCGGAGTTTATCCTCCACTTGCCGGGTCAGACCATCATGACCGTAGCTGGGTGCTGCGCCGTTGTTCGCCCGTTGCAGTGCCGCCATAATTTTCGGCGCGACCGGCGCCGCATTGTCACTGGCGAAATTGACTGGCACTCCGTTTTTCAACACCTGCTGAGCTCCCTTTTTCCGGACCGGTGAAAATCACGGGCCGCCCTATTATTGTACGATTGCCCGGTCGAGGATAAATCTGCCAAGCTCCCGCCCGTCGGCCAGTGAATAGACAAGAATGCGCCGCGCTGTCCCCTCTGTTCCAAGGGTCAGGAACATCCTCGCCCCATCGGAGGTAAGGCTGATTACATCCATATCCTCAGGCACCTGGATGGCGACGTCGCCGAAGCCGGACAGCGGGACAAGACCGCTCCCCTCAACCACCGTTGCGGGGGCCGGACGGCTTTCCTCCGCCGTAGCGGGCGGATTAGCACTTTCCGATCCCGTTATCCGCATATATAACGTAACCCCGATAATGCCGACAAACAGGATGATCAGAAAGCCGAGAATCCCGACAATCCATTTCAGCAGGGTAAGGTTCGGGCCGGGTTCATAGTCCGGTTCATCTGTCATGACGGCACCTTGGGCGATTGCAAATAACACTGGTTCCTGTGTATGCCATTCAATGCGGGGTTACATCAAGTTGAAGTTTCAGAAGACGTTCGCGGTGCGCGCCTCGACCGGCTGCTGGCGGACGCGTTGCCCGATATTTCCAGAAGCCGCATCAAGCCGCTGATCAAGGGCGGTATGGTCACCCTTACGGGCGTCACCATCACCGATCCGTCCCGCCGGGTGCAGCCGGGAGAGTCCTATGAAATTCACGTCCCCGAAGCGGAGGAAGGCGATCCGGAGGGAGAAGATATCCCACTCGACATCCTATATGAGGATGAGCATCTGATCGTCGTCAACAAGCCCGCTGGCATGGTGGTGCATCCGGCGGCCGGCAACTGGTCCGGCACGCTGGTCAATGCCCTGTTGCATCACTGCCGCGACAGCCTATCCGGTATCGGCGGGGTAAAACGGCCCGGCATTGTACACAGGATCGACAAGGAGACCAGCGGTCTTCTCGTGGCCGCGAAGAATGACGCCGCGCATCAGGGCCTGGCCGCCCTGTTCGCCGCCCATGATATCGAGCGACGCTACAAGGCCGTGGTGTGGGGCCGCCTGTACCCACCAACGGGAGAAATTGAGGGCAGCATTGGCCGCGACCCGCATAACCGCAAACGCATGGCAATGGTCACGAAAGGCGGCAAACCCGCCCTCACCCGCTATCGGCTGGAGGAAAACTTCTCCGACATCGCGGCCCTTGTCACCTGCGAGCTGGAAACCGGGCGTACCCACCAGATTCGCGTTCATATGGCTCATATCGGCCATCCGCTGCTTGGCGATCCACTCTACAGCCGCCAGAAAAAAAGCCGCGTCAGCGCCCTTGAGGAATCCCATCAGGCGGTGATCCTCGCTTTCTCCCGCCAGGCGCTGCATGCCGAAACCCTCGGATTTGTGCATCCCGTCACAGACAAGCCCTTGAAGTTCGAGGTAGATTTACCATCTGATCTGAGGGAGTTGATCGCGGCGCTGAGGGGTTAGAACGACAACATCAAATCGCCATGATTATCCCCTAGACAGGAGTTTGTCGGGCTTGTTTTTTCGGGCATCCTGAATGACGAAAGACAGGCGCCAGAAAGAGAGAGGGTCCTGAATATGAGCACATCATCCTTACCCGTATTGACGCCGGAAGGCGGCCTGTCCCGCTACCTGCAGGAAATCCGCAAATTCCCCATGCTGGAAGCGGACGAAGAATATATGCTGGCCAAGGCCTGGAAGGATCACGGCGATACCGATGCCGCGCACAAGATGGTGACGAGCCATCTGCGCCTTGTGGCAAAGATCGCCATGGGCTATCGCGGCTATGGCTTGCCGATTGCCGAGCTGATTTCCGAAGGTAATGTCGGCATGATGCAGGCGGTCAAAAGATTTGAACCCGAGAAGGGCTTTCGCCTGTCCACCTACGCCATGTGGTGGATCCGCGCCGCTATTCAGGAATATATCCTGCGCACTTGGTCGCTCGTTAAAATGGGGACGACCGCTGCCCAGAAAAAGCTGTTCTTCAACCTGCGCAAGATCAAGGGCCAGATTGAGGCCATTGACGAAGGCGACATGACGGCCGATCAGGTCAAGACCATTTCGAAAAAACTCGGCGTTACCGAGGAGGAAGTGGTCAGCATGAACCGCCGCCTGACGGCGCCGGATCATAGCCTCAACGCTCCCATGCGCGCCGAAAGCGAAGGCGAGTGGATGGACTGGCTGGAAGATGACAGCCCGAACCAGGAGACTGTCTATGCGGAGAATGAAGAGTTGAAGCGCCGCCGCACCATGCTTGAAAAGGCCATGGATGTCCTGAACGAGCGGGAGAAGCATATTCTAACGGAACGGCGGCTACGCGATGAACCGCTCACACTCGAAGAGCTGAGCCAGCATTATGACATTAGCCGCGAGAGGGTGCGCCAGATTGAAGTGCGCGCCTTTGAGAAGCTGCAACGGGCCATGAAATCAAAAGTGCTGGAAGAGCGAATCAGCTGATCCGCAACCGACCAAAATAAAAAGGCGCCTGCATCACAGTCAGGCGCCTTTTTTGTATCTTCGGAAAGGGTTAGCGCGAGAATCCACCGACAGAGGGCATCTGCACCGCCCCGACCCGGGCCAGTGCACCCAGCACCTTCTCTGATGGATCGCCATAGAGGGTCATCACCTTTGGCGTCAGCACTTCCAGGAACCGGGCCGCGAATTTCTTGCCGAAATTGCCCATGTGAACAAGCGCCGCATCGGAATTTTCAAATCGCTCCAATACATGACAGATTGTCTTGTCCTCATTCACTGACCATTCATAGTTGAGTGTGCCAGGTTCATCCGCTTTCGTTGCCGCGATCATTTCGTCTTTCAAGGCGGCGAATTTTTCATACTGCCCGGCTTTAATCTCGAGCTCGTAGATCCAGTAGACATGGCCTGTCATTCTCTATTCCTTTTTTATGATTTGTTCGTGCCCCGCACTATGCCGAAAAGCGGCCCAATGCGCCAGCCGTTATAGAAAGTTCGAATGGCGGGAATGCTTTGATAATGGCGATCAGCGGTTGCCGGAGCTGTCTTTCATATCGGCAACAAACTGCCCGCCCCATTCCTCGACCAGCTTCATCCGACGCTTTTGAAGTTTGGCGATCATCGCCTTCGCCTGCAATTCAGACGCGGAGAAAACAACAATCGGCACGGCCCAGGACAGAAAAACCGCCAGCCCTGCTCCGCCGAACATGGCCAGCCACATATAAACATCGGTCAGCATCCGGAAGGCTTCGTTGAACGTCTGGCCCCGGTCCCACAGGATGCCGATAACCGGGATGATGCCGGCAAGGTTGAAAGCAAGCATCGTGGCAATGCTGCCAATGCGGCCGGTGTTCAGCAGAATGGCAACAAGGCTCGGGATCAATCCGGCGAACAGGATCATCATGGTCGGCGGGATAAACACAATTCCGAGACCGGAAAAGACCATTACCCAGAACAAGGCAATGCCCTGCCCGACCCTGTTTTCCGCCATTTTCACAGGCTGTTTTTTCTGCTTCGCCATTATCTATTCCATAAAATACAATACAGAAAGAACCGTACTGGCCAGTAATGCCGTAACCGATAGAACCGACGTAATCCAGGCGCCATACCCTTCAGCGGCCGCCCGACGCGCGTCTGCCCCATTCATCAGGAAGATGGCCAAACGATCCGCCTCTCCGGCGGCGGCAAGGGCCTCTTCATATTCCCGGCGGTCCCGCGCAAGTTGCCGCTCCAGGTCCGTTGCCTGAAGGATCATGCCAAGATCGCCGCTTTTCCGGGCCTCCCGAAACCGCTGTATGACCACTTCCCGGCGCAATCGGGAGCGGATTTTCAGGAAGACCGGTTTCAGCATTTCTTCCGCCCAGGCGGCAAAACCGGGAAGCGGTCCAGGGTGACTGAGCGCCTGCAGCTTCGCAAACAGCTTGAGTTCCAAAAGCACATGTTCAACACTGCCCGCCGGATACAGGGTCAGCGATATCAAATATTTATCGAGCCCGCGTGATTTTGTCGCGATGAAGGCCGCCGCATGACGATCAAAAGGATTGCCATGCCCGTTCGACGCCAGCAGCTTCTGTTCCGCAATTTCAATAAATTCGGAAATGTTTCGCACATGCGATCCCAGCACGAGCGTACTCAGGCAGGGCGTCTCCGGACTGAGTTCATAAAGACAGCGTTCAAGCCCATAGCCAAGCTCACCGCCATTTTTCATATAATCCTGACATCCGGTGATCGAGGCTTCGGGCAGCCAGTCGGCGCGGCGTTCCCGCTTGTCGCGAAACTCGGTCATGGCCATGTTGAGCAGCAGGCCGCTTTCGAACAATTCGGCGATGGACTTTTTCATCTCCATATTGTCTTGCCGGAATGCCTCCAGCATCAGCATGCCGATCGCATTGCGGGAGAAGGAGACATTGCGATACCACAGTGGCGCCTTAGGATCGAGCAAGCGCAGCATATGGGTGACAGCCGTGGTCTCACTTCGCGCCTGCGCATGGGGCCCATTTGCAACGCTTCCCTGAATTTCGGAGATTTCTGCGGCTGTCGCCTCATCGCGCAGGGCGTTTTTCACCCATTTGGCAAGGCGTCCGCTACGCAGAAGTTCAACCGCCGCCTTGGGCTTGCTGATCATATTGCGCGCCAGCAGCCGGGGCGAGCCATATTCTACTTCCTCGAACAGGATCTTGTCGAGCGCCCGCGTATCACCGCGTCCGCGGCGCGGCGTCTCCTTGATGACATCCCGCCAGTTCGCCAGCTTTTCTGCATTCCAGCGGCGCGCCGGGTCATCATGCAGCAGCCCCGCCAGGATATCGTACATCCGCGGCGACAGGCTCAGCTTTTCCGCCAGCAGGGAAAAGCTGCCCTTCAGGAGTTTGCCGCGATAAATCTCTTCATCACTCATTCCCTCCCCTGGCATTTCTCCGCCGAGCAGATGCAGAAACAGGATGCCCACCGCATAGAGATCATGTGCCGGCACACCGTCCCCACGGCCCGCCGGATGCGCCATCATGCTTTCAAGCGGTTCATAAACAGTCGGTTGCAGCAGTCCCGGCGCCTGGCTGATCGCCTCGCCCAACACGATAGTCTGACGCTCGCTGTCGCTGTAGAACAGATTGTCGGCGCGAATGGCGCGATGCGTCATCGCCCCCTGATGGAGATCGAGAAGGCAGGCGGCAATGGGCGGCAGGACCTTTTCCAGAATCAGAGTTTCAGACATGCCGCCATGACCGTCTTTATGAACCGGTCCGCCCCGGGGGCGTTCAAACACCGTGGCATAGCGGATATCGAGAGAGGAAAAACGCACGACGCCATGCGCCAGCAGATCAAGGGTTCCGCCGTTACGACTGTTCTTGATGGTCTCCGCAACCGGCTTGCGATAATAGCTGTAAGGGCTTGATATTACAGCTACAAGCTCATTTGTCGGATCCTGGATATCGGCTGCTTCAACGGCGATGCTCGCGCCCTGTTGAAGGAAATCAACAGGGCGGGACAGGTCTATCCGGAAGCGGCCAGCCAGCAACGCGCCGCGGTCAGCAGGAGCGGCGTCAGTCGGTGTTTCCAGTTTTTCGGCGAGACTCATGCGAGCGGCTCTGTCAGTTACCTCAAATCCGGGACCAACAATCGCAAAATGACGTTAAGATGCCGTTAAACTCTTGCGGGTTACCGCCCCGGATTCTGCAAAGCTGAGGTCTTGCCAAAGGCCGTCAACAAGGCGGCAAATCCCAGTCCGGCCGAAGCGATAAGCGAGGCCACGACAAAATCCCCGAAAATGCCGTAAATATAGCCTGCAAAAACCGGCCCAATCGTCTGACCAAGGCCGAAGGCCAGTGTCATGATGGCCAGAATCTGCCGGGCATTACCTGGCAACATCTCACGGGCATGAACAAGCCCGACGGCTGACATTCCCATGAAAGTGCCGCCCAACAGCACTGCACTCGCAAGAACCGCGCCCGCACTCGCGGCATATACGCTACCGGCCACACCAATGGCGAGACAAAGGCTCGCAAGAGCATAGCTGTTATGATTGCCGATCCGCCGCCCGACCCAGGACCAGATCGCCACCGAAGGAATTCCGGCAAGACCGACCACCAGCCAAACCAGCGTCTGCATCCATTGCAAGCCAGGAATTTGCCGCACCAGAACCGAAATAAAGGTCGCCGTGATAATATAGCCGAAGCCGAGCAGGAAATAGGACAGGATCAATGCTTTGAGCGGGTTGCTGAAACTCATTTTTGGCGGGCCCTCTACGATAACAACGGACTTCCCGTCCCCAGGCACCAGCCAGAAAACCGGAAGCAGCATCGCCGCCGAGAGGCTGCCGGTCCAAATCCACATTTCCCGCCAGTCTGTGCCGATTGCGATCAGGAACATGATCAGCAGCGAAGAGAGAGAAATGCCGACCCCCACTCCGGCAAAATACAGCGCCGAAAGAGAAGAGCGCCCTTGCTCCGCGAACCGATTGAGGATCAGAGTGGTGCCGAAAATCATGACGAAGGCCGAGGCAATCCCACCGACGAACCGAAGAAAAAGAAATACCCCGATGCTGTCCGCCAGCCCCATCCCGATTGTCGTCAGCGCGCAGACCATCAAGGCGGACAGAAACCAGAGCCGCAGCGATCCCGGAAGAGACTGCCGGATTGCCAGCAGGGCGCCAACGAGGTAGCCTAGAAAATTTGCTGAGGCAATCAGCCCCGCCTGCGTCTTGTCAAGGCCGAGTCCCGCTTCCATAAAGGGCAGGATCGGCGTAAAGACAAACCGGCTGATGCCGAGGCCGATGGCCAGCGCCAGCAGCCCGCCGATGGCAAGCTGCATCATATGGGTGGATGGCTTTGTCATCCGGTCAAACTAGCACGCCCGCCGGAGAATGATACTATTCTAATCTTCGAACGGATCGCGAACCAGAATGGTATCCTCTCGCTCCGGACTGGTGGACAGCAGCGCGACCGGCGCCTCGATCAGCTCTTCCACATGGCGGATATATTTGACGGCGGCGGCGGGCAGGTCCGCCCATGTCCGTGCGCCAAAGGTGCTGTCACTCCAGCCTGACATGGTCTCATAAATCGGCTTGACCGCTGCCTGATCGGCCATACTGGCGGGGAAATAGTCGATTTTCTTGCCATGCAACTCATAGCCGACGCAGATTTTAAGCTCTTCCATGCCATCCAGCACATCCAGCTTGGTCAAGGCGATTCCGGTTATGCCGCCGGTTTTGACGGCCTGACGCACCATTACCGCATCAAACCAGCCGCAGCGCCGCTTGCGCCCCGTAACAACCCCAAACTCGCGGCCGCGGGCGCCCAGACCTTCTCCGATGTCATCAAACAGTTCCGTCGGGAACGGCCCTTCCCCCACGCGGGTGGTATAGGCCTTGGTAATGCCCAGCACATAATTGACCGAACCGGGGCCGATACCGCTGCCGACCGCCGCCTGTCCGGCCAGCGTGTTGGAAGAGGTCACGAAAGGATAGGTGCCGTGGTCGTTATCCAGCATCGCGCCTTGCGCGCCTTCAAACAGAATCCGGCGGCGATCCTTCCGCGCTTCATCAAGGCGGCGCCAGACAATATCGGAAAACTCCAGCACCTTCGGAGCAATTTCCATGAGCGCGGCATGCAAAGCATCTCCCTCCACCTCCGGCGCGCCAAGACCCCGGCGCAGCGCGTTGTGATGGTCGAGCAACGTCGCGATTTTGCGCGTCAATAACTCGGGATCCCGAAGGTCGCAAACACGAATGGCCCGACGGGCGGTCTTGTCCTCATAAGCCGGACCGATACCACGGCGTGTGGTGCCGATCTTGACAGCGGTGCTGGCATCCTCGCGCAGAGCATCAAGCTCCCCATGCAGCGGCAGGATCAGCGTCGCATTTTCGGCAATCTTCAAACTGTTGTGATCAACCGTCACCCCTTGCGCACGCACGGTGTCAATTTCCTTCATCAGCGCCCAGGGATCGACGACAACGCCATTGCCGATGATCGACATCTTGCCGCCCCGCACAATGCCAGAGGGCAGCAAGCTCAGTTTATAGACCTTACCATCAACGACGAGAGTGTGGCCCGCGTTATGCCCCCCCTGAAAACGCACAACAACATCCGCGCGCTGGGACAGCCAGTCAACGATCTTGCCCTTGCCCTCGTCACCCCACTGGGAACCAACTACCGCAACGTTCGCCATTTTTATTCTGTCCTTGAGTGTGTATTAAATCAGGAGAGTTTCTTGACGCCTTCCGGCGCGAGATATTGCCCGCACAGAAGCCGTCCTGCCTCGGCCTCGACATCCTTTTCGGGTGCCAGGCCCGCAACGGTTTTCCACCCTTCCTGACGAAGGGCAAAGCCGGTTTTGAGATCCGTGCCGAATGGCAGATACAGGCGATCATCCGCCGGTCGCCGGGGCACGGCCCGCATGAGGCTATCGAGAAACAGGGTGAAGCCCGACGCGGGTTCCCCGTCCATCAGCCGATAACGACCGCCCCGCCCCAGTTCACCCCGAACACCACGGGCAAAGACCGTAAAACTGAGGCCGGTCTGATATTCAAAGCCGCGATATTCACCCGGATCAATGGTCAAGCGCAAATCGGGCACAGCAGAATGAAGCTGCGTCATCACCTCTTTCAGCGCCGCAAGCTGTGACGCCGCCGCATCAGGCAGCGACAGGCTTTCCAGCGTCGCAAGAGCGGCTTCCGCCGGACCCGCCGCTTTCAGCAGCGCAATCAGAATATCCGAAAGCGGCGCCTCATAGTTTTCCAGCGCCGCCGCATCCTTGTGATCAAGCGCCTCCCGCGCTGACGCCGCCACATCAGGGGCAATCCCCAGCCCTTCGCAAATAGTCGGGACCAGTGTCGGCAGGGTGAGATCAATGGAATAGTTGTCAATTTCCAGCGCGTTCAACGCCTCACTCGCCAGCAGAATCAATTCGGCATCGGCAGCGGTCGCCTCCGTCCCGATCAATTCCACCCCGGTCTGGGCGAACTGCCGCTCGGGCCTCAGCTGCGAACCATGCACCCGCAGCACCTGCCCCGAATAAGACAATCGCAAAGGGCGCGGGTCCATCTTCATGCGGGTGGTGGCGACACGGGCGATCTGCAACGTCATATCCGTGCGAATGCCCATCATGCGGTGGGACACCGGGTCCATCACGCGAAACATTTTGGACGCAAGCGCCGCCCCGGCACCTTCCAGAAGATGTTCCTCGAATTCGATGAGCGGCGGTTTGACCTGCTGATAGCCATTGCCCGCGAACACCTCCATGAGGGTACGGTTAATGCGGGCCTCCCGCGCCGCGGCGGGCGGCAACATGTCAGCGAGACCGGCAGGCAACAGGCCTTTTTCAGAATAGTCGTTCATCACATGGGCTTATAAAGCACATTTCCCCCGCGCCGCCAACCAGAACAACGAAAAAGCGGCTGATTTTCACAGCCGCTTTCCCGAACGCCTTGAAAGGCGCGTATTTGTTAGCAGGTGCCCTAGAATTTAAGCAGTTTCACCTTCTCCACATTGGGAAGATTACAGACCGCACTCAGGGTTTCGGCGGTAAGGTCCGAATCTATCTCGATCAGGGCAATCGCCTCCCCGCCCGCGTCATGGCGGCCCAGATGGAAGGTGGCGATATTTACTCCGGAATTGCCGAGCACCGAGCCCAGCGCACCGATAAAGCCCGGCTTGTCCTTGTTGGTCACATAGAGCATATGCCGACCCAGTTCGGCCTCCATATTGATGCCCTTGATATTGACGATACGCGGCCGGTTATCGCCATACAGCGTGCCGGCGATATCGCGGGTCTGGTTTTCTGTCGTGATGGTGACACGGATGAGGGTCTGGTAATCCTCCTCCCGGTCGTTCACGCTTTCCGTCACGTCAATACCCCGTTCTTTGGCAACAACCGGCGCATTGACCATGTTGATGCTGTCCATCAGAGGGGCCAGCAGCCCCTGAATGATGATCGCGGTCAGCGGCTTGGTGTTCAGGCTGGCGGCATGGCCTTCATAATCGATGCGGACACTCTTGATGCCGCTTTCCGTTACTTGCCCGGCGAAGCTGCCAAGCTGCGTTGCAAGCTGCATATAGGGCTTCAGCTTCGGCGCTTCCTCGGCCGAGACCGACGCCATGTTGAGCGCATTGGTCACGGAGCCAACCAGCAGGTAATCGACCATCTGTTCGGCCACCTGAATGGCGACATTGACCTGTGCCTCATCGGTTGAGGCCCCAAGATGCGGAGTCGCCACGACATTTTCCAACCCGAAGAGAATGTTTTCCTTGGCCGGTTCCACGGCGAACACATCGAGCGCCGCCCCGGCCACATGACCGGATTCCAGCGCCGCTTTCAGATCCGCCTCAACCACGAGACCACCACGCGCGCAGTTGATGATGCGCACGCCCTTTTTCATCTTGGCGATATTGGCCGCGTTGATGATATTGCGGGTGCCTTCGGTGATTGGCGTATGCAGGGTGATGAAATCAGCACGGGCGAACAGCTCGTCCAGCTCCAGCTTTTCAACGCCGATCTCCAGCGCCCGTTCCGGCGACAGGAAGGGATCATAGGCGGCCACCTTCATCTTGAGGCCGACACCGCGGTCCGCAACGATGGACCCGATGTTGCCGCAACCGATCACGCCCAGCGTCTTGCCATACAGCTCAACCCCCATGAAAGAGGATTTTTCCCACTTTCCGGCATGGGTGGAGGCATTGGCCGCCGGGATATGGCGGGCCAGCGCGAACATCATGGCAATGGCATGCTCCGCCGTCGTGATGGCATTGCCGAACGGCGTATTCATGACACAGATACCGGCCGCGGTCGCCGACGGAATATCCACGTTATCAACGCCGATTCCGGCCCGGCCGATGACTTTGAGATTGGTCGCCGCAGCGATAATCTCGGCCGTCGCCTTGGTGGCGGAACGAACGGCAAGGCCATCATATTCGCCGATGCAGGCTTTCAGTTCTTCCGGCGTCATGCCGGTGATTTCATCAACTTCAACGCCGCGTTCACGGAAAATTTCAGCCGCGCGCGGGCTCATCTTGTCAGAGATAAGGACTTTAACCATTTTCGTGATCCTTCTTCAGGATTATTTCTGGAATGTGTTTTTAAGTGTCGCGTAGCCCCAGTCAAGCCAGGGCATCAGCGCCTCCAGATCGGATTTTTCGACCGTTGCGCCCGCCCAGATGCGAAGACCTGCAGGAGCATCCCGGTAATGACCGATATCAAGCGCGGCTCCCTCTTTCTCAAGCAGGGTAACCAGCGCTTTTGCGGCCTTCGGCTGGTCATCGGCGGAAAGCGCGGTAAACCAGTCATCCGTGATCTTGAGACAGACCGAGGTGGTGGAACGGATCGCCGGATCCGCCGCCAGAAAATCCGCCCAGTTGGACTTTTCGACCCAGTCGGATATCACCTTGGCGTTGGCGTCCGTGCGCTCGATCATCCCCTTGCCGCCGCCAATCGTTTCGGCCCAGTCAAGCGCATCCAGAACATCTTCGACCGCCAGCATGGACGGGGTATTGATGGTTTCGCCCTTGAAAATACCGTCAATCAGCTTGCCACCCTTGGTCATGCGGAAGACCTTGGGCAGCGGCCATGCCGGGGTGTAATTTTCCAGCCGTTCAACAGCGCGCGGGCTCAGGACCAGCATGCCGTGTGCCGCCTCCCCGCCCAGCACTTTCTGCCAGGACCAGGTGACAACATCCAGCTTGTCCCACGGCATATCCATGGCGAAGACAGCGGATGTCGCGTCACAGATGGCAAGGCCTTCGCGGGTCTCAGAAATCCAGTCGCCATTCGGCACGCGAACGCCGGAGGTGGTGCCGTTCCAGGTAAAGACCACATCGCGGGTCCAGTCAACGGCGGCGAGATCGGGAATTTCACCATAAGGTGCGGTAACAACTTCAGCCTCTTTCAGCTTAAGCTGCTTGACCACATCCGTCGCCCAGCCCGAACCAAAGCTTTCCCAGGCGAGCATGGTAACGGGGCGCGCGCCCAGCATCGACCACAGCGCCATTTCAACCGCGCCGGTATCCGAGCCCGGCACAATGCCGATCTTGTAATCATCAGGGATGCCGAGAAGGGCGCGATGCTTGTCGATCACGGCTTTCAGCTTGGCCTTGCCTTCACCGGAACGGTGAGAGCGGCCGAGGCAGGCATCTTCGAGTTTTTCGAGGGACCATCCGGGGCGCTTTGCGCAGGGGCCGGATGAAAAGAGGGGAGAGTTAGGGCGTCTCTCCGGACGCATTTCTACTGTCATAATATACTAAACCTTCCAGTCTAGAGCATCCCGGTGGGGGGATGTGGCCCGCCGTCCATAGACAGGATTTGCGATATTCTGTCAACGGGATATTTATGCACTGCGACAATTTGCCGGCCCCTGTGACCGGGAAATCCCACCGCTTCACCTCTCTCGAAAAACCGTCGGCGCGCCATTTCCGGCGATCCTCTCCTGTCAAATTACCCGCCGG
This sequence comes from uncultured Alphaproteobacteria bacterium, assembly GCA_963971675.1. GTDB lineage: Bacteria > Pseudomonadota > Alphaproteobacteria > Sneathiellales > Sneathiellaceae > Sneathiella. The sequence goes on along the minus strand of CAXASQ010000002.1, from coordinate 395,195 downwards.
GATTGTCCCTGTGACAATAAAGAACTGGCCAAAACAAGCCGGGAGCGGGACAATGCAATACATTTCTGTCTTGCAAAGGCCATGCGATGATTCCCAGCCAGCGTCCCCTGTTTGATATCTCTGATGATGTCGCCTATTTCAACTGCGCCTATATGGGGCCGTTTCTGAAAACGGTCCGGGCCGCCGGACATAAGGGGATTGATCGCAAGTCCCTGCCCTGGACGGTCAGTCCGGCCGATTTTTTCAGCGAATCGGAAAAAGCGCGGTCGCTCTTCGCCACGCTGATTGGCGCACGCCCTGACGACGTCGCGATCGTTTCCAGCGCTTCCTACGGCCTTGCCACCGCCGCCAAAAACCTACCGATTGAGCGGGGCCAGAAAATCCTGCTGCTGGAAGATCAGTTCCCCTCCAATGTCTATTGCTGGAAGGAGCTGGCGAGACGCAAAGGCGGCGAAATCCTGACTGTCAAAACACCCGCCGATCAAGACTGGACCGCCGCCATTTTATCCGCCATTGACAAGGATGTCGCCATCGCCGCCCTGCCCCATAATCACTGGACCGATGGGGCCCTGATCGACCTTGTTGCCATCGCGGACGCCTTGCGCAAACAGGGGGCGAAGCTGGTGCTTGATGTCACACAGTCGCTCGGCGCCAATCCGCTCGATCTTGCGGCTGTGAAGCCGGATTTCATGGTGGCCGCCGCCTATAAATGGCTGCTCGGCCCGTATAGCGTCGGTTTCATGTATATCGCCCCGGAATATCATGACGGCGAGCCACTGGAATATAACTGGCTGAACCGCGAGGGATCCGAAGATTTTGCCGGGCTGGTCGATTATGCCGATGGCTATCAGGCCGGGGCCCGCCGCTTCGATATGGGAGAGCGGGCGAATTTCGCCCTGATGCCCGCCGCGATCGCCGCCCTTGAGCAAATTCTCGACTGGGGCGTTGCAGACATTCAGCAAACCCTGACGGCGAAAACCCGCGAGATCGCGGACAGAACCGCGGAATTCGGCTTCACGTCCCTGCCGGATTCCCTTCGGGCCGGCCATTTTCTCGGGCTCAGGCGCACCGGCGGGCTGCCTGCCGACCTTCCCGCAAAATTGACCGCGGAGAATATCCATATCTCGGTGCGTGGCTCCAGCATGCGGATTGCACCCCACCTCTTCAATAATGAGGCGGATACAGATAAACTGGTCTCGGCGCTCAAAAAACATATCGGGGGATGAGACAATGAATCTGAAGCGTTTGGGAAAAACCGGCCTCAAAGTCAGTGAACTCTGCCTGGGCACCATGACCTACGGCGATCCGAAATGGCGGGACTGGGTCCTGCCCGAAGCGGAAAGCCGCCCCTTCATCCGCCGGGCGCTGGAGCTCGGCATCAATTTCTTCGATACCGCCGATATGTATTCCCTTGGCGTCTCCGAAATGGTTGTCGGGCGCGCCCTTCGGGATTATGCAAAACGCGACGAGATTGTCATCGCCACCAAAGTCTTCAACCGGATGAGCGATAGCCCGCTCAGCGGCGGCCTGTCCCGCAAGCATATCCTGCATGCCATTGACGACAGCTTCCGTCGTCTCGGCACCGATTATATCGATCTCTACCAGATTCACCGCTGGGACTATGACACCCCGATCGAAGAAACGCTGGAAGCCCTCAATGATGTTGTCCGGGCGGGCAAGGCGCGTTATATCGGCGCCTCCTCCATGTTCGCCTGGCAGTTTATGAAGGCGCTTTCCATTTCGGAAAAGAACGGCTGGGCGAAATTCGTCTCCATGCAGAATGTCTATAATCTCGTCTATCGGGAGGAGGAGCGCGAAATGCTTCCCCTCTGTGCGGATCAGGGCATCGGTGTCATCCCATGGTCCCCGCTCGCGCGCGGTTTCCTTGCCGGCAACCGCAAGAAAGGGGAAGACGGGGCAACGACAAGATCACGCTCTGACGCCATGATCAAATCCATGAAGATCGGACAGGATGCAGATTATGACGTGCTGTCGGTGGTACAGGATATCGCGAAGGAACGGGGTTTCAGCCCGGCGCAGATCGCCCTCGCCTGGGTCTGCCACAGCCCGCATGTCACCGCCCCCATTGTCGGGGCCAGTAAGATGAACCATCTGGAAGAGGCCGTCGCCGCGCTCGATATCTCGCTGGAAATGGATGATCTCGCCCGGCTGAATGAGGCCTATGTCCCGCATGCCGTCGCCGGGCACCGCTAAACCCGGATATCCGAAAATAGAGATGGCGGGCCGCACAAAGCTGCAAGGTTTTACGGGCAGTAACCGTTAAAGCTTGTAGCCTTTGTCGGCGAGGTCCTTGTGGATACGCTCCATTACCTGGCGGTTGACTGTCATGCCCCACTGGCTACCGATAACGACAGCCTGTTGCGCCAGTACCGGTGTTTTTTCCACGACCTTCTGGCCAATATCGGTGCTGTAGAAGTCAATCATCGCATTGAGTTCTTCCAGACTGTAGGTTTCCGCATAGATTTTCTTCAACGGCTCAACAAGGCCATCGACATTTTCCTGCAATGTCTCGACCATGATGTCATAAGCGCGCTCTTTCGCATCTTTGGGAATATCGGGATGCGATTTGAACCCCTGATCAAGGAAAAGGCGAATACTGCTTGCCGCAACGGTTTTGATCTGCTCTGCCGTACGGGTGATTTCCAGAAGCTCACTGACCGCTTCATTCCGCGCGGGGTCCGCCATGACATTACCAATGCCAAGTGTGAAGATCATGCCAATGGCAATAAAACCGGACTTCAGCTTCATAAAAATTCCTTCCCGTAAATATTCATGCCTGTGCGGCATTCTAGTTGAACGGTATGACCGTGTGTCCATGATCCATGGGACCATGCCCCGCCCCGTATCCCGGGGCCTGTCTTATGGCAACCTCTACATAGCGAATGGCCCGCCCGACCGCATCAGAGGCGGACAACCCTTGCGCAAGCCCCGTCGCTATGGCCGATGACAGGGTGCAACCCGTCCCATGCGTATGTTTACTGTCAATCCGCGGGTGATTGAAAGTTTCTACCCCTTGCGGCGAGATCAACAGATCGGTGACAGTTTGCCCTTCCGCATGACCGCCCTTCATGAGGACGGCGACCGGTCCAAGATCAAGCAACCGGCGCCCCGCCTTTTCCAGGTCCTGCCGGCTCCGGATGGTCATGCCGGTCAGCTGTTCAGCCTCCGGGATATTGGGGGTAAGAAGATATGTATGCGGGCCGATCAGACGATTTTTTATAGCCTCGCCCGCTTCCACCGCAATCAGGCTGGCCCCGCCCTTCGCAATCATCACGGGATCGAGCACCACAGGCGGCAGGTCTTCGGTTTCATCGAAATAGGTGGCGACGGCGTCCACCACCTCTTTCCGGTGCAGCATCCCGATCTTGATGGCATCCGCGCCGATATCCGACAGCACCATGTCAATCTGCTTGACCACGAATTCCGGGGCGATCTCGGCGATGCCTTCAACGCCCAGCGTATTCTGGGCCGTCAGCGCGGTGATCGCCGTCATGGCAAAACCATCAAGCGCCGTCACCGTCTTGATATCCGCCTGTATACCCGCGCCGCCGCCGGAATCCGATCCGGCAATGATCAGTACGCGTCCCTGCATTCTCTCTCATCCTCAATCCGCGTCATCAAACCGATGCGGCAACCTCATCCACGATATTATCAACGATTTCATTGACAAGGCTGTCATTGATCCCTTCTCCCATCACACGGATGAGCGGCTCCGTTCCCGACTTCCGAATCAACAAGCGTCCTTCCTTGCCAAGACGTGCCTCTCCGTCACGGATCGCCTTCTTGACCGATTCCATGCCGAGCGGATCGCTGCTGCCATAGCGGACATTCTTCAAAATCTGCGGGAAAGGATCGAAGTTATGGCAGACCTCGCTGACCGGCCGGTCTTTCTCGACAATCACCGACAACACCTGCAAGGCGGCAATAAGCCCGTCGCCTGTCGTGCTGTAATCGCTGAGTACAATATGACCCGACTGCTCGCCGCCCACATTGAAGCCATGCTCACGCATATGCTCCACCACATAACGATCGCCGACATTGGTACGGGCGAGCGTGAGGCCGTGGCCCTCCAAATATTTCTCAAGTCCCATGTTAGACATCACGGTGGAGACAATGCCCCCACCGCGCAGCTTGTCACGGCTCTGCCAGGTACGAGCGATCAGCGCCATCAACTGGTCACCATCGATCAGGCGGCCTTTTTCATCGCAGATCAGCAGCCGGTCCGCATCCCCGTCAAGGGCAATGCCGAGATCGGCGCCTTCCTTCACAACCCGTTCGCACATCGCCTCCGGCGAGGTGGAGCCGCAGCCGTCATTGATGTTAAACCCGTTGGGCGCAACGCCCATGGCGATCACTTCCGCCTCCAGCTCCCACAGGACTGTGGGGGCGACGCGATAGGAGGCGCCGTTCGCACAATCAACGACAATTTTGAGGCCTTTGAGAAGCTGCTTGCGCGGGAAACTGCTTTTGGCAAATTCGATATAGCGCCCGCGCGCATCATCAAGCCGCTGCGCCCGGCCGAGCTTCGCCGGTTCCGCCAGCATAATATTGCTGTCGTCGATGATATCCGCCTCGATTTCCAGTTCCACATCATCGGACAGCTTGTATCCATCCGGACCGAACAGCTTGATGCCATTATCCTGAAAGGAATTATGGGACGCCGAAATCATCACCCCGAGATCGGCCCGGAGCGAGCGAGTCAGCATGGCAATGGCGGGCGTCGGCAGGGGCCCCACCAGAATCACATCCATCCCGACAGAGGTGAATCCCGCCGTCAACGCCGGTTCCACCATATAGCCGGACAGGCGGGTATCCTTACCGATGACAACACGATGGCGAAAATCACCGCGTCCGGCAAATTTGCGGCCCGCGGACTTTCCCACTTTCAAGGCAATATCGGCGGTCATCGGCTCCTTATTGGCGGTGCCGCGAATACCATCGGTTCCAAAATACTTGCGTGTCATCGGCGTACTCATAGCTTGAAATATCAGACTGCACTCTAACAGATAAATTTTAAAAGATGGCTAAAAAGAGGCGCTTTCAATGGCTTGCCAGACATCCAGCGCCTCGCGCGTCTCCCGCACATCATGGACACGAATGATATCCGCCCCCGCCATCGCGCCATACAGGGCAACGGCAACGGAGCCGGACACCCGGCGGCTGGCTATCGCCTCACCGGTAATCGCGCCGATAAATCGCTTGCGTGAGGCACCGAGGAGGACTCGGCAGCCAAGGCTATGAAGGCTGGCAAGTCCGCGGATCAGGGTCAGGTTATGATCCACCGTCTTGCCAAAACCGATGCCGGGGTCGATGATGATCCGGTCGCGGCCGATGCCCGCCGCCTCACAGGCGCGGACCCGGCCCGCCAGATATTCCGTCACCTCCGCCAGCACATCGTCATAAACAGGGTTGTCCTGCATGGTTTTTGGATCCGCCAGACTGTGCATCAGGCAGACCGGAAGGTCTGTTCCGGCAACATAGGCAAGGCTTTCCGGGTCAAATTCCAGCGCGCTCACATCATTGATCAGATGCGCGCCCGCCGCAACGGCCGCCGCCATCACCGCGCGCTTTCGCGTATCAACGGAAATCTGGACGCCCAGATCGCGGCATCCCTCAATCACCGGAATGATGCGGGCAATCTCCGCCTCCACACTCACCACATCAGAGCCGGGACGCGTACTCTCCCCGCCGATATCGAGAATATCCGCCCCCTCCTCCACCAGCTTGCGGGCGTGGGCAATGGCGCGGGCCGCGTCATCATGGACCCCGCCGTCGGAGAAGCTGTCCGGGGTAACATTGACAATGCCCATGATCTGCGGCCGGCGGAACGGACGGGCGCGCTGCTCAGGCGTCCTCATATCGGCAAAAGAAGAAAGGCCCCGCACCAAAGCGGAGCCTTTTGTTGTATCGTTCATGAAGCGTCCTTACGCGCCGGGCTGCGGTTCCGGTTCAAGTCCGGGACCGCCGGGCTTCTTGTGCCCGTCCGCTTCCGGCACGGCGGAACTCGGTCCCTTGTCAACCGGCCGATCGATATCTTCCGGACGGTTGATGTCGCCACCTTCCATCAATATCTTGATTTCGTCGCCACTGAGCGTTTCATATTCCAGAAGCCCCTTGGCGATGCGGTGAAGCTGATCCACATGATCATTGAGGATCTTGCGGGCAGTCGCTTCGCCTTCCTCGACAAAACGGCGCACTTCCTGATCAATGAGCTGCGCAGTGGAGTCTGACATATTCTTCTGCTGCGCAACGGAATGGCCGAGGAAAACCTCTTCCTGATTGGCGCCATACATGAGCGGCCCCAGCTTGTCGGAAAGGCCCCATTCGGTAACCATACGGCGGGCCATATCGGTCGCCATCTTGATATCACCGGAGGCGCCCGTCGTGACCGCATCATGACCAAAGATCATCTCTTCCGCCACACGGCCGCCCATGGCGACGGCGAGATGGGCGAGGCACTGATCCCGGCGCAGGGAATAGCTGTCCTTCTCCGGCAGGCGCATGACCATGCCGAGGGCGCGGCCGCGCGGAATGATGGTGGCCTTATGCACCGGATCGGACGCCTTCATATGCATGCCGACCAGCGCATGGCCGCCTTCATGATAGGCAGTGAGCTTTTTCTCTTCCTCCGACATGACCATGGAGCGCCGTTCGGAGCCCATCATGACTTTGTCTTTCGCTTCCTCGAACTCCTGATGGGTCACCAGACGGCGGGATTTGCGCGCCGCCAGCAACGCCGCCTCATTCACGAGGTTGGCAAGGTCCGCACCAGAGAAGCCAGGCGTGCCGCGCGCGATGGTGCGGGCGTCCACATCCTGCGCCAGCGGAACTTTGCGCATATGCACTTTCAGGATTTTTTCGCGGCCAATGATATCCGGGTTCGGGACAACGACCTGACGGTCGAAACGGCCGGGCCGCAGCAGCGCCGGGTCCAGCACGTCCGGACGGTTGGTCGCGGCCAGCAGGATCACACCTTCATTGGTTTCAAACCCGTCCATCTCCACCAACATCTGGTTGAGGGTCTGCTCACGCTCGTCATTGCCGCCGCCGAGACCGGCGCCGCGATGACGGCCGACCGCATCGATTTCGTCGATGAAGATGATGCAGGGCGCATTCTTCTTGCCCTGTTCAAACATGTCGCGGACGCGGCTCGCGCCGACACCGACAAACATTTCAACGAAGTCAGAACCGGAAATGGTGAAGAAAGGCACATTCGCTTCACCCGCGACAGAGCGGGCGAGCAATGTCTTACCCGTACCGGGAGGGCCGACCAGCAGCACACCTTTCGGAATCTTGCCGCCGAGACGTTGATACTTCTGCGGATTTCTCAGGAAATCCACAACCTCTTCCAGTTCTTCCTTCGCCTCTTCAATACCGGCGACATCTTCAAATGTGACACGGCCATGTTTTTCCGTCAGCAGCTTGGCTTTCGATTTGCCAAAGCCCATGGCCTTGCCGCCGCCGCCCTGCATCTGGCGCATGAAGAAAATCCAGACGCCAATCAGCAGCAGCATCGGGAACCAGGACAGCAGCGTCGCCATCAGCATGCTGCCTTCCTCCTGCGGCGCGGCATTAATGACCACACCATGGTCGGTCAGGTTGCTGACCAGCGTACTGTCTTCAGGCGCATATGTCGTAAAGGCCCGGCCGTCATCGGTCATGCCCTTGATATTCGGCCCCTGGATGGTGACGTTCTTGACCCGGCCGCTCTTCACTTCATCGAGGAAGGTGGAATATGGCATCGACATCCCCGTATTACGCGGGGACGGATCATTGAAAATGTTGAAGAGGGCCACAACGAGCAATGCAATGATTACCCAAAGGACAATATTTTTGCCGAAAAGATTCACGTATTCGTTTCCTTCACATTGCGGACCCGTCGGATCCGATCGCCGCTTGCTGGCATGCCGAACTGGATTACATCTAAATATAATCTGTTAACATCAAGTTCCAATAGGGCAATAATTTTAACGCCATCTTTAGCATGAATTCCCGCGGGGTATCCAGTAAAATGCCCTGAAATCGAGACAAAAACGCTGATTTCCGGACGTTTGGCCGGATATATATCGAGGCGGAAGCGGCACGGCCAGCAGACGATCCCCCCGCCACACTCCCGGCAGGCTGTTGCGCTGTTTCGCCGTCATCGCCGCTTCGGCGGGCAGCAATGCGCGCCGAACCGCCTCTCTCCCTCCCGCCGGGCCGAGCGCGCGCAGCGTAAGATTATCAGAACGCTCTCGCGACGGGGCCAGATCATGAATATAAAACCGTTGATCCCAGATCCAGCCTGTTTCTCCGTCTTTAAGCGGCACTTCGGGCAGGCCCTGTCGCCCCGCTTCCCGGCAGAAATGCCAGTGATGACCTTTACGCGTCACATAAGCCCCGCCGAGCGTCGCACTCATCGTCGCACCGGCTGCTTTGCTTGCCCGCATCCGCTGATAAAGGTCTTCGACGGCCGCCAGGCGGATATGCGCGCCCCCACCAACCGTCCGTAAGGACGCAGCCAGGGCACGCAGCGCAATTTCCTCCGGCTGGGCATACAGCGCGTCATTCGCAATTTTTATGGCGCCGAAGGGGTCAATCTCCGCCTCTGCCCATAAAAACTGCGCCGCAAGCTGTTCAAGACTGTCATTGGCCCGCTGCAACCGGGCAAGAGCAAGGGCAATGCTGTCCTGCCCGCTTCCCGGCAGCGCCTGCAACGCAGCAAGGACGCCCCCCACCCGGGTGCGGGTAAACACCGGGTTATCATTGCCGGGATCATCAATCCAGCCTTGCCAGCGCTGCTGAAGATACTGCCGTAGCCGTTCACGCGGGATACCGAGCAGCGGACGCAATAACTTGATCCCGTCCCTTTCGCCTGCCGGTTCCATCGCGGCAAGGCCTTCCAGCCCGCTGCCTTTGGAAAGACGCATCAGAAAGGTTTCAAGCTGATCTTCAAGCTGATGGCCGAGCAAAAGATGGGATATTCCACGCGCGCGACATTCCGCCGTCATCAGGGCATAGCGCGCCTCCCGCGCCGCCTGCTGCACGCCGCTTTGTGGATGCGGCCCGGTCCATGTCAGAATGACGGTTTCAATCCCGATCTCCCCAAGCCAATCCCGCACTTGTCGGGCTTCTGCGGCCGCTTCCGGCCGCAGGCCATGATCAACGCTGAAAGCCAGCAGCGCAACGCCCGCCCGTCTTGCCCATTCTTGTGTGAGCAGCGCGAGGGCCATGCTGTCCGAACCGCCCGAAACGGCAATCGCCACGCATGCGGGCGGCAATGGCAGCAGGGCTGTCATCTCCGCCGCGAAGGCATTTAGTAATTTATCGGCATTATGGGGGGTCTTCACCGGCCTTCTGTCAGCTACAGCCGTATTTCTGTTTCTCGCGGTCGGCCGTCTGCCGCAGCCGCGCCGGAACCTGGGCAAACTGCTTATCCATCTGGGCAAAGGTGGCGCAGGCTTCCGCCTTCTGATCCATGCGCCCGAGGCTCATGGCCAGTTTCAGAAGATTATCCGCCGCTTTGGAACTGTCGGGATAATTTTGATAGCCTTCAAAGAAAGCAGAGGCAGCATTGGGATAATTGCCCCGCACATAGAAGGTTTCACCCAGCCAGTATTGCGCATTCCCGGCCAGTTCGCTTTCCTTATGGTTTTTGAGAAAATCACTGAACGCCACTTCCGCCTCGGCATAACGGTCATCGCGGATGAGAGAGATGGCATAGTTATACTGCTCCATTGCCGACCCGCTCGGAAGTTGCCCGGCGGCCGGGGCGGCGGCTGCGCCATCGGAAAGAGATGCCGTGCTCCCGTTTTCCGATGTCCCGCCTGTACTGCCGCCTGTGGACAGGGTGCCAAGAGTCCCGCTGCCTTGTGCGGACGGTGCGGATTGGCCGCTGCTACCGTCAATAATAGTCGGGCCCGTCCCGGCCCCGGCAGACGCTCCGCCGATCGCCGACCCCTCTGCGCCCGAAACGCTGCCGGATGTCGCAAGACGGCTTTCTATTTCAGCAAGGCGGAAGTCCACATCCTTCACCAGCTTATCGAGGCGGGTGGAGATCTGATTCAGCTTATGGGAATTTTCTTCCTGTGCGCCGGTCAGACTGCGTTGTTCTTCTTCCAGAGCGCTGATGCGCTGCATGAGAAGGTTGAGACCGTCGGAGCTGATATTACCTGAACCGGAACCGGACGGCAGGGTGGCCGCGCCGGTTGATGGCGCCGGACGTGGCGCCGATGCGCCGCCATACATCTGCCGCTGCATGTCCGTCAGATCCTTTTCAAGACGGTTGATGCGATCCACCAGCGCTCTGACCTCGCTGTTGCTCTGGGCCATCGAAAGGACAGGACTGCCGAGCAATATCACCGCAAACAGCGCGATGCCGGTGATATATCCTGCTCCGGCCGGGATCCGGCCCCAAGCCTTACCGCCATTCGAAACATTCCACATCATTGCGGTACGCCCTTTCTCCGATCCTTCGGTAGTTATTCAACAGTCCAATTTTGCCCGAAATATTGGCAATTTTATGATAATGGCCCACGCATCAACTGGCGTCATGCCGGTTATCAAACGAAAAAGCCCGCTGTCGCAGCTAACAAGTTAGCGCGGCAACGGGCCTCGGATGGTTAATGAGTTCTGATCAGTTTACCATCGAAACCGAACGTCTGTTCTGGCTCCAGGCGGCTTCGTTATGGCCGAGCGCTACCGGACGTTCCTTGCCGTAAGAGATCGTCGACAGACGGTCTGCGGAAACGCCAAGGGTCACCAGATAGTTCTTTACGGCCGTCGCCCGACGGTCACCGAGGGCGAGGTTGTATTCACGCGTGCCACGTTCATCCGCGTGACCTTCGATCTGAAGCGTGACGGCCGGATTGGCGTTCAGCCATGCGGCCTGACGCTGCAACGTTGCCTGAGCTTCCGCTGACAGATCGTACTGATCAAAGCCGAAGAAGACACGATCGCCAACATTGAGAACCAGATCTTCCTGGCTGCCAGGCTGAACCGTCGTGGTCGTCGTTGCGGTTGTGGTTGAAGAAGAGGAACCCGATCCGCTGGTCTGGGTCGCTGCGCCCCCACCCGAGCTGTCGCCGGTTTCTGTTGGTGCCGTTTCGCAAGCTGCAACAAGAAGCAGAGCCGCGAAAATACTTAAGGTCTTAAGGCCTAGATTGAACCGCATGTACTTAACTCCCATCCTTTTGGAATCTCTGAACTTTGGGTATCATAACGTCTGACAAGGGTGTCTGTGACATCTCTGAAAAACGAAATAACATATCCCCAACTGATAATAATCGACCGAACTATAAAGGTTTGGCCTCACCTGTTCAAGTTATACGGTGGCGACCACGCAGGATCCGATCCGTCCCCCGGCGTTAAAACCTCCCGCTCGTTATATCCTGTAAGGTCAATGGACCACAAGCGGACTTTATCACTCCGGCCATCATTTTTTCCCTGAATCTGGCGGAAAAACATCAGTACACGGCCATTTGGTGCCCAGGTCGGCCCCTCATTGTGAAAACCTTCCGTCAGGATCCGCTCCTGTGATCCGTCGGTCCGCATCACCCCAATGGAAAACTTGCCGCCCGTCAGCTTCGTAAAGGCGATCAGATCGCCGCGCGGCGACCAGACGGGCGTACCGTAATTACCGCTGCCAAAGCTTATCCGCTGAACATTTGAGCCATCAGCGCCCATGACATAGATCTGTTGACGCCCACCCCGATCGGATTCGAACGTGATCTGTGTCCCGTCCGGTGAAAAGGATGGCGAGGTATCAATGCCCGGATGATTGGTCAGGCGCTTGATCTCCCGCGTCCGCAGATCCATGACGTAAATTTCCGAGTTTCCGTCCTGTGCCATACTCATCACAACTTGGTTACCGGACGGAGAAAAGCGCGGCGCGAAGGTCATTCCGGGGAAATCGCCCAGAATCTCCTGCTGCCCCGTATCCAGATTATAGAGATAAACCCGTGGCCGGTTATTGAAGTAAGAGAGGTAGGTCAGCACCTGCTGGGTCGGCGAATAACGCGGCGTCAGTACCAACTCGTTCCCGGATGTCAGGAACTGATGGTTCTCCCCATCCTGGTCCATAACAGCGAGGCGCTTGATGCGTCGGTCCGCCGGTCCACTCTCCGAGACATAGACAATCCGGGTCGAGAAATAGCCCTGCTCCCCCGTTAATCGCTTATATATTTCGTCGGCAATCAGATGCGCGGTGAGACGCCAGTTGGACGGCGGTGTTGTATATTGGATACCTGTCAGATACTGCTCGGCAAAGACATCCCAAAGCCGGAACTGCACATTGATCTGTCCGTCACCCAGCGCCCGCACCAGACCGGTGGACAGGGCCTGGGCCGCAATTTTACGCCAGTTTGCAAAAACCGGCGTGACCTGCAAATCCTTCGGCTGCTGCAGATAGGCACGCGGATCAATGGGCGCGAACAGACCCGAGCGCTCCAGATCGGCGCGGATGACGGCCGCCATCTGCTTGCCGATCTTGTCCGTCGCTTCGTTATCGGCGAAGAAATCGGTTACGGCAATCGGCATAGGTTCAATATTGCCCTGGGTAATATCAATCACCAGTTCGGCCCGCGCCAGCGACGCCGTCATCAGGCTCGCGACAAAGGCCGCAATCAACATCGCAGCAAACCGGGCTTTACGCATTTCCATCATCCTCATTGCCCAAACATCTCCCTGGGGTCGAAGTTCATCGTAATCTCACGCCAGCGTTCGTATTTCTCCGGCGGCAGCTTGTAGGGCTGGCATTGCAGAACAGCCCGCTTTGCGCTTTCCGCCGCAATCCGGTGGAAGTCGCTTTTATACCTTCCCTGATTAACAATTTGCGGCTGCCCCATCAAGGTTCCATCCCGGTTCAGCCGGACTTCGATCGAAATCGCCAGATCCTCCGCATTGACGGCCCCTGTCGGCACATTCCAGCATTTCTGCACCTGCTGCTTGAGCGCATCGAGCTCGCTGATGGTCATCGGCAGCGAGGCGTCCGCCGCCTTGGTTGAAGAATTGGGCACCCTTTCACCGGAATCAGGCTTTTTTATGTCGGATGGCTCGCTCGTCTGCGGCGACTGCTCCTGCCTTTTCTTGTCCAGCAGCGCCTTCATCTGATTCATATCAAACGCCGGTTTCTTCGGCTCTTCCTTCGGCTTAGGCTCCGGCTTGGGTTCCGGTTTCGGCTCCACCTTCGGTGCTGGCTTCGGCGTCGGTTTCACGACGGGCTTCGGCACCGGTTTGGGCGCAGGCTCCGGCTCAACCTTAGGTGCCGGTTCCGGCTCCGCCTTCGGGGCAGGCTCGGGTTCAGGCTGCGGCTGCGGGGCGGGCTCCGGCTCCGCTTTCGGAGTAGGTTCAGGCTTTGGTGTCGGAGCGGGGGCTGGTTCCGGTTTGGGCGCCGGTTTGGGTTCAGGCTTTGCTTCCGGCTTGACCTCCGGCTCCACTTTTTTGGGTTCCGGCGCCGGTTTCGGCAGGTTGGTGATGTCCGCTATATCAACAATCTCGACATTGATAACGGCGGGGGGTTCAAACTCTTTCGGATCCGTAAACAAAGGCAGCCCCGTATACATGATCACGAGGATCAGCATATGCAAAACGGCCGATGCTAGGGCTGGCACTCTCATCAGTCGGAGAACCTCTTGTTACTCGTTACTGTTCTGGCTGTTGCCGGAAGCAGGCGCCCGGCCCGGTCCGGCGGATATCATGGCGACGCGGTTAAAGCCGCCCTCATGGATTTCCCCCATCACGGCCAGCACGCGGCCATAATTCACATTGGTATCGCCCCGCACAAAAATCCGCTGATCCTGCTTCGCGCCGGTCACCGCCCGCAGCTTCGGCACCAGATCCTCCAGCAGAACCTCCGTATCCTCAAGGAAGACCCGCCCTTCTGCATTGACACTGATGACCAGCGGCTCATCACTGCCCTGCACGGTTTCCGCCTTCGTGGTCGGCAGATCGAGCGGGACGCCCACAGTCAGCAGCGGTGCCGTCACCATGAACACGATCAGCAGCACCAGCATCACATCGACAAAAGGCGTCACATTGATTTCCGACATCTGGGTATGACGACGGCGGCGGCCCTTGCCCGTAAATGCTTTATAATGATTACTGTCCATGATCAGTCACTCAGATCAAGCTGGCGGGACAGGATCGCCGAAAATTCCCCCGCAAATCCTTCAAGGCGGGTAATAATCCGCTGCAGATCGTTGGAGAATTTGTTATAGGCCACAACGGCCGGGATGGCGGCGACGAGCCCGAGCGCAGTCGCGAACAGCGCCTCGGCAATACCCGGCGCGACAACGGCAAGGCTGGTGTCTTTCGTGGCGGCAATGGACTGGAAACTGTTCATGATCCCCCAGACCGTGCCAAACAGGCCCAGAAACGTCGCCGTCGAGCCAACCGTTGCAAGGAAACCGAGGTATTTCTCAAGCCGCTCCACCTCGCGGTCGATGGTCACCCGCATCACCTGATGGATGCGCGCCTGCAACCCGGTATGGGTATGCTTGCCAAGGCCCTTCTCGGTCGAGCGAGACCATTCCTTCATGGCGGCCGAGAACAGCATGGCCAGCGGATTGTCCGGGCTGGTGCCCACGCGGCGATACAGATCCTCCAGATTGCCGCCGGACCAGAATTCATTTTCAAACTCATCCGCATCAGCACTGACCCGCCGATAACGGATAATCTTGTCAATGATGATCGCCCAGCTCCAGAAGGATGCCAGCACCAGCACAATCATGACAATCTGTACAACAATGTCGGCCTGCACAAACAGGCCAACCATAGATAAATCGTGAGCCCCGCCTCCCATCTGGGTGGCGACAATCTGATCATTTTCCATTTACTCTTCCCCGGCTACAGTCTTCGCGGGCAATGCCCCCTGCCCGATCATTGCATTAAACTTTTCATTTATGGCAGAAGAAAGACGCTGTGGCCGTCCATCCGCATCCAGACAGGCAATTCGCACCTTTGTTTCCACCAGTCGCACCCCATCGCGGCAAATATCCTGCGCCATACGCAAGGACGCCCCGCGCAAATCGGTGACACGGGTGATTATTTCCAGCTCGTCTTCCATGATGGCGGGGCGCAGATACTCGATTTCACAGGCACGGACAACAAAATTCGCGCCTTCTTCCGTCATCATCCGTTGCTGGTTGATGCCAAGACCGCGCAGCATGTCGGTGCGGGCCCGCTCGATGAATTTTAGATAATTGGCGTAATAGACAATGCCGCCCGCGTCCGTATCCTCCCAGTAAACGGAAAGGGGGAAGATGTGGCGCACGTCTGCCTCTTCCCGCTCGAACCGGCCCAGCATTCTTGCCTCACTCATCCTGCCCCTCATCCTCGATCAGGGAAAGCTGTTCGCGCAGCACCTTCGGAAAGGCGAGCCCCAGATGATCGAACGCGGCCCGCGTCAGCATCCGCCCGCGCGGCGTGCGTTGCAGAAAGCCCTGCTGGATCAGATAGGGCTCGATAATATCTTCGATGGCATCGCGCGGCTCGGACAGGGCCGCGGACAGGGTTTCGACCCCAACCGGGCCGCCGCCAAAATCCTCCGCTATCCTTGAAAGATAACGCCGGTCCATGGCGTCCAGTCCGCGCTTGTCCACCTCCAGCCGGTTCAGCGCCGCATCGGCGCGCACCGCATCCACCAGATCGGCCCCGGCCACCGCCGCAAAATCCCGTACCCGGCGCAAGAGTCGCCCGGCGACGCGCGGGGTTCCCCGGCTGCGCCGCGCAATTTCCATCGCGCCGTCATCGGACAGGCTGAAGCCCAGCACCCGGGCGCCGCGCGCCACAATAAGCTTGAGCTCCTCCGGCTCGTAGAAATTCATGCGCAGCGGAATGCCAAAACGTTCGCGAAGCGGCGTGGTGATCAGGCCGGAGCGGGTCGTCGCCCCGATCAGGGTAAAGGGCGGCAGGTCAATCCGGACAGAGCGGGCGGCGGGCCCCTCCCCGATAATCAGATCAAGATGAAAATCCTCCATCGCCGGATAGAGGATTTCCTCCACCGCCGGGCTCAGGCGATGGATTTCATCAATGAAAAGCACATCGTTCTTTTCCAGATTGGTGAGCAGCGCGGCCAGATCCCCCGCCTTGGTGATGACCGGCCCGGACGTTGCCCGGAAATTCACACCAAGTTCACGCGCGACAATCTGCGACAGGGTTGTCTTGCCAAGGCCCGGCGGGCCAAAAAACATCACATGATCAAGGGCTTCACCGCGCGACTTCGCGGCCTGGATAAAGATGCTGAGATTTTCCCGAACCTGCTTCTGGCCCGTGAAATCGGCCAGAACCTGCGGTCGGAAATGCGCTTCCAGATCATCCTGCGACGAGGCGCTTGCGCCTACCAGCCTCTCCTCGCTCATGCGGCCAACTCCTTCAGCCCGGCGGTGATCAGCGCCTCAATGGTGGCATCCGGTCCAAGGCTGCGCGCCGCCGCCGCCACCGCACCAAAGGCCTCCGCCCGGCCATAGCCGAGATTGACCAGCGCCGAAACCGCGTCCCCGGCCGCGGCCTGTTGTGGCTGCGCCGCCGGTTTCACCGCGACCCCCGTCGCGGCCGCGAAGGCGACAGGACCGAGGTTCATTTTCGCTACCTTGTCTTTCAATTCCGCCGTGATACGTCCGGCCACTTTCGGCCCTATGCCCGACACCCGTGTCAGTGCCGTCTTGTCGCCCGCCGCGACGATCTGCGTCAGCTCGTCCCCGCTGTAGAGAGAAAGAATAGCGAGCGCGACCTTCGCGCCCACCCCCTGCACGGTTTGCAGGAGTGTGAACCACGCCCGCTCCGCCGCGCCATCGAAGCCATAGAGATGGATATGATCCTCCCGCACATGGGTTTCGATATGCAGCGATACAACGCCCCCCACCTCCGGCATGCTGCGAAGGGTGCGAGCCGAACAGAACACCAGATAGCCGACCCCGCCGACATCGAGGATCACCCAGTCCTCGCCTGCGCTGTCGAGTTTGCCGGTCAGCCGTGCGATCATGACGCCCGTCCCGCCATCATGGTGGCTTTTTTGAGATTGCGGTTACTGCTCGCATAATGGGCATGACAGATGGCGACCGCCAAAGCGTCCGCCGCATGTTCATTGGCAATCACGCAGCCGGGCAGCAACATGCCGACCATGGCATGGATCTGCTCCTTCCCTGCATGGCCCGCCCCGACAACGGATTTCTTGATCTTGTTGGGGGCATATTCCTCGACCGTCAGCCCATGCAGCGCGGGCACCAGCAGCGCGATGCCGCGGGCCTGGCCGAGTTTCAGGGTCGAAACCGGGTTCTTGTTGACGAAAGTTTCCTCCACTGCTGCTTCCTGGGGCTGCCAATCCCGGATGACGCCCTCTATGCCGTTGTACAGCTCCACCAGCCGTTCAGACAGATTGCCCGATCCATCCGAGGAAATCGCGCCATTGGCCAGATGCCGGAGGGTATTCCCCTCTGCCTCGATGATCCCCCAACCGGTATGGCGAAGACCCGGATCCAGCCCCAGTAAACGCATGATTTAACAGCAGTCCTTTCAGGCGGACCTAACCGCCCAGCTTCTCCATGATTTCTTCCGGAATATCGAAATTGGCCGACACCTTCTGCACATCGTCATGATCTTCGAGCACATCCACCAGCTTGAAAATCGAATTGGCCAGATCCTCGGTCTCTACCGGGATACTGTTCTGCGGCTTCCAGACAATCCCGGCTTCCTGCGGCGCGCCGAATTTCTGCTCCAGCGCTTCACGCACTTCGTTGAAATCTTCCATGGCGCAGGTGATTTCATGGATCTGCGCATCACTCTCGACATTTTCGGCTCCGGCTTCCAGCGCCGCCTCGAACATCATATCGGCGTCAATCCCTTCGGCCGCGTAGATCACCTGCCCGATCCGGTCAAACATGAAGGAAACGGACCCCGTCTCCCCCATTGATCCCCCCGCCTTAGTAAAAGCGGCGCGCACATCGGCGGCGGTGCGGTTGCGGTTGTCGGTCAGCGTTTCAACAATGACGGCAACGCCACCGGGGCCATAGCCCTCATAACGCATTTCCTCATAGTTTTCCGCCCCCGCCTCGCCGGAGGCGCGCTTGATCGCCCGGTCGATATTGTCATTGGGCATATTGTCAGCGCGGGCGGCAGCCATGGCACTGCGCAGGCGCGGGTTCATGGCGGGATCAGGCAGTCCGGATTTCGCCGCGACGGTCAGTTCGCGAATATGCTTGGCGAAAATCTTGGCGCGCTTTTTGTCCTGCGCGCCCTTGCGATGCATGATGTTCTTAAATTGTGAATGTCCTGCCATAGGTAACTCTTGATCCCGGTAAAAATTCTGGTTTGCCCGTTTTTAACCGATCCGCCGTTCGCCCGCATCCCCTTTTTGCAAAAGGGCGCGGTTATGTGACAGATGGCCAGATCTCCATCAGACGCCCACCAATGCGAAGCGGGGAAATAGAACTGGCAAGACCGGTTTTATCATCGCTCACCACAAACACGCCGCAGGCCGTGCCCGGCCCCGCCGCCGGTGTAAAACGCCCGGCCGGTATCTTGCGGATAAAACGGCGCAGCGGCTCCTCCTTATCCATGCCGATAACGGAATCATAATCGCCGCACATCCCCGCATCCGTCTGATACGCCGTCCCTTTGGGCAGGATCTGCGCATCCGCCGTCGGCACATGGGTATGGCTGCCGACAACCATGGAAACGCGGCCATCGCAGAACTGCCCCATCGCCATTTTCTCAGACGTCGCCTCGGCATGCAGATCGACAAGGATGAAATCATATTTGCGTCCCAGCGGATTGCCGGAAAGCTGCTGTTCGATCATGGCAAAGGGATCATCCAGCGGATCCATGAACAGCCGCCCCATGAGCTGAATAACAAGAATGGTCTTGCCGCGCCGGGTTTTGAAGGCCCCGATGCCCTTGCCCGGCGTATCCTTCGGATAGTTGGCAGGCCGCAGGATGCGCCCGTCCCGCTCCAGAACCGGCATGATCTCCTTCTGATCAAAGCTGTGATTGCCAAGCACGATGCAGTCGGTACCGGCCGCGAAGAACTCCTCCGCGATTTTCTCCGTCATGCCGAAGCCGCCCGCCGAATTCTCGCCATTGACAACAATAAAATCAGGCGCCAGCCGCTCGCGGATTTCCGGCAGACGTTCAATAACGACATCGCGACCCGGCCGTCCCACCACGTCGCCCAGATACAGGACTTTCACGTCAGTTTCCTTGTTTTTGTTAGTTGAACTTGCAGTCTATCGCCTCTTGCGGCAAAGGCAAGCCGGGGCTTCAATACCGCCGCGCCAGGCATGCCTCGGATCTCCGGTAGCCTAAATGACGGGATATGTAGAGAAGATTTGCAAAGAGTGCTGCACCAGCATAGCCGTCGGCAGGTGGAAATCTCTGTGGCCTGACAAGTCAGGTGGGTGCCGATATATCCGGACCACGGTCCAATCAGGGAACGGCTCCCTAGATTTCGTTATTGGCCCCAGGATATCAGTTGCCAAACGCACAAGCCAGTGCAGCAGCGTTCATTTAAGCATTTTCGAGCCGTTGTGCAATAGCTTCCAGCTTTTCCGCCCAATCCTGTTGCGGCGCTGCCGAGGCATCCTTCTGCTCTGTCTCGTCACGGAGTTGCTCGATCGTTTCATAGGCCTGCGACAGATCATCGGCGATCAGCAGGCAGGCCATCAGCAGAAGCTGTCCCTCGCTCGCATTGCGGACAGAGTTGTTGAGGTCGAGGACCTTCTTGTCAACGAACTCCGCAAGATACTCAAGATGCTGTTCCTCGCCATCGCCGCAGACGATGGGATAGGCGCGACCGTTTACATTAACTGTTACCGATCCCATTTCATTGCTCCAATATCAGGCTGAGTTGATCAATTGACCGGTCGAGACGGCCCGAGACGGCTTCGGTCTTTTTCTTAAGCGCTTCATATTTGCCGCGCAGGGCCTCCAGTTCGGCCTTGAGAGCAGCGTTTTCCGCCGCCAGATCGGAACTCACCGCGGCGGCTTTCATCTCATGGCGGCCCTGCTGGCGTTCCCGCGCAATTTCACTTGCGGCCTTTTCCAGCCGTGCGATTGCCGCGTCCATTCTCGATTCGCTGTTTCCCATCTTCCCCTTCCGACTATTCGGCGCTGAACAAGGCCAGTTTCCGGAAAACCATCAATCGGGACAATACGATCATGGCCCGAGACTCGTCAACCCAATTGCTTGCGCCATTTTTTAGGGGTTTCCCGCCTGTTTCCTGCACTAAGCGGTTGACGCGCAGATGTTTGGGCGGCATCTTCCCCCCGAACCCGACAGGGCAGCCCTCCGGCTTCGCATTTCAATGCGTTCTCCCTTCCCGATCATGAACGGAGATCCGGGCCGGGATGACCTGACGTTTTCGCATGATTTTTTTTGCAACAGACCCGAATACAGGGCGCCAGCACTCCGACAGCGCAAACTGATGCGCCAGTCTCTGTTTCCGCAGCCTGCGGAACGCGCGGAATGGTGGTGGATGGAGAAGAACCAGGTATGAATACAAACGGGCCCAAGTCATCGCCGAACCCGACCCAGCATAACGACATGGCCAACGCCATCCGCGCCCTGTCCATGGACGCCGTCCAGGCCGCCAACTCCGGCCATCCCGGCATGCCGATGGGAATGGCTGATGTCGCCACCGTCCTCTTCTCCAAATTTCTGAAATTCGATCCGGCAAAACCTGACTGGCCGGATCGGGACCGCTTTGTCCTGTCCGCCGGTCATGGCTCGATGCTCCTCTATTCCCTGCTCTATCTCACCGGCTACAAGGATATGACGCTAGAGGAAATCAAGAATTTCCGCCAGCTTGGCGCGAAAACCGCCGGCCACCCGGAATATGGCCATGCGGGCGGCATTGAAACCACCACCGGTCCGCTCGGTCAGGGACTTGCCATGTCCGTCGGCATGGCGCTTGCCGAACGGTTGCAGGCGGCGCGCTTTAAGGATGTCGTCGATCATTACACCTATGTGATTGCCGGGGACGGCTGCCTGATGGAAGGGATCAGCCAGGAGGCGATTTCCTTCGCCGGGCATCTCAAGCTGAACAAGCTGATCGTGCTATGGGACGATAATTCCATCTCCATCGACGGCGCGACCAACCTGGCGGTCTCCGAAAATCAGGAACGCCGGTTCGAGGCGGCCGGCTGGGACTTCCATGCGGTTGACGGCCATAACGCCGAACAGATTGAGAAAGCCATTCATCTGGCCCGCGAGAGCGACAAGCCAACGTTGATCGCCTGCCGCACCACCATCGGCTTCGGCGCGCCCAACAAGCAGGGGACATCAGGCGTTCATGGCGCTCCCCTTGGCGATGAGGAAATCGCCCTTGCCCGCAAGGAACTGGGCTGGCCCTACCCACCCTTCGAGATTCCCACGGCCATTCTCGACAAATGGCGGACAGTGGGAACCAAAGGCGCCCGGCACTCCGTTGCCTGGGAAAATGCTCTCGACGCCCTTCCTGCTGATCAACAGGCAGCCTTCAAGTCTGCCCTAAGCGGCAGCCTGCCAGCGGATCTGGAAGATGCCATTCTGGAGTATAAGCGCCGCATTTCCGAAGAGGCCCCGAACTGGGCAACCCGTAAATCCAGCCAGGAGGCCCTCAAGGTCATCAACGACCATCTGCCCACCACCATCGGCGGTTCGGCGGACCTGACCGGCTCCAACCTGACCCTGACGCCGCAGATGCAGCCTGTTTCGGCTGATGATTTCTCGGGCCGGTATGTCTATTACGGCGTGCGCGAATTCGGCATGGCCGCCTTCATGAACGGCATGGCGCTGCATCGGGGCTTTATCCCCTATGGCGGCACCTTCATGGTCTTTACCGACTATGCCCGTCCGGCGATCCGCCTGTCCGCCCTGATGGAGCAGCGGGTGATCTATGTCATGACCCATGATTCCATCGGCCTTGGCGAGGATGGCCCGACCCATCAGCCGGTCGAGCATCTGGCCTCCCTCCGGGCGATGCCGAACGTCAATGTTTTCCGCCCTGCCGACGCGATCGAAACGATGGAATGCTGGCAACTTGCCCTGCAAGCGAAGTCCACACCGTCGATCCTGTCACTGAGCCGCCAGAATCTTGACCTGGTGCGCAAGACCCATACGGCGGACAATCTCTGCGCCCTTGGCGCTTATGAGCTCTCCCCTGCCAATCTGGAGGCGCAAGTCACCCTGTTCGCCACCGGATCGGAGGTTGGCCTTGCCCTCACCGCCCAGAAAAAACTGGAAAATGATGGTATCGGCACCCGCGTCGTCTCGGTTCCCTGCTGGGAATTGTTTGAAAAACAGGACGCTGCTTACAAAAAAGAAACCATTCGTCCCGATACTGTGCGCATCGCCATCGAGGCAGGTTGCTCCATGGGTTGGGAAAGATTCACCGGCGAGGCGGGTGGCTTCGTCGGCATCGACAGCTTTGGCGCCTCCGCTCCGGCGGGGGAGCTGTATACGCATTTTGGCATTACCGCCGAGGCACTCGTTGCTGCGGCAAAAAAGAGACTTTAAACAGGCTTTTAATTTTGAAGACAGGCGTCGCGGGCGCGGCGTAATTCGGGAATCAGGAGTAAAGAAAAATGACTGTTCGTGTTGCAATTAACGGATTTGGCCGCATTGGGCGGAATATTTTGCGGGCGATTTATGAATCAGGCCGCACGGATATCGAGGTTGTCGGCATCAATGACCTCGGCTCCGTTGACGCCAATGCCCACCTGCTGAAATATGACAGCGTGCATGGCCGCTACCCCGGCACCGTGACTGTCGATGGCGACACAATTGATCTTGGCCGCGGCCCGATCAAGGTGTCCGCAGAACGCAATCCGGCCGATCTGCCCTGGGGCAAGCTCGGCGTTGATATCGCTTTCGAATGCACCGGCATCTTCACCAAGCGCGACGCGGCCGCCAAGCATCTGGAAGCAGGCGCAAAGAAGGTTCTCATCTCCGCCCCCGGCACCGATGTTGACCTGACCGTCGTTTACGGCGTCAACCATGACAAGCTGAAGAAAGAACACACGGTTGTTTCCAACGCCTCCTGCACCACCAACTGCCTCGCTCCGGTCGCGCAGGTTCTCAACGAAAGCGTCGGGCTGGTTCATGGCTTCATGACGACGGTTCATGCCTATACAGGCGATCAGCCGGTTCTCGACACCCTGCATAGCGATCTGCGCCGGGCCCGTGCGGCGGCCATGTCGATGATCCCGACCTCCACCGGTGCGGCCAAGGCTGTTGGCCTCGTTCTGCCGGAACTGGCGGGCAAGCTCGATGGCACCTCGGTCCGTGTGCCGACACCGAATGTCTCGATGATCGACCTCACCTTCGTTGCCGGTCGCTCCACATCTGCGGAAGAGATCAACGCCGCGATTACCAAGGCTGCCAACGGTCGCCTGAAAGGCGTTCTTGCTGTCAACAGCGATCCGGTCGTCTCCATCGACTTCAACCACGCCCCGGCCTCCTCCACCTTCGATCTGACCCAGACGCAGGTGATTGACGGAACCTTTGTCCGTGTCCTGAGCTGGTACGATAACGAATGGGGATTCTCCAACCGGATGAGCGACACCGCAATCGCCATGGCGAACGCCGGTTAATTCGGCATCCGACGGAGTGACATGATGGCTGACTTCAAAACGCTTGATGATCTGGACGCGGGCGGCAAGACTGTGATTGCCCGCGTCGATCTGAACGTGCCGATCGAAGGGGGAAAAATCTCCGACTTCACCCGGATTGACCGTATCCTTCCGACCCTGACCGAGCTGTCGGACAAGGGCGCGAAGGTCCTGCTGCTCAGCCATTTCGGACGGCCCAAGGGAAAAGTGGTTCCCGACATGTCGCTCCGTCCCATTGCGGACGGGTTGTCTTCCCATATCAAACGGCCAGTCACCTTCATTGATGATTGCATCGGCAGTTCCGTGGCGGAGGCCGTCGCGGCGGCACAGCCCGGCGATATTCTGCTCGCAGAAAATGTCCGCTTCCATGCGGGCGAAGAAAAGAATGATGCGGATTTTGCAAAGGCTCTCGCCGCCGCAGGCGATGTCTATGTCAATGACGCCTTCTCCTGCTCCCACCGTGCTCATGCCTCGACCGAGGCGATTGCCCATCTCCTGCCCGCCTATGCCGGCCGGAATATGGAGGCAGAGCTGACGGCGCTTTCGAAGGCTCTTGAGAAGCCGGCCCGACCGGTCATGGCGATTGTTGGCGGCGCCAAAATCTCCAGCAAGCTGGACCTGCTTTTCAACCTGATCGAAAAGGTCGATGTCCTGCTGATTGGCGGCGGCATGGCCAATACCTTCCTGAACGCCAAGGGCGTCAATGTCGGCGCGTCCCTGTGCGAGCATGATCTGGCGGAGACGGCTTCTGAAATTCTCACCAAGGCGGAGAAAGTCGGCTGCGATATCCTGCTGCCCGATCATGTGGTTCTGTCAAAGGAATTCAAGGCCGGAGCGGCTAACCGCGCCGCCAGCGTTGCCGATGTGGCGGCGGATGAGATGATCCTCGATGTGGCACCGGAATCCGTTGCCCTCCTGAAAGACCGCCTCGCCTCTGTCAAGACGCTGATCTGGAACGGACCGCTCGGCGCGTTTGAGATTGATCCGTTCGGCGATGGCACCATTGCTATTGCGAAAGAGGTTGAAAAGCTGACGAAAGCGGGCAAGCTGATCTCTGTCGCCGGTGGCGGCGATACGGTTTCCGCCCTCGCCAAGGCCGGCGTCACGGAAAGCCTCACCTATATTTCAACGGCGGGCGGTGCGTTCCTTGAATGGATGGAAGGTAAAACCCTTCCAGGCGTTGCCGCCCTGACCCGCTGACAACCCTTAACACGGGAGAATAACTATGGACGATCTGGAACTTGAAGATATCGCACTCGCGCTTGTGGCCCCCAGCAAGGGGATCCTCGCCGCGGATGAAAGCACCGGGACGATCAAAAAGCGTTTTGACACGATCAACACTGTCAGCACGGCCGATTCCCGCCGCGATTATCGCGAGCTTCTGTTCTCCGCCAAGGGCGTTGGCGATTATATCAGCGGCGCTATCCTTTATGATGAAACCCTCCGCCAGACGGCGAAGGACGGACGCCCGCTTGTCCGGCTGATGATGGATCAGGGCATTATTCCGGGGATCAAGGTGGATACGGGCGCAAAGCCCCTCGCCTTTGCCGACGGGGAGCTGGTGACCGAAGGGCTGGACGGCCTGCGGGAGCGTCTCAACGAATATCGCCAGCTCGGCGCGCGCTTCGCCAAATGGCGTGCTGTCATCTCCATCGGCAATGGCAACCCGAGCGAATATTGCATCAATGTGAACGCCCATGCCCTCGCCCGCTATGCCGCCCTCTGTCAGGAAGCCGGTCTGGTGCCGATTGTCGAGCCGGAAGTTCTGATGGATGGCGATCACGATATCGATGAGTGCTATGCCGTCACCGAAACCGCGCTCAAAACCGTGTTTGACGAGCTTTACAAACAGCGTGTCGTGCTGGAGCAGATGCTGCTGAAGCCCAACATGGTCATCTCCGGCAGTGACTGCCCCGTTCAGGCTGATGTGGAGGAAGTCGCCTCCAAAACCATGTATTGCTTTGAGCAGACGGTGCCCGCCGCCGTGCCGGGAATTGTTTTCCTCTCCGGCGGACAGAGCGAGAAACAGGCGACAGAACATCTCAACGCCATGAACCAGATGGGCAAGCATCCCTGGGAAATCAGCTATTCCTTCGGCCGCGCCTTACAGGCCTCCGCTCTTGCCACCTGGCAGGGCAAGGCGGAAAATGTCAGTGCAGCGCAAGACGCCTTCCTTCATCGTGCCAAGCTCACCAGCGCCGCCCGCGATGGCGAATACAATACGGATATGGAATAAAACGGCATGGGGACGGCAGCGAACACCGGACGGGAGCGTCCCCGCCTCTATCTTATCTCACCGGCGACTTTTGATCTCGATACGTTTGAGAAGGCGTTTCGCGAAGCCCTTTCCGGGGGCGATGTCGCCTGTTTCCAGCTCCGGCTGAAAGACCGGCCGGACGCAGAAATCATTGCCGCAGTCCGGCGGCTGATGCCGATTGCTATGGCGGCGGATGTCGCCTTCCTCCTCAATGACAATGTCGAGTTGGCCCGGACACTGGTCGCCGACGGCGTCCATGTCGGGCAGGATGACATGCCCTATCAGCAGGCGCGGGAGATGCTCGGCCCCGATGCGATCATTGGCGTGACCTGCAAGAATTCCCGGCATTTCGCCATGACCGCAGGTGAGGCGGGAGCCGACTATGTGGCCTTCGGCGCCTTTTATCCGTCCGGCACGAAATCGGATACGACCGCGGCGGATCCGGAAATTCTCAAATGGTGGAGCGATGTCGCCACCATCCCGTCCGTCGCCATCGGTGGCATCACCGTCGAGAATTGCGAACCCCTGCTGCACAGTGGTGCAGACTTCCTCGCCGTGGGCGGCGGGGTATGGAATTACGACAAAGGGCCCGCAGAAGCGGTCAAAGCCTTCAATCTGGTGATTGATAAGGTGATGACAAGCTGATAGTTTCCCGCCAGATTTTTTTAAAGAGCAAGACAACCATGAAAATTAACGGAAATGCGATCCGCCCCGGAAATGTGATCGAACATAAGGGCGGGCTTTGGGTCGCCGTAAAAATCCAACATACCCAGCCCGGCAAAGGCGGCGCCTATTTGCAGGTGGAACTCAAGAATCTGCGCGACGGCACCAAGCTTAACGAGCGTTTCCGCTCCTCCGAATCCGTGGAGAAGGTGCGCCTGGAACAGAAGCCGCACCAGTTCCTGTTTGAAGATGGCGATATGCTGACCTTTATGGATACCGCCAGCTACGAGCAGGTCTCCATCGCCAGAGATATGATTGGCGAGCGCACGGCGTTTCTCAAAGACGGCATGGACGTGGAAATCGAATTTCATGAGGACAGCCCGCTCAACGTCATTCTGCCTGAACAGGTAATTCTGGAGATATCCGAGACGGAACCGACGGTGAAAGGCCAGACGGCCGCCTCCTCCTACAAACCTGCGATCATGGAAAACGGTGTTCGCGTCATGGTGCCGCCCTTCTGCGGCGTCGGCGAGAAAATCGTTGTCAACACGGAAACATACGAGTATCTCAAGCGGGCGGACTGAGCACCGGGCTCATTCCCCCGTTTCCGACACTTAAACAAGGCTGGACCTATGGCGAGAAAATCTGCGGATATCAACGCAATGGAGTTGGCCGCCCGCAAGGCGGCACGCAAGCTTCTTCGCGACTTCAACGAGGTCGAGCATCTTCAGGTCTCTAAAAAAGGTCCGGCTGATTTCGTCACCCAGGCGGATTTGAGCGCCGAAGCAACCCTCAAGGAAGAACTCTCCCGCCTGCGCCCCGATTTCGGTTTCATCACCGAAGAAGGCGGCGCCATCAAGGCGAAAGACGGCCTGCATTACTGGGTGATCGACCCGCTGGACGGGACGACGAACTTCCTGCACGGCCTGCCCCATTTCGCCATCTCCATCGCCATCAAGACAGGCAAGGAAATCACGGCTGGCATTATTCTCGATCCGGTAAAGGACGAGTTGTTCTGGGCCGAAAAGGGCGGCAGCGCCTATATGAATGACCGCCGTCTGCGCGTTTCCAGCCGCACCCGGATGACCGAATGCATTTTTGCCACCGGCATCCCCTTTGTCGGCAAGGCCGATCACGGCAAATTCCTGCAAGAACTGGAACAGGTTATGGATATGTCCGCAGGCGTCCGCCGTTTCGGCGCGGCCTCCCTTGATCTCGCCTATGTTGCGGCCGGACGCTATGACGGCTTCTGGGAACGGAATTTGCAGGAATGGGACATCGCGGCGGGCATCATCATCGCCCGCGAGGCCGGCGCACTTGTCTCGCAGATCGACGGCGGGGAGAAGATGCTTGAAAAAGGCGATATTCTCGCGACAAATTCCGGCATCAACAGCGCTATGCTGGAAATATTCCGCAAACTCCGCCTCGGCCGCTAGTTTTTCCGTATCTTGACTTGTTATCAGGCCGCGCTTGATTATAGTAGGCGTGATTTTTATCAGGTTTTTCAACAAGAACAAGTCAGGATCAACGTGACATGCGCGCAATAGTCGTTCGCGAATTCGGCCATTACAAGGACGTGGCCAAACTGGAAACCCTTCCCAATCCCGAGCCCGGCCCCGATGACGTTATCGTCCGGAACAAGGCCGCCGGGGTGAGCTTCGCCGCCTCTCTCAATATCGCCGGGAAGTATCAGCGCAAGGCCCCGCTCCCCTATATTCCCGCGCCGGAAGCGGCCGGGATCGTCCATGCCGTCGGCAAAAACATCACCCGCGTCAAGGTCGGCGATCATGTGATGTGCAGCGTTGATGACAGCGGCGCCGCCGGGTTTAGCAAAATCCCCGAAGTCTCCTGCTTCGTCATCCCAAAAGATATGGATTTCGGCGTTGGGTCCGCGATCATTACTTCCTACAACACCTCCTATGGCGCGCTGACCCGCCGGGCCAACCTGCAGGCCGGGGAAACCCTGCTGGTGCATGGTGCGGCCGGTGCCGTCGGCATGGCCGCTGTCGAGATCGGCAAGGCCATGGGCGCCACTGTCATTGCCGTTGCAGGCGGGGAAAAGCATTGTGAGACCGCCAAGCGCCATGGCGCGGATCATGTTATCGACCATCGCAGGGAAAAATTCCGCGATGTCGTCATGGATCTCACCAATGGCAAGGGCGTCAATGTGGTCTATGACAGCATCGGCGGCGATGTGACGATCCAGTCGATCCGCACGCTGGCGTGGGAAGGCCGCCTGCTCACCATCGGCTATGCCTGCGGCGAAATTCCGAATATCGCGGCCAATACGCTGCTGCTGAAAAACGCGTCCGCCATGGGCTTCAACCTCGGTCATTTCTTCGGTTGGTCGCCGGGTGGCAGCCGGGCGCAGTATATTGACGCGCTCGATGAAATGGCGAACGGTGTGCTGAAACTCTATTCGCAAGGTAAGATCAACCCCGAAGTCGGCGCACGCTTCCCGCTGGAACGGTTCAACGACGCGTTGGACGCCGTGATCAATCGTCAGGTTGACGGCAAATGCGTCGTCGAGATGGGCGACGCGGACTACGTCTAGCGTCAGACCCAGGTGCTCCGGCATTCAGTAAGGCGCATCGCGTTTCTGGATGTCGGCTCCTGTCTTCCCCGTGGGGACCGTGAAACCTCACGCTAATTGTATCTCCAGACGATAGCCCCATATAAAACTAAAGGATTGTGGCAGGCGACGCGCTAAGTTATGGTGCTATGCCCAAAGGGAAACGCCAGTATATTGTCCGTTTCTGGGGCGGCCTGCAACGCTTGCGGCACGTTTGACAGTTCAGTTGTGATTTGCATGAGGAGAATTGGAGGGAGCCAATGACCAGTTTTACGGCGACTTTATTTCCTCTTTCCCTGCTCGTCCCTCTGATTTTTGCGTCCGCCGCGAGCAGTGCGACGACGCAGGAGACATCCCGCTCCCCCGTTGAAGTCAACCTTCATGTTCTGAATTCCGGTGCCTCCGCGGACCGGCAACCCATCCGGGTCATGGACGGCGAGACAGTGATCATCCTGACCCCGCCTGATCTGCAACCGCCGAAACCGGCGCAAAAAATCGTGACGCCGCTTGTCAAGCCGTCTCTTGCATTGCCGGAAACGGCCGCGCCGCAAGTCCCGACACCCCCGCCATCCCAAACCGCCGATGCGAAACCGCTTGCCAGCGCCGAGAAGTCAGCCAGCCCATCTATGGAGGATGCCCCGTCCCCTGCCAGCAACGCTGCCGAAAACGCGGCGGCCGATGTGGCTCCTCCTCCTACGCCGCCGCAAGCCGCCTCAGAGACAGCCGGAGTGACGGAGCAGAAAACGGCAATACCGACACCGCCGCAAAGCGCGGCCATGGAAACCAGCGCTTCGCTTGCGAAAGCCGAGAAAGAAGCGGAAAAGATTACCGAACCCCAGACGGCAACCGATGACACAGGCGCTGCGCAGATCGCAAAGCCCGCTGATGCGGCAACGGAACGCCCCGCCTCCGAAGAGATGACCGTCGCCGCGATCTCCCCCGATGCCACCGCCGCACCCGGCAGTTCGACCCCCGCCACAGTGACATCGGACAGCCTGACCCGCATCCTGTTTGCCGATGGCGCGACGGAACTCACCGGTGAGGCGCAAGGAACGCTGGAGACCCTCGCCCGTCAGATATCGGGCGGCGCGCGGGAAAATATCCAACTTCTCGCCTATGGGACCGGTGGCAGTGTCAGCGCAGCCCGGCGCCTCTCGCTCGGCCGGGCGCTGGCTGTACGGGCCCGTCTCATGGAGCTCGGCGTCGATAACACACAGATCGAGGTGCGGGCCCTTGGGGAGCCGCAGGGCGACGGCCCACCCAACCGCGTTGACCTTCTACTGATTACACGGTGACCATGTCAAATTACAGCCACGTCGAAACCCATAATCTGGCCGGAACGCCCAATATCAAGAAACCGCGCCGTTATCTGATCCGGATGACCATCTTTGTCGGCGTCGCCCTTGCCATCGCCGCCTTTCTCTTTCCCCAGATACAATCCGCCTTTCTTGCAAACAAGTTACTGAACGGGCTGATCATCCTGGTGCTGCTGTTCGGCATCGCCTTCATCTTCCGTCAGGTCCTTATGCTGTCGGGGGAGATCAACTGGACGCATGGCCTCCGACGGCTCGATTCCAGCCAGCCGACGGCGCGCCCGCCGCGCCTGTTGGCGCCGCTGTCGTCCATATTCAGTGAAAGCCGCGGACCGGTGCGCCTGAATACGGTCACCATGAACACCCTGCTCGACAGTATCGGCGCGCGGATGGAGGAAGGCCGCGATATCTCGCGCTATCTCATCAATGTGCTGGTCTTTCTTGGCCTGCTCGGCACCTTCTGGGGATTGCTGGAAACGGTGAGCTCGATCGGCAACACCATTTCCGCGCTCAATGTCGGCGGCGGGGAGGATTTCGCCCGTATCTTCGATGATCTGAAAGGCGGTCTTGAAAAGCCCCTTTCCGGCATGGCGATTGCCTTTTCCTCCTCCCTGTTCGGGCTCTCCGGCTCCCTGATCCTCGGCTTCCTCGATATGCAGGCCGGACAGGCGCAGAACCGCTTCTATGGCGATCTGGAGGAATGGCTCGGCTCCCTCACCCGCTTCACCAGCAGCAGCCCGGTGACCCTTTCCGAGGGCGATCAGAGTGTGCCGATCTATGTTCAGGCCCTGCTGGAACAGACGGCGGAAAGCCTCAACAATCTGCAACGCACCCTCGCCCGCAATGAGGACAAGCGGGGTTCCGCCGAAAATTCCCTCATCAATCTCAGCGAACGGCTGGCGGCGCTGACCGACCAGATGCGTACCGAGCAGGACCTGCTGGTCAAGCTCGCCGAAGGGCAGACGGAACTGAAACCGCTGCTGGAGCGCCTCGCGAAATCGGCGGAAAGCGCGGGCCTCGATCAGGCAAGCCGCAATCACCTGCGCAATCTCGATGTGCATATGGTCCGGCTTCTCGAAGAAAGCGCCGATGGCCGCGAACAGATGGTTCAGGATATCCGCAGCGATATCAAGCTGCTGACCCGGACCATCGCCGCCATTGCGGAAGAAAGCCGCCGTGGCTGACACATCGGGCCGCCAAAAGATGATAAACGGAGTAACAGATGGCTCGTAGACGTCGCGGACAACGCGCTCCATACGAGATATGGCCCGGTTTCGTCGATGCCCTGACGACACTGCTGCTGGTCATCATCTTCCTGCTGGTGGTCTTCGCTCTGGCGCAGTTTTTCCTCTCGCAAGCGCTTTCAGGCCGGGACGCGGCGCTGGAAAAGCTTAACCAGCAAGTCAACGAACTGGCCGATCTGCTTGCCATTGAACGGAAAACCAGCGCCGACCTTGAAAACCAGATTACCCAGCTCAACCTCGATATGACGAAAGTGCAGGAAGAGCGGGACAGCGTGATCATCCAGCTTGACACCCTGACCAGCCGCGCCCTTTCCGCGGAGGAGGATCGCGATCGCCTGCAGGTGCTGCTGCGCGAAGCCGAGGAGAAAAGCGCCGAACAGGACGAGAAACTGTCGGTCAGCGAAGACAGCCTGAAAGCCAGCCTGGCGGAGCTGGAGCGGCTGAAACGCGATATTGCCGCCCTTGAGGAAACCCGCAAGACCCTTGAAGAAGAGGTTGGCACACTCGCCCTCACAATCGCGGAGCGGGATGTGGAAATCGGTAATTTGCGTGACCGCTCGAAGGAGCTGGAAAGCCGCCTCGCGGAACAGGAAGAGCGCACCAATCTGGCCCAGAAGGATATCGAGGAGCGGGAAACCCGCCTTGCCGAGTTGCAGACACTCTATCTTCAGACACAGGACAAGCTGACGGAGGAGGAGGAGCTCTCCGCCGCCGCCACCGCACAGGTGACCGCGCTCAACGCCCAGATCAATGCGCTGCGGGCGGAACTTGCCAAACTCAACCAGCTTCTTGACGCAAGCGAAACGCGCGATATCGAGCAGAAGGCGCAGATTGCCGATCTCGGCAAACGGCTTAATCAGGCTCTTGCCGCCAAGGTGCAGGAGCTGCAGCAATATCGCTCCGAATTTTTCGGCAAACTGCGGGAAGTGTTGAAAAACCGGCCCGGTATCAGCATTGTCGGCGACCGTTTCGTTTTCCAGTCGGAAGTCCTGTTCGATGCAGGCAGCGCCGAGCTGGGCCCTGCCGGGCGGGAAGATATGGCCAAATTCGCCGCCACCTTGCGGGAAATTTCACAGGATATCCCGGATGATATCGACTGGATCCTGCGTGTTGACGGCCATACGGACAAACAACCCATCAACACCTTGCGCTTTCCCTCCAACTGGGAGCTGTCCACCGCCCGTGCTGTGTCGGTCACCAAGTTCCTGATCAGTCAGGGCATTCCGCCCAGTCGGCTGGCGGCCACCGGCTTTGGCGAGTTTCAGCCCATTGATCCGCGGGATGATGAAATCGGCTATCTGCGCAACCGCCGCATCGAGCTGAAGCTGACGGAGCGCTGACGTGGCAGGAAAAGGACGGAATATTCTGGTCATCAAGCATGGCGCGCTTGGCGATATCATTCTCGCGCAGGGGCCGTTTCAGGCCATTCGCGTTCATCATGGCGATGCCCGCATCATCCTGCTGACCACCAAGCCCTATGCGGCCTTTCTTGAAAAATCCGGTCTCTTTGATGAAATCTGGATCGATGAACGGCCAAAGCTCTGGCAGCTTACCAAACTGATCCCGCTGATCCGTAAATTACGGCGCGGAAATTTCGACCGGGTTTATGATTTACAGACCTCGACGCGCAGTACTTCTTATTTCAACTTTTTCCCGCGGCGGAAAAAACCGGAATGGAGCGGCATCGCAAAAGGATGTTCCCATCCCCATGACAGTCCGCTGCGCACGAAAGTCCATACGATCGAACGGCATATGGATCAGCTTGCCGTCGCCGGTATCAACGAGGTTCCCACACCCGATTTCCGCTGGGCGATGACGGATATCGAAAAGTTCGACCTGCCGCCGCGCTATGCCCTGCTGGTGCCCGGCGGATCGGCCCACCGCCCGGAAAAACGCTGGCCCGCCATTCGTTTTGCCGAACTGGCAGACTATCTGAATACGCAGGGCGTCACGCCTGTCCTGATCGGCGGCAAGGCTGAGTCGGAGGCCATCGAAACAATCCGCAATGCCTGCCCCGACGCCATCGACCTTTCCGCCAGAACCGAACTTGGCGACCTGGCGTCCCTTGGCGCGGGCGCGGTGCTGGCGGTCGG
This sequence comes from uncultured Alphaproteobacteria bacterium, assembly GCA_963971675.1. Lineage (GTDB taxonomy): Bacteria > Pseudomonadota > Alphaproteobacteria > Sneathiellales > Sneathiellaceae > Sneathiella. The sequence continues at coordinate 361,470 of CAXASQ010000002.1, read as the reverse complement.
GAATGATACGGGCCCCCTGCATCTGATCTCCGCCGTCGGCTGCAAGACGGTGGTGTTATTCTCCCGTGCCTCTAATCCACATATGTCCCGCCCGCGCGGGCGCGATGTCCGGGTGCTGCGCGAGGATAATCTCGCCGACCTGCCGCTCAACCGAGTGATTGGCGAGCTGGATCTCGCCACATGAATGCGTCGGAAAAGGCGCGGAAAACTGTGCTCTGGTGGGGGCGCTTCGATCCGAACTACTCCCGCAACCGTATCCTGCGGCAGGCCTTTCAGGGACTTGGCTGGCGGATCACGGATTTTCACCCGAAGGTCAGTCGCCTTGGTCATCTGGAGGCCGCGCTGCGGCAGATTAAAAGCCCCGATCTGGTCTGGCTGCCCGCCTTTCGGCAGCGGGACATGGCTGCGGCCTCAGCCTTTGCAAAGGCTCATAAGGTCCCGCTTGTCTTCGATCCCATGATCTCTGCCTATGACAAACAAGTCTTTGAACGACAGAAATTCGAGGCGGACAGCGGCAGGGCGAGATCCCTGCTCGCGGGTGAGCAGGCGCTCTTTGCAAAAGCCGATCATATCCTTGCCGATACTTCGGGTCATGCAGAATTTTTCATATCGACCCTCAAACTCCCCGCTGAACGGGTGCATGTCGTCGCCCTGGGGGCGGAGGAAGGGCTGTTTGCCCCGGCGCCCCTTTCCGCGAAGCCGGCGAACGCTCCTGTTGAGGCGCTTTTTTATGGCAGTTTTATCAGCCTGCAGGCACCTGGGGTTATCGTTGAGGCGGCGAAGCTCTGTGCCGCACCGATACGCTGGGTGCTGCTCGGCGACGGCCCCTTGAAAGCCGCTTGCGCGCGCGCGGCAGAGGGACAGTCGAATATTATCTTCGAGGATTATCTCCCCTATGACGCCCTGCCCGCCCGCATCCATCAAGCGGATATTCTGCTCGGCGTGTTCGGGGAAAGCGACAAGGCAGCGCGGGTCATCCCAAACAAAGTCTACCAGTCCCTCGCCTCTGGCCGGGTGGTCGTGAGCCGCGCATCAGATGCCTATCCGGCCCCGAAAAATGACGGGCTGATCGAAATTGCGCCGGGCAATCCGGCCGCCCTCGCCGACGTCATAACGCGCCTTGCCTCCGAACGCGCGGATCTCGCGAGGCGCGGGGAAGAGGCCCGGGCCTATTATGACCGGCATTTCAGCACAGACAGCATCCGCGCCCAGCTTGCGACCGTTCTGGAAACGGTATCAGGCGGATAGCGCACTCCGCCCCGCGTCGAATTGCAGCTTGGCGAGTTTGGCATACAGCCCGCCTTCGGCCATCAACTCCGCATGGGTGCCCTGCGTGACAATCTGCCCGTTTTCCAGCACGATAATCCGGTCCGCATTGAGTACGGTCGCCAGCCGATGGGCGATGACCAGCGTGGTACGGTTCTGCATCAGATGTTCAAGCGCGATCTGCACCTGCCGTTCACTCTCCGCGTCCAGCGCCGATGTCGCCTCATCCAGCAGCAGGATTTCGGGATCGCGCAAGATCGCCCGGGCAATGGCAATGCGCTGCTTCTGTCCACCGGACAGCTTGATCCCCCGCTCCCCAAACTCAGTCGCGAAACCCTCCGGCAGCCGGTCGATAAATTCGGTGGCGACGGCGGCCTCGGCGGCGGCTCGGACCTCCGCATCGCTCGCCTCCGGCCGGCCATAGCGAATATTTTCAAGGGCGGAGGTGGCGAAAATGACCGGCTCCTGCGGCACCAGCCCCATCAGGGCACGTAAGCGAACCGGATCGACATCGGCGATATTGGTCTCGTCAATGACAATCCGGCCGGACTGCGGATCATAAAACCGCAGGAGGAGCTGCAGAACGGTTGTCTTGCCCGCTCCGCTCGGCCCGACAAGGGCGACCGTCTCCCCTTTTTTGATATCCAGTGAAAAATCCTTGAGTGCGGCACTGTCCGGTCGGGAAGGATAATGGAAGGTCACATTCTCAAAGCTGAGCCCCGTCTCGATACGGGAGGCGATGGGCTGCGGGTTTGCGGCAATTCGAACGGCGGGTTCCTCTTCCAGCAATTCCAGCAGCCGCTCCGACGCGCCGGAGGCGCGCATCAGATCGCCCCAGACTTCGCTGAGAGAGCCCATGGTTCCGGCAACGATGATGGCATAAAAAACAAAAGAGGCGAGCGTTCCCGCCGACATTTCCCCATCCACAACGGAGCGCGCGCCGCTCCATAGCACCAGATCGACGGCGCCGAAAACGAACAGGATGACAATCGCCGTCAGCCACGCGCGCCATTTGATGCGCCGGATCGCGATGCGGAAGCTCGTCTCCACATCCTCGCCAAACTGGCGGCGGTCATATTCCTCATGGGTATAGGCCTGCGATGTCTGAATCGCCCGCAGGGTTTCGTCAGCGCGGGCGCTGACGGCGGCAATACTGTCCTGATTGGCGCGGCTGAGACGCCGCACCATGCGGCCAAAACCGATAATCGGCACCATGACCAGCGGCACAATCAACAGCACCATTCCGGTGAGAATCGGGCTGGTGTAGATCAGCAGAGCCAGGCCACCGAGGAACATCAGGAAATTACGCAGCGCCACCGACACGGAGGAGCCGATCACCGTCTGGATCAGGGTCGTATCCGTTGTCAGGCGCGAAAGCACCTCCCCGGTCCGCGTCACCTCAAAAAAAGCGGGATCGAGCTTCAAAACATGGTTGAACACCGCCTTGCGAATGTCGGAAATCACCCGTTCCCCGATCCAGGTGACCAGGAAATACCGTCCGAAGGTCGCAACGGCGAGCAGGACAACCACGCCCATCAGGGCGACGAAATACTTATCAAGACTGACGGTGCCGGCAGAAAAGCCCTTATCGATCATGATGCGGATCGCCTGCCCGATCAGCAGCGTCGCCGCCGCCGCGAAGACCAGGGCAATCAGGGCGCCCGTTATCTGCAACTTGTAGGGCCGGACGAATCGCCATAGCCGCCACAAGCCCTTCAGCGAGCGTTTCTGTTTTGATGTATCTGCGGGTTGCTGGGAAGTCTGATCTGCTTCTGTCACGGGACGGGCCTTGCCTGTTAAACCATATATGATTTCCGTCCTCCGGGTGTAACGGCCATGGCGAAGAATGCAAGAAAAAACGCCAAAAACCACATCTTTGCTTGCCATGCAGGAAAAGCTTTTATATAAGGCCCGCTGAGTGAAATTTAGCGTCCCCCGAAGGGTGAGCCGACATGAAAAAAGACATACATCCCGATTATCACAATATCATCGTCGAAATGACAGACGGCACGACCTTTGAAACCCGTTCCACATACGGCAAGGAAGGCGACGTTTTGAAGCTGGATATCGACGTCAAGACCCATCCGGCCTGGACCGGCGGTCAGCAGCATCTCCGCGATGACGGACAGGTCGCAAAGTTCAAGAAGCGTTTTGCGAATTTCGGCCTGAAATAAGGTCTCGAAAGTCCCGTCGCAAGGATCTGAAGGCGCTCGCAAGAGCGCCTTTTTATATGCCCGCGTCAGGCCCGGCTTTGCTGAAAGGCGGCAATGGACTGTTCATCCAGCCGGACAAGCCGACGATACAGCCGCTCGCTCCGTTCCAGCAGGGAAATCAGCCCGTCGGGCAGCAGCGCCGGATCGCACAGCGTCTCGTCCTCCAGACAAACCTTGAAATGCTGAAGATGGCATTCCTCGCGCTGGGCCTCTTCCGCGGTCATCTCCCCTTCCTGCAACGCCCGCTGAAACATCAGCCAGGACATGCTTTCGGTCAGCCGTGTGGTCAGTCGCAGGCTTTCCGCCGCATAGGCATAACCGACTTCCGGCGGCAGTTTTCGAACGGCAAGCTGGCCCGGCCCGGCAAGGTAGGACCGCGCCTCCCGCACCAGCGCCAGCGCCTCGTCATAGCTGCGGCTGAAAAAGACTGTCTTGCCGCCTGTATCCTGGCCCGTCTCGCGCGCTGTCATGGATAGTTGCTCCTCACCCCGTCCATCAGGGGCCTATACGTCTGAAACTTCACTAAAACCTAACCCGCAAAAGTTAATTTTCCACCCCCTGGCCTCTTGAAACAGCCGAAAAAGGTCACACATATGAGCCATCAGGCGCCATTTACGGGCCTGAAATCAAGGGCTTGGCCAGATTGGCAGCCCATAGAGATATATTGCTTCATAGGAGAATATAACCATGCGTACTTATGACTTTTCCCCGCTTCTACGCTCCACCGTCGGCTTTGACCGCATCGAACATCTTTTTCGCGGGCTGGAACGCGCATCCACGGAGGGCGGCTTCCCTCCCTATAACATTATCAAGAAAGATGCTGATAACTATCGCATCACTATGGCGGTCGCCGGTTTCACGGAAGATCAGATAGAGATTGTCGCGACCCGCAACTCCCTGAAAGTCAGCGGCAAATCGGCTGAGCAGAAGGACGAGGTGGAATATCTGCACCGCGGCCTTGCCGCCCGTTCTTTCGTGCAGAATTTCGAGCTTGCCGAAACCATCAAGGTTCTCAGTGCCAATCTGGAAAACGGTCTGCTGCATATTGATCTCGTCCGGGAGATTCCGGAAGAACTCAAACCCCGCACCATCGAGATTGCGACCGGTAAAGAAAAGCTGATCGAAAATAAAGCTGCCTGACTCAAGGCCTGTCCCCGAAAGAATAGCCCGCCTCGTCGCGGGCTATTTTTATTTTGCCTGCTCAACAGCTCTCTGTTCCGATGCCATGGTCAAAAGGGAAAAGCGGCTTATAATGGGAAAATCATCCGCCAATAACAGGAATCCCATGTCCTCACTCATCACCAGTACGATTGACCTTGACCGCAACGGGCACCAGACGGGCTATCTCCGCCTGCCGCATTCGGTGCATCGCTCGGCCTATGGTTTTATCCCGATCCCGATTGCCAGCCTGAAGAACGGCGTCGGCCCCCGCGTCCTGCTGATGAGCGGCACCCACGGCGATGAATATGAAGGGCAGGTGATTCTGTCCAGCCTGATCCGCACCTTGCCACTCGATCAGGTGAGCGGGCAGATTATCATTCTGCCCATGACCAATTTTCCGGCCGCCGAGGCGGGCCTTCGCACCTCCCCCTTCGATGACGGCAATCTCAATCGCGCCTTTCCGGGCGTGGCGCGCGGCACACCGACCGAGCAGATCGCCTATTATATCGAGCATATCCTGCTGCCCGGCAGCGATTACCTGTTTGATCTGCATTCCGGCGGCAGTTCGCTGATCTATGAGCCGACGCTGCTGATCTCCCTGAAGGAGGATGATCCGCACCGCGCGATAAAGCGCGACATCATGGGCAAATTCGGTCTGCCCAACATCTTGCTGACCGACCGCGATGAATACGGCGGCTATTCCTCGGCGGCGGCGCTGCGTCAGGGGGTCTGCTCCGCCACCACGGAACTGGCGGGCGGCGGTTCCGTCACCAAGGGCCTGCCCGAGGCTGCGGGCAATGGCCTCCTCCGTGTGCTTCATCATATCGGCGCAGTGAAAACCGCCGTTCCCCCCGCCCCCGTCACGCCGCGCATTTTTGCGGAGGAAAACCATCTCTTCGCGAGCGAGCCGGGATTGTGGGAGCCGCTGGCCGATCCGGGGGAGGATATCAAAGCGGGACAGCCCGCGGCGCTGATCCACCAGCCGGAGACGCCGGGATGCCCGCCCGTCGAGCTGTTGTTCGAGGCGGACGGGATGATTCTTGCCAAGCGTCAGGGCGCGCGCGTCCTTCGCGGCGATTGCCTTTATCATATCGGTCAGCAGGAAATCACCGGCTGACCGATATGACGCAGGAACTGGTGCCGCTTTAACCGAAGACTTCCGTTACAGCCTCTGACATCGCGCCAACGACGGTGTCGGCCTCCCCCTTGGTCAGGCAGAGCGGCGGCGCGAAGCCGAGGATATCGCCCTGCGGCATGGCCCGCGCGATAACCCCCCGTTTCAGCAGGGCGGCGGCCAGCTTCGGCCCCGTCAGAAGGGCGGGATCGAGAAAGCGGCGGGTTTCCTTGTCCGCCGTCAGCTCCACCGCCAGCATCAGCCCCTCTCCGCGCACATCGCCAACATTCGGATGATGGCCGATGGCATCCCGCATGGCGTCCCTGAAATAAGGACCCACCTCCCCGGCATTGGCGACGAGCCCGAGGCTGTCAATCAGCTTCAGATTGGCAACCCCTGCGGCGGCGCAGACCGGATGGGCGGAATAGGTCCAGCCATGGCCGATGGCGCCGAATTCGTCGGTCCCCTGCTCCAGTCCCTTCCAGATCTTTTCCGAGACGATGGAGGCGGAAAGTGGCGCATAGGCCGATGTCAGCCCCTTGGCGGAGGTAATGATGTCCGCCTCAATGCCATAATGATCGGAGCCGAACATGGAGCCCAGCCGCCCGAAGCCGGTCACCACCTCATCGGCAATCAGCAGGATGTCATATTTTTTGAGAACCTTCTGAATTGCCTCCCAATATCCGGCGGGCGGCGGTACCAGACCGCCGGTGCCGAGCACGGGCTCCCCGATGAAGGCGGCGACGGTGTCCGGCCCTTCCTTCTGGATGAGAGCCTCCAGATTGTCCGCGCACTGGCGGGAGAAGTCTTCCTCGCTCTGGCCCGCGTCCTCCCGGCGATAGTAATAGGGCGCATCGGTGTGGATAACCTGCGTCAGCGGCAGATCGAATTTCTTGTGGAACAGTTCCAGCCCGGTCAGGGAGCCGGTCATCAGGCCCGAGCCGTGATAGCCGCGCCAGCGGGAGATGATCTTTTTCTTCTCCGGCCGGCCGAGGACATTGTTGTAGTACCAGACCAGCTTGATATTCGTCTCGTTGGCGTCCGATCCGGACAGGCCGTAATAGACCTTGCTCATGTTTTTGGGCGCCCGGTCGATGATCATTTTCGACAGGGTGATGGAGGCTTCCGTGCCATGCCCGACATAGGAATGGTAATAGGCAAGCTCCTTCGCCTGGGCGGCGATGGCCGCGGCGATCTCCGGACGGCCATAGCCGACATTAACGCAATAAAGCCCGGCGAAGGCATCCAGAAGCCGGTTGCCGTCCCGATCCTCGATGAAAACACCGGACCCGCCGGTAACAATCCGGTTGGGCATTTCCCCGCGCGCAAACTGCCCCAGATGCGTGGAGGGATGCAGGAAAGTCTCCCGGTCCCATTTGCTGAGCTGATCATTGGTAAGCATTTGTTTCTCCTAGATAAAAAGGAACGAGCCTATGCCCAGTCCCGACAGATATATTTAATGTTGGCAAACGCGTCGATCCCGTGGCGGGAGCCTTCCCGCCCGAGTCCCGACTGCTTCATGCCGCCGAACGGAATGGGCGCGCCGGTGACTTTCGTGCGGTTGACGCCAACCATGCCGAATTCCAGCGCCCGGCTGAGGCGATAGATGCGATAGGGATCCTTCGTATGCACATAGGCCATCAGCCCGTATTCGGTGTCATTGGCGCGGCGAATCACCTCTTCTTCCGTCGCGAAGGACGTGAGGGCGGCGACCGGGCCGAATGTTTCCTCGCGCATGATCTTTGCAGTTTCGGGCACGTCTTTCAGAACCGTCGGCTCGAAATAGAGCGGGCCGAGACTGTGGATCCTGCCGCCGGTCAGCAGCGCCGCACCCAGGCTCATCGCGTCTTCCGTATGCTCGATCTGCTTGGCAACCGCCCGCTCATTCATCAGCGGTCCGATATCCGGATCGTCAAGCCCGCGGCCGAGCGTGAGGGCGGCCGTCCGTTCCGCAAATTTTTGGCAAAATTCCTCGTAGACCGGCTGTTCAATATAAAAGCGGTTGGCGCCGAGGCAATCCTGACCGGAGGTGGCGAATTTGGCCTTGATCGCCTCTTCAACGGCCTTGTCCATATCCGCATCGGCGAACACGATAAAGGGCGCATGGCCGCCAAGTTCCAGACTGAGGCGCTTGATGGTCGGGGCGCACTCCGCATAGAGCAGCCGTCCGATTTCCGTCGATCCCGTAAAGGATAGAGCGCGGACCCGCGTATCTTTCGTCCATTCCCCGACGATCTCCGCGGGTTCCCCCGTGATGACATTGAAAACCCCGGCGGGGAAGCCCGCCCGCTCCGCCAGCTCAGCGAGGGCAAGCGCGGAAAAGGGTGTCTCTTTCGATGGATGCACGATGACCGGACAGCCGACTGCAAGGGCCGCCGCCGCCTTGCGGGTGATCATGGCGTTCGGGAAATTCCACGGCGTGATGAGAGCGGCGACGCCGACCGGCTCCAGCCAGACCTCAACTTCCGCATTATGAAGGTGGGAGGTCACGCCCATGATATCCGTGCGCTTCGCTTCCTCCGCGAAAAATTCGATGAAGGACAGGCCGTAGTCGATTTCGCCCCGGCACTCCGAAATCGGTTTGCCCTGCTCCAGCGTCATGATCAGCGCGAGATCTTCCTGCGCCTCACTGATCAGGCGGTGCCATTTCTGCAGGATGGCGGTCCGTTCCTGCGGCAGGCGGGCGGACCAGCCTGCAAATGCCTGATGGGCGGCGTCAATGGCTGCGCGGCTTTCCGCCGGGCTGAGCGCGGGGATATTACCGATCCAGGCGCCGTCCGCCGGGTTGGTCACGGCAATCACCTCGCCCGAGGACGCTGCCTGCCACGCCCCGCCGCAATAGGCAAACTCCTTGAACAGTCGGGGATCACCGAGCCGGTCCAGCTCCGTGATCCGGGAGAGAGTGTGCTGCGCTTTGCTCATACGTACCTCCGCCAGATGGTGTGAGGGCGAGTATAGGAAAAAAGCAGCGGAAGGTGCGTTTATAGTCGGCAGGGATTTCAGAGAGGAATTCGGCCCGATGCCGGAAAAGGCGAGAGTTCTTCGGAAAGTGGCGGTTTCACTTCTCCCAGCGGTATTCACCGCAAGGCCGAAAGCGGTATCTGACCCACGTTTTTGACGGATTTCGTCACCACATAGGTATAGTAGCGCCTGAGGCCGATCTCCGCGGCGAGCATCTCGTCCACCCGGCGCTGATAGGCATCCACGCCGGTACAGACCAGCTTCAGGAAATAGTCAACGCCGCCGCCAACGGCCCAGCATTCCGTGATTTCATCAATCGCGCTGACGGCGTCCTCAAAGCGCGCAAAATCTTCGGCCCGATGGCTGGCCAGCTCGACCTGCATGAAGATGACGGCGGGCGTGCCGAGATTGGCGAGCGACAGCCGCGCGCCATACCCCTCGATCACGCCGGTCTCTTCCAGCCGTTTCAGCCTCTCCCAGCAGGCCGTGGGCGACAGATGGACCTTTTCCGCAAGCTGGTTCTTCGGGATACGGCCATCCTGCTGCAACACCGCCAGGATTTTGAGGTCACGCTCATCGAGTTTGATCATGGGGATGATATACCGCTTCTATCCCTCTACCGCAACGACGCCCACGATATCCCCCATGCCGACCAGACCGGGGAAATGGCGGGCGACAAAAACCCCGTCCAGCGGGCTCAGATATTCCACCGGATTTCTTCCCGTGCGCTCCATATCATAGACGCGGGCAAGGAGCTGCCCCTCCGACACGGAGTCACCCAGATCCACACAGAGTTCCAGCAGACCCGTGGTTTCACTGGAAATAAAGCAGCGGTGATCCGGCATATACAGATCGGCGGATGGCTCCATTTCCGGATCCCCCGCAAGGACACCCGCATGATGCAGCAGGTTCTTCACGCCTCTTTTGGCGATAGCGACACTGCGTACCGTCGTCGATCCGCCGCCGCCAAGCTCGGTGGAGATGAAGATCTTGCCCATTTCCTCTGCCGCCGTGTCGAACATGCCGCCCGAGTCCACTTCCAAAAGCTTCACGGAAAAAGGCGCGTTGAAGGCCCGCATGGCGGCGACGCATTTTTCCTCCTGCACCTTGTCTTCCTGAAAATGCACTGCGCAGAAGGGCACGAATTTCAGCGTCTTCCCGCCCGAATGGATATCCAGCACATAATCGGCCAGCGGCAGCAGGGTGCGCTGGAAATAATCCGCGATTTTCTCGGTCACCGTTCCGGCTGGATTGCCGGGGAATGTCCGGTTCATATTGCCGCTGTCAATGGGCGAAGTCCGCCGCGCCGCCCGGAAGGCCGGATAATTCATGGCGGGGACAATGATGACCCGGCCCGTTATCTCTTCGGATTTGATCGTCCCGGCCAGATCATACAGCGCCACCGGCCCTTCATATTCATCGCCGTGATTACCACCGGTCAGCAGCACCGTCGGCCCCTCCCCGTTGCGCGCCACGGTAATCGGGATCATGATCGACCCCCAGGCGGACCCGTCATGGGAATAGGGCAGCTTCAGAAAGCCGTGCTGAACGCCGTCTTCATTGTAATCGACTGTCGCTGTAATGGGGTTTACGCGCATGGGCTCACTCCTTGACCATCAGATGGCGCGGAACGGACGCCAGCAGTTCGGGCGCGCCGTCGGTTATCACAAGACTTTCTGTTGTTTCGAGACCCCAGTCCGTCATCCACAGACCGGACATGAAATGAAAGGTCATGCCGGGCTCCAGCATGGTTTTATCGCCAAGCCGCAGGCTCATGGTCCGCTCGCCCCAGTCCGGCGGATAGCTCAGCCCGATGGGATAGCCGGTCCGGCTGTCCTTGAAAATGCCGTGCTTTTTCAGCACCGCGAAAAAGGCGCTGGCGATATCCTCACAGCTATTACCCGCCCGCGCTTTGTCGAGGCCCGCCTCCATGCCTTCCTGCACCGCCTTGTCCGCGTCCCGGAATGTCTGCGACGGCTTGCCGAGGTAAATGGTGCGCGACAGCGGCGTGTGATAGCGGCGGTAACAGCCGGCAATCTCGAAAAACGTCGCCTCCCCGGCTTTCATCGGTTTATCATCCCAGGTGAGATGCGGCGCCGCCGCATCGGCGCCCGACGGCAGCAGCGGCACAATGGCGGGATAGTCGCCGCCAAATCCGTCCGCGCCGCGCAGGGCGCTGTCGTAAATCTCCGCCACCAGCAGGTTTTTGGGCAGGCCCGGCTCGATCTTCTCAAAGATGCGCTTGTGCATTTCCTCGACAATGCGGCCCGCCCGCCGCATATAGATCAGCTCCTGCTCCGATTTCACCGCGCGGCACCAGTTGACGAGGGAATTGGCGTTCGTCAGGCGGGCATTGGGCAGGTGGTTGACCAGCGCCATATAGGCCGCGGCAGAGAAATAATAATTATCCATCTCCACGCCGATCACCGCGCCGCCAAATCCCCGGTCAATGAGGAGGGACGCCAGATAATCCATCGGATGGCACTCCGTGGACTGGACATAACTCTCCGGATAGAACAGGACATGGGAGTCATCCATGAAAACGGTCCGCAGCGCGCCGTTGGCATCCTGCTTGCGGCCATACCAGAAGGGATCGCCCTCCATCGGCAGAATGATGCATTGATGCACATAGAAAGACCAGCCGTCATAGCCCGTCAGCCAGGCCATGTTCGACGGATCCGTAACGATGAGAAGATCAATGCCCTTCTCCGCCATGGACGCCCGGGCCTTGCCAAGACGCTGCTGATATTCCGAAACGGTAAAAGGTAAATCAAGTCCAGACATCATATCTCCAAACCCGTTAGCTGCTGAAAATCGTTCCGGCGCGGGCGGCGCGGGCGCGCTCCCGGGCCAGGGTGGCAATGGCGGTATCCTGAACGCCCGTCCCGGTCAGGTCGCAGATCGTGATGCTGTCATCGGCCGGGCGGCCGCGGTGCTGACCTGCAATAACGCTGCCAAGTTCGGGGAAAATGGCGGCGCTTTTCACCTGCTCCGCGGCCAGCGCGGAACGCAACTCCCCCTGCTTGCGGCATTGCGCCAGATTGTCACAGACATACAGATCCGACGCCGGAATGACATCCGCCGCCAGTTCGCATTTATAGTCCGCATCCGACCCCATCGCCGTGATATGCTGACCCGGCCGAAGCTGGCGAGCGGAAATAAGCGGGCTTTGCGACGGCGTCGTCGTGACGATGATGTCAGCCTCCGCCATCAAGGCATCAAGGGAAGACGCCACCTCGATCTCCAGCGTCAGCTCGTCAGATAATTCCCTGGCATATTGTTTTGCCTTCGCCTCATCCCGGCTCCATACAACGGCTTTCTTGAGGTCCCGCACAAGGGAGAGTGCCTTCAGCTGCAGCCGCGCCTGCGTGCCCGTGCCGACAATGCCCGCGGTGCGTGCATCCTCCCGCGACAGCCATTTGGCGGCGACCGCCCCGGCAGCGGCGGTGCGGACATCCGTCAGATAGCCGTTATCGAGCAGCACCCCTTCAACAATGCCCGTTCTCGCAGAAAAGAGGACCATCAGACCGTTAAGGCTCGGTAGGCCCAGCTTCGGATTATCGAAGAAGCCGGGGCTCATCTTGACGGCGAAACTCTCGATACCCGGAACATAGGCCGTCTTGACATCAATTTCGCCGTTATGATCGGGGATATGAAAGCTGAGGATGGGCGGCATTACCACATCGGTTGTGGCCAGCAGCCGGAACGCCGTTTCGATGCAGTCCACCGCCGCGGTATCGAGCGGCAGGATCTGCCGCAGTTCAGTTTCCGTCAGAATAGAAATTTCGGGCATGTCAGGCGTCCACTTCCGGCTATAGCTGACTGACATCGACCGTCTCACCGTCGATCAGCCGCTTGTGTAACTCCATATCGATATTGCAGCCGCTGAGAAGGCTGACGCAGGTGCCGGGGGCTTTGATTTTCCCGGCCAGCAGGGCGGCAATGCCGACCGCGCCGGAGCCTTCAATGACCAGCTTTTCTTGCCAATAGGCGTGGCGGATGGCGTCGGCAATTTCGGTTTCCGTCACCAGAATGATGTCCTCCACAAGGTCCCTGACCACCTGGAAGGTATAGCGGTTATCGAGCCCGATGCCGCCGCCGAGTGAATCCGCAAGAGAAGGGTATTCCTGCACCTGCACGGGCTTGCCCGCCCGCTGGCTTTCAAACATGGCCGCGCCCCGGTCCATGGAAATGCCGATGATCCGGATCATTGGGTTTCTGGTTTTCAGCGCCAGCGCGACGCCGGAAATCAGCCCGCCGCCCGACAGCGGCACCAGCACGGTCTCAAGCTCCGGTAGCTGTTCATGGAGTTCAAGGCCGAGCGTCCCCTGCCCGGCAATGATGTCTTCATGGTCAAACGGCGGCAGCATGGTCATGCCCTCCTCCGTGACCAGCCGGGCCACCTCCTCCTGCGCCTCGTCCTGTGACCGGCCGATGATGCGCACCTCCGCGCCTTGCGCGCGGATGCCCGCCACCTTGTTCTGCGGCACCAGCTCTGACATGCAGATGATGCATTTCACTCCGGCATTGCGGGCGGCATAGGCAAGGCCCCGGCCGTGATTTCCCGTTGAAACGCCGACAACGCCCCGCGCCTTCTGCCCTTCCGTCAGGGACAGTACGGCGTTCATTGCCCCGCGCAGTTTAAAACTTCCGGTGATCTGAAGCTGCTCCAGCTTCAGGTGAATATCCCCGCCGCTCCGCTCCGACAGCGACACGGACGGGATGACCGGCGTTTGCCGGATCAAGGGGGCTATCCTCTCGCGCGCCGTTTCAATCGCCGCCAACGTTACTGAAGCCATCTTGCGACCCTCATGATGCGTGATTAAATTTGCAGGAGTCGGCCAAAGCCGGGAATTTTTCTGTCAATGCCTGCAAGGCGCAGGCTGCGCCAGACAGCCGCCTGATTGGAGGTCACCACGGGCTTGCCAATGGCCTGTTCAATCTCCGCCGCACAGGCCGCCGCGCGCAGCGCCGTGCAGGAGATAAACAGTGCATCGGCGGCGTCATCCATGGTCTCTATGCTCGCGGCAAGGAGGCTCGCGCGGGAGATGCGGGCCATCTGCCTGTCATCCTCCAGCCCGAAGCAGTTCCAGTTGATCACGTCCAGCCCATTACGGGAAAAATACGCGACAAGTTCTTCCGTCACCGGAGGAGAATAGGGCGTCAGAACGCTCACCTTGCGAACGCCGAGGGCCGCGAAGGCGGCGAAGGCGGCCGAGGTCGGCGTGACGCATTTGCTCCCCGGTTTGGCCTGCCGGATATAGTCGGCAACGGCTTCATCGCCGAGTACCACGCTCGCCGCCGTGCAGCCAAAGGCCACGACATCGAGTGTCTCGCCCGGTAAAATCAGCGACGCGGCATCCGTGAGGCGCGGCCCCGTCCGCCGAAGGCTGTCCGGCGTCGTCGGGTTATCATAGGCGATCCGTGTGACATAGACGCCCACCTCCGCCGGATCGCAGATGCGCGCGAAATCCAGTTCCGAGGTATGATCCGTCGCGAGGGCGATCAGCCCGATCCTTTTCGCGACCGGAGCAGCATCCAGTTCCGAAGGCAGGACCGATGCGGGCAGCGCAGATGCTTCCATGCATATTTTCCGTATGAAAAAGGGTCTTTATAAAATCGGGAGCAAGATCCGGCGCGGCATCTAGACCACCATGACCGGACATTTCGCCAGGCTCGTCACCTTGTGGGAGACACTGCCGAGCAGGAAGCCTTCCACATCGCCATGGCCCCGGCTGCCCAGCACGATCAGATCGACATCCTTGTCCTTGGCAAAGGAGACGATTGTGCGCGCGGGCGGGCCGTTCTTCACGAACGCCCGCACTTTTTCGGCACCGAGCTCCTGGGCCGCCTTTTTCGCACTCTCCGCCACGCCGCTTGCATGCTTACGCAGGATATCGTCCATCACCTCGGGTTCTTCTGAACGGACCATGGAAAGGGACGCCTCCAGCAGGCTGTGATGCCGGAATACCGTCAGGATATACAGCTCACAGTCGAAGGATTTCTGTAGATTGACGGCCATTTCCATGGCTTTCTGGGATGGCTCCGACCCATCGACGGGGATCAGGATTTTTTTAAACATGTTACCTCCTGTTCATCATCGAAATGCCAGATCACGGGCAAACAGGGCAATCTGCGGGAAAAAGATCAGCGCCACAGAGACCGCCGCCAGAATGATCGTGAACGGGAAAATACCCCTGACGACATCGGCATATGGTCGCTTGAAGACGGCAATCGCCGTGAAAATATCGCAGCCGAAAGGCGGCGTCGCCGAGCCAATGGCCACCTGCAGGGTAATGATCGTCCCGACCAGCACCGGATCCAGCCCGACACTTTGCACGACCGGCGCAAAAATCGGCACCAGAACCAGAATGACCACAATCGGATCCACGAACATGCAGCCGATGAAGAAAGAGATTGAAATAACCGCCAGAACCCCTTTCGGCCCCATATCCGTAATGCCGATGGCGCCGAGAATTTCCTGCGGGATCTGGGCGAAGGAAATCACCCAGGAAAAGGCCGCACCGGCGCCCACCAGAATAAAAACCACCGCCGTAATCAGCCCGGTGGATTTGGCGATCTGGTAGATATCGCGGAGCTTCAGGGAGCGGAAAATACCAATTTCCAGGATAAGGGCATACAGCACGCAGGCCGCGGCGGCTTCGGTCGGGCTGAAAATCCCGCCATAGATGCCGCCGACGATAATCACCGGGAACCCCAGCGGCCAGATCGCTTTTCGCGTCGCGACCAGACGCTCCGACCAGCTTGCCTTCGGTTCGGTCGGAACCTTGTTGATGGTCGCATAGATCATGCTGTAGGCGGAAAACAGCACCATCAGCAGCAGGCCGGGACCGACACCGGCGATGAACAGCTCGGAAATGGAGGTGCTGGAAATCACGCCATAAATGATCATGCCGATGCTGGGCGGGATCAGAAAGGCGATATCGCTGGCATTGATGATGAGGGCGAGAACGAAGGAATCCTTGTATCCGGCCTGCAACATGCGCGGCCGCAATGGCGAGCCAACCGCGACAACCGTCGCCTGGGTGGAGCCGGAAACGGCGCCGAACAGGGTGCAGGCAACCGCCGTGCTGACCGCAAGGCCGCCCCGGACATGGCCGATAAACTGCATCACAAGATCAATGAGCCGCGTTGCCGACTGGCCGCGCGTCATGATTTCCGCCGCCAGAATGAACATCGGAACCGCGATCAGGGACGCCGGGCGAATGCCGGCCAGCATCTGCTGGACCATGAAATCCATTTTCGAAATGCCGCCGAACAGCTCGTAAAATCCGTAGAAGGAGCCGAGCAGCAGCGGGATCATCATGGGCAGCCCCGCCAGCAGGAGGACGATCATGATCGTTGTAATTTTAATCGCCATCGTCCCCTCCTAAATCTCGATCTCGCTGTCGTCATAACCTTCCAGCATGTAGGTGGAGAGATAGACGTCTTTTTCGAGGATGTTCTTGACCGTCGTCAGCGCATACTGGATCCCGGTGATCGCAAAACCGACGGGAACCCAGAGAAAGGTCATATAAACCGGGATCTGAAGCGCCGGCAAAACGCGCCCGGACGCCGCGACTTTCATGATGTAGCCGATGGAAAAGTAACACAGCGCAAACATCGTCAGCGCGGTGATGATCGTGATCAGGATCATCATGATTTTCCGCGTCCGCGTCGGCAGCGCGTCATAGATGGCGGACATTCTGATATGTCGCCCGTGGCGCGCCGCATAGCCGATGCCCGCAAAGGTGATCAGGATGATGATGATGCTGTTCACCTCTTCCGTGAAGAAGAAGCTGTATTGAAAGATAAAGCGGCCAATAACATTGCCGACTGTGTTCACGGCCATCAGCAAGACGCCGACTGCCAGTATAACCGCCTCTACCCGACCGATCTGGGTGTCAATCCATCCAAGGAAACCAGGCAGCATCGATTTCTGATCTGTTTCTGTCACGGGACAATTCCTGTCTTTTTCAACCCGAAATGTGCGGCCTCCCGCGCCGGGCGATTATGGTCAAACCGCCCGGCATTTACGAGATATGCAGCCTTATTTTGTCGCCTCAAGGTCCGCCTTGAACTGCTTCAGGATCGCTTCGCCGCTCTCACCCGTCATTTCGATGAATTTGGCTTCCACAGTCTTTGCCGCCTCCTTGAAGCAGCTGCGCTGCTCTTCGTTGAGAACGGTAATCGTTATCTCGGGCTTGGCTTCCTTGATTTTCTCCAGCTCCTGCTGGGCCAGACCCTGCTGATAGACGACGATATGCTCGAAAGCGGCCTTGGCGGCATCCTGAACCACCTTTTTGTCGGCATCGCTGAGACCGTCATAGAACTCCTTATTGGCCATGACGGCCGTCGTGAAGTTACTGTGGCCGGTATAGGTGATGTAATCCGTCACCTCGTAAAGCTTGGTTGAGTAGAGATAGAAAGTCGGGTTTTCCTGTCCCTGAATGATGTTGGTTTGCAGGCTGCCATAAACCTCGCCCCAGGGAAGCGGCGTCGGGGTTGCGCCAAACGCCTGATAGGCTTCCACCAACAGCGGGTTAGTCATGACGCGGAACTTCACCTCGTCCAGATCGGCGCAGGTTTCGACCGGCTCCTTGGTCGTCATCGCGACTTCGCCTTCGGGGAACATTTGCAGCAGTTCAAGCCCCTGCTTTTCATAAAGCCCCTTGAAATCCTCGTTGATGGCCTTGCTTTCCCGGAAGAAGCGCGCCAGATGCTCCTGATCCGTCGGCAGCAGATAGGGAACAAAGAAAACCTGCGCTTCCGGGATCAGCGCCCCGGTAAACCCCGGCGACTGGTCAACAAACTGAAGAATACCGGCCTGCGTCTGTTCCATCAGATCGGCGGACTCGCCCAACGTGCCATAGGGGAAGAGCTGGATCGTATGGTCGGAGTTTTTCTCGATTTCTTCCTTGAATTTGGTCGCATAGACCCCCTGCACTTCCGTCAGGGACTCTTCAAAGGCATATTTCCAGTTATCCGCCTGCGCTGCGCCCAGTCCCGCCGCGATTGTCGCTACGGCTGTCAAACAGCCCATCAAGCCGCGTTTCTTAAAAGTCATCAGTGCCATACCTCCTGTTTAGCTATTGGCAATTACCGGCGGAGTTCGACCCTCTGGCGTCTAATGGCCCCTAGCCCCGAAACACAACAATATCCGTCAAAGCAACGAGGGTCCCCTGTGAATGCTCGTCCAGATAGTTTGTTGATTGCAGGATTTGGCGAAAGACAACCCGCCTCTGTTCTTATTGCCAAAAGTCTGGCCCCCAATTGTATTGTATGTCAAATACTATATTGACGCAGTACAATTACAGCAGTTGCGGCAGAGGCTCGGGGGGACGCTTCAACAATTCCCTGATCAGAACCAGACCCTGGCGAAACCTGTCCGGGTCAGGAACACCGCCGACCGCAATGCGAACGGCGTTGAGCGGCGCGGATTGCGCGGTCATGAAGGGTTGCGGCGGGGCGACCGCGACGCCGTGGGCGCGGGCATGTTCCACCATGCTCTGTGCGCTCCATTGCCCGGGAAGCGAGAGCCAGAAATGCAGGGCGGACGGATGTCCGGCCCAGTCGAATTCCGCCAGTTCTTCCCCCACGATGGCATGCCGTTCGGCAATTTTCTGGCGCTGCCAGAGCATCAGCTCCTCGGCTGTGCCATCGTCAATCCAGCGGCTGGCGATTTCCGACACCAGCGGCGTCGCCATCCAGCTGAACACGACCAGGCGGCCCGTAATAGCGGGCAGCAGAGGGGTCGGCGCGACCAGATACCCTGTCCGGAGCCCCGGCATGAGGCATTTCGTAAAGGAGGTGAGATAAATCGTCCTTTCCGGCGCCAGTGCGGCAAGGGGCGGCGGGCGATCCTCCGGCAGCGGGCCGAGTACGTCATCCTCAATGATCAGCAAATCATACTGCCGGGCGATTCGGACGAGCACCTCCCGCCGCTCTGCTGACATCAGGCTGACGGACGGGCTGGCAAGCGTCGGAACAGTGAAAAAAACCTTGATATCCTGATGTTTGCAGGCTTCCTCAAAGGCCTCGGGCAGGACCCCCTGCTCATCGACTCCGAGCCCCTGAAGGCGCAGACCGAGATAGGAACAGAGCGAGATGATCAGATGGTGGGCGATGTTGTCCGTCACAACGATATCGCCAGGGCGCGCCACCGACGACAGCGCCGTCGCCATGCCATGGCAGACGCCGTTGGTCATGACGATATTCCCGGCCGCGACCTCAAGCCCGCAGCGCGCCAGCCATTTCACCCCGGCCTGACGGTGTTTCTCCAGCCCGACATTGGGGCGGCAGGCAAGATAGACATTCATGTCGATATCCGCCGTCAGCCCCTCCAGCACCCGGCGCATCCGGCTGGCGTGCAGCGTATCGTACAGCGGCCGGGCGATGGAAAGATCAATCACCCCTTGATCCGTGCGCTCCATCAGATACGGCTGACCGGAGAGCATCGGCGGATCGAGGACAAAGGTCCCGCGACCAACCTGGCCGCCGATCAGACCGGCGCGCGTCAGCTCGTCATAGGCCTTGCTGACCGTATGCACGCTGACGCCCAGAACATCGGCAAGGGTGCGGTGCGGCGGCAGGCGGGCGCCGATCGGCAGTTCGCCCTCCGAAATGGCATTTCGCAACATATTGGCAATACCGATATGCAGCGGGCGATCCAGTGTTTCGCGCTTGGGGATCCATTTTGTCATGCAACAATAGTAGTTAATCGCAGGACAACTGCAATAGGATTTCACGCAACGCGAATGTCATCTGAGCCGCGCCTTGCCGCAGCTTTACGCTTAGGCGAGTTCCGGCATGAAGAGCGCCCGCGTATCATCATCCAGCGGGGTGGATTTATGGGTGCTCTGGTTGGTGTTGACCCAGATCACCTCGCCGGAGCTGTAGCGCCTCTCCTCCCCCCTGGCGAAAATTTCAAGCTGGAAGGTCATGGAGGTCCGGCCGATATTGGAAACCCGGCAGCCAACCTCGATCTCGGCATCGAAACGGATCGGCGCCTCGTAATTCACCAGCGATTTGACGAGGTGAAAGTCATTGCCGGTCTCCGCCAGATAATCCTGCGAACGGAAGCCGAGATGGCGGAAAAATTCCGTAATGGTGGTGTCGAAATAGGTCAGGTAATGGGCGTTGAAGACCACCCCCTGCCCGTCTATCTCCGAATAACGCACGCGAAAGGGGAAGAAGAAGCGAAAATCCTGACGGGCCACCGGCTTATCCTTTATTTTCGTTGGGCCAATATCTCTGATAATGCCGCCCGCCAGTCCGGCTGGTCAATATCAAAAACCCGCTTGATGCGCGAACAGTCGAGAACCGAGTTTTTCGGCCGCGTCGCCGGAACCGGATAGCCTTCCGTCGGGATGGGGGTGAGTTTCGGTGTTTCCCGCCCGCGGAAAATCGCCTCGGCGAAGCCATACCAGGTGACCGCAGGCGCGCCGCAATAATGATAGAGGCCGAAATCGTCAAACCCCGGCGCCTGCACCTGCTTGGCGATGCGCAGCAGCGTATCGGCGATATCGCGCGATGCGGTCGGGCCGCCCCGCTGGTCATCGACGATGTTGAGTTCCTTGTGCGTCTCCCCAAGGCGCAGCATGGTATTGACGAAATTCTGCACCCCGCCGAACACCCAGGCGGTGCGGAGGATGATATGCTTCTCCAGGACGGCGGCAATGCGCGCCTCCCCCGCCGCCTTGCTGGCGCCATAGACATTGAGCGGGGCAATCGCATCCGTTTCCACATAGGCGCCGGATTTGCGGCCATCAAAGACGAAATCGGTCGAAATATGCAGGAGCGGGATCGCTGCCGCTTTCGCGGCCTGCGCCAGATATTCCGCACCGTCCGCATTGATGGCGAAGGCTTTTTCTGTCTCCGCTTCCGCCTTGTCCACCGCCGTATAGGCCGCGGCGTTGATCACCAGATCGGGGCGGTTATCCCGCACCGCCGCCGCCACGGCGGACGCGTCGGTAATATCAAGCGCCTGACGATCCAGCGCGATGATGTCCAGCCCATGCAGGGGCGCGCGGGCCTGAAGCGCCGTGCCGACCTGCCCGCCTGCGCCCGTTACAAGTATTTTCATTTCTTGCCGGACCCGAGCCCGAGACGTTGTTGTGAATAATCCTTTGACACCGCCTTGACCCAGTCAAGATTGTCGAGATACCAGGAAACGGTTTTTTCAAGCCCGGTTTCGAGCGTCAGTGATTGGCTCCAGCCCAGCTCCGCCTCGATCTTCGCGCAATCCACCGCATAGCGGGCGTCATGGCCCGGCCGGTCGGTGACAAAGCGGATCAGGTTTTCATGCGGCGCCTTTTCGGGGAATTTCTTGTCCATGATCCGGCAGATGCTGCGCACCATGTCAATATTGGTGCGTTCCGCCCGGCCGCCGATCATATAGGTCTCCCCGACCGCGCCATCGGCGATGACCTGCTGCAACGCGGTCGCATGATCCTCCACATACAGCCAGTCGCGGATATTCTCCCCCTTGCCGTAAACCGGCAGGTCGCGGCCGTTCAGCGCATTCAGAATGACGACCGGCAGCAGCTTTTCCGGGAACTGATACGGCCCGTAATTGTTGGAGCAGTTGGTCACCAGCACCGGCAGCCCATACGTGCGATGCCAGGCCCGCGCCAGATGATCGGAGCCCGCCTTGCTCGCCGAATAGGGGGAATTGGGATCATAGGGGCTGGTCTCGGAAAACTGCCCGTCCGGCCCCAGCTCGCCATAAACCTCATCGGTGGAGATATGCAGGAAACGGAACGCGTCTTTCGCCGCCCCGTCCAGTTCCCGCCAGTATTGATAGGCGGCGTCCAGCATGGTGAAGGTGCCAACCAGATTGGTCTGCACGAAATCCGCCGGCCCGTCGATGGAGCGGTCCACATGCGACTCGGCGGCCAGATGATAGACGGCGCGCGGCTTATACTCAGCGAACAGGGCCTTGATACCGGCGGAATCACAGATATCCGTCTGTGAAAAATGATAGCGCGGGCTGTCGCTCACCGGTTTCAGGCTCTCCAGCGAGCCCGCATAGGTCAGCTTGTCAATGACAAGAATATCTTCCTTGTCCTGAGTGATCAGATCCCGGACCAGCGCGGAGCCAATGAACCCCGCCCCCCCGGTTACGAAAACAGTCATTTGGTATCCCTGTATTCAAAAAGTCGCGTCTGATCCTTTAATAGCGGCAAAGTCTTATCTTTTTCTGAAAGAATCGCATTTTCGAGCGGAACAGGCCAATTAATACCGAGCGCCGGATCATTCCAGAAGATGCCGCAGTCATTCTCCGGGCTGTAGAAATCATTCACCTTATAAAGAAGCTCTGTATCGGGCAGGAGCGTGCAATATCCATGGGCAAAGCCCGCCGGCACCCAGAGCTGCTTCCAGTTCTCGGCGGACAGCTCGACCGCCACATGCTGACCGAAGGTCGGTGATCCGACACGGATATCAACCGCGATATCAAGCACGGCGCCACGCGTCACCCGCACCAGCTTGCCCTGAGCCTTCGGTTCAAGCTGATAATGCAGGCCGCGCAGGACGCCCGCCTCTGCATTATAGGCATGATTGTCCTGAACGAACTGGGTATCAATACCCGCTTCGCTATAGCTACGCGCGTTCCAGACCTCGGAGAAGAAACCCCTCTCGTCTCCGAATTTACGGGGGCAGAGGATCTTTACATCGGCAATCGCCGTCTGTTCAATCTGCATGTTAACCTGCGTCCTTACAACTTATGCAACCAAACTAAACTGGCATCAGATAACCACTTCAGGCTGTTATAAGAAAAAATCGGCTGAATGGCTAATCGTAAAACTGTTCGGTGCAATAATTAAATCAAGATGAGGAGGGTTGACGGCATACACCGGCGCACAAAATATTCGGACAATCGCCCCGCGTCACGGCATATGGACATTTTTCATAAAATTCCCCCGATCATGATATCGGCATTATTTCAACGGCTTTGTGGTATTTTTTTGTCCATCCCCGCCCCGATCCGGCGGGATAGGAAAAAAATCGGTTCATCCCGACATAATCCTTATCCTGTACATAAAAATATCGCACAACAGGCGTACGGCAGGATACAATTGCTCAAAACTGCGGAGGGAAGAAATGCTGAAACTTTACTATGGGCCGGGGACCGTTGCCATCGCCTCGCATCTCGCGCTGGCCGAAGCCGGGGCCGACTATGAGGCGATCGAGGTGGATTTCGCGAACGCCGCCCAGACGAAGCCTGACTATCTCGCCATCAATCCGAAGGGGCGCGTGCCTGCGCTCGTCACCGAACGCGGTATTCTTACCGAGACGCCCGCCATCCTTCTCTATATTGCGCAGCGCTATCCGGAAAAAAACCTCGCCCCGCTCGATGATATTCATCGCCTGGCCGAAATGCAGGCCTTCAACAGCTATCTCTGCTCCACCGTGCATGTCAATCATGCCCATCGCATGCGCGGCCCCCGCTGGGCGAGCGAGGAAAGCTCGTTCGAGGATATGCGCCGCAAGGTGAAAGGCAATATGGAAGCCTGCCTCACCCTCATCCAGTCGGATATGTATAAAGGCCCATGGATCATGGGGGAGACCTTCACCGTCGCCGATTGCTATTTCTTCGCCATCTATCGCTGGCTGGAGGGGGACAAGGTGGATATCAATGACTATCCCAAGCTGGCCGACCTTATCAAACGCATGCAGGAACGCCCCGCCGTCAAGCGGGTGCTGGCGGAGCTGGGGGGCTAACCGCCTGCCCCGATCCGCTCGACGCTGCTGATCCAGGGCTCGAACCGTGCCCCGAATGTGAGGGTAATGCGGTATTGCGGTGTGCAGGCGGCATCGGGTGCGGCATAGCCCGACGGATACCTGTTTTTATGCATCTCTTTGAACAGGGCGCGATACTCACTCTGGATCGCGATGCGCAGGCGGCTGGCATGACGGAAGAAAACGGCCTCCCCCTTGCCACCGTCATAGCGGCGAACATAGCCCCGCATGATGGCATGGCCTGCGGCGTCCGGATCGGGCGCTTTCAGCCCTGCGGCTTTCTCGGCGCTGTCCGCATAGACAAGCCGGTTGCGGCTGATAAATTTTGGGGGCGTCCCTGTTTCACCCTCTTCCGTTCGTTGGGTGCGATACGCCTCCCACGCCGGGACGCCCTGCTCGATCAGCACAACCGCCTCCTGCGCCCGCCGCCGAGCCCGCGCCTCTCCCATATCAATCGAAACGGACGGCGAGGCGATCTGCAGAGTGAAATAGCGTCCCTCTTCCCGCAGATAATGGCCGCCGGGCCCGCCGAAATGACACTGATCGAAGCTGATTTCCCCGGTTGGCGCGCCGCTCCGGTTCCACCAGACGCCGCCGAACAGCCAGACATTCGTGACCAGCAGCACCGCCAGCGGCAGCAGGACCCGCATCCATGTCATGCCCGTGCCCTCCCCTTAAGGCGCAATTTGCGCAAGGCGGCAATGACCGCAATGGCCAGCAGGCCAAGGACGAGGAAAAACACATAGGCGGGCCATTTGTCCCAGAACCAGTCGAAATATTTCAGTAGCAGAAAGACAATGAGGAACCCGGCGGCGAGATAGGCCCCCTGTCCCCAGCCCGCCCGAAGGCAAAGGGCGAGCGCACCCCCGCCCGCGGCAAGCGCGACGATGAGATAAATCCAGCCCACCACCTTGCCATCAAACGGCAGCAGGCTGTCCGGCGACAAAGTGACCAGCGACAGCAACAGCAGGAATATCCCCTGCATCCCGATATAATAGAAGGTCAACCGCCGTTCCTTCAGCCAGCCAAACGGCAGCAGCGGCGCCAGCAGGATCAGCGCAAAAGCGGCAAGATAAAATTCCGCTATCACTTCATGCAGCCAGTAAAATCCGGCAAATTTTGTCAGTAACGCGCCAAGGAACAAGCCGAGGCTTGCCAGCCCAAGCCCCTGAATGACGTCAAGATCATGCCGGATGCCAAGGAACAGCGCGAAAGAACCCCAGACCAAAAAGGCGTAAGGGGAAGGTGTTATATTATAAATCTCACCCAGAAGATAAAGATTAAGAACGAAGCAGGCAATCGCCACCAGCGCCGCTAGCTGGGTGAAATAGCGGGTCTTAAAGCGCCGCGCGACAAACTCCGTGATGCCCCAGCCGAGGAAAGGCGCAAGGGTCACCAGCGCGATCTGCAGCCCCGTCGAAAAATCATCCCAGTAATGGTTGAAGAAGAGAAAGATCGCAAGGCAGAGCGCCACCGCCCCGATCAAGGAGACCAGCCGCATCCCCCAGGAAAGCCGCGCCTCCCCCTCATTGAGATCGGTATCGAAGGCATCCGAGAAACGGGCCAGCAGATCGTCATGATGGGCGGAAACGCGCGCCGCCTCCCCCGCAGGCAGATGCAGCACCCCCTCCACCTCAAGGGTGGAGAGTTCTTCCCGAAAGGCGCGGATGCGCCGCGCCCGCCGCTCTGCTTCGCGTTTGTTCACCCGGCGCCCCTGCTCGTTGATTGACCGGTCGTCACTCTAGCCCGCCCGGCGCGCCGCCTCAACCGCTATATGCCGGGCGGAAGGGCCGATTGTCACCGCTTGATCGGCTTGTATTTGATGCGGTGCGGCTCCGTCGCTTCCTTGCCGAGGCGCTTCTTTTTGTCTTCCTCATAGGCTTCGAAATTGCCTTCGAACCATTCCACATGGCTGTCGCCCTCATAGGCGAGGATATGCGTCGCGATACGGTCGAGGAACCAGCGGTCATGGCTGATGACCACGACGCAGCCCGCGAATTGCAGCAAGGCCTCCTCCAGCGCGCGCAGCGTATCGACATCAAGATCGTTCGTCGGCTCGTCGAGCAGCAGGAAATTCGCGCCTGATTTCAGCATCTTGGCAAGGTTGACGCGGTTGCGCTCCCCGCCCGAAAGCTGGCCGACCTTCTTCTGCTGGTCCGAGCCCTTGAAGTTGAAGCCCGAGACATAGGCGCGGCTGTTAATCTCCTTTTTGCCGAGATAGATCACCTCGTTGCCTTCGGAGATTTCCTCCCACACATTCTTGCCCGGGTCCAGCGTGTCGCGGTCCTGATCGACATAGCCGAGCTTCACCGTCGGGCCGACGCGGAAGCTGCCGTTATCGGGCTGCTCGCTCCCCGTGATCATCTTGAACAGCGTTGTCTTACCGGCGCCGTTCGGCCCGATGACGCCGACAATCGCCCCCGCGGGCAGCTTGAAGGACATATCCTCAATCAGCAGCCGGTCGCCATAGCCCTTGCTGACATTTTCCGCCTCGACCACCAGATCGCCAAGCCGCGGCCCGGCCGGGATATAGATCTGCATATCGGCGGCCTGCTTCTCGGCCTGCTGCGACAGCAGATCCTCATAGGCGCTGATCCGGGCCTTGGATTTGGTCTGGCGGCCCTTTGCACCCTGGCGGATCCATTCCAGTTCGCGGTCCAGCGTCCGGCGCCGCGCATCTTCCGCCTTGCCTTCCTGGGCAAGCCGCTTTTCCTTCTGTTCCAGCCAGCTTGAATAGTTGCCTTCCCACGGGATGCCGTGGCCGCGATCGAGCTCCAAAATCCAGCCCGCGACGTTATCAAGGAAGTAGCGGTCATGGGTGACGGCCACCACGGTGCCGCTATAGTCATGCAGGAACCGCTCCAGCCAGGCGACACTTTCCGCGTCCAAATGGTTGGTCGGCTCGTCGAGCAGCAGCATATCGGGCTGCGAGAGCAGCAAACGGCAAAGGGCGACGCGCCGCCGCTCCCCGCCTGAGAGCTTCGTCACATCCGCATCGGCAGGCGGGCAGCGCAGCGCGTCCATGGCAATCTCCACCTCCCGGTCGAGATCCCAGAGGTTCTGCGCATCAATCTGCTCCTGCAGCTCGCCCTGCTCGGCGATCAGATCATTCATCTCATCGTCGGTCAGCTCCTCGGCGAAGCGGGCCGACACCTCGTTGAATTTATCGAGCAGCGCCTTCTTCTCACCCACCCCGTCCATGACATTGCCGAGCACGTCCTTGGCCGCATCCAGCTCCGGCTCCTGCGCGAGATAGCCGACCTTGACGCCATCGGCGGCCCAGGCCTCCCCCTGAAATTCCGTCTCGATCCCCGCCATGATTTTGAGCAGCGTCGATTTACCCGACCCGTTGAGGCCGAGCACGCCGATCTTCGCACCGGGGAAGAAGGAAAGCCGGATGTCCTTCAACACCTGCTTGCCGCCCGGATAGGTCTTAGAGAGACCGCTCATCACATAAATATACTGATACGACGCCATGGGGATTTCCGCTCCTGCTCCACAAATTCTTCGCTGCGCCCCTTGTAGCGAAGCGGCGGGAATTAAGCAATTGCTGTGATGAGGGATGGGGTGGGAATTATAAACACGGACTGTCAAGTGGAAAATTAGGCTTCTTTTCCACAGGAATAGCTGAATTCACTGTGGTACTGTTCGCAAAATGATTGAAAGGATCGCAAATTGAGAGACAATGATGCCGAGAAAGATGCAGTAAAAAATAGTATATGGGACGATGATCATCTTGAAAGATGGAAAGATGCTTATTTTTTACGTAAATTTTTGGTCCACAAAATTGAAGGATCTATCACTGCAAAACAAAAAAAATCATACGTATTGAACTTGGATGCAAAATGGGGTGGCGGGAAAACATTTTTTCTTCAACGGTTTTATAAACAATTAAAAGAAGAAAAAATTCTTGTTGCATATATTAATGCATGGGAAGACGATCACGCGGTTGATCCACTAATACCGATCATTTCTCAAATCGATAAAACCTTACGTCCGTTTTTAACGGAAGTGGACCAAGAAAAGAAATTGAATAGAATCAAAAGCGCGGCGCTCAGCATAGCAGCAACAACTATGAAAGAAATATCTATAGGTTTAACAAATAAAGCTACTGGTATCGATGTTCGCAATATTATAGATAATTCTAAAAATACAATTCAAAAAATGACTTCTGAGAATAAAGAAACATTGCTTGATCAACATGCTACTGAATTATTAAATGGCTTTGAGAAAGCAAAAAATTCAATAGCAGAATTCAAGTTGCAAACTGTTTCATTTCTTAATGAACTAGGTCGGCGTACTGAAGATGATACTAATATTCCCAAACTACCTTTTTTCATTTTAATTGACGAGTTGGACCGTTGTCGTCCTACTTATGCAATTGAGACACTCGAACGTGTCAAACATCTATTCGAGGTAGATAACATTGTCTTTGTTTTAGCTACCGATACTGGCCAATTACGACATTCAATTAAGGCGGTTTATGGGAATGAATTTGATGCCGGAAATTATTTGTCCCGCTTCTTCGACAGACGCTACAGCTTTAAAAAACCAGAGACGGACCTTTATGTGGAGCACCTTTATAAGCTTCGAGACATGGACCAAAGCAAATTCTCTTCCCCTTTCCAAAATTATGTAAAAAGTGATGAAAATCCCCATTTAGGTTTCCTTCAATGTGCGTTTCGCGCTTTTCATCTTGAACTGCGTGATATTGATCAATGTTTCGAACTGTTTGAGAATGTCGTTACAATTTGGCCTTATAATGCGAAAATTGAGCTTCTAATCATGATTCCGATTATTATCGCCTATCACAAAATAGATAGTTCCAATGATTTTTCCGAGTTTTCGGCCCTTAAATTTCCAGAAGGAATGTTTGAAAAAATCGATTGGTATACTGAATATGACTTGCCCGAATTCAAGCAATTTGCATCACCTCGTTATACACAAAAAGAAAAAATCAACCTATCTTCATTAATGAGGGATGCCACTGTAGGTTGGACCAAAAACCTGCATGACATTATTTACCAAGACGACGCTAGTAACCACAAGCAGCGCTGGGTAAAGCAGATATTTCAAAGTGAATCACATGAAGAACAATATAACACATCTACTACGAACAGCATTAAAAGCATAATCGGTACCTACCCAGAGCTTATTAGCTCCGCAGGTCGACTTGCTAAATTCGAAAGCGACGAAGCTTAATAGCAACCCAAAATAATTCACCGTCACCCCGAACCCGCTTAAAGCGCGATGCTTTCGAGTTTTTCTTCCAGAAAGCGGCAGCGTTCTGCAAGTGATGTTTTGGGCAGTTCTATGATGTGATAGCCGAGGCGGGCATATGTTTTCTCAAGATGCCGATATTCGGAAACCGCCGCCGGAAAGTTTTTCGGCCGTTCGCTGTCCGATGTGAACAGGTCCTCCCACGGCGGGGTAAAAAAGACGGTGGGGTTATAGTTGCTCGTCTCAAGGATTTCCGCGAGGTCGGGCGGCGTCTCAAGCCCGCAAAAATCCAGATAGGAGATTGTGTCCACAACGGAGCGGTCAGTTATGACAAGCCCTTCCCCCGCCCGCGCCTGTTCCGCCGCGATCTGATGCTGGCTGAGCGCGACGGCTTTGCGCACAAAGGCGGTGGTATCCTGCCACGGCAGGGCGGTGCCCTGAACGGCCAATTCCTGCTGAACGATCTGCCGGCCCGCCTCCCTTACGGTATGCAGGCCATGACGGGAAAGTTCCTCCAGCAAGGTGGATTTCCCGCCGCCGGAGCATCCGGACAAAATGACGCAGCGCCTCTCCGGCGCGGTTTTTCGGGACATGATAATCCTTTTAAAACTATATATTTATTTTATTCAACGAAAGCTCAGCCGGGGAACAGATCCGCGGGCAGCAGTCCCGTTGTGATGAGGTAGAGCAGCGCCGTGACGGTGAAGACCGAGAGGGTAGTGCTGAGCAGGATGGTGGCGGAGGCGCGCTCCACCCAGACGCCATATTGCTGCGCGATGACGAAGACGTTGGTCGCCGTCGGCAGGCTGGCGAGCAGCACGGCGGTATAGACCCAGACGGGATCGAAATCGCCGAAGAAGCTTAAACTCACATACATCAGCAGCGGATGCAGCAGCAGCGTGAAGGGGATGATGAAGCCGAGCTCCCGCGGCACGCGTTTTAAAGGACGGAGGGCGAGCGTCACCCCCATGGCAAAGAGGGCGCAGGGCGCGGCGGCCTGCGCCAGATAGTCGATCAGCCGGGCAATGGGCACGGGCGGGGTATATTCGAAAATGGCGGCGGCGACGCCGACCAGCGTCGCGATGATAAAGGGATGCAGGAACACCCGTTTCGCAATGGACAGGATGAGCGCGCCGATATTCCGCCGGTTATCGCTGGCGAGCGCCATCATGGTGGGCGCGACGATGAAATGCAGCGCATTTTCAAAGCAGAAGATGAGCGCGAGCGGGATGGCCGCCGCCTCCCCGAAGGTGAGCAGCGCAATCCCCGGCCCCATGAAGCCGATATTGCCATAGGCGCCCGCGAGGCCCTGAATGGTCGCCTCCGGCATGCTCGCCTTCGCCAGCAGCCGGGCAATGCCATAGACGAGGAAGAAGACGGCCAGCGTCGTCAGGATATTGGTGGTGATAAACTCCCAGCTTGTCAGCTTCTCAACGGGCGTTTTGGAGAGCAGCTTGAAGAACAGGCAGGGCAGCGAGATATAGATGATGAAGGTGCTGAGCCAGCCCATCGCCTCGGCTGGCTGCTTGGTGATACGGGCGGTGAGATAGCCCAGCAGGATCAGCCCGAACAGGGGAAAGACAAGACCCGCGATTTCCACCATGGTACGCTACCTTTACCTGCTTCGCCTGCTTTGCCGTCCCGGCGCCCTGCCTTGCCCTATTCCGCCGCGAGGGCGTCCACATCGCCCGCCTCAAAGCGGGAGAGCAGGCTCTGCCGCTCCGCCTTCGCGGCTTTCAGATGCCGCTCCTTCACATGGCCGTAGCCGCGGATATGCTCGGGCACCGAGGCGATCTCGACGGCGAGGGCATAATTCTCACGGGTGAGTTTCTCGGCAATCTCGGTGAGGGTTTTCTCATACTCGCCGATCAGCGCCCGCTCCGCCCGGCGTTCCGCTGTTCGGCCGAAGGGATCAAGGGGCGTGCCGCGCAAGCCCTTCAATTTGGCGAGCATTCCGAACGCCGTCATCATCCAGGGGCCGAATTCGCGCTTCACCAGATGGCCGGTTTCCGGATGCGTCTTCGTCATCACCGGCGGCGCGAGATGGAATTTAAGCTTGAAGTCCCCTTCGAACTGATCGGCGAGCTTCTTCGCGAAGCTGCCATCCGTGTAAAGGCGCGCCACCTCATATTCATCCTTATAGGCCATCAGCTTGAAGAAATAGCGGGCGACGGCGGTGGACAGCGCGCGGGAGCCAGGCATTACCGCCTGCTCCTTGCCAAGGATTTTCTCAACCAGCGTGAGATAGCGCCGGGCGTAGCGGTCATTCTGATAGGATTTCAGGAAATCCCGCCGCCTCTCGATCATCTGCTCCAGCGTCTCGCCCTGTTTGACATCGGCGGGCGCCTCCGGCAGGGCAATCGCCTCCACCTCGGATCGGTCCGCCGCCGCCTTGCGGCCCCAGGCGAAGCTGCGGCGGTTCATCTCCACGGCGATGCCGTTGAGCTCAATCGCCTGCTCGATCGAGGCGAGGGAGAGCGGGATGACGCCCTGCTGAAAGGCGTAACCCAGCAGGAACAGGTTGGCGGCGATGGAATCGCCCATCAGCGCGGTCGCGAGGCTCGTGCTGTCGATAAAGTCCGACTGTTCCCGGCCAATCGCCTCACTCAGGAGGCCGGTCAGGCTGTCCCGGTCCATGGCGAGATCGGGGGTGAGGGTAAAGGCCGCGACGGGCACCACATAGTCATTGATGATGGCCTTGGTGCGGCCGAGATCATAGGTCTGCAATGCCTCCTTGCTGGCGGCGACGACCAGGTCACAGCCGACGACGACATCGCTCTGGCGGGCGGGAATGCGGGTGCCGGCCAGCTCATCGGCGGAGTTGGCGATGCGCACATGGCTCATCACCGCGCCGTTCTTCTGGGCAAGGCCCGTCTGATCGAGGATCGAGGCGCCCTTCCCTTCCAGATGCGCCGCCATGCCGAGCAACGCGCCGACGGTGATCACGCCCGTGCCGCCGATGCCGGTTACCAGAATGTTGTAGGTGCCATGAATGGCGGGAAGCGCGGGTTCGGAGAGGCCCTTCGCAGGGTTCAGGATATCAATGCTGCCGGTGGAGATTTCCTTCTTCTCCGGCTTTTTAAGGCCGCCGCCCTCGACGGTCACGAAGCTCGGGCAGAAGCCCTTCACGCAGGAAAAATCCTTGTTGCAGCTCGACTGGTCAATCACCCGCTTGCGGCCGAACTCGGTCTCCAGCGGTTTCACCGACACGCAGTTGGAGGCAACGCCGCAATCGCCGCAGCCTTCGCAGACCAGCTCGTTGATAAAGGCGCGCTTGGCCGGATCGGGGAACGCGCCGCGCTTCCTGCGGCGGCGTTTTTCGGCGGCGCAAGTCTGATCATAGATCAGCGCCGTCACCCCTTCAATCTCCCGCAGTTCCCGCTGCACCTTGTCCAGATCGTCACGGTGGAACACCGTCACCCCCGGCGCCCAGTCCGTGTCGCGCGCATATTTATCCGGCTCGTCAGTGACGACGACAATCCGTTTCACCCCTTCCGCATGCACCTGACGGCTGATCAGCCAGGGGGAGAGCGGCCCGTCGAACGGCTGCCCGCCGGTCATGGCGACGGCATCATTGAACAGGATCTTGTAGGTGATATTCACATTGGCCGCAACGGCGGCGCGAATGGCCATCAGTCCGGAATGGAAATAGGTGCCATCGCCCAAATTCTGGAAGATATGCTTCTCATTCGTGAACGGCGACTGGCCGATCCAGTTGGCCCCCTCCGCCCCCATATGGGTGTAGGTCTGGGTGCGCCGGTTCGGCATATAGACGGCCATGGTGTGACAGCCGATCCCGGCCATGGCGCGGCTTCCCTCCGGCACATTGGTGGAGGAATTATGCGGACAGCCGGAGCAGAACCACGGGGAGCGGGTGACCGGTGCGGCGGGCATGGCGTTGCCCCCATCGCGTGCTTCGGCAACTGCAATGCCTTCCAGCACGGCCTCCGGCACATCGCGCATTTTAAGGCGGGAGGCAATGGCCCGCGCCACCAGCGCCGGGGTCAGCTCCCCGTCGGAGGGGAGCAGCATCTCCCCTTCCTCATCTTCCTTGCCGACGAGCAGCGGATGCGCCTCCATCCCATAGAGGATTTTCGCAATCTGATCCTCGATCAGGCCGCGTTTTTCCTCCACCACCAGAATTTCATCGAGACCGATGGCGAATTCGACCAGCCCCTCGGGCTCCAGCGGCCAGGGACAGGCGACCTTATAGACGGAAAGGCCGATTTCCTCGATCTCCTCCGCGCCGATACCGAGATCGCCGAGCGCCTGTTCCACATCCAGCCACGCCTTGCCGGTCGTGACAATGCCGAACTGGCGGTTTGCTGAATCATGGGTGATCCGATCCAGGCCATTGGCGCGCACAAAGGCTTTCACCATGGGCAGCTTATGCCGGAGGAGGCGGGCCTCCTGCTCCAGCGCGTTATCGGGCCAGCGGATATGCACCCCGCCCGCGGGCGGTTCAACATCCTCCGGGATGACAATCTCAACCCGTTCCGGCCCGACATGGGCGGTGGCGGAGCTTTCGACCGTATCGGTCAGGCATTTCATGGCGACCCACGCGCCGCTGTAACGGGAGAGGGCAATGCCATAAAGCCCGTAATCGAGATATTCCTGCACGGTTGCGGGGTTCAGCACCGGGATCATGGCGGCAACCATGGCCTGTTCACTCTGATGCGCAACGGTGGAGGATTTGGCCATATGGTCATCGCCCATCAGGACGAGAACGCCGCCCTTCTCCGACGTGCCCGCCATATTGCCATGTCGGAACACATCGCCCGAGCGGTCAACGCCTGGCCCCTTGCCGTACCAGATGCCGAAAACGCCATCGAAATCGGTCTTGCCGAACATGGGAAGCTGCTGCGTGCCCCAGATGCTGGTGGCGGCCAGATCCTCATTCACGCCGGGCTGGAAATGAATGTCGTTGTTCTTGAGAAAGGGTTTCGCCTTCCACAGGCTCTGGTCATAGAGGCCAAGGGGCGATCCGCGATAGCCGGAGATAAATCCGCCGGTCTTGAGGCCTGCCGCCGCATCGCGCTGTCGCTGCATGATGGGAATACGCACCAGCGCCTGCGTGCCGGTGATGAACACCTGCCCCTGTTCCAGCTCATACTTGTCGTCAAGACTGACCTTGATCGCGCCTGTTGTCTCGCTCATTGTCACCTCCCGCGCCCCGGGAATAATTTTTTCTACCTGCCGCCGATCCCCCTCTTTTGGCTTTTCTTATCGGGTCTTCCGCCTGTCAGGATATTTCTTCATATAGCATATGACCATGTTCCATTACAGGAACGCAATGTAAAATATACACTGTAACGGCGAATTTCCGACCCCCCGGCAGACGCGAGAGGCGATCCGCCGTCAGGCGATGACGCGCCGCGCCAACTTAACTGACGACGGATTGGCATTTTCCGTTATAGTCGGCGCAGATTTTACGTGTTTATGAATGTCGGCCGGATGAAAAATCAGACAAAAAAGATACTTCTGCTGCTGACCGGCTGGTTTTTCGTCGCCCTTGGCACGCTCGGGCTGTTTCTTCCCGTGCTGCCGACGACGCCGTTTCTGCTGATCGCGCTCTGGGCTTTTTCGCAAAGTTCGGACCGGTTTCACAACTGGCTTTATACCCATCGGCTGTTCGGTCCGCCGCTTCAGGACTGGTCCCGCCACGGGGTGATCCCGCTGCGTGCCAAGATTGTCGCCCTCGCGACCATGAGCGTAAGCGCGGGCGCCGTCATCCTGTTCACCGAAACGCCCGTCTGGGGCCTCGCCGCCATGATCCTTCTGATGGGTGTGGGGGCGGGTTT
This sequence comes from uncultured Alphaproteobacteria bacterium, assembly GCA_963971675.1. GTDB lineage: Bacteria > Pseudomonadota > Alphaproteobacteria > Sneathiellales > Sneathiellaceae > Sneathiella. The sequence goes on along the minus strand of CAXASQ010000002.1, from coordinate 326,992 downwards.
CATCCTGTCCCGGCCAAGCCGTCCGAAAGAAGATGATCCGGCCTGATAGGGCCTGATACGGCGTCAGGTCACCATAATCGGCGGATTTTTCTGCGACAGTAGCGTCGCCAGCCGTTCCAGCGCGCGCAGCAGCCGCCCCTCCTGCGGCTCCGCCATCAGGCAGATGCGGATGTGATGGGCATGGACGCTCTTGCTCATGGCGAAGGTATCCCCGGCGACGACGATGATATTCTCCCGCCGCGCCGCCGCGACAAAGCCGGACATCTCCTGCCCCTCCGGCAGGCGCAGCCACAGATGGGCGAGCGGAGAGCCCGCCGCCGTCGGCGGGCTGGCAAGCCAGGGGCCCAGGATCTCCCGCGCCGATTGCTCGCGCCGGCTGCAATCCTCGATCAGCAGCCGGGCCTGCGCCGCCACCTGCCCTGACTGGATCAGGAAATTCGTCATGTCGCGGATAATGGGGGAGGTCATCCAGTTGATCGTCGTCATTTTGGTGGCGAGGCGCGGCATCAGGTTTTCCGGCGCGATCATGTATCCGAAGCGCAGCGCCGGGCTCATCACCTTGGAAAAGGTCGCCAGATACAGCGTCATCTCCGGGGCGAGATCGTAATAGGCGGGGATGCGGTGGCTGTGCAGCGGGGCGTAGGCGCTGTCCTCAACGATAATCACCCCGTGGCGGCGGGCGATATGGATGATCTCCTCCCGCCGCGACTGCGGCTGCGTCACGCCGGTCGGGTTATGGTTGGTCGGCACCGTGATCAGCATCCGGACCGTGCCGCGGCGGCAGATATCGGCGAATGCCTCGGGGATCAGCCCGTCCCCGTCCATGGCGACGGGGGCAATGCGCAGATCCTGCTCATAGGCCGCGGCGCGGATGCCGGGATAGCCGAATGCCTCGGTCGCGATCACCTCGCCCGGTTTCGCCAGCGTCGCCATCGCCAGATACAGCCCCGACTGCGCGCCCTGGGTCAGGATGATATTGTCGGTCTCCACATAACGGATCAGGCTCGACAGCCAGCTCGCCGCCACCTCGCGGTCATGGGGACGGCCGCGGCTGTCGGAATAGGAGAAATAGGTCTCCGGCTCGTTGCGTTTCAAAAGCCGCTGCGCCGCATCGCGCAACCGGTCTTCCGTTTCCGTATGGAAAAAACTGTTTTTTGATAAATCCGTGACGCCATGGATCCCCTCACTCCAGCTTTCCTCCGGGAAGAAAGCGCCGCGCCCGACCGCCTTCTCATCCCCCGGCGTGCCGTAGACAAACGTCCCCTGCCCGATCCGGCCATAGCAATAGCCGCGCCGCTCCAGCTCGGCATAGGCGCGTGTCGCGGTGCCGATGGAGCAGTTAAATTCATAGGCGAGCTGGCGATGGGTCGGTAATTTCTCCCCCGGCTCCAACCCGCCCTGCTGCACCAGCGTGATAAAATGCGCGACGATCTCCTCGAATTTTTTCACAGCAGCTCCCGGCCCAGCGATCGGCGAAAACTATATTGTCACAGTGACAATATAGGGTTTGACGAGGACATTAATATAACAATATTGATACATTGTAAATTGTCACATTGTGTTTTCAGACGGTGAAGCGATGCTGATGGATCCCGGAAAAATGGCAGTGATTGCCCTGTTCGCCTTCTCCATGGTGGCGTCCCCGGGACCGGTTAACATGCTGCTGATGGCGAGTGGTGCGAATTTCGGTTTTCGCCGCTCGCTGCCCTTCCTGCTCGGCTGCATTTCAGGCTTTCTTCTCGTCTGTCTGGCGACGGCGCTGGGGCTGGGCACGCTGTTTACGACCTCCCCCGTCCTACAGCTTGTCTTCCTCGGCGTCTCGCTTTTGTATATTCTCTATCTGGCGTACCGCATCGCCACCTCGAACCCGGAGATTGTCGAAAGCACGGACCGGCCCGGCTATCTCGCCGGGTTGATCCTGCATCCGCTCAACCCCAAGGCCTGGGTGGCGGTCATCGCCGCCTATTCGCAATTCATTTCGCCGGACACGGATTACACGACACAAGTCATTGTTATTATTGTTATTTTCACCCTGATCGGGCTGCCGTTCAATTCCCTCTGGTGCTATGGCGGCAATCTGCTGCGGCGGCTGGTCACCGCGCCCCGGCTGATGCGATTGATCAATGTCACCCTCGCCCTGCTGATGCTGGTGGCCGTCGGCATCGCCCTGATGCAGGCGGATTTCATCTCACCCCTGCTGGCTGCCGGGATGGATTAGAGGACGGAATCGCCGGTCAAAGCCGGGCCAGCCAGGGATGGCGCACATTCTCCAGAGCGACGGCATCATGCAGCCAGGTTTTTTCCCGATTGCTCAAAAGGGGCAGCGCAACCGTAAAATCATGCTCGTCAATGTCCCGGAGAGGCGCCGATTTAAAGAGAAGAACAATCTCCAGCGGCAACGGGGCGCCGTTTGGCGGAAATTTATCCCGCGGCAGATTTATCTTTTTATTCCGGCGATATAGCCAACTTGTTTCATCGAATTCATTGAGAAGAATTTCCAGAATATATCCCGCGTTGAAATGACAATAGACTTCATGAACGGGCAGCTTTATTTCTTCCCCATTCCACGGTTTGGCAACCCGGGTCTCGATATAGTCAATGCGCGCCAGATCCGGTAATTGCCAGAGTAATGACTGATCCTGTCGCGCGATGGCAATCTCAACATCTTTGTGAACGCGTGTTTGACTGCCCGCATGAAGATCAACCGCCCATCCCCCTGCAATCCAGTATCGGCCGGGAAAAGGCGTGAGATGCGCCCTCGCCTGTTCAAGTTCCGGGAACATTCAATGTCACTCCGTTCTGATCACGTCCCTGTTCCGGAGATATAGCAAGAGAGCGACGCTCCGTACAGAAAAGAGCCCTGACAGGAAACGGCCGCCGGGATGGAATTAGTCGCGCCGTTACCCCGCCTCGGCAAGGCGGAGGGTGCGTTCGGGCGGGAACATGACGGTGCAGACAGTGCCGACATCCACCTCGCTTTCCAGCGTGAAGGTGCCGCCATGCACCTCGACGAGCATCTGCACCAGCGTGAGGCCGAGGCCTGTCCCCTCGTTATTGCGGGCGTAATTCGTCTGCACCTGCCCGAAGCGGTCCAGCACGCGGGGAATATCCTTCTCGGCAATGCCGATGCCGGTATCGCGGACACGGACAGTCAGGCCGTTATCGTCGCGAATTTCAACGGCCGCCGTCACCGTCCCGCCGCTGTTGGTGAATTTCACGGCATTGGACAGGAGATTGACGATAATCTGCTTGGTGCGGGTTTCATCCCCGAGGAACGTCGGGATCCGGGGGGGCAGATCGGTCTCCAGAGTGACCCCCGCCTCCAGCGCGCGCACCGACAGCATCCGGAAACAGGACTGGATCACCCCGGCCAGGTCGATCTTGCGCTCGGAGAGTTGCAGATGCCCCGCCTCGACCTTGGCGACATCAAGAAGGTCATTGATCAGGCCGAGCAGATGACGGCCCGCGCCATGGATGTCCCCGACATATTCCTTGTAGTTGGGATGGCCAAGCTTGCCGAACGCCTCGGAGCTCAGCAACTCGGAAAAGCCGATGATGGCATTGAGCGGCGTGCGCAATTCATGGCTCATATTGGCGAGAAACTCCGATTTCGCGCGATTGGCAAGCTCCGCCATTTCCTTTGCCTTGCGCAAGGTGACCTCGGCCCGCACACGATCGTTCATATCGGTCAGCGTGCCTTCGAAATAGAGCAGCCGGCCGGCCGCATCAAACACGCCATGGGCGTTGATCGCCCCCCAGGTGAGGGTGCCATCCTTGCGCCGCCACTGATAGATTTCGTCAATCAGATACTGCCGCTTGGTCAGCAGCATGAAATGCTTCCTGGCGATTTCCTTATCCGTATAGACACTGCTTTGCAGCAGCGAGACGAGACGTTTCATTTCGTCGGCCGAATTATAGCCGAGGAAAAAGGCCATCGCCGGATTGACATCAATCAGTGTCCCGTCGGCATGGGCCTGAAAAATCCCCTCCGTCGCATTTTCATAGATGCGGCGGTATTTCCATTCGCTCTGCTGCAAGGCGATTTCGGAGGCGCGGCGGTTATAGATGTAATAGATCAGGATCGCCGCCAGACCGGCCAGCCCCAGCAGAACCAGCAGAACCGCCTGGCGGAAGGTGGAGATTTTTTCCGCTTGCACACGCAGCAGGTCAATGGCAACCCCGTTGGCGTTGTCATGCAGGCTGTCCGCCTTGGCAAGTGCGCCGCGCGCGCGGTCGAGCATGGCATTGAGGACGATATCATTCTCCGGCGGCAGGCCGCTGATGCCCTCCTCTATCCATCCCCTGATATCGAACAGCGCCGGGCTCAAAATCCCGTAGATCGCGGCCGTGCCGATGAGATTGTCGAAGCCGTATTCAACCCGCTTTTTCTCAAGAGTCGCGTTAACATTGACCAGCCGGTCGCGCACCGACGCCAGCTTGCGCTCCCGCTCCGTTCCGATGGCCAGCTTGGCGACCGCCAGCCCCTGCGTGATCTCGTTGATATCAAACAGGATCGCCGACATCGCATGCGAATCCTCGATCACCTTGAGCGGGATTGATTCTTCGATATCGGCTAGCGTTACCTGCACATAGCGGACGATTCCGGCCACCAGCAGGGTCAGGACAAGGATGGCCAGAATATAGCTGTTCTGCCGTTTCAAAAACCGGCCAAGGCGCAGCTTTTTTACAATTTTTGAGGGCCAGTCAAACAACATCAGATCAATCGGTCCGTTTGTTATTCTTGGAATCCGCCAGCAGCAGGCCCGATTCCTGGTAATATTTCAACGCGCCGGGATGCAACGGCACACTCATCGAGAAAAAGGCAGTCGCCATTGTAATTCTGTCGATCTTGGGGTGCAGACCCAGCTTTTTCAAATCCGGCAGATTTTCCCAGAACCGTTTGGTAATCTCGTAAACCTGCACATCGCTCTGGGCGCTGCTGACGACCCACAGCGCCGCAACGCCGAGGGTGCGGACAGCCTCGACCCCCGCATAGCTGCCCGCCGGGATGATGGATGGCGTGAAGAAAGGATTTTCCCATGTCAGGCGCGAGGCAATGGGCCCGCTGATGGGAATGAGCGTGACCAGCCCCTCCTCGCTCAGCTCCGATATGGCGCGAGACGGGTTCCCGGCAATAATGAAAAAGGCGTCCAGTTTGCCCTCGCGGATTTTTTTGATGGAATCCCCCGCCTTGATATATTGCGCCTCGAGATCATCCTCGGTGAGGCCATAGGCGTTCAGGATGATGCGGGCGCCGACCAGCGTGCCGGATCCGGGATCGTCCAGGGACACCCTTTTACCGCGCAGATCGGTGATCCGCGATATGCCAGAGCCCTTGCGCGCGACGACATGGATGTCCTCATGATACAGGCTGGCGATGCCCCGGATATCCCGCTGCGGTCCGGCCGCCTCGAAAACATTACTGCCGGACAGCGCCCAGTAGGCTACGTCCGACTGGGTAAATCCGCTTTCGATCTTGCGGCTCTGGACATCCTCGATATTGGAAACGGAGCCGTTGGCTGTCTGGGCGACAGCCAGCAGGCCCGGCACGCCGCAGGGAACAGGGGCGCAGACCGTTGCCGCCGTCGGGTTGGAAATGGCGTGGGCAAGCGCCTGGCCGACCGGGTAATAGGTGCCGCCCGTGCCGCCCGTGCCAATTCTGAACAGGCTGACCGGCGGCTCCGCCCGGACGGCGGGAGCGGCAGCAACTATGACCGCCAGCGTCAACAAGCCAAGCATCTTCGCCAAAAGCTGAACGCGCATTCCGCCTCCTTCGCCAATCCGCATTTTATCTTTTCCCGGATCGGCACGCACTGTAAGATGGGTTTCTGCCCGCCAAGCTAGCATCGGCACGTTAATGAGCGGTAAACAGCAGCGACAATTATCGGCCGGTTTCGCCGCCTGAAAACCGGCTTATCAAGGCATCAAACGGACAGGGAGAAAATCATGACAGAGACGCCAACAAACCGCCAGCAGGCGCTTTCCGACCTCACGGACCGCATCGTCGCCGCCTTCAACCGCCAGGATCTGGACGCCATCATGGCCTTTTTTGCCGATGATGCCGTCTATCGCGACGCCTATGGCAAAAGCCATGAGGGAACCGCCGCCATCCGCAAGGCGTTCGAGCCGGTGGTCGGCGGGAAACTCGGCAAGATCCATTTCAGCGGCGAGGATCGCTTCATCGATGCCGCCGCGGGCAAGGTGATGGATAGCTGGACGCTCGCCATGCATATGGGCGAGGGCGCGGACAAGGAAAGCGCCATGCTCGGCCTCGACCTGCTGCATTTCGACGGCGACCGGCTGGTCCGCAAGACCACCTACCGGCGGGGATAGGCCATGGACGCCGCCTTTGTTCTGCTGTCCGTCTTTGGCATTTTCATTCCGGCGCTGATCCTGCCGGGGCCGGACTTCATCGGCGTTGTCCGCTCCACCCTGACCGGCGGGGCGCGGAGTGGCATGCTGACGGCGCTCGGCGTTTCCTTCGGGCTGCTGCTGTATTCCAGCCTCAGCCTGCTCGGCCTGTCGGCGATCCTGATGCAGTATGAATGGCTCGCCTGGGCGGTGCGGATCGCCGGGTCCGGCTATCTCATCTATCTCGGCCTGCGGCTGCTGTTCAGCCGCCCGTCCGGCATCGCCGCCGATCAGCAATCCCTGCCCCGTGCGCGCGGCAATCCGCTGCTGTTCGGCTTTCTGGTGACCCTGACCAATCCAAAGGCCATTGTCCTGTTTTCCAGCGTCTTTGCGACCGCCGTGACGGCGGAAACGCCCGCCTGGCTGCTGCTGATGATGATCTTTCTGGTGTTCGCCAGCGCCTTTGTCTGGTTTGTGCTGGTCAGCCTGCTCCTCTCCTCCGGCCCGGTGATGCGCCGCTTCGCCCATGCCCGTCATCTGATCGAGCGCGCGGCAGGCGTCTGCTTCGTCGCCATCGGCGGCCGGCTGCTGCTCGATGCGCGCAACCCCCTCACACCATGAAGTGGCATATCCGGCAGGAGCGTGACGGCGATGCCCCCGCCATTCATGCGGTGGTGCGGGCCGCCTTTGACCAGAGGGATGAGGCCGAGCTTGTCGATGCGCTCCGCCTCGCGGGCGATCTCACCCTCTCCCTTGTTGCCGAGGCGGACGGCGAGATTATCGGCCATATCGCGCTCTCGCGGCTGAAATCCCCCAAAAACGCCCTCGCCCTCGCGCCCGTCTCCGTCGCGCCGGACCGGCAGGGAGAGGGCATCGGCGCCGCGCTGATCCGCAAATCCATCGAGGAAGCCCGCCGGAGGGGTGAAGCGCTTATCTTCGTCCTCGGCGATCCCGCCTACTACACCCGCTTCGGCTTCTCCGTTGAGACCGCCGCGCCGTTCGACTGCATCTATGCGGGGGACTATTTCATGGCCCTGCAACTGACCGCCGAAAAAGCAGACCCCGCCGAGGTGATCTACGCGGACGCGTTCGGGGAATTGGGGTAGGTATCTTCAAAATGATTACTTATGGCGACGTTACTGAAATCAACTACAATACACGCCTCAAACTATTGATAATTATAGTATTTATCGGATTATGTATAATCGCCATATGGAATATTAAGGTAGATTTCTCTGATTTTTGGACGAGTTCCTATGTAAAAATAAGTATCGAGCCGAAATCCTGGCTAATGCCCGTTTCGCTGATCCTTGTCGCATATGCATTTATTCCCACAATCCCCACATTACTCGATAACCGTGTTCAGGTCCGGATTAGCAGAAAAGGTTTTTATTGGAGAAGGTGGAGCGAAGAAACGATACCCTGGTCGGAGGTTGTTGAAATTAATGCTGGAACATCCTCAAAATACCATGCGCCATACGTCCGATTACAAATTCGAAATTCAAATAAGTATAAAAACAAAGGCATCCCCTCTTTCCTCCGATTTATCAGAGCAATTGAATTGCCGATCCGATTTAACTCAAGTGATGAGATACTCATTGAAACGTCGCTTCTTGAAGGTTCCAACAAGGAAATTCTGGCAGCTTTTCAATCCGCTTATGAAAAGTACGGCACTTAATCCGCACCCCACACATTTCCCCACATCTACAAACTCAGTTTGAGAAAAGCGCAGAGAGTGAATATTCTGGGGCGGGTTTATGTGTAGCGGGGGGATATTCGTGGGGAATTCTATTCGGTCTCTGGTTCTGGGTTTGCTGGTCGCGCTGCTGATCAGCCCGCTGGCCCATGCGCAGACGGCAGAGGGCAAGGCGGAAACCAACGCCGCGGCGCTGGAGCAGCTTATTGATCAGGCAAAGAGCAACGGCGCCACCATCGTCGTGATCGGCGGCCCCGAGACGCCGCCGCCCGCCGCCGCCGCGCCGGACATGGAGACATGGGCCCTTTCCACGCGGGATAACATCCTGAATGTCGCCCGTGAAACCCCCGAATTTCCGGAGCGGTTTGTTGCCACCATCCGCGCGCTCGATCCCCATGGCGGCGGCGATCTCGCCTTTTACTGGCCCTTTGCCGCCGTCGGCACCACCATCCTGTTCCTGATCGCCGGATATATCGCCGAATGGCTGTTCCGCCGCTGGGCCGCGCCGCATTTCAGCTATATCACCACGGAAGACCCGAGACGCCGCGAAGACAGCATCGGCTATCTTCTCCTGCGCGGGCTGATGCAGGCGGCGGGCCTCGCCCTGCAGGGCGCGGTTGCCATCCTGCTGGTGATTATTTTCGACCGCGGGAACGAGACATACCGGCTGCTTCAGGGCATCACCATCATCGGCTTTGTCTCCTACCGGCTGATGCTGGTTTTCCTGCTCAACCTCGTCGCGCCCGACAAGCCGCGCCACCGCCTTGTCGCCCTCAATACCGCGGCGGCAACGCGACTGTACCGGACCGGCATGGGGATAGCCGCCCTGGTCGCCATCCTGATCACGCTCAATATCTGGTCGGAAAGCCTGAAATTCGATCCGCAGACGGCGCAGCTTTGCTCCATCGGGCTGACGCTCGCCACCATCCTGACCAAGTCGGCCTTCGTCTTTATCCGCCGCCGCGAGGTGGGGCAGATCATCCTCGGCCATAATGACCCGGCAACCGTGTGGAAACCGCGCCTGCTGATCGCGCGCATCTGGCACGGCCTCGCCATTCTCTATTTCATCATCGCCGGTTTCATGACCATTGCCTGGATCGCCAACGGCCAGCCGAACGCGCTCAGCCAGACCAACCTGCCGATCATCGCCATTCTCTGCGGCATCGCCGCCTATGGCGGGGCGCTGCTGCTGATCGAATATTTCTTTGACCGGCAGCCGGAAGGGGCCGCCGCCCTGCAGCGCGCGCAAGCGAGCCGGGAAGAGGAAGAGAGCGATGACGAGCCGCCCATGGCGCCGCGCAAGTCTTTCAAGGGGCTGGCGGAAAAGGCCGCGGGTATTGCCATCACCGCTGTCGTCATCTGGTGGATATACCGGCTCTGGGGCGTCGACCTGACGGAGGACGGCGGCATTCTCAACCGCTTCTGGGAAATCCTGCTGATCTTCTTCCTCAGCTATCTCGCCTATGAGGCGGTGAAGATCGCCATTGACCGCAAGATGCAGGATGAAGGGCTGATGGAGCTCGGCACGGCGGAACCCGGAGAGGAAGGCGGCCGCGGCGGCGCGTCCCGCCTCGCCACCCTGCTGCCGCTGTTCCGCAATTTCCTGCTGATGGTGATTGTCGTCATCGGCGGCATGATCATGCTGTCGGAACTTGGCGTCGATATCGGCCCGCTGTTTGCTGGCGCAGGCGTGATCGGCCTCGCCGTCGGGTTCGGGGCGCAGGCGCTGATCCGCGATATCTTTTCCGGCGCCTTCTTCCTGATCGATGATGCCTTCCGCCGCGGCGAATATATCAGCCTCGGCTCGGTCAAGGGCACGGTCGAGCGGATCTCCATCCGCTCCATGCAGCTGCGTCACCATCTCGGCCCGCTCAATACGGTGCCCTTTGGCGAGGTGCGGCAGATCACCAACTATTCGCGCGACTGGGTGATGATGAAGCTGCCGCTGCGCCTCACCTATGACACGGATGTGGAGAAGGTCCGCAAGCTGATCAAGAAGCTCGGGCAGGAGCTGATGGAGCATCCGGAAATCGGCGATAAATTCATGCAGCCGCTGAAATCGCAGGGGGTCTTCACGATGGAGGACAGCGCCATGATCGTGCGCGTCAAATTCATGACCCGGCCGGGCGATCAGTTCGTGGTGCGCAAAGAGGTCTATGCCCGCATCCGCGCGCTTTTTGAAGCGAACGACATCCGCTTCGCCCATCGCGAGGTGACCGTCCGCGTCGCGGAGGATGCGCCCGGCAGCGGCCCGCAAGCGATGTCGGAGGAGCGCAAGAAAGCCATCGTCGGCGCCGCACAACCGGCCATCGAGGATGCCGCCGGCCTCCCCACCCCCGCCAAACCGGGCGACGAGCGCTAACCGCGGCGGCTATCGCGGTGCGTTGAGCTTCGCAAGCTGCCGGTCATGCCAGCGGGAAAGCAGGACCAGCGCCAATATGGCGCCGGTAAGGGCCATCGCCATGTCGCTTTGCGTATCCCAGACATCGCCCTGCGTCGCCAGGAACTCATCGGCGGCGGAACCGGTGAGGACGGCCACCCACCATTCGATCAGCTCGTAAAAGGCGCTGAAGGCGAGGCAGATGGAGACGATGATGACATTGCGCCAGTTCGCCCCCCTGACAACCTCCAGCCGGATGAGGATTTCGCGGGCGATAATGGCGGGCACGAAGCCTTGCGCGAAATGGCCGAGGCGGTCGTAATGGTTCCGCTCAAACCCGAACCACGGCTTGATGGTATCGAACAGCGGCACTTCGGCATAGGTGTAATGCCCGCCCACCATCAGGATGATGCAATGGATCAGAATGAGGGCGTAAAGCAACGGCGTTAAAGGGAATTTTTTATAGGCCAGGGCGAGGATAGCCAAACCGATCAGGGCCGGGCCAACTTCCAGTATCCAGATGAAATAGCCCTTGGGTTCGATCGCACTCCAGATCAGCACGATGAAATAAATGCCCAGCCAGATCGCTTTCCACATGCCTGTTGCCCCCTTTGCCGATGAGCGTCTTTTATGCTGCGGGCGGGCCTTTCAGCTCCACCACATTGCCTTCGGGATCATTGAGGTAGAAGGACGGGCCCTGCCCCTCCGCGCCGTAGCGGCTTTTAAGCTCCCCGGCGTCGATGCCGTGGTTCGCAAGATGACGGCGGATCGCGGCTTCATCAAACGGCTCTACCCGGAGGCAGAAATGATCGAGATTGCGCCCCTCCTTGCCCGGGGCGGCGCCGCCCATCTGCCCCAGCGTCCCGTCAACGGGCACGATGTCGATCAGGGCCGTTCCGGCGCGCAGCTGATAGAGGCCGATGCCCTCCTGCACCTTCTCGACCGGGCAGCCGAGAACGTCCTGATAGAAGGTCATCATCGTCTTGAGGTCCTTCACCCGCAGTACGATATGGTCGATATTCCTGATTTTGAACATATTTCCCTTCCCTTGCCTGACGATTGATTTTACAACATTTGACGGCTGCGCCAAGCGTCAGCCTACCTTTGAAATAAGAACAAGAACAGGAGATTTCCAATGGTTACCCGCGCAGATCTGATCGGAAGCTGGGAGTTGATAAGCTGGCAGGGCTTCAAGAACGGGGAGCGTATCGGCTATCCCATGGGGGAGGACGCCCAGGGCCAGGTCATCTATTCGCCGGACGGACGGATGAGCGGTTTCCTGATGCGCAATGATTTTCGCGATGCGCCCCATGGCGCGAACCCGGACCCCAATACCAGCCTCGCCTATGGCGGCACCTTCCGCCTGGAAGGGGATGAGGTCTATCACGATGTGATGTATTCAACCATCGCCCACTGGCTCGGCCATCCGCTGATCCGCACCGTGGTGCCGCAGGGGGATGATATGATCCTGAAAACCCGGCCCGAGACAACCTCATCAGGCAATGTCTATGAACATCACCTGTTCTGGCGGCGGGTGAAGGGCTGAGAGGTCCGGAAGGGGCGCGTTACCGCCCTTTCCAGTCGGGCTTGCGTTTTTCGGCAAAGGCGCGCGGGCCTTCGATGCGATCCTCCGACTGTTCCCAGCGCTGATAGGCGGGATAGCGGTTCTGGTTTTCAATCGCCTCACGCAGGGACGCTTCATCCAGGCTCTGCATCACTGTCGCCTTTGACGCGCGGACAGACAGCGGCGCAGCCCGCAGGATATCGGCGCACCAGCGCTCAAGCGCCGCGTCAAGCTGGTCGGCGGCCACCACCTCATTGACGAAGCCGAGACGTTCCCCCTCCTCTGCCGAGACGGCCCTCGATGTCAGGATCATGCCCATCGCCTTTTTGAGGCCAACCTGCCGGGCGAGCCGGTGCAGCCCGCCGCCGAGCGCGACCGCGCCGACCAGCGGTTCGGGCAGCGAGAAGCGGGCGTTGTCCGACGCGATGATGATATCGCAGGCGAGCGCCACCTCGAACCCGCCACCCATGCAGACGCCGTTCACCGCCGCGATCAGCGGCTTGTCGAGATCGAAGCGTTCGATCAGCCCGGCATAGCCGTTTTTGGGATATTTCCGTATGTCGCGGGACTTGTCGGCGGCGATGGCTTTGAGATCACTGCCCGCGCAGAAGGCCCGATCCCCCCGTCCGGTCAGGACGCCGATATACTGGTCGTTATCGGCGGCAAAGGCATCGAGGGCCTGCTGCAACTCCTCATGCATTTCTGGATTGATGGCGTTCATCACCTCCGGCCGATTGAGCGTGATGCGGGTGATATGGTTGTCCGTCGTGACGGAAATGAAGTGATAGCTCATGACGCGCGTCTCCCTGACATGTGTGGCATGTTCTTCTTCCGCCCATCATAGCAAGGACGGAGGCGATGCCTATCGGAAAAAAGCGGCTGTCAGCTTTTGAGCTTCCAGCTCCCATCCTCCTGACGGCAGGCGATGCCGTAGGTCTGCTGCTTCTTGCCGTTGATGTCGGCCTCGGCCGTGTATTCGCGGCAGTATTCACCATTTTTCTGCTGCCAGGTCTCTTGCGGGCGCACCTCATAGACCGCGCCATTTCGCGGATTGTTCCAGATGATGTCCTGCCCGTCTTCGGCATGTTCCATGATCTGGCCGATGCAGTTCTGGTCCACCTCATCCATGGACCGGCCGATGGCCCCGCCAAGGAGATAGCCGATGATCGTACCCCCGGCAATGGCGACAAGCTTGCCATCCCCCTTGCCGATTTGCGAACCGGCCGCGCCGCCCGCCGCCGCGCCGAGAACGCCGCCCAGCAGCTCGCGGTTGCAGCGCCCCATATCAATGTCGAACGGAACGGGAGCGGGCGCAACGGCATAATTTTTGTTCTTACCCTTGCCCTTGTGCTTGTTGCGATAGCCATGCGCGGGCGCCCAGGGCGGCGGATCGGCCTTCACCGGCGCCACGTCAACTCCGACAAAGCCAAGCGCCAGCGCGCCGACAAACATTGCCTTCAATGGCCTGAACTTCCGTTTCCCATGATAAATCAATGACATGTCAACCTCGCATCAATAAACACTTTAATAGGGATCGAAGATAAAATTGAATTATGTCCTAATAGGGGCAGCGGGCCGTGCCGACGCGCGGCCTCAGTAATCCCATTTCCAGAAAATACCGACGCTGCTGTCCGTAGATTGCCCCATCTCGCTTTCGACCGAGATATTGGGGGTGAGCTCGATCTGCACTTTGGCGCGGGTGCCGGACTGCGCGCCCTGATCGACGCCGACATAGATATTATCGGTCACATATTTGCCGACGCTTACCTCGGCCTCCCCGGTCTGTTCGTTGGTGCGGGCACTGACCACATCAACGCCAAGGGTATCGCGGACGAACCCGGTGATGCCGCCGCCACTGCCAAGCTTGCCGGAAATGGTCGCCACCGTTTCGGCAAGCTGCACCGCCTCAATCGCCGTCAGCTTGCCCGAGGATTTGCCGAACAGCACCTGCGCCAGCACTTCATCCTGTGGCAATCCGTCGGGCGAGGTAAAGCTGATCTTCGGATTTGTCGCCGTGCCCGTGATGGAGACAATCGCCGTCACATTGGCGCCCACATATTGCGCGGAAAGGGCGAGCTCCGGATTGATGGTATCCCCGCCCAGCAGCGATATCTCCCCTTCCTGCAACACGAACGCCTTGCCCGCGAAGGTGAACTGCCCCCGCACCGGCTTTAGCTTGCCCTCAATGCGCGGCGTATTCGCCGTGCCCGTGATGGTGAAATCACCCCGCCATTCGGAATCGAGGCCGCGACCGCGGATAAACACGCGGGCCGGCATATGCAAGCCGAGATCAAGGGCGATTTTGGAAGGCTCCTGCGGTTCCGCCGCCGCCCCGTTCACCGGCGCGCCCGGCTTGTTCACCGCCTGATAATCGAGATTGACGACACTCGGCGCGACGGAGCCGCCGATATTCAACTCCACCTCCTGCGTGGTGATGTCGCCGGTGACATCGAGATCGAGCGCCGCGCCCTTAATCGCGATATCGCCATCACTGATCACCATGATGTCGTCGCGATTGACAAGCTGCAAGCGGGCGAGCGCAACCTTGAGATCGACCGCCGGATTGGTCAGCGTCTCAAACCCGACGCTGCCCGATGTCTTGAGCATCCCCCCCTGATTGTCATTGGCGGAAAGATTGATGGTCAACGTCTCCCCATCAGCAAGGCCGGCGTCCAGCGTCAGGTTTTTGAGGATCGTGCCCTGTTCGGTTTCCTCAAAATAACCGTTCCGCAGCGTTGCCTGCCCGGCGAGGCGCGGCGCGTTGATCGTTCCCTCCAGCGTGAAATCCGCCTTCAGCAGGCCGCGCAAAACCTGCGTATCAAGGGCAAGAAGCGGCCATATCTTGTTGACATCGCTGTCAATATTCAAACTTGCCTTAACCGGTTTATTGTCATCGAGAAGAACGGCGGCCGGGTCCAGCGCGATATCGAACGGCAGGCTGCCGCTGGCCGTGATACGGGTGGCCTCCAGACCGCTGATATCGGCATTGAAGGTCAACTCTCCGTCCTTCAGCTCGGCATTGGCCGCACTTGCGAAGGTGGGCAGCTCGCCATATTCCTCCCCATCGAAGCGGATGTCCGACACGGTGAGAACGACCGTGCCGGTGGCGGGCGCGCCTTTCGTGGCGGCCAGCTTGACCGCGCCGTTAAGCGCGCCATCCAGCGCCAGATCGGGACTGACCAGTTCCAGCAGATCCAGCGGCAGCGCGGCAATATCAAGACCGGCGGCCGCTTCGGTCGGGGTCAGCCGGGCATTGCCCCGGATATTCCCCTCGCCTAGCGACAGGCCGAAGCTGGCCAGCTCCATCGTCTCCCCGGCAAGGCGGAGCGATAATGGTTCCATCAGGCGGAGGGGCCGCTCGGCGAAATTGCCGTCAAGGGCGGTGAGCCGGATGCGGGTTTCCGCGTCCTCAAGCTGCACGTCGCCGCTGCCGGTCAGGGTGAGGTCCGGTTCTTCCCCCCGCGTGAGGTCAAAGCGGTAATCCAGCGCCGCAAGGCCGCCGTCCACTTCTGCCGTCAGCTCTTGAATTTTCTGTCCGCCCGCAATGATCTTGCGGGCCGTCGCTGTGGCGTCAATGGCGGGATTGGCGAAGGCATCCGTGATGGCCGCCGTCGCCGTGATATCCGCAATGCCGACGCTGCCGCCCGCGAGATTGACCGATTTGCCGGTGACCGTCGCGTCAATGGCCTGCGCGCCGCCCCGGTCTTGCAGTCGCGCCGTCAGATCGACAATGCCCGACATCTCCTGCCCGGCCAGCGCCGCGAAGGAGGCCAGATCGGGGATACTGCCCGTAAACTCCCCGGTCATCGGTGCGCCGTCAAAGGGCACGCGGAGATCGCCGCTGAGCAGATTACCCTGCTCCCGCAGGGTCAGCGCCGTAAGGTCCAGCCGTGTATAGTCCGGCAGGGCGATCTGCGTTCGAAGATCGGCGCTGAGCTGATCATGGGTAAGCTTTGCGGCAATCTCCCCCGCTGGTGAGGTGGCGAGCGCCGCCAGATTGAAATCGGTGACAAGACGGCCGAGCGGCATGTCATTCACCATCAGCCCGTTGCCGGTCAGCTTGCCCGCGATATCCGGATCAGTGAGCGCGCCGGAGAGGCGGGTGGCGAGCGTCGCATCGCCGCCAAGCGTCACACCGGCCAGCGCATTGAGGGCCGCAAGCCGCGGCAACGTCGCGGTGAGGTCGGCGTCCAGCGTCTCGAAGGTCATCGGCAGGGTGGCCGTTCCCGCCACCTGCCCGCTCGCGATTTTCAGCAGAATATCGGAAAGGGACAGCCGCTCCTCCTTCAGAGCGAAGCGGGCGTCCAGCGTTGGCGCCGCGCCCACCAGCGGTTGCAGGGCCGGATCGCGGAAATCGAAATTCTCCACATGCGCGTTGAGGGTGCCCGCCATCTCCTTGCTGATATCGGGGCCGGAGACATGCAGATCGGCGAGCAGCCTGCCGCCCATGGGCAGAGCCTGACCCAGATCATCGAGGGTGAGGGAGAGATCCGCCGTTGTCTCCAGGCTCGAAACATTGACCGCGCCCGAGCCGCTGGCGCCCAAATGGGCGGCGAGCAGCCGCAGGGAGTTGAGCGTCACCGTCTCACTGTCAACGCCATAGAGCAGATCGAAATCCACATCCAGCGTCTCGCCGACCAGCTTTGCGGCCTCCGCCGGGAGATTATCAATCCCCACCAGCGCCGCCGAACCCCGGACCGGAATATCCGTCAATTCCGCTAGGTCAAGATCGGAGGTGAAAGTGCCGGTGACCTCGCGCGCGGTCAGGCTGTCCTCCACCTCAAGACCGCCGAGATTGAGCAGCAGGCTGGCCACCATCTTCTCGAACGTGCCCTTGAGATCGAGAGTGATGTCCCCTGATGCAAGGCGGGCCGGGGCAATCAGCTCATTGACCTCCGCCGTATCGCGAAGATTGGTGGTGAACCGGAGGTCCAGCGTCTGCCGGTCCGGGTTGGCAGAACC
The DNA here is from genome assembly GCA_963971675.1 of uncultured Alphaproteobacteria bacterium. Classification (GTDB taxonomy): domain Bacteria; phylum Pseudomonadota; class Alphaproteobacteria; order Sneathiellales; family Sneathiellaceae; genus Sneathiella. Next base: position 310,039 of record CAXASQ010000002.1, on the reverse strand, counting down.
GCTCAAGCCTGCGCGCAGCGCCGCATTTTCCACATTGAGGCCGGAAAGGACGATGTCCGAATTCCCCCGGTCATAACTCAGCGCCGCGTCAATACTGATACGGGAGTCGTCAACGAGCGGGATATCCTTCGCCAGCGCCGCATCGAGCGACGCGCCGCCGTTCAGATCCAGGGCGATCTTTTCATCGCCCTTGGTGGCAATGGCGAAATCCGCATCGAACAGCTTTCCCGCGCCCGCCTCAAGCTGCCCGCGCCAGGCGTTAAGCAGCCCGTCGCCCACCATATTGACGCGGATCGCCGGATAGCCCGGCAACGCCAGCAGCCGTGAGATAAGCCCGCCCTCCGGCTCCTCCAGATTGATATCAATGGCCAGCGTTTCCTCGACGGGGTGGAAATCGACGGTGCCGAGGAGACGGCTTTTATCGTCCCGCTCCGTCAGGCGGATTTCGCTATGGATCACATCGTCAATTTCGGCATTCAGATTGAGCAGAAGCTGCAAATCCGCGCTCTGGCCGATCACCGGCTCGGCAAGATGGATATTCTCAATCGCGAATTTCGAAAGGCGAATGGCGATGGGGAGCTTTGGCAGACCCGTGGAAGGCTCGTTTTCCTCCTCCGCCGGGGGCAGCTCCGGGTTGCGGGCAACGCTGAGCGTCTCGGCGGTGATGGCATTGAGCGTGAGCCGGCCGGCCAGCAGATCAAACGGCGACCAGGAGGCGGCAATCTGCCCGATCGTCAGCCACTCGCCTTTGGGATCGCTGAGACGGACATCGGACAGCGTGAAGTCGCCGAATATATTGCCCTCAAGCGTGCCGAGCTCAACGGTCAGACCCGCCGGATCGCTCGCCGCGCCCTCGATCTGGGAGGTGAGCAAACCGCGCCCGCTGTCGGTTTGCAGGAATAGAAACGCCCCGCCGATCAGCAGCAAGATCAGAAGCAGGGGCGAGACCACCGCCGCCGTTATGATTTTTGCCCGCCGCGACATCAGAACGCCTGCCCGATGCTGATATAGAACTGATAGGCGTCATCGACATTCTTGCGGCGATTGAGCGGCAGCGCCACATCAAAACGGATGGGGCCGATGGCCGTATAATAGCGAAAGCCGAGGCCCGCACCCCAGAGAAAATCGCCCGAGAAATCCGGCGCCATGCTGTCATAGACATTGCCGCCCTCGATAAAGGGCACAAGGCCGATGCTGTCGGTGATTTTGGTGCGTGCTTCGAACCCGACCTCCAGCAGGGAGCGGCCGCCGAGCGGATCGTTATCCGCATCCAGCGGTCCGACGCTCTGGAATTTATAGCCGCGGATGGAGCCGCCGCCGCCGGAATAGAACCGCTTGCTGGCGGGGATGTCGCTCGCGTCATCCCCCACCATCATCCCAAGCTTGCCCCGCGCCGCAAGCACCACCCGACCCTCCCCCACGACCGGATAATAGACAGAGCCGTCCATCTCCAGCCGGAGGAAATCGGGCGTATTGGCGTTCAGCCCCATATAGGGTACCAAAGTGGAGCTGAACCGCCGCCCTTTGGTGGGATCGAGCAGGTCATCCGTATGGTCATAGCGCGCCGTCAGCGGCAATCCGGCCAGCGCGTAGTTGTTGGTGACGCCATCTTCGTCAATCCGCGAATATTCGAGCGAGCCGCCCGCGCCGATCACCCAGCGTTTACGCCAGCGCCGGTCCAGCCCGACAAATGCCGCTACGGCGTCCTCATCATAGGCGTCGGTCTCTTCCTGACGGATATCAAAATTGGCGTTCAGATTCTGATCCAGACTGATGAAGTTCGGCTTGACGAATTTCACCGACAGCTCGCGCTTGATCTGGGCGATGGTGAGGTCAGTGCGCAGCTTCTCGCCATTGCCGAAGAAATTGCGATGCTCCCAGAAATACTGGGTACCGAAGCCCTCGCTCGTCGAATAGCTGGCGCCGAGGCCGACGGACCGGTGATCCCGCTCGGTAAAGGCAAGCGTGATCGGGACGGTCTTCCCGTCAATAATCTCGCCGCGCGGTTTCAGATGCACGCTCTCGAACAGGCCGGAGCGAAGATAGCGGCGACGCAGATCGTCGATGACGCGGGTATCATAGAGGATGCCTGGCTGCCAGCGCGCGAGGCGGCGGATATATTCCTCCTCCACCTGTTTGAGGCCCTCGATATGCAGATCGCCGAAATAGAGGCGCGCGCCAGTATTGACATTCAGCGTCACCTCCATGGCGTCGGTCGCGAAATCCACGACAACGTCCTGTTTCTCGATGGCCGCATCGGGATAGCCATGATGGGCCAGATCGGCAATGACATCGCTTGCCGCAGTGACCACCGGCTCGGATCGGGCGGGCATGCCCCTTTCAATACCTATATCGGAAAGCGCCGGTTTTTCAGGGAGTTCACCCGCACCCTTGAAGTTGATATCGAATTTCGTCAGGCGGAAAAGTGGGCCTGGCGTGATTTCAAAAGTGATGACATGAAGATCATCGCGCGCCTCCAGCTTATAGGCGACCTCTCCCCCATAATAGCCTTCCGAGCGCAGCACCTTCATAAATCCTTCCACATCGACATCGGCGCGGCGGCGCAGCGAGGCGAGGCTGGGCGGCGGCTTGCCTTCAAGCTGGCGAAGACGCGACGATTCTTCCAGCAGATCGCCGATTTCCTCGGTCGGGGCGCCGTTGATCTTCACTTCATAGCGATATTCCGGCGCGGCGGGGATCGTCTCTGTCTCTGCCTCTGCCCTTGTGGCTGTCTCCGTCTTTGTCTCTGCCGCCGGTGCCGCGGTCTTTGCCGGTTCTGCCGCCCGGACCGGCGCGAGGGGAACCACCCCCGCCAACCCCGCCAGGAGGGCCAGTGCCGGCATCAGATGCACAGATGGAAAATATCGTGACGACAAGGGTCGTTTCTCCGGAAGCGGCCCGGACATGCACCCCGGACATACGTCATATAATATAACTCGAAACATCAAATATCTTATATTGAACGTTAAGTAATGCCCCGTTCCGCCGGAGTCCAGTTCACATGTCCTTTATCCGCATAAAATCCGGATGAATGACATCGCGCCCGACAATTTCGCCAGACCTGCCCCTGCGCGTCAGGCCGCGCTTTATGCAACCGGAATGAAGCGATTTTCGTAAAAATTGCCGTCAGTTCTTTATACAGAATTAATCTCTTTTTGCTAGAGTGCCCGCTCACCCATGAGGAATGTTATGCATAGAGCAGGATGGGCGGAACAATTAGTCAGATGACAGAGGCCGGTTCCCCCGGCGTGGAAAAACGCATATATCGCCGCAAGACCGTCATGTGGAGCGGCACGCTGTCGCTGCTATGGGGCGCCCGCCTACTGGACAGGGCGCAGAGCGTCCCGGGCGTCGTCCGCGACCTGTCGGTCAGCGGCGCGCGCTTTCAGACCCGGCATGATTTCCAGCCGACGGATGACGTGGTGCTGGAATTGCCGCGCTTCGGCGCGTTCAACTGCCATCTCATTTGGAAGGAAGGACAAATCGTCGGTCTCAGCTTTGTCGAGCCACCGGAGTTTATCTATAACGCCATAGTTTCGGCGCTGCCGGGCATCTCCCTCGATCCCAACCCGCAGAATATATCCTTATAATTCCGCCGCGTTGCGGAAGATCAGCGAACTGTTGATGCCGCCGAACGCGAAATTGTTGCTCATCAGATGCCGGACGCCGATCTCGCGCCCCGCGCCCATCAGATAGTCGAGTTCGGCGCAGGCCGCATCCACATTGTCGAGATTGGCCGTCGGGGCGAACCAGCCCTCCCGCATCATCTCGATGCCGAGCCAGGCCTCGATCGAGCCGCAGGCGCCAAGGCTATGCCCGAAATAGCTTTTCAGGGAATGAAAGGGGATATCGGGTCCGAGGATTTTTCGCGTCGCGTGGGATTCGGCCACATCGCCCTGCTCCGTCGCCGTGCCGTGGCCACTGATAAAATCAATATCGGCCGCGGTGAGCCCGGCATTGTCGAGGGCGGATTGCATGGCCACCTCCATCGTCGCCTGCGTCGGGTTGGTGATATGGCGGCCATCGGAATTGGTGGCGTAGCCGACAATCTCCGCGAGGATCGGCGCGCCCCGCGCCACCGCATGATCATAGGATTCCAGCACCAGCGTCGCCGCCCCTTCGCCGATCACCAGCCCGTCGCGGTCCTTGTCAAACGGCCGCGGGGAAAGATGCGGCGTGTCATTTTTCGTGCTGGTCGCATAGAGGGTGTCAAACACCGCCGCCATGGTCGGGCAGAGTTCCTCCGCCCCGCCGGCGACCATCAGATCCTGCAACCCGTATTTGATCGCCTCATAGGCATAGCCGATGCCCTGACTGCCGGAAGTGCAGGCGCTCGATGTCGGGATCACGCGCCCGGACAGGCCGTAGAACACGCCGATATTAACGGCCGTCGTATGGCTCATCATCCGCACATAGCTGGTGGCGGTGAGATCGCGGGAATGGCCATCGCGCATCAGGTCGGTGAAGGCGACAACCGGCTTCGTGCTGCCGAAGGAAGACCCATAGGCAACCCCCATCCGGCCCGACTTCAGCACCGGATCATCCAGCAGGCCGGCCATGGTGAGCGCCTTTTCCGTTGCGTAAACGGCCATTTTCGAGACCGGACCCATGCTGCGCAGCGCCTTGCGTGGATAGCGTCCATCAACATCGAAGCCCTCCACCGGGCCAGCGAGGCGGGTGTTGAGGCCGTCATAGAAATCCCAGCTTTCCATGCGGCGGATACCGGTCTTTCCGGCCCGCATATTGGCCGAGATCGCCGCCCAGTCTTCACCGAGCGAGGTCACCCCGCCCATCCCCGTCACCACAACCCGCTTCATTACGCCATGCCTCCGTTTACCGAGATGACCTGCCGCGTGATATACCCGGCCCCGTCCGAACAGAGGAAGGCAACGGTCGCCGCCACCTCCTCCGCCTCGCCAAGGCGGCGCAACGGGATCATCTTCATGATTTCATCGAGCGGGAGTTCCTCGCTCATCGCCGTCTCTATCAGGCCCGGCGCAACACAGTTGACGGTGATCTTGCGCTTCGCCAGCTCCAGCGCCAGCGCCTTCGCCGCGCCGATCAGCCCGGATTTCGATGCGCTGTAATTGACCTGCCCGCGATTGCCCATCACCCCGGAGACCGACGAGATGACGACAATCCGTCCGCCCCGCCGCGCCGACACCATGGGCAGGGTCAGCGGCTTCAGCACATTGTAGAAGCCATCGAGATTGGTGTGGATCACCGCGTCCCATTCATCATCCATCATGGCGGGAAAGGCGGTATCGCGGGTGATTCCGGCGTTCAGCACAACGCCGTAGAAGGCGCCGAAATCCTCCGTCTCCGCCTCCAGGATATCGCGGCACTGATCGCGATCGGCAATATCGAACTGGACAAGCCGCGCCGCGCCGCCCGCCGCCTCGATCAGGCTGACCGTCTCCATCCCCGCCGCATGGTTACGGCCGCAATGGGCGACAATCTCGAAGCCATCCTTCGCAAGCCGGAGGGCAATTGCCCGGCCGATACCGCCGCTCGCCCCTGTGACCAATATTCTTTTTCGCATCCGCTTTCACCCGAAAATTCAGGGTTGGTATACATTAAGCCGCGCTTCGGCGACAAGCTTTTCATCCCGTTCGATGCGGCCATCGAAGACGGCCATCGGCGCTTCGTTATAGACCAGCTTGACGGTGATCTTCAGCCGCTCGCCAATCGCGAAGGACGGGCAGCCGAGTTTCATATTGCGCGTGCTGACAAGATAGCCGATCTTCACCTCTCCGCCCGCATTGCGCGCCATGATGCCGCTATAGGCGGCGATGGACTGGGCCATATATTCAATGCCGACATAGGCGGGAACCGCGTCCGCCGCCAGAAACGGCGTCCGCTCCGTGATATCGACAATCGACGTCACCGTCTCCGCATCATAGCTGAGCACCCGGTCGATCAGGATCATCGGCGGGGCGTGATAGAGGATTTCCGTGACATCATAGGGGCAGGGTTCCATGGGCTAGTCCTTCGTCAGGATGACGCTGATATTGCTGCCGCCAAAGGCGAAGGAATTGCTCATCATCGCGCGGGCATTCTCCCGCCGCTCCCCCGCCTTCACCAGATGGACCGGCGGCAGATCAGGATCCACCACCCCATCCCAGACATGCGGCGGCAACAGCCCCTCCCCGCTCTCAAGGGCGAGACAGAGAAAGGCCAGCTCCGTGCTGCCCGCCGCGCCGAGCGTATGGCCGGTCAGCGGCTTGGTGGAGCTGCTGGGCACGGCCCCGAGCAATTGATGGACGGCTTTCGCCTCCATGCTGTCATTGAGTTCCGTCGCCGTGCCATGCAGGTTGAGATAGCCGATGTCGGCGGCGTTAAGCCCGCTGTCATCCAGCGCGCGGGCCATGGCGGCATGGGCGCCTGTCCCGTCCGGATCAGGCGTGCTCATATGATGCGCGTCGGATGTTTCGCCAATCCCGGCAACGCGCGGGCCTCTCTCTTCCCGGCTCATCAGAAAGACGGCCGCTCCCTCGCCGATATTGATACCGCCGCGGTTCTTGCTGAAAGGATTACAGCGCGCATCGGAAACCAGCTCAAGCGAGGCAAAGCCGTTCATGGTGAGACGGCAGAGCGTATCGGCCCCGCCGACAATGGCCGCATCGCAGAGACCGCTCGCCATCAGCCGCCGCGCCGAGGCGAGGGTCTTGGCGCTGGAGGTGCAGGCCGTGGAAATGGTCATGGCGAGGCCCGACAGGCCGAAGTAACGCCTTAAAAACAGGGCAAGGGAGGCATTATCCTGCCGGTCATAATCAAACCCCTTCGGAAAGCGGCCGGTCCGGACCTTCTCTCCCACCCCGGCCTCATTATCGCTGATGCCCGACGTGCTGGTGCTGAGAATAACCGCCACGCGATCCGCGCCGTACCGGTCAATGGCGGCGCGGATATCGTCTTCTATCTCCTGCACGGCGGCGAGCAGCAGACGGTTGTTGCGGCTATCGAAGCGGAGGAATTCCGGCGGCACCTCCGGCAGCGCCGCCGCGACGGCTCCGGCCATGACTGTGCGCCCGTCCAGAAACCCCGTCATCGGCTTCATGCCGCCCGCATCACCGGCGAAAAGCCGCGCCGCCACCGCCGCCCTGCCTTGGCCGAGCGCATTGATAATGCCGAGGCTGTTGAGATACACGGCCTCCCTCATGGCGCCAGTTCGTAGGAAATGATGGTCATTTCATAGTGCAATTCGGTATCGCGAATATGGACCTGTTCGTTCCAGGCGTTTGCCCGCATACTCTGATAGGTAATGTCGAGCGTTTCGGCCCGGTCCGCCACCCGCGCCTGCATGGGATCATCCGCGGGCCAGTAAGCGGCGACAATCACTTTCAGGATATCCACCGCGTTGAGTTCTTCCGATATCCAGTCCGCCCGCGTCGCCTCGACCCCCTTCCCGGTCCAGAGGATGTCGAACGCCCGCCGCCCCAGCGCATCGAGCGCGGCGATCTGCATCCGCTCCTCCTTCAGGCTGAGGCGCACCTGCAACCCGAACTGCTGCTCTCCATACCGGCCATTCAGCATCTGGACCACCTCGCGCGGCTGGCCCTCCGGCAATTGCCAGGCGGCGAATTCAATCCCCTCCTCCGGCGTGCTCGCACAGGCGCCAAGAGTGAGGAAGGCCAGAATGAAGATAAATCTTACGCGCATTGCAGGGCCACCATATCAAGATATTTCCGCCCTTGCGAGACAAAGGGATTTTTTTCATCCCACGCATAGCCCGCAAGGATGGACACAATCATCTGCTTGATCGGATTGTCATCTGCGGGCGGGTTGAAGATGATTTCCTGCAAATCGCCGCGATACCATGCCTCGACAAAGATCCGGAAACAATCCACCCCGACTTTCAGCGGACGGGAGAAGTCGGCGTCCCAGTCCACCGTTTCCCCGGCAAGCTGGCGCAGCAGCGGATCAACCAGCAAATCGGCGGATTTGAAGGCGACGGTCACGCCGGAGGAGAAGACCGGATCGAGAAATTCCCCGGCATTGCCCAGCAGCGCAAACCGCGGCCCCGCAAGCTGCTTTACCCGCGTCGAATAGCCCGACATCTCCGCGACCGGACGCACGGCGACCGCGCCTTCCAGCAGCGCCTGAAGATCCCGTGTTTCAGATATGATCTTCCACAGCTTTTCTTCATTGGTGCCGGGGTATTTGGCCAGTTCCGCCGGTGGCACCACAACGCCGAGCGAGGCGCGCCCGTTCGGAAAAGGGATAAGCCAGAACCAGATATCCTTGCAGGCGGGATGCACCGTGATCAGGATCTTGTTGCGGTCAAAATTGCGCCCCTCCAGCCGGTCGTCGATATGGGTGAACAGCGCATGGCGCACTGGAAAGTCGGACGGCGCATCCAGATCCAGAAGACGCGGCAGCGCCCGGCCGTACCCGCTGGCGTCCACCACGAAGCGCGCCGATATCTCGAACGGCCCGTCCGCATTCGCGCCGGACAGCCTGACGCCGTGATCCGTCATTTGAACGCCGGTCACCTCCTGCCCGAAACGAAGATCCGCGCCTGCATCGCGCGCCGCCTCCGCCAGGAGCTGATCGAACCGCTCGCGCTGCACCTGATAGGTTGTTGCCGGACCGGCGGAAAATTTCTGCGAAAAATCAATGGAGGTGAAGCGCCGGTCATCCGCAAAATCGGCACCGTTCTTGAACTGGAACCCCGCCGCCGCCAGCCGCGGCAGCAATCCCGCCTTTTCCATGAAAACCATGGATTGCGGCAGCAGGCTCTCGCCAATCACGAAGCGCGGGAAATTGCCCTTCTCCAGCATCAAGACCTTTACCCCCTGCTGCACCAGCAAGGTCGCCGCCAGCGAGCCCGCAGGCCCCGCGCCGATGATCACAACATCACAATCTTCTGTGGCAATGGACATGTCAGAGCGGCTCCGTCATGGGGTTTTTCGTATCCGCCGCAATCGGCGCGAGAAGGTAGGCAAGGGTGATCCCGACCAGAATGGTGAGGCCAAAGGCATGGATGGCGAAGGTTTCGCTCAGCGCCAGCAGCCCGAAGGCCAGCAGGGTGGACAGGGCCGACAGACCGTTGGCCAGCATGGCGCGGCGCTGCCGGTGCCCCGCAGATTCGCGATTGAACAGCGCATAATCGAGGCCGATGGCAAAAATCAGCATCAGCGACATGGCGTTGAAAAAGGTGAAAGGCTCCCCCATCAGGGCGAGCAGGCAGGGCGCCAGCGCCACCGCGCTCATGGACGGCAGCATCACCTTCAGCGCCCCCATAACCCCATAGCGGAGCGACAGAAACACCAGCACCACCCCATAGGCAATGCCGAGCATGATCAGGGCCCGCACCCGATAGGCCCCGAATGTCTTGCTGAGGCTGTCCGCCTGGCTGACCAGCGCGATATGGTTGGATTTGCCCGCCAGCCGGGCCAACGCCTCCCGGTCCTTGACGCCGGACAGCATCACCGCATGCACGACGATGCCGGGCGTCCCGTAAACCCGGAGCTGCGAGATCAACTCGGGCAGACCCTCGCCTGAAAACTGATCGAGGGTCAGGGGTTGATCGACGCGGGGATAGGGCTGCTCTCCCGCCAGGCCGAGAGCGGCCATATGCTGTTCAAGTTGCGGCATCAGGGCCCTGTCAACCAGCGCCCGGTTCTCAGACTGCCGCGCTTTCGACGGAATAAACTGGGAAATCATACGATAGTTACCGATCGCGCCACTCGCCCGCAGGGCTTCCAGATCCAGCGCCAGCGCCTCTTCCGCCTGCAAGACTTCTTCCGCCCCGGAACCGCGCACGAAAAAGCGGTATGTCTGGTTGTCCACCCCGGCCAGATAACGGATCGCCTGTTCCTCGGCCTGCAACTCCTGCGGCAGCGATTGCAGCCGCCGGACATCATCATCCGCCGTGATGCGCGTGGCGCCGAACAGCCCGACCAGAACAAGCACGCCGATCAGTAAAATCCGTCCGCCGCGCAGCTCTTTCCGCCACCAGAAATCATGCAGCTTCATGGAGGCCGCGAGGAATTTCTCGCCATGGCTGAAAGGCGCCGCCCGGTCCAGATAGGGGAAGAGATACAAAACGCAGAGATAGGCCATCGTCAACCCAGAGGCCGAGAAAAGCGCAATCTGCTGCAATCCCGGAAAGGGCGTGAGCGCCAGGGTGATGAAGCCGAGAACGGAACTGACAAGGCCGAGCGTGAGGCCGGACCGCACGGCCCGCGCCCGCAACGCCGCCGTGGGGGCGCCGCTGCCGAATTTTTCGCAAAAATAATGAAAGGCATAGTCAACCGAAATACCGATCAACCCCACGCCAAAGACCAGCGCCAGCATTTGCAGGGAGCCGAAAAACAGCAGCGTCACCGCCAGCCCGCCGGTTATGCCCGACGCAATTGCCACCAGGATGAGGGCCAGGGGCTGAAAACTTCGGAACACGAGAAAGTTCAGGAGAATGATGCCGACAAGCGAAATAACGCCGATAAAGCCGGCCTCATCCTCCGCCTGACGATAGGCATGTTCGCCGTAAAACACCGCACCGGTTTTGAGGATTTTCAGATCGCCATGCTCTTTCACAAGCTGCTGCGTCGTTTCGTCAAACAGCTTGAGAGCGCGCGTCTGAAACCCCTTGTCGAACGGATTTCCCGCAAGTCGCCCCCGCACCAGCACATACCAGACGCCTTTTTCCTCAACGGCCAGCACGTTGGCGCGGCTTTGCAGTTTCGAACTGTTTTCCGCCCCCGCCGCCAGATAGTTGGGAAGCAACAGAAACGGATCGCGGCGAATGACTTCCGCATCGGCAAGCGACAGCGGCGAGACGATCTGCACCATCGCCCGGTCAATCAGCGTCTGCCCCTGACCGGCCATCAGCAACCGGCGATCACTTTCCGACAGCAGGCCGGTGCGATGCGGAAAAAGCGTCTCGCTCATATGCCGGAATGTGGACTGTCCCGTATGATTTTGCAGCGATTTGAGAACGCCGCCATCCACCAGCGTCTTGCCAAGCGTCTGCGCCGCGGCACGCGCCGTTTCAAAATTTGCATTGCCCACCAGCACAATCAGCTGATCCGTCCCCTGCGCCCGTTCCGCCGCCTCGGCCCGGACAACCCACTCCGCACTCTCCGACTGCGGCAGCATGGCGACGACATTGGTATCGAGCGGCAGGCCATCCTTCAGCCGCCAGCCGATGAGAATAACGGCGGCAATCAACAGCCCGAGATAGACCCAGAGGCCGACCCGGCTCACGGTTGCGCACTCCGGGCGCTCTGTGCCGCCGCCTTCACCTCTTCAACCGGGGCGATGCGCTGCTCAGAGAAGCTGATCACATCCCGGTCGCCATTGCTTTTGACGATTTCCACCATTTCGAGAAAGTCGCCGATGGAGAAATTGAGATAGGCAAAAGGCAGGTTCAGCCCGCTTGCCTGGGGCGTGAAGCGCAAGGAGAATTTGCCATCGGCCGCCGGTATCAGCTTCGCCCCCGCCAGCTCTTCGAGCGATTGCCAGTTACCGCCGAGACTGTTCTCGAATGTCTCGCGCAGCAACTTGAAACCGGGAAATTGCTTGAAACTAAGACGGGTCACCTCAGCACCGCCGACGGACTGGCTGAGCCCCTCGTCATCAATTACCATGCGGCTATGAAAGGGGGCTTCCGTCTGCCAGACAAGGGACGATTTCGGCATCAGGAAAAAGACGCCCTCTGACAGGATCGGTTTTTCAAATCCCCGCAGATACCGCGCCTGTTCGAAACGGCCCATCAACGCCTCCCCTTCCTTCAGGGTTTGCGGCGCAGCAGGGGCCAGACCGGCGGGGCCGCTCACAAGGAACAGCAGCAGCAGACAAAAAAGACGTTTCACAAAAGAAGTCCCACTTTATCATAAAGGACGGGTGGTGATTGAAATAGCATTTCCTCCGTCCGCTGATCAACTGCAACCTGAATGGTATAGCCGCGCGTGATTTTCTCGCCCGTGTCCCTATGGTTGATTTCATAGTTGATCTTGAGGCGGTTTTCATATTCAGCAAGGATCGCGCGCACCCGCACTTCCTCGGCAAAGCGGATGGAGCGGATATATTTGATACGCATATCGACAATCGGCCAGGCGTAGCCGCTGTCGCTCATCTGCTGATAGTTATAATCCATCTTGTCCAGCAGGGCACAGCGCGCCAGTTCAAAAAATCGCGGGTAATTGCCATGCCAGACAATGCCCATGGGGTCGAGGTCATAAAACTGACATTTGACGGTTACTTCAGCCGCAATCATGGGTTTTCCTTATTCTTTTCTTCCGGCCGCAGGCGTTGCCCGGGGAGTGCCCAGAAATCATAAAAATTATACCATTGTTCGGGATAGCGAAGACATCCCTGCTCAAGCTGCTGCACATAGGCGGACATCGGCGCGGCAAGGCCGTCGCGGGGCGGACGGCCGCGCACAACCCTGTCCGTGATCTTTTCAAACAGGATACGGAATTTCCCGTCCTCGCGCAGGCAATGCAGCGAATAGACGGGGCAGCCAAGCAGGGAGGCAATCAGCCAGGCCCCTTCGGAAAAAGGCGCGGGCGTGCCTAAAAAATCCATCATCCGGATCCGTTTAGATTCGCCAAGCGGGATGCGGTCCCCGGCGATCACAATCCAGTTGCCAGCCTGGAGCTTTTCCTGAAGCTCGATCAGCGTGGCCGGGCCGATATCCTCCACCTCCTGGACATTGACCGCCGCCGCCGGATTGGCGCGGTTAAGAATTTCGGTGAAGCGGGCGGCATTGCGGGTATGGGCAAAGACGGTGACATTATCAATGCCCCGCGCGGCGCCAACCGCCCGCAGCACATCGACATTGCCAAGATGCGAGGTGACGACGAGGATGCCCTGCCCCTCTGTGCCGGGGCTATCAAGGCGGAGAAGATCATCCCGGTCCAGATCCGCAAGCCGGATATGGCCAAGCCAGGCGGCCAGCCGGTCCAGCGCCATCGCCCCGAATGACCGGTAATGCCGCCAGAGTTGCCACAGGCCGACATCTGTCTCCGTCCCTTTCATCGCCAGAAGGCGTCGCCAGTAATCGCGGGAAGCGCTGCGTGCGGCAGTGCCTGTCAGGAAGAAATAGAGCAGCACCGGCTGCATCAGGATCCAGCAGATATGGCGCCCCAGAAGCCGGTAAGCTGCCAAAAGGAAGTTAAGGCCGAATGCCATGCCCCGCTCGTCAATCCGCCCCCAGTGCGGTCTTTCCGATTCCGTCGGGCGCTGTCTTCGAATCAGCATTGGCAACCGCGTCAACATCCCAAAGACAAGGCGGGTATGCATTTTGGTGATCAGCCAGTTATCCATGCCGAGCCGGAAGTTCGAGCTGTTATCCGGTGGGTAGGTGACCGACACCGGCAGCATGCGCACCTTGACGCCCCGCCAGTGAAGCCGCACCATGATCTCCGTGTCGAAATCCATATAATAGCCGATGCGTTCGCTCTCCATCAGCGCGAGGGTTGGCGCGAGGGGGTAAATGCGATAGCCGCACATGCTGTCCGTGATCTCCATCGACAGAGTTTCGATCCACACCCAGACATGGGTGATCCAGCGGGCGAACTTCCGCGCGGGCGGGATGGTGTCATCGTAAACCGGCTCCCCGCTGATCAGGGAATGCGGGTGCATCTTCGCAATCTCGATCATCGCCGGCAGGGCATGGAGGTCATGCTGCCCGTCCGCATCAATCTGCAACGCATGGCTGAAACCTTCCGATGCGGCAAGCCGGAATCCCGCCATCACCGCCCGGCCCTTGCCGCCATTTGTCTCCTGGCGATTGACGGTGATGCCCCTCTCCGGATCATGCAGTTCGGCAAGGGCGGACTGTGCCGGTTCCGCACTGCCATCGTCGATAATGAATATCCGCAAATTCTGTTCGCGAAGCGCCGCGATTACCGTCTGGATATGGCGGTAGTGGTTATAGCTCGGGACAATGGCGGCAAGGGAGAAACTCATGGGGCTGTCAGCTCGAAAAAGCCGGTAGAGCAGGTTTTTTCGCCTTCATGATAGGTGAAATAAAGCCGCCCCGCCTCCCGCCGCCAATCAAGATTGAGCCGGATATGGCTACCGCCGACAATAAGCTGCGAGAATTTAAGCTGGCCGAGGCGGGTAATCTCTCCCGTCATCCCGAGATAGTGGCGGGCGAATTTCACGGCCCAGTCAACTTGCGCAACACCAGGCAGCACCGGCTCCCCCGGGAAATGCCCCTGAAGCTGGAACAGATCCTCCGTCACAGTGAATGTCAGATCGATGCTGTCCCCGTCCTGCCGCACAATTGTGAGCCGGGGTTCCGTCGGGCTGGCCGACCAGGTGATTTGCGAAATATTCTGCATGGTCTTTTCAGTCTAGGACTCCCGCTCCCCGTCTGCAAACAGTTCATTGAGAACCGTCTGCTGACGCTTGCCCTGCGCGTTCAGCGGCAATTGCGCAACGAAGCGCCAGCGGCGCGGCAGGGCGGCATTTTCAAGATGTCCGGACAAGGCCTTGCGCAGTTCCCGGCCGAACCGGAACGCCCCCAGCTTCGCGTGCATCTCCCATCCCGCCGCACTCGGCTCAACCACCGCCACCAGGGTATCGCGCACACCCGGCAGGATGAAAACGGCTGCATCGCGAACAAGCGAGGAATTGGTGAGATGCTGTTCGATTTCCAACAGGGAAATACGCTTCCCCTCAATCTTGACGAACTGGCTGGCCCGCCCCGTGAGCAGGAATGCCCCATCGTCAAAGCGCGTCACGATGTCGTTCATCGCTTCCCAGTCGCCCTTTGCCGTATAGGCGGCACGGACATGCAGCAACCCTTCTGCATCGGTTCGGGTTTCGGCCCCCGGCAGGGGACGGAACGGCGTCGTTTCCGTCATCTGCTGGCGAAATGCGATCCCCCCGGTCTCGGTGCTGCCGAAAATTTCCGTCGGGACCGGCCCGAACAGCCGCGCGGCCTGTGCCGCCGCCGCAAAGGGCAGCGGCCCGCCCGCCGTGAAAATGACCGGCATTCGGGCCTCCTCCTTCAATGGATCAAGAGGCGGGATGCGCGTCAGATGCGCCGGGCTGGTCACCAGAGAACAGGCGCGCGGCGCGGCGGCCAGCAACGCCTCCCATATCTCGAAGATGCCCGGAAAAAACGGCCGTCCCTCACAAAGCGGCAGCAGGCATTTGAAATAAAGGCCGAAAATATGCTGATGGCTGACCGTACCGAGGGTCGCCGACCCCGCAAGCCGATCACCAAAGCAGCGATGCAGGACAACCAGCTCATCCTCAATCTGCTTCAAACTTTTGGGGACCTGTTTCGGCAGTCCCGTGGACCCGGAGGTATAGAAATCAAACCGGCAATCGGCCGGATCGAGCGGGCGGAAAACAAAATCCTGCCCCCTGCGCCCGTCAATCGCAATCTGCTGCGGCCCGTCTTGTTCCACGATGTCGGAAAGAAGCGGGCTATCCCCGCTGACGAACAGATCCAGCATCCCGGGCAGCACATTCGGCGGCACAATGACATGACAACCGGCCTGAAAAGCCGCCAGCATGCCGCAGACAAAGGCGTAGCCGCTGTGGCAGGCCAGAACCAATCGGGGCTGCCCGCGCGCCGTGATCCGGGCCGCGAGGTCCGCCGTTTCGGCATGAAGATCGGCCAGGATTTTAACCTGATTATTCGCCAGACAGGCGACAGGCGTCTTTCCATCCCGGTTCGAGGTCAGCAGTTTCGAGGCGGGAACAAACATCTCTCACCCCGCTTTCCGGCGCTTCACATATTGGCGCAGCAGATATTCACCGCCGAACATCAGCCCGATAAGAAGGTAGGATACAAATCCGTTATAGAGGGTCCATATTTCCAGACTGGCATAAAACGCCGTCCAGAGGGAGACGGCTGCATTCAACAGGAAAAAAACCACCCAGGCCTCCGTCACCCGGCGGGTATAGCGGATGGCGTGATCGTCCAGCTCGCCTTCCATCGCACGGGCGATCCGCTCGATGATCGGCGGCGGCGAAATAAGGGAAAATCCGAACAGTGCCGCGAAGGACAGGCTGATCAGGACCGGATAGGCCTTGACCGCCAGCAATTCATCGAGCAGCAGAAGCAGAAGAACGGCACCAAGGATAAACAGATACAGCCCGGCTTCAGACCTGCCGCCAATGCGGCGGCCCCGTTGCAGGGCGATGCGCAGCAGCAGAAAGGCCACCAGCGCCAGCCCCACCACCAGCGGGGAAAACCGCATCAGACCGAAATAGACGACAAACGGATAGGCCAGGCTGATCAGGACAAGCAGCAGATCGAGCGGCCTGACTTTACGCCGCCAGAAGGGCATGAACGCGGTCCACCACGTCGCCTACGGAACGCACGGTGCGGAATTCTTCCGGCGGGATTTTCTTACCGGTCAGATCCTGCAGCTTGACCACCAGATCCACCGCGTCGATGGAATCAAGATCAAGGTCTTCATAAAGCTGCGCGTCGGGGGAAATCTGCTCCGGCGGCACTTCAAACATTTCCACCAGATACTCGCTGAGCTTGTTATAGATGTCTTCGCGGGTCATGCGCCCATCTCCTTCCGCTCGGCGATGATGAAGTTTGCAAGATTGCGAATGGAGGAGAAATGGTCTTTCAAATCGTCATTCTTGGCGCTGATCTTGATGCCATAGGTCTTCTGAATGGCAACGCCCAGCTCCAGCGCGTCAATGGAATCAAGGCCAAGCCCGTCCACAAACAGACGTTCCTCGCTGTCGATCTCCTCCGGCGTGATATCCTCCAGATTGAGAGTATCGATCACCAGCTTTTTGATTTCGAGTTCAAAATCACTCATGGCAAAGCTTCCCAACATAATATTGCTCCAACTCCCGGGTGAGCCGTCGCACCTTAATTGACCTCGGTTCATGCCTCAAGTAGCCGGACATGTCCAGAAGTTCATCGAATGATATATCAAAACGCGACTGGCGGGGAGGGATTGCATACCACGGGCTTCCCTTCGCCAGCGTCGGCGGATCGCAGAGGATGGTGACAAGCTGGATCGGCGTTTCGAAATGGGTCGCGATATTGGCAAAACCGCGCTGAAACCGGATCGGCTGCCCGGGGACGGACCGCGTTCCTTCCGGGAAAATCAGGATATTCTGCCCTTTGGCCAGGGCTTTTTCGCATTGCATCATCATGCTCATCGCATCGCCGTCATTGCGGATATATCCAGCGGCGCGCATCACCCCGCCAAGATAGGGGTTGTCCCACAGCTCATGCTTGACGATGCATTGCACATCGGGCATACGCGACATCAGAAACACCGTGTCCAGCAGCGCGGGATGATTGGCAACGATGAGCGCGCCGCGCAATTGCGACAGCTTTTCCGCGCCATGGAAACGGGAATCGATAATACCACCGATCCGCAGCATGAAAACGAAGAAACGGAAAGCATGATAGATCACGCGGCGCACCCGGCGGATGCGCGTCTCGTCATCTTTCGTGAGCAGCGCGATCGGTGGAAAGACGAACAACGTCATGAGTGCACCGCCCAAACTGAAACAGGCAAAGGCAATACCGGTTCCGATCAGTCGCCAGGCATAATTTATTTTCTCAAACATGACGGCGGCACCACCAGTCTCCCTGTTCCCCCGACCAGCGCCATTCCCCCTGCCCTCGCAGCATGAAGCGCAGAAAACTGGCGAGCGGATCACCGCCATGCTCCCGTCCAACGGCGCCTGTAAAACCGAAGCGATACATTTCCCCGACCGCCTCATCGGCCGGGGCGATCAACAACGCCAGCGCGGCAAGCGGCACATCCGCATCACCATATGGCTCATAAAATTCGGGCAGCGGTTCATCCGCATGCAAGAACAGCACCGGAGAGGACGGGTCCTCCTGCAAGGTTGTGAGTGCCTCGATCAGCCCGAGGCAGAAACTCTCCCCACCGGCGGCAATGGCCGTATGGGTTTCCCTGTTCTTGCTGATGATGGACAGCATTCCGGCCAGCGAATTATGCACCGACATGCCAAAGCCGGTCGGTGACAAGGGTTCTTCCCGCGCCAGGCTTTCCAACAGGCCCAGCATCTGCGCCACATTGCCATTGCGGGAGCTGAAGATAACACGCGGGGAGAATTCGGGATTAATATCCATCGCCGTCCGCAGCACCACCTTGCCAAGACGGGACAGGCGGCGGCGCAAACCGGCAGGCAGGTCGCGCACATCTGGCGCGCTATCCTGCCCCACCGGCAACCCTGCCTCCCCTTCGGCCCATGTCCGCCAGGCATCCGGAGCCTCAAGCCCGGGCGCCCAGGCGGACCAGCGCCGAAAAGCAAATGAGAGGCCGATTTCTCCCATGGTCAGATCAGGCAGTGAGCGACGCCTTATTCAGTTCCTTGTTGATGTCATTTTCCAGCGTCCGGACCCATTTGTTATAGCTGCGATGGATATTGCCATTCTCATACAGCAGATCCTGGCTGCTGACATATTCGATCGAATAGGTCGTCTTGGAATAGCGGATATTGACCACGGCAACATGGCTGCGGTTGTGCAGCGTCGCCTTGAACAGGCCAGCCCCCGCCTCTTCGATGCTCCAGCCCCGATTGATGGCCGCCGTGCGGATGGCCATGGCAATGCGGTCAACGGAACCTTCCTGCAGCTTCATCGGTACATGACCGGCATCGACGTTATAAACCGGCTGTACGCGGCCAAAACAACCGCTGACGAACAGGGCCATCGTTACAACCATGGCCAGATAGAAAAACTTTTTCATTAAACTCACCCCTCCAAAGGCTTTTAAGCATTGCCCGCAGTGCGGGCCGGGTATTGTCCCTGACAAAGATTTACATTTCCTTTGCATGATTGGCCAGAGCGAAAGCCGGATTTTTAAACTTTATTCCAACCGCAGCGATCCGGCCGTTATCCGCCCGCACTATCGAGAACCTTGCGAAAGCGCGAAAAAGCGGCCGCGAAGAAAGCCGCCCCGATCCCCGCCATGGCCAGCATCTGCGGCCAGACGATGTCCATCCCCGCGCCGCGAAACAGCACGCTCTGGGAGAAGCTGACATAATGGGTGGAGGGTGAGAACTGCATGATGAACTGCAGCCATTCCGGCATACTTTCAAGCGGCGTTGTGCTGCCTGACAGCAGATTCATGACAACATAGGTGAGAACCACCAGCAGACCGAACTGTGGCATCGACCCGGCCAGCGTGGCCAGCAGGATACCGAATGACGTAATCGAGAAAAGATAGACAACAGCGCCCAGCAGAAACAGCGGTTTCGAGCCATAGATAAACACGCCGAGCACCCCCTCAACCACGAAGAGCAGGGAAATCATGGCGGCAAGGATGATCACAAACCCGTTCGCCCAAACCTTGGACAACATGATTTCCGCGGTTGTTACGGGCGTCACCAGTAGATGCTCGATGGTGCCATGCTCCCGCTCGCGGATCAGCGCCGCGCCGGTCAGAATCATGGACAGCAACGTCACATTATTGATGATTGTCATCACTGCCATAAACCAGGTGGAGTTCAGATTGGGATTGAACGCCGCGCGAATGACAAGATCGACGGGGGACGTGCCCCCCGCCGCCCCGGCCGGATCAAGATAGCGGGCGGCCTCACTCTGGATGATGTTCTGGATATAGGCGGCGCCATTGCCGGCGATGGCCATGGCGGTGGCATCCACATTCACCTGCACTGCAGGGCGCCGGCCCGCAATCAGGTCGGCCTCGAAATCCGGCGGGATGCTGACAATGAAGATATAGCTGCCTGTATCAAGCAGGTGATCGACATCCCGCGCATCCAACTCCGCCGCCGGTTTGAAATACGGCGGCAGAAAAGCATCCGTAATCCGCCGGGACGCCACGGAACGGTCTTCATCCACCACACCGACTGCCGCGTTCACCACTTCCATCTTGGCATTTTCCGCCACCTCATACACCATGAAGGTAAATGCCCAGGCCAGCAGGAAGATCATCACCGGGTCGGACCGGACGCTGTGCAGCTCCTTTATTCCAAGGCGGTATATATTGCGCAGCCGTTTCCACATGATCAGCGTTCCTGCTTTTTCAGCAGCAGCACAGAGAGCAGCAGGAAGGCAAAGCCGAACAGCATCAAAATGACGATATCCGTCCAGAGCTCGGAAAGCCCCAGCGATTTCGTGAAACTGCCGACGCTGATTTGCTGGAAATAGGGTGCGGGGAAAAACTGGCTCATGAATTTTGCGCCGCCCCCCAGGCTGGAAACCGGGGTGAGGAAACCTGAAAAATTCATGGTCAGCAGCATCGTGACAATCGCCGCGGCAAAAACGGCGGCAATCTGGCTGCGGACAAAGGCGGACACCAGCATCCCGAGGCCCGTTGTCGTCCAGACATAGACAATCGCCCCCAAGGTGAGTGCCACCAGAGATCCTTTCAGCGGAACACCGAAAACCCCAATGACGACAAGGGTAAGCGTGATGAAGCTAACAAAGGAAATGACAACATAAGGGAGCTGCTTGCCGAGGAGGAACTCGCTTCTGGACACCGGCGTCGCATAGAAATTCGTGATTGAGCCAAGCTCCTTCTCGCGCACGATGGCAACCGCCGTCAGCATCGCAGGTATCAGCCCGCAGAGCAGCATAATGACACCGGGCGTAATGGCATGGGTGCTTTTGAAAGCCTGATTGTAGAGAAAGCGGATATCGCTGTCGACAACGCCACTTTGCAGCTCAAGGCCATATGTCCGGCGGGCCAGCTCGGCAACATATTGCTGCACCACCCCTTCCACATAGCCCCGAGAGGTTTCGGCGCGAAATGTCATCGCACCGTCCAGCTCAACCGAGATTTCGGGCTGGCGTCCTGTCAGCAGATCGCGGCCGAAACCGGGCGGGATTTCAATGATGACACGCGCCTTTCCGGACTTCAGCATCTGGTCCGCCGCCGCAGGCGTTGTCACCGCAGCCTGTTCCGAAAAATAACGCGAGCCGCTGAAATTTTCCAGAAACTGGCGGCTTTCGGCACTCTGGTCCTGATCAAAGACGGCATAAGGCATATCCTCCACATCGAAGGAAATCCCGTATCCGAAGGTGATCATCAGCAGGATCGGGCCCAGCAGTGCGAAGGCAAGACGGATCGGGTCGCGGATCAGCTCCTTTGTCTCGCGCCGGGCGTAGGCCAGCATGGCGCGGAGGCGGAACCCGCCCGTATGTGCGGGGGGACTGCCGACAGCGGCGGCATCCGCAAGACCGGATACCCCATCTTCTGCTTCTTCGCTTGCAAGGCCGCTCGCTTCCTTCAGATAATCGACGAAGGCATCGTCCAGACTGGCCGCGCCACGGCGTTCTTTCAACTCCTCCGGGGCACCGACGGCCAGCACCTTTCCCGCATGCATCAGGGAAATACGGTCACAGCGCTCCGCCTCGTTCATGAAATGGGTGGAGATGAAGATTGTCACCCCCTCCTCCCGCGACAGCGCGATCAGCAAGCGCCAGAAATCATCCCGCGCGATGGGATCGACGCCCGATGTCGGCTCGTCAAGGATCAGCATTTCGGGCCGGTGCAGTACCGCCACAGCAAGCTGGAGACGCTGCTTCACCCCGAGTGGCAGGCTGTCCGGCTTCGCGGCCTGAACCGAAGCGAGGCCAAAGCGTTCCAGAACCTCGTCTATGCGCGCCGCCATCTCCGCTTTCGGCAAGTCGAACAGATGGGCGTGCAGCTCGATATTCTGGTAAACGGTCAGTTCGCCATACAGTGAAAAGGATTGCGACATATAACCGACGCGCCGACGCGTCTCCATGTCACCGGCGTTCAGCACCCTGCCGAACAGCCGCGCCTCCCCTTCCGTCGCGGGGCTGAGGCCCGTCATCATCTTCATGGTGGTTGTCTTGCCGCAACCGTTGGAGCCAAGGAAGCCGAATATCTCTCCCCGTTCAATGGCAAATTCCACATCATCGACGGCGGTGAAATCACCGAATTTCTTGGTCAGGCCAATGGCCTCGATGGCAATCTCGCTCCCGTCTTCAGGACGTGGCGGCACAACAACCTTCTGATGCCGGGCCTGCTTTTCTTCCGGCAACAGGCGGATAAAGGCCTCTTCCAGCGTTTTTCCGCCGGTTTTCTCCAACAGAGCCGCAGGCGTCCCCGCGGCGATGACATGGCCTTCATCCATCGCGGCAATAAAATCGAAGGCCGCAGCCTCCTCCATATAGGCGGTGGCGACAAGGACACTCATCCCCGGCCGCTCCCGGCGGATATCCCCGATCAGGTCCCAGAACTGGCGTCGGGACAGCGGATCAACACCGGTTGTCGGCTCATCGAGGATGAGCAGGTCCGGGTCATGGATCAGCGCGCAGCAGAGGCCAAGCTTCTGCTTCATCCCCCCGGACAGCTTCCCCGCCGGTCTTTTCCGGAAGGGAGCCAGGCCGGTCGCCGCAAGCAGTCTGTCAATGCGCCTCTCGCGCTCCGCCCGGCCCTGATCGAACAGACGCCCGAAAAAGCTGAGATTTTCATCAATGCTGAGGGTCGGATAAAGATTTTTGCCAAGCCCTTGCGGCATATAGGCAATGCGATAGACGGAACGCTGGCGATGCCGCCCGTCCGCCATATCGCCGCCCAATGCCTCAACCCGGCCCGACTGAATCCGTCGCACACCCGACGCCAGCGCCAGCAGCGTCGACTTGCCAACCCCATCCGGGCCGATCAGCCCGACCATGCAGCCAGAGGGAAGCATCAGCGTAACATCATCCAGGGCCAGCACATCACCGTAGCGATGGGTCACGCCCTCCAGCCTGACTGACGGCGCGCCCGGATCAGTCATTCGGGAGCTTTACCTGCAAGTCATCGGGCCAGCTAACAGCAGGCGACAGCATGACATAAGCATCTCCCCGGACCCCGGCCTTTACCCGTTCTTCATGCTTTACAAGCAGTTCCGGGGCAATATTGATCTTCACCCGGAACATCAGCTTCTCCCTTTCATCCGCCGTTTCAACGCTCCGCGGTGTGAACTGGGCCTCCGCCGCAACAAAGGATACCCGTGCCGGGATGACATATTCCGGCACCGGATCCAGGATCAGCCGGGCCTCGCTACCGATCGCCAGGCGGCCCGCATCCGCCGCCGGCAGGAATATTGTCATATAGACATCGGCGAGATTGAGAAGAGTGAGCAGATTACCCCCCGCCGCGATCACCTCGCCCGGCTCGACAAGGCGGTATTGAATCCGGCCACGCACCGGCGCCCGCAATTCCAGATCATCAAGCTGGGCGCGGATGCGCGCCACCTGCTGTTCCGCCGCGCTGATCATCTCCTCATTTTCGGCGACACGGGCGCGGGCCGACGTATAGGCCGCTTGCGCCGCCTGATATTCCGTCGTCCGCTGATCGAGGGTCTGCTTGCTGGTATAGCTGTCTTTTGCCAGCGTCTGGGCCCTTTCCAGCATCTGCCGGGCCAGCTTCAACTGACTTTCGCTGCTTTTGACCATGGCCTCGACATCGGCTCGGCCCTGCTGGACCCGCCGCACATCCGCTTCAGCGGCGAGAAGCTGGGCCGTCACCTCCTTTGCATCCAGCCGGGCGAGAAGCTGGCCAGCCTCAACCATGTCGCCTTCCCTGACGAGTACTTCTGCAAGGCGGCCGGCATATTTCGCGGCAATATTGATCTGGGTCGCCTCGATCCGGCCGTTGCTCATGACAATGCCGTCCGGCAGACGGGAGGCCAGTTCTTTCTGCCAATAAACATAACCACCACCCACAAGTGCCAGAAGCAGAACGAAAACAACGACCCATTTCTTCATATTTCTATTGCTTTCCTGCAAGTATAGAACTGCCTTGAACGGAACGTCGCCCTGACCCGACCCTATCCTCAGCCCGGAAGCGCGACATTGATACGGATCAAGACGACCCGACAAGATGGACGATTTTACCATGGCCGACGTCGCAACTCAAAGCGCGCAGCAGAGAGAATTCGCAACTTATGACTGAAACAACCGGTATCAGGACGTGTAAAGTGCCGACTTGAGGCGTTTCAACAGTTCTTTTCGTTCCGCATCCGTCTTGCTTTCCAGCTCACTGCGGATATTAAGGCTCAGTTCGGCATATTCATTATGCCAGTCCGGTCGCCCAATGGCTTCCGACGACAGACGCGGACGGACTTCCGGCCTTCGTACCGCCCCGCCCTTCAGCAGAAGTTCAAATTCATCATCCAAATTCGGAATGATGATCTGCTGACTGTCAAATCCGCTTTTGACAAGATCATCGCGAAACGCCGCCAGCGATTCCTCCGATCCATGTGTCAAGAAAACCGACTGGCGGACCGGTTGCCGCGCTTGCATCCAGAGTACAAGCTCCGCCCCGTCCGCATGTCCGGAATAAACATCGATAGAGCGTACCTGCGCCCGGACTGTAATTTCCTCGCCCTGTATTTTGACTTTTCTGACACCCTTTTCCAGCAGCCGGCCGAGCGTTCCCTCGGCCTGATATCCCACCAGCAGGATGGTCGACTCCGACCGCCAGAGATGGTTTTTAAGATGATGGCGAATCCGGCCCGCATCGCACATTCCACTGGCGGCAAGAATGATGACCCGTCCTGCAAAACGGGAGATCGCCTTGCTTTCATCAACCGTTTCTGTGAAATGAAAGCGTGGGTTTTCAAATGGGTGATCTCCTGTTTCAACATCGCTCAGCTCGCCAAGATGGGCCCGAAAGACCGACGTGATGCGGATGGCAAGGGGGGAATCAAGAAAAACGGCGGTGCTGCTGATCTCCCCCTTATCCATCAGATAATCGATATCCAGCAAAAGTTCCTGCGTTCTTTCCACCGCAAAGGACGGGATCACAAGCGCCCCGCCGCGGCTCATCGCTTCCGTAATCTCGCGGGCCAGTATCTCGCGTCGCGTGGCCGGGCTTACCGGCGCGCGCTGACGCCCGCCATAGGTGGATTCGCAAATGACATAATCAAATCCGGCCGGGGCATCGGGCCCGCTGTGAAAAAGCTTGTTCTCAGGTCCGAGATCCCCCGAAAAGAGCAACCTCAATGTCTCACCTTCTGTTGCAATTTCCAGTTCGATCGACGCCGCACCGAGAATATGTCCCGCGTTCCAGTAGCGGGCCCGGACACCCTTTGCGGGGGTCAGCCATTTCTCAAACGCAATAGCGCGTATCTGATCAATCGCGGCCTCCGCATCCTTCCTGGTATAGATCGGCTCAACTGTCGGCCTGCCCCGTTGCTGATTGCGGCGATTGAGGCGCTCCACCTCGACTTCCTGAATATAGCCGCTGTCGGGCAGCATATAGCCGAGCAGATCGCGGCTCGCTGCCGTCGCATAGACCGGCCCGTCGAAGCCCTGCCGGATAAGCTTCGGGATCATCGCGCCGTGATCGGCATGGGCATGGGTCAGCAGCACAAAATCAATCTTGCGCGGGTCAAAAGGGAAAGCGCCATAGTTCAGCTCCTTCACTGTCTTGGTGCCCTGAAACAACCCGCAATCCACCAGAAACTGCCACTTGCCTGTGCGCACCCAGTAACAGGAGCCGGTTACTGTCCCCGCCGCGCCGCAAAAACGGATGCTAATCGTCATCTGGAAAGCTCCTCTTTCAGCGACCCCAGCAGTAGCTCATGCAGGGGAATATCACTGGTTTCATGTGCAATGCTGTCCGTGGCGCGTATCCTCTGGACACCCGACGCCCGCATGACTTTCAAATCCGCCGACCGTGCCAGCATGTGAACGGTGATCACGTCAATATCCCCGGCGCCGCGGGCCTTCAGCGTCTTCACCGCCTCGCATATGGTCATTCCGCTCGAGATCATATCGTCAATCACGATAATCCGCCGGCCGGCCAGATTGCCGCCCTCCGGAAACTCGACCTTAACCTCACGATCCCCGCTTCGCCGCTTGACGCCGATGAGATAGGGGAGCGAGAGCGGCGTTGCAATGGCCTTGACCCATTGTTCCGATTCCGCATCGGGACCGGCGAGGATCACCTCCGTCAGATCTTCTTTTCTGAGGGTTTCGGCAATCACCCCCGTCGCCGTCAGGGCATCGGCCCGGCAGTTGCCGAAGACATCCTGCAGGTTGTCAATGCGGTGCAGATGCGGATCGACTGTGACAACCCGATCAAAATACCGGGACAGATACTGGCCGATGAGGCGCTGGCTGACCGCCTCTCCCGGCGTAAAGGCAATGTCCTGCCGCATATAGCAAAGATAGGGCGCCACCAGCACCAGCCGGTTCGCCCCCAACTCCCGGAATGTGGCAGCGGCGAGGGCGAGATGCGGCAGCTTCTCGTTCGGGTGATCAAGGCTGGCGTAAATCACGACGGTGCCTGTCGATGGCTCCACGCGCACTTTGCTTTCGCCATCCGGAAATTTATGAATTTCAATGGGATAGGCATCCACCCCGAGGCTCATGGACAACCCTTTGGCGATTTCCCGGTAACCCGGCAGAAAGTGCAGCGAAACTGTCTTCATGCGGCACCTCCAATCACATATCCGCTTCCTTCGGATGCGAATCTGACCGCAAAGTTATAGTCGGAATTAAAACAGGCATGAATACGGTAAAGCGGCTCGCCTGCGCTGACCACATCACCGATTTTGCGGTACAGGTCGATGCCCGCCCCCTTATCCATCGGCGCCCCCGCAAGACGGGCGAGGCGGGCGAGGCGGTAGCAGTCGATCGCCAGGACCGTACCATCGCGGGGGGACACAATGTCATGGATCAGATTGCCGGGACAGACATCGCCCGCCGCCTTTCCCTGGGCGGTGATGATTCGCTCCATGGCGGCAAGGGCGGCGCCGTTTTCCAGCAGTTCCTTCGCCCGCGCATAGCCCGCACCGCCGCGAAGCGCCGGATCGGTTTCCAGCAGCGCGCCCGCCATGCGGAGGGATTTCTCCCGCAGATCCGCCGGGGCCGCAGGATCATTTTGCAAGACCTGCATTACATCCCGCGCCTCCAATACCGGGCCGATGCCGCGACCGACCGGTTGCTCCCCGTCCGTGACAATCACCTCAATGGCCAAGCCGACCTGGTCGCCGACGAATTCAAACAGCTTGCGAAGGCGAAGAGCATCCGCATGATCACGCACCTTGGCCGACGGGCCGAGCGGCAGATCGATCAGAAGATGGGTGGATCCGGCCGCCAGCTTCTTTGACAGGATGGAGGCGACCATCTGCTCCCGCGTATCAATGGCAAGCGGACGCTCCACCGAGATCAGGATATCGTCCGCCGGGGACAGGTTGACATGCCCGCCCCAGACAATGCAGCCGTTGCATTCCTCGACCACCCGCCGCATTTCAGGAAGCGACAAATCCACCCGCGCCAGCACCTCCATCGTATCCGCCGTCCCCGCCGGGGAGGTAATCGCCCGCGACGATGTTTTCGGGATCTTCAACCCATGGGCCGCAATAATCGGCACAATGATCATGGAGGTGCGGTTGCCGGGAATACCGCCAATGCAATGCTTGTCGACAACAGCGGGGGCATCCCAATGCAGCCGGGTTCCCGCCTCCGCCATGGCGCGGGTCAGGGAAAGCATTTCATGGGTCGTCATGAAACCGGCGCAGGACACCAGGAAGGCAGCGATTTCCCGCTCCGAATAGCGATAGGCGGCGATGTCCGAAATAATGCTGCGGATCTGCCCCATATCCAGGGTGTGGCCATGTATTTTCTCCCGCAGAAACTCCAGACTTTCCGGCGGTTCCGCGGGCATGATTGTAACGGTCGATCCTTCTGCAAGCTCCATCCGTCGGAAGGCCTGTTCGGACAGGCCCAACTCATCCGGTCCGACGATAGCTTCATCATCCGTCACCAGTAATGTTGCGAGCAAATGACGATTGTCTCCACTGATCTCGATCTTTCGCAGAGCCTGAAATTCCTCCGGGCGATAGTGATGACAGTTCCGGGCAAGAAACGCGACATTATCGCGATAGGTATCGATGGCGATCCTTTTCAGTTTCAGCATCTTCGTGATGGACCCCGCTGTTATGTCTCCTTCCGCAGTTTGTTCTGGCTGATGAATAAGTGTCAAGCAGCACTACACGCCATCATCCACGTCTTCGTAATCTCGGTAAAAACGCACACGGCCGTTAACGGAGGCTGGTATTTATCGCCGTTCCTTTTTATGATCTGGCAAAAGAATAATAAGGGGGTACCGGCATGACATTACTCAACAAGATTGAACAGTCACACAAAGCCATGGTGGAAGGCCGGGATATTCCCTGGCTGCTGCGCCAGTGGGTGGCGCGCTGCCCAGACAAGCCCTTCCTGATCTGGGAGGCGTTTGACACGGCACCGGAGATTTATACATACGCGCGCTTTGGCGCCGAGGTGGAACATGTCGGCGCGGCGCTGCACAAGCGGGGGGTCGCCAAAGGGGACAAGGTGCTGATTCATCTGGATAACAGCCCCGAGTTTCTGATTTCCTGGTTCGCCTGCGCCCGTATCGGCGCCGTCGCGGTATCCACCAACACCCGCTCGGTCGCCCGCGACATGATCTATTTTGCCGATCATGCGGAGATTGTCGCCGCAATCACCCAGCCTTCCTTCGCGGAGCTGGTTTCCTCCTCCGCGCCGAATATCAAGTTTCTTGTCCTAACCGACAACAACGCCGGAGAGGATGCGGAAATCCCCGACGGCATCGCCCATGTCCCCTTCGCCGAGTTGCAGGCGGAACAGAGCCCCTGCCCCGACCGGCCGGTCGAGCCGTTCGCCGATCTTGGCGTGCAGTTCACTTCGGGCACCACCTCGCGGCCGAAGGCCGTTCTCTGGACCCATGCCAACGCCATCTGGGGCGCGCAGATGAATGTCGCGCACCTGCGGCTGCGCCATGAAGACGTCTGCCATTGTTTCCTGCCCCTGTTCCATACCAATGCGCAAAGCTATTCCATGCTGAGTTCGCTGTGGATCGGCGGCACTTTCGTCCTGCAACCGAAATTCTCCGCCTCCCGCTTCTGGGACGTGGCGCTGCGCAATAAATGCAGCTGGGCCTCCATCATCC
The DNA here is from genome assembly GCA_963971675.1 of uncultured Alphaproteobacteria bacterium. Lineage (GTDB taxonomy): Bacteria > Pseudomonadota > Alphaproteobacteria > Sneathiellales > Sneathiellaceae > Sneathiella. The sequence continues at coordinate 281,174 of CAXASQ010000002.1, read as the reverse complement.
GCTTCTGCGTCTCCGCCCTGCTTGGTCAGGACGCCCCGGCAGAGAATAATTTCCGCGTCTGGGGCGCGGGCATCCGACTTCCGGCGGCGGAGGAGAAATTCGGCCTTAAAACCCTTGGCTGGTGGGGGATGACGGAAACCATTACACAAGGGATCGTCAGCGACATGGACCATCCGGGCCCGGCCATCAATATCGGCCGTGTCTCGCCCGGTTTCGAGATTGACATTCGCGATGCGGAAACCGGCGCGCCTATTAAGCCGGGGGAGCGCGGTCTTCTCTATATTCGCGGCACGCGGGGCGTCAATCTGTTCAAGGAATATTTCAAAAACCCCGACGCCAACACCAAATCCTTCGATGCCGACGGCTGGTTCGAGACCGGCGATTTCGTGCGTATGGATGCGAATGGCGATCTGTTCTTCGGAGATCGGGAAAAGGATATGCTGAAAATCGGGGCGGAGAATGTCGCCGCCTCGGAAATCGAGACGGTCATCATGGAAACCGGCTGGATCGAGGAATGCGCCGTTGTCGGGCAGAAGCATTATATGCTGGATGAGGTGCCGGTCGCTTTTATTCGTCCAAAGCCGGGCACGCCGGACGGCCTTGCCGACCGGGTCCTGGAGGCGTGCCGTCGCAATCTCGCTGATTTCAAGGTGGTGCGGGAGGTGATTATCGTCGAGGATTTCCCTCGCTCCACCCTTGAGAAAATCGCCAAGAACGAATTACGCGAACGACTGCCCGCGATCGAGGCATAAAAAAGAGGCTGAGCATGACCAAAATCTGTATTTATGGCGCCGGGGCCATCGGCGGCATCGCCGGGGCATTGCTGGCAAAAAAAGGGGAAGCGGACGTCTCCCTCATTGCCCGCGGGGCACATCTGGCGGCGATCCGGGAAAAGGGGCTTCGCATCGAGGGGGCAGCCGGGAATTTCACGGTGAAGGACATCCGCGCGACCGACAATCCGGCCGACCTCGGGCCGCAGGATTATGTGATCATCGCTCTCAAAACCTACTCCGTCGCGCCGATCCTCGATCAGCTCAAGCATCTGCTGCATTCCGAAACGGTGGTGGTGACGGCGCAGAACGGCATTCCCTGGTGGTATTGCTACGGGCTTGAGGGCGCGCTCAGCAACCGGCGCATTCCCGCAACCGACCCCGGCGACCTGCTGTGGCAGGGGATCGGACCGGGGCGGGTGATCGGCGCGGTCATCTATCAGGCCGCCGCCATCCGCGAGCCGGGCGTGATCGACCATATGAACGGGCTGCGCTTCCTGCTGGGGGAGCCAACGGGAGAGATAACCGAGCGGGCGGAGCATCTATCGCGCCTGCTGCAATCGGCGGGCCTCGATGCGCCGGTGCGGCCTGACATCCGCTCCGATATCTGGGTCAAGCTGTGGGGCAATCTCAGCTTCAATCCGATTTCGGCGCTGACCGGTTCGACCCTTGACCGCATCACGCGGGAGCCGGAAGCGCGCGCCCTCGCCCGCCAGATGATGATCGAAGGACAGAGCATCGCCGAAGCCTTCGGCACCCGCTTCGACATTGATGTGGACACGCGTCTTGATCAGGCCTTCAAGGTCGGGCCGCATAAGACATCGATGCTGGTCGATCTGGAAAACGGGCGGCAGATGGAAATCGATACACTGCTGACGGGCCTGCAGGAACTTGCGGTCCTCGCGGACCGGAAAACGCCTACTATTGATGTTGTCGCCACACTGCTGCGTCAGAAGGCGCGCATGCTTGGCCTCTATCCTTCCGGGGAATAACATCACGCCTCCGCCCGGGCACTTTTTCGCGGACCGATGCGGCATACATCAGCATTCGTTTATGTGCATTGACGCCATCCCGGCGCCGGGCATAAACTCCTGTACGATCACATAACACAATCATCAGAACTAACAGGTCGCGGGAAACCCCCTCAGGAGATAAGACAATGGCCGAAGCCGCCTATATCTATGACGCCATTCGCACGCCCCGTTCAAAGGGCAAGGCGGACGGATCGCTCAATGAAGTCAAACCCATTCAGCTTGTCACCACGCTGCTCCATGAAATGCAGCAGCGCCATGATCTGGATACTGCGCGCGTTGATGATGTCATGCTGGGATGCGTCGCGCCGGTTATGGAACAGGGCGCGGTGCTGCCGAAAATCGCCTTGCAGGCCGCCGGATGGGACGAGAGCGTCCCGGGCGCGCAGCTCAACCGTTTCTGCGCCTCCGGCCTTGATACCTTCAACACGGCGGCGGCAAAAATCGCCAGCGGCTGGGAAGATCTTGTCTGTGCGGGCGGCTTCGAGAGCATGAGCCGGGTGCCCATGGGCAGCGACGACGGCCCCTTCGCAGAGGATCCGGAAACCGTGCACAAAACCGGTTTCGTGCCGCAGGGCATCGGCGCCGACCTGATCGCCACCATCGAAGGCTGGAGCCGGGATGATGTGGACCAGTTCGCCGTCCGCAGCCAGAAGCTCGCCGCCCAGGCGCGCGATAACGGCTGGTTCGATCGCTCCGTCGTGCCGGTTCGTGATGAAAACGGCCTCGTCATTCTGGAGCGGGATGACTTCATCAAGCCCGACACCGACATGCAGACCCTCGGCAGTCTGAAGCCAAGCTTCATGGGGCCCGGCGCCATGGGATATGACGATGTCGCCCTTGCCCGCTATCCGCATGTGGAGCGGATCAATCATGTGCATACGCCGGGCAATTCATCGGGCATTGTCGACGGCGCATCGCTGATCCTGCTCGGCAACGAGGCGGCGGGCAAGGATCTTGGCCTCAGCCCGCGCGGGCGGGTTATCGCCATCGCGCTGACCGCGACGGACCCGACCATCATGCTGACGGGGCCTGGCCCGGCATCGAAAAAGGCGCTGGCCAAAGCGGGGCTCACCATGGACGATATCGACCTTGTGGAAATCAACGAGGCCTTCGCTTCCGTCGCGCTGCGCCTGCAAAAGGACCTGGATGTGCCGGACGAGAAGCTGAATGTGGTTGGCGGCGCCATCGCCATGGGCCATCCGCTCGGCGCGACCGGCGGCTGTCTGGTCTCGACCATGCTGGACGAGCTGGAGCGGCGCAAGCTGAAGCGGGCGATGATCTGCATGTGCGTCGGTGGCGGCATGGGCATCGCCTCCATCATTGAGCGCGTGTAGGGAGGAAGCAGCATGACCGGATTTATTTATGAAAAAGACGCCGACGGCATTGTCACGATCACCATGGACATGCCGGGTCAATCGGCAAATACCATGAGCGATGCCTATGACGGCTTCATGAGCGAGACCCTCGCCCGGCTGGAAAAGGAAGACGGATTGACGGGCGTTGTCTTCGCCTCCGCCAAGAATACCTTTTTCGCAGGGGCGGACCTTAATTCCATCCTCGATACCGGCACGACGAGTGAGGATTTCTTTAATTATATTGAGAAATCGAAAGGCTATTTCCGGCGGATCGAGAAACTGCCCGTCCCCGTTGTCGCCGCCATCAACGGCGCGGCGCTCGGCGGCGGTTACGAGCTTTGCCTCGCCTGCAACCGGCGCATCGTTGTCAATCATCCGAAGGCCATCGTCGGACTGCCGGAAGTGACGCTCGGCTTGCTGCCGGGCGCGGGCGGCGTGGTGCGCCTGACCGCTTTGCTTGGCCTGGAAAAAGCTCTGCCGCGCCTGCTGGAAGGCAAACCCGCCAAACCGGCGGATGCCATCAAGGAAGGGATGGCCGATGAGATGGTCGGGACGGAAGAAGAGCTGGTTCCGGCAGCAAAAGCCTGGATCAAGGCCAACCCCGATGCCGCGGCGCAGCCCTGGGATCGCAAGGGATTCAAATATCCGGGCGGCAATGCGGATGCGCCCAATGTGCGCATGGCCGCCGTGGTCGCCCCGACACTGCTTTATAAGAAAACCCGGGGGCGGATGCCCGCGCCGGAAAAAATCCTCGATATCGCCGTCAACTCCATGCGTATGGGTTTCGATAGCGCGCTGCGCGCCGAAAGTCGGGGAATTTGCAAGCTGGTCACGACGCCGGAGGCGCGGGCCGCCATCGGAACCTTTTTCTTTGGCCTGAACGGCATCAAGAACGGCAAGCATCGCCCCGCGGGAGATCGCTGGCAGGCAGGCTCCTCTGCTATCCTCGGTGCCGGGATGATGGGTGCCGGAATTGCCTTCGCCCATGCCGCACGCGGCCTGCCCGCCTGGCTGAAGGATATGGACATCGCCAAGGCGGAAAAAGGCAAGGCCTATTCCGAAGGGCTGGTGACCAAGGGCATCAAACGCGGCCAGATGGATGAAGCGAAAGGCAAAACCCTTCTGGAAAGAATCAAGCCGACGGAAAATGATGCCGACTATAAGGGAACCGACATCATCATCGAAGCAGTGTTTGAGGATATCACGCTCAAGGAAAAGGTTATTCCGGCCACCTTCAAACAGCTTGGGGAGGCGGGTATCTATGGCTCCAACACCTCGACACTGCCGATTTCCCTGCTGGCGGAAAGCTGTCCGGACCCGAGCCGTTTCATCGGCATTCATTTCTTTTCCCCCGTCGACAAGATGCAGCTTGTCGAACTGATCGTCGGAAAGAAAACCAGCGAGGAAACGGTGCGCAAGGCCTATGACTATGTCATGCAGATCGGCAAGACCCCGATCATCGTCAATGATAGCCGCGGCTTCTTCACTTCCCGCGTGTTTGGCACCTATACCGACGAAGGGGCCAGCCTGGTCATCGACGGGGTTGATCCGGTCCTGATTGAACGGGCTGCCTGGCTCGCCGGGATGCCGGTCGGCCCCCTCGCCGTTTCCGATGAAGTCAGCCTGATCCTGCAGAAGAAGGTCTATGATACCCATCAGGTACTGGACAAACGCCTCGGCGTAACGGACGGCTATCCTGCGGATATGACCGCCACTGCCGACGTCACTCACAAAATGGTCGAGATGGGCCGCGGCGGCCGTCAGTATGGCGGCGGCTTCTACGACTATGGCACGGACGGCGGCAAGAGTCTTTGGCCGGGCATCCGGCAGTTTGCGCGCGGCAACAGCGACATCCCCGTGCAGGATGTCGAAGACCGGCTGATCTACCGACAGGTGATCGAGACCCTCCGCTGCTATGACGAAGGGGTCTTGCGCAACGAAGTGGAGGCCAATGTCGGCTCCATCTTCGGGATCGGTTTTCCGGCCTATACGGGCGGCGCACTGCAATTCGTGCGGGGTGTCGGGGTTGAGGCTTTCGCAAAACGGGCGAACGAACTGGCCGAGGCCTATGGCGATCGTTTCTCTCTCCCAAACGCAGCGCTTGATAAGCTGCGGGAAGATAAAGAAAAAGCCGCATAGCTCTGATTATATTATAAAAATATGCAAAGCCGCTGCCGGATTATCCGGCGGCGGTTTTTCCTTTTCGCTTCTGAAAAGTATAAAAAAATGTGATCGGCATTACATTATGCCAGCTTGCAATATAGTATACTATACTTATTATATGCGAACCTTAATATGAGGAACACATATATGCAAAATCCAGAAGAGAGTATCGGCTTTCTGATCAATGATGTTGCCCGCCTGATGCGTCGCAACTTCAATCGCCGGGCACAGGGCCTCGGCCTGTCGCAAGCCCAGTGGCAGGCCCTCGCTTATCTGCGCCGTCAGGAAGGGGTGAAACAGGTCACCCTGGCCGATACCCTGGAAATTCAGCCCATCACCCTTGCCCGCCTGATCGACCGGCTGGAGGAAGCGGGCCTTGTCTCCCGCCAGCCCGACCCGAATGACCGCCGCGCGATCCGGCTATATCTTACAGACAAGGCCGAACCCCTGCTGCGCGAGATGCAGGAAATGTCGGCAGAAACGAAGCGGCAGGCCACATTGGCGCTGACCGATGACGCGCGTAATCAATTCATCGCCACACTGCAGCAGGTGAAGCAGAGCCTGTTGTGCGCCGAGAGTCAGATTGAAGCAGAGACAACCAGCCTTCCCGACTCCGCGACCAATGCTAAGAAGAGAGCTTATTAATGGAACACAAGACCGATAACGGACAAATGAGCGAGACGAAAGAGGCCTCACTGCCCAGTGAAACGCGGCCGATCGTAAAAAACAGACCCCGGCTCATTCGTAATACCCTGCTGCTGTTGGGCCCGCTGCTGGTGATTCTTGTCGGCGGATATCTCTACTTCACCGGCGGACGGTTCGTCGAAACCGACAATGCCTATGTGAAATCGGACAAGGTTTCAATTGCCGCCGAGGTGTCGGGCCTCATCGCCAGTGTGTCTGTCCGGGAAAACCAGCATGTCGCAAAGGGGGATGAGCTGTTCCGCATAGATGACCGCCCCTACCGGATCGCCATCACGGCGGCGGAGGCCGGCCTGGCCAACGCCCGCGACAAAATCGCCAGCCTGAAGGCAACCTATCGTCAGAAACAGGGGGAATTCGCCCTCGCCCGTACCAACATCGCCTTCGCACAGAAGGAATATGACCGGCAGGAAAAACTGATTGCCAGTAGCGCCGTCTCGCGCAGCAAGCTGGACGCCACCCGCCACGATCTTGATGTTGCGCGCCAGCAGCTCGATGTTATCAAGCAGGAAACTTCCGAAATTACGGCGCAGCTCGGCGGCAATCCGGATATCCCGGTGGAAGAACACGCGCTCTATCTTGCGGCCATGGCGGAGAAAGACAAGGCGTTGCTCGATCTGGAACGCACGGTCGTGCGGGCGCCTTTTGACGGCATTGCCAGCAATACCCCGCAAATCGGCCAGCAGGTGATTGGCAACGGCGCGTTCAGCAGCGCGGTCATGAGCCTCATCTCCGACCGGGACATCTGGATCGAAGCCAATTTCAAGGAAACCGACCTGACCCATGTCCGGCCGGGCCAGAAAGTGACGGTCACCGTTGACACCTATCCGGGTCAGAAATGGGACGGCACAGTCGAAAGCCTCTCCCAGGCGACCGGCGCGGAATTTTCCGTCATCCCGCCGCAGAATGCCACCGGCAACTGGGTCAAGGTCGTACAGCGTATTCCCGTGCGGGTCCGGCTCGACGCGCGCCAAGAGGAACTGCCCCTGCGTGCCGGAATGAGCAGCCTTGTCGAGATTGATACCGGCTACAGCCGCCCGATGCCGGACGTGATCCGCTCGGCGCTTGGCTGGATCGGCGAAACACCGCTGGCGACCGCAGATGAGGCGCCACGCAGCAAATGAGCATCATGACGGCCAGTCCCGCCCCGGCGGAGGAGACAACCCCCTTCGGCCGCGCCATGATCACCGCCTCCGTCATGCTGGCGACGATCATGCAGGCGCTGGATACCACGATCGCCAATGTCGCCCTGCCGCATATGCAGGGGACCATGTCGGCGACGCAGGACCAGATTTCGTGGGTGCTGACCAGCTACATCGTTGCCGCGGCCATCATGACGCCGCCGACCGGCGTGCTGGCCGCCCGCCTTGGCCGCAGGCGGCTGTTCATTATCATGGTGATCGGCTTCACGATTACCTCCATGCTCTGTGGCGCGGCGGCCTCCCTCACCGAGATTGTCGTCTTTCGGCTGTTACAAGGTGTGTTCGGCGCCGGACTTGTGCCGCTGTCGCAAGCCATTCTGCTCGACACCTATCCGACGGAGAAGCACGGATCGGCCATGGCCATCTGGGGCATGGGCGTGATGGTCGGACCGATCCTCGGCCCCACGCTCGGCGGTTATCTGACGGAATATTATAACTGGCGCTGGGTTTTTTATATCAATCTCCCCTTCGGGATTCTCGCCCTGCTCGGCATTCTCGCCTTTGTCCCGGAAACAGTGCGCAACAAGGCGCGGCATTTTGACTATATCGGCTTTGCGCTACTCAGCCTCGCCATCGGTTCGCTGCAACTGATGCTGGATCGCGGCGAATCCCAGGACTGGTTCTCCTCGCGGGAGATCATCATCGAGGCCGTGGTGGCCGGGCTGTGTTTCTATATGTTTTTGGTGCATATGTTCACGGCGAAGGCACCTTTTATCGAGCCCGGCCTGTTCCGCGACCGTAATTTCGCCATCGGCCTCATGCTGATCTTTATGGTCGGCATCATCCTGCTGGCGACCATGGCGTTGCTTCCCCCATTTCTGCAGAGCTTGCTTGAATTCCCCGCCCTCACCACCGGCTATGTGCTGGCGCCTCGCGGCATCGGCACGATGATCGCCATGGTCTTTATCGGCCGGGTCATCGGCCGCATCGACAGCCGTTTTCTAATCTTCTTTGGTATCTGCATGACGGCCCTGTCTCTCTATGAGATGTCACGTTTCAACATGGATGTCAGCATTGCCGCCATTGTCTGGACCGGGATCATTCAGGGGGTCGGGCTTGGATTCATTTTCGTACCGCTCAGCACCCTCACCTTTTCAACGCTCGCCGCGCATTACCGCAATGACGGCACCGCCATGTTCAGCCTGGTGCGCAATATCGGCAGCAGCATCGGGATTTCTATCGTTTTCACAATGCTGAGCCGGAATACGCAGATCAATCACGCCACCCTATCCGAAAATCTGACGCCCTTCCACGATGCCATGCAGGCGCCCTGGCTGCCGCAGGCATGGAATTATCACATTCCATCGGGCCTTGCCGCGCTGAACGGGGAGGTGACGCGCCAGGCGTCGATGATTGCCTATCTCAATGATTTTACCCTGATGATGTGGGTCATGCTGGCGGCGGCACCGCTGTTACTGTTTCTCAAAAGGCCCGGTAAAAATGCGCCTTCTCCCGTCACTATGTCGGAATAGTCATTGCCAGGTCGGGCGATTAAGCCCAAAATAGGCTGTAATAAAGACAAGAACATAGCCAATGTCTTAGGCTATCGACGAGAGGATGCCGTTTTTCATGCAGTATTTCAATTTTGATCCCTACAGCCTGCCACCAGAGGCCGAAGCGCTGCGTCTGGAGGTGCGAGAGTTCCTGAAAAAGGAACTGGCGGATTACCCGGCGGTGCTGCGTTCCCGCTCCTGGGCCGGCCTCGACCCCGCCTTCTCCCGCAAGATGGGAGAAAAAGGCTGGATCGGCATTACCTGGCCCAAGAAATATGGCGGGGCGGAGCGCAGCTTTTTTGAACGCTACGCCCTTTTGGAGGAGCTGCTCGCCTCCGGTGCGCCCGTTGGCAGCCATTGGATCGCCGACCGCCAGAGCGGGCCGACAATCCTGCGCTTCGGCACCGATGAGCAATGTCACCGCATCCTGCCCGGCATTATCCGCGGGGAAACCTATATCTGTATCGGGATGAGTGAACCGGACACCGGCTCCGACCTCGCCTCCATCCGCACCAAGGCGGACAAGGTGGATGGCGGCTACCTGATCAACGGAACGAAAGTCTGGACGACGGCAGCCCATCACTGCGAATGGATGATCGCGCTGGTCCGCACCAGCCCGCCATCGGAAAACCGCCATGCCGGGATGAGCCAGTTCCTCATCAATCTGAAGAAGGACAAGGGCGTCACAGTCAGCCCGATCAAGAATATCGCCGGAGAGAACCATTTCAATATGGTGGTATTCGAGGATTTCTTTGTTCCCGATGAAGATCGCATCGGCGAAGAGGGCGACGGATGGAAACAGGTGACGGCCGAGCTTGCCTTCGAGCGTTCCGGCCCGGAACGCTATATGTCTTCCATCCAGCTTCTGATCGAGATGATCCGGGAGGCCAAGCTGGACCCGAGCCGTCGCGCCCAGCGGGAAATCGGCCGCCTGATCGCTCATCTGGCAACGCTGCGCCGCATGTCTATCTCGGTCGCGGGCAAGCTGGAAAGCCGCGCCAATCCGGCGCTGGAAGCCTCGGTCGTCAAGGATCTCGGCGCCGTATATGAGCAGGATCTGCCGGAAATCGCCCATCGCTATTCAAACGGCGAAGCGAGCATGAGTGCGCCGGACGACTTCGAGCAAGTCCGCGCCTATATCACACAGGCCGCTGTCTCCTTCTCACTCCGGGGCGGCACACGCGAAATTCTCCGCGGTATCATTGCACGGGGGCTTGGTTTACGATGAATGAACTACAGCAAATCATGGCCGATACGGTCGAAAAACTTTTTTCGGCCGAGGTCACCAAGAATCTGAAGGAAGCCGCCGAAACCAATGTGTTTCCGGAAAAATTATGGCAGGCGGTCGCAGAGAACGGCCTGCTGCACATTCTAGCACCGGAACATATGGGCGGCGTCGGCGGTCAGTTCGCGGATGCGGAAGTCATTGCCCGCGCCGCAGGCCGCCATTCTGTGCCGCTCCCCATTGTTGAGGCCATCCTCGCCAATCATCTGCTGGCCGCCGCCGGGATCACGCCGCCGGACGGCGTGACAGTGTTTGCACCGGTGCGGCCCGATGAAAAGCTGGCGCTTGGCTCCGATGGTGTCTCCGGGACGGCCACGCGCATTCCGTGGGGCCGCCGCGCCGATCATGTGGCCGTCATCACCGAAGACGGCATCGCCCTCCTCAAGGCGGGAGACTATGACGTCACGGAAAACCAGAATATCGCGACAGAACCCCGTGATACGCTGGAATTCAACGGCGCCACGCCCGTTGAAAAAGCCCCTTTGCCCGCCGGAATGACGATGCATTCCATCTTTACCCTCGGCGCCATGATGCGTGCATCACAAATGTCTGGCGCCATCGAATGGGTGCTGGAGGCGACGGTGCAATATGCGAATGAGCGCGTCCAGTTCGGCCGCCCGCTCGGCAAGTTGCAGGTTATCCAGCAGAATCTGGCCGAAATGGCGGGTCATACGGCGGCCTCCACCGCCGCCGTGCTTGGCGCGTTTCAGGCGGCGGATCTGGCCGCCTCCGATGATTTTGACGGCACGTTTGAGACAGCCGCCGCCAAGACCCGCGTCAGCGAGGCCGCGGGGATTATCTGCTCCCACGCCCATCAGGTGCACGGCGCCATCGGCTTTACCTATGAACATGATCTGCATTTCAGAACCCGTCGGCTTTGGTCCTGGCGGGATGAGTTCGGCTCCGACAGCTACTGGTCGGACTGGATCGGTGAGCAGGTCCTGGAGAAGGAAGCGGACGATATCTGGTCCTGGCTGACGACCCGGCCAACCTGATCAGTCCGATTGCAAAGGCACACTCTCGGCATGGCCGTCCGCGTGATTGCGGCCATGCCCAAAGATAAAGAAGCGGCAAAAACGCCGCCCGACAGGCCGGAAGCATATTTTCCGGCTAAACAACAAGGAGGAATGGAATGGCACTCGACCTTAAAATCACCGGCGGAACACTCATTGATGGCACCGGTGCTCCCGGCTACAAGGGCGACATCGGCATCCGCGATGGTCGCATCGTGGCACTTGGCGAGGTCACGGAAGACGCGGCGCGCGAAATCGACGCAACCGGCCTGACCGTTTCCCCCGGCTTTGTCGATATCCACACCCATTATGATGCGCAGGTGATCTGGGACAAAATGCTGTCCATCTCCCCCTGGCATGGCGTCACAACGGCCGTCATCGGCAACTGCGGCTTCGGTGTTGCCCCGACACGGCCCGAACACCGGACAAACATCATGCGCACCCTTGAAAAGGTGGAAGGCATGGCCTTTGATGCGCTGGCCAAAGGGCTCGGCTCTGAATGGCCGTTTGAGAGCTTTGGTGAATATATGAATGCCATCGAGGAACGGGGCAGCGCCATCAACCTCGCCGTTCTGGCGGGTCATACCCCCATCCGCACCTATGTCATGGGAACAGACGCCGTGGAGCGCGAAGCCACCGATGACGAGATGAAAAGCATGGCCGACATTGTCCGCGAGGCGATGAAAGCCGGCGCCCTCGGCTTCTCCACATCGCAGGCGACAACCCACCACGGTTATGGCGGCAAACCGGTGCCGAGCCGCCTCGCCGATATGATCGAGATTGACCGTCTGGTCGGCGCCGCGCGCGAAGGCGGCGGAAAAATTGTTCAGGCGACCGTCGGCCCGACCCTGTTCCATGATCAGCTCGCCACCCTCTCCAAAAAACACGATATGGCAATCAGCTGGACCGCGCTGCTCTCGGGCATGTCCGGCCCCGGCTCGCACCGCCGCCATCAGGAGACTACCGCCAAGCTCCGTGCCGAAGGTGTCAAGATCTATCCGCAGGTGGCCTGCCGCCCGATCAATTTCGATTTCGAATTCAACGAACCCTTCCCCTTCGAGATGCGACCGCTGTTCAAACAGATCATGGAGACGGATACAGAAGGCCGCAAGGCGATCTACCGCGACCCTGCCTTCCGCGATGCCTTCCGCAAGGATACCGGGGCGGAAGCCAAAAATGCGGTGGCGGGCTGGATTGACCGCTGCGTCATCTCCATGGCGCCGAATAATCCGGAATGGCATGAACGGCCGCTTCGCGAGGTTGCTGACAGCGTCGGCAAGGATCCGGTCGATTTTGCGCTGGATCTGTCACTGGAAACCGATTTTGTGGCCCGCTTCCGCTTCCCTATCGTCAATTATGATGAGGAAGAGGTGGCCGAGCTGCTGGTCGATGACAATCTTGTCCTTGGCCTGTCCGATGCGGGCGCGCATGCGAGCCAGCTTTGCGACGCCTGCTATTCCACCCATCTGCTCGGCCACTGGGTGCGCGAACGCGGCACCCTCACGCTGGAGCAGGCCATCCATATGCTGACCCAGAAACCGGCGCAGATTTTCGGCATCGAAGGGCGCGGCGTCCTCGCCGAAGGGGCCATGGCCGATATCGTTATCTTCGATCCGGCGACAATTGCGGCGGGCACACTTCAGCGCGTCTATGATCTGCCAGATGGCAGCGACCGCCTGATCTCCCCGGCCAGCGGCATCCAATCGGTCATCGTCAATGGCAAGCTGCTGATTGATCGCAACGCAACTGCGCCGGAAATCGAAACCGCATTGCCCGGCAAACTCCTGCGGAGCGGCCTTGCCGCCTGAAACAGGTGAATGCCATATTTTTCCGGGCTGCCTAAATCGGCAGCCCGAAATTTCCGACATCGCGGGAAAGACCGCAAAAGCCGTTTTACTTGTCATAAAAATGTGATTAAATCTGGCAGGCTTCCAAAACAGAAGAGACCTTATCACCAAAGGATAATCAGGCCTCGCATGGCCATATGTTCATATGGATCAGTCTTTTATATTCGCATTTTTACGCAACCCCCGAAGAATGGGAGCCCTCGCACCAAGTGGCCGTCCACTCGCGCGCGCCATGGCAACGGCGGCGGAGCTTGGCGGCAAGCGTATTCTTGAGATTGGCCCGGGAACCGGCGTTATTACCGAAGCCCTGCTCGATGCGGGCGCCGAGCCGGAGCAGCTTTCCCTGCTGGAGCGGGACTGCCGGCTGGCATCAAATTTAGCCAGCAAATTCCCCGACCTCAAAGTCATAACCGGTGATGCGCGGTTTCTTGAGACGATCCTCGAAACGGAGCAACCGCAGCCGTTTGATATCGTTTTTTCCAGCCTGCCGCTTCTCAATATGAAGAAAAGCGAAAAACACAGCATACTGACCCAGATTCTGGCCTTGCTGGACGAGCGGGGAATGCTGATCCAATATAGCTATTCCGCGCGGCCGCCGCTGTCGGAGAATCTCACGCGGGAGCTTGGCATTACGGGTATGCGCGCCGCAACGGTGATCCGAAATCTGCCGCCCGCCCGGGTGTGGAAATATTCGCGCCCCCTTAACTGACCGTCGATGCAACTAGCGTTCTGTGATATCGCCGCGGCCTTTCAGCCGCTCACCCCCTATACCGTCCAGAAACATGACAAGCAGCATATTGACGAGATCGTCCACCGTCCGGTTTCCCGGCGCCGGCGCCCGACCGGGTTTGAACCACAGCGCCGTCCAGTTCTGCGCCCCCAACAGGAGCTGCCGCGTCGGCAGGACTTCAATATTATCGCGAAACTCCTCCGCCTCCCCGATAATGCCAAGGCATTCACTCCAGACAGTTGCCAGTCGTTGCCGGACCGGCCGATGCCGTTCCTGCACTGCTTGCGGGAGCTGGGCATAGATACGGATATTCATCGCCACGAAATCATTGCGGACAAACAGATAGAGCATATGGGTGCGGACAGCGGCCGCAATGCAATCCACAGGGCCTGGAAATTTATCCCGATTTTCCAGCACCGACGCGACACCATCCGCAATTTCACGCAGCCCGCGCGCCAGCACCTCATCAATAATTTCCTCCTTCGAGGAGAAATGATAATAGATGCTGCCCGCTTCCATGCCCGCCACTTCGCCAATATGCCGTAACGTCACCCCTTCATAGCCGCGTTCGCGCAGGACGCGGGCCGCCGCAATCAGAATGCCGAGACGGGACTTGCCGAATTTCGGCTGCCGCGCCGCCATTGCCTCCAGAGGTTCAACCGGAATACACGCCGCCTTTTGCCCCTGCCAGGACATTCCCGGCTTCAGCATCCCGTCAAGCAGCAGATCGGCTGCCCGATCGGCGAATTTATGGATGGAATAGTGCTCCGTATCGAACCATTCCACAGCCCAGTTAAGAGCGCCGATAATGATACGCTGAAGAAACGCCGGGTCCAGTTCCGGCTTCAATTCGCCCGTCTGCCGGGCCTTTTCAAACGCGCCCTCCCAGACATTGCCGTAAATTTCGAACACCTGGCGATGCCGGGCCTGGTTTGCCGGGGGCAGCATGGAAAAATTGCGAATGCTGGCGGCGGTAAAATCCCCGGCATAGAGAATATAATACAGATGCGCATAGATCATGGCGCGGAACACATCCCGGAAATCTCCGCCCCCGGCCTCGCATTGCCGCCGGGCCTGGGAGACAAAATCGACAATCTGCCGACAACCTTTTTCCAGCACCTCGTCGAGCAACTCCTCCTTGGAGGAAAAATAATAGTAAAGGCTGCCCGCGCCGATCCCCGCTCCGGCGGCGATATCCTTGAGAGAGGAAGCAGTGTAGCCGTGCCGTCGAAACCGTCGGGCCGCCTCCGCCAAAAGAAGCTGCCGCGTCGCCACCGACCGCCCTTTCCGGGGCGATTTGTCCGCATGTTTCGCGTTCTGCCGTATATTCTGACTGTATGTCACGGAGCCTTACTCTCAATCACCGAATGGCCTGCGCGGTTATACTCCCTGTGTTGTAAGGGAATGCCTTTTCAAATCAACCGTTTTTGATATTGCGCACGGAAATCCGACCGGCGCCGGGCAGCGCCGGAACGAGATGAGCCGCAGATATCTTCGATCAGCTTGACACCGTAAATTTGTCTTTTACTTCGGCTATATCGTCGTTATCCAGATTGGCGCACAGCTTCGGATAGGTTACACGAAATTCCGCGAGAAACTGATCTATCGGAATATCAACAAAAATACCGCGATCATTGACATATTCCATATGCCGCCGGTCCTGCATGTCATGCTCATGGAACAGGGCATCGGAATAGCCGTCAAACACCAGCGGCTTAACACCGAACCTCTCGCAAAGCTCCATATTGAAGGCGGGAGTGATTTTGTAGGTTTCGTCCCCGAGCCAGAGCTGGACATAGCCGTGATAGATAAACAGATCCGTGCCCATGAGCTCCGTCAGCTTTTCAGTGCTGAGATGATTACGCACATCGGCAAAACCGATCGCCGCCGGAATGCCCGCCGCCCGGAGTGACGCCGCCAGCAGGATTGCCTTCGGCACGCAATAGCCGCTCTCCCTGGTCGCAATATGGCTTGCACGGTAGGTTTCCGGATCCAGGGATGTCCTATAGGGATCATAGCGCAACCGGTCGCGCACCGCCTCAAACAGTCGGATCGCCTTATCACGATCTGAGGCATCTGACGGCAGTTCCGCAAGGGCTTGCTCAACGAACGCCTGCACCTCTGGCGCATCGCTATCCACATAATCGGCAGGTTCAAGATACTTCCGCGCATCATTCGGAATATTATGTTCAGGCGCCATCTTTTATCGTCCTTTATTTGGCAGCGGAAGCAGGAATAGGCGCTCCCTTCCCTATCAGTTAATATGTCACCAGGATGCTGTCAATCCGCGCTCTGGCTGAACGGGGCGTATAAAGATACTTGTGGCATACCCTGAAATACCCCTAATATGAACATCTGCTGATGAAAATGCTGACCGGCGCAAGAATAAACAAGGGCAGGAGCGGGAAAATGGCAACGGCACAAAATACGGATTATGAAGTGATCGTCATCGGCGCGGGCGTTGCCGGGATCTATCAGATCAAGCGGCTTGTCGATCAGGGCATATCGGCCATATTGCTGGAAGGCAGCGGCGATCTCGGCGGGACATGGTACAATAACCGCTATCCGGGGTGTCGCTTCGATTCCGAGAGCTATACCTATGGCTATTCCTTCTCCCGCGAGCTGCTTGACGAGTGGCACTGGAAGGAGCGTTTTTCCAGCCAGCCGGAAAATCTGCGCTATCTGAATTTTGTGGCCGATAAATTCTCCTTGCGGGAGCATATGCAGTTCAACTGCAAGGTCGAGGCCGCCCATTTCGACGAGGCGGCGGATCGCTGGCGACTTCGCACCAGTGATGGACGCGACTTGTCATGCCGTTTCATGGTCATGGCCATCGGCCTGTTGTCACAGCCGACCCTGCCGCTTCTGGAGGGTATGGATGATTTCAAAGGCCCGTCCTTTCATACCTATGACTGGCCGCATGAGGGCATAGATCTCAAGGGGAAAAAGGTCGGCATCATTGGCACCGGCGCAACCGCCATCCAGATCATTCCGGTGATTGCCGAGGAAGTCGATGAGCTCTACGTCTTCCAGCGCCGCCCGAACTGGAGCGCACCGCTTAACAACAGCCCCATTTCGGATGGGGAAATGGCGGATATCCGGGCCCGTTATGACCAGATTTTCGATCTTTGCAGCCGCTCCCCCGGCGGGTTTGTCCATCGCATTGACGAACGGTCCTTTTATGATGTCCCGAGGGAGGAAAGAATCGCCCTCTGGGATCGGCTTTATGATGAGCCGGGCTTCGGCATCTGGCTCAGCAATTTCCGTGAAATCTTCATGGATGAGAAGGCCAATGCAGAATTTTCGGACTATATTGCGGGGCGTATCCGCGAACGGGTGAAGGATCCGGTGACGGCGGACAAGCTGATCCCGAAGGATCATGGCTTCGGGATCCAGCGCGTCCCCCTTGAAACCCGTTATTTCGAAGCCTACAACCGCGATAATGTGCATCTTGTCGATATCGGCGAAACCCCGATCAAGCGGATCACGGAAACGGGCATCCAAACGACAGCAGCGGACCATGATCTGGATGTGATCATCTATTCCACCGGCTTCGATGCCATGACCGGCGCCTTCGATCATATCGACATCCGCGGGATCGGCGGCGCGAAGCTGAAAGATAAATGGCAGGAAGGGCCGGAAACATTTCTCGGCATGATGATAAACGGCTACCCCAACCTGTTGATGCCCAACGGTCCGCAGAGCGGCTCCGCCTCCACCAACTATCCGCGCGGCATTGAAAGCGGCGTCAACTGGTGCATGGATCTGCTAAACCATATCTGGCAGCAAGGCTATTCGCGGGCAGAACCGACGCAAGAGGCAGAAGCGGCCTGGGTCAACGAGGTGGCCGAAATGTATAAATACATGCTGATGCGCAAGGCCAAATCCTGGTTCACAGGATATAACTCCAATGTGAAGGGGCATGAGGCCGGACGAGTGCGTTATTTCGTCTATAATGGCGGCACGCCCAAATATAATGCGCGCATACGGGCCGTGGCCACCAGCGGATATGACGGTATCCGCTTTGAAGGAGAAACGGCGACAGCAGCACAGGCCGCCGCCTCATCCGGCACGTAAAGGTTATCAGCGCAGCCGAACCACGGCCTTGCCGATCATGCGTCGGCTTTCGATTTTCTCCATGGCGGCGGGAATATCTTCGAGACGCTCGATCAGATCGACCGGCGCATTGAGCGCGCCCTCCCCGATTGCCGCCAGAACCGCCGTTGCCGCGATCTTAAGGCGCGCCGGGTCACGCCAGCGATAATAGCCGAGCACCATGCCGATGGCCGCGCGGTTCTTGACCAGCAGCCGGTTGGCGGCGAATTTGGGGATTCCGCCCGCCGCGAAGCCGATAATGAGATAGCGTCCGTTCCAGTCGAGGCAATTGGCCGCCTGATCGGCGAAGTCGCCACCGACGGGATCAAGAACAATATCCACATCCCGCCCGTCATTAACCACCTGCACCGCTGTCCGCAGATCATCGGAATAGAGCAGCGCCGCATCAGCACCGGCGGCAAGACAGGCGTCGCGCTTTGCCTCATCACTGACAACCGCGATCACACGTCCACCATGATATTTGGCAAGCTGAATACCGGAAATACCGACGCCGCCCGCCGCCCCGCCGATCAGCACTGTCTCCCCGGCGCGAAGCTGCCCTTTTTCCACAAGGGCCAGCTCTGACGTCAGCGCGACCGAGAGCAACGCCGCCGCCTGCACCGGATCGCATCCCTCGGGCAGAGGAAATATCTCCGTTACTTTTGCGCAAACATATTCCGCATGTCCCCCATCATAGACAAGGGCCGCAACCCGCTCACCGACCGCGAAGCCCTCAACCCCGGAGCCAATGGCAGCAACCGTACCCGCCACTTCCATCCCCGTTGAAAAAGGCGGTTGATGTTTGTTCTGATGTTTATTACGGCTCATCAGCATATCAGCGAAACAGACACCCGCCGCCATGACCTCGATCAGCACTTCTCCCGCGCCGGGAACCGGCTTTGAAACCTCCATAGTCTTAAGCCCGGCCGGACCGCTGAAATCTTCCGAACAGATAAGCGCGCGCATCATGATAACCCTCTGACTGTTGATGAAAATAAAAAGCGCCGCCGTCCCGGAAGACAGCGGCGCAAGTTTTCAGATCATGCTTACTTTGCTTCCGGCGGAATAAGATCCTCCGGCACATCAACGCCAACTTCCTTATAGTATTTATAGGCGCCGACATGCAGCGGCATGTTCATCTGGTTAAGGCCATTTTCCGGCGTGATCACCTTCATCCAGGCCGCCGCTCTGGTGAGGTCATCGACATTTTCATAGATGGCTTTGGTGATGTTATAAGCATTTTCCTCGCTCATCCATTTATTGGTGCCAAGACCAACGATCGATCCTACGACGCGCGCATCCGTCTCATTGACAAGATTAGGGTACAACCCCTTTGGCACCATGCTTAGCTCACGACCAGGGACATTTGTCGCTGCTTGCAGCCCAGGGCTGTCGAGGGCGCTATCCGGGATACCGAGGATGCGGATTTTCCCAATGCTGGCAAGCTGGGCGATGCCCGCACTCGGGATAGCTTCAGGTGTGCAGTAGGCCGCCACCTGACGATCCTGAAATGCCTGCAGGCCTGCCGCCCAGTCAAAGTTCGGTGAATTATAATCTTCCTTGGACTTAAAACCCGTCACACCTTCAATGACCTGTTCCATCACCACACGGGCGGCTCCGGAGGGTGGTCCCGTGAAAATGGTCTTGTTTTTCAGATCGGCATATTCCTTGATGCCGCTATCTTCCCACACGACACACTGGTAGGAGCCGATAGGATAATTGATCAGGCCCCGCAGATTTTCAGACAGTTCTTTCGCATCTGCCATCTTTGCATACATCCGCTCGCCTCTTTTCATGAAGCCATGGATCGAGACGGCTGTCACAAAAAGATCCAGCTCGTTTTTCGCGGAATCCAAAGCCTGCCGGACGGCGGTCGTTCCGGTGGAAAGCTGCACCTTGTAGTCATGCGCTTTTTTCAAGATTTCAACTGATGCAATGGAAAAAGTAGTCGTCGGGGACGAGGATCCGAGCGACGCCATTGTAAAGCTGTCTTTTGCGGCGGCAGGCTGAACGGCCGCCAGCATGGCCGACAGGCCAACAACGGCCCCGACTGATTTAAGAATTGAATGTTTTCCCATAAGTAACTCCCTGTTGTGTATGGTTGATATATTGATTTCTACCCTGCCAGCTTGCGCCTTGCCCGAAATTTCCCGTAAGTGATGACAATCAGGGCCACGGCGATCAGGGTAAACTGGATTGACGGAATCTGAACGAGCAGCCCCGCGCCGACCCCGGCCCGGATTACTCTCTCCGCCATCGACAGATGCTGTCGCTCAAACCCGATAAGCGCCGTGTTGATAAACCAGATGGCCAGCCCGAGACAAATCGTCACCCGGAGGAAATTGGTCAATTCAAACGTCCCCACTATAAGAAGGGATGGTTCATACACGATGATAAAGGGAATGATGAAGCCGACGAGTGCGAGTCGCACCGCCATCACAGCCGTTGAAAAAGGATGCGCATTGGCAATCGGCGCCGCCGCAAAGGCGCCAATGGCCACGGGCGGTGTGATGGCTGACAGCACACCGAAGTAAAAGACGAACATATGGGTCGCCAGCAATTCCGCTCCCATCCGCTGCATCACCGGCCCCAATACCAGAATGATGATGAGATAGGCTGGCAGTGTCGGCATTCCCATGCCCAGTACCAGTGCCGCCAGCGCCGTTGTGACCAGTGCGGCCAGCAGCGAAACCTCGCTGAATTCCGCGACAGTGGAGGCGAAGGAAATCCCAAGCCCCGTCAGGCTGAGCACCCCAAGGATAACCCCGATACAGCCGACCGCGATGACAATCCAGGCACAGGATCGTCCGGCCTTGACCAGCGCGTTCCAGATAACGCGCGGGTTCTCGCGATTGCGTTTACTGAATGCCCCGGCAAAAACGGCGGCGACAATCGCCCAGAATCCGGCCTGCGCGGGAGACCGATCCATCAGCAAGACAAAGACGATGACCGCTATGGGGACAATGAACATCAGGCAGGCGAGCAGATCCTTGCGGTTGAGGGGGGGCCGCTCGGATTCCGGCAGCGGCTCAATACCGTCGGCCCCCGCCTGAACGGCGATAGAAACAAAGAGCGAGCCATAATAGAAAAGCGCCGGGACAAGGGCGGCAAGGCAGATGGTGGTATAGGGAAGACCGGTCAAGTCCGACATCAGGAAGGCTGCCGCGCCCATGACGGGAGGGACAATCTGGCCACCGGTTGACGCCGCCGCCTCGACGCCGCCCGCCATGGCGGGAGAAAACCCTCGTCGCTTGATCATGGGAATGGTGAAGCTGCCCGTCCCCACGACATTCGCCGTCACGCTGCCGGACATGCTGCCAAAAACGGCGCTTGCGACAACGGCAGAATGGGCGGGACCGCCCCGGGTACGACCGGTCAAGGCCACGGATGCGCGGATCAGGGCATCACTGGCGCCGGTCCCTTCCAGCAGAACTCCGAAAACAATGAAAATCAGCACCACCTGCAAGACAACGCCCATCGGCATCCCGTAAACGCCCTGAAGGCTGTACCAGATAGTTTCGATGGACCGGTTGAGTGTAAAGCCGGAATGATTGAGGAAGCCGGGCAGGTATTGGCCGAAAAGGCAATAGAGAAGACCGAGTAGCGCGATGATCACGATCGGCATGCCAAACAGTCGTCGCGTCGTCTCCAGCAGGACAATAATGGCGGCCAGCCCGATCCAGATATCCACCTCCGCAAAATCAAACAGGGTTTCTTCAAGCAGGACTTGAATGTCGATAAAACGGATTGTTCCAAGCACGAATACGGCGATCAGCAGCACATCGAACAGCCATAACAGCCAGACGGGCACATATCTCAGTCGCGATTGCGGCATTTCCCGGCTATCGGCCAGCGGACTGCTTAAAAGAGCAACGACAACGGCCGCGCACAAAATCCAGGCCCGGCCGTAAATCAGATCCCACCCGCCGGAAATAGCGGAATAGATAGCCTGCGCGGCAAGAGCGGCACAGATCAGGGCAATGGGCCATGCGACGAAATTTTTGATACTGGCATTCACCGTTACATACCTCCTAGAATCCGTCGGGCGCGATATAGGGACATTCCGCAATTGTCCACTCCGGAACCGGCTCTGTCTTGTAAATCTGCCGCAGATGCACTTCATCCGGGCCATCGCCGATCCGGAACCAACGGGCGTAGGAATGGGCATGATGGATCAACGTATCATCGGTGCCGCCCATGGCGCCGAAAAGCTGCACGGCGCGATCCGTCACTTTCTGAAGCATGCGCGGAACGGTAACTTTGATCTGGGAAACGATACGCCAGCTATTTCTTTCATCGCTGTTATCCAGCAGCCAGGCCGCCTTGTGAATGAACAGGCGGTTCATGTCGATATCAATGCGGGCTTCGGCAATCCATTTCTGGACCGTATCATATTCCACAATCGGACGGCCGAAAGTCTTGCGTTCATGGGCGCGGGCGACCATCTGGGCCAGCACCATCTCCGCCATGCCGATGCACCGCATGGAATGATGGATGCGCGCCGGGCCAAGGCGGACCTGCGCGCCCTTGAACCCCTGCCCCCGCTCCCCAAGCAGATTGGTTTTCGGCACACGGACATTCTCAAGGCGGAATTCCCCGATAGGCGCGACGAAATCCTCCCACCCCATAAAACGCAAATGCCGGACCAATGTCAGG
Organism: uncultured Alphaproteobacteria bacterium; assembly: GCA_963971675.1. Lineage (GTDB taxonomy): Bacteria > Pseudomonadota > Alphaproteobacteria > Sneathiellales > Sneathiellaceae > Sneathiella. The sequence continues at coordinate 258,829 of CAXASQ010000002.1, read as the reverse complement.
CCCGGCGTATCAATGGGAACGATAACCATGCTGTGGCGGGAGGTGCGACCGGCATCCGGATCGGATACCCCCATGACGATCAGGAACGCGCAATCCGGATGAGCGCCTCCGGTCGCGAACCATTTGCGGCCATTGAGGACCAGCTCGTCCCCGTCTTCATGAATAACGGTGGCGATATTCGTCGCATCGGAGGAAGCGACATCCGGCTCCGTCATCGCAAAGGAGGAGCGGGTCTCGCCATTCAGTAGAGGGTTCAGATATTTTTCCTTCTGCTCCCGTGTTGCCAGCGCCTGAAGCATCGCCATGTTCGGCACTTCCGGCGCATGGCAGTTGAAGACCATCGATCCCCAAGGCAGACGTCCCAGTATCTCGGCAATCGGAGCGAATTCAAGATTACCAAGGCGCGTTCCCGGTTCGTCTGGGGCAAGATTTGGCAAGGCAAGGTTCCAAAGACCCTGTTCTTTTGCCTTTTCCTGAATCTCCCTGATGAAATGCGGCGGCTTGCGATCATGACAAACGGTGCGCACCCATTCACGGTGACGCGGGAGCACTTCCCTTCCGAAAAAATCCTCGGCACGCAGCCGGATTTCTTCGCCCTCCCGGCTTAAATTGAAATCCATAGTCCCTGCTGTTTTATTTATTTATTTGTTTGACTGTTTTGTTTTATATATAGTAACAAATGATGTCAACATCATAAAATAAAAACTAAATTAACGGGAAGTGAAATGACCGACAGTCGCCAATTCGGCCCCCTTGCAAATCTGCGTATACTGGATATCGCGACAATCATCGCCGCCCCCTTTGCGGGCACCTTACTGGCCGATCTCGGCGCGGATGTTGTCAAGCTTGAGCTTCCCGGCATCGGTGATGGCATGCGCGGCTTTCCGCCCTTCAAAGAGGGCAAGTCTCTCTGGTGGAAGGCGGCCAATCGCGGCAAGCAGTTCGGTACGCTGGATCTGCGCCGCAAGGAAGGCGCCGATCTGCTGCTCAAAATGCTGCCGCAGTTCGATGTCCTGATCGAAAATTTCCGGCCCGGCACCCTTGATCGCTGGGGACTGGACAAGGAAACGCTGTGGAAGGCGAATCCGAAACTGGTGATTTTGCGGGTCACCGCTTTCGGGCAGAACGGCCCCTATATCGACCGGCCCGGTTTTGCGCGCATCTTCGAAGCCATGGGCGGCCTCACCCACATCACCGGCGATCCGGATCGTCCACCCGTTCATACGGGGTATCCCATTTCCGATGCTTTTGGCGGCGTCTTCGGCGCCATGTCAATTCTCGCCGCGCTTTACAAGGTTGCGGGCAGCGAGCGGAAGGAAGGTGAGGAAATTGACCTTGCGCTGACCGAGGCGACCTTCCGCCTGCTCGATTTCCTGGCCATCGAATATGACCAGCTTGGCGATGTGCGGGAGCGCAGCGGCAACAAGAACCAGTATTCCGCCCCGTCGGATGTATATCTGACCAGCGACAAGAAATATGTCTCCCTTGCGGGCAGCACCAACACGACCTTTCTCGCCAATGCCACGGCTGTCGGACAGCCCGAACTTGCAAAAGATCCGCGGTTTCAGAATAACGGCCTGAGAGTTAAAAATGGCGCGGAGCTGGACCGTATCTTCGGCGCCTTCATTTCCAGTCATACGCTGGACGAGGTGCTCAACGCCTTCAATAGCGCAGGCGGCACCATTGCGCCTATCTATTCCATCGAGCAGATCTTCAACGATCCGCAATATCAGGCGCGCGAGGCCATCACCACCGTTCCCGATGATGATTTCGGCAGTGTCAGATTGCAGAATGTCGTTCCGAAAATGACCCGGAACCCCGGCAAAATCCGCTGGACCGCCAAAGAGTTGGGGCAGGATAACGATGCCGTGTTTGAAAAATATCTGGGGTTGAGCAAGGAAGAAATCGAGGATTGCCGGAGCCGAGGAATTATATGACCAGCGAACATCTAGAGCAGGGTATCCCGGACACCAGAACATCCGGACGCAGATCCGAAGCAAATGAGGATCGGGACAATTCCCTCTCCTCCACCCTGATCCGCGGGCTGGAGATTCTCGGCTGTTTCAAGGTGGATGAAGGTCCGCTCACCAATGCGGAAATTGCCGCCCGGCTCGGCATCAACAAGGCAACCGTCTCGCGCCTGTGCAAGACACTTATCTCCATGCGCTATCTGCGCCGCGACCCCAATGGCGGTTTCCGATTGGCGCCCGGCCTTCTGGCGCTGTCCTATCCGATCCTCTCCTCCATGAAGTGGCGGCAGCAGGCCGTCGGGCTGATGCGCGATTATGCGGATTTCGCCAAGGGTAACGCCTCCCTCGCCGTCTTCAATGGGCCGCATACGGTCTATATCCAGACAGCCGGTGATATCAGCAATTTCCCGCATACACCCGAAGTTGGCATGACCATGCCGGTGCCCGGAACGGCAACCGGTAGATCCCTTCTCTCCATGCTGAGCGAGGAGGAATTGGCGGAGAAATATATCGAGATCGAACAGGCCTATCCCGGCGCGCTGGAACGCTATGCCGACCGCATCGCCCGGGGTATGGAAAGTTGCAAAAAGAACGGCTTCTGCACCGCCTATGGGGAGTGGCGGCCGAATATCTACGCCATTTCCGCCCCTCTCGGACGATCTGCGGACGGGCTATGCGTCACTCTTTCCTGCGGCATTCCCGCCTATCGCGCCCGCAAGGAGGAGATTGAAGAAGATCTTGGTCCGCGTCTGGCTTCAGTCGCCCAGAATCTCAGGCTTTTCAATATTTTTGGAACTGAATAAAGACGAAAGGGACTGCGTCATGCCTTTGACATCACCGCTCTGTAAAAAGCTGGGGATTCGCTATCCCATTTTCGGGCTTGCCCATAACATCGATGTCATGATCGCTCTCGCGAAAGCGGGCGGGTATCCGGTTTTCGGCGCCGCCCGCAGCATGCCCGAAGAAATCGCCGATGTCGCCCGGATCATGAAAGAAGAGCTGGGCGACCTGCCCTTCGGCATTGATCTGATGCTGCCCGCCAATGTCGGGGATGAGACGGACCGGGAAGGCTCCAAAGCTGATCTTCCTCAGGAACATCAGAATTTCGTTCGCCATCTCACCGAGAAGTACAAGGTTCCCGCTGCGACAAAACCGACATTTTTCTCATCGCAAATCCGCTCGCAGCAGCTATTCGAAGATCAGCTTGCGGCGACGCTGGAATCATCGGCGCACAGCTTTGCCTCCGCCGTTGGCATGCCGCCGGAAATGATCAAACGGGCGCGCGAACACGGCAAAGTCACATTCTCCCTCGTCGGTGCGCCGCGCCATGCGGAAAAGGCAAAAGCGGCGGGCGTCGATATCATCGTCGCGCAAGGCTATGACGCGGGCGGCCATACGGGGCCCATCGGCACCTTCTCGCTCGTGCCGCAAGTTGTCGATGTGGCGGGCGACATTCCGGTTCTGGCGGCCGGTGGCGTCGGCCATGGGCGGCATATTGCGGCCTCCTTCGCCCTTGGCGCGCAAGGGGTCTGGCTCGGCACCGCCTGGCTTGCCTCCAAGGAACATGCGCTTTCCGAGGCCTTGCTTAACAAGCTTCTGAAAGCGGACAGCCTAGACACCACCATCTCCCTCAGCCATAGCGGCAAGCCCTGTCGCCTGATCAAATCCGCCTGGTCCGACGAGTGGGACAGCCCGGATGCGCCGAAACCCCTCAAGATGCCCTATCAGCAGGTGCTGACCGCCGATATCGTGGCGGGCGTCAATGAGCATGAGATCGAGCCGCTGATCTACGAAGCGACAGGACAGAGCATCGCCTGGTTCAATGAGCTGATGACCGTTCAAGGGATCATGCAACGGCTGGTCGGCGAGAGCGAGGCGGCTCTCACAGCCATGAACAATAAACTCGCGAGCTAACCCAACCATTTTTCGAACGAGAAAACGATGATACGCAATAGGGAAGAACTCGAAAAACAACGCCTTGAAGTCCGGGAATGGGTGGAAAAAGTCGCCATTCCCAATGAGGACCGCGTCGCCGATTTGAATGAGGTACCGGAAGATATCGTGAAGGATATGCAGGCGCGCGGCTATTTCGCCTGGGCCATACCAGAAGCCTATGGCGGGCTCGGCCTGACCACGGAGGAGCTGGTTCTGATGGCGTTCGAGCTGTCTTACTGCTCCGTCGCCTATCGCGCCCGTGTCGGCTCCAACACCGGGATCGGCAGCGAATCCCTCATTGTCGATGGCACGGAGGAACAGCGGCAGAAATATCTGCCGCGCCTGGCATCGGGCGAAATCGTCGGCTGCTTCGCCCTGACCGAGCGGGAGGCCGGATCGGAAGCGACCGCCCTCAAGACCACAGCCCTCCGCAAGGGAGATCGTTACATCCTGAACGGCTCCAAGGCATTTATCACCAATGCGCCCATTTCCGATCTGTTCACCGTTTTCGCCCGCACTGATCCCGACGATGACAGCCACCGTAGCATCAGCGCCTTTCTGGTCGATCTCGACACGCCCGGCCTCAGTGTGGGCCCGGCCTATAAGATGATGGGGCAGTCCGGCTCTCCGGTCTCGGAAGTCTATTTCAAGGATTGCGAAATCCCGGCGAGCTGCCTGCTCGGCAATGAAGAAGGCGTCGGCTTCCGCACCGCGATGAAAGCGCTTAACAAGCAGCGCATTCATCTTTCCGCCCTCAGCACCGGCCCGGCCATGCGGATGCTCGATGATGCGGCAAAACACGCACAGGAACGCAAACAATTTGGCCATCCGATCGGTGATTTCCAGCTTATCCAGGCGATGATCGCCGACAGCCATGTGGATATTGCCGCCGCCCGCACCCTGATCCTGGATACCGCCCGCAAGCGCGATGAAGGGCTCGACATCACTCTGGAAGCCTCCATGTGCAAATATTTCGCGACCGAAATGTGCGGCCGCATCGCTGATCGCGCCGTGCAGATCTTCGGTGGTTCGGGCTATGTCGCTGATTACAGCAACATCGAGCGTTTCTATCGCGATGTCCGGCTGTTCCGCCTTTATGAGGGCACCAGTCAGATCCATCAGCTCAATATCGCCCGGCGGACTTTCGACAAAATCGCAAAAACAGGGAGCGTCAGGCTGTAGCCGCAACGCAGCGCTGATACAAAGACAAAAAACGAAAAGAACAGGGAGAAAATAGATGAAAGATAACAAACCCTTCTGGCCAGAACCGCCACGGCCACCGGAAGGTTCCCCGAATATTCTGGTCATCCTGTTCGATGATGTCGGCTTTTCCGATTTCGGCTGCTATGGATCAACCATCAAGACGCCGACCATTGACCGGATTGCGGCGAACGGTCTGCGCTATACCGGTTTTCACACGACCGCCATGTGCTCCACGACACGGGCGGCGCTGCTGACCGGGCGCAACCATCATTCCGTCGGTGTCGGCTGCCTCGCCAATTTCGACAGCGGCTTCCCCGGCTATCGCGGCAAGATCGCCAAATCCGCCGGGACAATCGCCGAGATGCTGCGCCCCAACGGCTATCGCACCTATATGATCGGCAAGTGGCATGTGACGCCACTGCATGAAAGCGGCCCCGCCGGACCGTTTGACGGCTGGCCACTGGCCCGGGGATTTGATCGGTATTATGGCTTTCTTGATGCAGAAACAGACCAGTATGCGCCGGAGTTGATCCGCGATAACAGCCATATCGATCCGCCCGGCACCTATGAGACCGGTTATCACCTGACGGAGGATCTGGTGGATAAATCCATCCAGATGCTGGCCGAACACACGGCCGGTGCGGAAAACAACCCGTGGTTCCTGTGGTGCGCCTTCGGCGCCTGCCACGCGCCACATCAGGCGCCGAAAGATATCATCAAAAGCTATGATTCGATGTTCGAAGGCGGTTGGGACAAGGAGCGGGAGCGCCGGATCAAACGCCAGAAAGAACTGGGCATCGTTCCCGACAATGCGGCCATTCCGCCGCATAATGATGGCGTGAAGCCATGGGATGAATTCGGCGCCGATGAACACCGGCTCTATACCCGGATGCAGGCGGCCTATGCCGGGATGCTGGATCATACGGACCGGCATATCACCCGGATGATCGACTTCCTGGAAGAAACCGGACAGATGGACAACACGCTGATCCTTATCCTCTCGGATAACGGCGCCAGTCAGGAAGGCGGACGCAACGGGCTTGTCAACGCCATGGGCCCGTTCAACCTGCGCCCTGAGTCGATGGCCGAGAAAATCGCCCGGATCGACGATATCGGCGGGCCGGACACCCACACCAACTTCCCGCTCGGCTGGGCAATGGCGTCTAACACCCCGCTCAAACGCTACAAACAGAATACCCATGGTGGCGGCATTCGCGATCCGCTGATCATTTCCTGGCCAAAGGGCATCCCGGCGCGCGGGGAACTGCGTCACCAGTTCGCCCATTGCTCCGACGTGGTGCCGACGCTTCTCGACCTGCTGAAACTGGAGGCGCCAAGCCATATCAACGGCATCGAGCAACAACCGATCGAAGGGAAAAGCTTCCGGGAAAGTCTGTTCAAGGCGGATGTTCCCTCCCGCGACGCGCCGCAGTATTTTGAAATGTTCGGGCATCGCGGCCTATGGAAGGATGGCTGGAAGGCCGTCGCCTACCATCCCATGGGAACGCCCTTTGAAAATGACACATGGGAGCTTTATCATCTGGATGAGGATTTCTCCGAAAATCATGATCTTGCCAATGACAGGCCTGAACAGCTCCAGAAGATGATCGACGCCTGGTGGGAAGAGGCGGAGAAGCACAAGGTTCTCCCCCTCGATGACCGCTTCGCGGCCCGCTTTGCCGAAAATGCCGAACGGGTACAGGGCGGCCGGACAATCGCGGTCTTTCATCGGGGGGTCGGGCATATCCCATCCGATGTCGCTCCCGACTTACGCAGCCGCGAATACCGGATCGAGGCAGATGCTGATATCATCGGCGAGGCCAGCAACGGCGTCCTTATCGCCCATGGGGACACCACATCGGGCTACAGCCTCTATATGAAAGACGGATATCTCTATCACGATCTCAACATCGGCGGGGAACATGTAGTCGTCCGGTCAAACCGCAAAGTTACTCCGGGACGCCACCTGCTCGGCCTCCGGGTTGACCGGCTGACGCGGGAGGAAAAGCCGAAGATGGGCACCGGCATGGGGCAGAGCCGCTATACCCTCACCATCGACGGAGAGGATGCCGGATCGGCGGAGAGCAATCTCGGCTTCTACATGCTGATTTCCTGGTCCGGCCTCGATATCGGGCGAGACCGAGGTAATCCAGTCGGGGATTATGCGGCCCCCTTCGAATTTGACGGCTTCCTGCGCAAGGTGACGGTGCATATGTCAACGCAAACCCTCGATGGCGAAGGCGTCGGCAAGGCGGAACTCGCCCGGGAATAAGCACTCACATTTTCCATGACAGGCCTCGGAGCGCATTTTTCACTTGATATGCGCTCCGATGCGACATCAAACTAACCTCCTGAGCCTGCGCCCAATAAAAACAAGGGAGGATTTAACATGCACGGCATCAATTACCTTGACCTGCTCGACAGGGCGGGCAAAGCCTCATTGTCGCGTCCGGCGTTGATCGACGATACGGGCACGCTAAGCCACAAAAACCTGGGCCTTCTCACAAAAAAGATCGCCCACGCCCTGATCGCGAACGGTCTTGAGCCCGAAGATCCTTTCGCTATCCTCAGCCCCAATACGAATTATGCGCTCGCGGCCATTCTCGGCGGAATGCGGGCGGGCGGCGCCTGGAGCAATATCAACCTCCGCTCCGGCGTGCATGTGAATACCGATGTGCTCAATCGCGGCAATTGCCGGGCGATTTTCTTTCACAGCTCCATTCAGGATCAAATCCCGGCCATGCGCGCGGGCGCGCCGTCGATCCGGATTGTTGTCTGTCTCGACCGCCAGATCGGCGATATCCCCTCCCTCGAACAGTTTATCAACACCGCGCCGGACACGGACATCAATATCCATCTGCCGGAAACGGGCATCGGATTTCAGGGCACCACGGGCGGGACCACCGGCGCGCCCAAGATCACACAGGGCGGACAGAGCTTCCTCACCTGGAACATGCTGGGCTTTATGACTGCATTTCAGAAATTCGACCTGGATAACCCGCCGGTCAATCTGGCCGTCGCGCCGATCACTCACGCGGGCGGCATGGTTGCCATGTCAACGCTCAGCCTCGGTGGTACCGTTGTCATGATGCAGGTCGCCGAGCCCGGCGCCATCCTCAAGAATATCGAGCGGCATAAAATCTCCCTGCTGTTCCTGCCGCCGACACTTATTTATGTGCTGATGAACCATCCCGATTGCCCGACAACGGATTTTTCAAGCCTGCAATATCTGATTGCCGCCGCCGCGCCTTTTGCCGTTGAAAAGATTGCCCGCGCCCATGACATTTTCGGACCCGTCATCTGCCAGTCCTTTGGCCAGACGGAATCCGGCTTCCCCCTGACCTTCATCTCCCCCGGCGCCGTCAGCGAAGCCTTGCGGGACGAGCGCTTCAGACATCGTCTCAAATCGGTCGGTAGACCGGTCGCCACCGTCGGCGATATAAAGGTTTTCGATGAAGACGGCAACAGTCTCGGCCCCGATGAGGTGGGGGAAATTGTCGTCCGCGGCCCGACCGTCATGTTCCGCTATATCAATGATCCGGAGGCGACGCGCGCCATTCACAAAAACGGCTGGCAGCATACGGGTGATCTCGGCTATCGCGATGCGGATGGATATATCTATATCAGCGATCGCAAACGCGATCTGATCATCAGCGGCGGCTTCAATGTCTTCCCGCTGGAAATCGAACAGATTCTGGTCACGCACTCCGCCGTGCAGGACTGCGCGGTGATCGGGGTGCCGGATGAAAAATGGGGTGAAGCCGTCAAGGCCGTTATTGAACGCGCGCCCGGTCAGGATGTGTCGGAGGCCGAACTGATCGCCCTCTGCAAGGCGCAGCTCGGCAGCGTGATGGCGCCAAAATCCATTGATTTTATTGCTGAACTCCCCCGCAGCCCGGTTGGCAAGGTTCTTAAAAAAGAACTTCGGGCGAAATACTGGCAGGACCGGGAGGTCCGGATCTGACATGACACAACATGATTTTACAAAGCTTAAAAATCGTCTCCGCCTGCCGCTGATCGCGGCGCCGATGTTTCTGGTTTCCGGCGTCGATCTGGTCTCCGCCTGTTGCCGCGCCGGAATTATCGGCTCCTTTCCGACCGCCAACTGCCGATCCACGGAGGAGCTGGAGGCCTGGATTGCGGCAATTGACGCACAGCTTGCAGCAGCGAAAGCGGAAAACGAAAGAGACCCCGCGCCCTGGTGCCCCAATCTCATTGTCCATAAATCCAATCCCCGGCTGATGGAGGATGTGGCCGTTCTCCTTCGGCATAAACCGGAAATCGTGATTACCAGCGTCGGCCCGCCAACGCCGGTCCTCGCTCCGCTGCAGGATATCGGGGCGCTGGTTTTCTCGGATGTTGCCACCGTGCTTCATGCGGAAAAGGCGGTTGCGGCGGGGGCGGATGGCCTTGTCCTGCTGACCGCGGGCGCAGGCGGCCAAACCGGCTGGATCAACCCGTTCGTCTTTGTCCGGGAAGTCCGCCGTTTCTTCGATGGCCCTATCGTGCTCGCCGGCGGGGTTATGGACGGACACAGCCTGATGACGGCGCAAATGCTGGGCTGCGATCTCGGCTATATGGGCACGCGCTTCATCGCGACGGATGAAAGCCTGGCCAAGGACACCTATAAGGAGATGCTGATCTCCTCCCGCGCCGATGATATCCTGCTGACGAAGGCGTTCACCGGGCTGAATGCCAACATGCTCCGCCCGTCGATCGAGCGGGCCGGTCTCGACCCCGACAGCCTGCCCGAACGAGGCGGCATTGATATCGCCAAGGATATCAATCCGGACGCGAAGAAAAATAAGCCCAAACGCTGGAAGGATATCTGGTCGGCCGGGCATTCGGTGTCCGGCGTTTCCGCAATCACCCGCGTCGATGATCTGATTGCGGAAATCGAGGCAGAATATGACAAGGCCCGAATGGAGGCGACGGCGCGATTGAGCCGCGGGTAGGCGGGCCCGGCGTCAATCCCTCTCCCCGTTCGCGCGAATATCGCGGCGGCCGGCGGCCATATCGCCCATTTCCCGAAGGCCGCGCTCGCTGACCATCAGGTCGCAGAACAGCGTGCGCTCCCGCGCGAAGCCGTCTTCTGGCGCGCGATCATGAATGCCCCGCACCAGCCCCTTGATATGACCGACGGCGCGGGGCGAGCGGGCGGCGAGACGACGGGCAACCTCCAGGGCCTTTTCCATCACATCCCCCTCGACCAGAAAACTGGCGAGGCCCAGACGAACAGCGTCGCGCGGGCGCAGCGTCTGCCCCAGCAGCATCAGCTCCAGCGCCTTCGCTTCCCCGATCAGGCGGGTCAGGCGCTGCGTGCCGCCCGCCCCCGGGAGAATGCCAAGATTAATTTCGGGCAGGCCAAGGTCATACTCCCCGTCCCGGACAAGACGGATATCGCAGGCGAGCGCGAGTTCAAAACCGCCGCCCATAGCGGTGCCGTTAATGGCCGCGACAAAAGGCTTCGGCATTGTTGCGATCCGGCGCAGACAGACATGCACGGGAGACTCCGGCACCGGACGGTCCGGATCGAACACCACGCCCCGCGCGGCCAACGCCCTGCCCCGTTCATACAGAACGCCCACATCATAATGACGAATGAAAACATCCGCCTCGCCGCCAGTCAGGATAACGGCGCGAATGCTGTCATCTTCCTCAACCCGATCGAGCGCGGCGGCGAGTTCCTCCTCCGTCCCGCCATCCATAAAGCCATGCGGCGGATTGCTGAAACGGATGATGGCAACATGATCCTGTTGCTCCATTGTCAATTGGCTCATTCCCTGCCCCTTTCCCTGTCGTTTTTTCTTGCCGGTCCGGTTTCTCTCCCCCTATCCTTCCACTATGCAGCGGGCGGCGCAACCGACATGAAAGCGACATTCCTGTCTGGTCCTGCCACTCCTGCCGCCAATTTATTGATACCGCACCAATTTTTGCTTCATTACGGACAAATTAAAGTCATTATCAAAGAGTTATATCCACAGCATGATGTCCCGCCCTTCGATCATAGCCGTCCTTCTGGCGTCCCTCACCTGCACGGCGCCCGCCTTTGCGGAAGAAGCCGCCGTGGCGGAGGAGGAAGAAGACACCGGCACCTTCACCTTCGTGCTTGAAAATGATCTCTTTTTCGGGCTCGATCGGGATTATACAAACGGGATCATGCTGGCCTGGATGTCGGAACCCGATCATGCCCCTGCCTGGGCATTACGCGCGGCACGGCTGCTTCCCTTTTTTCCGAAAGACGGGCTGGTCCGTTCCACCTATGCCATCGGGCAGAATATGTATACCCCCAATGATATTCAGGATCCCACCCCGCCGACAAATGAACGGCCTTATGCGGGCTGGCTCTACGGAGCGGTCGGCATTGTTGTGGAAACGGGTGAAAAACAGCTTGATCAGCTTCAGCTCCAACTCGGCGTCGTTGGGCCCTCCGCTCTCGGCGAGCAGTCGCAGACCTTCGTTCACAAGGTGATCGATTCCCAGAAGCCGCAAGGCTGGGATACGCAGCTTAAAGACGAGCCGGGTCTTGTCCTCACCTATCAGCGAAGCTGGCGGGCGCTGGTATCAGCAAAACTCAACGGATTCTCGATTGATATGACGCCGCATCTGGGTGGCGCGCTCGGCAATGTCTATACATACGTCAATGCCGGGGCAACGCTGCGCATGGGATGGAATTTGCCCAACGACTATGGGCCGCCGCGCATCCAGCCAGGTCTACCGGGATCTGGCTTTTTCGAGCCGACCGACGATATAGGGCTATATTTCTTCGCCGGGCTGGACGCTCGCGCGGTGGCCCGGAATATCTTTCTCGATGGCAACACATTTCGCGACAGCCGCAGCGTCAGCAAGGAACCGATCGTCGGCGATGCACAACTCGGCCTCGCCCTCACCATACGCGATGCCCGCATTGCCTTCACCCATGTCTTCCGGTCCCGCGAATATGAAGGTCAGGATGACAAGGACGAATTTGGCGCCATCAGTGTCTCGGTTCCGTTCTGACCGCCTGTCCGCCGCGATCAGTGAGAAATCATCCAGGGTCGCTTGGCCGGAAAGCTTTTCGATCCGTCGGGACGGTAGAGCGTGCCCGAATTGATTTTCTTCGAACTGCCCCCGCAACAGCCACAGCCGGGTCCATGGCCGTGGGATGATTTTTTGGGCTCATGCGCGCTCCGCTCATTCGTCTGATGGGCATTGCGGGTGGCGCTGTCGAGCATGGCCAGCCGCGGCGCGGTGATCATGCGCGGCGCATTGGTCCCGCAGAACGGGCAGCTTTTCGGATCGGCATATTCGGAGAGGGGCACAAGCTCCGTGAACGGGCCGCAGTCATCACAGCAATATTGATAGATCGGCATGGGGTCTCCCTTTAAAGTCGGGCGAGGTCTCCCCCGCCCGGTCAGTTGTTATGTAAAAGATCAGAGATCAGGCGCCAGCGGCACATCAATAGAGCCGTCGAGATATTTCGTCGGTCCGTCCGCATTCGGCATCAGATCCCATTCAAACACATCCGTCGGCAGCCACAGCGTCGCGCAGGCGTTCGGAACATCCACCACGCCCGAAATATGCCCCTGCACCGGCGCGGTGCCGAGAATGGCGTAGGCCTGCGCCCCCGTGTATCCGAACTTCTTCAGATATTCGATGGCGTTCAGGCAGGCCTGACGATAGGCAATATGCACATCCAGATAATACTGCTTGCCCGCCTCATCGACGGAGATGCCTTCAAAGATCAGGAAGTCGTCATATTTCGGCGCAATCGGAGAGGGACGGAAAATCGGGTTCTTGATCCCGTATTTGCTCATCCCACCCTTGATCAGATCGACCTTGATATGCAGCCAGCCCGCCATTTCAATGGCGCCGCAGAAGGTGATTTCACCATCGCCCTGACTGAAGTGCAAATCGCCCATGGAAAGCCCGGCACCATCCACATAAACTGGGAAGTAGATTTTTGATCCACGGGACAGGTCCTTGATATCGCAGTTACCGCCATGTTCGCGCGGCGGCACGGTGCGGGCGGCTTCGGCGGCGGCCTTGTCACGGGCCTCCCCTGTCAGCTTGCCCATATGCGCGGTCGGGCCGCCATCCGGCAGGTTGGCAAGGCCGGGAACGCGGCCAGGGTCCGTATTGAACAGCTCCGTCTCACGCGTGTTCCACATATCCAGCATCTTCTTGTCCGGCAGGCACCCGATCAGCCCCGGATGGATCAGGCCGGCATAACGGACGCCCGGCACATGGCGGGACTTGGTGAACATTCCCTCGAAATCCCAGATGGATTTCTGCGCTTCCGGGAAATGATCGGTCAGAAAGCCCCCACCATTCTGCTTGGAGAAAAAGCCGTTGAACCCCCACATGCTCTCTTCCTTGGCGCCGATATCCAAAATATCAACAACCAGCAGATCGCCGGGCTCCGCCCCCTCAATGCCGATCGGGCCGGAGAGATAATGAACCTGCGCGAGCTCCACATCGCGAACATCGGAGGCATCATCGTTATTCTTGATCTGGCCACCGGTCCAGTCATAGGTTTCCACCTTGAAATCATCTCCCGGCTTGACCCAGACGGCAATCGGAATATCCGGATGCCAGCGATTGTGAATTTTCTCGTTCGTGAGCGGGCTTTCGCCCAGATTCACTTCAATAAGGGTATCAGTCATTTTGCCTCCTCAAGCTAGTAATGAATTGTCAGACGGACAGGAATTTCGAGACTTTTTCTTCGTCGATCCCGGTGCGGGGCGATTCATGAACAAACTCGCCGTTCTCCAGAACCAGAACGCGGTCCGCAACATCAAGGGCGAAACTCAAAACCTGTTCCGATACGATGATCGAAAGCCCGCGTTCATCGCGGATACGGCGGAGGGTACGCGCCATCTCGCGAATGATGGAGGGCTGGATGCCCTCTGTCGGCTCATCGAGCAGCAGCACCTTCGGTTTCGATGCCAGCGCACGGGCAATGGCAAGCTGCTGCTGCTGTCCGCCGGAAAGGTTGCCGCCCCGGCGCGATTTCATTTCAACCAGAACCGGAAAGAGCTCATAGATATCAGGGCTGACTTTCTTGTCCCCCGTGACAATGAGGCCCGTTTCCACATTCTCCTCCACCGTCATAGTAGAGAAAATCTGCCTTCCTTGCGGCACATAGGCGAGACCGTTTGCCACCCGCTCATAGGATTTCAGCCCTTCGATCGACTTCCCATCGATGCTCACATGGCCGGATTTTGTCGGGACAACCCCCATCAGGGTTTTCATGAGCGTCGTCTTGCCCATGCCATTTCGGCCCATGATGGCGACGATCTCACCGGGGCTAATCGTAAAATCGAGGCCGTGGAGCACTTCGGATTCGCCGTAAGCGGAACGAAGATTGTCTACATTCAGCATCATTTCCTCCCTTAGTGGCCGAGATAAACTTCAATGACTTTCGGGTCCGCCTGCACATGCGCCATGGACCCTTCGGACAGCACCTTGCCCTGGTGCAGCACCGTGACGCGGGTCGCGATATCCTCAACGAACTTCATGTCATGTTCGATCACGATCACCGAACGGTCCTGGATAATGCGATTTAAGAGTTCGGCCGTCTGCTTGCGCTCGGCCACCGACATGCCGGCAACCGGTTCATCCAGCATCAGCAATTCCGGATCCTGGATGAGCAACATGCCAATCTCCAGCCATTGCTTCTGCCCATGGCTGAGAAAGGCCGCTTTCATATCCAGCAGATCGTCGAGAAAAACCACGCTGGCAATTTCATGGATACGCTCCTTCACCGGATCATCGCGGCGGAACATCAGGGCGCCAAAAACGCCATGTCCCTTCGGATAAGAAATCTCCAGATTTTCAAAGACCGTCAGATCTTCATAAACGGTGGGCGTCTGGAACTTGCGCCCTACCCCGGCATGAACGATCTGGTCTTCCCGCATCTTGAGAAGATCCTGCCCCTTGAATTCGACCTTGCCGTCGGTCGCCCTGGTGCGGCCGCAGATCAGATCGAGAACGGTTGTCTTCCCCGCCCCGTTGGGGCCGATAATCACCCGGCACTCATTGGGTTCCACATAGAAGCTGAGGCCATTGACCGCCTTGAACCCGTCGAAGGAAACAGTCAGATTTTCAACGGTCAGCAGGAAATCAGGTCTTGCGTTCATCTTTTTTCCTCCTATTCAGCCGGGGCTTTGATGCTGTCGAAGTCACGTCCGCCCCCGTCGTCGGCCTTCTTTTTGAACAGGGCCATCAACCGCGGCTCCACATAATCCTTGTAGAGACCTGCAAGGCCGTTCGGGAACGCCAGCACCACCGCGATAAAGAGGGCGCCGAGACCCAGCAGCCAGAGTTCAGGGAACATTTCGGAGAAAGTGGTTTTCGCCAGATTGACAAGCAGCGCACCATAAACCGCCCCGAGGATCGAGAGCCGCCCGCCGACGGCGCAGAAAATGACCATTTCGATGGACGGCACGATGCCGACAAAGCTGGGGGACATGAACCCCACCTGCAGCGTGAACATAGCCCCGCCGATGGCCGCGAAAGCCGCCCCGGCGCAGAAGACGAAAATCTTGAAATTGGCCACGTCATACCCGGAGAAGCGGACCCGGTCTTCCTGATCGCGCATGGCAATCAGAATTCGTCCGAGTTTCGACTTGCGGATAAACTGCGCGACAAAAAGGCAGACAAACAGCAGCACCCCATTCACGAAATAAAGAATGACCTTCGCCTCATCAGTGCGGATATCCCATCCAAGCAGGGTCCGCAGGTCAGTGATGCCGTTGACACCGCCGGTATAGCCCTGTTGACCGATAATCAGGATGGTCATGATGGCGGCAATCGCCTGTGTGATGATTGCAAAATAAACACCACCCACCCGCCGCCGGAACATGGCCACACCGATAATGAAGGCGAAGACCACGGGTACCAGCACCACGGCAATAAGGCTGAATGTCAGGCTGTTGAAGGGCTCCCACCACATGGGGAGCGCGGTGATCTGGTTCCAGTCCATGAAATCCGGGATGCCGGGGGTGGACTGGATTTTGGTCGCTTCCGGCGTCGAGGCTTCCAGCTTCAGGAACATGGCCATACAGTAGCCGCCAAGGCCGAAAAACACCCCCTGCCCGAGGCTCAGGATACCGCCTGCACCCCAACAGAGGACCAGACCGATCGCCACGAAAGCATAGGTCAGATATTTGCCGAACAGATTGAGACGGAAGGTATCCAGGCCGACCGGCAGGACGATGAAGATCAGCACGGCCAGGATGACAAAGCCAACGATATCGCCCGTGGAGAAAAGCTTGTTATCTTTTGCAAACATCTCGGTCACCTCACTTCCTGAGTTTGAGGGCGAACAGCCCCTGGGGACGCAGCATCAGAATGCCGACAACGGTGAGGAGCGTGAGCACCTTGGCCATGGAGCCGGAGAGGAAAAATTCCATGATCGATTGCGCCTGTGAGATGGAGAAAGCCGAGGCAATCGTTCCGAGCAGGCTGGCCGCGCCGCCAAAGACGACGACAAGGAAAGTATCGACGATATAGAGCTGGCCAGCCGTCGGACCGGTCGATCCAATCATGGTGAAAGCCGAACCAGCCACACCCGCAACGCCGCAGCCGATCCCGAAAGTGAGACGGTCCGTTCGTTCCGTATTAATGCCGACCGCGCCCGCCATGACCCGGTTCTGGGTAACAGCCCGCACCTGCTTGCCCCAGGAGGAGCGATACATCATCAAATACACAGCGACTGAAATACTGATGGCCAGCACCATTACGAAAATGCCGTTAATGGGAACTTCGATCAAATCGGTGAGTGGCAGCGACCCCATCATCCAGTCAGGAATCGTCACCCCCACTTCACGGGCGCCGAATACGGAGCGGTATATCTGCTGCAGGATAAGACTGAGCCCCCAAGTGGCCAGCAAGGTATCCAGCGGGCGTTTATAGAGATGCCGGATCAGACTCCATTCCACCAGCATACCGAGAGCCGCCGTCACGAAAAACGCGAGGATCATCGCAATAAAGAAATAGATGCTGAACAGCGATGGCAGGTAATCGGCGAACAGGCTGGAGGTAATATATGTGACATAGGCGCCGAGAATCATAAACTCGCCATGCGCCATGTTGATCACCCCCATCTGACCAAAAATGATGGCCAGCCCGAGCGCCATGAGAACAAAAACCGAGAAAAGAATGAGACCGGCAAAACCCTGCATGGCGAAAATGGCCCCAAGCTCTCCCATCGTATAATCGGCAAACATATGCTGTCTCCTGCCTCTTGTATTTCAATGCCATGAAAGAGTTGATGTCGGTCGGCCGCTCCCCGGTGACGGTTTGCGACCGACCTCCTACGCAAAGCCTATTGGTATCCTTCCGGGAACGGGTCTGGCTCGACCAGCTCCGCCGTTTCGAACACGACTTCATACTGGCCGTCCGCCTTGGCGTGACCGACACGGGTTTTGGACCAGAGATGGTGGTTTTCATGAACCTTGACGTAACCTTCCGGCGCGGTGGTGAGTTCGATACCGGGGCTCGCCTCCCGTACCTTGTCCACATCGAAGGATCCCGCCTTTTCAACAGCGGCCTTCCACAGCCATGGGCCGAGATAGGCGGCCTGCGTCACGTCGCCGATGACCATGTCATCGCCCCACATCTTCTTGAATTCTTTCACGAATGCGATGTTGTTCGGGTTATCCAGACTCTGGAAATATTTCATGCAGGCATAAGCGCCGACGATATTCTCGCCGCCGATACCGCGGATTTCATCCTCGGTCACCGAAATGGTGAGAAGCAGCGGTTTTTCCTTCGTCATGTCGATACCGGCCGCCTTCAGCTGCTTGTAGAAGGCGACATTGGAACCGCCCACGACAATGGCGTAGATCACATCGGGCTTGGAGAGGCGGATCTTGTTAATGACCGAGTTGAACTGCGTGTGGCCAAGCGGGTAATACTCTTCCCCCACTACCTTGAGACCCAGCTTCTCGATATGCTTGCGGGCGATCTTGTTGGAGGTGCGCGGCCAGATATAATCGGAACCGAGCAGGTAGAAGGATTTCGCCCCCTTTGTCTGGGTCACCCAGTCGATACCGGCGATAATCTGCTGCGTTGCTTCCTGACCGGTGTAGATGACATTGGGGGATTCTTCCAGCCCTTCATAGAAGGTCGGGTAGTAGAGGAAGCCGTTATACTGCTCGAACACCGGCAGAACAGCCTTGCGGCTCGCCGATGTCCAGCAACCCATGACCGAGGCGACCTTGTCGTTGACCAGCAGCTTCTTGGCCTTTTCGGCAAAAGTCGGCCAGTCAGAGGCGCCGTCTTCCTGAATGAATTTGATCTGGCGCCCCAGAACCCCGCCCTGCGCATTGATCTGCTCAATGGCGAGCTTTTCGGCCTGCACCGATCCGGTTTCCGAAATCGCCATGGTGCCGGTGACCGAATGCAGGATACCGACCGTTACGTCGGTATCGGTAACGGCGAGGCCGGTTGTATTGACCGCCGCGGTCGGATAATCCGCCGCCCGCAGAAATTTCGGCGCAAAAAGCGTCGCGGCAAGTGCCGTTCCGCCCATCAGAAACGAGCGGCGTGACGCTTCCATTGAGAGTGAGGGTTTCTTTGGTGTGTCGGACATTGCTTTCTCCTTTGAACCTGCCTGTTTTCCCAGGTCGCAGCGTGTATCGCTGCTTCGCAAAAAAGATTGGAGAAAAATGTTGCATTGCAACATACGTCGTTTAACGTATGTGCATGCGCCTTTTGACGGTGCATAAAAAACGGAAGAAGCAGGAGGCAGTAAAAGGGAAACAACGGATTACGGAGCGCAAAAAGGATTTTGCAATGACTTTGGCCTTTGTTGCGGGACACAGCGGATGAAACCGATTTTTGGCGTCATGCGAGAGCGTCGGCGGTACAATCAGTGGGTTGCGAATGAAACCCTGGAAGATTTCGCGCTTCGCTTCACCGCCCGGCGCGCACGCCGCTGGTCCTATCTGCGGGTCACGAACACCGCCCTCGGTTCCATTTCCTTTCTCGCTCTTGAAGCGATCGGCGGGGCAATTACCCTGCGCTACGGGTTCGATACCGCCATCACCGCCATCATGCTGGTCGGCCTGCTGCTGTTCCTGACCGGTATCCCCATCACCTATTATGCGGCAAAATATGGTGTCGATATTGACCTGCTGACCCGCGGCGCGGGCTTCGGCTATATCGGATCGACGGTCACCTCCCTCATTTACGCCAGCTTCACCTTTATCTTTTTCGCGCTGGAAGCGGCCATTCTGAGTTTCGCCCTGGAGCTTTGTTTCGGCATTCCCGTCTGGCTCGGTTATCTGCTGAACGCGCTGGTGGTGATCCCACTTGCCACCCACGGCTTTACCAAGATTTCAAAGTTCCAGGCCTGGACGCAACCCTTCTGGATTATCCTGCATATCCTGCCTTTTGTGCTGCTGGCCTTTGCGGGATACGGCACATCCGACTGGAAGGCTTTTGAAGGCATCGGTCCGCAGGAGGCGGGCGGCATGACCCTGATCATGCTGGGCGCGGCGGCGGGCGTCGCCTTTTCCCTCATTGCCCAGATCGGCGAACAGGTTGATTTCATCCGCTTTCTGCCGGAGCCGAAAACCAGTGGCGAACGGGTCAAATGGTGGGCATCCTTAATGTGCGCCGGACCGGGCTGGTCTGTCCTCGGCGCGGGCAAGATGCTGCTGGGGTCTTTTCTGCTGACCATCGCCATCGGCGCGGGCATTGCGCCCGAGACGGCGGCCGACCCCAACCAGATGTATTTCGCCGCCTTTGGCGAGGTGATTGACAACCCGGTTTTCGTGCTGTCGCTGACCGGTGCCTTCGTGATCCTCAGCCAGCTCAAAATCAATGTCACCAACGCCTATGCCGGTTCCATCGCCTGGTCGAACTTCTTTTCCCGCCTTACCCATAGTCATCCCGGCCGCGTCGTCTGGATGGTGTTCAATGTGGCAATTGCGCTGATGCTGATGAATCTCGGCGTGTTCGGCGCGCTTGAGGCCACTCTCGCCTTTTATTCCCATGTCGCCCTTGCCTGGATCGGCGCCATTGTCTCCGATCTTGTCATCAACAAGCCGCTCGGACTCAGCCCGCCGCATATCGAGTTCCGCCGTGCCTATCTTTATGACATCAATCCCGTCGGGCTTGGCGCTATGGGCGCCGCCTGCATCGTCTCCTTCCTTGCCTACTTCGGACTGTTCGGCAAGACGGCCATGTCTCTCTCCTCCTTTATCGCGCTGTTTACCGCCATGCTGGCGGCACCGCTGATCGCCTATGGCACGCGCGGTCGGTATTACATCGCCCGGACAGCGCCCGAAATGCCGAAAGCTCTGGGCACCTGCTGTGTCTGCGAATACCGTTTCGATCCCGAAGACATGGCCGATTGCCCCTTTTATGAAGGGCCTATCTGTTCTCTCTGCTGCTCACTCGATTCCGTCTGTCGCGATGCCTGCAAGCCCTTCGCCCGTATCGATGCGCAAACCAGCCATTTCCTGAAATGGCTGCTTCCTGCCCATATGGTGCAGATTCTGCAAAGCCGGATGGTACAGTTTCTCCTCCTGACATCGCTGATTTCGGGGCTGATCGGCATACTTCTGTGGATCATCTATGAACAGGCTGGCACGAACCATTTTGAAATTACGCTGACGTTGATCTTCTCCGGCCTGCTGTTCATTGTCGGGGTATCGGTCTGGCTGTTCATTCTGGCCCATGAAAGTCAGCGGGCCGCGTGGCGGGAATCAAACCTGCAATCGCAACGGCTGATGCGGGAGGTTCGCGCCCATCAGCGGACCGATGCGGAGCTTCAGGATGCCCGCGATAAGGCCGAAGCGGCCAGTCAGGCAAAAAGCCGCTACATGATCGGTCTCAGCCACGAACTCCGCACCCCGCTCAACGCTATTTTCGGTTATGCGCAGATTCTCTACAAGGATCCGAACACCCCGCCCAATCGCAAGGAAGCCGTCGCCACCATTCGCCGTTCGGCTGAACATCTCTCCGGCCTTATCGAAGGGCTGCTGGATATTTCCAAGATTGAGGCCGGGCGAATTGAAATTTATCGCGACCGCGTCGATTTTCCCGTTTTCATGGCGCAGCTTGCCGGGATTTTTGAAATGCAGGCGGCGGAAAAGGGCCTCACATTCATCTATGAGGCAACTTCCACCCTCCCTTCCTGGATCACGACGGACGAAAAGCGCCTGCGGCAAATCCTGATGAACCTGCTCTCCAACGCCATCCGCTACACGGAACGGGGCGAAGTCCGCCTCACCCTCTCCTATCGCAATGAAGTCGCGCATTTCGGGGTCAGCGATACCGGCGTTGGCATTCCGGCGGAACAGATCGACAAAATCTGGCAGCCGTTCGAACGGGCGGGCATGAAAACCGTGCGCGGCACCGGCCTCGGCCTCACCATCACAAAGCTGCTTGTTGAAATGATGGGCGGGGAGATCAAGGTGGACAGCGTCTATGGTCAGGGCAGTCACTTCAACCTACGCATGATGCTCCCCTCCCTGCATCGGGCAAGCCGCCCCGATGAGATGGCAGAGGCGCGCATCACCGGTTATGCCGGTCCGCGCAAAAGCATCTTTATCCTCGATGATGAGACGGATCATTTGCAACTGATGGAAACCCTGCTGGCGCCGCTCGGTTTCAAGCTTTATCTGGCTTCCAGTCATATCGTCGCCAACGAAATGCTACAGATCGCAAAGCCGGACCTGTTTCTTCTGGACATCGACTTGCCGGATATTTCCGGTTGGGAATTTGCTGCCCAGCTCCGCCGCGATGTCCATCGCGCGACACCGATTGTGATGGTTTCCGCCCATGCTCTTGAAGGCCGGAACCAGAGCAGCGGACCCGAAGATGCGCTGCATGATGCCTTCATCGCAAAGCCGGTCAGCTTTTCAATTCTGCTGGAGCAAGTCCGCAATCTGCTTAAAATCGACTGGACGAAAGATATCCGGCAACCGCAGGCGGAAGGCTTCGCCCCCCCGCTCTCCGGCAAAGATCGTGACAAGATCATCTCTCTCGCGCAGATCGGCAATGCGAGTGAAATCCGTCGCCGTCTTGATGCCATCGAGGCGGCAAGGCCGGATCTCAAGGCAAGGCTGAAACCGCTGCGTCACCGGCTGTCGGACTTTGATCTGCCCGGCCTGATCCGGGAACTGGAGGAAACGCATGATGCAGCCGTCTGATTTTGACACCCGGCGGCAGATCGTTCTGGTGGTCGATGACAGCCCGGAATCACTTTCCATGGTCGCCACGGCAATCGAGGAAGCGGGTATGACCGTGCTCGTCGCGCGAGACGGGCAGACGGCACTCGATCTCGTCAAGCGGCTGCAGCCCGATGCCATCCTGATGGATGCCGTCATGCCTGGCCTTGACGGTTTCGAAACCTGCGCCCGCCTCAAATCGGGACCGGACATGATTGCCGCCCCAGTGATTTTCATGACCGGTCTCAGCTCTTCAGAACATATCCTGAAAGGGCTGGAAGTGGGCGGAGTCGATTATGTGACCAAACCGGTTAACCCCGACGAACTGATTGCCCGCCTTTCCATCCATCTGACCAATGCCCGGCTGATTGAAAGCGCCAGATCCGCCCTTGATGCGGGCGGGCGGCCGGTTATGGCCGTCACGCCGGATGGCAGCCTGATCTGGGCATCGCCCGAGGCGCGAAAGCTGCTGGACCAGCATCCGGACATCCTGGATGCGCACAGCCGTCTGACGGATATAAACATCTGCGAATGGATCGCGGGGCTGGTCAAAACCCCCCTTTCGGAAGCCACGCCCTTCCGGCTTGGCAAGAAGGACAACCCGCATGTCATCAGCCCGCTGGGAATTCACCCCGACCGGGAAATCCTGCTTTCCATCGAAAAGCTCACGAATGCCGACCCGAAAAAAAGCCTGATGGCGGCCTTCTCCCTCACCGCACGGGAGGCGGAAATCCTCATCTGGCTCTCTCGCGGCAAGACCAACCGGGATATCGGCGACATCCTGTCCATCAGCGCCCGCACCGTCAACAAACATCTGGAACAGATTTTCCAGAAACTCGGCGTCGACAACCGGACCTCGGCCGCCGTCATCACGGATCGTCTCTGCCGTGAAGGGAACAATCCCACCTGATACAGCCAGGGGCCCTCCCGCCCTTTTCACCGCATGAAAATAACGCTAGAAAAAGGGAGCTTTTATCTCTTTGGAACGGCCTGCCCGTAAGGATTAAGAAATGACACATGTCTGGGTCCGCGCCGAACAGCGCGAGCATGAACAACGCGTTGGCATCACTCCCGAGGGCGTGAAGGCCCTGATGGCGCAGGGCATGACGGTCACGGTGGAAGACTCGTCTTGCCGCGCTCTGCCCATCGCTCCTTATCGCGAGACAGGCTGCGCCATTGCCCCGGAAGGAAGCTGGCCGGATGCCCCGCGAGATGCCATCATCTTCGGCCTCAAGGAACTCCCCATAAGCGACAGTCCATTGCCGCACCGTCACATCATGTTTGGCCATGCCTATAAGGGGCAGGCGGATGGCCCTGCCCTGCTGCGCCGCTTCAAGGCAGGATGCGGGGCGCTTTATGATCTTGAGTATCTGACAGATGAGGCTGGACGGCGCGTTGCCGCCTTCGGTTACTGGGCCGGATTTGCCGGGGCCGCCGTGGGGCTGATGGCCTGGATCGCGCAACAGACAGGGCCCGGGCCGGGGCCCCGGTCCGTCGGCGTTTATCCGGGGCGGGATGCATTGGTCAGGGAGCTCAAGGCCGGGCTGGATAAAGCGAGCAATGCCGCCGCGACCTTCCCCGACGCCATCGTGATTGGCGCCCTCGGGCGGGTGGGCAGCGGCGCCTGTGATTGCCTGCAATCATTAGGGATCAATGTAACCCGATGGGATATGGCCGAAACGGCAAATGGCGGACCGTTTCCGGAAATTCTCAACCACAGCCTGTTTGTCAACTGCATCCTGGCGCAGGAAGGCGTTCCCGTTTTTGTTCCGAAATCAGCGCTGACTGCGCCGCGCCGCCTGTCCGTCATCGCCGATGTGTCCTGTGATCCGAGCAGCCCGTTCAATCCGGTACCCGTCTATGATCATGCCACCTCTTTCGATGATCCGGTCATCCGGGTGGCGGGCGGCCCACCGCCGCTTGATGTCATGGCCATTGACAATCTGCCCTCCATGCTGCCGGTGGAAAGCAGCGAGGACTATGCGGCCCAGCTTCTTCCGTCGCTTCTCACCCTTCAGGATATGGAAAGCGGTGTCTGGGGCCGCGCCAAAAAGATTTTCGACGCCCATATATCGAAACTATGAAATATTTTAAAATTCAATATCTTATAAAATAAATTTAACTTATTTAATAATCAGAATGAATTTAAATTTAACCGGTTAATTATGTTTGTTTAGAATTTTGGCCATTTCATCCCGCATGATGAATTTCTGGGGTTTTCCGGTCACCGTCATCGGCAGGCTGTCCACAAACCGGATATGACGCGGGACCTTGTAATGGGCGATCTGGTCCTTGCAATAGGCTTTCACCCCCTCCTCATCAAGACTGGAGCCTGCCCGGCGGACGATCCAGCAGCAGACTTCCTCTCCAAATTTTTCATGAGGAACACCAAACACCTGCACTTCCTGGATATCCGGATGGGTGAAGAGAAATTCCTCAATCTCGCGCGGATAAATATTCTCCCCGCCGCGAATGATCATGTCCTTGAGGCGGCCGACGATCCGGCAATAGCCTTCCTCATCCAGCACGGCGAGATCCCCCGTCCGCATCCAGCCCTCTTCGGTAATCGCTTCACGGGTTCGTTCCTCATCCTCCCAATAGCCGCGCATGACAGAATAGCCCCGCGTCCACAGCTCTCCCTGTCCGCCGACGGGAACGTCCTCTCCATTCTCATCAACAATTCGCACCTCCACATGCGGATGTATGCGCCCGACCGTGGACACCCGTTTTTCCAGCGGATCATCCACATTGCTCTGGAAGGAAACGGGCGCTGTCTCCGTCATGCCGTAGCAGATCGTCACCTCCGACATATGAAGGCGATCAATCACCTTCTTCATCACCTCGATCGGACAGGGTGCCCCGGCCATGATCCCTGTTCGCAGGCTGGACAGGTCAAGCTCTTTCGACAACGGGTTATCGACCATCGCAACAAACATGGTCGGCACGCCGTAAAGGCCGGTGCAACGACCAAGCGCCGCGGCTTTCAGAGTATCGTCAGGATCGAAGGCCTCTCCCGGAAAAATCATCGCCGATCCGGTGCTGACACAGCCGAGCGATCCCATCACCATACCAAAACAGTGATACAGCGGCACCGGAATGCAGAGACGGTCCTGTTCGGTAAAGTTCATGCGCCCGACCGTGTGGGCAGCGTTATTGACAATGTTGTAATGGGTTAGCGTTGCCCCTTTCGGCGCGCCCGTGGTTCCGGATGTAAACTGGATATTGATCGGATCATCCGGGGAGAGGGAGGCCGTGATTTCATCCAGTCTCGCGAGGTCCGCTGACTTGCCCATCGCCTCCACTTCGGCGAATGGATAAATGCCCGGGCCCGGGTTATCCGTAATGCCGATAACCATTTCAAGCTGTGGCAGTTTTGCGGATTTGAGTTTTCCCGGTTTCGCCGACTCCAGCTCAGGCGCGAGGCTGCGGATCATCGCCAGATAATCCGAGGTCTTGAAGCTGTCTGCGAGAATGAGTGCCCGACATCCGGATTTGTTCAGCGCATACTCCAGCTCCGACAGGCGGTAGGCCGGATTGATATTGACCAGAATCAGACCGATCCGCGCGGTTGCATATTGTATCAGCACCCAGGCCAGATTGTTCGGCGACCAGATCCCGATCCGATCCCCCTTCTCCAGGCCGAGAGCCAGCAGACCAGCTGCGAGCCTGTCAACACGCCGATCAAACTCCGAATAGGTAAGGCTAATCCCGTTTAACGGGAAAATCACGGCGTCTTGCGATCCGTAATTTCTGACGGTTTCCTTTAACATTTGCGGAATTGTTTGCCGTCTGAGCGCTGCGTGAGTCTCGCCCGCGACATAGGAACGATTTCCAACCGGCGCGACCTGCGGCTGGACATTCCCCTGCCCCCCTTTTTCATATGCAGATGACATCGCTTCCTCCCAGATTAGCTATTTTCGTTCTACGTCAGCGTGCCGCTTTTGTCACATAAAATCATTTTCCCCATGGTCATTTACCAACATTGCATTATTTAAAGAAGAATAGCTCCTGAACCATTGTTATCGCAAGCGCGAGATTGACTATGAAAAGAATGCCGACTGTCTATATTCCACATGGCGGCGGCCCCTGCTTCTTCATGGACTGGGATCCCCCGCATGAATGGGACCGGATGGCGGCATATCTCCGTAATCTCCGTGAGGATATTGGCAAGACGCCCGCGGCTATCATCCTCGTCTCCGCCCATTGGGAAGAGAAGAGAATAACCGTCCAGAGCACGCCGGCGCCCGATCTTCTGTTCGATTATTACGGGTTTCCGCCGCATACTTACCAGCTGACATATCCCGCGCCCGGCGCCCCGGAACTGGCGGCACGCATAAAGATGCTGTTGCAATCAAATGGCATCGACACCGCAGAAGACAGCAGCCGTGATTTCGATCATGGTGTGTTCATTCCGCTCCTGCTCTCCTATCCGGATGCCAATATCCCCATTGTGCAGCTTTCACTCCGAAGCGATCTCGATCCCGCCGCGCATCTGACGGCAGGCCGGGCCCTGGCCCCGCTCCGCGATGAAAATGTGCTGATCATTGGCAGCGGCATGAGTTTTCACAATATGCGCATTTTGATGAGTACCCGTGAGCGTGGCGGTCGCCCACTCCCGGAGATGAGCCTGTTCGATGATTGGCTGCGGGACGCCGCCACCCATCCCGATCCAGAGGTTCGCAACCGCCTGCTGGCGGGCTGGGATGCCGCCCCCGGCGCCCGCTTCGCCCATCCACGGGAGGAGCATCTTATCCCGCTGCATGTGGTGGCCGGGGCGGCAGGCGCAGACCAAGGGCGCGAGACATTCCGGGATATCGCCATGGGGGCACCCATCTCGGCTTACCAGTTCGGTTAGGGCCGCTCAGCTTTTCGCGGTTTCCGCCGCCACTTCGGCATCGAAATCGCCGGTGGCGGAATTACTCCGGTTCCGCCAGTGCGGATAGTGAGTGACATAGGTTTTCATAATCTCTTCGACCGGCGGCTCGGCATATTCTCCGCGATACAGGATATATTCCATATGCCGGTTACCGGATGTATCAAAGGGATGATAAATGGAATCCTCTTCCCCATTAAAATCAAGGGGCTGAAGACCGAATTTCTCACATAGCTCGACATTGAAAGCCGGCGTTGCCTTGACCCATTTGCCTTCAAGATAGATATCCGTATAGCCATGCCAATAGAAGATATCCGTCTGCATGCGTTCGCGCATTTTCTCGGTCGACATATGATTGCGCACGTCTGCAAATCCGAGACGGGCAGGTATTCGGGCGGCCCGGCAGGCCGCCGCCAGCAGAACCGCCTTGGCCACGCAATAGCCGCGCCCCTCACTCAGCGTATGGCTTGCCTTCAGCCTGTCCGGCTCCAGGGTCGATGAATAGGGATCATAGCGCACGCCATCCCGGATCGCGAAATAGAGGCGGATCGCCTTTTCCTTATCCGTTTTGCCGCTGCCTTTGTTGGCCTCTGTGAAGGCAACAATATCCGGATGATCGCTATCCACCATCGGCCCGGAAGCGAGATAATCCTGCTTCATCATGATTACCCTGCCCGCCTTGCATTTTTGACAATGGCGGCCACCATTTCCGGGACTGCCTCACTCGGGATATCATGGCCCATGCCGTCGATCACAAGTATTTCCGAACCTGGAATGGAATTCTTCACATCTTCCCCACAACCAAGCGGGACCAGCGGATCATTCCGGCCGTGGATGACGAGGGTCGGCGCCGTAATCTCTCCAAGATGCGCGACGCGGGAGTCCCCCGAGGCGAGGCTCGCCAGCAGATGGCGGCTGTTGCCATCTGGGCAGAATGAGCGATCATAAAGGGCCGCTCCTTTCTCCCGCAGAATGGCCTCAGGTACCGGGAAGGCCGGACTACCGATGATTTTTGCGGTTTCCACCGCCTCATCCATCGCTCCTTCGCGGGTGCCTGCCGGATTCCGCGGGCTGGTCAACCACTTGGCGGCGGCCCCTTCCGGACGTGGCAGGCCGCGCCGGGCCGATGTAGCCATAATGGAAACAAGGGATTTCACACATTCCGGCCGACGCCAGGCCAACGTCTGGGCAATGGCACCACCATTGGAACTGCCGATAAAATGGGCCGCCTTGAAACCAAGGGCGCGGATCAACTCCGCCGCATCATCGGCCATATCCTCAAGCGTATAGGGCGCGGAGATTTTTTCCTTGGCCCGCGCCTGCGCAAAGGCGGCGGGAATGTCTGCCGGGCCCCAGTCGTCAAATTTGGTCGATTTTCCGCTATCCCGGTTATCAAAGAGGATGACATAAAACCCGGCATCGGCCAGCGCATCCACGAACACCTCATTCCAGGAGGTAAGCTGCACACCGATCCCCCCAATCAGGGCAAGAGGTTCGCCAGCTTTATCGCCCCTGGTCTCATATTCAAATTCAATTCCGTTTGCGGAAATTTTTGTCATGTTGCTTTATCCCGATGTGCATTGATTTTTCTTGTTTATTCTGCCCAGCCATAGCCGACAGCACTCTCCCCCTATCTGACAGGGAAAGCGCGAACCGCGCAAGCCCCTTCTCCTAGCAAATGATGAATAACGGCTCGCCCAGAATGTCAAAATCCGGCGTGATCCCAAGCCCCGGCGCGTCAGAAGCGGTCATGCGACCATTCACGCGATGTGGGGCGCCATGGGCGATGGATTTCGTGCCATAGGAATTGAAATCCGTGGCGGAAAAACAGAATTCTTCCGGCGTGGACAGGGCAAGATGGACAATTGCCGCTGTCGTAATATCCCCTCCCCAGGTATCTTCAATGGTCATGGGAATACCGGAGGCCACGCAAAGATCGCGCATCAGCCGCGCCCGCGTTAGCCCTCCCACTTTCGAGATTTTGAGATTGATGACATCCATCGCATCCTCATTGAGCCCACGGATCAGCATTTCCGTGCCATCAATGGTTTCATCCAGAATGAAGGGACGCGCGGTGCGCCGCCGGATCGACAGGCATTCATCGAATGTCGGACAGGGCTGTTCGATATAGACATCCAGATGCGCGACTGCGGCCACAACCCGCGCCGCCTCATGCCGGGTCCAGCCCGTATTGGCATCGGCAATCAGAATATCTTCAGGCGATAGAACCTCCCGCGCAGCGATGATCCTGTCAATATCCTCATTGGCATCGCCACCGACTTTAAGCTGGAACTTGCGGTATCCTTCCGCGCGATATCCGGAGACACGCGCCGCCATTTCCTCAGGGCTTTGCTGCGATATGGCGCGGTAAAGGGCGATATCCTTTTGCATCGCCCCGCCCAGCAGCATATAGACTGGCTGTCCCGTCGCCTTGCCCAGCACGTCCCAGCAGGCGATATCGACCGGCGCCTTGGCATATGGATGCCCCTTCAGGGCGCGATCCATACGCTGATTGATGTCATGAAGGGCCAGGGGGTTGGCACCAATCAGATGCGGGGCTATTTCCTGCAATCCCGCCCGGACGCCCTTGGCAAATGACGGCAGATAGGCCGAGCCGAGCGGACAGCATTCCGCGTAACCGCTAAGCCCTTCATCGGTTTCAATGCCGACGACTGTGCTATCAAAAACCTCGACATAATTGCCGTTGGACCAGCTATAGCGCCCCTCTTTCAGGGGCAGGTCGGCCTGCCAGACATTTATCGCCGTGATTTTCATATCACTCCTTACTGCACAACAAAACCATGGGCAAAGGGATCGCGTTCGTCAATGATAATCCGGTTAAATCCGGTCAGATAGGCCGCGCCCCCGATGGAGGGGACTATTGCCTGCCGGTCGCCAACCTTTGTCATGGTTTCGATTTTTCCCGTGAAGCAGGAACCAATAATGCTTTCATGGATAAATTTATCCCCGGGTAAAAGCTGTCCCCGCGCCTGCCACTGCGCCATCCGCGCCGAAGTGCCGGTTCCGCAGGGGGAGCGGTCGATGGCCTTGTCCCCGTAAAAGACCGCATTGCGGGCCGTCGCCCCGGGCGTTTTCGCCGCTCCCGTCCACATAATATGGGTGAGCCCCCGGATACCCGTCTGCTCCGGATGGACAAATTCGTACTTTTCATTAAGGGCAGTGCGAAGACGTGGGCTCCATGTCAAAAGATCCTGGACAGCATACTCATCCATATCGCTGAAATTCTGCTGCGCCTCGATAATCGCATAAAAATTCCCGCCATAGGCCACATCAACCGTTATATCCCCAAGCCCTTCACAATAGACACTGAGCCCGGTTGCCCGCAGGAAGGAAGGCACATTGGTAATCCGCACTTCAGTGACGAAACCGTCTTTCTCAACATAATCGGCGATTACCATCCCGGCAGGCGTATCCAGACGAAGACGTCCTGGCTCCTTCGGGGTGACCAGCCCGCTTTCAATGACAAGCGTCACCGTGCCGATTGTGCCGTGCCCGCACATGGGCAGACAGCCGGAAGTTTCAATAAACAGGATCCCAAGATCGCAATCGGACCGTGTTGGCGGATAGAGGATACTGCCGGACATCTGGTCATGACCGCGCGGTTCAAACATCAGCCCGGTACGGACCCAATCAAAATGGGCGAGAAAATACGCCCGCTTTTCCAGCATCGTCGCCCCGTCGAGATCAGGTCCCCCGCGGGTCACCACCCGCACCGGGTTTCCGCCCGTATGCCCGTCAATACAATGAAATTCATGGCGCGCCATACCGGACCTCCTAGAAGCGTTGCGCCCGGTAAGGGAAAAGGTCAACCTCCGGCGTCTCTCCCATCACATGTTGCGCAACCAGCTTCGCCGTCCCGGCAGATTGGGTCAGGCCAAGATGACCATGGCCGAAGGCATAGGTGACACGGCTCGACTGCGTTGCGGGGCCGATAACAGGCACCGAATCAGGAAGCGAGGGACGAAACCCCATCCATTGCCGGCCATTGGCAATTTTAAGCTTGGGAAGGAACATCTTGGCCTTGCGCAACATGGCATCCGCGCGGGAATAATTGGGCGGCAGCTTAAGGCCGCCAAGCTCCACCGCTCCGCCGACGCGAATTCCGGTTGCCAGTGGAGAGACGATAAACCCATGCTCCTCAAAGGAAAGCTGCCGTTTCAGATCGAATGCTCCGACGGGCAATGTCGTGTTGTAGCCGCGCTCCGTCTCCAGTGGGATATGGTCGCCAAGTGTGCGGGCCAGATAATGCGACCAGGCCCCGGCGGCCACCACGATATGATCAGCTTCCCGTCGCGTGCCATCATCGCGCAGCAGGGATACCCGGTCTCCTGCAACCTCGATCCCCATCACAGCTGAAATCTCGATCTGGCCACCTGCCGCCTCGAAATACCGTCCGAGTGCCATGGTATAATCTTTCGGATCGGAGATCCCGAGCCATGCCGGTGTCAGGATCGCACGAGAGAAGCGCGGATGAATGCCCGCTTGTGCCTCCGCAATGGCCTCAACACCTTCAAGCGCCGTATAATCAACGCCATTTTCCGACCGCCGCTGCCAGAGGGGGAGGACGGCCTTGAAAGCCGCCTTGTCTTCATAAAGCTGCAGATTGCCGTGATGATGGAGCATATGCCGGGTACCCGTCCGTTCCATAAAATTTTCCAGATGATCGCGCGAAACCCGCATGAGAGCAGTCAAAGCCTCTGTTCCTCGCGCCACCAGATCCGCACTGCTCGCTTTCCAGAAACGGTACATCCAGGGGGCGATCCTGACGGCGTAAGGCAATGGAATGGACAGCGGGCCGAGAGGGTCAAATAGCCATTTCGGCGCCTTACGAATGATCCCCGGCGAGGCGAGCGGGGAGGCATCGGAAAAGGCGAAGGCGCCCGCATTTCCCTGCGATGCGCCGGCTGCAACACCAGTGCGGTCCATAACGGTCACCCGCGCGCCGCGCGAGAGCAGTTCAATCGCTGCCGTGATACCGATAATGCCCGCACCGATTACGACGATATCCGGGCCGTCCATCCGGTTGTCAGATTGTTTGCTCATCGCCCCGCCCTGGTAAAGATAAGACGAGAACATCTTAATCCATCATTGGGCTATCGCAACAATTTCATATCGGCAGCAGGAACGCCTGGCATTTGACGGACCTCAGCCCGGCAGGGATACGCCAAACCTCTGGGCGGCATACTTCTCGGGCAGGTCGAAGATTTCCGCAATTTTCTTGGGCGTCAGCAAATCGCGGCTGGCCCCGCCCCCTTCAATACGGCCTTCCTTGATAAAATAGCAATTGTCCGTGCAATGATAGGCAAGGTTGAGATCATGCATGACAATAATTACCGTCAGTCGCCGCGCCGTGCAAAGATCACGCACAAGGTCAAGAAGCTGATGCTGATGTTTCAGATCAAGGGCAGAAGTCGGCTCGTCCAGCAGCAGGCTGGCGCCGTCCGTCTCCCAGATTTGCGTGATGACCCGCGCAAACTGGATCCGCTGCTGCTCCCCCCCGGACAGGGTGGGAAAGGAACGATCCCTGAGATGCCAGGCGTCCACCAGTTTGAGCGCCTCATCAGCAATATGAGAATTGCGCGCGACACTCTCGTTATTCGAATAGGGATTACGGCCCATCGCGACAATTTCATGGGCGGTAAAGGGAAAGCTGATCGGCGTCGCCTGCGACAGCACAGCGCGGCAGCGCGCCAGCTCATCCAGCGTATACTCGCCAAGCTCCCGCCCGTCGATCAACACACGGCCTTCCGTCGGGTTGATGGCCCCTGTCAGGCATTTGAGAAGGGTGGATTTCCCTGCCCCGTTGGGACCCAGAATGGCCGTGATCCTGCCCGCCTCGAATGAGGCATGCACATTCGCCAGGATATGTTTTCCGCCGATGACGTAAGTGATATTTTCCGCGTCAATCACAGACCGAACCTCCCCGAATATTGCTTGATCAGAAGCCAGAGGAAAAACGGTCCGCCAATCAGGCTGGTAAGGACGCCGACGGGCATCTCTGCCGGAGCAACAACGGTGCGGGCCAGCGTATCCGCCAGCAGCAGCAATATGGCGCCGAGCAGGGCCGATGCCGGAATCAGCAACCGGTGATCCGGGCCCAGCGTCAGACGGATAAGATGCGGCACCACCAGCCCGACAAAGCCGATGATCCCGCTCACCGAAATGGCCGCGCCCACCGACAGCGCCGTACAGATGACAATGGTCCGCTTCAGCCGTTCCGCATCCACCCCGAGATACTTCGCCTCATTCTCCCCCAGCAGCAGGACATTCAATTCCCGCGCGTTGCGGATCAGGATGATGCTCGCCGGAATAACAATGGTTGAAACAACAATTACGGATGGCCAAAGCGCCCCGCCGAGGCTGCCCATGGTCCAGAATGTCAGGGTGCGGAGCTGCTGGTCATCGCTCAGGAAAGTGAGAACGCCAACCCCTGCCCCGGCCAGCGCATTAATGGCAATCCCGGTCAGCAGCATATAGGTGACCGAAAAACCGCCGGTCAGGCGGGCCAGCCGGAAAATCAGAAAGCAGGCGATCAGCGCCCCGGCAAATGCGGCGAAGCTGAGACCATATAAACCGAAGAATCCGGAGATAGGCCCGGCCAGGACAATAACAATGGCAACGGCAAGCGCCGCGCTCGCCGCAATGCCGATCAGGCCAGGATCGGCCAGCGGGTTGCGGAACAGCCCCTGCATGGCAGAGCCGGAAATAGCGAGCGATGCGCCGACGATCACCGCCAGCAGAACGCGGGGAAATCGAATGGACGACAGCACCGCCTGCTGTTGTTCCGATAAATCGAAACTAAGAATATCGCCAAGCGGAATGGAAACAGCGCCGATCGACGCCGCCGTCAAAGCCGTCATGACTAAAAGAACCGCCAATAAAAACAATGCCGGTATTTTCACACGCCTGCGAAATACCGGCACGGAAACAGATTTTCGAATAACCGTCATTGCGTGTTCAATCGGTCGTTCAGCTCCAACGCCGCATCAACCGCGCGCGGACCAAACCCGAGAAGCAGTAGCGCATCCATCGCGACAAGCTGGCCGTTCTTGCCTGCCGGGGTAAGCGCAATGCCCGGCGCCGACAGGAAGGATGCCTCCCCCCCTGCCTGCTGCACTCCCTGATCGGTGGCCAGAATGACGTCCGGGGCGAGGCTGATGGCGCTTTCCGGGGACAACGGCTTGTACCCGTCATACTCATCCACGACATTGACCGCCCCCGCCAGCTTGATAATACTGTCAGCAGACGTCAGATTTCCCGCCACCATCGGCGCACCGCCGCCATGTTGAAGAATGAACAGGACGCGCTTTGCCTCTCCTTGACCCGCGATACGTTCTTTCAACTTTTCTTCCTGTGCAGTGATTTGCTCAATCAGAGCAGTCCCTTCCGCTTGCCTGTGCAGGGCTTTGGCAACAATTTCGATGTGGGATTTAACATCCTCTATCGTGCGGGCAGGACCGATTTTCAGCAGATTGACACCCGCCGTATCCAGCTGTTCGATCACCGGCGGCGGACCGGCATCAGCGGCAAGGATAACGAGATCGGGGCTCATGGAAAGAACCCCCTCCGCACTCAATGCCCGCATATATCCAACTTTCGGGGTTTTCGCGGCTTCCGGCGGGTAATAGCTTGTCGTATCGCTGGCGACGACGCGATCGCCGGCGCCCAGGGCATAGATAATTTCGGTAATCGCGCCGCCCACGGAAATAACCCGCGTCGGGGCGTCCGCCGCCTGGGCAGCGCCCGTGAGTAAGAGGAAAGCAACGGAGAGAATTCTGATCATTGTGTTTGTTCTTTATGCATAAGGATATTTGCGGCATCGACCCCCTGCGATTGCAGATAGGTCAGTACTTTCAGCAGCTCTTCAATGGAAATCCGACGATCTCCCGCTACGATGACATCATGGCCCGGCTTGGCGGTGATACTATCATGCAGCCCGGCCTTGAAATCTTCAAAGCT
This sequence comes from uncultured Alphaproteobacteria bacterium, assembly GCA_963971675.1. Classification (GTDB taxonomy): domain Bacteria; phylum Pseudomonadota; class Alphaproteobacteria; order Sneathiellales; family Sneathiellaceae; genus Sneathiella. The sequence continues at coordinate 223,700 of CAXASQ010000002.1, read as the reverse complement.
GGAGAATGTTCTGCCATCAATGGCATAGGAACCTTCCCTGATTTCCAGCATGATATGCTTCGGCGTGTTGACCTGTGCTGTCTCCTCCTCCACCGTCGAAGGGAGCTGCAGGTCGAGAGACCGCAACACTGTCCCCACCGTCAGCAGGAAAAAGACGATCAGGATAAACAGGATGTCCAGCATCGGCGTGAGGTCCGGCGCCAGATCGCGCAGCGTACCGCTGTGCGGATCTTCGTGGTCGAGCTTGATCATGAGCGGCGCGCCTCGGGCGTCAATCCGATGACATTCGCCTTGATGTCATTTTTGGCAATCTCGAAAGTAAGCGACAGACGATTGAGCTCCTGACAGAAGCCTTCGAGCTGCCGGTCACTGAAGCTGCTGAACAGATGCGCCATCAACAGGGCCGGCAAGGCAATGATCAGCCCGGCCGCTGTTGTCAGCATCGCCTCCCACAGCCCGTCGGCGATCAGCGCCGGGGAAACCGGGCCTGTCTGAACGGCAATCACCTTGAACGCGGCGATAATCCCGAGGATCGTTCCTAAAAGGCCGAGGATCGGACTGATCATGCCGATCAGCCGCAGCATCTTGATCCCGTTATAATAAGGCCTTCGCAGATCATTCAATGCAACACCAACCAGCTCGTCGCGCACGGCTTTCGGCTGATTTTGATTGTCCTTCAGATATCCGGCAAGCTGGCCGTAGCGCTCCTTGGCACCGGATATCGACCGCACCATGAACACCAGCCGTTCAAAACCGATGGCCAGCGCCAGAATGGAGCAGAGGGCCAATGGCCAGGCCATCAACCCCATCTGCATAAACCAGTCGGGAAGAAACCCTGACATACCGTCAGGCGACATTCGCCATCTCCTTCTGCGGCAGGGCGTCAACAATCTCCCGCCATGTTTCATTCTCCGGCGCGCCGGGCTTACGCTTGCCAAAGAAAGTCATGATCATTTCGTCATTTTCATCGAAAACTTCAACCGCCGTAACAATACCGTCGGCCGTCGGCTTGCGCGTGACGAAGCTGCGCCTGATCCCTGCTTCATTCAGATGAAGGTTGAACTTCGGATCGAGAACGTTATACCAGTCGCCCATCTCCACCAGCTTTTTCACCGGGCCGGTATGAATCTGGATACATCCCTTGTTGCCGACAAAGATCATGATCTCGCATTCCTTGTCCCGCGCCAGCTCCAGCACCCGGCGGGCGGCGGTATTATCAAGCTCGGCCGCGAAATCCGCGCCGATCTTTCTCAGCGCCTGGACGCGTCCGACTTTGAATTTGCGGAGCATGGGGAAGAAGGCGTGCGTGTCCTTGAGGTTTTCCCAAGCTGCCCGGAATCCGTCCCAGTCAATTTCTGAATCCGGGAGGTCCTCTGCTGACGGCGCTGCGTCTGCGACTTCAATTCCCGCTGTTTGTTCAGCATCGCGATACTTTGCAACCAGATCATGATAGGCGGCCTCCGTCGAGTGGTTGGTCAGGTAGATCTTGTGCACCGCCTGGCCTGTGGCATCAAAGAATTGCAGGCTTTTGCGGGTGCCATTTTCCGTCGGCACCATTTCCGCAAAGGCGAATTTCCAGTTGCCCATAAACAGACGAAGATCAATGTCGGGATTAACGAGAATGCCGGTACGGACCGGCCCATGCGAAAAGAAGCTGGCATTCAGATACACGCCCTTGCGCTCATGCACGCAAGACTCGTTCCGCGTCAGCGCCATCACCTCGCCCAAGCCTTCAACTTCTTTCAAAATGGCTTCCGGGTCATTTTTCAGGCGAATGATATTACTCCCCACCCGCGCGGCCAGAAGCTCCCCTTCGGAGACGCCGATCTTTTCCGCTGCGTTGCGGGCGCGCATCCCTCCGTCAGCCAGGATCGCTTCATATCGCGCCCGGATCTCTTCGGGAGAAAGGGATGATTTCAAAGAAGTGGATTCATTCATTGCTATTTCCTGTCCGTTACATTGGATAGTTGTTATTGGATGACGAAATTGACGGGGACACGGACCCAGCTCACAACGGCATTCCCGTCAACATTCCTCGGCTCGAATTTCCATTTTTTGACAGCCGCAAGCGCGGCCATGTCAAGCAATCGATATCCGGATGACTGCGCGATTTTCAGTTCGCGCGGATTGCCATTTGGCAAAACCTCTGCATGCAGCGTTACCATACCCTGCTGCCCCATCTCCAGCGAACGGCGCGGATAGACTGGTGCGATCTGGGAACGGTACTGTGCATCATACACAACGGTTGAGTCATCCGCCCCCGCATTTTCGGCAACGACTGGCTCGGAGGCCACCTGCTTCACATCAGTCGTTGGCTGCGGTTCCCGCACTTGCTGCGTCACCGTCTCCTTGACCGGTTCGGGTTCGGCTTTCACCATTTCCTGTACGGGCTGCGGCGTCGGCATTGGTTTCGGCGGAACAGCAAGTGGCTTGACCGGGCGAACAGCGGGTTTCGGCGCGGGCTTCACATTTGCCATGACCACCGGCTCGGGCTCTGGCTTCTTCACTTCTTCGGCAATGGTCGTCATCTTTCTCGGCGCGACTGCTGCCGTTTCAACCGGCGTAATATATGCGGGCGTCGCCGCCTGCGGCGCGGCCTCCGCCTTCACAATCTGCGGCGGCGCCTTCGGGGCCGGTCGGGCCATGGACATCAGATTGACCTTGATGACCGGCATCTCCAGTATCTGGTCCACATTTGGATTGAGCTGGACCATAGACAAGAGAATGGCGTTCGCACAGACCGACAGGGCAAGATACATCAACCATTTTCTCTTGCCGTGATCTATCGGATGTGCGAACGCCGCCCCTACCATTGATATGCCACCCTTACATTGACGCTGCGTCCCTCATCCAGAAGGCCGGAATAGGCGGTCGTGTATTCCTTGTCGAAAATATTCGACACACCGAAATCCACCGTCATAGTGTCAAGCGGCTTCATGCTCGGCGTCCAGCGATAGTAAAGATCGAAAACGGAATAGCCTGAGTTCGACACGCCCGCGCTGTTCTTGTCATTTTCAGTCGCGAAACGGCCGCGGACACCAAAAATGCTCTCGATCGACGTGGCATCATAGGAAAGATCGGCAACCAGCGTCATCGGCACATTGTTATCAAGATAGGCGCCGGTGGTTTCATCTTCTGCCTCGACATAGGAAAGGCCAAGCTTCGCCGTCACCGGATTGATCTGATAAAGCGCCTCAATTTCGAAACCGCTCAGACGGGCCTCCGGTACGTTGGTCATGGTCGTCGTGCCGCCGACAATATCAACATTCTGGGTGATGAAATCATCGCCATGGCTGAGGAACCAGGAGCCCTTCATATAGGCGCGGTCATGGGGACCCGGAATACCTGTAAAATCGAAACCGGCACCGATTTCATAGGTGGTGACCGTTTCCGGCTTCAGGTTCGGATTGGGCGTAAAGAAATTGGCCGGAAACATGGGCGGTATGGCAGGGAAATGCTGACCGGAGGAATACAGTTCCGTCAGGTTCGGCGCCCGGAAAGCCTGCGCATAGCTACCATAGACCATGAAATTGTCGTTCGGCATGTAGCTGACGGAAAATTTCGGCGAAACCTGGCTTTCATCTTGCGAATTACCGGCATCGTCACTGCTGCGATAGGAATCGAAACGGGCCGCCGGGATGATCAGGAAGCGGCCATAATCTGTCCGCCAGTCAAATTCATTCTGCACATACACACCATAGTTAGTTGCATCGGCATCCGGGACACCCGGCCGCGTGCCACCGTTGGTGGTCGATCCGGTCTGCTTGTCATGATAGATTTCAAAACCATAGGAAAGCGTATGCTTTTGATTTTCATTGACGTTCAGGATCGTCTGGTTATCGGCATTGAAGCCAATGGTTTCAATTTCCCGGATCTGAACTCGGCCTGTGTTGGTGCCGGAGATATCCTCCTCGCGCACATCCGTGTTGTTGTAATAGACATGCAGCTTGGGCTTCAGCCAATCGTTGGCGGGATTTTCAAATTCATACTTCAGGCCGAACTGATTGTCGGTCACCTTCTTCTGCACAATCGGGTTCGACGTCGTGACGGCGCCGCCGCCGTTATTCGGCTCGGAGCCGTCATTGCGGAGCCCCTGATAGATGAATTTCAGGTTATTGAAGTCGTTGAAATTATAACCGACCTTGAAAAGGCCCGAGAGCAACTCGTCGTCTGTCTGCAATTCCGATCCGCCGCCCTGACGGATATTTCCGGCATCGCGATAGGAGGCAATCCCGATAACATCGAACGCCCCGGTCCGGCCAAAGGCGGAAACCACCGGCGCATATTCTTCGTTGCCAGAGCGATACCCCATCGCGCTGTAAACGCCGAAGTTATCGCCCGGCGCCAGCATATCCGCCGCATCTTTCGTATCGAACGCCAGAACGCCGCCAATGCCGCCACCGCCATAAACAGCAGAGGACGCGCCGCGCACGACTTCAACACGCTTCAATAGGGACGGATCAATATAGAAGCGCCCGTCATGCGCCGCTTCAAAATTCTGCCGACGGCCATCCATCAGGGTGATGATGGCGTCATTGTCAAACCCACGGATCGACACCGTCTGGCCGTTGCGGCGCGGCCCGTTGGCCACTTCAACGCCCGGCGTGTATTTCAGCAAATCGCTCGTATCTCCTGCCAGCGCATTGCCTGGCGCCTCCGTATCAATGCTGGAGGTCGAGGCCGGAACCTCAAACGATGACTGTGGCGTCCGCGTCGCATAAACGGTGATGGCATCCAGGGAAACACTCGGCTGCTCATTTGCCTCTTGTGCAAACGCAGGGGTCAGGAACGTGCTTGACAGAAGCAGGCTCGTACAGGCGAGCGGCAGAATTCGACGCATTTCAACACTTTCTTTTAGTGAACGCGTTTGCTTGCTGCCTGGCTCTCAGGATGACCTGTTGGCTGGGTGGCGGGCTAATAGCTTATTTTGTAAGAATCAGTTTTCCATTACCGGTCAGCCGTAACTTGTAGGCCTCACTATTGTGAATGATCGTCAGTTCCTTGCCCTGCGTGAACAGATCGCTACTCTGCAAGGTTTCATCTTCCAGCATAATCATCCGTTTGCTGCTTTTGCCGCCGGGCTGATTATCCAACATTCTCGGACCATTCTTTAGATGAGTATTTACAATAAATTGGCTACCTTTTGGTAGTGATTATCAATAGCGCCGTATACTGTCAACCAGCATTTTGCGAATGATTATCATTGAAAGAAAATAAGTGGCCCCCGGGATACACCCGGGCAAGCCGTCGCGGAGACTACGGCGGTTCAACCGCGAAAGGCGATTGCCTGCCGATATCCCGGATAGGAGGGCTGGTCAATGGCCACCTGCCGGACAACGCTATTGCGCAGGTATTCGGCGAGACCCGGCATATCGAGAGGCATTTTCCCCTCTCTCAACGCGTCAACCAGACGTTTTTTGAGCTCCCCGAGAGCGCCTTCACACCCGAGCAGTGAAGCAAGCCCCTGCTGCATTTCCAGCCGGTGCCGCTCCCCCAGCGCCACTTCCCTCAGAACAATATCAAGCGCGTTCGCCCCGACACGGGCGAGGAATCGGTTGCGGCCTTCCGTAACGGCCATGACATCCTGGCGCAGAAAGTCGCGCACACTCGTGAGAATTTCATCCGTTCCCGGCAGATCGGCGGTCAGGCTGCGAACATCCGCTTCAGGAACGCTGACCGGGCCCGGGATAAGCAGATTGACACAATCGACCTGACATTCCGAACTGCGCCTCCCGATGGCCGGATATTCGACGCCCACAGATGGATTCTGTCGGTAACGTTCCCCCATCCGGAGACAGCCGACCGCCCACCAGAAAGATCCGAATACCTCCCAGAATCGCACATGATCGGGGTCAATTTTCCGGCCACTTTCCGCTTCATAACCGGCAAAGAGATCCTCCCGCCGACCAAAACCGCCGGCGGGAAGGTCATTCTGCCCAAACTGCCAGGAGCCGGTACAAATCCAGCCCAAATCCCGCATCGGATCACCGATATGGGCAATCTCCCAGTCCAGCACAGCAACCACCCCTTGCGTTTTCGAAACGATCAGATTGCCATTGCGGAAATCATTATGGACTAGCTGCGGCGCCAGTTCCGGCGGCAGATTTTCAAGCAGCCACCGCGCCGTGTAATCGATCATCGGCTCCGCCGCGTCCAGCTTTTTGTAATTATCCCATGTCTGATGGATATAGGCCTCCGGCGTCAGGCGCGTCAAATGCCGGTCAAGGCCACAGGCAGAAACATCCATGCCATGGATACGGGCGAGAATCTGGCCGCACTGATAGGCAAGCCGGGGGCGGATCTCGGCAAAGTCTTCACTGCGGGCGATTTTCGCCCCCAATGTCTCACCGTCAATCCATTCCATGAGGAAACCTGCGCCAAGGCCATCTTCGACCTCCAGAACATAATGGATTTCCGGGCCCGGCACGCCAACGGAGCGCGCGACCCGAAACAGCTCCGCTTCCATCGCAAGACCGGGGCCGGTGTCATTTTCACCAACACCGGGAGGCGCCCGGCGCAGGGCGAGGGTTTCCACACCCGACTCTGTTTCAAGGGTCAGGCGATAGGTTTCCTGACTGGCGCCACCGGACAGCCGTTCGGCCGCTTTGAGACGTTTGAAACCACCGATTTGTCGTTTCAGAACTGTCTCAAGGTCCGCCTGAAACGCCCCGGATGCAGTTGCCGTCATCTGTGCCTCCTGCCATCCACCGGATCAGTCTTCGCGGACACCCTTTGGCGCTTTCTGCGACATGAAGCCGAACATATAGCCCGCGATCCGCCGCATCTGGATTTCCTCCGCCCCTTCGGTGATACGGTAGCGGCGATGATGGCGGTAGATATGCTCGAACGCCTTGTAGCGGGAATAGCCGATCCCGCCATGAACCTGCATCGCCTGATCGGCAGCGTTGCAGCACAGCCGGTTCGCCCAGTAGTTACACATGGACACCTTGTCGGACACGCTGAAAGCGCCATATTCGTCCATCATCCACGCGGTTTTGTGGATCAGCGCTCGCAGCATTTCACACTGCGTCTGCAATTCCACCAACGGGAACTGGATTCCCTGATTACTGGCGAGTGGCTTGCCGAAGGGTTTGCGCTCCTTCGCATATTGAACCGCCTCATTGATGCAATATTGCGCCGCGCCGAGGCTGGAGGCGGCCTGCCGGATCCGGTTTTCGTTGAAGAAATGCTGCACCACCTGAAGCCCCCGCCCCTCTTCCCCGAGGATGGTCTCATGCGGTACCCGGACATTTTTAAGGGAGATATGCGCGTGATCCGTCGGCATGTTAAAGGTCCAGAGATATTCCTCCACCTTGAAGCCCGCCGTATCGGTCGGCACCAGAAAACAGGTGATGCCAAAGCCATCACCTGCCGTGCCTGATGTGCGGGCGAAAATCAGATCATGGCTTGCCTTGTGAATGCCCGTATTCCATGTCTTTTCGCCATTGATGATCCAGTCATCCCCCTCCCGGACGGCGGTTGTCTCCATATGGGTGGCGTCGGAGCCATGATCGGGTTCCGTAATTCCGAAGGAGAAACGTTTCCGCCCCTGCAGCAGATCTTCCACCCAGTCGGCCTTCTGCGCTTCCGTGCCATAGGCCAGCATCAGCAGAACGCCGACATTGTTGCCGACGATGGAATGCTCATTCTGCAGATCATTATGCAGGCCGAGTCCCTTTGTCGCGAAATGCTCCCGGATGATGGCCATGCCGAGATTGGAGCCATTCTGCCCGCCAAATTCCTTCGGCAGCGGATAGCGGAAATGCCCGGCCCGGTCGGCACGGCGCTTGGCTTCGAACAGCAACTCCTCCCACTCCTCGTTCGGCAGGCCGTCCCGATCCCAATCCGTCCGCGCATCTTCCCGCCGATGATCGAAAAACCGCATATTGTCGTCCTGACGCTCCAGCGGGCGGATCTCTGTCTCAATAAAATCATCCAGCTCTTTCAGATAATCCAGCAGATCCTGCGGCAAATTGAAGTTGGTTGTTCCCACCATGCCCTCCCCTTCATTTTTATCTTATTGATTGTATATCAGACTAAACTGATCGACGCAGAACTCAATAGAAAATCAAATACGAACAGGGGTTTAACTGCGACTCATATTAGCCTTTGCCAACAGCCCCATTACACGCCATATTATTTGAAAAAACGGCCTGTCATTGCGGCATCCCAGCCTTAAAAAGGCGCGACTGGCAACTCAATGATGACAGGCAGGTTAAAAACACATCCCGCTCCCTGAATAACCAGACCGGGAAATAATAAAACCAACCACGGGATTGAGAAGGAGACACAGACAATGAAACTGGACGGAGTAACCGCCATCATCACGGGCGGCGCATCGGGCCTTGGCGCCGCGACAGCGCGCAAACTGGCGGAAAATGGCGTCAAAGTCGGCATTTTTGACCTGAATGAAGATTTGGGCAATGCGGTTGCCAAAGAAATCGGCGGCGCCTTCGCGAAGGTTAATGTTACCTCCGAAGCAGAGGTCGACGCGGGCTTCGCCGCGATCCGCGAGAAACTGGGGCAGGAACGTATCCTCGTTAATTGCGCGGGAACCGGCAAGGCCGGCAAGACGGTCAGCCGCGACCGCGAAACGGGCGAAATCAAGCATTATCCGCTTGCCGACTATGAAATGATCATCCAGATCAACCTGATCGGCACCTTCCGCTGTATTGCCAAATCGGCCGCCGGCATGCTGACCCTTGACCCCATCGACGGGGAACGCGGCGCCATCATCAATACGGCGTCGGTCGCGGCAGAAGATGGCCAGGTCGGTCAGGCGGCCTATGCCTCGTCCAAGGGCGGCGTGGTCGGCATGACGCTTCCCGTCGCCCGCGACCTCGCGCAGGAACTGATCCGCGTGAACACCATCCTCCCCGGCATTTTTGACACCCCGCTGCTGCAACGCGCGCCGGAAAAGGTGAAAGCCGCCCTCGCCGCGCAAGTGCCCAACCCGTCCCGCCTCGGCCAGCCCGAAGAATATGCCTCCCTCGCCCTTGAAATGATCCGCAACGGCTATTTCAACGGTGAGGATGTCCGCCTCGACGGCGCCATCCGCATGGCGCCCCGCTAACAGAAAACAAAGGAAACAACATGTCTGACGCATTTATTATTGATGCCTGCCGCACCCCGCGCGGCGTTGGCAAGGTGGGCAAGGGATCGCTTGCCCATATTCATCCGCAGCAGCTCGGGGCCACCGTGCTCAAAGCCCTTGCCGAGCGTAACAGCTTAGATACCTCGGAAGTGGATGATATCATCTGGGGCACCTCGACACAGGTCGGCAAGCAATCCTCCGACCTTGGCCGCATGTCCGCCCTGACAGCGGGCTACGACATCCGGGCATCGGGCATCACCATTGACCGCTTCTGCGGTTCCGGCATCAGCTCTGTCAGCCTTGGCGCGGCGCAGATCATGTCCGGCATGGAAGATCTGGTCATCGCAGGCGGCACGGAAATGATGAGCTTTACCGGCTCTCTGCCGACGCCGCCGGTGCCCAACCTGTTCGATCAGGGCAACCTCGAACTTCGCGAAAAACACCCGCAGGCGCATCAGGGCGTCTGCGCCGACGCCATCGCCACCCTTGAGGGGATTGACCGGCAGGCCGTTGATGCCCTCGCCGTCGAAAGCCAGAAGCGGGCGGACAAGGCCATCCGCGAAGGGCGTTTCGACCGCTCCCTCATTGCGGTTAAAAATCCGGATGGCTCCATCGCTCTCGACAAGGAGGAATTCCCCCGTCCTGGCACGACCATGGAAAGCCTCGCCGGTCTCAAGACCGTTTTCAACATGTTCAGCGATATTGTCGTGGATACGGAGACGGGAGATACATATGGCAGCCTGATCAAGAACAAATACCCCCAGATCAAGGAATTCAACCATGTGCATCATGCCGGCAACTCCTCCGGCGTCGTCGATGGTTCGGCAGCGGTGCTGCTTGCCTCCGCCGATTATGTGAAGAAGCATAATCTGAAGCCGCGCGCCCGCATCGTCGCGACCGCGAATATCGGCGATTGCCCGACACTGATGTTGAATGCCCCGGTTCCGGCCGCGAAGAAGGTTCTGGCCCGCGCCGGGCTGACAACCGATGACATTGATCTGTGGGAAATCAACGAGGCCTTTGCCATTGTCACCGAAAAATTCATCCGCGATTTGAAACTCGATCGTGACAAGGTCAATGTGAACGGCGGCGCCATGGCCCTCGGCCATCCGATCGGCGCCACGGGCTCCGTCCTGATCGGCACCATTGTCGATGAGCTGGAACGGCAGGGAAAACGCTACGGTCTCGTCACCATGTGCGCGGCCGGTGGCATGGCCCCGGCGATTATCGTCGAAAACCTGAACCGCTGATCAGGGCGCTATTCGCTATACCAAAAAAGGCCCGGAGTTGTCCGGGCCTTTTCTTTTTGAAAAGTTGTCCCCTGCAATCCGCAATCAGTGGGAGGGAGATTGACGAACTGCAGGGGACTGGCATTGGAGCCATAAAGCGCCAATGCTATTCGTTGAGCATGCTGTCCATGCGCTCTTTCGATTCAAGAAGTTCGTTGATAAAATCATAAACCACTTCCTTGACGCTGGTTTCCTCCTGCATCTGGCCAACGATCTGGCCGACCGGATAGGTCAGGAAGTCCTTGGCCCGCACCCGTTCAACGCGGGAGCGCCCTTCCTGCCACCACAGATAATTCTGCAGCGGCGCGGGCAGGCAGTCCGGCGCGCCTGGCGCGTTCCAGGCCTGGGAGAATTTGTTGTTCAGCGTCCGGCAGGGCTTTCCGGTTACGCTGCGCGTGAGGATCGCATCGCCTGCTTCGGCCTCAAACATCTTCTGTTTGATTTCCGGCGGCACTTCGCTCTGAACGGTTTTGAGCCAGATGGAGCCGCACCACACCCCTTCACAGCCGAGCGCCAGCGCCGCGGCGAGCTGACGGCCCCGGCCGACGCCGCCGCCGCCCAGAACCGGCATCGGATCGACCGCATCGACAATGCTCGGCCACAGAACAAGGGAGGATATGTCGCCCGTATGACCGCCCGCTTCCGTGCCGACCGCAATCACGAAGTCACAGCCCGCTTCCTTGTGCTTGATGGCATGACGGGGCTTACCGGCCAGCGCCGCCACCTTGATCCCCTTGCTGTGCGCTTCCTCAATCAGAGCCGCAGGGGGTGTGCCGAGCGCATTGACGATCAGCTTGATCGGATGCTTCATGGCGCGATTGATCATGTCAAGGCTCTCGCGGGGTGTGAAGTTCATGCCTTTCACAATCTCGCGGCGGATGCTCTCCTCCTCCCCTTCGGGAAGCGGGGGAACGCCTGCCTCATCGAGCATCCGGCGGACAAAATCAACATGCTCCTTCGGCAGAAGCTTTTCCGGCTCGTATTTCAGATCGCCGGAATCCGTGACATTACCGGACATCAGAACGTCAATACCGTAGGGCTTACCCTCGATATGCTCATCAATCCAATTGAGTTCTTCCTCCAGACGATCCGGATCCATGCGCGCCATGCCGAGCACGCCCATACCGCCCGCCTTGGAGACTTCAACCACAACATCCCGACAATGCGAAAATGCGAAAATGGGCACATCAATACCGAACATTTCGCAAAGTTTGTTTTTCATTTTAGACCTTCCTTCCTAACTTTAAGAATTTTTCACTTCATCCGCCGGGTTCCAGTGATGACCGTCATCGGACGGTTTCCGGCAGCCAGGTGACGATTGCCGGGAAAATGGCAAGCAGGATGATCACCAGAATATGCGCCACCACATGCGGCGACACGCCGATGAAAATGTCCTGCACCTTGACATTGGAATAGGCGGAAACAACGAACACATTCAGCCCGATGGGCGGCGTTACAAGACCGATTTCCGCCGTAATGATAACAACGACACCAAACCAGAACGGATCGTATCCAAGATGCAGAATGATCGGCAGGGTGATGGGAACCGTCAGGAACAGGATGGCAATCTGATCCATGAAGCAGCCCAGAATCAGATACATGATGATAATCAGCATCAGGATGACCCAGCGATCAACCTCAAGGTCACCAACCATGGCAACCAGCGCCTGCGTCACGCCTGTCAGGGTAAAGTAATAGCTGAAGATATGGGCGCAGATGATGATCAGCACAATCATGCAGCTTGTCGCGGCGGCCTTGCGCAGGGCGGTATAGAATGTCTCCAGCGTCATACGCCGACGGAAAACGGCAATACAGAACGCCCCGAACGCGCCGAGGCTGGCGGATTCTGTTGGCGTCGCAATACCGAGATAGATACAGCCGGTCACCAGGGTGATCAGAATGAGCATCGGCCCGATCACCTTCAGCGAGCGGATTTTCTCCCCCATGCTGTAGGCCCGGCCAGGCGGCGCCAGATTAGGGAATACCGTCACCAGAGCGACCGACGTCAGAATGATGACGCAGGTCACCAGAATGCCGGGGACAATACCGGCAATCAGCAGCTTGCCGATGCTGATATCGGCAATCAGGCCATACAGGATCAGCGCGATACTGGGCGGGATCAGCATGGCGAGCGGTCCGGAAATCGCGACAACGCCGGAGGCAAAACGCGGATTATAGTTATTTTCCAGCATCGCCGGAATGGTCGTTGCCGAAAGTGTCGCGGCAGAGGCGGTGCTGGAGCCGGAAATGGCGCCGAACCCGGCACCGGCCAGCGCCGTTGAAATGGCAAGCCCCGCCGGAGTGCGCCCCACCCAGGTTTTCGCACTGTCGAACAGTTCATTGGCAATGCGGCTGACGATAATGAATTCCGCCATCAAAATGAACATGGGAATGGTCAACAGCTCATAGGACGCCGTAGTCGAGAGCGAGACCGTCCTCAGAATCCCCTCCACCATCGGCAGCCCGCCAATCGTATAAAGACCGACCATCCCGGAAATACCCAGCGCAAAGGCCACCGGCATTCCGAATACGAGCATCAGCAGCAGAACAACTACACCAAGAAACATCATAATCTGCTCTCCCTATTCCAAATGCTCGACGACGCGCTCGCCCGCAACGCCCGTAACAACAATCTTGATCCGTTCGTAAACCGTGAACAGGATCCTGACGGCGAGAAGGCCATAGCCGACCGCCGCGATGATATAGGGAATCCAGGTCGGCCAGGGGATGGCCCCGGCGATCACGTCGCCGGCCATGAGGCTTTTAACGCCATCTTCCCAACTCACCCGGAACATGATGAAGAAAAGTACAAGCGCACCAATAAAGCCGATGCTCTCCATGACAGCCCGCACCCGGACGGACCCAAGCTTATCGAACAGGTCAATCTTCACGTGACTGCCGCGCCGGAAAGTGTCCGAAACGGCGGCGAAGAACAGTAATGTCGCCAGATACATCGATATCAAATCGAAAGACCAGCTCAGCGGCGATGCAAAAAGATACCGCATCACCACGTCTACCGTGACAATCAGCATGATGGCCGTCAGACAAACCCCGGAAAGCGATATCACCGCTTTCTCAACAAGGGTTATGACCTTGTCTATCTTCTGCATTATGTTCAGTCCCTCCCAATGAATTCTTATACGGATTACTTACCTTGCCATTTCGGCGGCCGCTTTTCCCGGAAGGACAATGGCCCCTCCAGCGCATCTTCGCTTTTATAAACCGGTTCAAACAGGTGATAGGCCGCCCGCAATGCCGCAGACCGGCCCATTTCTGATGACAGATAGACAAGCTCCTTGGCTGCCTTGACCGTCAAGGGCGCGTTGCCCGCAATTTTCTTCGCCATGCTGATCGCTTCGGGAAGCAGTTCCGCCTGCGGCAGCACCTTGTTGACAAAGCCGATTTCCAGCGCCCGCTGCGCCGACAGTGAATCGCCCGTCAGCAGCAGTTCCATCATCACCCGCGGCGGGATCATGTTGCCGAGCGGCGCCGCCCAGGGCATGCCGCGCCCGACCTTGGCCTCGGTAATGCCAAAAACCGCATTATCGGAAGCAAGACAGATGTCGCACATCTGGGCAAACAGCCAGCCGCCCGCGAAAGCGAACCCGTTGACCGCCGCAATGATGGGCTTGGTAAGCGTCACGCTGTCGCCGACGACGGGAATAAAATCACGCGCCGGAACGCCGAGCATGCTGTCCGCCGCCTCTTTCAGGTCCATTCCGGCGCAAAATGCCTTCTCCCCGGCGCCCGTCAGAATGGCGACTTTCAGCTCCGGCGTTGCCTCAAACCGTTCCAACGCCGCGCGCAGGCCTTCCCGCACATCCTTGTTGATTGAATTGAGCTTGTCAGGCCGATTGATGGTGATGATGACGATATCGTCCTTGGCATCAAACAAAATGGCATCTGTCATAAATGAACTCCCTTCCGTTATTTTCAGCAACATTCCGATGGCTGAAGCTGAATTATTTTCTTCCGGCTCAGGGCCGCTATTTCTTCATTGTTTATTTTAAGCTCGTCCAGCAGCTCGCGGGTATGCTGACCCAGCTCCGGCGCGATGGCGTTGAATGTAGCAGGGCTCTCAGAGAAAGTAATCGGAAATACAGGCAGGCGCACCGGTCCGTCGGGATGATCATCAACCTCCCGGAAAAAGCCGACATCTTCCATGTGCGGATCGCTGAACAGATCTTCGAGGCTGTTAAGCTCGGCGACCGGCACTTCCGCCTTTTCCAGAATGTCTTTCCATTCCTCCGCGGTCTTCTCAAGGAAGAGAGCCGAGGTAATTTCGTAAAAGGCGCGGGTATTTTTGCTCCGCCCCGACTGCGTCCTGAACCGTTTGTCATTCGCAAGATCGTCCCGGTTCAGGGTTCTGGTGAAATTCCGCCACTGCTTGTCGTTATGGATAATCACCGCAAGATATCCTGTCTGCGTCTTGAACGGTTTGCGATCCGGCAGGATCACCCGCTCATACATCGGCGGGCCCAGGGGCGGATTGAACACCGCTCCTGACATATGCTCGACCAGCAGGAAGGATGCCATCGTCTCAAACATCGGGATTTCGACTTCCTGCCCCTTGCCGCTTTGCAGCCTGAAGATCATCGCCGCCATGATCGCATAGGCGCCCGCCACGCCGCACAGCTTGTCGCCGATCACCGTCGCCGTATATTGCGGCTCCCCCACCATATGGGATTGCAGCATCGACATGCCGCTGACCGCCTGAATGGTATCGTCATAGGCGGGGAGGTTGGCATAGCGTCCCTTCCGGCCAAAGCCATAGAGATTGGCGTAGATAATCTCGGGATTATGTTCGCGGACATCCTCATAGGTGAGGCCAAGACGCTTTATGGCCGCGGGGCGCATGGAATGCACGACCGCATCCGCCGTTGTCATCAGCTTGAGGCAGAGCGCCCGCCCCTCTTCCTGCTTCAGATCAATGACAACGCTTTTCTTGCCGCGATTGATATTGATGAACATGCCGCTTTGCAGCGGGCGCCGCGTCGGGCCGAGATGGCGCGTCGGGTCGCCATCGGCGTTCTCGATTTTGATGACTTCCGCACCAAGGTCGCAGAGGATCTGCGTGCAGTAAGGTCCCATCACGACGGATGTCAGATCAATGATCCGCATCCCCGAAAGCGGGCCTGACTTTTTACTTTGCGACGGGTCCATCATCTCACTAACAGATAGTTTACTAGGAAACCATTCTCACGACGTCATGGGCTTCGCGCTCCAACCGCTCGCGATGTTCCGGCGGGGCGATATCAATCATGGCCTTCACCCTTTTGGTGAGGGGCAGACCGCGCAGATCGGCAGCGCCGAATTCGGTCACCACAACCCCCACATCACTGCGGGCGGTCGTGACGGGGCCGGAAAGTTTGGAGACAATCTTGCTGACCTCCCCGCCCTTGGCGGAACTGCGCAGCGCGATCAACGAGCAACCGCCCTTTGAAAGACCGGCCGCCCGGACATAATCGACCTGCCCGCCAACGCTGCCGAAATAATTCGGGCCGATGCCTTCCGCATTCACCTGACCGGTAATATCGACTTCCAATGCCGAGTTGAGGGAAATGAAATTGGACAGTTCCGCCAGCACCCGGATGTCATGGGTCACCGATGCGGGATCCATACGCAGCGCCGGATTGTCATGGGCAAAATCATAGAGCCTTTTGGTGCCGATCAACGCGCCGGTGACGGTGATGCCAGGATCGGTTTCCTTGAATTCGTTGGTCAACGCGCCGGATTCAGCAAGATCAACCACACTATCCCCGATCATTCCCGAATGGATACCAAGCCCCTTGCGGGATTTGAGTTCCGCCATCAGAGCCTCCGGCACACCGCCAATCCCGACCTGCAAGGTCGCCCGGTCGGGAATGAAGCCTTCCGCGAAAGACGAGATCGTGCGGTCGATATCCGTGATCGGCGCAGCCTGCAATTCAACGACCGGCCGGTCGGAATAAATGCAATAGTCGATATCCGCCGCCGTCAACGGCTGCGAACAGAAGCTGCGCGGCGTCTGGCTGTTGATTTCCGCGATCACAAGCCGCGCCTTCTTGACGGCGGTATAGATAAAGTCGCTGGTCACACCAAGGCTGTATTCGCCCCGCTCATTCGGCGGGCTGACCTGCACAAACACGACATCGCAGGGAATCCGGCCCGCAGCAATATATCCAGCCACCTGAGACACATGGCAGGGGATGACATCGCACACCCCTGCCTTGGTGAGGACGCCCGCCGTACCGACCCCCCCTGTGGACATGAAGGTCAGATCTTCCGCATGTTCCGGCGAGAATGTCTTGGAGAAAGCCGAACCAAAGAAAACATGAACATCGTCCAGTTTTTTTCGCTGCGCGACGAGGGCTTCCGTCAGGGTCAGCGGCTCCGCACAGGCATTGCCCCAGGTCACCGTTTCCGATTTTTTAATCAGGCCGGCAAGATCCAGCTCAGTAATATCCAGTTCTTTCATCAACCCTTCTCCCTCTGACGGATCACTTCGGCGACGGCAAGGGTTTGCTCGGCCCGTTTGAGCAGCGGACCGTCAATCATCTTGCCTTTGAAGTCGATGGTGCCGATGCCTTTTGACATCGCCTCATTGTAAACGGCCACAACCTCCGCAGCCTCGGTGATTTCATCGTCTGTCGGCGCATAGACACTGTTGCAGATATCAATCTGCCGCGGGATGACGCAAATCTTGCCCTCATAGCCAAGATCCCGTCCCTTGCTCGCATCCCGGCGGCACTGTTCGTCATCACGCACGTCGATCACCGCCTGATCAATGGCAACAATCCCGGCAAGTTTCGCCCCGAGAACAACGCGGGAGCGGGCATAAAGCACCTCGTCCCCCTCCCTGGTGCGGCGTGCGCCCATGTCGGAGGCAAGATCCTCCGCCCCGAAGAACACCGCGCTCATCAGATCGTTTGCCCGGCACAGTTCATTCACATTCACGACACCCAGCATGGATTCGATCCCGCCCAGAATGCGCACCGGGCGCTTGCCCGGATTTTTGCGGTTTGCTTCCTTCACGGCGGAAATGATCGCTTCACACTGATCCGGCGTTTCCAGCTTCGGGATCACAATGCCATCAATATCGCAGGCAACAGCCGCGGCGATGTCATCCAGATAGAATTCCGATCCCGGTTCATTAACCCGGACATAAAGGAGCCCCTTCACCTCCGCCTTGCGCAACATGTCCATATTCCCAGCGAGCGCCGCACGCGCGGCAATCTTGTCACCGGGCGGCGTGCCATCCTCCAGATCAATCACATAGCAATCGGCGGAGAAGCGCGGAAATTTGGAGAGCAGGTCGGGCCGGTTGGCGGGAGCAAAAAAGAGACTTCTAAACAACATGATTGAACCTCCCAGTTCTTAAGTCCTGGCGGAAAAGCAGGCACCATAGGCAAAACCGACCCCACCCCCTTAAAGGCAGATCGTTTGATAAGTTCGGGTTAGATTTTGCGTCTTGATACCTTTTTGTTCCGATATTTGAATATCGTTCTTATTTAAGACCAAAATATCGGCCCGCTATTTATGTGTCAAGCCGCAATTTCCAGAAGAAAGTATCCCGCCCGATCACAAGATGGTTAGATGTCGGACCTGGCCGGACAAACATGGTATGCCTCAGGCCGATGTGTAAAATAAGGCCACGCGCAACCGGCAGAGATCACAATGACGACCATGCACAAGAAGGACTTGGAAAAGTCTATCCGATAGCAAACAGCCACAAAACGGCGCGCAGGTTGAGGCTTCCTATTTCTTCGATCCGGGATATGGTAAGGAGTATCCCATAAACTGGGACGCCCGCTCCCCCACGGCATGGGCGAGTTCGCAATATCTTGACAAATGAAGCTTAAGACGCCCCAGCGGCGCCGCAAGGGTAATGCTGCCCGTCAGCCCCCCTTCCGCCCCGAACACAGGGACGCTCACTCCACCAGCCTCTTCCACCGTATCTCCCATAGTGACGCTGACGCCCGTTCTGCGGATATGTTCCAGATCATGCAGGATGGCGCTTTTCTCATATCTTTCCCCCGTGAGTGGCGAAACGGGATCGACTTTTTCAAGATAACTCTGGATGAAGTTGACGCTTTGAAATGCCAACAGGCACTTGCCGAATGAGGAACAGAATAACGGCCGCTGCGCCCCGATCACCGATGAAAGATAAAGCACGCCGTTTCCTTCAACCATATCAATGAAAACGCCATGCGTCCCCTCCTCCGCCAGGACGCCGGAAAAAATGGTTTCCCCGCTTTCCTTCGACAGGGCCAGCAGGAACGGACGGACCGCCGATGGAAAGGAGGATTGCGCTTTCATTCGAGCATTGATCATATTGCCAAGACGATACGCCCTGGCGCCGAGCTGATAGGTCTTGTTCTGAACCTCGATATAATCGTCGGCTTCCAGTGATCGCAACAGGCTAAGCAGGCTGGTTTTAGGCGTTTCCAGCGTCGCGCTCAGCTTGGCCAGCGTCAATCCTTCCGTATTAGACGCAAGTACTTCCAGCAATTGCATCACCCGCGCAGGAGAACGCGGGCCTTTCGGATTATTTTTTGTCATAGCCCCTCCCTTTGACTTGATCTGTTCTTAATATGGTATATCATACTTATAACGGAACAAGTAAAAAGTAACAGGATACGTCGCGCCAGTATATCTCTGTGTTTCAAACACATTCAATAAGGACCCGGGCGCAACAGAAAGGGAGATAAATGAAAAAAAGCATTTCAAAATTAGTACTTACGGCTGTGGCCGCGCTTGTCGCCAGTTTGCCGGTAACAACATCGGTAGCGCAGGAAGCGATCAAGCTCCGGCTTGCCCATTCCTTCCCTACGGCCCATTTCATTCAGGTTCAGGCCGTTGAACCCTGGATGGCGCAGGTGACCGAACGCACTGACGGTCGCGTCACTTTTGAGCATTTTCCGGCAGAACAGCTCGGCAAGGCAAAAGACATGCTGACCCTCACCCAGAATGGCGTGACGGATATCGGTTATGTCGGCGTTTCCTATGTCTCTGACAAAATGCCACTGGCCGGTGTGGCCCAGCTTCCGGGCAGCTTCCCGACCTCCTGTATCGGCACCAAAGCCTTTTGGGAAGTCGCCAATCAGGATCCGATCAAGAGCCAGGAATTTACAGCCAACAACGTTCATCTACTGTTTGCCTTTGTTCTTGAGCCCTATCAGATCTATACGGCCAACAAGAAAGTCCAGACGGCGGCGGATGCAAGCGGTCTCAAGCTGCGCAGCACCGGCGGCGCCATGGATATCTTTTCCCGCAAAATCGGCGTGGTTCCGGTTCGCATGACGGCAACGGAAGTCCGTGAATCCCTCTCCCGCGGCACTCTGGATGGGCTGATCTTCCCGAACCAGAGCGTGATCTCCTATGACCTTGTTTCCCTGCTGAAGTACGGCACGCGTGGCGGCAACTTCGGCAGCTTCATTGTCAGCTTCGTGATCAATGAAGCTTCCTGGGCGAAACTGCCGGATGACGTCAAGGACGTGATGACCAAAACCAGCGAGGAAATGGTCACGACCATGTGCAACAACATCGATGAAGGCGTTGACAAGGCCGTTGCGGAAATGACAGCGGAAGGCGTTGAATATTATACGCTCAGCGAGTCAGACCTCGCAACCTTCGCGAAACATTCTGATGAAGTCGCGGATGAATGGGCGAAAGACCTCGATGGCCGCGGCAAGCCCGGCAGCGAAGTCCTGAAACAGTTCCGGGATGCGCTCGCCAAGCAGTAATAAAAAACAGGATAAAGATACCCTGTTATCTGCAACAGAAAACCCGCCGGTGGATGTCACCGGCGGGTTTTTCTATGGTCATCTGCAAATGCAAAACGGGAGGGATATCCCTCCCGTTTTGGCTATTGTATTATCCGACTGCTAATTTTTAACGGCCCTGACGATCCCGACAAGAATACAGGCGCCAATGATGCCCGCAACCAGATACCCAAGCCAGCCGCCAAAGGAGATCCCGAGCAATCCGAACAGAAAGCTCGCCACTGCGGCCCCGATGACGCCCAGAATTATATTGAAGAATATCCCGGTATTCGCTTTCATCAGAATTGAGGCAATCCAGCCGGCCACGCCCCCGATGATAATGGCTGCTAACCAGCCCATTCCTGCTTCGCCCATGATAAGTCCTCCTCAAAAGTAAACACCAAACAATATATGGTTTTCATAAATATAATGTCATTGCAAACTATGTCAGATTGAAGGCAATACAGCTTATTGTCTCTGTGACTTTTACAGCGCAGCCCGTCCGGAAACAGAAACAATCCATTTTCCAAGCCTCCTTTGATTCCACCCCGGGAGGGGTCAGACGATCTCTTCGCGCAGCACCCGCTTCAGAATTTTTCCGGATGGATTTCTTGGCAGGCTGTCCCGTAAAATCAGGCGTTTCGGGACCTTGAAACCCGCCAGATGCGTGCGGCAATGGGCCTCAAACGCGGCCTCATCAATTGTCGCCCCCTCCTTCGGCACGACAATCGCAACAGGAACCTCGCCCCAGCGGTTATCCGGCATGCCAATGACCGCGGCCTCCATAACTCCCGGCATCTGATAGATCACACGCTCGATCTCGGACGAAGCGATATTCTCCCCGCCGGAGATGATCATATCCTTCTTGCGATCCGTGAGATAGAGAAAGCCATCGTCATCCAGATACCCCACGTCACCTGTACGGAACCAGTCTCCGAACCGGGTATCCGCCGTCTTTTGCGGATCATTCCAGTAGCCTTCCGTGACCTTCGGACCGCGCAGGCATATCTCCCCCTCTTCCCCTGGCTCAAGGAAGGCGCCTTCGTCATTGGCGATGGCGATGGAAACATGGGGCGTGGCGCGCCCCGTGGAGCCGATCTTCTCAATTTCCCAGCCCGGCTCCATAAAGGTATCCCCGCTACAGGATTCGGTCAGCCCGTAGGCATCGATATAGCGACCGTTGGTGAAATATTCCTGAAATTCGACGATCCGCCCCTCTGGCGTTTTCTCGCCGCCGCCGATGCACCATTCAAGGCTGCTGACATCATATTTCTCCCGCTCCGGATAGCTCAGCACGCCCGCCATCATGATCGGGGCAAGCCAGGCACCGGTGAGCTTTTCCGCCTCGATCGCCTGTAGCACTTCTGCCGGATCAAATTCCCGGTGGATTTTCAGCATCCCGCCAAGCCACAGGACGGCGACCCCCGGCAAATCAAAGGCGCCTACATGATACAGCGGGCCTGTTACCAGCAGGCGGGTCTGCTGCGACAGCCCGAGGACCACCACATGCTCCATGCTTTTCCAGTAGAAATTATCATAGCTGTGCATGACGCCTTTCGGCCGGTCGGTCGTGCCGGAGGTATACATCAGGCGGAAAAGATCATCGGGGCGCATAAATTCAGGCGCGGGAACGGCTTTATTCTCGCCCGTCAGGAAAAGCGGATTTTTCTGCATCGCTTCATTGAGCAGAATGATCGGCATATCCAGTTTCAGGATATGCGCGAATTCCTCATCTCCAATCAGCAGCTTCGCCTTGGCATTACCGGTGATATAGGCAACCTCATCCGTTGCCAGCCGATAGTTGATGGGCAAAAACACACCCCCGAGATAGCTTGTCGCGATGGCGATCTCGATAAAGGCCGGGCTATTCTTCATGAAGACGGCAACCACATCACCCTTGCCGATGCCCTGTTCCTTGAGAAACCGGGCAAGCTGACGCACACGTTCCCACAGCTCGCCATAGCTGATGCGGACATCTTCATAGACGATGGCGGTATTCTCCGGCCAGCGCGTTGCGTGATATTTCAGGAAACTGCCCAGATTGACCATTCCCGTCCTCCCTTGTTATCCCTGAGCGGCCTAGTAAGAACGGGGCATCCCGAGATCATGGATCGCAATGAAATTGAGGATCATTTCTTCGGAAACCGGCGCGAAACGGAACAGCCGTGCATCCCGCCACAACCGTTCCAGATGGGATTCGGTCGCGTAGCCCATTCCGCCCATAGCCTGCATGGAGCGTTCCGTCGCATCGGCAACGGCTTGCGCCGCGATCAGCTTGGCGGCATTGGATTCACTGCCGAACGATTCCCCTGCATCGAACTGCGCCGCCGCCTTGTAATTCATAAGCCGGGCACATTCGATTTCCGCCTTGGCCTGGGCCAGCGGAAACTGGATGCCCTGATAGGAACCCACCGGACGATCCCCGAAAACTTTGCGGTCATTGGCGTAATTTACGGCAAGACGAAGGGCCAGATCCCCCGCCCCGACCAGCCCCGCCGTCGTTACGATCCGTTCGGTATTCAGCGTATCCAGAAGTTCCTTCCAGCCGCCATGCAGCGTGCCTACCAGCTCTTCCGGCTCGATCCGGACATCATCGAAAAAGACAGTGCAGGACGACAGCGTCTTCGTCCCCACCTTCTCAATAGAGTGATAGGTGAGGCCTTCACGCTTCACATCAATCATGAACATAGACAGGCCATCCGTGCGCTTCTGCACATCCTCAACCTTCTTGGTGCGGGCAATGACCAGCATCTTTTCGGCCTGATCGACGGCGGTGATCCAGATTTTCTCGCCGTTCAGCCGCCAGCCATCGCCATCTTCCGCGGCGAATGTCTTGAGTTCAAGGCTGTTGCTGCCTGCCCGCGCCTCGGTCAGGGCCATGCAGAAATTGATTTCCCCACTGATCAGGCGCGGCAGCAGTTCTTTCTTCATCTTGTCCGTGCCATATTTTGAAATGGTCACGCCGCCGAAAATCGGGTTGATCATGAAAAGCTGGCCGAGAGTTGACCCGCCGCCGCTGGCCGCCAGATTTTCGACAATCAGCGCCATTTCCAGCATGCCCGACCCGGCCCCGCCATATTCTTCGGGAAGCGCAACGCCCGCAAGCCCGGCATTACAGACGGCTTTCCACAGTTCCTTCGGAAATTCCTTCTTGGCGTCCAGCTCCCGCCAGTAGTCTAGTCCGAATTCATCGCCAATCTTAAAGGCGGTTTCGGCAATCATCCTTTGCTCTTCAGTTAGCCGGAAATCCATTTTCTTTCCCTTTTCTATTTGACCAGCAGCTTAAGCGGTTTTTCAAGATATGATTTGATGGCGTTCAGGAAGGTGAGGCCGCTGACACCATCGAAAATGCGGTGATCGCAGGAGAGAACCAGCCCCATTTCCTGTTTCAAAACGGGTTTACCCTTTTTACTGGGCCGGAATGTCTCGCGGATGCTTCCAACCCCAAGGATGGAAGACTGCCCCGGGTTGATGATCGAACTCATATAGGTGACATCGAACATCCCCGCATTGGAAATGGTCGTGGCCCCGCCCGCCAGGTCATCACCGGCAAGCTTGCCGCTGCGCGCTTTTTCCACCATCGCTTTTGCGGCTGCCGCGATCGAGACAATATCCTGGTCGCCCAGATTTTTCAGGACCGGCGCAAAAAGACCGTTGTCCGTATTAACCGCAACGCCGATATCGACGCTGTCATATGTGACAATCTCGCCCTCCTGCCAGACGGAATTTGCCTTTTCATCTTCGGCAAGCGCCTTGGCAACAGCGGCGATAATCAGGTGATTAACGCTGATTTTTACGCCCGAAATCTCATCATTAAGCTGGTCCTTGAGGTCCAGCAGACGGCCTGCGTCCACTTCTGTTGCCAGATAAAAATGCGGTGTCTCCCGCTTTGCTTCGCTCAGACGGCGGGCAACTGTGGCCTCATATGAGGTCGGCGCGCGCCGCGACGGTGCGGCAACCTGTCTTGCACCCTCTCGCGGCTTTGCGGCAAGGGCCGGAATGGCGGCGCGGACATCGTCCGCCTTGATCCGCCCGCGCGGACCGGAGCCACTCACCTGCCCAAGATCAATGTTATTCTGCCGGGCGATACGCCGCGCAAGCGGTGTTGCGACAATGCGTGTTCCCGCATCCCGCGCCGCCCGGGCAATAGGTGCGGAAGCAGATGCCGCCGGAGCGGAAGCCTGCTGTTTCTCCGGTGTTTCCGACGTCACCGGGGAGCCATCCTTCGGCATTTTATCCATTGCGATCGCCGCGCCAATATTCCAGCGGGCGATTGCGGCTCCTACGGGGACCGTCTCGCCCGCGGGAACAAGGATGTCCTTAAAGACACCATCGGCAGGCGCCTCTATCTCGTTGGCGATCTTTTCCGTTTCAACCACCAGAATGACATCGCCTTTGCTGAAGCTGTCACCGGGCGCGACGACCCATTCGGAGATGGTTCCCTCCGTCATGGTCAAGCCCAGCTTCGGCATGATCAGCTCGGTGCCGTTTGACATGCTTATTTCCCTTTGAAACTGGCAGGGCGTTTTTCCAGAAAGGCGGTGCAGCCTTCATGGGAATCCTCGGCATCCAGCACCAGCCCGATGAGGCTCTGTTCATAGGGGAGCGCCGCTGAAAGCGGCATATCCGCGCCATGCAGCAGCCCGCGCTTCAGCAGCTTCAGGACAAGCGGCGACTTGTGGGCGATTTTATCGGCCAGTTCCTTGACGTGACTCTTTAGTTCATCCGCCGGAACCACCTTGTTGGCAAGGCCGTAATCGACGGCTTCCTGGGCAGTGATCTGGTCGCCCGTGAACATGATTTCCTTCGCCCGGCAAAGCGGGATCTGCCGGATGATGCGCTGCGTGCCGCCTGCGCCCGGGAACAGACCCAAAGTGATTTCCGGCAGGCCGAGGCGGGCTTTTTCAGACAGGATGCGGATATCGAGAGCAAGGATCAGTTCCGTTCCGCCGCCCAGCGCCCAGCCATTGACCGCCGCAATGGTCGGCTTGTCACAGGATTCAATCCGCCGGAATACCCGGTGGATGATTTCCGCGAATTCCTGATAATGGGCAAGCCCCTGACGGGAGTTGAGATCGCTGATATCCCCGCCGGCGACAAAGGCCCGCTCGCCCGCGCCGGTAAAGACAATCACCCGGACATCATCATCCCGCTCCAGCTCGCCCAGCGCCTTTTCCATTTCCAGAAGGGTTGGAACATCCAGCGCGTTCAGCGTTTCGGGACGATTGATCGTAAGCGTTGCAACGGGTCCGTCCTTATCAATCAGGATAGATTTTTCGGCCATTTTATTTCTCCAATTATCAGGCTAGAACCTTCTCTACGGCGGCGATGACATCATCGGCGTCCGGCAGATAACGGCTTTCAAGGGATTTGGCGAAGGGCACCGGCATAAAGGGCGCGCCAACGCGGACAATCGGCGCATCCAGCTCGTCAAAGCCGATATCCGCCATGCGGGCCGCGATCTCCGCCCCGACGCCGAAATTCGTCACGGCCTCATGCAGGACAACCAGACGATGGGTCCGGGACAATGAGGCGAGAACCGTTTCCTCATCCCACGGCTGAACGGACCTGAGATCAACGACTTCCGCCTCGATATCCCGCTCCGCCAGGGTGGCGGCCGCCGCAAGCGCCGTATTGACCGCCGCGCCATAGGAAACGATGGTCACATCATCCCCGGCACGCGCGATATGGGCCTTGCCGATTTCGATTGCAGGGGCTGCTTCATCCAGATCGCCCTTCATCGAATACATAGCCTTGTTTTCGATGAAA
The DNA here is from genome assembly GCA_963971675.1 of uncultured Alphaproteobacteria bacterium. Lineage (GTDB taxonomy): Bacteria > Pseudomonadota > Alphaproteobacteria > Sneathiellales > Sneathiellaceae > Sneathiella. The sequence continues at coordinate 197,805 of CAXASQ010000002.1, read as the reverse complement.
ATCACGGGATCCGGATCGTTGATCGCGGCTTTTAACAGCTGATAGGCATCGGACGGATTGCTGGGGACAACAACTTTCAGACCCGGAATATGAGCGAACCAGGCTTCCAGGCATTGTGAATGCTGCGGCCCGGCGTTGACGCCGCCGCCATGGGGTGTGCGCAGGACCATCGGCACGGAGCATTGCCCGCCGAACATGAAACGCGCCTTCGCCGCCTGATTGACAAGACCATCCATCGCAATGGCCACAAAGTCCATGAACATGATCTCGACAACCGGTTTGAGGCCGCTCATCGCGGCGCCAACGGCGGCACTGACGATGGTTGCCTCCGAAATCGGCGTATCGCGAACGCGGCTTTCGCCGTGGGTACCTAGAAGTCCGCGCGTCACGCCAAACGGCCCGCCTGCATGGGCGACATCCTCACCGAATACGACAACGGACGGATCCTTCGTCAGGCTCTCGTCCAGCGCCATGTTAATGGCCTTGGCAAATCTTACTTCAGCCATGTTCAGACAGCCTCCCGCACGGTGTATACATCAGCCTTTGCCCGCTCGAAATCAGGGGCGCTACCTGCCCTGCCCGCTTCGACCGCGCGGGTAATCTGTTCCTCAATCCTGTCACGCACTTCCTGCATATCGGCCTTGCTGACTTTTTTCTTTTCCAGCAGCGCCTCGAAAGCGGCGATCGGATCATGATCGGTCAAGCCGGACATCTCGTCCTCGCTGCGATATTTCTGGGGATCGCCTTCAAAATGACCCCGCCAGCGATGCGTGATACATTCAAGAAGCTGCGGCCCCTCCCCGCCCCGGGCTGCTTTCACAAGCCCGACCGCGGCATCATGAACATCGAGAACCGCGTTGCCATCCACCCGTTTCGAGGGAATGGAGAAGGCCGCCGCCAGATCCTGGACATTGGCGATGAATTGCTTGCTCGCCGGGGAGAATTCCGACCATCCATTGTTTTCACAAACGAACAGCACCGGCAATTTCCAGAGGGCGGCGAGATTGAGGCTTTCATGCAGAACGCCTTCGGCCAGCGCACCATCCCCGAAAAAAACAACGGCAACAGCATCATTCTGCCGCACCTGATGAGCCAGCGCACTGCCAATGGCGAGCGGAATGCCCGCCCCGACGATCCCATTCGCCCCCAGCATGCCAACAGACATGTCCGCCACATGCATGGAGCCGCCGCGCCCGCCACAAATCCCTTCTTCCTTTCCCATTATTTCGAGAAAGAAGCTTTCCAGATCAACCCCTTTGGATAGAGCATGGCCGTGCCCCCGGTGGTTTGAGGCCAGCGTATCCCGCGCCTCCAGCGCCGAGGTAATACCGACGCAAACGGCCTCCTGTCCGACACTCAGATGAATGAATCCCGGCACCTCACCATCGGCAAAAAGGGCCGACAGCCTGTTCTCCGCCTCCCGCACCAGGAGCATTCGCTCATAAAATTCCAGCAGCTGTGATTTGGCCGCGGTATTTCCCGCTTTTCTTGATTTCATCATGCCATCCTGAATGAAGGGGATTGCGATAATTATCTTGCATATATTTCTATATGAGAATACTTTTCTGTCAAGAGAATTACGAACCATTTCATGAGAGGTGAGCAACCTCGAAGATCGTCTACGCTTGTCGCGCATTCTGATACTTTTAAAGCATCTGTTGAACGTTAAGCGTAAATTCTCGAAGGAGCAACAGAACATGGGAATATTTTGTTCTGATAAAACATTTCAAGGAATAGGACCTTTGGTGTTTCACCGCTTGAGGGTTATGCTATAATGCGCCGTTCACGAGAAATAAAGGGTTTAAATGTCTGTTTCTCCGCCCGGCGGACAGCTGTTCCGGGCAGACCGTATTATTGATGAATGGATAGTCAGCGACATCATATGGAGAGCGATTCCAACACTCAGCCCAAACTCGTGGGCGCCCTGGTCAGCGGCATCAGTGTCCTCAGATATTTGAGCGCCAACAAGGCCCCTCTCGGGGTTACCCAGGTTGCCCGGGACCTCAACATCAACCCCAGCACCTGTTTCAACTTGCTGCGTACCCTCGTTCATGAAGGGCTGGTTGTCTTTACGCCCGAAACAAAAACCTACCAGATCGGGCTTGGCCTCGTGGAAATTGCCCATTCTGCCCTCAACAGCGCCAGCCTTGTGCGTATGATCCAGCCGCTTCTCGACGATATTTCCAAGGAAAACCAGGTCACGATGACGCTGTGGCACAAGATTCCCGGGGAACGCGTCATGCTGATTGCCAATGCCGGATCTGGCGGTGTCATCAGCATTCATATGAGCATCGGCCAGCGCCTGCCCTATTTTGTGGGTGCTCTCGGACGCTGCTTTGCGGCCTTTTCGGGCATGTCGAAGCAACAGCTCAAATCCGCCTATTCAAGGATACGCATTGAAAATCCCGCCCCATTCGACGAATGGTATGAAAGCCTAGATGAAGTCCGCAAGAGCAAGTGCGCGGTTGATGAAGGAAATTTTTCGCGAGGATTTACGACCATCTCATCCCCGGTATTCGGAGCGGACGGGATGCCGCTGATGACCATCAGCGCGGTTGCGGTTTCAGCCCAGCTCGATCCCCTCAAACGTGAGAGGGTCATCAATTCTGTCATCAAGGCTGCGGCAACGGTGACCGCCGCCATACAGGGCACACGCGCGGACGGCACGGCGGCTTAAAAAGGTGGACGACGCGCCGCGCCGCCCACCCCTTACGCCTTACTGCCCGAGTGTCCGGACATCAACCTTCGAGAGAACCTGATCCCACAGCATGTCGGCCATGGCCGCATCGTCATTCTTGATCGGTTCAAACTGCTTTTCCCACTTTCCGATCAGCTCGACCAGCTTGTCCATGAGCGGCTCGGGGTCCGCGATCTGGTATTTGGTTTTTGCAGTTTCGACAACGGTTGCCCGGTCCGCCTTGAGAAACTCTTCAACCGACTTTTTCAACTCGTCTGACGGCTCAAAGAACTCAAGCTTCTTTTCATCGGCCAGCGCCGTAACCTCTTCATCTGCCTTCATATAGCCCTTGGATGTCTGGATCAGGCCGATGGCGGCATTCCGCATCAGGATTTCACGTTGCGGGACTGTCAGACTGTTCCAGTATTTCAAACTGATGGAATAAATACCCCAGGACCGATAGGTACCAAGATTCAACAGCGTTGCCTTGCGGGCTATATCCCAAAAGCTATAGCTGCGCAGCGCGCCAACCGGCTGCATGATCACATCCACCTGGCCACGTGAAAGGGCTTCATACATCCCGTCACCGGCAATGGAGACCGGAACGGCGCCCACATAGCTGGCCCAGCGTGACCACAAGGCGCCCGCTGTCCTGATTTTCTTGCCCTTCAGGCTTTCAACGGTGCTCAGGTCTTCCTTGCCAAGAAGCTGATAAGGAGATGTGCTGACCGAGCCGAGAACGACAATGCCATTTTCCTTATATCCATCCAGACAGCCCTGACAGTGGAGAAAATTAAACTCTGTCACAGCCGCCGTCACGGCCGGAGGGAAGCTGCCATAAATGGCCATATCGGCAACAAGGGCCGCATAGGGAAGTTCAGAGGGGAAATAGCCAAAGATGATCTGGCCGATATCCGCAACGCCATCCCGCAATCCATGCAGCATATTCTTGCCGCCAAGCAAAGAAGCTCCGGCAAAGAGCTTGTAGCTCATTTCACCGTTCGAATCCTTTTCAACCCGCTCCATGAACGGAACCGCGCCATATTCGACAGCCGGATTTTTCGGCGGCAGAAAAGTGGCGTAGCGCGCCTCCTCCGCCGTTGCATTGCCTGTGATAGTCACCGATGCAAATAGCGTAAATGCCGCAACAACTGGTGCTATTGTTCGTAATTTTCGCATTTTCTTCCCTTTTCCTAGTAAGTAAAAACAGCTTCAAAGCTGCAACAAGGAACGTCTTTTTCCTTGTGTTCTCCGCACAGCGGATTTCTCATGGCGTTGTAATCCCGCCATTTGGGTCGGTTATTCTAATGTGAAAAAACAGTGTGGCCGGTTTCATCCGGTCGCCGCGTGACAGCGGTCTATTATTTTTTTATCCGTATCTATTTCGACGGTTGGAACCGACGCTTTTTATCGTCATTCATTCCTGTACGGATCAATCCCGGCTCATGTGAGCATTTTCCGGAAATTCAGGAGAAGAATGAAAAGAGCCGGGCAATTGCCCGGCTCTTCATTTTGCTTTACTTGCCGAGGGTTGCCACATCAACCTTGGACATCACTTCGTCCCAAAGCATCTGTGCCATGGCATCGCGGTCGCCGCGGATCGGCTCGAACTTCGCTTCCCACTTGTTGATGAGCTCGACATATTTGTCCATCAACGGCTCGGGATCAGCGATTTTGTACTTGGTCTTCGCCATTTCAATCACGGTTGCCCGGTCATTCTTCAGGAACTCAGTAACGGAGTTCTTGAGACCTTCAGACGGTTCGATGAGGTTCACACCCTTCTCTGCCGCTACGGCTTCCACTTCCTCATCGAGGGCCATGTAACCGAGAGCGGAATCAATCACGCCGATCGCCGCATTCTTCATCAGAATTGAACGATACTCATTTGAGAGCGAGGCCCAATGTTTCGCGCTGACCGAGAAGACACCCCATGACGGATAGGTGCCGAGATTCAGCATGACAACATCTTTGCCAATATCCCAGATGCTATGGCTTTTCAGGGCACCCGTCGGCTGAATAGCAATTTCCACCATGCCGCGGGACATCTGCTCATACATTTCGCTGGACGGAGCCGAAACCGGAACGGCACCCACAGAGGTTGCCCAGCGCGACCACAGGGCGCCAGCCGTGCGGATCTTCTTGCCCTTCAGAGACTCAACCGAGCTCACATCTTCCTTGGCCAGCAGCTGGTAAGCCGAGGTGCTGGTGGAGCCGAGGATAACAAGGCTGTTACGCTTGTAGTCTTCCAGGCATCCGGCGCAGTTAAGGAAGTTGAATTCCGTGACTGCGGCGGCCACAGCGGGAGCATATTTACCATAGATGGCCATATCGGCGATCAGGCTGGCATAGGGAAACTCTGCCGGATAGTAACCGAATACGATCTGGCCGATATCGGCCACACCGTCAGCAAGCCCGCTAACCATGTTCTTGCCGCCCAGCAGGGAGCCGCCCGAGAACATCTTGTAGGTCAGCTCACCATTGGTTTCCTTGGAAACCCGCTCAATAAACGGAACCGCGCCATATTCAACGACCGGGTTTTTCGGAGAAACGAATGACGCAAAGCGCCCTTCGTCCGCCGACGACACACTGGTAAAGGATACCGACGCAGCCAGCGCCAGTCCCGCAACCAGTGAAATTTTAGAAAATTCAATTTTCATGATATTCATCCTCTCCTTTTTCATTCTTTATTTTGGACCCGCAGGATCAACTTGTGACACAGTCGCAATACACACCCTGCAGGCCGCCGTTTTTCTTCTTATACTACCGCCGGATCTAATCCATCAGGGCCGGCAACCAAAGGCTTAATTGCGGGAACACGATCAGCAAAGTCATGGTGACCAGATCCGCAACCAGGAACCACACGATCCCCTTAAAGATCGTTACCGTGGATATTGCGTCACCCACAATCCCCTTGATAACGAAAACATTAAGTCCAACCGGTGGCGTGATCAGCGCGATTTCCAGGAATTTGGCAATCAGGATACCGAACCAGATCAGGTTGATATCCGCCGCCTCGACAACCGGCAGAAAAATCGGCAGCGTCAGCAGCATGATGCCGATCGGATCCAGGAACATCCCCAGGATCAGGTAGACGACGGCCATTCCCATCAGAATGGTGAACGGACTAACCGCCGCATCCAGAACAAAATCTGACAGGAAGTCAGGAACCCCAGTCAGCGCCAGGAAGCGCGTCAGAATGGCCGCGCCGATTGCAATTACAAAGATCGACGCCGTACTGACCAGTGTTTCCGATACGGATTTCTTGATCAGATCGAAATTCAGTTTGCGCCGCAGCCCGGCAACAACAAAGGCCATGAAGGCACCTGCGGCACCCGCTTCCGTCGGCGTAAAGACACCCAGGAACAACCCGCCGATCACCGAAATGATAATCACCATGATCGGCCAGGTTTCGCTGAGCGACATAAACCGTTCACTCCAGGTCGGCCGCGCATCAAGTGAGGGCGCAAGCGACGGGTTTATCTTGACGCGCGCAACAACCATCAGGGCGAACATGAGGGCCGTCAGAAGACCCGGAATAACACCGGCCACAAACAGCTTGCCGATGGGGACTTCCGCAAAAACGCCATAGATAAGCAGCATGATGCTGGGCGGGATCATCGAACCGATCGTACCGGCCGCCGCAACAACACCGGAAGCGAGCCCTTTATCATAGTTGTAGCGCAGCATTTCCGGAACAGCAATCCGCCCCATTGCCGCCGCGCAAGCCAGGCTTGATCCCGTCACTGCGGAGAAACCTGCAGCGCCGCCGATAGAGGCAATCGCAAGTCCGCCCGGCAAGGCCGACAACCAGAGGCGTGCCATCCGGAACAAACCGTCCGTCAGGTTCGCATGATAAGCCACATATCCCATCAACAGGAACATCGGCACCGAGCTCAACGTCCAGTGAGCAGCAAAGTCATAGGGAATTGCCGTAATAATCCCCCACATGGCGCCACTGCCAAGCACGAAAAAGATACCGACAGCCCCGACAAGCCCCAATGCCACACCAACCGGAACATAGAGCAGCATGAGCACGACCATGATGGCCAGCCCAAGAAAACCAATCTGAATATCACTCATCGAAAAGTTCTCCCGAGGCTGCAAGCTTTTCTTCTTCTTCTAGAAACTCTTTGTCCGTGATGTAGCGCCACAGCTTGTACAGCAGCAAAAGCACCAGTACGGCACAGCCAATGGGCAAGAAGAAACGACTTGGCCACACAGTTACCTGCGCCTCACCCATCACATATTCGCCAATATGAAATTTATCGACGGCGTCGCCCCAGGTGCGCCAGGTCAGCGCAGCAAAGTAAACAATTGAAACAATTGTGGAGAAAGCCACCATTACACGCCGAACCGGATAACTCATACCCTGGATCAGCAACTCAACTCGAATATGACTGTTTTTACGCTCCACTTCCGCCAATGGAAGGAACACAATTGCCACCATCATATAGGAAGCAACCACGTCCATCGTCCACAGCAGTGGAGTATTGAAAACATATTTACAAAACACATCCACACTGATCTGCAACAACATAAAGATCAGCGCCAGGCCGGACAGTATTGTAAAACTCGAGGTGATACGATCGAGAAACCGCTTTATCATCTACCCTCCCGAATAGAACTTTATTAATTATCAGGACACTAATTCATCAAGTGCCGCAGCGCCTCAAAAATTCTCTTTACAGAATATCGTTTTTTATAAAGAATGCAATAGATTTTTGGATTGCACCAATCCGGAACGATTTCTGATACTTTTTGATAACTCCGGCAACAAAGGGAGCCGCTGATGGACTTCACCTTCACAGAGGAACAACAACAAATTCGTGAAACGATCAAGCGTTTTTGCGAAACAGAAATGAAACCTCTCGTTTTTGAAGCAGAAGAAACGGAAACATTCCCCAAGGAAATGTTCAAAAAATGGGGTGAGCTCGGCATCCTCGGAACCCGATATCCGGTAGAAAACGGCGGTACCGGCATGGACAAAATCAGCGATTGTATCATCCGGGAGGAGCTCAGCTATATCAGCCAGGCATTTGCTTCCAGCATGTCCGCCCATTCCCATCTCGGCATCTGGCCAATCTGGAAGATAGGCACTGAAGATCAAAAGGAACGCTTCTTCAAACCGGCGATCCACGGTGACAAGATTGCCGCTTTCGGGCTAAGTGAGCCGGACGTTGGCTCGAATATTCGCGCCCTCAAAACGCGTGCGGAAAAAGTCGATGGCGGATGGAAGCTGAACGGTTCCAAAATGTATATCACCAATGCCCCGATCGCCGATTTTATTCTGGTGGCAGCCCGCACCGCACCGGAGCAGCGCCCTGAATCCATCAGTCTATTTATAGTTGAAATGCCCAACAAGGGTTTCGAGATTCACAAGCTGAAAAAGGAAGGGATCCGCAGTTCTGAAACCGGTCTCATATTCATCAATGATGCCTTTGTTCCCGATGACTGCTTACTGGGCGGGGAAACCGGCACCTATCCGGTTATCCTCGAATCATTGACTGAAAATCGCGTCGGGGTTGCCGCAAACTCGCTTGGAATTGCTCGCGCCGCGCTGGATGCCTCCATCAGCTATGCCCGCGATCGCAAGATTGGGAGCCGGAAAGTCAGTGATTTTCAGGCCATCGCCCACAAGCTGGCCGATATGGCCGCCAATATTGAAGCCGCGAAATGGATCGTCTATCATGCCGCCTGGTGCGTCGATCAGGAAACACTGACCAACGCAATCGCCTCCAAGGCAAAGCTGATATCCTCCGAAGTTGCACTAAAGGCATCGGAGCACGCCATCCGCATTCATGGCGGCGCCGGTATCATGCGGGAATATCCTGTCGGCCGCTTTCATAGAGATGCTTTTGTCTACGTCATTGGCGAAGGAACCAGTGAAATCCAGCGAAATATCATCGCCCGCAGTCTCGAATTATAATAACAACCTACAAAACCCGGGAGAAAATAAAATGAGTGGCAACCCGAAAAAACTGGAAACACTGACCTATGAAATCAGGGATAAAGTGGGTCTGATCACCCTCAACCGTCCGGACGCCCGAAATGCCTTGAGTTTGCAGATGCGGGCGGATTTGACGGAAATTATTCTGGAAATCCGCCAGGACAAGGAGCTCTGCGCTCTCGTTCTCACCGGAGCGAACGGCGCTTTCTGTGCGGGCGGCGATCTGAAATCACTCAGCGAAAACCGCCGCCCGATAACCGACAATCGCACCCGCATTCAGGATTTACATCTGTGGTTCCGCGAGTTGGTCGATCTGGAACTTCCCGTCATCGCGGCAGTTGATGGCCCGGCCTTTGGGGCCGGTTTCAATCTTGCCCTCGCGGCGGATTTCATTTTCGCCTCACCTCGGGCCAGCTTTTGCGCGGTGTTCGGACGCATTGGTCTCGTCCCCGATCTTGGCGGTTTCTTCACCCTGCCCCGCCTTGTCGGGTTACAGGCGGCAAAAGATATTATCTTCACGGCACGCACCATTGAACCGGAGGAAGCCAAATCCCTCGGCATGATCCGGGATATTATTTCCGAAAATAACCTGCTTGATCATGCCCTCGCCTTCGCCGGACAGTTCAGGAATGCATCGCGTGAGGCAATCGGCATGTCCAAGACCATTCTCAACAAATCCTTTGAGCTGGATCAGCGGGCGCTTTCCGAAATGGAAAGCTATGCGCAGGCGATGTGCATGGAATCGCAGTATCATCACGACGCTGTCGCCCGCTTCCTCAACAAGAAACCCCTCACCTTCAATTGGGACAAAGAACAAATAAAGTAAGAGGTCTCCATATATGAAAAAAGCAATGATTACCGGTGTGTACGATACAGATGTCGGCGCACTTCCGGGCAGTAGCTGCATGGCCCTACATGCCGAGGCCGCGCTCGGCGCCCTTGCCGATGCGGGCCTGAGCAAGGCGGATATTGACGGCGTTCTCTGCGCCTATTCCTTTACCGAGCCCCATCTGATGCTGAGCTCGGTCTTCTGCGAATACATGAATATCCAGCCGAAGTTCAATGCGGCCATCGAAGTCGGCGGAGCGACCGCCTGCGTCATGGTCATGCAGGCGGCAGCTCTTGTCGAAAGCGGCATGTGCAAACATGTGCTCGTGGTTACCGGTGACAACCGCATGACCGGGATGCCAAAGGGCGGCGCGGTTGCCACCCTTGCCAAAGTCGGTCATGCCCAGTTCGAACATCCTTATGGCATGTCTGTGCCGGCCGCCTATGCGCTGGTCGCCCAGAATTACATGCATGAGTATGGCGTAACATCTGAGCATCTTGCCTCCATCGCCGTGACAGCGCGCGAATACGCCATCATGAACGGCAAAGCACAGCGCAGAGAGCCGATCACGATCAATGATGTGGTCAACAGCCGGATCATCGCCTCTCCCCTGCATGTCATGGATTGCTGCCTGATTTCCGATGGTGGCGCGGCCATTGTGGTAAGTGCCGCCGATACCGCCGCCGATCGCCCCAAAAAGGCAATCGAGATCATGGGCACCGGTCAGGGCCATACCCATGAGCATATCATGGCGGCTCCCTCCCTCGTCGATTTTGGATGCAAAAGCGCGGCACGCAACGCCTTTGAGCGTGCCGGAATTACGGCAAAAGATGTCGATGTTGCGGAAATATATGACAGCTTCACCATCACCCTGCTGGTCGAGCTGGAATCCATCGGCTTCTTCGAAAAAGGCGAAGCCGGACCGGCCTGCCTGAACGGCGCTCTCAAACTCGGCGGAAAACTGCCCTGCAATACCCATGGCGGCCTGATGAGCTATGCCCATTCCGGGGCGGCGGGCGGCATGTTCCATGTGGTGGAAGCGGTGCGCCAATTGCGCCGCGAAGCCACGGGCCGCCAGGTCGAAGATAGCGAAATCGCTTTTGTCCATGGTGATGGTGGCATTCTATCCGCTCACTGTTCCATCATCCTCGGGAGGCAGTAACAATGACCATGAAACCGATCCCAACCCCCAATCCCGACACGGTTCCCTTCTGGGAGGCTTGTAATGAAGAGAAGTTTCTTCTTCAGGAATGCAATTCCTGCGGCAAGACGCAATTCTATCCGCGCGCATTGTGCAAACACTGCAATGGCTCCGACTTGAAATGGCGACAGGCCAGCGGCCGTGGGAAAGTTGCGACCTTTACCGTGGTCAATCACGCCCCGAGCCCGGCGTTCAAGGAAGACCTGCCCTATGTCCTCGCCCTCATCGACCTTGAAGAAGGCGTTCGTACGATGATGAATGTCATCGGCTGCGATGTACAGGATGTTCATATCGGCATGGATATCGAGCTTACCTTTGAGACCCGTGGTGATCAGAAAATCCCGCAGGCAAAAGCGGCGAGGTAATAATCAGGATGTACACATTCGACACGTTACAGCCGGGCCAGGTGATCGGCGAAAATATCCAGCATTTCAATGACGAGGTGATGGCACAGTTTCTTGACCTCTTTCCCGATGACAGGGATCAATTGCCGGATTTGCCCCCCGGCATGATTTCCGCCATCACCATGCGCGCTTTTCTTGCCACTGTAGAACCACGACCAAAGGGCAATATTCACGGCACACAGGAATTTACGGTGCATAAACTCCCGAAGCTTGGCGACAAGATCATCACCACGACGATCTGTCAGGAGAAGGAAATGCGCAAGAATAACAGATGGATCCATTTCGAAACACGGTCCTGCGACCAGAACGGCACTCTGCTGTTCACAGGTCTTATGGGCGTCATCTGGGGAGGTTGAGAATATGCGAAAACTCATTGAAAGCAGTCTCGCGGTCGATCCGGCCGCCATCGCCAAATATGCGGCCATCACGAATGACTTCAACCCCATCCATATGGACCCGGAATTTGCGAAAAATACGCCCTTCGGCGATGTCATCGCCCATGGCACCATGTCGCTGTCGCTGATCTGGCAATCCGCGACCCGCACCCTCGGGAAAGACGCCGTTGCCGGGGCAAAGATGAATGTCCGCTTTTCAAAACCGGTCCGCAATGGCGATACGGTCACGGCAGGCGGAGAGCAGTCTGCGGATAACCCGAACCGTTATGACGTCTATGTCAAAACCCAGAATGACGATGTGGTCATCAAAGGCTGGCTGGAGGTCTAAACTTCCGCTGTCTCATTTGACCTGTCCAATATAAAGGCACCAACAATGATCTGGACACATGAACATGATGAAATCCGCCGCGTCACCCGGCGGATTGTCGACGAACATATCAACCCCTATATCGACCAGTGGGAGGAAGAAGGCATTTTCCCCGCCCATCAGGTGATGAAAAAACTCGGCGATGCCGGACTTCTCGGGATCGGCAAGCCGGTCGAATATGGCGGATCGGCGCTCGATTTCTCCTATGAAGTCGCCTTTGCCGAAGAACTTGGCAATCTTCGCACCATGGGTATCTGCTCCGCCATTGGTGTGCAGACAAATATGTGCACGCCCGCGCTCACAAGCTTTGGTTCTGACGAGTTGAAGCGTGAATATCTCGCCCCCACCATCGCCGGTGATCTGGTCGGCTGTATCGGGGTGAGCGAGGCGGGCGCAGGATCGGACGTTGCCAGCCTCAAGACCAATGCCCGAAAGGACGGCGATGATTACATCATCAACGGCTCCAAGATGTGGATCACCAACGGCGTGCAGGGTGACTGGATCTGTCTGCTCGTCAACACCTCCACCGAAAATGGTCCGCACAGGAACAAATCCCTGATCATCGTTCCCCTGAAAGCCAAGGGAGTTTCGGTCGGCCAGAAGCTCGACAAGGTGGGATATAAATCATCGGATACCGCCCTCCTCTTCTTTGATGATGTGCGCGTGCCACAGCGCAACCTGATTGGCGAAGAAGGCCGAGGCTTTATCTATCAGATGCAGCAGTTTCAGGAAGAACGGCTGTTCGTTGTCGCCCGCTCAATCCGTTTTCTGGAGCAGGCGATTGAGGAAACCATCGCCTATCTGTCGCAGCGCGTTGCGTTCGGTAAACCGTTGCTCGATAACCAGATCATCCATTTCAAGATTGCCGAGTTTCAGGCCAAGATCGAATCCGTTCGCGCCCTGCTCTATCAGGCGACGGAGAAATATGTCGCCGGGGAGAATGTGACGAAACTCGCCAGTATGGCGAAATATCTGATCGGCCGGTTATCCATGGAAATTCCGGTGGAACTGACCCAGTTCTGGGGCGGTCAAGGCTTCATGAATGAAAGCTATATCACCCGCATTTATCGCGAAGCGCGCCAGACCGCCGTCGGCGGCGGCGCTAATGAGGTGATGCTGCAGGTCATCTGCAAGGAAATGGGAATTTTGCCAACCGGCAAATAACCTGCGCACCCCGGAGAAACCGGTCAATTCAAGGGTCGATCAGAAAGCCGTTTTCGTCACGTAATTCCGGACCATTAACCCGGACGCTGCCCTCGCCGAAGCCGACATCCCGATCGGCGAGGGCCGCCTTCAGCCCCTGCTCTTTCGCCGTTTTACGGAAAAACCGTGTCCCGCGCGCCAGGTGCGCCCGGCCGTCATTTTCCGCCGCCAGCCGTTGCAGCGTGCGCGCGCCCATCAACTCAAGCCCGAGATTGACAATCCGCTTGTTGGCGGACAGAAGATCCGCATCGATTTTAGCGAGCCGGTCCGCAAGCGTTTCCACCTCCCGCTCCAGATATTCCGGCGGCACCGACTTCATGACAAGACCGATCTGCGACGCCTCCTTGCCGGTGATGGTATCGCCGGTGAGAACGAGCCGCTTCGCCCATTGCGGGCCGCAGTGATAGACCCACATCTGATTGGGCAGCGATCCCAGATCCCGCGCCGGGGGAAAGCCGATCACGGCATCATCGGCCGCGATGATCATATCGCATAGCAGGGCGATATCCGCACCGCCCGCAAGGCAATGGCCATGAATCTGGGCGATCACGGGCTTGTGCATATCGAAAATGACCATGCGCAGGCGCTGACTGTATTCCAGCCGCCAGATATCATCATCAATCGCCGGACTATCCGCATATATACCGCCATCGCGGTATTTGCGGTCGCTTCCGGCCCCGCTTGCCGGGGCATTGAGATTGGGCGTCAGGTCATATCCGGCGGAAAATGCCTTGCCTGCACCCCGCAAAATAACGCAATGAACCGCCGTATCATTATCCGCCTCCCACAGAGCCTCGCTCAGCTCCTGCAACAAAGGAATGGACAGAGCATTGCGTTTTTCCGGCCGGTTCAGCGTGATCCGGGCCCGACCATCGACAGGTTCATAAATGATATGTTCAAATTCCTTCATTTTCTTTTTCCTTATCTTTTTGAAACCGGATTCGTCAGATCCACCGCCCCTAGAGTGAACTCGGAAGCAGCAATGATAAAATCGGGAAGGCGAGCAGCAGGCCGAGCACGACCAGATCCATGGCCAGGAAATTGATCACACCCCGGAAAATCGTATGCACGGCAATGGCGTTATTGACGACACCGTTGATGACGAACACATTGAGGCCCACCGGCGGTGTGATCAGACCGATCTCCAGCAGCTTGACGACAATGACGCCGAACCAGATGAGATCCATCCCCATCCCTTCGATCAAGGGAATGACAAATGGCAGGGTCAGCAGCATGATGCCGAGTGGGTCAAGAAACATCCCCATCACCAGATAAACCAGCGCAATCATGACAAGGATCGCCCAGTTAGGCAGGCCGATCGCCTCAATAAAGCCGATCACCTCATGCGTGAGGCCGGTGAGCGAGACAAAGGCGACAAACATCTTCGCGCAGACGGCAATGAAAAAGATCGTTGCGGTCTGCAGCGCCGTATCTTTCATGGAGGAGACAAAATCCTTCCATGACAAACGGCGGCTAAGAGTGCCATAGACAAGCGCGAAGAACATGGAAACCGCCGCCGCCTCCGTCGCCGTGAAGATTCCGCCGTAGATCCCCCCGATAATCAGCAGAAACAGCGTAAAGGCAGGCCAGGCGCGAAATGTTGCGCGCCAGCGCTCCGACGCACTCACCGTTGTATCGACAACCGGCGCAGCGTCCGGTTTCAGCTTCGACCAGATGAAGATAACGACCAATATGCCGGCAAGCGACAGCAGCCCCGGAATAACGCCCGCCAGAAACAGCTTGTTGATGGATTGCTCGGTAAACAGCCCATACATGATAAACAGGATGCTGGGCGGGATTAATGCGCCAAGCGTGCCCCCGATTGCGACCGTCGAGGTGGCAAGCTGCGGACTGTAGTTATAGCGCAGCATCTCCGGGATACAGATGCGCCCCATGGCAGACGCGCAGGCGAGGCTTGATCCGGTAATGGCCGAAAAACCCGTGCAGCCAACCGCCGACGCCATGGCAAGCCCGCCCGGAACCCGCGCAAGCCAGACACGGACGGCGTAATATATATCCGTCGTGATCTTGGCATGATAGGAAATATGGCCAAGCGCAATGAAAAGCGGCACCATGCTGAGCGGATAAGAATGCAGAAACTCGAACACATTCGATGAAATCAGCGTCAGCGTCGGATGAAGCGCTCTTCCCGCCTGAAACTCATCGCCGAAGCGGAAACCGTAAAAAAGATAGGTACAGGTGATGGCAAGGCCCGCAAGGGCAAAGCCGATCGGGACACGGAGACAAAACAGCAAAATAGTAATGATCAGGCCGATCAGACTGATGGTTGTCGGATCCATGGATACTATCCCTGATGATGGTGAGAAGATGAGCGGGAAACGGAATGTGCCGCGGCGGTCAAATCCTGCCAGCTCAAAACAAACAGACGCAGGATAAAAACGCTGTATCCAAGCAGAAAGATCAGGCGACCGGGCCATTCCGGCAAATCAAGTTCGCCAAAAAAATACGCCCCTTCCGAGACAACACTGACAAAGCCGAGATATCCCCCATAGAGGACGGGCAGAAGCATGATACTGCCAATCAACGAGCCCAGCAGATTGAGCCAGGGCTGAAAACTCTCCGGCAGCATGCTGGTGAACACTTCGATCATGATATGCATGCGATGCGCCGCGACGCTTGCGAGCGGCAGGACGACCGCCCCGATCATCAACTCCCGCACCATGATCACATCGTCGGGAATGGTAAGTCCGAACAGGGTCCGGCCAATGATCGTCGTGGTAATGATAAAGCACATGAGCAGGATGCAACAAATCGAAAGGGCGACAAGCGCCCCTTCCAGTTTCAAAAGGAAGCGCGGCCCCGCCGCCGCGACTTCCCTGTCGCCTATCGGTTCCATGGATATCCCTTGGCCTTGCGCTCATCGTCATATTTTTTGAGAAGCGCCATATACTGGTCATAAATACCGTCCGCATCGAGCCCCGACGCCTTCGCGGCAGCACGCCATTCGTCGATATAAGGGGCGCTTGCCTCAACCAGCTTCGCTTTCTCGGCATCCGGCAAATCGGAAATATTGACTTTATTGCCATCCTTGCCAGCGGCAATATTTTCATATGCCTTGGCATTCCCCGCCATGATCTTTTCCGCGTAATGATCAATAAAATCGGAACCGAGCTGGTTCAAGGTTTTCTTCTGATCTTCGGGCAGGGCATCATAAACATCCTTGTTCATGACAAAGGCCATACCCATCAGCGCCCCCCAGTCAAGCTTTGTTACCTCATTAGCAACTTCCTCCAATTTAAAGGCCGGGATTGCATATCCATAGATCTGCGTGCAATCGAGCAGGCCTGTCGAAATCCCCTGATAGGCCTCCGCCGAGCTCATATTGACCGGGGTCGACCCAAGGTCCCCGAAAACCTTCATGTAAACGCCCGTGCCGCGCACTTTGAGGCCCTTGATATCCTCAAGTGACTTGACGGTCTTGTCCTTGCAGATGAGTTCGATCTGAGTGGTCGTGATATTGGTGATATATTGCAGGTTCAGTTTGTGAAACTCCGCTTGCAAATCAGCATTGTTCTGCACCAGATCGTAAATTGCGCGGTTACCCACCCAGGGATCGGAATAAGGCATCGGCAGATCGGCCAGCAAATATCCCGGATGCAGCGTCGGGTTATAAGCACCAACCATCAGCCCCATGTCAGCGGCGCCGGAACCAATGCCCTTTGTCGCGGCTTTGAAGTTCATCAACGCACCGCCCCAGTGATAATCAATCTTGAGCGCCCCATCCGTTCGCTCTGCAAGCTGATCTCCAAGCCAGATCGTCGCTTCAACACGCGTACCGCGATTGGGCGCCCCGTCAGTCCAGGTCAGTATTTGCTCTGCCTGCGCCGACCCCGCCAGCAAAACACCGGCCAGTCCGGTGCTGAACAGGATATTAAATGTGGATAGCTTTTTCATATTCCTCTCCATGTTATTCCCGGACCAATCTTCTCTCGCTGTGGTCCTGAACAGCCGCGAAGCATTGATTGACTTTTTGATTGATATCTTCGCGTTCAACCGCATCTCGCGGCCCCCTGATTTAAGTGATAATGCGCCCGGCGCCCCCTTGTCGTCGTCCAGTCGGCAATTTTCAGATACCCACCTCCGCGACGTATCTTTCTTTTTCCGAAACGTCTTTTTGTTCGTATATTCGAACATTTAATCTTATATTCGAACAATGATATGATAATTGCTCCGGCTGTCAATTTATTTTTTTATCGTGAAAGAATGCTATCTCCGACCAGTCCGAATTCTTGACAAATGCGGAAAACTGGCGTTACTTGGATTTTCGGTTTCAATTTTTGTTCATATATTCGTTTTATTATTCATATATACGAACAATTTATGGTAATCTCGCCTGCAGAACAGCCCTTACCTGGCGGCTGAGATAGAGTGGAATCAGTTGGCAATATTTAAATCAGGAAAAGACATGGACAATGCCTCCCGAATGAATACAGCCGCGTCTTCGTCGGACAAGGGGCCGCGGTCCATAGAACGTATTATGGCCATCCTGGAAGCGCTAACGAATGCCAGCGCCGGGCTCACACTGTCGGAGATTGCAAAGTCCGCAACTATTCCGAAGTCCAGCCTGGTTGGATTACTTGGCGGACTGACCGAACAGAAATGCCTCAAACGGGATAATTCAGGGCGCTATATTCTCGGCCCGCGCTTCCTTGCGCTTGCCATGAGAGTCGTGACAAATCAGGAGTTTGTTCCCCTTCTGCACCCCATTCTTGTCAACCTTGTCCAGGAAACGGGAGAAACCGCCATCATTGCCAGCCTGGTGCATGATGAATATCTCGTCACCTTCCTCGATAAAGTTGAAAGTCCCAACTCAATCCGCTACACAGTAACCTTGGGGGAGCGCCGCGAATTGCATTGCACGGTGGCCGGGAAACTGTTTCTTGCTGAATTTCAGCCGGAACAGTTTGAAAGCTATCTGGCCAACTGCCCGCGCAAGCGATTTACGGAGCAGACCCTGACGGGCAAAACCGAATTGCGTACGGCCATTTCAGCCATACGACGGGAAGGTATTGCCCGAACGCATGATGAAAGGTTAAGCGGCGCCAGCGGGCTGGCGGCTCCGATCTACTCCGCAAGCGGAGAGGTTCTGGCCGCCATGATGCTCGCCGGTCCGACAGAGCGGATGAGAAAGAACAAGGAAAAAAATGAGGCGCTCGTAATAAGAGCCGCTCAGGAGGCTACTCGGCTTCTGGGCGGAAAACTTCCAGACAGCGACACGGTCTGAACGACTCCCGGTCATGGGGCTGCGTCGCCGACAATGATCACCAGACTAAAAAACGAACAGGAAAAGAAGAAATGGCAGGCACGTTAGACGGCATTCGCGTGGTGGAACTGACGACGGTTATCATGGGGCCCTGGGCGACCCAGATTCTCGGCGATATGGGCGCAGATATTATCAAGGTCGAAACGCCGCAGGGCGACACAACCCGCGCCTCCGGCCCGAAGCGAAATCCGGGCATGGGATCGCTCTTTCTATCAACCAACCGCAATAAGCGCAGCATCGTGCTTGACCTCACTCAACCGGACGGTCGGGAAGCCCTGTTCAAGATCATCCGGACAGCGGATGTCTTCGTCCATAACCTGCGGCCAAAGGTTTGCAGCAAGCTCGGGCTTGAATATGACAAGTTCAAGGATGAATTTCCGGATCTGATCTATTGCGCCGCTTACGGGTTCCGCGCCGACGGGCCGCTCGCGGACAAGCCCGCCTACGACGATATCATTCAGGCCGCCTCCGGCATTACCGACCTGATGACCATCGCTTCCGACCAGCCGCGTTATGTTCCGACAATCATGGCGGACAAAACCTCCTCCTACAACATTGCCATGGCCATTCTTTCGGCGCTGGTCGGGCGGGAACGTGGCACCGGCGGACAGGCCATCGAGGTACCGATGTTTGAAGCGCTGGTCGATTTTTCTATGGTCGAGCATCTCTATGGCGCGACCTTCGAGCCGCCGATTGCCCCGATGGGCTATGAGCGGCTGCTCAATACCATGCGCAAACCCTATGCGACGACGGACGGCTATCTCGCTGTTCTTCCCTATACGGATCGCAACTGGTTTGACCTCTTTGATATTGCCGGCCGGCCGGAACTCAAGGAAGATCCGGTCTTCAAGACTTTCGGGGCCCGTATTGCCAACTCCGAAACGGTTTATGGCACCCTCGCGGATATTATCGCGACCCGTTCCTGTGCTGAATGGCAGCAGATACTGGATGAGAAGAATATCCCCGTCCAGACCGTCATGACCAAGGAAATGCTGCTGGATGACGAACAGCTCAATGCCTCCGGTTTCTGGAAATTTGTTGACCATCCGACGGAAGGCAAACTGCGGATGATCGACCCGCCGATCCGCTTTTCAAAGACACCGTCAGAAATCCGGAAAATGCCGCCGCACCTCGGCCAGGAAAGCGTTGAAATCCTCCTTGAAGCAGGGCTGGATCAGAATGAAATTGACCGGCTGCTTGAAAAGAAAGTCACGCTACAGGCGAAATAACAACATTAAAAAAAACCGCACTGAATGTCCCGGGAGTCTAACATGGGAAACTTTACGAACACCACTTTTGAAATCGACGGCAAGGTGGCGACACTGACGCTGAACAGGCCGGAAGCATTAAACTCGATGACCTTCGATCTGATGTATGAAATTCAGGATGCCCTGAAAATCATTGACGAGAACAAGGATATACGTGCCCTGATCCTGACCGGAGCCGGGCGTGGTTTTTGCGCCGGACAGGACCTGCGCAACCGGCCGCCCGCAGATGCGGACATTGTCGAGCTTTACACCGGTTGCTATTTCGATTCCATCAACGGTATTCGCAACTGCCGCGTCCCCGTGATTACGGCAGTCAATGGCGTCGCGGCAGGCGGCGGATTTTCCCTCGCCCTTGCCGGGGACATTCTGCTCGTCGCCCGCTCCGCCAAGTTCATTCAGGTGTTCAGCCGCATCGGCCTGGCGCCCGACCTCGGCTCCACCTATCTGCTGCCACAGGCAATCGGGCGCTCCCGCTCCCTCCGCCTGATGATGACAAATGAACCGCTATCGGCGGAAAAGGCTCTCGACTGGGGACTGGTCAGCGATGTTTTTGATGATGACAAGCTGATGACGGAAGCAAAGACCCTCGCGGCCAAACTGGCGGACGGGCCGACCTATGCCCTGCATATGACTCGCCAGGCGGTTGATGAAAGTGTGGATAACGACTTCAAGACCCAGTTCCGCCGGGAGCTGGAAATCAACGCGGAGCTGCGGGACTGCTATGATTCCCGTGAAGGCGTCGCCGCCTTTCTGGAAAAACGCCAGGCGGTCTTCAAAGGCGAATAATCTTTCACCGGCTAAACGCAAAAAGCCCGGGGTTTCCCGGGCTTTTTTTACGTTCAGATCTGACGCCCGGCCTCCGCCCAGAAGGGCGCGCGCAAATGCTTCTTGAAGATCTTGCCGCTGTCTTCCCGTGGTAGGTCATGGCGGATTTCCATGCGCCGCGGCACCTTGTAGCCCGCAAGCTGCCTGCCCATCTGCTCGCGGATCGTTTCAATATCAAGATCCACCCCTTCCAGCGGCTCGATAAAAGCGATCAGAGTTTCCCCGAATTCCGGATGCGGGATGCCAAAGACAGCGCAGTCCTTCACACCCGGCAGCTGGATCAACACGGCCTCGATTTCCGCTGGGTAGATATTTACCCCGCCCGAGATCACCATGTCATTCTTGCGATCGCGAATGAAGAGATACCCGTCCTCATCGAGGAGGCCCATATCCCCGCAGGTGATCAGGCCGTCGAGGCCGACTTCCACCCGTTTTTCCGGCGCATTGTGGTAGGTGAAATCCGGATAGTCCGGCATACGAACATAGATATGGCCAACCTCTCCGGCGGGCAGTACGTTCCCCTCATCATCATAGATGCGGATGATTGTATCCCCGTACGGCCGCCCGACAGAGCCGGGTTTTTTGAGTGATTCCTCGGCAGTGATAAAGGTAACAGCGCCGGATTCCGTGCCGCCGTAATATTCATGCACGATCGGCCCCAGCCAGTCGATCATCGCCTTTTTCACATCCCCCGGACAGGGAGAGCCCGCGTGAATGACATGCTTGAGGGAGGAGAGGTCATATTTCGCCCTCACCTCTTCGGGCAGGCGGAGCAGGCGGATAAACATGGTCGGTACCATGAATGTGGTGTCTATCTTCTGCGCCTCGACAATCTGCAAAAACCGCTCCGGATCGAAATAGGGTTCAATCACGAATAGATCGGCAATCTGTCCCGCCCGTGTACCGAATGAATTCGGCGCCGCATGATACATTGGCCCTGCCAGCAGGGCACGAATGCCGGAGACAAGCCCGTACACATCCGCCCGCATATTGACGACAGCCTCAATCTGTTTGGGCGACGGCACTTCCCGGCGCACGCCTTTCGGGCGTCCGGTCGTGCCGGAGGTGTAAATCATGCTTTGCGGTGCCGGAATGGCGGGTCCGTCATAAGGCTGCTGCGCCCCGACCCAGTTTTCATATTCCAGAACTGCCGGGTTTTTGTCACGGCAATGCTCCCCGGTGACAGGGCGGGCAACAATGTCGGCGGCCGTATCCACCTCAATCACCGTTACCCCCTTGGGAAGCTCGGCCTCCAGCGCGATCAACAGGTCACTATGCGCCACTAGCACCTTCGCCCCGCAGTCGCCAACGATATATAGTACTTCCTCTGCCATAAAGTGCCAGTTGATCGGCACAACATAGGCACCCAGCTGCATTGCACCGTAGCTGACCTCCAGGAATGGCGTATCATTGCGCAGTAGCAAGGCGACGCAATCGCCCGCCTTCACCCCAAGCCTTGATAACCCTCCGGCAACGCGTTTTACACGTTCATCCAGCGTCCCGAAGGACATGAAACGGTCATTGACGGCCACACCGCCAGACAACAACGGACTTCCCGCACCTGTCATGTTGAAAAACTCCTCAGCTTGTTATTTTTCTTATTCTCAGCGGCGCGAACGGCGTTTTTCATCCGGTCGAAAACTCAAAGCCCGGCACCGCTTTCCAAAGATACGATGCCAGGCGGGAGAAGGAAACCCTTCTGTTCTATTCAGTTTTGTCCGTTCTGTTCAAGCCAGTCTACCAGCTCACTGCAAGTCGGCGCCCAGACCTCCTCATCCTCCCGGACAGATTTGACGAAACCGGCGAATATATCAACCGCCTTTTCGCTTGTGACCAGCATGGAAGGATGAAAAATCAGGGTGGCATGGCCGCCTTCGCGCTTTACCTTTTGCAACAGATCATCAATCACTCTGCCCCACTGGTCGAGGGAAACGGGCTCTTCCGGGTCCCCGAACATCTGCCGGAGCGCTCCGAGACCGGGATGCAGCATATAGGCATCCACATGTTGCCAGGCGAAAGGCAGGGATGTAAAACCGCCCTCTTCCGTGTCGTCCCCGATCTCCCCAAGGGGGGAGGCGAAATTAAGGCCGACCGCCATACATTCCTTGCGCAGCGCCGCTGCATCGACTTTGCCTCCCGGCGGGCGAAAGCCTTTGACATCCACACCGAGAGCCCGGAAGGCATCGGTTGACCGTTTAAGAGCATCCCCGCGCCGGGCGGCATCCGTCGTCCCCCAGTTTTCATGCCGCCAGCCATGCACACCGATCTCATGGCCCGCGGCCTGCACCGCCTTGACCACATCGGGATACATTTCGCAGTTCAGCCCTTCGACAAAATAGGTGATTTTTGAGCCTTCCAGTATACGCAGCAGGTCCGGCAGAATTTCGAGCGAGGAATGCTTACCGCTTTCCCCCATCACGGGATCAAGGCCGCGTTCAAGCTCGGACGCCTCCCCCATGTTATCGAAGGTTATGCTGATGGCCGCCCGTTTACCGTCTGGCCCCCATCCATTCAACTGGTTCAACATGTTTCCTCCCTCCGGAAAGAGTGATGCTACGGTCAGTAGATTTCCACCTTAAGACGACCTAGTCCTGCGATCTCCGCCTCGATCTTGTCGCCCCGGTCGGCATAGACACCGCTCTCAATGCCGGTCCCGGCCGGTGTTCCCGTCAGGAACAGATCCCCCGGCTCCATCGTTACATTCTCGGTCAGCGTCTGGAGAAGTTCGTAAACGGACCAGATCATGTTTTTGGTGTTTGAGTCCTGTTCAATCTTTCCATTGCGCCAGAGCTTCATGTCAAGATCCTGCGGATCCTTGATAAATTTAGCCGGAACAAAATACGGCCCCGCCGGACAGCTCGCATCAAATGCCTTGCCCATAAACAGGTCAGATTTCGCAAAATGTTTCGGATTCCGTTGAAAATCCCGCGCAGACATATCAAGCGTCAGCATGTAACCAGCAACCTCATTCAGCTCCCGGCTGATCGGCGTACCGACGGATATCCGAGCGCCCATCACGACGCCAAGCTCAATTTCCCAGTCATACATTTTGCACGCCGCCGGCACCCTTGCTGTTTTGCCTGCACCGACCAGTGCCGTCGTAGGCGGCTTCATGAACATCGCCGGGATATTTTCTTCCTTGCTGAAACTGGTGCGGCCGACCGCATGAATATGGTCAATATAGTTGGTACCCGCGCAGACCACTTTTCCGGGATACATCAGCGGCGGCAGAAACTTGTCATCGGCAACATCGAAACCATCACCATGCTTGCCCGCCGCGATCTCATCCGCAACAGATGACAGCGCTTTTTCACTTTTCTGCCAGTCATTGAATAGGCTCATCAGCCCTGCGCCAAGGTCAATCTGCGGCGCAATCTTGGCCAGAGACCAATGCTTGCCCCCCACCGCAATTGCCGGTGTCGCCCCGGATTCCGTCTGGATTGTGCAAAGCGCATATCGCGTTGGCGCGGTCATCATGATACTCCCGATTTATTCAGTTATTATAATGCTTTCGTTTGCATTTTTATGCAATTGAAGCCGCATTATGTCAACTATTTTATACTTTCTCTCAATATAATCATGGATATTTTGTGAATTGACGCCTTTTTTCACGTATGCTATCAATTGCATAAAAATAGCATAACCACCAATCAAGGGAGAGATTTAATCATGAAAATCAAAGCATTCTTGCATGCATCACGCCGGGCGACATGCCTGTTTGCGGGCATTGTTGCAACGACAACGGCGCTTGTCGCCGCCCCGCTCAGCGCGATGGCCGACCCTATTTCCATTCGCTATGCCCATTTTGGCGCCAACCGCGGCGGCATGGGTGATAATATCATGTGGTATAAGGAACAGATCGAGACCCGCTCCAAAGGGGATATCGTACTCGACATTCATTGGGGCGGCTCCCTCGGCGCACCCGCGGACATTCCGCGCATTGTCGGCTCCGGCCTTGCCGATATGGGCACGATTGTCTCCTCCTACACGCCGGGCGTGCTCGACCTTTATGAAGTCGGCAACCTTCTTGTCGGCCCATCCAACCTATGGGTTGCCCAACAGGCAATCTATGAGCTGGCGACAACCAACGAAGATGTGCAGAAACAATTCGCACGGAACAACATCGAATATATCGCCAACTTCAATGCAGGGAATGTCCAGCTCATCTGCAAGGAGCCGCTTAATTCCCTGGAAGATCTCAAAGGCCTCAAGATCCGTACCGGCGGACCTTATACAGAAGTCTTGAAGCGCATGGGCGCGACCACGATTGCCATGCCACAGACGGAAGTCTACCAGGCACTTCAGACCGGTTTGGTGGAATGCAACCAGATCTATCATCTGGCCATCAAGGGCTATCGCCAGTATGAAGTTGCCAAGCATGTCGTAGAACTCGATTTCGGTCTCGTCATGGCATATGGCATCATCATGAACAAAGATTTCTGGGATGATCTTAGTGACGAGCGGAAAAAACTGATCCGTGAAGTTTCCTATGACCTGAACGCCCGCGTTGTATCCGATCATCTGGAACGTGTTGTCGAGGCAAAGGCGGAACTCTCCGCACCGGGTGGCGAGTTTGGCGTTATCTATGCCGCTCCTCCGGCCGGGATGCTGGAGGATGTCAAGAAATATGGTGCCGAGTTAGCGGATGAATGGATTGCCTCCGTTACCAAGAAAGGCCTGCCCGCTCAGGAAGTTGCCGATCACTACAGAAAGCTGATCGACAAATATCAGGCTGATTTCGACAAGAACGGATATCCGTGGGATGCCGGTAAAGGCAAGAGCTGATGGTTCGCTACAAATTTGATGATCGTTCGGCAGGACAAAATCCTGTCGAACGCTTTCTCGGCGGCATCGAACGCGCCTTTCTAAGGTTTTCGATGCTGTCGATTATCATTCTGCTCGTCCTGATTTGTCTTTCCGTCGCGGGCAGAACCTTTTTCAACCTTCCAATTCCGGACGACGTTGTACTCGCGGAAAACATGATGCCGATCATCGTTGCCCTGCCCTTCGCCTATGCGACAGCGCGCCGAGGGCATATCGAGGTCGAGGTTTTCACCTCCTGGCTTCCGGAAAGATTTTTCCAACCGCTAAACGCCTTTGCGCATCTGATTGCGCTCATCATCTTTTCCACGATTCTCTGGTGTGTCTGGATCGGTGTGATGAAGGATTGGAACAGCGGTCAGTATTACGAAGGAGAGCTATATCTGCCGGTCTGGCCCGCAAAGCTGGTTTTCGTGATTGCGCTCGCTTTGTTTTGCATTCGTCTGCTGCTCAACCTGCTCGAGGATCTCGGCCTGAAAACCCGCATCATTCATGCGGACGCTACGGCTGATTCCCTTTCGTAACCGCAAAAACCGTCCCAGAAAGGTATTAATAACAATGGACCCGACTACCCTTGCGATTGCCGTGCTGGTGGGGCTGCTGATCCTCCTGTTTCTACGCGTACCCATTGCCTTCGCGCTCTGCGCCGTTTCCATCATTGGCATGTTTTTCATTTTCGCCTGGCCTCCGGGCGGGGCGTTCAATCCTGCACGCGCCATGCGCCCCGTGCAGGCGTTTCTCGGAACGGATCCGTTTTCTTTTATCAAGACCTACACCTTCACCATGGTTCCGCTGTTTATCGTGCTGGGTCATGTGGCGCATAAGGCGCGATTTACAACGGACCTGTTCTACGCCATCCGTATTCTGCTCCCCCGCCTGCCCGGCGGTCTCGCGATTGCATCGGTGATCGGCTGCGCCGGTTTCTCCTCCATTTCCGGATCCAGTATGGCTTGCGCCTCCGCGATGGGCCGGATCGCCGTCCCCGAAATGCTCAAGTTCGGTTACAGTAAACCACTCGCAACCGCTTCCGTCGCGGCAGGCGGCACCCTCGGCTCTTTGATCCCGCCTTCTCTGGTTCTGGTTCTCTATGGCGTTTTTACCGAGCAATCCATCGGCAAGCTGTTTGTCGCGGGAATTCTGCCCGGCATTGTCAGCGTCCTTGCCTATGTGATCCTGATTCTGATGTGGGTGAAAATCCGGCCGGGAGCGGCGCCCGAAAACCATATCACCACAACGACTAGCGAGCAGATCAAAGCGCTTCTCAACACCTGGCCGATCGCAGTCATCGCCATTGTCGTCATCGGGGGTATCTACAGCGGGTTTCTGACCGCCACAGAATCGGCCGCCGCCGCAACTGCCATTACAATTCTCATCGGTTTTGGCCTGAAGCGTCTCGATTGGGAAGGTTTCTGCGAAGCCCTGCGCGAGACATCCTTTCAATGCGCGGTGATCTTCGTGCTCGCCATTGGCGCCAAGCTGATGGTTTCCTTTGTCGGCATCACCAATATCGCCAGCGATCTTGTCGCCTGGACAAATGCCCAGAATTTCTCTCCGGCTCTCGTCCTGTTAATGATCTGCGTGCTGTATCTGGTGCTGGGCACTTTCCTGGACGCCATCGGCATCCTTCTGCTGACTTTGCCGCTTGCGATTCCGATCATTGAAAATCTGGGGTATGACTTGATCTGGTTCGGCATTGTCATCGTGAAGCTCATCGAGGTCGGGTTGGTGACCCCCCCTGTCGGCATCAATGTCTTTGTCATCAAGTCAGTTGTCGGAGACGCGGTACCGATCAATCAGATATTCAAGGGGGCCGCGCTGTTCATCCTTGCGGATCTGGTGGTGCTGTATCTGATCATCAACTTCGAGGAGATTTCACTGTTTCTGCCAAATACGATGTTTTAACGAGAGGATGTTGTGACAACCATACTTGATCAGGAAACAAGAGAGTTCCTTGACCGGAGTGGTCTGGCAGGCGGCGGCTCCGACATTCGCGCGGAACGCCTCACTGGCGGCATCTCGTCCGATATCTGGAGAATTGACACAACGGCACGCAGTTTCGTGCTTAAGCGTGCGCTGCCCGAGCTTCGGGTTTCCCAGCACTGGGCAGCGCCGCTTTCGCGCAATTTCAATGAGGTCAACTGGATCCGCGAAGTCATGCAGATCAGTCCCGCTGTCGTTCCGGAAATTCTCTATTGCGAAGCGGATGCCTCACTCTTTGCCATGGCATTTGTGGAGCGGCCGACCTGGAAACACCGGCTGATGGCCGGAGAAGTGGATATCCCCTTTGCGGCGAAGGTGGGGGCCGCCCTTGGCCGCATACATCAGGCAACGGCAAACATGCCCCGAATTGCGGAAAAATTCCGGGTGCCTGAAACCTTTGATGCACTCCGGGTCGAGCCATATTTAAAGGCAACGGCAAAGATACATAATGCCGTCGCGGATCGGCTGCTCAACCTCGCTGAAGACACGCTTGCCGCTGAGATTACCCTCGTCCATGGCGATGTCAGCCCGAAAAATATCCTGATGGATACGGACGGCCCCATTTTTCTCGACGCGGAATGCGCCTGGTACGGGGAACCGGCCTTTGACCTTGCCTTCTGCCTTAACCATCTGCTTTTGAAATGCGTACATGTTCCAGGAAAAAGGGACGATCTTCTCGCCGCCTTTGACCAATTGAAAGACGCCTATTTCAAAGAAGTGAAGTGGGAAGCCGCCATAAAACTTGAAGCTCGCACAGCAAGATTGCTTCCTGCCCTTTTCCTCGCAAGGATTGATGGCAAATCACCAGTTGAGTATATTACGAATGAAACAGATAAAGAAAAAGTCCGGAAAACAGCCCTGCCCCTTATCAAGGAACCGCCAAGGCAACTGGCCGATATTCGCACCGCATGGGCAAGGAATTTAGCAAATGATTGATACAACGATTAAATCTGTTTACGGACGCCGGGTCTGGGATTCCCGTGGCCGACCGACAGTCGAAGTCGATATTGAGCTGGGCGGCGGCGCACGTGGGCGGGCCATTGCGCCCGCCGGTGCCTCCATGGGCAGCGGCGAAGCCGTTGATCTCCGCGACGGCGGGAAAACATTTGGCGGGCTTGATGTCAGGCGCGCAATTGCCGCCGTCAATGAAGAGATAGGCGCGCGGCTGATCGGACTTGATGCGGACAATCAGGAAGAAATCGACCAGGCAATGATCCGGCTTGACGGCACCCCCAATCGCAGCCGACTTGGCGGAAATGCAATCGTCGCCACTTCCATGGCTGTCCTCCAGGCCCGCGCCGCTGCCGAAAAACTGCCCCTCTGGCAGCATCTGGCGCAGGGCCGGGATATCCGCATGCCCCTGCCGGAAATCCAGATCTTTGGCGGCGGCGCCCATGCCGCCCGCCGCGTCGATATCCAGGATTTCATGATTATGTGCCCCGGCGCGACCTCCTTTGCCGAAGCGCTTGACTGGACGGCGGAAGTCTATATTGCCGCCGGAGCGCTTATGAAGGAGCGTGGAATCCTCCAGGGCGTTGCCGATGAAGGCGGATACTGGCCCGCCTTCGGCTCGAACGAAGAAGTTCTGGAAACTCTCGTCACCGCCATTGAACGGGCCGGTTTCAAGGCAGGCGAACAGATCGGCATCTCGCTTGATATTGCCGCCTCGGAGTTCGGCAAGGATGGCATTTACACCCTCGCGCTCGGTGGCAAGAAATATGACACTGACGAATGGATCGCTATCCTTGGGCAATGGTTAAGCGACTATCCGATTTTGTCCGTCGAAGATCCGCTTGGCGAGGATGATACGAAAGGCTTCCAGATATTCACACGGCTTTATGGTGCCAATTGCCAGATCATTGGCGATGATTACCTCGTCACCAATGCGGCGCGTGTGACCAGAGCCGCGGTGGAAAAGGCGTTGACCGCCGTTCTTATCAAGCCAAACCAGGCGGGCACTATCACAGAAACCCGCAAGGCTCTTGAAGCAGGCAAGGCCGCCGGGCTCGGCACGATTGTCTCCGCCCGCTCCGGCGAAACGGAAGATGTCATCATTTCGCATCTGTCAACCGGTTGGGATGCCGGACAATTCAAAGTCGGGTCTTTCGCCCGCTCCGAACGCATGGCAAAATGGAACGAATGCCTGAGGATTGAGGAGGCTCTCGGCCCCCGCGCCCGATTTGCCGGACGCGACGGGCTGGTCTTCGCAACAGAAATATCAGAACGTGCCGCAGGAGAGTGAGCGTGAAGGCCCTATTGCAATTTTCCGCCAGTGATCGGCTGAGGAACCGTCTTGCCTCTGTTGAAGGGTTGGATATCGTCGTTGTCAATGAACAGGATGAAGAAGGCTTCGCCCGTGAAATCGTTGATACTGATGTGTTTCTGCATTGCCTGAAACCGGTGACAGCAGAGATGATTGCCATGGGACCAAAACTGAAGCTCATTCAGAAGATTGGTGTCGGGGTCAACACCATTGATCTTGAAGCGGCGAGAAAAGCCGGCATTGCCGTCGCCAATATGCCCGGCACCAACACAACCGCCGTGGTCGAGCATACCCTTGCCCTGATGCTGGCGACGTTGCGACGTATTGGGACGTTCAATTCCGCCACACGAGCGGGGGTCGGCTGGCAGCTTTCCCCGAACGAAGCGGAAGCCATTGGCGAAATCAACGGCAGCACTGTCGGCCTTGTCGGTTACGGCGCGGTTGGCGAAAGGCTGGCGCCGCTGCTCAAGGCCCTTGGTGCCGACGTGCAGTACTGGAGCCGGTCCGTCAAGACGAATGCCGCCGCGCGGGCCCGGTCATTTGATGAATTGCTGGAAAGCAGCGATATTCTCTCGCTGCATATCCCCGCAACACCCGAAACCCGTCATATTCTCAACCGTAAAACCATCGGACGTATCAAGCCCGGGGCGATTGTTGTCAATACGGCGCGCGGCGAACTCATCGATGAAACCGCGCTGGCCGCCGCCCTCGCGACGGGGAGGATTGCAGGCGCCGGACTCGATGTTTTCGAAATCGAGCCGAAAATCGATACCGGACCGCTGGCGGACTTTCCCACGGTTGTCATGACGCCGCATATTGCCTGGCTGACACCACAAACGATTGACCGCAGCCTTGTCGTCATCGAAGAAAACTGCCGCCGGATCCAGAGTGGCGCGCCGGTGATGAACAAGATTGTCTGAACCGGAACGCCAATGGCTGCAAAGTTCCGAAAATCCTGTCATCTTGAATGCATAATGGCAGATCGCTGTTTTTTGATTGAAATTATGTGCTATCTGAACCGAAGAATATGTCGAAGGTGAACAACGGGAAATATGACGCAATCCTTTAGAATGGTGACCGCACGCGATGTGGCGGAGATAGCAGATGTCTCTGTCTCGACCGTCGGACGCGCCCTTGCGGATGACCCGAGGATCAGCGCCAAAACGAAATCACGCGTCAAGGAAGTGGCCAGCCGTCTTGGTTATGTTGGCAATCTGCCGGCCCGCCAGATGCGCGGCGCAAAAAGCAACCTGATCGGGCTCATGCTCCCCGATATCCGCAACCATTTCTACGCTACCATTGCCGAAGCCCTGTCCGACTGCTGCAGCACAAACGGATATCAGCTCGCGCTTTCCATTGCCAACGACCCGGAGACGGAAGCCCGGCATGTCACCGAGCTGATCAGTGCCCGCGCCGCCGGGATTGTCATCGTCTCGACCGCCCAGCCGAAGCGGGAGACCCGGGATCTGCTCAACAATTTCCCGCATGTCCAGCTTCTCCGCCGGATCGACAGCTACAATTCCGCCTGGTTCGGCATCAATGACGAAGAATGCCTGTGCGAGGGGACAAAGCACCTGCTGGAGCTCGGTCACCGGCGCATTGCCTATATTGGCGGTTCGCGGGAATTGTCAACGGGCAGCGCCCGGCGGACCGGCTTTCGCCGCGCTTTTCAGGAAATGGGCATCGACCGCAGTGAGGCAATCGAGGTATTCGGGCCGCCATCCTATACGCAATATGGCGCCAACGCTATACAGGAGCTTCTGAACCGTCCTAATCCGCCAACCGCTATCATTACTGGAACAATCCGCGTCACCCAGGCCATTCTGGAAACGCTGCATCAGATGAAAATTTCGGTGCCAGACGATCTGTCCTTTGTCGGCTTTGGCGATGCGCCGGAGTTCAAATGGTGGGGGCCGGGGCTCACCACCCTCTGTATGCCGATCGAAGATCTGGCAACGACCTGTGGATTATGGTTCCTGCACCATATCGATTCCGGCAAACATACCAATCAACAGCATTCCTCCGTCGCCAAGGCGACGCTTACCATCCGCGGCAGCACGGCCGCTCTGGACCGATAACATTCCCTTTACCGATGCTCTTTCCGCAGACCTGAAACCCCGGCGATGTCCGGCTCCTTCAGCACGCATCGAAAGAAAGCAATGACATTCTGAGTTGAAGGGTATAAACCGGTCATATTGCAAAATTCTTTTGTATTCCGCCATTCGCCCCGTCAACGAAAACCCTGAAAAATCGACATGCCTCTTGCGGACATCATACTTGTCACCCTTGCCGCCTTTGGCGCCGGTATCCTGAATACAATTGCCGGCGGCGGCACTTTTCTGACGTTCCCAGCTCTTGTCTTTACTGGCGTCCCCCCCGTAATCGCCAATGCCACCAGCGCCGTTGCCGTTTTTCCGGGCTATCTTGGCGGCGCCTTCGGCTTTAGAAAAGAAATCGCTCGCTTCTCCAGGCGAGAGCTTGTGGGCCATATACTGATCACTCTCGCGGGTGGTCTTGTCGGCTCGCTCCTTCTCCTTGTTTCCTCCAATGAAGCCTTTTCATTGATTATCCCGTTTCTTCTTTTGGGCGCGACCCTCGTTTTCCTGTTTGGAAAGGAAATCAGCAACTGGGCCGCTCGTCACAGCCGCTCGGGATCTGGCCTGCAAACTGTCAGCCTGTTTTTCGCCTGCGTCTATGGCGGCTATTTCAACGGCGGCCTCGGGATTGTTCTGCTAGCCATTTTTGCTCTCTGGGGCATGGTTGACCTGCATCAGATGAACGGACTCAAAAACGGGCTTTCCTTCGTTTTGTCAGCAATTTCCGTTGTCATCTTTGCTGTCGGCGGCCTTGTGCTATGGTATCAGGCGATCATCATGATGATCGCCGCTATCATCGGTGGCTATGTTGGTGCCCCAATTGCCCGCGCCCTGCCCCGGACAGTTATCCGGGCCATTGTCGCCCTGATCGGTTTCACCATGAGTGCCGTCTTTTTCTGGCAAAATATTGTCTGAAACTGCCGATGCCGTCGCAGGATGCCGCCTTTCTCCCTTTTCATAGGGCATTCCGCATGCGGCGGATTCCCAGATAGATTTGCTTTTCAAGCTTAATAATTGCGAACAGGATCACTCCGATCGCGATAACAATCACATCATCCCAGAAAGCAATGGCAACCGTCCCCAGCAGCGCCTGCAATATGGGAATACAGGTGATCGCAAATTGCGCGGCCGCAACGGTAACAACTGTTATCCAGATCACTTTGGTGCCCCTCGCAGCGTTCCATGTCAAAGATGTGCCATGAATATTCCGGATAAAGAAGAGGTGAAAATCTCCATCACTACCAATGTGTTGGGGGCAAGGGTCCGGGCCAACTCCACCGGATAACCCCGCGCGATGGCATTGCACCGGGCCGCTTCAGCCGTCGATAGACCCACCACCTCTCCCCCGACTTGATGCAAAGCCTCCGCCGCCGGGACGGGGTGAAAATTGAACTCCGATGACCTATCGGTTATGCATCACCGGCGGGAATTCCGTATCATATGTCTCATATTGCTATGGAGCCTATTTTTCTTCCGTTTCGATGAATGGAAACTCCGTCCGCGCCTCCTCCTCCGCACCGCACAGGAGCTCGACAGCCCGATCTGCCGCATCCTGAAATGGTTCCAGCACGATATCCACTCCCACTGCGATCAGATCCTCCGTATCCTTTGCGGAGAGGGCTGTTGCCGCTACACGCCCCGAAAGCCCCGCAGATCTCACAAGCTGGACCAGGGTAAGCTGCGTATCTTCGAAGGTAAGGCCGCGGGGATGCGGGGGAATAGTGGAAACGACCCACTGGGCCTGACGCAGCGGCAGACCGCTGACAAATTCAGGATCGCTTGCATCACCAAACTCAGTCTCAAGCCCGAGCTGCCGCCAACGGCGAACCGCATAAGGATTGAAATCAACGCCGAGCACCCGGGCACCCCGCTTTTTCAGACGCATGCCGATGGCGGTGCCAAACCGGCCAAGCCCGAAAATGACCACATCATATTTTTGCTCCCCTGCGCCGGAATAATCGGTCGGTTCGCGAAAGGTATTTTTCCTTTCAAAAACACCAAGCAGCGGTTCAAACAATTTATAAAGCCGATGTGAATAGGTGATCATATAGGTCGAGATGGCAATGGTCACGAGACCAACCATCGTGACAAGCCCCAGCGCCTCTTCCCTGATATGCCCGAGCGCAATGCCCATGGCAATGAAGATCAGGGAAAACTCACTGATCTGCGCAACCGTCAGGCCTGCAAGGAATCCTGTCCGCTTGCGATATCCCATGGCCCCCATGATGATCAGGACGATGAGCGGATTGCCGATCAACACAAAGACGGAAAAGAGTATCGCACCCGAGATATGCGCGCCGAGAAGCGAGAGATCCAATCCCGAACCAAGCGCGATGAAGAAGAAGAGCAGCAGAAAATCACGCAGCGGCGCAAGACGGGCGGCAATGGTTTCCCGATACGGCGTCGAGGCAAGCGACACCCCGGCCAACAAACCACCGACTTCCTTGCCAAGCCCTACGAAATCGCCAATTGCAGCAAACATCGCGGCTTGCGCCATGGCAAATATGACCAGCAATTCCGGCGCCCGCGCCAGCCGTTCGGTCAGCGGGTTTGCCACATAGCGCACAAACAGCATCACCAGCCCGACCATGGCGACACCCGCAATCAGGACCATCAGAATATTACCGCTGCCCTGTCCTTCATTCACCCCAATGCCGATAGCGGACAAAACAATCATTGCCAGCACAACAACAAGATCCTGCACAATCAGGAACCCAAGCGCGATCTGTCCGTGAAGTGAATCTATTTCCCGTTTATCGGACAGTAGCTTGACGATAATGATTGTGCTGGAAAATGTCAGCGCCACAGCCACATAAAGGCTTGTCGTTGCATCAAGACCGAGTGCAAGTCCGATCAGAAAGCCAAAGGTGGAGGTGAACGCGACCTGGCCGATGCCCGTCATCAGGGAAACCAGACCGAGCGAGCGGATCAACTGCACATCAAGCTTGATTCCAACCAGAAACAGCAGCACAGCAATCCCAAGTTCGGATAGCAAGCTGATCTGTTCATTGGAGCGGACAAGATCAAAACCCGACGGACCCGCGATCAGCCCAACGGCGATAAAACTGACAACCAGGGGCTGGCGCAGGAGGATGCCAAAAAATCCAATGACGGCTGCCAGGACCAGCAGGGCGGCGACTTCCCCAAATACCGACTGTGCAACGATTTCGACCAACCGACCATCCCTTGCTGATTATATTTTATGGCATCTCCGTCTCCCCGTACCGGCCGGAAAAGACAGGGTTGCACAGCAGCCGATCAGATGAACCCGGCAGTGACATTCATAGCTGTTCCGCCGATCGTCTGACAATGACTGCACATGCCCATGCTAGATTAACAAATTTTTCCTGTGAATGGCGTAACTTGCCGTTTCGCGGAATAATTTTACGCTGAGACCGGTAATTTCCTGTCCGGCCATATTGCAACTTAAAGATTAGGCTGCCTGTTGTCATCGGGCATAGTCGTATATGAAGGGATCCAAGACCGTTACAGACAGGCTCATCCCGGCGGATAACCGAAGAGCCTGCCTGAAATTCAGCTGCTTAATACGCAAAGCCTTGCTTGACGGATATTTCGGCGCAGCTTCTTACCGTCAACTGCACGATCAGAAGGGCGGATACTAGCCTTCGCTAGGCTCCCCTGTTGTCTCTTTCCTGTATTCGGAAAAATACTTCAGAATACTTTCAGCACAAAAAAGAATACAAACCGCCGAGGCGATAATCTGTGCCAGATAAAAGACATTCTTGCTGAGGCTGATGGAGTTCAGCATTTCATCCGCCGATAGCTTGTAGAGAACAAAAGACTTATCGAGTACAATGACAAACAGGGCGCCCACCAGCAAGACCCTCACGATCTTAATCAGAAGTTTCGCTGTTGGTTTTCTGGAGCCAATACTGAAATCAATACCGACATGCAGACCCCGCCTGAGCGCTACAGGTATCCCCAGCAGCAGGGCAGAGACAAAAGTCAGCCGGGCCAGTTCCCATGCCCCATCTACAGAAGACGAGAACAGATAGCGCATGACGACCTGGGAGATCAGTAGCGAAGCCATCGCCGCCATACAGATCCCGAGACAAACACATAAAATCTTCTCAATAAAACTGAAAAGACACGACAACTTGTCATATGCCATCGCGAGCCATTCTATGAAAACCGCCCCTTTTCCAAAGGGCGGCTTTGCGTTTGATCCGTTCATTTCAGTTTCCCAATTCCAGGATCGGATTTTGTGCTGCCACAAAACCCGATGCAAGAAAATAAACGGTTCATTTGCCGCTCTGACAATCCGATGCCGCCTGAAGCGCCGCGGCATAGACCTCTGCCGGGACCTGTTGCTTGATCAGTTCGTATACGGGCGCTGTCTTATCGCGGAATGCAAGCAACCCTTCCTGGCTGATTTCGGTATAGGTCATCCCTTCCGAAACAAGATTGTTGCGTGATGTATCGGCAAGCTTTGCCGCTGCCATCCGCTGTTCTTCAACCCTTTTATTGATGATCTCGGTCAAGACTGTCCGGTCCGCATCGGAGATCTTTTCGTAGGAATCCTTGTTTGCAACAATCCAGACCCAGGCGAAGAAATGACCGGTGTTGGACAGGTATTTCTGAACTTCATTAAAGCGGCGCAACTCAATGTTATCATAGGGGTTTTCCTGGCCATCCACGACCCCCTGCTGCAGTGCCTGATAAAGCTCGGCTATATCAACAGGCTGCGGATTGGCGCCCAATGCACGGAAAGTTTCAAGATATGTCTTGCTGGGTGGTGTCCGGATTTTCAGACCATTGATATCATCAACGCTCGAAATCGGACGGACATTATTCGTCACATTGCGAAAGCCGTTCACCATCCAACCGAGGACAACCAGATTTTTTTCTCCCACCTTTGCAGAGAGGGCTTGACCAAGGCTGCCGTCAATCATGCAATAAGCCTGATCATAGGAGTTGATCAGAAATGGCAGATCGAGCACTTGCAGCGCGGGTACGAGGCCGCCGTACCATTCAGGCCCGCTGATATCGAAATCAACCTGGCCTGAGCGGACCTGATCAATGACTTCGAATGCTCCGCCGAGTTGTGAATCCGTAAACAGGTCAATGGAGACCCGCCCTTCTGTTGCCGCATTCACATCGGAAACCAGCCCCTTCAAAGCCACCGAAGAACTGTGTGCGGAAGGAAACTGGCTGCCCATACGATAGCTATCGGCCTGTGCGCCGAAAGAAAGCCCCGCCGCCAGCACCGCGCCAAGCAGTGGAGACATCAATTTGTGTCCATAAGTGGATTTCATTCTATAACTCCCTGTTATAATGAGATTTTTACTCTTTTACGTCATTCGTCCGAACAAACGGGTTCCGACTTAGCTGATATGAAAGCCGCCATTAACATCAATGGAAGCGCCGGCGACATATCCGGACAGGTCCGACGCCAGAAACAAGGCAGCACCCGCCACATCATACGGCGTTCCCGAGCGTTGAAGTGGCACGCCCTTCTCAATGGCCGCCCGCTCCTCCGGCGGCATATCGACAGTGATGTCCGTCTTGATCAGATTGGGTGAGATGATATTGGCGCGGATGCCGACCGGGGCGAATTCCCGCGCCACCGCCCTTGCAAACCCACTCATTCCCGCTTTCGAGGCGACATAGTGACTACTGCCATAAACTCCGCCACCCCGCTGCGCCGCCGTGGAGGAGACAAAAATAATATTTCCGGAACGCTTTTCACGCATAACCGGGATAACTGCCTGCGTCATGGCGAAAGTCCCACGCATATTGACTTGCATGATTTTGTCAAACTCGTCCATGCCGATATCCATCAACTGTCGGCGATATCCGATCCCCGCGTTATTGACGAGGATGTCGACTGTCCCGAAGGCTGAGACAACCGCCTCTACAGCCTTCTTACAGTCGTCTTCCCGACCAATATCGCACGTGAGCCCCAAATGATCCGGACCAAGCGTATTCGCCGCCTCATTTGCCAGATTGCCATCAATGTCCGCAATGGCGACTTTTGCGCCATGCGCCGCGAACAGATTGGCAATTGCCCGGCCGATACCAGCGCCGTGCGTCCACGCAAGAGACCACCTGTAAACGTCTCCGGCACCCCGCTGGATTGCAAGGTTTCACTCATTGATTATCTCCCGAGCTTTCTTCTGTTTGTTAGGATAAATATACTCAAAATCTTTTCTTCAGATATGAATATCAGTTATGATTTTAATTTTTCTCACGACTATTTTTGGCATTTGAATTTGCAATTTTGTAGAATTATTTTTTGATAATTTTTGTTTATTCATATCATTTTGCGTATTTTTATTAATGTCATATATCAGAATACGGAAAATAAGGGCCAAGTCGAGTTGACAGGCAAGGGTTTCCTCTGGCCAAGCAATTCATGACCAGATCTATGCATATATTCTTTGACTTAAAATATGTCTGTTATCTGTAGTGCTGTTGAAGCTGAACTGTGTCGGCGAACCGCAGCATCTCATCGCTTGGACGCCAGAACCCCAATTTGTCGAGGGCAATCACTTCCGACCGGATCAAATCTGCCATCACCGAATTGGCCGTTGAAGGAACCCTGTCCACCGATGTAGACAGGATCACATTCCGCCGCAGGGCCGGCGACACGATACGCGACAAACGGACCCGTCCGACTGCTGCCTCGTGACGGATGGCACCAAATGGCAGGATCGTATGACCAAGGCCGCATCTGACGGCTTCTATCATCGGGAACAAACCGTCAATTTCCGCATTGGGCCTGAAGTGAAAGCCGAGGGCTTCGGTATAGGCGTCGATCAGAATCCGCAGCTTATGCGCCCGGCTTGGCAGGACAAGCTCCAGCTTGTGTAATTCCTGGGCTGGAATCTCACCGGACATGCCGATGGCATCGGGCGCCGAGACAAGCAGCAGATCCTCCAAAACCAGGTCCTCATGCCGGAGGGAGGGACTGCCTTCCGTGTCAAATGTCACGGCCATATC
Organism: uncultured Alphaproteobacteria bacterium; assembly: GCA_963971675.1. Taxonomy (GTDB): domain Bacteria; phylum Pseudomonadota; class Alphaproteobacteria; order Sneathiellales; family Sneathiellaceae; genus Sneathiella. The sequence continues at coordinate 159,282 of CAXASQ010000002.1, read as the reverse complement.
AATGAGGCCCGTGTTGAGCCATTCATGGACATGGCCGCTCAACGCTTCAAATATATTGATTTTTACAAGCGGATAACGCTGTTTTGCCGCCATTATCAGCGGCACGGTCAGGGTTGCGCCCACCGCAGAGGATGTTCCGATTGTCACTTCCCCGCTCGGCGTTGCCTTGAGCCCTCTCACCGCCGTTACGGTTTCTTCTATCAGATTCTCGAAGCGCTCCGCATAATTCAGCAGTTCTTCCCCTTCCGCAGTCAGAAGCGCGCCGCGACCGTTGCGGTAAAAAAGGCGTACATTGAGTTCGTTTTCCAATTCACCAATGTATTTGCTCAATAACGATTGAGAAACCGACAAATGAATGGCTGTTTTTGAAAAGCTCTTGTATTTCGCGATCAGTGCAAATGCCCGGAGTTTTTTAAAATCCATTTTATCCTCTGCTTCACAAATCTCCAATCATCCTGGAAATCAACCGGTACTGACATTTGTTTCCTCAAACGAGAGGGGGATCCGATTTAACAATATGTTCTTTTCTAAGGCGCGCGATCTCAACTGGAGCATATCCCAAATCCCGCATGATACTCTCCGTATGTTCCCCAAGAATCGGAGCGCGATGACGTATACTTCCTGGCGTTTCACTCATTTTTATCGGGATGCCGGCTATCTCTACAGGGGTCTTACAGCCCGGATGCTCGACAGGGACTATCATATCGCGAATCCGGAAATGTTCGTCATGAAAAATATCATGACTGTCAAACACAGGCCCAAACGGTATCCTACCGCCCAGCAATTCGATCAACTCCGCTTTGCTATGGCGTTCTGTGAATTCGTGGACGATGTGGTTGACCGCCGCCGAGTTTCGCGTCCGTGCGGCATTCGTTGCAAAATCAGGATGGTCAACCAGATCCTCCCGCCCAACCACCCTCGCCAGAATAGCCCAGAAGCTGTCATTGGGGCAGGCAACGGAAACCCAGCCATCCGCGGCGGCAAAGGTTCCGAAGGGACAGAGCAAGGGGTGGTGATTTCCCTCCCGGCCTGGCGTGCGGTTTTCAAATGATTGCTGATACACAGTCCGCTCGCACAAGGCGAGGATCCCGTCCGTCATCGCGACATCTACAAATTGTCCCTGCCCTGTCCGGCGGGCATGATGAAGAGCGGAGAGAATACCAACTCCGAGCATCAGGCCCGGCACAATATCTCCTACTCCTGGCCCGACCTTAGTTGGCGGCCCCTGCTCGCTACCGGTGATGCTCATGATACCGCCCATGCCCTGTGCCACCACATCATAGGACGGCCAGTCGGCGTAAGGACTTTCGCCGCTTCGCGGGTCTCCAAAACCGCGCACCGTTGCATAAACCAGTGATGGATATTTTTCATGGAGCGTTTCATAGGCGAAGCCCAGCCGGTCCATGACGCCCGCACGGAAATTTTCCACCAATATGTCCGCACCCGCAATAAGACGGTGCAGAAGTTCTTTGCCTGCCTCGGATTTAAGATCAACTGAAATGGAGCTTTTATTGCGATTGATGCTGGCAAAATAGCCGCCAAACACCTGCAAATCATCATCGGTCCGATATGGGCCCGCCCGACGGATATCATCACCTTTCAGGGTTTCCACCTTAATCACCGTTGCTCCCTGATCGGCCAGAAACTGTGTGCAGATAGGTCCGGCCAGCATCTGGGTCAGATCAATGACCCTGACATCCGAAAGCGCACTCTTATTCTTCATGATTTCTCCATCCGGCCCTTGAAATCCGTCCGGCGCAGCACGGTTGACAGGCTCATCCGTTCTGCTGGATAGATGGACTCGGTAATTTCCAAAATACTGTTACGGGCAGTTTTGTAATGCCTGAGAATGCGCAACGCGGGAGACCCGACCGGCACGCCCAGATGCGCTGACAATTCTTCATCGATAAGAGTTGCCAACACAATCTGGCGCACCTCCTGGATCGGCTGACCGGAGACGGGCTCCAGTATCGTGCTTATTAAAACCGTCGGATTGGCAATAACCTCATCGGAGATCGCCTTGAAGCGGGCATCCACATATATATTCGCCCAACTCATCGGCCGGTTTTCTTTCTCGAGATCGACGCGTGCGCCGGTGAATCTGACCCATTCACTGCCGAGCGGGGCATTCAACTGCCGCGCCAACGCCCGGTTGAGCGTAACAGTTTCAACTGAATGAATTTGTCGCGCTTCCGACGCCGCGATGAGAACCAGATCCTCCAGCGCGGCCAGGGATTGCGTATATCCGGCAGAGGGGTCGAGACTTTCGACGCAGCTGCCGACCCCTTTTTTACGTGAAATATAGCCAAGGTCCTGCAACACCTTCAATGCCGCCCGAACGGTCTGGCGGCTGACATTATACTGCGCCGCCAACTCAAACTCTGTCGGCAAGAGACTCCCCACCGTATACTGACCGCTTGTTATCGCTTCGATCAGCTTGTTGGTCACATCCGCATAAAGCGGAGAGGATGGGGTTGTCTCTTTCTGTGTCACGATCCGATGGTCCTAGTTTGCAAAGAAACGCTTCGCAATATCCGCGGGCAGCGTCATCCCTGTCTTATGCGCTTTTTCCAGTACCGCCCAGTAATAGCGATAAGTGGCGCGGTCATGCAACTGGCCCTGATGCTGGATCGGTCCCCAATTGGCATCCTGTGCTGCCGTCAGGATATCACCGGAGATGGCAACCTCGTCAAAAGACGGCTGCATTGCGGCAATGATCGGCTTGATTTGCGCAGGATAAATGCTCCACATCCGCTGAAAACCAAATTTCTGGCGGGCGATGGAGGCGTCGGAGTGAATAACAGCCTCGTCTTTCAGATTCATACAGACGTTATGCGCCGGGACAATCCCATTGGCGAGTGCCGCCGCGACCAGCTCGCATTTTGCACGGATCAGGAGATGATGTTCGAACTGTCCGGGGCTCACCATAGCAGACGCCGCAATGGCGCCATGATGGGCGCTAACGAAATCCATCTGCCCGAAATCCAGCACCTCTACGTGCGGCAGCTTTGCAATATCAAAAACCTCCCCGATCGCGCCGTGGGTCTCGACAACGATATGGGCCGGAATTTCGCGGCTAATGCCGGCTTTTCTCGCCACGCCCTGAATATACTCAATGACTTCAGCCACCTGTGCCGCCGACGTCGCCTTCGGAATCGTGACATAGGCAAGCTTTTCCCCGGCGCCAGACACGATGATATCCACATCTTTACGCCAATGCGGGTGGGAAGGATCATGAATACGCACCCCTGCGCGGGAGAATTTGTTGCCATCGGAAGCGATCAGCCGCGCCACAGTGCTGGCATGCGCCTCCTCTTCCCCCATCCGGGCACCATCTTCGCAGTCGCAGGTAATATCGAACAGAGGCCCCATCTCCTCCTGCAGCGCCATAGCCTTCAGGATGAGCTTCTCACTCCCGGCAAAATGTTCGCAAACCGGCAGGCTGCGCATTGGTTTTTCCCCTGAAAACAGGGCGTCGCGTGGATGTATGGCTAGTGTCATTTTCTCTTCTCTTCTTATTGATTGTTACGGGGAACCAGGACCGTGTAATCAAGGTCCAAAACAATATTCGGCGATAGAGTGTCGTCTTTTCCATTACCAGGAAACTTGATCGCAGACGCATCCGCGATATTCTTCGCACCCAGCATCCTGAGGCGCAACGCACCGACATGAGGAAAGCCGAGGTCTATCTTGTCAATCACTTCAGTTGCACAGCAGATCGTATCTCCGGCAAAGCTCGGCGCCGTATGTCGACCGCCATTTATGGCCACGATTGCCAGCATATTTTCCAATCCGTCATAGGACAGGCTCTTACAGATCGACATAATATGCCCGCCATAGACAAGCCGCGCCTTCATCGGGGTGGACGCCATCATCGCCGCATCAAAATGCGCCTTGGCGGTGTTCTGATACAAACGGGTGGCTATGGAATGGTCGCTGTCATTGATGGTCATTGCCGTCGGATGATCAATCCGCTCCCCCACATGATAGTCTTCCCAGAGATCATTGAAACCGGTTGCCGCAACAAGATCACCGACCCGATCTGGCGACCAGGCCGTGACTGGCAGGTCAGCCGCTTTTACATATGCAGAAAGATCGGGAATAACCTCTTCCGGTGCGGGCGCTGTCTCATCACGTTTATGCACCATCACCCAGCGAACCCAACTCAGCACTGGGCGGTTATGCTGATTTCTCGCATTCGAACGGACATACACGATACCGCTGCGTCCGTTCGCATTCTGCCGAAGGCCAATCACCTCACTCTCGACTGAAAGTGTATCACCGGAATAGACGGGTTCCAGAAATCGCATTTCTGCATATCCGAGATTCGCCACACCGTTCAACGACACATCTGGAACCGTCTTGCCAAAGGCCACATTGAACACCAGCAGATCTTCAAGCGGCTTATCGGGAAACCCCAGCCGCTGCGCCACTGATGAAGCACTGCAAACAGCGGAACGGCTGCCCGTCAGCCCGATATACAGACTCTGGTCCGCATCAATCAGCGTGCGATCCGTTGGATGCACCATCTTCTGCCCGACCCTGAAGTCTTCGAAATAATTTCCCTGCCTGATCTTTCCCATTCATACTTCCTTTGTTTGTACGTACATATATTTTTCAAAATACAATTCATGTCAATGTTTTTAATGTAAAATATTTATATTATCGTTTATATGTACGTACATAAATTTAACAAAGAAAGGAAATGCCGAAATGGTAGAGTTTTCGGAAGAACATATGCTTATCAAGGAATCTGCGCGTCAGTTCGCGATGGAGCGGGTCCTGCCGCTTGCCAACAAACTGGATCCGGAAAAAGGCACCATGCCCCGTGAACTGATCGAGGAAATGGCAGAACTCGGTTATTTTGGCATCATGATTCCGGAAGAATATGGCGGTCTTGGACTGGGAGCATATGAATATTGTATTGTTGCCGAGGAGCTGTCTCGAGCCTGGATGAGCGTTGGCAGCGTCATTGCGCGCGGGAACGGGCTTGTCGGCTCTCTCAAGGGACTGACAGAAGAGAAAAAGCAGGAATATCTGCCAAAAATGGCGCGCGGTGAATTTCTTGGCGCCTTTTCATTATCTGAACCGAACGCCGGTTCGGATGTCGCCAATATATCATGCCGGGCTGTCAACAAAGGGGACTACTGGGAAATTACCGGAAATAAATACTGGTGCACCTTTGCTGATCAGGCGGATTTTATCATGGTGTTCGCCCGCACCGGTCAGGAAATGGATGCCAGTGCGCGGCATCGTGGCCTGACGGCCTTCATGATTGAGAAGCCCCGCGGCGAACTGCCCGATGGCGTAAAAGGCAGCATCATTCCAAAGATAGGCTATCATGGCTGGACGACCTGGGAACTCGCATTCGACCGGTGCCGCGTTCCCGCCTCCATGATTGTCGGAGAAGAGGGCAAGGCCTTCTATCTGGCAACCGCTGGCCTTGAAAGCGCCCGCGCGCATACTGCCGCCCGCGCAATTGGTCTTGCACAAGGAGCACTCGAAGACTCCATCAGCTATGCAAAGGAACGGGTCCAGTTTGACCGCCCGCTCGCTGATTTTCAGGCAATCCGCTTCAAGATTGCCGATATGGCGACCCAGATCGAGGCCGCACGCAGCCTTATGTATGCGGTCTGCGAGAAAATCGATCAAGGAACACGCTGTGATACGGAAGCGGCAATGGTCAAGCTGTTCGCAACAGAAATGTCTGAACGGGTGACAAGCGAAGGCCTGCAGATCCATGGCGGCGCAGGCTACACTACCCATTTTGCCGTCGAACGATACTGGCGGGACGCCCGGCTGACAAAAATCTTTGAAGGGACGTCCGAAATACAGATGAAAATCATTTCGGACCGCCTCCTCGGCAAGGCATCATAAAACTATATGTCAGCTACCGGGCTTTCCTGAATAAATTTGGAAAGCCCCGGTACTACCTAAGCCATACACGGGCCAAACGCAGCCCGAGCCATTCATCAGAACATAAAAAAAGGGGCCATTATCTTCATAACGGCCCCTTCAAGTTATGCGGAATCCAATCGGATCGATCAGTACCGCATGGCGACCGCCCTTCCTTCATGGATGGCACAGAGCAGATTTCTCGGCGCGACGCTATCGCCGATCATTTCAACCCTGATGCCCTTCTCCTGAATCTGTGACGCCATTTCACCGCGCGCATGGCGCGGACTTGACCACAACAACGTCTTCACACCAGAAATCTCGGAGGTTTTGCCTGTATACACATTCCGCAAGACAACGATGTCGCCCTTGCGTTCAACCACCTCATTGGCTGGAATCATGTCAACATCGGCATTGTGAAGACGACGGAAAACACCGATAGCACTGCAATAATTCACGCCTTTCGCGAACTCCGTCCGAGGCGTTACGAGAATTGTCTTGTGCTTTTTGGCAATCGTATCCACCACGGCATAGGTTGCCGCCGTCTGATCCAGATCATAGAGCAGGACGGTGCCGTCCGATATTCCGTCGAGCCCCTCCGCAACCGCACGGGCGACTGTCCGTCCATCCGCTTCATCGAGGCCTTCGGGTAGAATTTGCTCCGACCCGGCTGCCAGAATGACAAGATCGGGGGATAGGGCTGTAACATCCGCCGCCGAAACCTCGGTCCCAAGCTGCATCTTCACGCCGAAGCGTTCCGCGCGCCGAACCTGCCATCCAATACAATCATTGAAGTGAGAATAATCAGGCAAAGTGGAAATAAGCCGGACCTTGCCACCTGCCTGACTGCTTTTTCCAAACAGCGTGACATCATGACCACGCGCCGCCAGTACCCAGGCGGCCTCAAGCCCCGCAGGACCGGAGCCAACAACGGCTACCGTCAATGGTGATGCGGTTTTTCCGGGCGTCCAATCAGCTTCCCCTTCACTTGCCAGTTCAGGATTGTTTTCCTCTTCCATGGGGCGACCGCCCTGCACTTCCCCCCAGGAAACGTTGGTATAGGTGGCCGGACGGATATCATCCAGTTCCCCCTGCTCGGCCTTCTTCACCCAGTTTGCATCCGCAATCAGGGCGCGGGACAGACCGACGATATCGCAGACGCCGTTATCCAGCAGTTTCGCTGCCGTTTCCGGCCGTGAAATATGACCGATGGACATCACCGGAAGCGGGCTCACATGTGGCCGGATATTCGCCGACAGATCCTTGAAATGGGCTTCTCGGAAATGCATGTCCGGAACATGATTTTCAAGACTAAGACTGAAATTCCCCTGACTGAGCGCCAGATAATCAATCAGTCCCTCCGACTGTATCTGCGTGGCGATACGCCGCGCTTCATCAGGATCGATACCAGGGCGGACACCTTCATCTCCCGGCATTTTCAAGCCGACAATAAAATCGGGGCCGCAGCTCTGCCGGATGCCTTCGGCAACCATCCGAACAAAGCGAGTCCGGTTTTCAACCGATCCGCCAAATTCATCGTCCCTGTCATTCGACCAGGGCGACAGAAGCTGTGTGAGCAAGTATCCATGTGCGCCATGCAGTTCCACACCATTGAAACCGGTTCGTTCAAGGCGGATGGCAACGTCCACATACCGGGCGGCGAGATCATGCAATTCCTGCGTCGACATGACATGCGGCACGGTCCAGCTGAATGCGTCGGGCCGCTCGGATATGCCTTTGGGCGCCCGCACAGGTGCCCATAGCTGTTGCCGACCGGGATGCCAGAGCTGCCCGATGAGCAATCCGCCTGCACCACGAACCCCATCAGATGTCTGTCGAAAACCGTCATCATTTCGGTCATCATAGCCAATAGCGATACCGCCATGTGCAAGGGCGGCCGGATCGACGGCGATCAGTTCGGTAATCAGCGTGCCAACCCCACCTTTCGCCCGTTCGACCAGGAACGAAGTCCATCGCGGCGTGATCTTGTGATCCCGTATATAATTAGTCAGGGTTGCAACCAGCGATACCCGGTTCCGGGCGTCCACCGCCCCAATTTTGACAGGTTCGAACATTGACGCAAGCGAGTTCGCCTGCGCCTTACTTTCAATAGCTACCATATTCAGTAAGACTCCAGATAAATCCGATAAACGGAAATTAGATAATTGGGACCGTTACAGCCCCATTCGGCGATCGACCGTATCCGGAACCGGCTCATTACTCGGGAAGCCGATTTCGATAGTCACGCCGTCAACATCCTTGAAAAAAAGCTGATGCATGCCGGCCACTTCAACGGTACGCAGCATGAATTGCAAATCCGCCTTCTGCAGCCGTTCGATATGAGATGCGAGGTCTGTCGCCCAGAAGGCAACATGATCCAGACGGCCGGTCGGGCCCGTGGAACGGCTTTCCTCCTCCAGAAGGTGCAGGACAGCCTGCTCGCCCGCATAAAGCCAGTAGCCATCAACCCCGAAATCCGGACGGTCGCCTACGTGCAGGCCAACAACATCCTCGTAAAATTTGACAGTGGCCTCCATGTCATTGGGTGCAAGGTTGTAATGATCAAGACGAACAATAGTCATAGTCAGTTTCCTTCTTCTTGAATTGAGATGAATTATTTTCCGAGAAACAAGTTCGGCAAAAAGGTAATCAGCTGCGGGAAGAGAATGCAGAGGAAGAGAATGATGAACATGATGCCCAACATTGGCAGCACTTCCTTCATGAGAGACTTCACATCCACATTCCAGATCCCGGAGACGACGAACAGCATGATGCCAACAGGCGGAGTCAGAATGCCGATCACGATTGAAAAGACGAAAATCACACCAAAATGAATGGGATCCACTCCCATGCTCAGGGCAACCGGCGCAAGGATCGGCGCCGTCATGATGATCAGGGAGTTGCTTTCAATAAACATCCCTAGGATCAGCAGGATCAGGCAGACCAGCAGGATCAGGCTGGTCGGACCAACGGAAGCCTGCGCCAGCAGGGATGCCACGCTGGATCCGACATGATTAATCGTAAAGATATGCGTTACAACAGAAGAGAAGGCAATCAGCGCGCCGACAATCGCCGAGATCGTACCGGCATGAACAAGAGCGCCAAAAATATCGGTGAGCTTCAGCTTCCGTGTCACAAAAATCCCGAGCAATGCCGAATAAAGCACAGCGATGGCCGCCCCTTCCGTCGCCGTATAGGCGCCGAATATAATCCCCCCGATTACCAGTATCGGCATTCCCAAAAAGATCGCCGCCTTGCGGAAGGCAACGAAGAGGCCACGAAATGTAAAGGCAACGCCCGTATAGGGATACCCGCGCCGACGCGCTACCCAGATGCTGTAAAGGATCAGCAGACAACCAATCATCACACCGGGAATAACACCGCCCAGAAAGAGCGCGGCAACTGAAATTTTGCCAACCATGATGGCATACAGGATCAGCCCCGCACTTGGCGGAATAATCGGCCCCATACAGGATGCCACAGCCACCAGGCTGGCGGAGAAAGATTTACCATACGCTTTTTCCAGCGATTTACCGAGCGTCCCGCCAATTGCGGTCGCATCAGCAATGGCCACACCTGACAGGGATGAAAGGACCATGGTTGCCAGGACCGCCACAATGGCAAGCCCGCCCCGCACCCGCCCGACAATGGCATTCGCCATATCGATCAGGGGCGCCATGACATTACCGCGGATCATCAATTCACCGGACAGCACGAACAGGGGAATTGCCATGAGTGGGAATGAGTCGATGGAATTCATCATCTTTCCGGCCACCTGCACCAGATTCCAATCTGCATAAAGCAGCCCGGCAACCGCCGCCAGCCCGAGAGAAAAAGCGATCGGGACACCGATCAGACATGCCACAAAGAATGAAATGACCGTAATGGCAATCATGATACAACCTTCATTTTGCCGGACCCGGCCAATTGTAGGAAACTGAGAACTGAGCCAACCAAAACATCCGAAGTCAATCGCGCCCCTGGCCTACGACAGACCAGTGTCACGCCTTGTTCAGAGTAGGATAAGTCAATAGATGCACGCAGATTGCACATCGCCCGTAATTCCCTGTTTTCTTGTCATTCTCACGACTATACGCGAAACATTCGTGGCCGATATTAATATCAGTTATTATTGCTGGAAATTCTCTGCGAAGGTAACTGTGACCAGTTTAAAGGCCGCAATGGCGGACATACTTGTCGCCCAAGCCGTTCTTCAAGGAGACGGATTATGGAAAGCAGACAGGCAAATGTTATCCGCATTAAAATAACAAAGAATAGCTCCACATCAGTGACTGGCACATGCAAAGGACAGCAAACGGGCGCTGGAAATTTCCGGCATCAACTGAGGAAGAAGGATTCGCCCAACAGAACCCAGGAAGCGATGAAAACGGTTTCCAGCAGAACCAGCAGCAAAGGCTGATAACCAATATTCACCATATCCTTCAGTGAAGTGCTGACACCCAGGGCGGCAATGGCCGTGACCAGACACCAGGAGGACAGAAGGATCAACGCCTCCCGTACCATGTCGGGAACGATCTGCAGGCTGTTCAGCCCAACAAAGAAGCAGAAACCAATAACAAACAGTGGAAGAGGCAGTGCACCTGATTTACCTCCCTCTCGTGTCTTGAAACAGAGTGAGATGATCAGCACAACCGGAACCAGCAGGGAAACGCGCATCAACTTGGTCACGGTTGCCACATCGCCTGCCTCCGGTGAGACGGCATAACCGGCTCCGACAACCTGCGCCACGTCATGGATTGTACCGCCCAGGAAAATACCTGCAAAAACATCATCCAGCTCAAGAAAGCTGACAAGGACCGGATAGAGGATCATCGCAAGCGTACTGAAGGCGGTAACGGCAATAACGGTAAAAATCGTGTCCCGTTCGCTGGTTTTCGTCTTAGGGAGAACGGCAGAGATCGCCAGCGCAGCGGATGCCCCGCAAATAGCGACAGCCCCGCCCGTCAGCAGGCCGAACCGGGCCCGCCGCCCAAGCAGGCGCGAGAGGAGAATGCCAACAAGAATGGTCAGCGCAACCCCGCCGGCAATCAATCCGATCGTGCCCCAGCCGAGGGACAGGACATCCGTAACCGTCAAACGCATCCCGAGCAAAGCAACCCCGAAGCGCAGTAATGTCTTGGATGAAAACTGGATGCCGGGTGCGCATTTGGCATCCTCAGCCAGAAAATGAAAAGCCATGCCGATCAGCAAAGCAAACAGCATTTGCGGTGCCGCGTAATGTTCCGCCAGTAACTGCGCCGCAGCCGCAATGGTGAGACACAGGATCAGGCCGGGAAACAAGCTGGCACTTTTTTGGTAATACTGGCCAAAATTCTTTTTCTGACCGGATAGAAATGTCATAGCAGGCCCCCGCCCCTTCTATTTTACCCAGATAACAAAATCACGATAAGCAACCCGCCGGAGACAGAAAACAGTCCCCGGAATGGGAAAAATCAATCGGTTTTGACGGACTGATCCATTTCTTGAAACTGACCGAGGGACAGGCCGATATGGCTGCCCATTCCGTCAGGAGAGGTTATCGGCGTGGCTCCGCAAAAATCGCCTCGCTGCCATTGCGCATCAGGGCAATCTTGTCGACAAGCCGACTGGTAATATCCTTAAACCGCTCAATCTCCTCCTCGCTCAGGACAGACAGAAGCTCATCTTCAAATTGCAGCCCAAGCTCGGAAATCTGATCATATACTTCCGTTCCCCTCCCTGTTAGCTTGATCAGGGTTCGCCGCCGATCTTCCTTGTCAACGCAGCGACTGACAAGGCCATTGCTTTCAAGGTCGGTGATTGCCCGCGCGACTGTCATCTTTTCCATGGCCGAATATTGCGTCAGTTCGGACACGGTGGTCGGCTGAAGCTGATGAGAAGCTGCCAGCATACGCCATTGGGGAACGCTCAACTTGAAAACCGACGCATACATCCGCTGGAAAACCGCACTGATTTCATTATCCAGCCGCGAAACACGATAGGGCGTAAAATTTGCGAGGATTAGCTTTCTTTTTGTCATGGGCCCCTTTATCGAAATGTCTGGCATGGTGAAGTCGACAGGGGAAGCATAATCCATTTTTCTTCCCGCCTCTACCGTAACCCTATCTAATCCGCAAGATTTTGATCTGCAACAATACAACCATTTAGGTTATTTTATGAGATCAACTGTTGCTGCATCGTATCCATATATCCAGCGATACCGGGTGTCAACGCGACCAGGTTCATACTCACGATCGATATGTTCAAGTCCCCCGCTCCGTTCCTTGAGCTTGGGATTATGGACTCGCGTCAACTGCTTTGCTGACAATTCGACAATGCCTGTTGTGCGCTCTTTGCGGGCCTTTTCATAAAGGCGGAATGCCACATCAACATTGTCCGGCGATGTCTCAAGACAGCGGGCCAGCACAACGCCATCCTCGAAGGACATGTTGGCGCCCTGGCTGAGGAACGGCAGCGTGGAGTGGCAGGCATCGCCCAGCAGGGTGACGCGGCCTTTGCTCCAGCTTTCCAGCGGCTTGCGGACGATCAGCGCCCATTTGAAGGGCGTGCTGATATTCTGCACCATCAGATGCACCTTCTCACTCCATCCGACAAAATCTTCCATCGCCTCTTCGGTCGTGCCCTGCTGATTCCAGCCATCCAGCTTCCAGTCATCCCGATCAACCATGGCAATAAAGTTGAGCAGCTTGCCCTTGCGGACCGGATAGGTAACGATATGGGCATTCGGGCCGAGCCACATGGACCCACCCTTCATATCTATTTCATTTTCAAGAGCCTCTGCCGGCACCAGCCCGCGCCATGCCATGCAGCCGGTAAACTCCGCCTGATCCGGCCCGAAAAGACTGCGGCGGACGGACGAATGGATGCCGTCGGCGCCGATCACCACATCAGCCGTAACCGTCGTCCCGTCTACAAACGTCACTTCCACCTGATCGCCAAGCTGTTTCTGACTGGCGAAGCATTTGTTCAGATGGATCGCGCCCGGTTTGCGCGCATTCATAGCGTCTTTTAAAAGACCCAGAAGGTCCGCCCGGTGAAATGTCAGATAAGGCGCTCCATATTTATTTTCTTCACCAAGGCGCATGAAGTCCCGGGTCTCTGCCGTATCCCAGAGATAAATCGTCTTACCTGTTGTCTCGGTTCCTATGCGGAGTATCTCCTCTTCAAGGCCAAGTGCTATCAGCGACCGTGATCCGTTCGGTGTGAGCTGGACGCCTGCGCCCACTTCGCCAAGCTCCGGGGCCTGCTCGTAAATCTCGACATCGAAACCCTTGCCATGCAGCGCGAGGCCCGCAGACAAACCGCCAAGACCACCGCCAATAATTGCTATCTTCACGTTACTCTCCTCTCAGTTGCCGCGGACGGGCTGCGCCGCGGGCAATATTGTGCCAGTACATTCTCCGAAGCCGATGGACCGGTAACCGTCCCGACGGCACCAGGCCGTCATGATGACGGTGTCCCCGTCCTCCAGAAAGTTTCTTTGTTCCGTTGTGCTAATGGTAACCGGATCCTGACCGCCCCGCGTAATTTCGATGAGGGCGCCGGTCTGATCTTCACCGGGGCCGGACATGGTGCCGCTGCCAAAAAGATCGCCCGGCCGAAGATTGCAGCCATTCACCGTATGGTGGGCAATCATCTGTGCGGGCGTCCAGTAGGAATAGCTGAAATTGCTACGGCCAAGCCGGACGGGCCCCTGGCCTTCTGTCTGCATATTTTCCGACTGAAGGAAGACTTCCAGCTCCATATCAACACCGAGATTGCATCCGTCATCTTCTGTCCTGAGATAGGAGAGAATGTTACGCCCTTCTGCAATGCTCGATGTCGTCCGAAACGGGCGTAATGCTTCCATTGTTACGATCCAAGGGGAAATGCTAGACGCAAAATTCTTGCCAAGAAACGGGCCCAGCGGCTGATATTCCCAGGCCTGTATATCCCGCGCCGACCAGTCGTTGAGCAAGCACAGGCCGAACAGATATTCCTCTGCCGCCTCAATAGAGATGGGTTTACCAAGCGTATTGCCACCGCCAATCACAAGACCGACCTCCATTTCATAATCTAGTCGCCGGGAAGGCGCCATGAAAGGCGGATGGTTGGCATCGGGGGAGATTTGCCCGTGGGGCCGCGTGACAGATGTGCCGGAGACGACAATCGAAGACGATCGTCCGTGATAGGCAATCGGCACCCATTCATAGTTTGGCATCAGCGGATTATCGGGACGGAACAGCTTGCCGATATTCCTCGCATGATCGATGGAGGCATAAAAGTCCGTGTAATCCGGAATGATCATGGGCAGCGCGTATTCCACCCCATCCTGACTGACCAGACAATTTTTAAACTCCTCCTCGCCCGGGCCACCCCGTTTCAGCAGGGCGAAGATAGCCTTTCGCGCTCTCTGCCAAACATCCCGCCCTTCCGACATAAAACGGTTTAAAGTAGGATCCTCTAAACTTTCAGGGAGATCAGAACGAAGCATTCCGGCGGCGTCAGCCCGGCGGACAGCGGCGAGATCCAGGATCATATTGCCGATACCGACGCCGATGCGGAATGCTTCATCCCGACCCGTTTGACGAAACACGGCATAAGGGAGGTTTTGCAACGGGAACGGATTGCCCTCCCTATTTGCCTCATCAATCCAGCTTTCAACGCTGACGTCATGTGTTTCATCAAGCGACTGCATCAAACTTACCCTTGTTTCCCGATTATCTCCGTTACGCTACAGAAGGATTTACTCAACATCGATCCGCGGACCTGTCCGGCCGATCTTGTCAAGGGCGGCATTCAGATAGCTGAAATCCACCATGTCTTTCATCGCCGGTTTTTCCTTCAGCATGCCCTTGTCGGCAAACCAGTCCATCGTCAGATTGATCGTATCAATATTGAAATAGCCATCACGGTCAAACCCGGGGAAAGCAATAGTGTCAAGAATAGCCCGATCTTTCAGGCGGGCATATTCACCGACGATGGCGAACAGTTCATCCTTGCCTTCCTTGGTCTGAATGGCATCCAGATAGAAACGGACGCCGCGGACGTAGGCTTCGAGATATTTCGCCGCCGCTTCCGGCTTATCATTCATGAAGGTTTCACCATAGATCACACCGGAAACGTTGAAATCCGGGCTCATTTCATCCGCCCCGGCAATACGCACACCCGCACCCTGCTTGGCAGCGATTGCCACAAAAGGCTCGACCAGCATTGCCGCATCGAGATTCTGCGAAGCAAGAGCCGCCAGCATATTCGGGAATGACAGAACTTTCAGTTCCACGTCATCCAAAGTCATGCCAACCTGCTTGAGGCCAAGGTCAAGCTCGATATCCATTGGTGAGTTCGGCGACACGGACCCGACCGTCAGGCCTTTCAGATCTTTCACCGACTTGACTTTGCCCGAGTCATAGAGGTCTTTCCGCACAACCAGCGCATTGAAACCATGCCCGGCGGAATTACGGCCCAGATCGGCAACCAGCTTCATCTTGAGGCCATTGAGTTTGGCATTATAAAAGCCCAAAGTCGGCGCCCCTGCCGCAACATCAATCTGGCCCGCGCTCAGCGGCGCAACCATGGTTGCCGTGTTCTGGAAATTGACGATTTCAACATCAAGACCGGCCTCTTCAAAATATCCTTTTTCCTTAGCAATCACAATCGGGCTGGCCGCAATGCTGCGCAGGGCTGCCACTTTGACCGGCACAAGTTCATTCGCCAATGCAGCCGTTGACATGATGCCGGACAACATGGCAGTGCATGTTGCCGCGACGATAGCAATCTTCCTCATCATCATTAAATCAACCTTTCTCTGTTATGGGCACGGCGGTCATTATTATGCATCGCGGGCAGTAACCCGGACCTTTTCCCTCCGGACACCGCACAGCCCGAACGGATTTAATGTTTTACATCATTAAATATCCATAATTTAATGATAATATTATATTATTTTACACTCCAATTCATTTAGGCAGCAGTTACATCGGCCTCATTCCAGTTTGGAAAACGGAGAAGACGTAACATCTCTATCGCCTGTTTTTTGGTGCCCAGGGCAGGCAGACCCGCTCAATCGCATCGAGAAGGGTAAAAGACGCCCAGCCAAGGAAGCCGATCACAATGATCCCGACAAACATTGACCGCACATCAAACACCTGCCAGGAATTCCATACCAGAAAGCCGATCCCGCTTTCCGCGCCGACAAACTCGGCACTGACCAGGACCAGCAATGACACGCCCGCACTCACACGCAGGCCCGCAATAATCATCGGCATGGCCGCCGGGAGGGTAATCTGGAAGACAGAGCGCAGCCGCGAGACCCGAAAACTGCGTCCGACATCCCGATAGATACGGTCCACATTTGAAACACCGGCAACCGTGTTGATCACCATGTAGAAGAAGACGGCGATAGCGACGACAACGAATTTACTCATTTCGCCAAGCCCAAACAGAACCATGATCAGCGGGAAAATTGCAATTTTCGGAATGGGGTAGACGGACGCGACAATCGGTGACAAGACCGCACCAACGACCGGCATGACCCCCATCAGGGTTCCAACTGTCACACCGGCAATGGCGCCGAAGAAAAAGCCGACGGCAATACGGATGAGGGAAATCGACAGATGCCGCCAGAGCTCGCCACTTGCAACCAGATCATAAAAAGTACCGACAATCATACTCGGCGCCGGGAAGAGACGGCTATCCAGCAGACCAAGCTGAATGACGATTTCCCAGATCAGCAACAGGATCAAGGGGCTGACAACTGTCAGGAAGCGATCCCGACGACGCCGGAATCTCTCCGCCTGACCGATGTCTTTTGACGGCTGCATCTCAACCATACGGCCGATCTGATCGCTATTATTTTCTTGAATGCTCATCCAGCCTCCCCTCACTCAATGGCGTCCGAAGGCTCACCAGATATTCCCAGCCCTTCCAGGATGGAACCGACAAGCCGTTTATATTCAGGGGTTGCACGCAGTGCCGTCAGGTTTCGCGGACGAACAAAGTCTGGCCGGTGAATCTGCGTGATATGTCCGGGCGGTCCCGCGAACACCAGTATCCTGTCCGCCAGATAAATTGCTTCATCAATGGAATGGGTCACGAAGACGATTGTCTTGCCTGTCTCTTCCCATATCCGTAGCAGCTCATCCTGAAGGGTTGCCTTGTTACGCTCATCCAGCGCGGAGAACGGCTCATCCAGCAGCAGCACTTCCGGGTCATTGGCAAAGGCGCGGGCGATGGACACACGCTGCTTCATGCCGCCGGAAAGCTGGTGTGGATAATGATCGCGGAAAGGGGTCAGCCCGACTTTCTCGATATAGAATGACACACGCTCCTTTATCAATGCCTTTGGAGCATGGCGCGCCCTGAGACCGAAGGCCACATTATCCCAGACGGTAAGCCACGGGAAAATGGAGACTTCCTGAAAGACGATGGAGGTTGGCGGCTGCCCCGATTTTTCCTGATAGAACCGCAGCGAGCCTTCGGTATGTTTCTCCAACCCGCCAAGGATACGGAGAAGCGTCGTCTTCCCGCAGCCCGATGCGCCAAGGAAACAGACGAATTCACCGACACCCACATCCAGATCAATCGATTGCAGCGCCTGAAATTCGCCCGTCCCCACCAAAAACTTCTTTCCAAGGCCACGCAGCTCCATGGAGATGCGTACCTGCTCGGGGCCGTTCTGCCCGGTTCCTTCAGAATCCGGAAATACGGTTTCAACGCCTGTCACCGATGCTTTCATTTAACCGTCACCCTTTTTTCAAAACCTTCCCAGCAGCGCAGATAATCACCCTGGCGCCAGTCCGCTTCCACCGCGCATTTCGTCGGCAGGATCGGCAACCGGCTCTCGAACATGAAGGCATAGGTATTGTCCAGCTTATGTGGCGCAAGATCCGCCGTCGTGCCGTTCCGGTATGTATCCACATCAGGACCATGAGGCACCATCCGGTTATGAAGGCTTGCCCCACCTGGCACGAAGCCGGTAGCCTTGCCTTCATAAACCCCCTGAACGCTGCCCATGAACTCACTCATCACGTTGCGATGGAAGTAGGGTGGCCTGAAGGTATTCTCCATAACCTGCCATCGCGGACAGAAGGCAACAAAATCGATACTGGCCGTACCGGGCTCATGGGAGGGAGACGTCAACACGGTATTGATCGAGGGATCGGGGCTGTCTACCGAAATGGATCCGAAAGTGACGAAATTCGCCAGATTGAATTTGTAAGGCACCAGATTGCCATGCCAGCCATAGACATCAAACGGCGTCGGTGCTCCCCGTGTCATCCACATCCTGTCGCGATATTTACTGTAAATGTCATAACCGTCTGCTTCCTCAACGCGGGCAGAGGGAACCATAAAATCTTTTGGATTGGCAAGGCCATTCGCCCCGATCGGGCCAAGGTCCGGCAGGCGAAACGGCTTGCCATAATTCTCACAGATATATCCACCGGCAGGCCCTTTCAGCAGATCCACCCGGAACATCATTCCGCGCGGGATCAGGGCAATATCCGTCGGTGCCAGAGAGAAGGACCCGAGCTCCGTCACGATCTCGATTTCTCCCGCATACGGAACAATCAGAAGTTCACCGTCATGGTTTTTGAGCGCGCGCCTTTCCATGCTCTTGTTCAGAACATAGCTGTGTACGGAAAGGCTGGTGGAATCAAAGCTCTCGCCATCCTTGCCAAGGGTCATCAGCCCATCCAGAAAGTCGCATGCCTTTTGCGGCTCGTCGCGCGGGTTCCAGCGCATGGGAACAGGCCCGGCGTCAAGAATTTCCGCATCCGCAGCGAAATTTTCAAAGATCACATTTTCCTGCCCCATTTCGCGCGAGACGGAGGGCAGCGCGCGATACATCCAGGTGCGACGATTTTCACCGCGCGGCGCGGTGAAGGCGGTTCCTGAAAGCTGCTCGGCATAAAGATCGCTTTTGACTTTCTGCGGATTATTCTGCCGGGGCACCAAAATTCCCGGCACAAGTTCCGACGAAAAATGATTACCAAAGCCACTCATGCAGTCTGTCACGTTTATATCTCCATACTCATCGGGATCCCCGCCGGATTATGCAATCCAGCGCGGCCATCCTTGCCTATCGATCGTCCGCCGGAATGGCGACAACCTCAATCTCAACAAGCAGTTCTGGCTTGATCAGCGTATCGACCGAGATCAGCGTGCTGGTCGGCGGCGTGTTCGTCAGATAACTCTGCCGGACATCCCGCACGGTGATGACTTTTTCCGGCGTCATCTGCTTGATGAGGATGATTGATTTCACGACATCCGCGAAAGTGGCGCCAGCGGCCTCAAGCGCCCGGCCGATATTTTCATAGACCTGCTCGGTCTGCTTCTTGAGATCGCCCACCCCGACGATGTTTCCAGCAGAGTCATAGGACACCTGGCCGGAAACATGAATGATCCGGGAACCGGTTGAAACTGCGACATGGCTGTAACCACTCGGCGTCGCCAGATTATCCGGATTGAGAAATTCGTTCATATCCCCTGCCTTTCAGATTGTGCATATGTCATCGGATTTTCGTTGATCCATTCATCGATGGAAAAGTCATCATCAATAAAGCCCTGCGCCAGCAGGAAATCCTTCTGCGAGCGAATGGCGTCGATTGCCTCCGGCGCAAGTCCCACATTCAGGCCGGACCAGATTTCTTCGCCGTATGATGGTGCAATCCAGTCTTCCGAGCAGCCCACATCATTCGCGATGCTCCGAACGGCGCTCTCTTTATGCTTTATCGCCCATCCGGCGGCGTTATTGATAGCGCGAATAAAGGCGCCGACAATCTCCGGTGCGCGCTCCGCCAGATCACGGTCCACCGTCAGTATATTGGGTGACTGGTTATTAATGTGCCTATCGGCTCCGCTCCAGCGCCCCATATTGACGAGTTCGCGGGCACGGATCTGATCCCTCAATTGAAGTCCCAGCGCGCCGGAGGTATAGATGACATCGACCTTGCCGAGAATAAAGGCAAGCGTTTCCTCAGTCTGGCGCTGAGCCCTCGCTTTTCCAGACCAGAGAGATGGCTCTGTCGCCCCCTCTTCCGTCTTTGTTTCAATATAGGGATCTTCCACGGGCAACATGACCAGTTCAACATCTTCAAAGGTCAGTCCGGCTTTGGCAAGCACCGCCTGATAACCACGCAGGCACATGGCGCGCCAGAAATCGATTTTCTCATGAATGCGGACTGGCACGGCAAGTCTTGCACCCGCCAAATCCCGGGGTTTTTCAATAGATGAATCCGAACGGACAAGCAATGACTGATACTCTTTTGTCCAGGCAATCCCGACAAGCGCCGTATTGCCCCCACGGGAACGCGACCAGATTGGAGGGATATTCCCCCCCTGACGGAACATCTCCCCAACATTGTGGGAGAAATGGGAGTTACGCTCCGCCTCTGTCGTCATCTCGGCAATAGATTTCAGCTCTCTGCCTACCCGTTCGAATTCATTCCGCAAATGCCCTGAATCAATGGCAATGCCTGTCGCAGTCGGCAGAGGGCAGCGGCTGTACCATATAACCGATGACTGCTGGCTCATGATCTCCATCCCTGCTCTCTGCTAACCCGAAACACCGAACGCTCCCCCTTATCCGGCGTAGTCGTAAAACCGCGATGCATTGCTCCAAAGCAGTTTTTCCATGGTCTCTGCCCTGATGTCGTTCCGGGAGCCGAACTCCTCCAGCGGATTCTCATGAGCGGCATCGTCAAAATGCGGCAGATCCGTACAAACCATGAAAATATCGTTACCGATCTTGCTGGCCATATACTCGATATCTTCGGTCGGCTCCGCGCAGACAAAGACACGGCCTTCATCAAGGAATTTGTCCACCGCCTTGTTGCCTTTCCGGCGCAGCGCTCCAACAGCCCCCATCAGCCAGTCGGAACCTGTCGTTTCCAGAAAGCCCCAACGGAGCTTGGGAAATTCCGACGCAAGCGGCGTTTCCATCAGATTATAGAAGGCGAACTGCACAACAATCGGCCCGATCAGGCGTTTCATACGTCCCGGCCAGAAAGGCTCTTCACCCGGTATGCGTTTCTGATAGCGGAACATCTCACGCAACGCAGGGCTACCAGAGCCAATATGCACACCAATCGGCAGGTTATGTTTTTCGGCCTCGGCATAAATGGGGTAGAAGGACGGATCGCTGATCGGCCGGTCCCATTCAAGGCCGCGCATGAAGATGGAAGCAACGCCTCCCATCTCGGCGACACGCCGAATTTCCTTCACCGCCGCGTCCGGATTACGGAACGGCACCATCGCGGCATAGAGCATCCGGCCGCCCGACTGTTTGACCTGCCCTGCAACAAAGCTGTTATAGCTTTTCATCAGCTCGGCTTCGAGCGTCACATCCTCACACAGGTTCGTCAGACCAAATGTCGGGTAGATAACCTGAATATCAAGATTGGCCCGATCCATATCCGCAAGCCGTGCCGGAATGGATTCCAAAGTCTGGGATTCAATCGGATATCGTTTCCCGACAGACCGCGCGCCGATAGGCGGTGAGGCGCCAAACAGACGGACTTTCTCATCAATCAGCCAGGCAGCATTGAAAACCGTCAAGGATGTATCTTCCGGCAGTTCGATCGGAACGGGGCGCCGGGCATGAAACTCGTCAGGCAGAAACTGCCAGGCCAGTTCATTTTCCATTATATGTGCATCGGAATCAAAAACACGCATCATTTTCTACCTTCAGAATTATTAAAGATGGAGACAGTTGCCGCCGCCGTCCGCTATCTGTTCTTATTTGTAACATATTATACTATTATGAATCTAATTGAAACATTAATTAGAATAATTTTCAAGTAAGAATTCAATAAAGTCGGATGTGGCGCGCCGCGGCTGGCAACTGTCTCGATGAGAGCGAGCCGGATTTTCGCTTTCTGAAAACAGGGAAAACCTCGTGCCGGTCACGTCTGACGGACAAAAATTCGGATATAATATTGATATTAATGCTATATTTTTAACCAGATGACGGACAATCAAGAGAACGGCATTCTCTTCATACGCCACATTTCCAATTCAGAAATGGCGACAGGCAATCATCAGAAGATCGCCATCCGGCATCCCATTCGAAACCTCAACCGACAATTCCAAGACAGGTTGGCAATTCGGCCGCTGATGCTTTACATGAATACTGTTTGACGCTAACCTTTAATTCAGGATGAGTTCATAATGTTTTTTGGTTTTCGGCAGTGAATCACTGACAAAATCGGAATCAACCAATTTGGCATGGAAAATCTCTGACAACATACACTTTCCTGCGGACATATGGCGTGACATGCAGAGGTAACAGTATGCGAGTTTCTCCGACACTCACCCCAAGTAACCGATTTTTGACATGATCTGATATTTTCGAGATGTATATATGAAAAACAAATCTGGCGCCGTTCGTTCCGACACTTATGAACGCCTAAAAAAAGCGATAATCAAAGGAAAATACGCGCCGGGCGAGCTCGTCCAGATATCGGAATTTGCAAGAGATCTCGGTGTCAGCCGTACACCGGTCAGGGAAGCACTCAGCACTCTAGAGCGTGACTTTCTCGTCGATTTGATAGATGGGCGCGGCGCCATTATTCGTCCGATCAATATTGACGAGATCCGGAACATCAACCAGCTTCGTGAAATTGTCGATGGGCTGGCCGCCAGATTATCGGCGAAACTCATGCCAAACGGGATTATTCTGGATCTCCGATCCAGATTTGAACCCATGCTGAGTAATCCCGAAATGGCGGAAACCGAAATCCATAGCCAACTCAGCCACAAGCTACATAAGGCGATCACCGATTCTTGCGGCAACTGGGTTGTTCAGGCCCAGTGGCGGCATCTGGACATTGCTTTTTCACGGATCAAACTGAAGGGGTGGGAAATCTGGCGTGATTCCGCCGAGAAGCGGGAAATTTCCATGCGCCGCCTGCATGAACATCTGGAAATTATCGATGCCCTTGAAAAACGAGATCCGGAACGGGCGGAAATTGCCGCGCGCAACCATATTGTTCGGGCAACCGAAGATGTGCTGAAATTTATGGTCAACCCTTATCAGTAAGATCACTCACCAACCACAGCCAGCATCGCAAAGGGGATATCTCCGCGCGTTTCATTGTTGTGCTTTCGCCGAGGCGAGAGAGGCAAGAATCCTCGCTATAGATTGATCGCTCCCCGATGGTTTGCGAACGGCCTGCCGCATGATCCGAATGGTTTCCTTGTTCCGCCCTTTCGCATGATTGCAAATCAACTCAATCGATTCCGATCCTTTTGGTTGCCCAAGACCGAGACGGATTGCATCATCATGCAGGATTGCACAGCTTCTTATCAGACTGTCGAGAGCTGAAAAACTGCCCGTCAGTTCTGCCAGCCGTGCACCGGTTCGCAAATCTCCCTCCCCGGCCAGCGTGAATCTAAAGCTTCCCTCTTCGGCAAGGAGCCGCCAGTCACAGAAAATGGCTAATGCCGCACTCAGGTCGCACACATCCCCCCTCACGGATGCGACCGAGAAATAAGGCGCATCCAGAAGGATATTGTGAAACAATTCAAGTCTGTTTGCCGACAGAACTGAGTCTGTTGTGCCGGTGTAATATTTCCCATCTCCCGCTGCGTTTTGAGTTCCCATGAATTCCAGAATCACCAGTTTGACGGTTGTTTCATACTGCTGGATCAGTAATTGACAGAGTCTGGTCAACATATGGTCCGATGTCCCGGAAGGCAGAACACCCGGAAGTCTGATCGTTAGGATCGTCTCCTCCGTCAGTTCCGTTTCAAGATATGTTGCAACTCCCTCTCGCAGCGCCATCTGTCATTCCCCATCTTTTTCAAAGATCGATTTCAAGCACCGGGGAACGGGAGCCAGAGCAGCAGATCATGATCACCTCTCCGGAGTTTTTTTCTGCTTCCGTCAGGAAATAATCCCGATGATCCGGCTCTCCCGCTATCACACGGGTCTCACACTCTCCGCATAACCCGGATTCGCAGGAATAGGGCGGATCCAGCCCTGCCTCCCGCAAGGCTTGCAGGATGGTTTGCCCCTCCCTGATCGGGATATCCAGATTGCTTTTAACGGCCCTGACGACAAAGCCGCCCTCACCGCTGGCCTCGCCATCTGTCTGGAACCGCTCCCTATGAAAGCGTGTCGCATCCATGCCTGCGGCTGCTTCGTCAAACCGGGCTATCATCTCCGCAGGGCCGCAGCAGTAAAACTCTGTCTTTTCCGGCGCGGCGCCGATAATTCTTTGCAAATCGTATCCCGCTCGCGGCGTTTCATCGCTAAAGCTCAGATGGACATGGCCCGACCGCTGGCCGGAGGAAACCTCCTCAAGAAAGGCCGCCCGCTGACGTGACCTTGCCCGGTAATACAGCTCCCAGCTTTTGCCAAGCGCTTCCAGCCGCTGGATCATGCACCAGATAGGCGTGATGCCGATTCCGCCGGCAACCAGCACCGTATGCTCGGCGCCCTCATTGAGTGGAAAGGCATTTCCCGGCGCGCTGACCTCTATCCGCTGTCCGACCCGCAACGTTTCATGAACCCATTTCGAGCCGCCGCGCCCGTTTCTATCCTTCTGGACGGCGATAATGTAGCGATGCCGCTCCGAAGGATCATTGACAAGGGAATAGGAGCGGACCAGCCGGTCAGCAAGATGCAGGTTGATATGCGCTCCCGCTGTAAATTCCGCGAGACTGTCACCGACAGGAGATCGCAATTCGATCCTGAAAATCTCCTCTGCCTCATAAGTGATGGAATGGACATATAAATCCTGTTTATTTCTCGACATCATTTACGCCCATGCACGTCGTTTCATTTTTACAATGCAGTTTTCAATTCATCATATGTGAAGGAAGCCAGGTCGAAATCGCCGGGAAGTATATGATCAGCCCGAGAGTGAACAGCTCAATGATGATAAAGGGGATAACCCCCAACATGATGACCTTTGACGGGATCCGCTTCTCCGATGCACCCATCACCGCAAACAGGTTAAGGCCGACCGGCGGCGTAATCGCCGCAATTTCTATCAGTTTCACAACAAGAATGCCGAACCAGATTTCATCAATTCCGAGACTTATCGCCACGGGAAAGAGAAAGGGGATCGTCACCAGCAGGATCGACAATGTATCCAGAAACATCCCCAAAATCAGATATAGAATAGACAGCGCGATCAGAAATTGCACCTGCGTGAGTTGCCAGTCAGAGACCAGCGCCGTGACTTCATGGATAAAACCGCCAAACGTCAGGAAGCGCGAAAAGAAAAGCCCGCCGATAACGATAAAGAACAGCGTCGCTGTCGATCCGGCCGAGGAGCGGATGACATACCATAGCTTTTCAAAATTGATCTTGCGCCGCATGACGGCGATCAGCAAGGCGCCCGCCGCCCCCACTGCCCCGGCCGAAGATGGAAACATCAGCCCGGTATATATCCCGCCCAATACAATAAACATCAACAGAATGGCAGGCCCGATGCTAAGCAGCGACTGTAAATGCGATATACCGCTGACAGGGGGACGCTCCGTCGGAACGAGCCCGGGTCTAACCCGGACAAGAATACCAATGCCGATGATATACATGACGGCCGTCAAAATTCCCGGCAGGATACCCGCAATCAACAGAGCGCCTATCGACGCTTCAGTCAGCAGACCGACAATGACCAGACTGATTGACGGCGGGATAAGCGCGGCAAATGTGCCGGCCGCGGCAATACATCCGGCACTCACGCCCAGATCATACCCGAATTTACGCATCTCCGGCAGAGCAATACGGGTAAAGACACTGGCATTCACAATCGTTGATCCGGAAATGGCTGCAAAAATCGCGGAGGCCACCACCGTCGCCATCAACAATCCGCCGCGCACCCGTGCCAGCAGACGGTTCGCAAAGGCATAAAGCTCCGTTGTGATTTCCGCCGCCGATGCCAGAGCCCCCATCAGCAGAAACATCGGAATAACCGCAAAAGAATAATTGCTCAATATTGAATAGGGCAGCATCTTGACGGTTGTTTGAAGAAAACTGAAACCGCCGACATACCACATGCCAACGATCCCCACGGTCATTAGAGCATAGGCGACCGGCACACCAAGCGCCCCAATAAAAAGAACCGACAAAATACCGCCAAGTCCCAGAAAAATGGCTTCTGACATGTCAGTTTTCCCCATCATCCATTGAGGGTTTCATGCGACCACCCAGCCAGTGCGGCCGGCCAAGACAGGCCAGAATGAACTGCCTGAATACCTCAATTGCGGCCAGGGTCAGGCCAATCGAGAACAAGAGTTTCCAGGGATAAATCGGGAAGCTGTGAAGCGTGATAGCTGTCTCCTTTTCCTGCACACTGGTTAGCGCCAAGAGCCAGCTGCCATATGCCAGAAACCCGGTGCAGAGCGTGGATAAGGCGAAGGTAACGATCTTCATGATCCGCCGCAACCTTGGTGAAAATCTCTCCGAAATGATATCCACCTGCACATGACTGCGCGAATAATGTGCATAAACGATCGCCATGGCAACGCAGACGGCCAACGCAATCTCAACGATCTCATTGGCTCCTGGAAAAGGCCGGCCGATCAGCAGATAGGCGAGAACATCGGCTGTACTAATGGACAGCATGAGAAACATGCAAAGCCCCGAAATGATAAGCGCCCCCCACAGCAGGTTGCTATACCCGTTTTTCATCTCTACTTCCGCTTTTGATCAACTTATGCGAACGGGACATACGACCCGCCATTTGCCCCGATTGATTGATTGTGTATTCGCGTATTGCAAACGCCACGCCCTGGCTGGCTGTCTTTTCAGCCGAAGAAAAACGGCCGACGGACGGAACCCGGGAACATTCCCTCCATCGGCACTCCTTTGCCCGATCGGCAAACAGGATCTTTTATTTCAGTTCTTCCGAGCGCTTTTTAATATATTCACCGACCCGCTGAGCGACTTCGTAGCGATCGGTTCCCTTTTGCTGCTCAACCCATATTTCAATGAAATCCGGCAGCTTTTCCTCCAGCTTGGCCTGTTCTTCATCGGAAAACTCGACAAGATTGACATTACGCTCCTTCATGGCTTCGAGAGCCTTGACCTCTTCCCTTTCGGCAACCTCGACGCTCCGCTGTTCCGCCTCCTTGGCCAGTTCAGCAACAACATTGCGTAGGCTTTCGGGCCATTTGTTGAAGTAGAGATCATAATTTACGACCAGAGGCCAGGTGGAACCCGCGCCAAAGCTCGCTTTACTCACAAACTTGGCCTGCTCATACATTTTTTGGCTGACGATCGCCGAATAATTATAGAAAACGCAGTCAATTCTCCCCCGCTGCAATCCTTCGTATATTTCCGCGGGAAGAACGGTCACTCCGACAGCATCGACTGCTTCCCAGACTTTCGGATGGTAGGCGCTGAACTGACGGATTTTCTTGCCCTTCAAATCCTCAACCTTGGCCACCGGTTCGGTACAGGCAACCCGGAAGCTCGGCACCGCATTGAAATATAACGGCCAAACGCCGAGCGCTTTCCATTCTTCCTGCATTTCCGGAAATTTTTCAAAAACTTCCCGCGTCAGGATGGATGCTTGCTTCGAATTCGCATAGGTCAACGTCCCCAACAGGGAGTTCGGCATGGTATTGAGGGGAAGCGCCGCCGGATAATAGCCTTGCGCATCCGCCCCCATTGGCACAGCCCCGCTGCCCACGGCATCGAAAACCTGTTTCGGCCCGACCAGTGATCCATTCCAGAAAATCTGCGCGGTGACCTGCCCATTGGTGCGCTTCTCAAGCTCGCTAAAGAACCACTTGTCCACCTGCTCCGACCAGACATAGGTCTCCGGCAGAGCGTGGGCGACTTTCATATTCATCTTTGGGTAATCCTCCGCCAAGGCGGCGGAAAACATAACCGAAAATGCAATGGCCGCCGCGCCCGCAAGACGGCCAAGATTTGACGCCAATTTATTCTGCATGTGTCTCTCCCAATCTTTTTTATCGCTTTTCTCTATGGCTCCGCCCCGGTTCCCTGATCCGCCGCCCCGCACTGTTAGAACAGAGGTCCATATCCGATTCTTTGAGCCGCCTTCCAACGAGTCTGCCTTTTCGTTTATATCGAATGCTCGCCAATTTCTTTCTGATACATCGCATCAAGAATTTTACGTCCCTGCGCGAGCGGCAGGTCCGATTTCAGCAGAACCTCTCGGTAGTCACCGTCGGGCAGTTCGCACATCTCCTGCTGCATTTCTATTGCCCAGATGTCTTCCGCAAAAACGACACTGAGCAATTCCTTTGCCCGGTCCACCGCCCT
This sequence comes from uncultured Alphaproteobacteria bacterium, assembly GCA_963971675.1. GTDB lineage: Bacteria > Pseudomonadota > Alphaproteobacteria > Sneathiellales > Sneathiellaceae > Sneathiella. The sequence continues at coordinate 131,162 of CAXASQ010000002.1, read as the reverse complement.
GACCGATGGATCCCGTCCGCTCATCTGCCCTTTCGGCATGTTGACAACATAGGTGTATTTATGTGAACGCCGGTCTATCGGCGTAAGGAAGTGATAGTTTTTCAGGCATTTAGGGTCTTTGTTATCTTTCCTACCCCCTGCCGGCCAAAGCGTTCTTCCCGCCATGATGATGCCCGGCCCCACCATGGTCTGAACGCTGTAGCTGTCCGCCATCTTGTGAGTAAGAATATCGGCAAAGTCATCGGACTGCGGATAATCATCCACTTGTCGCGTCACCGTCACACTCTCGCATCCGCAGGTCTCTCCGGTTGTCATATCAAACTCGATATTGCTGTCGGCGCTCTGCCCGATCGTATTGCCATGCAACGGATAGAAATGCGTGATATCCAGCGCATTCTCGATCATCAGAACGGAATTTCCCTTGATATGCAGTTCCCCCGTAATCCGCTCCCAGTCAGGAGATACGATTTCCGGTGTGGCCGGGGGACGAATATCCCCAATTTTTTTGGCATCGCCCGGCCAGACCCACACAACGCCATCCTGCTCGATCACTTTATAGGGTAACAATCGCGCCCGCTTAGGGATTGGTGCACCGGGAGCGGAGGGAACTTTCACACACTGCCCTTCGGAATTGAAGGCGAGGCCATGGTAGGGGCATTCCACAAGCCCCCCTTCCAGAAAGCGACCCGCCGATATCGGCATGCGCTTGTGGCAGCAGCGATCATCAAATCCAACCACCTCGCCCTCAGCTGTCCTCCAAAACACAAGCACCTTTTCGCAAATCACATGGCGTTGCAGGACTTCGGTTTTGAAATCTCCGGAAAAGCCGACCTTATACCATGCGTTGCGGATCATGATATCCACTGCCTTTGGTTCGCGCGCACTCATTGTAACTGCCTCCTCCTATGGCTTGTATTCAGTGATCATTTAGATCACGAAAGTCCCACCCTGTTCCGGCCTGTCACCGGTTGAGAATGATCTGCTATTTCCCTGTTGAACCGACTGTTTGATTTGCTTCACAACTGCTTTTGACATTGCCGCCACCGACGCTGCGAGCTCGCCTATGAACAGCTCCGCCTCTGCCGCATCAAGAAGCTGCGTGACGAGTCCGACGCGGCTCGCCTCCTCCGCGCCGATGCGCCGCGATTGCAGGATCATTTTCATGGCTTCATCCGGACCAATCCGTTGCGACAGGCGACTGTTGCCAAGCGACACGCCCATGAGATTGAAACCTGGAAAGGCAAACTTCGCATCTCTGGCCGCGACGCGGTAATCGCACGCTACAACCAAATCCGCACCTGCGCCAATGGCCCCGCCTTCTACATAAGCAAGCGTCACGAAAGGGGCGCTGGCGACGGTTTGCAGCATTGACTCAATCTCCATGCCGAGCAGGCCATGATCTTCTCTGCGCGCCTCTGCCATCATGGAACGGTCAAAACCGGAACAGAAATGACGTCCCCGACCCCGGATCACCAGTAATTTCGTCTCATCATTATAACTTTTGACAATCTCGCGGGTCAGGTCTGCGATCAAATCATGGTTGATGGCGTTAGCGATGTCTGGCCGATTGAGATAGAGGCATTTGATACCTTTCTCACGCCATTCAACCTGAACCGTATCTGACGCCATAATACTCACCGCCCGCCCTTTCCGATCCATTCCGCGACGACATCCCCGACCTGCATCCCCGACGCCGCCGGATCGTGAACGATATGAAAATCGTAATTGCTGAGAGAAACCGGGTTGCCGATCGTCGGAACCTGATTGCCATCCGGCAGGGTCATTTTGTGCACAAGATTTGTTGCCTGCACATGCTCTGAAGCGAGCGCTTCCGCATAATCATTGATTGGCGCCGCCGGCACCTGAGCCGCATCGAATTTTTGCAGCCAAACCGAGGCGGAGCTTTCGGAGAATATGCCCGCAAGCACCCCCTCAAGCTCCACCTGGTTCTCGGCTCTGGTGCCTGCCGTCTTAAATCTCGGATCGTCCACCAGTTCCGGCGCCCCGATGACATCGCAAACGCGATGCCAGAGGCGATCGCTCCCCGCAGCGAGAATGAACCACTTGCCGTCTGCCGCCAGATACGCCTGATAGGGAGATGCCTTAGGATGGCGGGAACCTAGGCGTTTGGGCACTGTGCCCCGACCCCAATATTCACTGGTTTGAAGATTGGCGAGCGACAACATGCAAGACAGCATGGAAACATCAATACGGCCCGGCTTTCCTGTCCGCTCCGCCCGGCGGAGTGCCGTGACGCAGGAAAGCGCCGCGAAAACACCGGTGCCATAATCAGCCAGGGCAACGCCACATTTCACGGGTGGCCCGTTTTCCTCACCCGTCACGCTCATCACGCCGCTGACGGCCTGAATGGCGACATCAAAGGCTCCCTTATCCCGCAGCGGCCCCGTCTGCCCGTAACCGGTCAGCGAGCAATAAACCACTTTGGGGTTCAGCTTCAATACTTCCTCATATCCAAGTCCCAGGCTTTCAAGAACGCCCGGGCGGAAATTTTCAAGAATAATATCTGCTCCCCGGCAGAGATCTTTTGCCTGCCTCAGCCCTTCCGGGTCTTTCAAATCCAGGCTGATACAGCGCTTATTACGATTGAGGACCGCAAAATTCATTCCGAATCCCTCACTCATCCCGCTATCGCCAACCAACGGCGGCCAGTGACGCATCGGCTCCCCTCCCGGGGGTTCCACCTTGACGACATCCGCTCCCCAATCCGCAAGCAGCATGGTTGCGAATGGTCCAGCCGCGAAATGCCCGAATTCGAGAACCCGGACCCCCGCCAGCGGGACACTCTCATCCATCTGGGCTTCATGCATTTCTTGTTGTTGGTAATTCATGCAGTCTCACCTGTTGCGAGCGCAGCGCTCTTCTTCAATTTGAATTTATGATAAATTCAATATGCATTGGAGTCAACAGGCCTCAAAAGAATCTAATATATAAAAAACTGCCTACTATAATGGCGGATTTCCGGCATCAAGCGACTACGCGGCAAAACTGATTGGAAAAGGGGGATTTTTGAAAACGACACGAGCAGGTCACCCGCATAGTTCGGCGTGCGGATTTGATCGGGTCAAAATATCCAGGGTTACGGGCAGCGGTCTTATATGCAAGGCAACAAGGCGCCCGACGGCGCCTTGTTCAATATTTCAAGCCGATTTAATGAAAGGAGACACCAAAATGGAGTCGTGAGGTCAGGATTGCCGCTTCTCCACATAGCCGGTCGTAATGTTGACATCGACAAAATCAGGATCGCTCAGGACATCCAGCAGAAAGGCCACATTATTCCCCGGCCCGTCGATTTCCATCTCCTGCAACGCTTTACACATTCTCGCAATTGCAGCTTCGCGATTACTGCCGTAGCTGATGACCTTGGCGATCATCGGATCATAGTAGGGGGTAATCTTGTCCCCTTCCGCAACCCCGGTATCAATCCGGAGGCTGTCATCAGGGGCTGGAAACCGCAGCGTTTTGAGGGTTCCGGGAGACGGCATGAATTTCTTCTCGGGCCGTTCCGCATAAATACGGCACTCGATGGCATGTCCGGTCAGCGTATAATCTTCCTGCCGGGCGCTGTTGAAGCTTCCGATCGCCGCCTCAATCTGGCATTTTACCAGATCGACGCCCGTCACCATTTCGGTAACGGCGTGCTCTACCTGAATGCGGGTGTTCATTTCAAGAAAGTAGAATTCGTTCCGGTCACAGTCATAGATAAACTCGACCGTCCCCGCCCCAAGATACGACTGATGGCGGATCAGCTTGAGAGCCGCTTCGCGCATATTCTGCCGGATTTCGTCCGATAGCGCGGGCGCGGGCGCCTCTTCAATAATCTTCTGGAAGCGACGCTGGATGCTGCAATCACGATCAAAAAGATGAATACCCTCTCCATTGCCAAAACCGAAAACCTGCAACTCCACATGCCGGGCATTCGCAACATATCTCTCCATAAAAACGGACGGGTCTCCAAAGGTGCGCTCTGCCAGCTTTTGTGTCGTCTCGACCTGGTTTTCCAGAGCATTCTCATCATTGACGATCCGCATGCCGATGCCCCCGCCACCGGCCGCCGCCTTCACCAGAAGCGGGTAGCCGATATCGCGGGTGACGGCTGCTTTATCAATTGTCTCACCGGGTTTAAAGCGAGCACTGCCGGGCGCAACCGGCACACCAAGCCGGATGGCAAGCTCACGCGCCCGTTCTTTATCTCCCATGGCATCAATCGTGTCCGGAGCAGGACCAATCCAGATATGCCCAGCCGCCTGCACCGCCCGCGCGAAACCGGCATTTTCAGAAAGCAGGCCATAGCCCGGATGCACAGCATTGGCGCCACTTTTCTTCATGACATCGAGGATCGCCGCGATCCTGAGATAGCTTTCCTTGACCGGCGCGGGCCCGATTTCATAGGCTTCATCGGCGCTGCGGACATGCAACGCCTCCTTGTCCGCCTCTGAATAGACGGCGACGGTAGGTATTCCCATGTTCCGGCATGTCCGAATGATCCGGCAGGCGATTTCTCCGCGATTGGCAATCAACAGCTTTTCAACAGACTTCATTTTATTTTTTCTTCCTTGTTTTCCTGCATTGATGAAAAGATCAACTCCGGTTGCCGGATACCGAACCGCCTGCAGGTGAAAATGCGTCTGCCTTGGCCTTTGCCCGGACGGCTTCTGCCCGTCGATGAACAAAGACAAGTGTTACAAGAACCAAAATAGCGATCAGGTCCAGCCACCATTGATTAGCGGCAACCAATCCACCCAGAACTACAAGGAAACCGGCAAAGGGCAAAGAAATTTTCTGCCGATAGAAACGACCGCCTCCTATGGCCATCAACATCGATGCCACAAATCCCATCACGAGCGACCAGATTATGTCCGCCGGTTCCGCCTCCAGCAGGACTGCGGGGCGGAAAACGAAGAATAACGGCATCATATATTTCATAAGAGCAAGACGGATGGAAACAAGCGAGACGGACCACCAATCTGTCTTGGCGATCACCGCCGCCGTAAAGACTGCTGTACAGACGGGCGGTGTCAGGGCGGATAGAAGTGCCGAATAAAAAACAACAAAATGCGCGATCAACGGCTCAATTCCAAGGCTGATCAAGGCGGGCGCCGCCACAGCAGCCGCCAGCAGATAGGCCGCCGTTGTCGGCATTCCCATGCCGAGTATCAAGGCAACTCCCATGGCCAGCAGAACACCGATGAGAAGGTCCCCGCCCCCCAGGTTGACAATCATCTCCGAAAGCTTGATCCCCGCACCTGTCAGACCAATCAGGGACAGGGCTATCTGCGAAGTCACCAGCAGCGCCAGTATCCCCGTAATCCCGAATGCCGCCGAAATAATCCCCTTCTGCAGATTGTCCAGCCGCATCAGGACGTCCTTTGTCTGAAACAGGCCAATCAGCAGGTAAACGACAACATTTGTACAAATGGCGTAGAAAGCGGCAAGTGTCGGGGTATAGCCCATAAACATACTGCCCAACAGCACACCAAGTGTCAGCACCAGCGATCCCATACGGGGGATTGTCAACACCTGCTGCCGGGTCGGCAGTTCCGCTGCATTAAATGCCCGCATATTTTCACGTCGCGCCTCTACATCGACAGACATCCAGACGCAGACATAGAAAAGCAGCGCTGGAATGGCTGCCGCATAAACAATGTCTAGATACGGCACGGATAGCAGCTCGGCCATGACAAAGGCACCGGCGCCCATGATAGGCGGCGTGATCTGCCCGCCTGAGGACGCCGTTGCCTCTACCGCCGCCGCGAATTTCGGTTTATAGCCAAGGCGCTTCATCGCAGGGATTGTAAAGGCGCCGGTGCTGGCCACATTGGCGACTGCGGCGCCGTTTAACATACCGAACATCGCGCTTGAAATTGTCGCCACCTTCGCCGCCCCACCAGGAAAGCGCCCCGCCACCAGCAGGGCCAGATCCATAAATGTCTGCGCCGTGCCCGTGGCCATCAGGAAGGCACCAAAAATAATGAAAATTGCAATCAGGTTTGCAGATAGCCCGGTCACCGTCCCCCAGATGCCTTCGGTCCCCAGATAGAGATGCTCAAGAAGATATTTGAACTCAAATCCCGGATGCCCCCAGGTGCCGGGAATATACTGCCCGAACAAAGTGTAGGACAGCATCAGCAGCGCCAGGATCGGCAAGGCCGGGCCCGTTGTCCGCCAGGCCGCAATCATCAACAGGAGGGTCAGTACAGAGCCGAAAACAAGCTCAGTCGGCGAAACAACGATCCCGAAAGATTCGGTAATCCGCTGCTCCTCCATCAGAATATAAACAGTTGTGATCAGGGCCAGAATCGCGCAGACGGCATCTATGATAAGCTTTACCTGCCCTTGCCTGCCCTTGTTGAAATAAAGCCGGGAAAACCCCAGAAAAACAATCGTCAATCCAAGGCCGACATGCACCGTGCGTTGAGATAACGGCGGCATCTGACCAAAGCCGGCCGTGTATATATGAAACAGAACAAGCCCGCTGCACAAAATCCACATCAAAGGACGATAGATCCTAGGCAGATCGTCAAGCCCCTGATCCTGGTCACTCTCAACTTCCTTAAATGCTTCTCCCAAGCTCATCCCACTGCTCCCTCTAGATTTTATGAGCTTCGTATGGGAAGGCGCCTGATAAACGTCGATCACCTGACAACGAAGTCATCCCTGGCTGCCCAACCTCCGGCCAACAAATTGCAATGAGGCAACTCCCGCTGATGGACCACCGGCGGCCCATCAGCGGATAGCCTTCGATTACTTCATTTCCGGCGGGATGAGACGGTCCGGGACATCAATACCGCGAGAGCGGTAAAATTTTACCGCTCCGCTATGCAGTGGAATACTGATCAGATTGACCGAATCCTGCATCACATCCAGCTTGCCAAATGACGGAAAGGCGGCGACCTGCGGCTCTGGATTATCCACCACACCTTCGAGGATGGCGATCACCTGTTCGTCCGTCAGGCTGTCCGACAGGGCAAACTGACCGATAACCTGAACCGGAGAGGTGAAGGCCGGGAAATCCTGCACTTCCTTATCCTTATATTTCTGGAAGCTGATGAAGGGGAATTTTTCCTTCACTTTTGCAACTTCCTCATCCGTGAAGCTCAAGAGACGGATGGGCGTAAAGGCCATCAGCTCCAGCGTCGTCCCGTCAAGAACGGCCGTACCGCCCGCCTTGGCATAGCCAATTGCCCGATTATCCTTCACCGCCGCCGTCGCATCGCTGAGGCTTGCCCGATAAAGGTCCGGCTTCACATCAATGGCTTCCAGCATCTGGATGACAAGCTGTTCGGTCGCAGAGCCGCGCTGCCCCGGTATGAACTGCTTCCCGTTCAGGTCATTGACTGTCTTGACACCGGAATCCTCCCTCACGACCCATGCCTGCAATGCCGGAGAATGCAGCCACAGCCCGCGCAGTTTCGGCATGGCCTTGCCTTCAAACTTGCCGAGCCCCTTGTAGGCCTGATAGATCGTCGCATAGGTGCCAAGCCCCATGTTGATCTGCCCCTGACCAATACGGTTGAGGTTATCAACGGCGCCGCCGGTAGAAATGACGGTGATGTCCACCTTATCTGCGGATTTTTCATTGATTGCCTTCGCCGCCGCCGCGGCATAGGTGTAATGAACGGATTTAAGCGCAGTTGTGCCGAAAGCAATCCGGTCGGCGGCCTGTGCGCCGCCTGCCATGACGAATGAGACACATAGCGCAATCAGACTTGTACGTATTTTCATAGTTTATCTCCCCATTAGAATTGATTTGCTCCTCCGGCATTCTCCCAAAGCCATAGATGTCGAAGCAATTGTCAGGGTGAAACACCCGCTTTCCCCTTTGGCCCCAGATTGATCCGGAGCCGCCCCTCGGCCAGTTCAACGAATTCGCAAAGAATTGGACGGGTCTCACTCGGGTCGATGATTTCCTCGACCGCGAAGGCTTCCGCTGTTCGGAACGGCGAAGAATAGGCATTCAACTCTTCTTCCAGTTCCTTCTCTCTGGCCTTGGGATCAGGCGCATTGGCGATTTCCCGGCGGAACGCCGCCGCGACGCCGCCTTCCACCGGCAATGATCCCCATTCCCCCGTTGGCCAGCTCAGCTTGAGATCAATATCATTCTTGTTACAGGTCGCCATGCCCGCCATGCCGTAGCATTTGCGGATCACCAGTGTCAGCGTCGGCACGGAAAGCTGCCCCGCCACATAGACGGCCCGCATACCTTCGCGTAACGTTGCTTCCTGCTCCGCTTTCAGACCGACCATGAAACCCGGCACATCCACTAGAAAGACGAGCGGAATATGAAAGGTATCGCACAGCTCCATGAAATGGATCTGTTTGCGCGCGGAATTGGCATCCATGGCGCCGGAGTAGAATTTGGGATTGTTGGCAACTATACCGACGACCCGCCCGTTCAGACGGGCCAGCGATGTAATCACTGATTTTCCATGCGTCGGCTGGATTTCGAAGATCGACCCCTTGTCCACAACCAACTCGATCAGTCGATGCATACTGTAGGGTTGGGTTCGCCTTTCGGGCACAATGGTGCGAAGTTCATTCTCGCATCTGTCAACCGGATCGTCACATTCGGTGACCGGCGGCAATTCCCAGACATTCTGCGGCAGATAGCTCAGGAAGTGCGCCATTTGCGCAAATGCGTCCTCTTCATTTGCGGCAGCGTTATGTATCGTCCCCGCTTTGTCCACGGCTATCGCCGCCCCGCCCAAATCCTCTTTTTCGATATCCCGGCCAAGCGAGCGCTTCACAACCGGGGGACCTGCCGCAAAGATCTGGCTCGTCCCGCGAACCATGACTGAAAAATGCGACAGAATTGCGCGTCCCGCTGGCCCCCCCGCAGCAGTCCCGAGCACAGCGGAGACGACAGGCACCTCTCCCAGAAGCTGGACCGAGCGTTCAAATCCATGAACGCCCGGAAACGCGACATAGCCGCGCCGCTTTGCGGAGGTGACCGTTCCCCCGGCGCCATCAATCAGATTGACCAGGGGAATTTTATAATAATGGGCGAGGTCTTCGATAAATCCGCCCTGCCCGCCCTTGCGACGGGCGGAGCCAAATGTGGTGCCGCCGCGGACAGTGAAATCTTCACCGCCGATGGCGACAGGACGGCCATTTATCCGGGCGAGGCCCGCGACATACGGAGCCGAGGTAACCTTGACCAGCTTGTTGTTTTCATCATATTCGCCAGAACCGGCGAGAGTGCCTATTTCCCGAAAGCTTTTGACGTCAATCAGCTTCGACAGTCGCTCGCGGACGGTCAAACGGCTTGCGGAATGTTGACGATCAACCGCCTCCTTGCCCCCCATTTCAAGAGCGGCCAGGCGGCGAATGCGTAACTCCTCATGCAGCGGGGCTTCCGCCCCGCCGTCAGAATCAGGTTTTTCGGTCTTTAGCTCTCTATCGTGCATAAGATTTGATCCTCATCCACCGACTCTTCCGGCTTGACCAGAATGTCGGCAATCTTGCCATCTGTCGGCGCTTCTACGGGAATTTCCATTTTCATCGATTCCAGGATCATGATGACGTCGCCGGTCTGCACCGTATCGCCCACATTCATCTCCACCTTCCAGACGGAACCGATGACTTCAGAAGTAACATTTGTCGTTGTCATTATTGCGTTTCTCCAGATTTCGCATTCAATAGGTTGTCGGCCAGTTGGCCAGCCTGTGACGGCCTATACCATTGCTCCGTCGCAGCTTTTGAACGTTAAGTTCTCCGACAAGGTATCTGCGGGTGTCCTGCGGCGCAATAACACTTTGAGCTGCAAAGATTTCTGCCAATCCGAGATAGCTACTGTTGCGTTCCATCTCTTCCCGGATGTCGCTGGTTTCTTCTTCGCTTGCCTCTTTCCCCCAAGTCACCACATCAGTGGCATATTGTGGGTCCATAAAGCTGACCTCGGCCGTCGGCCAAACGGCCACGGAGTCGGAATTTCGCCCGCCGCCCATATTGAGGTAAGCCTGTCCGTAACTCTTGCGCATGATGACGGAAAGCTTCGGCACCGTGCACATCTGCAAAGCGACCATGAAGTTCATGATCTTGCCGGGGGCCTTTTTACGCTCCCCCTCAATGCCGATCACAAAGCCCGGCGTATCCACCAGCATGATAATCGGGATGTTGAACGAATCGCACATTACCAGAAAACGCGTGATTTTCTCGCAGCTTGCGACATCCAGCGCGCCCGCCTTGACGATGGGGTTATTGGCGACAATACCGACAACCTGCCCCTCCAGCCGGGCAAGGCCGGTTACACCCGGCCGACCAAACCGGGGCTTCATTTCGAAGAAGCTTCCCTGATCGACAATACATTCGATAATCTTGCGCACATCATAGCCCCGCTTCCGGCTATCGGGTAGGATCTGGAGTATCTTCTCCGCCGCCTCGTCACTACCAGCGGGGACTTCGGCCTCCGGCGGCGTTTCCCCGCTGTGGGAAGGCATGTAGGAAAGAAACCGCCGGATTTCGGAGAGCGCCTCCTGATCCGTTTCCGCAACCCGATCAATGAGTCCGGTCTCCTCACTATGCAGCTTCCAGCCACCGAGATCTTCCGGTTCCACCTTCTGGCCAATCGCAAGGGAGGCGAGCGCCGGGCTCGCAACCGCCATGATGGCGCCTTTTCGCATGACGACAAAGTCGGAGAGGCAGGCATACCAGGCGGAAGATCCGAAACACTGTCCCAGAATTGCGGAAACCCACGGAGTTTCCCGTTCCCGCACATATTGATGCGGGTCATTGCCGAGCATGGTGCCCATCCCTTCGGCGCCCATATTGTCTGGCATCCGCGCCCCGGAGGATTCGCCAAGAAATACCAACGGAAAGCCGCGATCTGTGGCCGTCCGTTTGACATGGCCGATCTTTTTCATATTTGTCAGGCTCGACGAAGCGCCCTTGACCGTAAAATCATTGGAGACAATGCCGATCATGCGGCCATCGACAAGCCCGAAACCGGCGACCTTGCCGTCGCCCGGCGTCGTTTTCCGATCCGCATCAGAGAAGGTGGAAACGCCGAGCAAACCGGTTTCCGAAAAACTGTCCGCATCGAGAAGGGCGTCAATGCGAGTGCGGGCATTCATCAGCCCGGCGGCGTCCCGGCGGGCGATCTTCTCTTCACCCCCCATTTGGCGCGCCTGAACTTCGCGCTGCCGCAACAGATCAATACGTTCTTCCAACGTTTCAGTTTTTTGTTCCATACTCATTCTGTCAGCCCGTTCTGCCGCTTCTTGTGATTCTTTTCCACCTCTCCCACAACAGGGCCGCTTCCTCGAACGGTCCTGTTTCGGAACAGCTTTTCAATGTCATCGGCCGAGAGCCGAAGCTCATTCTTAAGGACAGCCTCTGTATCTTCCCCGAGCTCCCCGCCCGCTCGCCAGATATGACCCGGATTTTCAGAAAGCTTCGGCACCAACCCCGGCAGAGTCACCTCGCCAAGATATGGATCAGTGATATTGACCAGCATGTCGCGATCCTGAAATTGCGGATCGGAGAAAATATCCTCCATCGTGAAGATACGGGAGGCTGGAACCTTTGCTTCCAGCAGCCTTGCCTCGATATCAGCGACGGCAAGCGTCGATGTCCAGTCACTTATGATACGATCGCATTCATCTTCATTCGCGGCCCGGTCGATCGCCCGGCTAAAACGCGGATCATCGACAAGCTCCGGCCGGCCGACAGCCGCCGCAAGACGGGCAAATACCGGATCGGACGCCGCCGCGATCACAATGAAACGGCCATCCAGCGTCGGATATATGGAATTCGGAGTATTGCCTGGGAGACGCGACCCGGCGCGCTTGGCCACGACACCAAGCTGCTGATAGGCCGGGACGTGCGGCTCCATGAAACTGAAGGCGGATTCATAAAGACAGGCATCTATTACCTGACCCTTACCCGTTTTCTGCCGGTCAATCACGGCCATCATCGCACCAAAAGCCGCATAAAGGCCGGTGATGTAATCGGTCAATGATGTAGCGACGCGCGGGGGCGGCCGGTCGGGGTCACCGGTAATTTCACGCAGGCCGCTGACCGCCTCCCCAACAACGCCATAGCCGCCGCGATCACTATAGGGTCCGGTTTGCCCGAAGCCACTGATACGGACAAGGATTAGGCCCGGATTTTCCGCCGTCAGATCATCATACCCCAGCCCCCAGCGTTCCAGCGTACCGGGGCGAAAATTTTCAACAATAATATCGGCCCCTGCGCAAAGTCGGCGGGCCAGCGCGCGCCCTTCCTCCTCCCGCATGTCGATGGAAACAAGTCGCTTGTTGCGAAGAATGGAAGCGGCGTAGAGGGAATGGCCGTTGCGCCGCGATCCCATGGAACGGACGGCATCCCCTTCAGGCTGTTCAACCTTGATGACATCGGCGCCGAAGTCGGCCATCAGCCGCGCGCAAAAGGGACCGGCAACCGTCGATCCAAGCTCGATCACCCGCATTCCCGCGAGCGGCCCTGATCTTTTGCTTACCGCTGCCGTATCGCTCATCATCACCGCGCCCTCACAACAGGAAATCGCTGTATTTCATGAACCAGCTGCGAGCGCTGCGGATATTCGCGCGCTTGAGCTCTTCGGCAAGAACCGCATCTCCCGCTTTCATTGCCTTCAGAATTTCCTGATGCTGACGAAATCCTTCATTTGCCCGGCCCGGCACCAGCATAAGCCGCCGCGTCATGGCGAGAACACGGTCGTAAATATCATCGAGGACGCCGGCCAGCATGTTACTGCCCGCCGCATTTATACAGGTTTGGCGAAATCTGGCGATGGCAGCCATATAGGCGTTGAAGTCATTCTTCTCAACCGCCTGGCCAAGTTCAGGACCAAACAGATCAATCAGTTCATCCCAATATTCTGGCGTGGCATTTTCCGTCGCGAGACGAACCATCAATCCTTCCAGAACCTCACGCAGATCGAACAGCTCAAGAAAACTGTCCGCTTCCAACCGCATGACAACGGCACCCTTGTTGGGAATACGTTCAATCAGACCGCGCTCTTCCAGGATGCCGAAAGCATCGCGGACGCGGGAACGGGAGACATTGAATTCCTCGGCAAGCTCATACTCCCTGAGGCGTGATCCGGGCGGCATCTGATTATTCACAATACGCCGACGCAATTCCGCAACCAGACGATCGGTATCGGAAACGATGGTTTTTACGCCGGATGCACCTGTCGATAGCTTGGTTATATTATCGCCGCTCATGCTGGCTATTTCTCCCTGTTAAAAAAACGATATAAATTGCCGATAATATTGTCAACAATATATTCTGCAATTTTGATTTAATTTTAGAAATGAAATTTTATTATATTTTACAGTATCTTATATGATATTAATTTTTGAAAACCACCAGCTCCTTTGATTCTCCCGCTCAAAATATAAGGGTTTTTGCAACAAGAGGCGGTCAGAGAGCGGTAATCCATGCTCGAAGGGAAAGCGGTCACTTAATGCGCGACAAGCCTCCGTTCCGACGGCAAGCACTTAGGCGCCAGAAAGATACAGCATCACCAGAAAGTCAGGCGGCCATACATCTGCGTCATGAAAACCGGGCGCGATACCAGTTTTCCGGAGGAGATGGCGAAGATATGGATAAGGAAATATTTGGGCTCTGAAAGAAGAGGATCAGAAGATAGATCCGGGCCCGCCTGGGAAGGAATGGTGGAGGTTGTAGTCCCAGACGAACCCGTCTCTATAATTTTCCCTGCAAGCAGGAAAAATATCCTGTAAAAAATTTTGATCCGGCAGGATCCTATTCAACTTGGGTACTTATTTACTTTCTCAAAATCCTTGCAGACTTCCCGCCAGTACATGTCGGAAAATCCGGCCTGCTCGGTGTCGGCACTCATACTCATCATCCGCCACCAGTCCAATTTCGCTTCCTGCGCGACCTCGACATTCTCAGTGGAGTGTCGCTGTCTGCGGATTTGTATAGACACGGAGCGTTACCCCCCTCCCCTTGACCACATGCGTTAATGGGATCGTTTCGAGCACTCTTGAGCGAAGCGGCAAGATCAACCCGCCCTCTCGTAATTCTTTTGCCCAGCCTATGATCACCGACTGCGCGACCCGCGCTGTTGCCGGCTCAAGAAAACCCGACAACATTTCCTTGATCTGCCCTCCACAATCGGACTGGGCAAGTGCGAGAGACTGTAACAGGCACCATTCATCGTCTGAAATCCCCTCACAGCACAGGCAGCGGATATCAACCAACCGGCTATGTCCGGCAACCACAAGCGATAAAAAGTTATCCAGCGCCATTAACGCCCCCGGACATCTGGTCCGCGAATAGGCTTCCCGCAGCGTTTCATAGGGAGAGTAATTCTGCCTGAAGCCATCCGACCAGTAGCGCATGCTCCATAATGTGAGCTGCTCTGACCAAGATAGATCCGTCAGGCTGTCCGGCACGGATTTTTCAGAATTCATCGTTTGGGTATGTTTAAAAGTCGTCATACCATTTTAATAATGATAATCATTCGCAATTGCAACATCTTTTTTGCTCGATGGAGGCATTTTCATAAAAACATCTTACTATGGACAGAGAATAAATTAAAAAAACCGTCGGCGCCCAATACAGCAAGGCACCGACGGTATCACCTGAAGTCATGGGCTTCAGGGCTCGCCTATTATAGCTAACCGAAAAGTCAGCCAATATCCTTATTATTTTGCGACTACGAGCATTTCCTCCTGCGCGCGGTTGACAATCGCCGGGACCCATTTGCTTGTCGGATTGACCATTTTCATCTTGCCAAGCAACGGCAGCATTTCTGAAAAAACGATTTTCATCTCCATCCGGGCAAGAGTGGAACCCAAACAGCTATGGATGCCTGTCCCGAACGCCAGATGGCGACGGGAATTTTCCCGGGAAATGTCAAATTTACTCGGCTCTTCAAACACCGATGGATCGTGATTAGCCGCCATGGGAGAAAGAAAAATCCGCTGTCCGACTTCCATCTTCTTGCCATGCCATTCAAATGGCTCCTTGACGACACGAACCGTGACTTTCGTATGGGACTCCCAGCGCATGATTTCCTCCACCACATTGGAGACAAGCGCCGGATTGGCTTCAAATTCCGCCCGCGCATCGGGGTTGAGAATCAATGCCCGAAGACCATTACCGATCATGCCCACCGTCGTCCGGTTGCCCCCAAAAAGGACGAGAATACCCGTTCCAATCGCCTCTTCACGGGATAGCTTGTCGCCCTCGCTTTCGGCTGCAACAAGACGCGCCATCAGATTATCTTCGTCGGATGAGGTGCTTTCAATCACGGCGGTCAGATATTCTTCCAGCGCCTCAATCGCCTTATGGGCCTTTTCAAGACGGTTATCGTCGGCGACATAACCGCCAATCACCGACGAGATTTCTTCCGACCAGGCCATAAATTTACTCTGGTCATCAACAGATACGCCCAACATCCGGCAAACCACAGGCCCCGGAATCTGAAAAGCCACCTCCTGCATCAGGTCAATCGGCGTTGTCGGATCCTTTTCCAGCTTCTCAGCAACCATGGCAACACGGGCGCGCACCAGTTCCTTGATGCTGGCATCCATCTGCGCCACCACCTGCGGCGTGAACGCCTTGTGAACGATGCTGCGCAGACGGCGATGTTCCGGCTCGTCCTGAAACGCCATCCAGGTTTCCAGAATGCCAATGGTCCGGCCGATGGTATCGCGCTGGGATTCCTTCACACGGCGCTCCCGGAACAGCTTGATCCGGTTGGCAGACAGGCGATCATCCTTAAAGCCGTCCGTCACATCGTCAAAACGGGTCACGAACCACGCCTTATGCCGGTCGTTCCAATGAATGGGCTCCTGCTCGCGAATGCGATTGAGATAGCTCAGCGGATTTTCCGTGAATTCCGGATTGACGAAATCCGTCTTATCGACATCCAATGTGTCCGTTGTCATGGCTGTTCTCCAGTTCTATTAAAAATGCGCTACGGAGTATTTTCGGGAGGCCGCAGCGCGAGTTCTTCCATCTGTTAAATGATCTTCGCCTTCCGTAGGCCATCAAGCTCCGCCTCTGACATCCCCAGAAGGGATTTGAGCAGGCTGTCTGTATCCGCACCAAGCGACGGGGCGGCCTTCAGCGGCGGAGCAGGCGTCGCGCTGAACTTCGGTTGCGGCGCCTGTATCTTTATGCTGCCGGCATTTTCCGTTTCAATTTCCACCATGCTTTGACGGGCGGCATAATGCGGGTCGGCCAAAATATCTTCCGCAGAATATATAAAGGCATAGGCCACGTTGAATTTGTCCAACCGGGCAGAGACATCATCAACAGGCGTATTTTTTATCCAGTCGCGGACAATACCATTTATCTCGACAATATTTTCCCATCTCATAGCATGGCTGCTGAAACGCGGATCTTTGGGCAGGTCCGGCCGATCCATCGCGCTCGCCAGACTTTCAAAAACCGAGTTCGCGGAAACGGTAATGACAATGAAACGGCCATCACTCGTCTCGAAATGATCCCCCGGAGCGGCCGCAAAATGCATGTTGCCGTTCCGCTGCCGGTTCATCCCCACCTTGTCACAGGCCGTGGCGAGAATATCAGTAAAGCGGAAGATTGATTCAAACAGCGACAGGTCAATATGCTGCCCCGTGCCGCCCTTTGCATCGCGATTGTAAATCGCAACCATCACTGAAAAGGCACCAAGAATAGCCGACTGGTAGTCCGCCATCGCCGTGCCTGGACGAACGGGCGGGCGATCCGGATAGCCTGTGATATTGAGCAGACCGCCCATGGCAAGGGCAATCCGGTCATAGGCGCGCCGCTGGGAATAGGGCCCCGTCTGTCCAAAGCCCGAAACGCTCAGCATAATCAGGTTCGGGTTTTCCGTGGCCAGCGCGTCATAACCGATGTTCCAGCGGTCCATGGTCCCGGGACGGAAATTCTCCACCACGACATCCACATGCCGGGCAAGACCGCGCAGGATTTTCTGCCCGTCCGGCACACGCAGGTTGGCCGTCACCGATTTCTTGTTGCGGTTTTCCACATGCCAGTAGAGCCCTTCCCCATTGACCTGCGGTCCCACGCCACGGAGCGGATCGCCGCTTCCCGGCTGCTCCACCTTGATAACCTCGGCCCCAAAATCGGCAAGCAATGTCCCGACGACAGGCCCCGCGATCATGGTCCCGACATCGAGGACACGAATGCCGGAAAGCGGGCCTTTATTACTATTATTATCACTCATAAACAGTTTCTCACTTGCTCTCTACAGGGCGAAAACGGGGAACGAAATTCCCATCGCCAATATCATCCCACCAGATTTTCACTTTCATGCCGATTTTCACCTGATCGGTCGGAATGTCCGTCACATTGCTGACCAGACGCACCCCGTCCATCCCCTCGAAAGTCAGAATGCCAACAACATAGGGGAGCTTTGCCTTTACCGCCGGATGGCTCGCATGATGGACAACTGTGAAAGAAAAAACTTCCGCTTCCTCGGGCGCATCCACCCATTTGATATTTGTGGAATGGCAGTGCGGACAGATCGGTGTTGGCGGATGCCGTAGATGGCCGCAATCGGCGCAAGACTGAAAGCGCAGATGCTTTTCCTTGCAAGCGTTCCAGAAGTCAGCTTCATACATGACCGGCGTCGGCTGCGGCATTGTGTCAGGAAAATAGGACATTATGACCTCCCCAGAATGATGGCGCCTGACGGCGAGGTGCCGAGGCCGGATGTGACAAGACAGGTTTCGGCATTCTCAACCTGTGACGTGGACTGCCCGCGAAGCTGGCGTACCCCTTCAATCATCAGATTGACCCCGTGGACATAGGCCTCCGAAAGCTGTCCACCGGACGTGTTGATCGGCAGCTTTCCGCCCTTCCAGCGGATATTTCCTTCCTCAACAAAGGCCCCGCTCTCGCCCTTGCCGCAGAAGCCGAAATCCTCCAGCGCCATCAGAACGAGACCGGAGAAATGATCATAAATCTGTGCGACATCTATATCTGCGGGGGTAAGCCCCGCCTTCGCAAAGAGCTCCCTCGCGATCCGCCGGTTATTGGTGGAGGAATAGGTCTCTGTCGGCATATTGTGACTGCCGAGGGGTCCCGTCCCCCATCCCGTACCGCTGCCATGGGCCGCCGCCAGAATTTCGACGGGTTTAGTCTCCAGATCACGCGCCCGCTCTTTCGATGTGATAACGACAGCCGCCGCACCATCGGTTTCAAGGCAGCAGTCATAGAGCCGCAACGGTTCCGCAATCCAACGGGAGGCGAAATACTGTTCCTTCGTCAGTTCCTTATCTCCCATCACCGCATTCGGATTACGGTTGGCATTGGCGCGCGCATTCAGGGCGATTTCCGCCAGATGCTCCGGCTTGATCGGATAGTCATGCATGAACCGCTGGACCAGTGGCGCCAGCATCTGGGCCGGGGCGAACAGGCCATAAGGAAAAATGAAACTGCTGTGCGGACGATCGCCGCCAAACAGGCCGAAGCGCTGCCCCTGCCCCTGACACAGCCCGCGATAGGCAACAACCACATCCGCCTGACCGGATTCAATCGCCGCGCAGGCGAGCGAGATTGCCCCGCAGGAACCGCCGCCGCCGCCGCCCCAGACCATGGCGGAATAGCGCATCTCCGGCACGCCAAGGGCGACCTGCATCAACGGCGCATGATTTGTATCGTTTGAAAAGGAAGTGAAGCCATCAATATCGGTTACTTTTAGTCCGGCATCCCGGACGGCGGAAACGATCGCCTCCGCTGTTACCTGAAACTGGCTCCTGTCTTTGATACCGCCCCATTTCGTATATTCGCTCTGTCCGACACCAACGATAAAAGGCTTTCTGTTAGATGTTCCCATGAACTCCCGCTACCTATTAAAATTTTGTTTCTTAAAATATCATACTTGCATATCAGTAATATCAATGCAATATAAAAAGAGCTTCGAAAACGACCAGTCACACGTGTTTAAAATCTGCGTCACAGCGCGCATAACAGAAGAGTTCATCAAGACTTATGTCGACTGAAATTGAAAGAATCGTTATTGCAGGTGCCGGCCAGGCCGGAGTTCAGGCTGCGCTGTCGTTGCGCATCGAAGGCTTCGCCGGAAAGATCGCGCTCGTCGGGGATGAAGCGTTCTTGCCCTATCAGCGCCCCCCGCTTTCCAAAGCCTATCTCAAAGGCAGTGTAACCTGTGACGCACTGCAGATTGCCAAACCCGCGCTTCTGGCGGAGCGGAACATTGATCTCCATCTTGGAGAGGCTGTCAGCGGCATTGACCGGGAGAAAAAATGTCTGCTTCTTGCACAAGGCAAAGCTCTTCCCTATGACCGGCTGATCCTTGCGACCGGCACCCGCAGCCGCCCGCTATCCATACCGGGGGCGAACCTTCCGGGCGTCGTCATGCTGCGGACAGTCACCGACGCTGATCGCCTTGCCCGATTGCTGGGCGGCGCCAGACAAATTGCGATTATTGGCGGTGGGTTTATTGGTCTCGAATTCGCCGCCGTTGCCAGAGAGCTGGATAAACAGGTCATCGTGATCGAGGCAAGCTCCCGCGTCATGATGCGCGCGGTCAGCCCGGAGATATCGAATTTCTTTGAAAAGACGCATCGCGACAAAGGCGCGACGGTGATTTGTAATGAAGGCGTTTCAGAGATAGTTTCGGAAAACAACCAGCTAAAGGGCATTCGCCTTGCCAGTGGCAAAGAATTTCCGGCTGATCTTGTGATGATCGGCGTCGGTGCCCTGCCAAATTGTGGCATTGCCGAAGCGGCCGGGCTCGCGGTTGAGGACGGCATTCTTGTGAATGACGCCCTGCAGACGTCCGATCCGCATATCTTTGCGATCGGTGATTGCTGCCGCGTTGGGGCAGATGGGGGCCGCTACCTCACCCGCATCGAATCTGTCCAGAACGCAACCGATCAGGGGAGGCATGCCGCATATGTCATTATGAAGGCCCCCTCGCCCTATAAAGCGGTTCCCTGGTTCTGGAGCGATCAGTATGAGTATAAACTGCAAATGGCCGGGTTGATCTTCGAGGCGGATACACAAATAATCAAAGGGTCTCCGGCAGACGGGAAGTTTTCAGTCTTTTCTTTTAAAAGTGGCGTCTTTATCGGCTCGGAATCGGTGAACAGCCCGCTTGATCATGTCCTGACACGAAAAGCATTAAATGAAAACATCGCCCTCTCACCGGATTATCTTTCGGACGCCACGGTCAGCATCAAGCAGGCCATTGAAGCGGCGACAGCAACATAACGCAGAAACGACGCACACAACAGACAATCGAGGAAGAATGATGCGGATTTCAGTTACCGACACCAACGGCACACAACATGATATCGAGGCTAAAGAAGGCGACAAGGCAATGGAGGCCATCCGGGATTCCGGCATTACCATCGCCGCGCTTTGCGGTGGGTGCTGCTCCTGCGCAACCTGTCATGTCTATGTCAGCGATGACTGGGCGGACAAACTCCCGCCCCGTTCAGAAGATGAGGAAGCCTTGCTGGAGCTTGTCGCCGAATTGCGGCCCGCGTCCCGTCTGTCATGCCAGATCATCATGGAACCCGCATTCGACGGGATCGAACTGGAACTTTCCAGCGATACAAATCTTTAAAATTAGAACCAAGGGAAGAGCTGTCTATGTTGCCCGAACACAAGCATTTCATTAACGGAACCTGGGTTGCAAGCCGGGAGAGCATCGCGGTGGTTAACCCATCTGACTGCACCGAGATCGCCAGAATTGCCCGGGGCGGGCGCACCGAGATTGATGCCGCCGTCACCGCAGCGCAAACCGCCATCGACGGAGAATGGGGCCGCCTGACGGCCGAGGAACGCGGTCGCCTGATGTATAAATTCGCCGAACTTGTCCGCCGCGACATCGATAAACTTGCGGCAATCGAAAGCCGGGATGTGGGCAAACCTCTCAGCGTCGCAAAATCGGATGCCGCCGTCTGCGCCCGCTATTTCGAATATTACGCAGGCGCTGCCGACAAGCTGCACGGTGAGACAATCCCGTTCCAGAACGGCTTTTCAGTCATGACCGTTTATGAACCCCATGGTGTCACCGGGCATATTGTTCCCTGGAACTATCCCCTGCAGATGACCGGCCGCTCTATTGCGCCCGCGCTTGCTGTTGGCAACGCGATCGTGCTCAAGCCCGCGGAAGACACCTCCCTCTCCGCCCTCGCCCTCGCGGAATTATTCCGTGAAGCAGGATTTCCCGCAGGCAGCGTCAATGTTGTCACCGGCCTTGGCGAGGAGGCAGGCGCCGCTCTGACCTCACATCCCGGCATTTCCCATATCAGCTTCACCGGTTCGCCAGAAGTGGGCACGCTGGTGCAGGAAGCTGCGGCGAAGAATGTCATTCCGGTCACCCTGGAACTCGGCGGCAAATCACCGCAGATTGTCTTTGCCGATGCGGATATGGACGATGCGGCCACAACCATCGTCCGGGGCATCACCTATAATGCCGGACAGACCTGTAGCGCCGGATCGCGCGCGCTGATTGAGGCCTCGATCTATGACAGCTTCACCCAGGAGCTTGCCAATCGTTTCGAAAAAGTGACTGTCGGCGCAGGCAATCAGGATCTCGATCTCGGCCCCGTCGTCAACAAAGCCCAGAAAGAACGGATTGAAAGCTTTATCGAACTCGCGAAAAAGGACGGGCTACCCATTCTCGCGCAAGGAAAGATGGGCTCCAACGCGCCGGAAAATGGGTATTATGTCACGCCAACGCTGATCGGCGATGTGCCGCCGGATCACCCGCTGGCGCAGCAGGAAATTTTCGGCCCCGTCCTTGTCGCCATCCGCATGACGGACGAAGAGGATGCCGCCCGCATCGCCAACGGAACGCCTTATGGTCTCGCGGCCGGCATCTGGACACGCGACATCGGCCGCGCCATGCGACTGTCGGCTAAAGTAAAATCCGGTCAGGTCTTTATCAATAATTACGGCGCCGGTGGCGGCGTTGAACTCCCCTTTGGCGGGATGAAGGCATCCGGTCACGGCCGGGAAAAGGGGTTCGAGGCCTTATACGCCTTCGCAACGCTAAAAACCGTGATCATCAAACACGGCAAGTAACAGTTTCATCGGGCTTATATGCGGCCCGATTTTCTCCGGGTGGAACAGGGCGCGTGCCCTGTTCCATTGCTTACTAAAATATACTCCAGAGCATTTAAACCAGCCGTTTGAATTTCGATTAAATTATTTTTAACCGGTTTATTTATTTATTTTGGAAACAACTTCTATAGCAATATCTATAAACTGTCGAAGATACGGAGAAGATTGACGTTCCCTGAGTTCCGCCAGATAGACGGTTCGTCTCGGCTCCGGGACAAGCGGTACAGCGACGAGTTCCCCTTTACGAATTTCTTCTGTACAGGTGGATTTTGGCAAGATGGTCGCCATACGCCCCTGAGCCACAAGCTGGCGGGTCAGAGGTAAACTGTCCACTTCCAACCTTGGCCGGAGTGAAATTCCTTCCTCATCGAAATAATTCTTAATAATCGCCATAGAACCCAGAAGGGAAGCCGGGAGGATCATGTCCAGATCCTCCACCTTCTTGCGCGCCACATGGGGAGACAGAGCCAGCGGATGGTCTTTACCAACGATCAGAAATAGAGGTTCTTCCATCAGTTTTTGCAGGCTGATCTTGGCGTTCTTCGGCGTCTGTATGACCACGGCGACATCCACCTCGCCATTGGCCAGATGCAAATAGACATTGCCAGTGGACGCTTCCACCGCGGAAAGCATGATGTCGGGATACAGTTTCGAAAACCGGGCAATGATGTCCGGCATATAACTCGACATAAAACTCGGCGGACCGGCGACACACAGCTTTTCAATCGTCGTGTTGGAATGCGCTTCCAGTTCTGAAATGGTCTGGACCATCTCATCCAGTATCTCAGCGGCGTGACGATAGAGTATTTCCCCGTGCGGCGTCAGCTTCACACCATGACCTGTCCGCTCCAGCAGCTGAACGCCCAAATCCGATTCCAGCACTTGAATCTGGCGGCTGATCGCGGACTGGGCGACACCCAGCAATGCTTCAGCCGTTGTAAAGCGTCCGCTTCTCGCCACATGATAGAAATAGAATAACCGCCGGGAATCAATCAATCCCCGCGATGCGATAAGCGCGAGATCGCTGCGCGAGCCGCCTTTTTTTGTCGCCATTAAATTCCGCTCCAGAACCATATCTGGTCATTATTTTTCCTGCCACACAACTGCTTACCAGAGGAAACCGGCGGGGCCAACTGCAAAGCAGAAAAACTGAAAGGCAGATCCGGAATTCCGCCCTTCTATTGCATCAGATTCGGGACAAAAGTCACGATTTCCGGGAAAATAATCAGCAACAGTAATGCGGCAAATTCAGCGATCAGAAATGGCGTGATCCCTTTAAAGCCCTGCGCCGGCGTTACTTCCTTTGAGGCCGACGACACGACGAAAACATTCATGCCCACCGGCGGTGTGACCAGTCCGATTTCAATTGTTTTGACGACAATGATCCCCATCCAGATCGGATCAAACCCCAGATTAACGATAATTGGAAACACAAAAGGCAGTGTCAGTATCATGATTTCCAACTGGCTCATGAACATGCCGAGCACGATATAAAGCAAAATCACGACCGCCAGAATTGCGTGGGGCGGCCAATCCAGGCCGGTAATGTAGCTTTCCACCGTATTGCTGGCGCCCGTCAGGATCAGATAGAAGGAGAAAATATAGGCTCCGATCAGCAGTACCAGAATCATAACCGTAGAATTGAGCGCCCGGCTGAGCGAGTCGCCAAACCCCGAAAGGGTAAAAGGTTCAAGTCCGGCAGACGGTATCCGGTGCAATAACAGCCAGATGATCAGCACCGCCATCACACCGACGGCGCTGGCCTCGGTAGTTGTCACAGCACCGGTGTAAAGAGCCGCAAATATCGCCAGGATGACCAGCAGAAACGGCCAGACATAACGTATTGCATCCCACCGTTCGCGCAGAGTGGCCGCCACTTCCATGACAGGCGCCGCATTTTTATCCGCACGGGTCCAGATCGTGATCGTCAGCATATAGATCACAACGGTAATGATGCCAGGCACCATGCCGGCAATCAGAAGTTTGCGAATGGATGTTTCTGTTATGATCCCGAAAATGATAAGGGGGATGCTGGGCGGAATAAGAATGGCAAGCGTGCCCGCAATACTGACAGTGCCCGCCGCAAATTCTTTCGAGTATCCCCGCTTCAACATCTCAGGAATAGCAATACGGGACATGGTCGCCGCCGCCGCGATGCTGGAGCCAGAAAGCGTGCCGAAGGCAGCCGAGGCCAGCATTGTCGCCACCGCAAGACCACCGCGATAATGTCCAACCAAGCTGTTCGCAGCCCGGAAAAGCCGGGTTGTGATACCGCTCTGGGTCGCGATTTCCGCCATCAGGATAAACATGCCGATGGCAACAATGGTAAAACTCGCCGTCGTGCTATAGGGGATATTGGACAAGGCACCCATGGCGCCGCTCCAACCAAGAATCTGAAGAGCGCCGATCGCGCCGGATATGGCCAGAGCAAAAGCAACCGGCATGCCCGCAAAAAGAAAAATGAACAGCAGCAGGATAGGAAGATATTCCAGAAACACTATTACTCTCCTCCGTCTTGAGACGGACGCCGGGGGATAAGGTGGCAGAGGGCGGCCATGAAACAGCCGAGGGCGACAATGCTATAGGCGATAACGGCGGGCGTTTCTATCTGCCCGACAGGCCACTGGCCCTCCACATAGGCATCATAAGCACGGAGACCCGCCTGCCAGCCACATAGTAACCAGAAGACAACGATCAGCAGGGAAAAGATTGCTTCCCTGAGACGCATTAGGAGCGGCCATTTTTCGAGCCGGATAATATCGACCCGCATATGGCCGTCATGACGGGCGGCGAGCGCAATTGCAAAGAACACGACAATCGGCTGTAACATCCCCTCGACAATTGCCTGCATTCCAAGAATGGGCGATGAGAAAAGATAGCGGCCTGTCGCATCCAGGGTGATGCCAATGACGATAAGGCACATGGCCAGCTTCGCCACGAAGGCAAAGCTGGCTGCAGACTTATCACCAAGATTGATCAGAGAGTTCCGAAAATTCACGGTTTACGCCTCATACTTCCGGGCTGACAGGATCAGCTGTCGCCGAGGGTATGAGCCGGCAGATCTTCCGGAGCTTCTGCGGCTGTCTTATGGAAAGCTTCCAGCTCTTCCAGGACCTTTTTGCCCGGATGGTTGCTAGCCTCCATATCGCTGACCCACTTGGCACGAATGGGCTCGAAGGTTTTCTTGAGAGCGGCGACATCTTCTGCAGGCCACTCATAGGTCTTCAAACCCTTTGCTTTAAGTTCCGCCAGAGCCTCAACATTCATTTCCAGCGTCTGGGTCTGCGCCGTGATAGAGGCTTTGCGCCCCGCATCCAGCACTGCCTGACGCTGTTCCGGCGTCAGCTTGTCGAACACTTTCTTGGAAATGGCATAAACCAGACCGGACGGTCCCGGAAGGCCGGAATTCACCGTGGTATGGTTCAACACCTCGCCAAGTTTGTAGCTCCCCCAGTTGGAGAAAGCATACACGGTGGCATCAATGGTGCCGCGCTCGATCGCCTCAACAATTTCCGGCGTCTTGATGGCGACGGGAACGGCGCCAATGCTGGTGACGATATCGTCAAAAACACCGCCCGAAGAGCGAATCTTCATCCCCTTGACCGACGCCATATCAGGCAGAGGCAATTTAGCCGTATGAATTTCATAGGCGGCATTTGAGCTGAAAACCAGCGGCACCAATCCATTCTTTTCCCACTCATCCTTGATCAGGCCGGGAGAAACACTTGCCCGCATATAGCTGTTCGTCAACTCCCACGGGGTCCAGCCATGCGGGACATTGATAACCTGCGACAGCGGAAATTCCTCCCGGTGATAAGGCATAACGACAAGGCCGATATCGGCAATACCGGTTTGCAGGCTGCGCACCGTATCACGCGGCTTGAAAAGTTGTCCGGCCGGGAAGACGCGGAAATCAACTTCACCATTGGTGGCCTTTTTCACCTCTTCCATGAAAACATTGATGCCATGGGAGACCAGCGGATGTTTCTCGCCAATGTAATATCCCACTTTCAGGGTTTCGGCTGCCTGAACCGGCTTCGCAGTCATTGCCGACCCGCCGATTGCTATAGCCACGGAAAAGGCTGCCGCGCACAGCATCCCCGGCACAAATTTGTGCATATTCTTCATCTGGTACCTCCCCACTTTTCGGGTTTTCAAATATGAGTTATATTAAATTGATATATCAATAACATCATTTATGCAATATGAATGTGGTCCGAGATTGATCAAATCCGTCCAGAATACGGATTATACTTCCCCTACAAGGAGTTAAGAGAGAGAATACGACCCTCATCTTTAAGGGAAGCCATGTTAATGGGGTGGAAGGAGTTTTTTTGAGGGGACTGTCGCAACAGATGGCATACGCAGTCATAACATGCGAGAATCTGCGCGGGGCAATTAGGGGTATCGCGTAGTCTGTCACATCGGCAGGAATGAGCCGTATTCAGCAACCGTTCACAATGTCAGGAAAACTGGCATGAGAAATTAGATAATTGTCCGTTGATACCGGCCGACGGCGCCTTTTCATAAACCCAGGATGAAAAGGCAGTTGCCCGGGGCGCAGCAATAATCCGCCCCGGGCATATTGAAACAACCGGACTTCCCTATGCGTCGGCGGGGACAACGCTTTTCACAATAGAGGAATCCAGTGCTTCAAACTCGTTGAGGCCGATCAGGTCATAGAGCTCGGCCCGGGTCTGCATCTCATCCAACATCCCGGCTGTCGAACCATCCTTGCGGATCGTGGCGTAAAGCTTTTCCTGTGCCTTGTTGGCCACCCGCAAGGAAGAAACCGGCCAGATCACCATGCGATAGCCCATCTGCTCGAATTCGTTGGCCGTAAAAAACGGCGTCCGGCCAAACTCGGTCATATTCGCAAGTAAAGGCACCCCCGGCATTTTCGCGGCGAACTCACGGAACATCTCCGCATTTGTCAAGGCTTCGGGGAAAATCGCATCGGCCCCCGCCTCAAGATAGAGCCGGGCGCGGGCAACGGCCGCGTCGATGCCTTCGCTTGCCGCCGCGTCAGTCCGGGCAACGATGTAAAGATGCCGCCTTGCCTTCGCGGCGGCGGCCACTTTCATGGCCATCTCAGTAGGATCAACCAGCCGCTTGTCATTAAGATGACCGCATTTCTTCGGCAAATGCTGATCTTCAATCTGGACAGCGCCCGCGCCCGCATCTTCGAAAGTACGGATCATATGCATGACGTTCAGCACCTCGCCATAGCCGGTATCTCCGTCAGCCAGAATGGGCAGACCGCTGGCCCTTGCAATCTGCCGGATAAAGAACGCAACCTCATCGACGGTAATGATGCCAAGATCGGGCAGCCCCATCGACGCGGTCATCGCCGCACCGGAGAGATAGACCGCATCGAACCCTGCCGCCTTCGCCTGAAGTGCGGCCATGCCATTATGCGCGCCCGGAAGTTGCAGGATTCCGCCCTGTTCCACCAGATCCCTAAACTGTTCGCCAGCGGGCTTCTGAGGGTAATTTTTGGCTTGCAGATAAGTCATGTCAGTCTCCTTATGCGACGTGGCTTCCGGTCACTGCCTGCCCCCTTTCCGCAAGCGGAACAAAGGCTTGATTTTCAGGGCCGATGTAATTTGCCGACGGGCGGATGATCTTGTTATCCTGTCGCTGTTCAATGATATGGGCGGCCCACCCCGCCGTACGTGAAATCACGAACAGTGGCGTAAACATCGCCGTTGGCACGCCCATCATATGGTAGGAGACAGCGCTGAACCAATCGAGATTGGCGAACATTTTCTTGGTCTCCGCCATAACGCCTTCAATACGGTTCGCGATTTCGAACATCTTCAAGGATCCCGCTTCTTCCGAAAGCTCCTGCGCGACCCGTTTGATAACGACATTACGCGGATCAGAAATCGTGTAGACCGGGTGACCGAAGCCGATAATCACCTCTTTCGCAGCCATACGGCGACGGATATCCGCCTCCGCCTCATCGGCCGAGGCATAGCGTTTCTGAATATCGAAAGCGACTTCATTGGCACCGCCATGCTTTGGCCCGCGCAAGGCGCCGATGGCCCCGGCAATGGCCGAATAGAAATCGGACCCCGTTCCAGCAATGGAGCGCGCCGTAAAGGTGGAGGCATTAAATTCATGCTCCGCATACAGGATAAGGGAGATATGCATCGCCCGGATATGCGACTCTGACGGGGCCTTGCCATGCAACAGATGCAGGAAGTGAGCACCGACGGACGCATCATCGGTTTCAAGGTCAATCCGCCGTCCATGATGGGCGAAGTGGTACCAGTAGAGCAGCATGGAGCCTAAGGATGCAATCAGGCGATCCGCAATATTTCGTGCATCGGCATGGTTGTGATCTGCCGCCTCCGGCAGCACACAGCCGAGTGTCGAGACACCGGCCCGCATGACATCCATCGGATGGGTCGCCGCCGGCAACAACTCCAGCGACCGCTTTACTGCATCCGGCAAACCCCGCAGAGAGCGCAACTTCTCATTATAAGACTTGAGTTCGGAAACCGTCGGCAAGGAGCCGTGGATCAGCAGATAGGCTATCTCCTCGAACGTGCAGCTTTCTGCGATATCGAGAATATCATAACCGCGATAATGCAGATCATTGCCACTACGTCCCACAGTGCAGAGCGCGGTGTTGCCCGCGACAACGCCGGAAAGCGCCACTGATTTTTTCGGTTTTGGTGCCGTCATTTTATTCTCCCTGTTCCTTGGTGAGCGCACGATCAAAAATACCGGGTTTCGCCGGACTGCCGAGTTTTGAGGGGTCGACGGCAATATTGAGGCCCGACAGCTCCCGCGGGCGGAGAACAGGCAAACGGTCAACCGTTTCAAGAAAGCGATCCTGCTCTGCCCGGCTGACGATATCTTCGGCCAGGGTGCGGAATTTTTCCACATATTGCGGTCGGGAGAAAGGACGTGCGCCGAGCGGATGCGCATCGGCAACAGCAAGATCATCCTCCATCACGCGGCCATCCTCAAAGGTGATGACAACACGCCCGCCAAAGGCTTTTTCTTCGGGATCCCGGCTGTGGTAGCGGCGCGTCCATTCCGGATCTTCAAGGGTGCTGACCTTGCGCCAGAGGGCGACCGTCTCAGGCCTCTGCGCCCGTTCCGGCGCGTAAGATCGCTCATGATGCCAGCCGCCATCCTCCAGCGCGACGGCAAAAATATACATGATGGAATGATCGAGCGTTTCACGACTCGCGTTCGGGTCCATCTTCTGTGGATCATTCGCGCCGGTACCAATCACATAATGGGTATGGTGGCTTGTATGGATCACGATGCTTTTCACATCTTTGAGTTTTCTCCCCTGCCCGGCAATGGTCTTGCCCATTTTCCGCGCCAGATCGATGAGGGCCTGACTTTGATATTCTGCAGAATATTCCTTGGTGTAGCTGTCCAGTATGGCGCGTTTTGCCTCACCCGCTTCCGGGAGTGGCACGGAATATTCGACGGCCGGGCCACCCAGCAGCCAGGCAATAAAGCCGTCCTCTCCTTCCCAGGCGGGGGATGGGGCGCCTTCTCCGCGCAAGGTACGATCAACCGCCTCGACCGCCATTTTTCCGGCAAAAGCCGGGGCATAGGCCTTCCAGGAGGAAATCTCCCCCTTTCGCGACTGACGGGTCGTTGTCGTCACATGCAGCGCCTGCTGCACCGCCTGATAGATAACCTCGGTCGGCAGGTTCAGGGCCGTGCCGATACCCGCTGCGGCGGACGGGCCGAGATGAGCGATATGATCAATCTTATGCTCATGCAGACAGATGCCCTTTACCAGATTGATCTGAATTTCATAGCCGGTCGCAATGCCGCGTATAAGGTCTTCCCCCGACAGGCCGCAATGCTGCGCCACCGCTAGGATCGGCGGAATATTATCGCCGGGATGGGAATAATCTGCGGCCAGGAATGTGTCATGATAATCCAGCTCCCGCACGGCGACGCCATTGGCCCAGGCGGCCCATTCCGGTGAAAATCGCCGATTGGAAGCAAGGCCGAAAATCGTCGCACCGACCCCGCGCTCATGGGATATGGCTTGAGCCCGCGCGCTTATGATGGGATGGCGGGCAAGCGAGGCAACCGCAACCGACGCATTATCAATCATGCGATTGCCGATCATCTCCACCACGTCGTTATCAAGGGGAACATTATCGCTGGCGACTTCGGCGATTTTCCAGGCAAGCTGGTCTTCGCGCGGTAACATGTCGCTGGATTTATAAGTACGAACGCTATGCCGTTTCATTGATTTCTTTTTCCTTTTTAATCACGATCTCGGAGTTATCCTGCGACAAGGGACGGGGCTGGCCGTTTGCATCGACAGCCACCATGATGAACCGACCACGGATCGCTGTGATACGGACGCCACCGGAGAGGGACTCCGACACCGCGTCCACTTCAACGGTAAGCGACGAACGGCCTGTCGTCACAACACAGGCCGTCATTTCCATCAGGCTGCCAAGCTTTATAGGGGCAACGAAGTCCACCGCCTCTGACCGCGCCATCACAACGGCACGGCGCACATAGCGCGAGGCACAAATGAAAGCGGCCTTGCCCAGCATCTCAAGCGCATTGGCCCCATAAAGCGTGCCATAATGATTTGTCTGCTCGGGCAATATCAACTCGAAAAAGCTGATTTTCCCTTTGGGTGCGGCCAGAAGTGTCACCTGAAATTCCCGTTCATTTACATCAGTTAACTCTTTACTATTTGCAATATACGCATATCATAAACCCCGTAAATCACTGATAATGCGTATATTTGTGTGTCAAATTTGGCAAATTTGCTAAGTTAGCAAAGTAGACAAATACGGAGCGACCCTTCACCGGCGGAAATGGGACGGAAAATGAAAAAGCTGTTCATGGGTGTGAAAATCAAGAAGTTGCGGGAAGAGAGGCAACTCACGCAACAGGCGCTGGCGGACAGTCTCGGCATTTCCCTCAGCTATCTTAACCAGATGGAAAACAATCAGCGCCCCCTTACGATCTCGGTCCTGCTCAAACTGAATGCGGCATTTGCCGTGGATATTCAGCTTTTTTCCGAAGACGCCGATGCCCGCCTGATCGGGGAATTGCGCGAAGCCTTGTTCGACCCCGCCATAAACGAGAAAATCGCCATCGCCGAATTACAGGAACTGGCAAGCGGCATGCCGGCAATCGGCCGGGCCATCGTCAGCCTGCACAAGCGGTTGCATCGCGCCAGTGAACAATCCACCGCCCTCGCCCTCCGTCTCGGCGATGAGCGGCAGGGTGATTCCAGCGGCCTGATGACGGCTCCATTTGAGGAAGTGCGCGATTTTTTCTACGCCCGCAACAACTATATTGACGCCATTGATCGCCGGGCCGAGGCAATGGCCGATCAACTTAACCTGCCATGCGGAAACATTGCCGATAAGCTGGAACAGTATCTTCGCACAACACACGATATAAGGGTCATTCACGAAAGGTTCGAAAGCACGCCACAGGCCAAACGCAATTACCGGGCGGCCAACCGCAGCCTGCATCTTTCTGCGCGAATGACGTCCGGACAACAGGCCTTCCAGATGGCGACACAGATTGCCTTTCTGGAGCTGGGAGAATTGATTGATGCGGAAATTTCCCATGCGCTTTTCAGCTCTACCGAAGCCCGTACCCTCGCCCGTATCGGCATCGCCAATTACTTCGCTGGGGCTTTTGTTCTGCCCTATGGAGCCTTTCTGAAAGCGGCGGAAGAACTCCGTTATGATATTAGCCTGCTGGAACACCGCTTTGGCGTCGGGTTTGAAACGGTCTGCCATCGCCTCAGCACCCTGCAGCGCGAAGGAACCAGTGGCGTTCCCTTCTTCTTTGTCCGGGTGGACCGCGCTGGCAATATTTCCAAGCGACAGTCCGCGACCAATTTCCATTTTTCCCGCACGGGCGGCACCTGTCCGCTCTGGAATGTGTATGAAGCCTTCGCCCAGCCGGGGCGTATTTTGACCCAGCTTTCCGAAATGCCCGATGGACGCACCTATCTCTGGATTGCGCGCACGGTCGAACATTCAACGGGCGGATATGGCGATCTCGACAAATGTTTCGCCATCGGGCTTGGCTGCGATCTTCAGCATGCCCGCCAGCTCGTCTACTCAAAGGGACTTTTACTCGATGATCCTGGCGCCCGCACCCCCATTGGCGCCGGCTGCAAGATTTGTGAACGGCCGCAGTGTCCACAACGCGCCTTCCCACCCGCCATCAAATCACTGAACATTGACCATAATCGCAGCAGCTTCACCCCCTATTCGGAAGGATGATGCCTCCGCATCCTAAGGCGAGCAAAAAAGAAAGGCGGGCCCGAAAGCCCGCCCCTCCCACAGCAATAGCAATATTGATTATTCAGCCGCGAACTGGTTCATGGTGTTCGCTTCACCACCTGCTTTGAGGGCGCGGCTGCCACCGACCATTTCCTTGAAGGTATCGCCAAGGTCCGAGCCAACTTCATGCTGATGCTTGACGGCGGAAATGCCGCGGCGGATTTCTTCACGCTGAACAGTGCCAACATAGGCCAGCATGCGATCTTCGCCGAAGTAGCCGCGGGACAGCTCATCGACAGATTTCGCAGTCAGATGGAAGGTCGGCAGGGTAATCAGGTTATGGAAAACGCCTGCGCGGGCAGAAATATCACCCTGGAAAGCACGCAGCCGCTCATCCGCCTCCTGACCAAGCGCCGTCTCATCATAGTCAGCCTTCATCAACTCATTGCCTTCCGGATACTCATCCGCCGCAATCTTGCCCTCTTCAATCCACTGCTGGCGCACCTGCTTGCGGAGATTGAGGGTCCAGTTAAAGGAAGGTGAGTTGTTATAGGCAAGCTTTGCATTCGGAACCGCCTTGCGGACATCTGCCACCATGGAGGCAATTTCATCCACATTCGGGGTATCCGTCTCAATCCAGAGAAGATCGGCCCCGCCCTGCATCAGGGAAGCGATGCAATCTTCCACCACACGATCCCGGCCGGACCCTTCCTTGAACGGGAAAAGGCCATTGGCAAGACGGATGGGACGGACATATTCACCATTCTGGAAGAGAGCAAGCTCCCCATCCCGCATGGGATTTGCGGCGCTGATTGGCTCGGTTTTCAGCCATTTGATATATTCGGCAGCAAGATCGCCCGCCTCAAAGCTGATTGGCACCTTTTGCGTCAGGCCGGCACCCAGGCTGTCCGTCCGTGCGACGATCACACCATCATCTACGCCGAGTTCCTCAAACGCCAACCGACAGGCGCGTAGCTTGTCGATAAAATCTTCACGCGGAACTGTCACCTTGCCATCCTGATGGCCGCACTGCTTGGCATCAGAGACCTGATTTTCAATCTGCAGGCAGCATGCACCCGCCTTAATCAGCTCTTTCGCCAACAGATAAGTTGCATGCTCATTTCCGAAACCGGCGTCGATATCCGCAATGATGGGCACTACATGGGTTTCGAAATTATCGATGGCCTCAATGGCCTTCTGGGCAGCCTGTTCATTGCCTGCCGCACGGGCCGCTTTCAAATCCTTGAACAGGTCGTTGAGTACGACTTCATCCGCCTGGCGGAGGGAGGTGTAGATCTCCTGGATAAGCTCGGCAACGGCCGTCTTTTCATGCATCGACTGGTCCGGCAGATGACCCCACCGGTTACGAAGACCGGCTACCATCCAGCCGGACAGATAGACATAAACGCCCTTGGCCGACCCCCGAAGGCGCTTGACAGACTTGATCATCTGCTGCGCATGAAACCCCGACCAGCAGCCGAGAGACTGCGTGAATTTCGATGTATCCACGTCATAGGCGGCCATATCCGCCCGCATCACCGTTGCCATGGCGCGGGCAATATCAAGATGGGTATCGAAGCTGTTCTGAATGCGGAGCTGCACAATATCATCGACACTGACGCCCCCTTCTGTCTGGCCCGAGGGATATCGCGCCAGAACCTCGGCACGGATTTCGGAATATGACTTGCGGCGTTGCATGGATAGTCCTTTCTGTGTGGTAATATATTTTAGCGGAAATTTCGGCCGGTCAGAGACCCGCCGCGAAAGTAGATATAACGGTGTGGGGGCTTCGCCATTCGCGGAAAGGGCGGCAGGTCTTGGACGTCGATACTCCCAACCCTATGTCCCCGCTGTCGCGAAGCCCCCGCGGGGACACCGCCAATCGAACAGGCAATGCGTCAGAATATTTCATGACGCCCGGAAAAAGGGCCGCCCCGATTTGACAGATCATCGGGAAGGCGGACTTTCTCCGCCCCTTCCCTATCCTGCCATGGTTCTGTGACATCCTCATTTCCCAATCCGTGCCTATCCGGTTGATCATTTTTTGTAAGATTAGTAATGTAATTTTTTAAAGCATCTATTTTTTGTAGAATTAGCGTCACCCTGTCACGCCTGTAAGTAAGTTAACTCGCCAAATGTAAGGTTTGTCATATGCCAAAAAGGGATGAAAAACTCGTTATCGGACAGAGGGTTAAAGTCTTCAGAAAATCCCTCGGCTTGACTCAGGCGCAAATGGCCGCAGAGCTAGATATTTCGCCGAGTTACATCACTCTTATCGAGGCGAATCAACGGCCCGTATCCGCAAAGTTACTACTGCGTCTGGCGGAGGTATTTGATGTCAAAATATCAGAGCTGGCACCCAGCACGAATGTGCAGCTTGCTTCCGATTTCGCCTCAATCCTGAAAGATCCGCTTCTGGAGGCAGAGGGAATCACCCCCGCAGAGATCGAATCTGTGCTCGAATCAGCGCCAAAAATTGCGGCGGCACTGGTGCATCTGCATGAAAAGCACAGTCAGCTCCTGCTTCGGGATCAGGCCGATGACAATCCGCTGACCGACCGGGACAAGGTTGATCTTCTCGCGCAATCGTCCCGCCCCGTCGAAAAGGTGCGGGCATGGTTTTACGAAATCCATAATTATATTGACCCGCTGGACCGGGCGGCCGAACAGATGGCGGACGCCCTCGATTTCAACCGGAGCAAACCGAACCTGCGCTTCAGCGAACGGCTGGCCACTCATAAGATCCGGATCCGCATTATGCCGAGCCATGTCATGGGACCCTATTTGCGGCGCTATCAGCCACACAGCCATGAATTACTGCTTTCCGAATTGCTGGAACAACCCAGCCGTCGTTTTCAGATGGCGGTCCTGCTGGCCAAACTGGAATATGATGATCTGGTCGAAGACGTATTATTACAGTCCGGTTTGCAGGGAGAAGATACGCTCGCCCTCGCCCGGGTCAGCTTGTATAACTATTTCGCCGCCGCCCTGATGATGCCCTATCAGGCGTTTCTCGCGGCCTGCGAATCCGAACGCTATGATGTGGAGTTGATCAGCCATCGCTTTGGCGCCAGCTATGAACAGGCCGCGCATCGCATGTCCACATTACAACGCCCCGAAGCGCGCGGCATTCCTTTTTTCTTTGTCAGAATAGACCGCGCGGGCAATGTCTCCAAACGCTTCAGTGCGGGGCGCTTCCCCTTCTCCAAGTTCGGCGGAACCTGCCCGCTCTGGAATATTCATTCGGCCTTTGAATCCCCAGATCAGGTTCATACCCAGGTGATCCGAATGCCGGAAGGCGCGAGTTACTTTTCCATCGCCCGCACTGTCACAAGGTCCGGCGGCACCCATGGCAAGCCTGCACCGAAATTCGCCATCGGCCTGGGCTGCGATATCGCCTATGCGCCGCGCCTTATCTATTCGGACAACATCAATATGGAGCGTGTGGAGCCAACGGATATCGGCCTTAACTGCTATCTCTGTGAACGCTCCAATTGCTCCTCGCGGGCCCATGCCCCCGTCAACCGGAGGCTCGCCATCAATGAGAGAGAACGCAGCCTTGCCATTTTCCAGTTTGAAGGAGAATAAGGGCGCAACTGCCTGACGCCCCTTTACGCTCCATTCCTGCGGGGACGCATGTCGTCCTAACGCTCGGCCCGGTTTTCACTCTCCGATGCCGGGGGAAGGCGGAAGCAGGCACGGGCGATACCAGGGCGCTGTTCCCGCTCCCCGCTTTCGTCATTGGACGGCAACAGGACGGAGACGCGATCAACTCCGAGATCTTCAAGCTGATACGGCGTGCCATGGCCGAATTCCAGATGGCCGCGGCCGATAATTCCGATAACAAGCGGCGGATTATCCCCTGTCTGCGCCGCCGCAATATTGCAGGCAAAGGCCCGATCCCAGGTCTGCTGCGCCCGCACAAATCGATCGCGCCGGGCGTCCGCCTCCTCGCCCGCTTGCCGGAAAATGCCGTCCGGGCCACTCACAAGATTGAACAGATAATCGCGATAGGCCGCCGTCGCCGGTTTGGCCGGGGTCAGGCCATCCCGCTCCTCTTCCGGTATGGCGTCCCACCCTTCTTTGCCGACGCGCGTTACCAGCGCGCGATAGCAGTTAAGCGCCAGCATTGGAATGCCAAACTCCCGGCAAAAGCGGAAAATCGGCATATAAAGTTCAGGCGGAAACCCCCAGACGGTTTTCCAGTCAACTTTTTCCAGAAATTCCGCCTCGGTCAACTTGTTCGCCACCCATTCATCGAGCACGGGCTGTTTGCTGCGCGGAAACATCTCGAAACCGACGGCAATGTTGGTGTTATAGGCATGGATTGCCGCCGTTACATGCAACTGCCAACGATGAATATCATACTGATCATGCGTCTCCCCCAGCAGGACAACGCGGTTGTCAGCCAGCTCCTTCATCAGGGCGGGGTGAGAGATCAGCTCTCCGCTGTTCGGATCAAGCCAGGTCGCGGCGGAATGAGAGTATTGTTTCGTCATTTTTATTCTTTTCCTTTTCAGGCTGAGGGGTAGGTTATTTCCGGCTGAGACGATCGCGTCAACGGATAATGACGCAGGGCATCGAAACCGCCAGGGGCTCTATGGGCGACCAGTACGAAGGTTGTCTCCGGCAATTGCGCGCGCAAACGCGTGAGTATGTCACCTTCACTTATCATATCGACCGCACTCGTCGCTTCGTCCATAAACACCCAGTCTGGCCGCTCGATCAGCAAGCGAACCAGTGCGAGACGCTGCAGCTCGCCTCCCGAAAAGCCGGCGACACTCGGGTTTTCGCCATTCTTCAAGGCTTGTGCATAGTCAGGGAGACCGACGATATCCAGATACTCCGCCACCTCTTCCGGGCTTATGCGGTCCGGCGCCCGCGGGTAGACGGCGCTTTCAAAAAGGCCGGCGTTGCCAGGAATCGTCCGCTGCGGAATGAAGATGCTGGATTTACCTTCGGGGATGAGGATCTCGCCTCTCCCATAGGGCCAGATATTCGCAAGCGATTTCAAGAACGTACTTTTCCCAAGGCCTGAGGGTCCGGAAATCCATACATGTTCGCCGGGCGTAAACTCCCAATCAGACGGAATATCGAGTGTTTTTTCCGCTGGGCTTTTAAGTTCCAGCCCCTTGACGATCACCTTATCACTATCATGATTGGTAACCGTGATTTCGGACGCCGGGGCGTTTTTGCAAACCTCCAACGCCTCAATCAGCTGGCCCAGACGATTAGTTGTCGCCGCCAGCTCGGCCAGCCGGTTATAGGCAAAGATAAACCAGGACAGCGTTGTCACCACATTCTGGAAAGCGGAGGCAAGCTGCATCATGCCACCAAAACTCACATGCCGTGCGAAATATGCCGGGAGTGAGAGCAGCAGCGGGATACGCAAAACCGTTCGGAAATAAGGGACTTTGAAGCATCCAAGATAAAACTCCCGCAAAATCAGCTTGCGCCAATTGTTAACGATCCCGTCAAACTTGAAATCGAGGCGACGCCTTTCAGCCTTCTCCAAGCCGGACAGTGCAATCGGATCGGCATTCTCTCGGGTATTGACCAATTCATACCGGAAATCCGCCTCACGCCGCTGCTGATTAAAGTTGAGGCGTTTGAGGGGATATCCCAGCCAGTGCGTCAGACCGCTGG
This sequence comes from uncultured Alphaproteobacteria bacterium, assembly GCA_963971675.1. Taxonomy (GTDB): domain Bacteria; phylum Pseudomonadota; class Alphaproteobacteria; order Sneathiellales; family Sneathiellaceae; genus Sneathiella. The sequence continues at coordinate 93,189 of CAXASQ010000002.1, read as the reverse complement.
CCAGAAAGACATACAAAAAAGCCGCCCAGACCATATAGCGGGGAATTTCCAGATCCCAGCCGAAAATTGTCAAAGACAGAGCAAAATTCGACAGAGACCAAAGGACAGCGATATAGGTGAACAACCCCGTCACAGAGGTTATCAGATCCAGTGTCTCCCGGACAAACTCTTCCACAAAAAGGCGGCAGTCCTCCGCAATGCGCTGATCCGGATTGTCGATTTTCTCGACGCCATAGCCGTTCTGCAAACGCCAGAATATCTTGTCCGAAAACCATTCCGTCAGGATATTTCCGGTCAGATCCTGCCGCCAGCGCATGACGAGGAATTTCTGAAGATATTCACCGGCAAGCGCCAGCCCGGAAAAGGCGGCAATCAGCAGAGCATAAACCCCCACCTGATGGGTCGCCTCTGCCACGTTGAATTCCTCCAGCGCGCCGTAAAAATCGCGGGTCCACTGGATCAGACGGACGGATACTGGAATTTGCGCCAGATCAAGTGCCAGAACCACAATGTACAGAAATACATTGTGGCTGTTGGCGCGATTGAAAAAGCTGAGACGCAATATCTTCCACAGCTGTCTGCCGAGTTCTTTCATGTAGAAACTTTCTGGTACTGATACTTAAAAGAACGCGGCGACAGCTAGGAATGTCGGGGTGGGCGCGGACACGTTCCCCCTCAGAAATCGTAGCTCAAGCCGACCTTGAAGCTGCGGCCCGGGGCCGTCTGCAACTCAATCGGGTTGGTCCGTTTCACGGCATCGGAGCCATTGATTGGGAAGCCACGCGTGTCCGGCCCGAAGTAACGGGTATCGAAGATATTCATCAGCCCGGCCCGCAGCGTCAGGTTCGGAACCGGTTTCCATCCCGCCAGGATGTCAAATACGGCATAACCGGATGGCTGAAATTCGGTTGCCGGATTGGCAACATCAGATGCCCCTGCCTGGAAGGTCCCCACCAACTCAATATCAAATCCATGTTCAGGCTCGATATAGCGGATGCCGGTGACAAGCTGCAGGGGAAGCGCACCGTTATAGGTGGTGGAAACGCCATCATTCTCGATCTTGCCCTTCTGATACGACAGAGCGGCACGGGTTGAGAAATTGTCATTGATCTGATAGGCGCCGCTCGCCTCAATACCCCAGAGGTTAAGCGAATCCGCATTGTCATAGGTCAACACCATGGTCCCCAAGGGAAGGCCGTAATCAACCGGATTGGCATCTATGAAATTCTGGATAAAGTCCTTGTATTTGGCGACAAATCCGTTGATCGAGAAATACCCCTTGTTCCCGAAATCGCCCCGGAAACCAAGTTCATAACTGTCAACGGATTCTGGTTCAAGATTGGGGTTTGGAACCAGCGCGAAAGCTGGCAGGCTATCCAGTGACTGGAAAAGCTGTTGCGCGGTCGGCATTTTGAAACCTTGCGCAAACTGGCCATAGACCGAATAGACATCCGTAATGTCATAGATGGCACCGAGTTTGAACTGGAGATCATGCGCCGTTTTCTTTTCCGGCTCGGCGCCCGGAACAAGCTGGTAATCGCCATCGGTCTTGGGATCAATGATATAGTTGGAGAAACGCACGCCCGGCGTAATTCTGAGGCGTCCCTCCATGAAGGAAATTTCATCCTGCAGGTAAAGGTCGGCACGGGTCGTATCTGCATCAGCAAAGTTGAACCCGCCCGCCCGCGCAATCGTCGTGGTCCCTGTCGTCAGGTTATAGGTGGTATCTTCGCGGTTATAATCGGTTGTGGCGTAATCACCATCGAAGCCGTAGGTCAGGACATGGGTGGTGGCGCCGAGATCGAAGGAGGATTCGAACTGAAGGTCCGCTTCAATAAAGGTCTCTTCATAATCTTGATCGCTGATACGACGCTCCTGATCACCACTTGCAATAATCGTCCGATAACGATCCCCGTATCGATCGATATTCTGGGGGGAGTAGCTGACCTGCCACTTCACACGATCCAGCCAGCCCTGTGTTTCAAGCAGCCAGTCCTGATCCACGGACAGGCGCCAGCGCTCGACATTCTGTTCATGCTGATAAAGATGAATGTCGGACGTGCCGTCGGATCCCAGAACCGCATTTTGATCAACCCGTGTCTGACGTGTGAAATATTCGCCGGTCAGGCGAAGCTGATTGGTGTCGGACACATGATAAACCAACTTCGACAGGACATTATTTGACTGGCTGACGGTCGGGTCAAACTCGTTACAGGGGGTCGCTTCGGGGTTACGCGTACAGTTCTGAAGGGCATCCGCGCCAATGCGGGCATTATCGAGATCGGTTTCCTTGCCATCCCGTCGCGTAAAGGCGAGCATGGCTTCCAGTTTCGGACTGATCCGGAAGGCGCCGGTCACGGATTCCGTATAGGCTTCGTCAATGTTGCCATAGCTGAAGCTTGCCGATCCGCCAAAATCCTTGCCGCCCATCAGATAATCGGATGGGTCTTTGGTCACGAAGTTGACCGTCCCGCCAAGGGCATCACTGCCCCAGAGAACCGATCCGGGACCGCGAATGATTTCCACGGCCTTCACATTGGAAGATTCCACAATATCCCGCGTGGAGTCGGTAATACGCTCAATCGTGCGGTTGCCATCCACCAGAACCTGCGTGCGGTTCCCGCCAACGCCGCGAATGCTGATACCGCCCGCGCTCGCAAAGGGATCTGTTCCGGATGTTTGCTGCGGTACTTCAACGCCCGGCTCGTAACGGAAGATTTCCTGAATGACGTTATCCATTCGCCGATCCAGGTCCTCCCGCGTCACTGTCGAAACATTGGCCGGGGTTTCCAGCAAGGTTTTCTGTTTGCGATCCGCGGTAACGGTGACCGGCGGCAGGGTCGTGACATTGGCGGAGGTCCCTTCGGCCGCATCGCCCTCCTGCTCTGCTGCCGGAGCGGGCTGGTCCGCATTATTCGGGTCTGTTGTAGTGTTTGTTGATTGCGCCTGCGCGGCGGTTATCAGAGCCAGATAACAAACTGAGGTCAGGGCAAGCGTCCGAACAGATATTGGCATTACATAAACTCCATTTTCCAGCTCGTTATCGAGCCTTGGCCTTTCTGCTATTGAGAATTATTCGCAATTTATGGATGTTGTTAATAATGATTCTCAATATCATTACAAGGATTTTTGAAAAAATTTACCAAAAATTATTCCCTGCTTTTCCAGATATATTCCGGTTAAGGCGCGCAGAAAGAACGGGAAATATGGCGAAACAGCAGAAAAACTGCCCTATTTTTGCCATAAATCGACCGCGAGTAAGGGTTGGAAAGGCGCAGCCCACAGACAGGGCACGCCAGACTATATGAGAGGTAGTCGCCCGGAATATTACTAATAATGCGAATCATTTGCATTATTGCATGCCAGAGAATCACCCGATTCAGCCCCTAAAAAATCTCTCAGGAAATCGAAAAAACCTTATTTCGATTATACTTAGAAAGTATATTCAGCATTGAATTGCGGGGATTCACGGCAAGGAACTCATTGCCAAAGCGGCCTCTCGGGCTTTGACTTTTTTATCCGGCCGGATTTTGCGCGACACAGACCATGCCGGGTCTGGTCTTACCAAATTCTGTTCCTACCTGATAAAGTCGGAAGTGCCCCTGCCCTTTTCGCGGTTACTGACGCGGCAAGGCAAGGAAGGTGCCGTCACTGCGGCGGGTGACTTCGCGCATCAGCGTTCCGAAGCGGTCCGTCGTGCCGCGGGCGACAAAGCCGATGGCATGGATACGGGCGAGCGGCTTCCCCGTCACCCGATTGGTATTATCCTGCTCCAACCGGTCGATGACGGCGTCATAGGTGCGCCCTGTATAGTCATCGCCGATGATATAGATGGCAAGTTTAAGACCCGGTTTCGCATAAGTCTTCAATGCCACCTCCAGCCCTTCGACGGGGCTGCTGTTGGAGTTGCTGCGCCAGCTTGAAAAGGCATTGAACATGCCGCTGCGCCGCGCGGGCGTGTCGGGAATCCATTGCCCCTTGTAGGACGGAATGAGATGAATGCCGTTATCATTCATGATCTGGAAGCCCTTCACCGTCGGGTGAATGCTGAGCACATCATTCATCACCTTCATGACGCTGCGCCAGATGGCCTGCATACTGCCGGAAGTGTCGACAATGAAGATGATATAATCGCTGTCAACAGGAATGCCACCGACCTCGTCATCGCGCTTTTCCGGCACCGTGTTTGGCCGGATGGACGCCCGGTTCAGCGATTCCTCCACCAGCACCAGCCCTTCCAGATCATCGCGCGCCTTGGCCTCCGCCTGCTCGGCTGAGGATTTATCCTGCTCCAACTGCTCGATGGTGTTCTGCATCTGGCCGACCAGATTTCGGCTCGCTGTCTTCTCACCCTCAACCGCCGCAATCTGCTCATCCAGATCGCTGATGACCCGTTCGGCACGGGTAATCTGTCCCATAATCTCCCGCGCTTCATCAATGCCGCCGCTGAATTCCCCCTCCCCCGGTTTGGAGATCAGGATCAGCAGCACCACCGCGCCGAAACCGCAGGACACCAGGTCGAGAAAGGAGAGGCTGAAAATCTCCAATGTGCGATTACGACGTCTTCTCATGGCCAACTCGCAGCCGGGCTGATCAGCAGCCCGTTCGTAGCATAGCTCCAGTTCCAGTAGGCCGGGGCCGCCTTCGGATCGCCCTCCAGCGGCAGCAGGATCACATTGACGGGCCGCCCCTGATGCACCCCATGCTTTTTGACCGTATGCTGGAACAACCGGAGACGGCACTCGCCTGAAATCGTGGTTGATTGCCCAAACAGGGCGTTGCATTTTGAGAAAGGATTGAGGGAGGCGAAATTGGACGTGCCCGCCGTTGGCAGCCCGTCCGTCACCACATAGTAATTCGTCGGCGCCTCCGAATGGCCATTCACCGTTTCAAGCACCGCTTCGAGGTTTGTCGCCCCCGTCGGCACGATTGTCTCGATACGCTGAAAGACACTCTGAATGGCATTGGCGTCGGATCCGGTGAACCAACCGCTCGGGCCGATGGCGAAGGCCTTTTCGTTAAAGCCGATGAAGCGCGCGCTCGATGATTTTGGAATGCGATTAGCGAGCCATTTGACGATACGAATTGTCCGCTGCCATTTCGGCCCGCGTTTCTTATCCACGTCCGAGCCGATCTTGCGGCCGATAATATCAAGCAGCTTTTCATCAGTCATGGAGGCGCTGGTATCAATCAGAAAGGCGATGCGCTGCCCCTCCACCTTGAGGCCAAGGAGATATTCCTCCTCTCCCCCCTGATCATTTTCAACCGGATCGTTTTTCTGGAGCGGCGGCTTCTTGACAATTTCATCCGTCACCGTCTTGATCTCGGCGATTTTCTCTTCCGTTCTGCTTTTGAAATCGGCAATGGATTCCGTGAGATTATCGCTCTCCCCGGCAAGGGCCGCGAGCTGTTTTTTAAGCTGCTCCAGATCCTGTTCCGTCTGTTCCAGTGTGATCTCACGTTCCTCCACCTTCTGATGGCGGATTTCCAGCTCCTTTTTCAATTCATCCACATTAACCGGAGACTCGTTCGGTTGCAGCTTGAGCAGGATCAGAATGAGAATAGCCGCCCCCAGCCCGCATGACATAATGTCAAGGAACGAAAGACTGACCCCTTCTGTTTCACGACGTTTCTGCAGAAGGCACCTATTTGCTGACGCGGTTCAACAGAAATTTCTCGCAATATTCCTGTGTCTTGATCAGCTCGCCATCCTGAAAGCGTTGCAACGCATGGAGCAGCAGCATCAACGGAATGGAAAGACAGAGCGCGACAAGCGTGGAGTTAAACGCAACGCCCAGACTGTCCGTCATCTGGGTGATATTGCCTTTCAGCGCCTCATCCGCCTGCGTCAACGCTGCCCCGATCCCGCGAACCGTGCCGATAAAACCGAAAGAGGGAATGGCCCAGATCACGTAGCGGATCATCGTATTCCCGGCTTCCTGCCGCAGCGAAAGCCCATCAATACTCAGCGAAATTGCCTCTGACGTGCTGTGCACATCATCGGTCATCAGATAACGGCGGATACTGGCCAGCAGGGTCTGCACCACTGGCGAGGCGGTGATTTTTTCCGGAAGCTGCTCAATCTCCTGCATGGTTTTACGCAGGGTCTGCTTCTCATCCTCTCCCTCATTCGCCTCCAGCATGGCGCCGAGAAAGTCGATATCATAAAGATGATTATCATTGAAAATACCCCAGAGCTTCGCCCCCAGGAGAAGGAGGCACCACAGGGCCAGGGTAATACAAACCTGCTGCTCCCAATCCTTCAGGATGACGGGGAGCGCCTGCGGCGCGGCGCTGCCGGCCGCTCTCGCCCCCGCGATCAGGCGCTCCGCCTCCGGTGTGATGAAAATCTCGTAAATCACCCACACCACAAGGGCGGAGAGGATCAGCAGGAGGGTCGCGATAATAAAATTTTTCATCTAGATATCCACCGGGAATGCGACTGGAGAATTGAGAGAGATATTCCCGCTGCTCTGTGCATAGGCATATTGCAGCAGAACAGCCCCGCCCAATATTGCCAGCAGGGTGATCATCAATCGCTTGAATTTCAACCGTTTCATTTTGCCTCTCCATAAATATAGCGGGCGAGCCGGAAGCCGATTTTATCGCTCCCCTGACTAGCGGAACCACGATAGGCCGGCCGGATTTCGGACAGCGTGCCTGATGCCCAGCTTGCCCCCTTATACAGATGATTTTCGCCGCTGCTGCCGCCCAGCGGATCGCGCAGCACCTGCCCGGCAGGCGGCGGTATCAGGCTATAATAATCATGCACCCATTCGGACACATTGCCAAAGAGATCATGCAGTCCGTTCTTGTCTTTGGCAAAGCTGGCGACCGGCGCGACTTCGGCGTAGCCATCCGTGTAACCCGGCACATAAAACGGTGTTTTTCCCTTGGCGGCCTCATCAGCGATATTGCCGCTGCCTTTCGGGATCACCGCGTCATCGCCCCAGGGAAATATCGTCTGCCGGCTGCGGTTGGCCTTGCGCGTCAACCACTCCCATTCCGCTTCGCTCAGTAACCGGTAGCCGGTCGATTGCGCATTAAACCCCTGATATCGGCCGCCGTTGAAACGGTAAAACGGCGGCAGCCCTTCTTTCTCGCTCAGCCAGTTGCAAAAACGGGCCGCTTCCGCCCAGGAAACATTGGTAACCGGGTAAGTATCGCCCTTGTTCTGCTTGCTTTCGAACGGGCTGAACTGCCCCTCCGTCACTTCTGTCGCGGACACATAGAAGTGCCGGGTGAGCTGCACATCACGCAGGAATTCATTGGCGCGCTGCCCTTTTTCGCTGCGGGGGGCGCCCAGCGTAACAGAAGTCGGCTCAAACAGCCGCATTTCCATGCCGAGGCTGTTGCTGTAAACGGATTTTGCCGCCGCCAGCTTCACTTCCTCCTCGGTCTGCAACATCACATCCAGACGGCGGACCGCGTCGGCATCCAGCGCCATGGTTTTACGCACCGTCTGATATCCCGGCCGGGAGATGACAAATTCATGCGTCTTCGCAGGCAGACGCACGGTGAGCGGTGTCTCCCCCGCAGGCTGGCCATCGATCATGACAGTCGCGGGCGGGTCCGACGTAATCTGCACCTCCCCTATTTTCAGGGACAGGTCGAAGCTGACCTTGCGCGTCTCATCCGGTTTGAGGGTGATTTCCTGCTCCTGAAAGCCATATCCGTCTTTGGCATAGCGCAGGTAATATTTCTGGCTGGCGGAAAGCTGCAATCGTTTGTCGGCGCTGATCGATTTGCCATTCAGCGTGAGCCGCCCCCCCGCCGGACTTGCCGAAATACTCACATAGGCCGGGTTCATCTGCAACCGGTAGTTCCGCGTCACCTCACTCTGCTGATAGGTAACCTCAACGACATCCTCGATCGGGGCGTAGCCATCCTTGGTCACACTGACATCATATTTACCCGCCTCCAGCTCGATCTCGGCAGGCAGTTCAGTCACCGCGACGCCATTGAAAATAACAGTGGCATCCTTAGGCGTTACCTCCAGCCGGACAACACCCGATGCCCGTTCGAGGGTCAGCACATCTTCCACCTGATCACCACGCGCCAGATCATATTCTTTCTCTTCGGGCCTGAAATAAGGGTGCTCCGCGCGGATCAGGTAAGTTCCGGCCTTGAGTTCCGCGGTCAGGGATGGGGCGGTGGAAACCGGACTGCCATTTATGAACCAGTTAATCGGCTCTTCCATATTCGCGACAGTCACCCTCAGTTCGGCCGGCAACTCACGCAGGGCAATCTGCACGGTCGATCCTTCTTCCGCTGGCTCAATCACCCGCTCTGCCGCGGCGAAACCCGGCGCCCTTGCCTCAACGACCGGGTAGCGGGAGAAGGAAAAGAGCGAACCCTGGAAATAGACCGCAAGCCCCTTGCTGACCGAGACATCGGCATCTCTTGCCGCTTCCGTCGGCATAACCTGTATCGGCGTCACCTTCGTCAGCAGAAATCCACCGGCAAAGACCAGCAGGAAGCCGAAACCAAACAGGGCAAAGCCAAGCATGAACAGCCGCTGACGGCGGGCGGCTTTTTCGATCTGTTCTCTAAATTCGCTCATCGCTAATGACCGTTACTTCAATCTGACTGTCCTCGGGAGAAATAGTGACCGCCACGGATTTCGTCCGGTATCCCTCTCTCTTCCCCTCAAAAATATACTGCCCGGGTTTCAGGCGGATTTTATACCGATCCACCTGCCCCACCTGCCCGACACTCCGGACGCTGACGCTGGTCTGCTTGTCGGACAGGACCCAGACGTCAATTTCCCTGTTCTGCCGGACAATGGCCGTTTCCAGCGCCTCAACATTGCGGCCGAGCGAGGCGCTCATGGCGCCAAACAGATCGGCATCCTTGACGGCCTGCTCCGCTCTGCTGCGAATATTGGCTGCCGACAGCCGCTCCGGCTGTTGCAGGAAACTCCGGACTTCTGCGTCATGACGGAGGATCTGCTCAATCAATGATATTGTTTCCAGCACTTGCGCATTATCGGGATAAAGCGCCGCGGCGTTCTGATAGAAGCCCATGGCGGCTGGCCAGTCATCCTTTTTGATGGCCGCATCGCCATCTTTCACGAAAGCCCGGAAGGTAACCTTGCGTTTCAGTTCTTTGAGCTGGGCGGCGAGATTTTTCGTCTCTTCCCGCGCCGGAAAAAGGGCGCTCGCCTGTTGATAGGCAGCTTCTGTTTTCGAAATATTTTCTGCCTTCAAGGCATCAAAAGCGGCGGCGAGAATGCGTTCATACTGCCGCTCGCGCAGGGCGCTTTCAATTTCCAAGATCCGTTCCCGATAGGCTGTCCTGCTGTCATCCAGCCGCAGAATTTCCTGGGAGAGAGCCAGCTCTTCCTCAAGATCATTTTCCACATTGGCGATACGCGCTTTTTCAATAAGATCGAGTATTTCCGGAAGACTGCTGATTTTCTGTTTGAGCGTATTCGCCGCCGCATCCTCCCCTTTAAGGGCCAGCGCCCGATTTACCGCGCCCAAGGCGCCATTATAATCATCGGCATGATAGGCAACTTCGGCGGCCGTCATTGCGTCGGTAAAGGCCGCCTCAAACGCATCGACCGCCGTCGCGGCATTTGCGAGCAGCTGACCCGCCTCATCAAAGGCGCGGTCGGTCTGACCATTTGCAAGGCTGGTGATCACCCTGTCCTTGGCGGCAGCAAATTCGGCCTGCTGCGGCGCATTCCATGCCGCGAAGCCCGCAGCAGAAATGGTCGTTTCATAATCCTGCTCATACACCCCGAGAGCCTGCACAACCTCGTCACGGCTATGCGCCTGAACTGTTTCCCCGGGCGCCGCAGGCGGGGGGGCGGGCTGTTCGGTAACGGCGGGGGCGGTTATCTGCTCCCCCTTATCCGGCCTGTCGGGACTGCTTTCCTTCTCCCCGCCGCTTTCGGCCACGGGAGCAGACGCCCGGAAATCATATTGCAGGATAACGTAAACCGCCAGCGCGCCGAGCGTCAGAATGACGACGGATGTAAACAGGATAATGAGCTGCTGGCGGGATTTGCGGGCAGCCTCTTCAAGCTTCTTTTCCAGCATGACGGCGACTTACAACTGTTTTTCGGGCGTTTTTTCCTGATCATATATTTCTTTCAGGAAATGGCGCCATTCGGAAAACTGTGTCTCGGCACTTCCCGTCAGTTCCTTGGTCTGGCCTTCAAATTCGACAACCTGCGGCGCCAGCTCGGAATCGAGCGATTTGCCCAGCTCTTCGAGAGTTTCCGCATGGAATTTCGTTTCATTGCCGGATTTGAAACTTTCGGAGAACAGCATCACCGATCCAATGCCTGCCGCGCCTGCACCGATCATCGCGCCGGCCGAACGGCCCGCATTGCCGCTGTTCTGACTGGCAACGGCAAGACCAACGCCCAGAATGGCCAGCAGCGCCCCGCCGACAACCTGGGCCGTCTGCCGGGATTCCGCTTCATCGAGGGCAATTTCCGCTTCCTGGCTTTGCTTCAGCCAGACGGAATAGCTTGGCGACATCTTGGCATTAAAGGCTTCATAATGCTGTTGGAGGTTATCCACATAAAGCTGATCACGGACACGAATGGCGCGCACACGCTGCAACATCGGGTCCGCCTCACTCGGCAGGCTGACAAGCTCGATCCGACCGTTATCCTCCTTCATATATTCGGCGAAGGCTTCCTCCGAAAAATTGGCGCCAAAGCGCATTTCAGTCACGGATTTCAGCAGGGCAAGTTCGGTGGCATCCGCCGATTTCAGCCGTTCAACAAGATCCTGTGCCGCCGCTTCAAAAACCGGATCATAGGGATCCTTGTCCTTGTTGCGGATGGACTGATGGAAGTTTTTCGGCACCTCATGCTCATATTCCTCGCTGTACCACGGCACACCGGAGATATCGAACACGTCAACGCCGATCTCCACATCCAGCCCGTTCGATTCGATGATCTTACCCATCAGATACAAATCACCCGTCGCTTCGCTGCTTGGCGTGACGCGGACCGCGCCGAACTGTCCCGTCGCTTCCAGCTTCTCTTTAAGCTTAAGCGCGAAGCGAACCGCCTCGGCCCGGCGAAGTTCGGGCCAGATTCTCTCTTCCTCCTGCTCATCCGGATCCGCCGGAATGCCGGGATCAAATGCCGGAATGATGATATCCAGCTTCGGCTTTGCCGCGCGCGGGTCAACCTTGGCCGTTTCTATCATCTCGCTGGACACCTTTGGCCCCACGCGCGACGACATGCCTGGCGTTACACAGCTGGTCAGCAGGAAACAGCAGCAGATCAGCCAGCCCACCATAATTCGTGTCATATCAAAATTCCCCATTCGCTGCCAAATCCAGATTATCTAAATCTGCGACATCCCTTTCAGCTTGCGATATTCATTCCACAGTCTGGCCCGTTTTTCAGGGTCCGGTTCATTCATCGCCGCTTCGCGCACCTTCTGCTGCAAAACCGTATCATTATCCGCCGGAGGAATATCCTCAGGCGTCTTGCCGCTGCCGCTTATCACCGGCGATTGCCCCTGACTGTTCGCGCCCTGGGACTGGTCGCCCTGCAGCCCCTGCTGGTTTCCCTGCGCCGCATCGCCTGCCATCTGCCCGGAGGTACCGGAGCCGCCACTCGCGCTATTAGTCGAAGTCGATTCGCTTTTCTCTGTGCCTGCAATGCCGGAAGCCGCCGCCGATGCAGCGGACCCTGACCCGCCCCCTGACCCACCGCTGCCCTCACTGCCGGAGCCATCGCCGCCCCCGCTTGCGCCGCCGCCACCGCCCCCTGAAGCGGCGGCCGCTGAATTGGATTGCTGCAAACACTCATCATATTTGTTGAGAGATTTGTAAAGCGCCTGATCCATCCGCTCCAGAATTTCCTTCTGGGTCAGCTCCTCATTTTTCCGGTAGTCAACGCCATATTCCTTGCAGTCTTCAGCCGCCGTGCCCGTTGGCGCCGATTGCGCAGCGGCCGAACCAGCCCCCGTCAGCAGGGTTGCCAGACTGAAATAGAGGATTGCTGAAGGAATTTTCTTCATAGCATCTGACTTTCATCGAAATACACCAATGCCCAGAATGTCCGAAAGACCCTAACATAAGGTCAATTTCAGGAAAAGAGACTTCCCCTTCCGGATATCCGGACATCCCACTCTCCCGATCACTGGATACTCTGTCATCTGTTATACGCAATTGAGCGGAATATCCGTCGTTATTTGTTTATTTCAGTGCCGGAAATCAGATCGGCCCCAGCACCGCACAGCAATAAACAGGCAGGTCCGCCCGCCGCCGGACAGTTATGATCGGGCATATCCGATAAGCGGTTTTTATGTAAATATATTTACTTTATTTTAAAAAGCATTTTTAATGCAGTCCCGACAAACAGGCCGCATAACGACAAGAAGGCGACATATGAAACTCTTCACGGATACCGCAAGCTGGAAAACCGATGAGCATGCCCTCATCGCGGAAACAGCCCGTAAATTTTTCGCAGATACCCTGACGCCGGAAATGCCGCGCTATATAAAGCAGGGGTTTATTGATCGGGAATTCTGGCAACAGGCCGGCGAACAGGGGCTGATGGGCGGGTCCGTGCCCGTCGCCTATGGCGGCGCGGGCGGCGACATGAGCTTTGATGCCACCGTCCTCTATGAAATCGCCGCCAGCGGCAATGCCAGCTGGACCTATATCGTCCAGGGCATCGTCATTCATTACATCCTCGCCTTTGGAACGGAGGCGCAGAAGCAGCGCTGGATTCCCGGCCTTGTCTCCGGCGACGCCGTGGCGGCCATCGCCATGACGGAGCCCGGATGCGGCTCGGACCTGCAATCCATCCGCAGCCGCCTGGCCCGCCAGGGCGACCATTATGTGCTGAACGGATCCAAAACCTTCATCACCCATGGCACAACCGCCGATCTCGTGATTGTGGCCGCGAAGGCGGGGAACAGTGAGCGTTCCAAGGATATCTCTCTTGTGATGCTGGAAACCGGTGATGCGCCCGGCCTGCGCCGCAGTGAACGCTTCGAAAAACTGGGGCTGATGGGCAGCGATACCTGCGAGCTGTTCTTTGATGATGTCCCGATTCCCGTTGAAAACCTGCTCGGTGAACGCGAGGGGCTGGGCTTCTATCAACTGATGCAGCAACTCCCGTGGGAGCGGCTGGCGCTTGGCGTCGGGGCGCTTGGCGCCATTGATTTCACCCTGGAGGAAACCATCGCCTATGTGCGCGAGCGCAAGGCGTTCGGACAGCGGTTGATGGATTTGCAGAACACCCGTTTCAAGCTCGCCGAGCTTAAGACGAAAGCCGAAATGCTGCGCGCCTTTATTAATGACTGCATTGCTCGGGTGGATCTTGGCACCCTCGATTCCGCGGCCGCTTCCATGGCCAAATACTGGGGCACGGAAACCCAGAATCTGGTCGCCCATGAATGCCTGCAACTGCATGGCGGCTATGGCTATATGATGGAAACGCCGGTCGCCCGGCAATATGCCGACGCCCGGGTGCAGATGATATACGGCGGCGCCAATGAGGTCATGAAAGAGCTGATCTGCAAATCAATCGACCTTTAAGCCAAAAAAAGGGAGGCCCTTGCAGGCCTCCCCCGGGAGGATAGTCGGAATACCGCTAGTCAAGAAAGACGCAATATTCCGACAGGTCCAGCTTTTCCGCGAAAAGCTGGTTTTCCGGCGCCGCGGGGTCGGCATAGCCCATCGACAGGCCGCAGGCCAGCAACTCTTCATCCTGCATCGGTAGAATGTCCCGTATCACCTTATGATACCATGTGAAAACGGCCTGACCGCAGGTATCAAGCCCCTCCCCCCGCGCGCCGACAAAGATACTCTGAAGGAACATGCCGATATCCATGAAAGTGCCGGTGGCAAGGCGCCGGTCGAAGGTGACGAATATCCCGACGGGGGCGCCGAAAAAGCTGAAATTCTCCGCCATCTGCCGGTCACGCGCCGCCTTGTCCGACCGTTCGATCCCGAGCAGGCTGTAAAGGCTGTGCCCGACGCGCCGACGGCGTGTGAGATAAGGATCGAACCATTCCGTCGGGTAATAGTCATACTCCGGCTGATGCGCCGCCTCCGGCTCGGTTGCGACGGCCTTCAGGATCCCGTCCGTCACCCGCTGCTTTGTCGCGCCGCGCAGAACATAAACCTTCCAGGGTTGCGAGTTATGGCCGCTCGGCGCATAACCCGCCCCTCTCAGAATTCTGGCCAGCGTCTCCTGCGGCACATCGGTCGGCAGATATCGGCGGATAGACCGTCTGCTCGTAAGGGCGGAATGGACATCGCCCGGTAGATTTTCAACGCTCATTTTGATCCCTTATTTGAAGGCGAGAGGAAGCCAGGTTGCCGCCAGAGGCCAGAAGACAATGACCCCGAGGACAAACAGTTCGATCCCGAGAAACGGCAGGGCCGCCCGGTAAATCATACCGAGCTTGATCCACGGGGGAACAACCCCCTGCATGACGAATAACAGCAGCCCGAAAGGCGGCGTCAGCAACCCAATCTCCAGCGCCACCAGCATGACAATCAGCAGGACCAGCAGGTTGATGTCGCTCGCCGCCGCAAGCGGCAGGAAAAACGGCAGGGTCAGCAGCATCATGCTGACCTGATCCATGAACGCGCCCAGGAACAGAAGCACGGCGATGATCAGCATCAAGGCCGCCAGGGTGCTGAGTTCCCATGTGCCGATCATCCGCAAAAACCCGCCCGTCGCCCCGGAAATCTGCAATATCTGGCTGAACGTCGCCGATCCTGCGATGACGAACAGGATCATCGTGTTGACCTTTGCCGTCTCCCGCAGCGCTTTCATCAGGGTTTTAAGATCAAGCTGCCGATAGCAGAGACAGGCAATAACCGCCGCAATACAGCCAAGCGCCGCCGATTCTTCGGGGGTCGCGATCTTGAAAATGATACTGCCGACCACCACACCGAAGATCAGAAGCAGCGGCACCACATCGGTAAAGAACCCGCGCCAGGCGCGGCGCCTGTCAATGATCTCCTCCTCTTCCGAACCGGCAGGCGACAACGACGGGTCAAGCCAGCAGCGAACGACGATATAGGCAATAAAGAGGGTCGCCATCAGCAACCCCGGCACGACCCCGGCCAGCAGAAGATCCTTGATCGACCCTTCCGCCAGACTGGCCAGCAGAACCGCCAGCGCCGACGGCGGGATGAGCATGGCGATGCCGCCAACCGCCATAATGGACCCCATGGCGAGCGTCGGACTGTAGCCGCGCTCAAGCTGTTCCGGCAGCATCACCTTTCCCATGATGGCGGTATTGGCGATGGTCGATCCGGTCAGCGCGGAAAAGACAGTCCCCGACGTCACCGACACGATGGACAGCCTGCCGGGAAGCCGCCTGATCAGGGGATCAATTGCCCGGATCGCGCGGTAGGCGACGCCGGTCTGGAACATGATCTCCCCCATCAGGATAAACAGCGCGACAGGAACGAAGCTGAATTTGGTAATGGAGAGGACAAATTCCATCGGCATGCTTGACAGGCCGATTTCGCCCCGCAGAAAGATGAAAACACCGATAATATTCACCGCAAAAAACGCAAAGGCGACCCAGGAACCGGCGAACATCAGAAGAACCACCACCCCGATCAGAAGCAGCAAGGCGCTGTACCATTCCATAATCATCATGGCCTTGCCTCCTCTGATACGGGATGTCCGCGCCAGATGCGAAGCAGAAACTCAAAGGCGCAGAGGAGAAAGGAAAGAACAAACACCACCAGCAAATGCCATTCCATGACAATGAACACCTGTCGCTGGGCGGAGCCGAAATCATAGGCTTCCAGAAGATTGCGCATTCCGTAATAAACAAGCAGCAGGCAGATAACGAACCCCAGAAGATTGAGGAAGAGATCGAGGAGTCTGGATTTCCCCTCTCCGATCAGCGCGGAGAGCATATCCACCCGGATATGCGCCCCGAGCCGGAGCACCCAGGGCGCGCCCAGAAAAACAACCACATAAAGCGCATATTCGATAATCTCCTGCAACCCTTCGATCAGGGGCAGGCCCAACTTCCGCAAACTGAGGTCAAGGGCGATAAAAATTGCAAACAGGCCGATCACAATGCCGGTGACATTCGCAACCATCCCGTAAAGGCGGCCAAGACCACCGTCTATAAACTTGATCATCGCAACGCATTCCAGATTAGGCCGGGTGAGGCCCGCCTCACCCGACGCAAGATTGTTCGTTATTTCTATTCTTTGGCAAACAGCTCGCGCAGCTTGGCCGCCTGCTCTTCATTGATTTTGGCAATGCCGGCCCAGCCCGCATCCCGCGCGCCGGCCAGCCATTTTTCCGCGTCTTCACCTTCAAACCGGATGATGTCAAATCCGAACTCTTCAACCTGTTTCTTCTGTGCGGCGGCGATATCGGCCATATCCTGCTCACCCGCCTTCGCCTCATGCTCCAGCGCGATTTTCTGAACGAGTTCCCTCGCCTCCTCCGGCAGGCCATCCCACATCTTCGCGTTCACCAGAAGCTGGAAGTCCACCTCGTAAAAGCCGGGGTCCACACGATATTTGGTGACCGTTTCCCAGCCCGGACGCATCCCCGTAATCGGCCAGCCATAGCCAACGATCGTGCCATTTTCCATGAGCGGGAAAATATCGGTGGAGTTGGTCTGCTGGGTTGTCGCGCCCATCGCCTGGAAGAAGTTGGTATAAATCGGCGCCACACGAAGATGCAGCCCCGTCAGGTCCGGCTTGTCGATCTTGTTATCCGGGCCAAGATAGAGATGAAACGGCACGCCGTAATGCATGCGCGCAATCGGCACCAGATTAACCTCGCGATGCAGCTCGGTAATATAGTCCCAGCCGCCATTCGCCCGCAATTCCGTCGGCGTCACTTCCAGCAGCTTCCAGACGTCGGCGATGGGCAGGGCGCTCTGGTAATAGGCGTCGGTGCAGTTCGCGATATCATAGGCCCCTTTGGCAACTTTCAGGCCAACGCTGTAGGGATCGCCGATAGCCGGGGCCCCGCCGATATAATTGATCTGGATGACGCCCTTGCCCCGTTCATTCAGATCGGCAATAAAATTCTCGAACCGCTCTGAGAAATAGGATCCTTCCGGCAGGCAGCTTGCCCCGGTGATGACCACCTCCGCCTTCGCCGGTGTGGATAACATCCCGCCGATCAGGGCAAGTATGGCGATTTTTCCAAACTGTTTCATTCTGATGGTCCCTCCGCTGTTATATTTCACTTATTGTGACGAAAGGATTAGCAGAAGATGGCATTTAATGTCAATATATTTACATATATTCTCAAATTTTAACATCGCCGAAGAGGGACATTCTGCTGGACGCAAACACGGCATGGCGATAGTGTCCTGACAGATTCAATGGAGTGAACATGTCGAAATCCGAAGGAACGGCACCGCCGCAAAAGCGCACACCTGCAAGTGATGAAAGATTTCATTTAAGCAACCGCTTGCTGTTTCGCCTTTTTAAAACGGCAAATATCATGCATACGGCCGGGACCAAATGGACCTCTGAACTCAAGATGACCAGCCAGCAATGGTCGGTCGTCGGCGCCCTGGCCCGCCCGGGATATGAGGAAGGCGTCAGCGTCAATGAACTATCAAAATTCCTGATGGTCAGCCGGCAGAATGTGAACGGCCTGCTGATGCGGCTGGAACAGCACGGCATCAGCCAGCGCGTTGCCGATCCGCGGGACGGCCGGGCAAAGCTGGTTCAGCTGACACCCGAAGGATGGATCCTCTGGAGGCAGCTGATCCGCCGGATCTCCGAGTTTTACGATGTCGCGCTCGCCAGCTTCACAACTGAAGAACTCGTCCAGTTCCAGTATTTTATCGACAAGCTGCAGCGCAATCTCGGGACCATTCTGAAATAGGGGGCGGCGATGGCCTTATGCCAGCGCCTTCGACCATTCGCGCAACTCAAACTTCTGTATTTTCCCGGTGACGGTCATCGGCATCTGCTCGATCACCTCAAGACGTTCGGGGAAATACACCTTGGCGACCCCCTGCTCCGCCAGAAAAGCCGTGATATCCTGAAGGCGCAGCTCGCAGCCCGGGGTCACGCAGGTATAGGCGCAGGCACGCTCCCCCAGCCGCTCATCCGGCATCGCCACGATGGCCACGGCGGAAATCGACGGATGCTTGAACAACAGCCCCTCGATCTCGGCGACGGAAATATTCTCCCCACCGCGGATGATAATATCCTTCTTGCGGCCCGTGATGCGGATATAACCATCCGCATCCAGCCGCGCCAGATCGCCGGTATCGAACCAGCCATCGCGAATGACAAAGGCTTCCGGCTGTTTAGATAGCCGACACAGATGGTCGCGCCGCGGGTTTCCAGAATACCCTCTTTTCCGACAGGCTGAATCGCGCCATTGCCGTCAACAATGCGGATTTCCGTATGCGGCGTGACACAGCCGTCACTGCCTGATGCCTTTTCCGCCGGATCGTCAATCTTCACGGTTGTCACCGCCAGCACTTCCGTCATGCCCCAGATGGAAATCACCGCCGCCTTGAGATTTTCAATGGCGCGGGTAACCAGCGCCGACGGGATCGGCGCGCCGCCAGAAATGAACAGCCGGAAATCATCGAGATTGCGCGTCCTGATCTCCGGGAAATTGGCGACATCCGTCAGGAAAGGCGTCGCCCCCATGCAGAGGGTCGCCTTTTCCCGCTCCATGATATCGACGGCCAGATCGGGCACCCAGGCATCGAGCAGCACCGCCGTCCCCCCGCAATAAGCCGGGGACAGGACGCCGAACAGAAAGCCGAGCTGATGCGCCATCGGCGTCGGGCAGAAAATCACATCCGCCGCCGTCAGGCGAAAGCGATCCGCCGTCTGCGCGATATTGGCGAACAGCGTGTTGGCCGTATGCATCACGCCTTTCGGCCGCCCGGTGGTGCCGGAGGTGAACATGACTTCAAACAGCTCGTTCGGGTCCGGCCGCACCGCATTCACCAGATCGTCGGGCCGGCCGGTTGCGGGCCGCTGAAAGGCAGCCTCCTCCTCCAGCACGATGACATGCTCAAGCGTGTCGATTTTCGTTTGCAGATCGCGGGCCATCTCCTCATAGCTGAAACCGCGAAACGACCCGGCAACGACCAGCACGCGCGATTGCGTTGTCTCAAGGATATGCGTCAGCTCATGCGTGCGCAGGACCGGCATCAGCGGGTTGACGGCGGCGCCGATCCGGACGGCGGCAAGCGTAATCGCCGTAAACTCAATGCGGTTGACAAGCTGGAAGGAAACGATATCCCCAAGCCCGACGCCCCGCGATTGCAGCATGGCGGCAATCTGGAAGGACAGGGCCTGCAACTCGCCATAGGATATTTCCTGCCGCTCCCCCGTTTCCACCGAATAGGCGACAATCGCCGCTTTATCCGGTGTTTCCTCCGCCCATTTATCGAAATAGTCAATAATCAGCCGGTTCTGCCAGGCGCCTTTATTGACCATGGCGTCGATACGTTCCTGCGTGAGATTTACCGCCCGTCCGATATGTGATTTATACATGATGCTCCCTGCTTTCCTTTTGCGGCATCCCCTGCGGGGGTGCTCCTTTGTTGAACTTCATCTCTGTCCGGACGATGGCTGCCCGGCCCCCCTTCCCTTAGAGGGACAACGCCAGCCGCGTCGCCTCATCCACGGCCCGCTGCGCATCCAGTTCCGTCGCAAAGAGGGCGCCCCCGATCATATGGACCGGCAGGCCCGCCTGACGCAGCGGCTTTTCAAGGGATGTGTCGGAAATCTGCCCGGCGCAAATGATAATGGTATCCACGTCCAGCGTCTCCTCCGCGCCGTTCACCGTGATATGCAGCCCCGCATCGTCAATCCGGCGATACTCGACACCGGCCAGCATCCGGACATTGGCCTTGGCAATTTTTGCTCGTTTGATCCAGTCGGTCGTAATGGAGAGCGTCTTGCCAAGCCGTCCCTCACTTCGTTGCAGCATGACAATCTCGCGCGCGGGCCTTCCCGGGCGGGCGCTGTCCGGACGGAAGCCGCCGCTCACATCCGGCTCTTCCGTCAAGCCGTATTCCGCCTCAAAATCGGGGCGGTTCGCATAGGGCCCTGCGCCATCGCCCAGCAGATATTCGACCGTATCGAACCCGATGCCGCCCGCGCCAATAACGGCAACCCGCGCCCCCGCAGTGACTTTGCCGCTCAGCACCTCTTCATAGCTTGCGACCGACGGATGCGAAATTCCGTCTATCGAAAGCTGCCGGGGAACCACCCCTGTCGCCAGCACCACCCTGTCATAGCCGGAAAGCCGGGGCGGATCGGCGGTGACGCCAAGCCGGACATCGACCCCTGTTTCCACCAGCCGTTCAGACAGATAACGGATAAAATCGTTAAACTCCCCTTTGCCCGGAATGACCCGCGCAAGGTTCAGCAACCCGCCGAGCGTTGCAGCCTTTTCAAAAAGGGTGATGCGATGGCCCCGCGCCGCGGCCTCCATGGCGAAGACCATGCCCGCGACCCCGCCGCCGATAACGGCTATGTTTTCCGGGTGCTGCGTCGCGCCCTCCGGAAATTCCAGCTCCCGCAGGGCGCGCGGATTGACAAGGCAGGTCGGCACCTTGCTGACGAAAATATGATCAAGGCAGGCCTGATTACAGGCAATGCAGGTATTGATCAGATGATCCCGGCCTTCCAGAACCTTCCGGGCATAATCCGCATCCGCCAGCAACGGCCGCGCCATATAAACCGCATCGGCCACCTTCTCCCGCAGCAGGGCTTCGCCAACCTCGGGCATATTGATGCGGTTTGTGGCGATGACGGGGATATCGACAACCGCCTTCACGGCGGCAATTTCTTTCTTAAAGGCGGCGCGCGGCGTCACCTGGGCCACCGTCGGCACGCGGGCTTCATGCCAGCCGATGCCCGATGTCAGGCTGTCCACCCCCGCCGCCTGCAAGCAGTGCGCAAGGTCGAAGATTTCCCGTTGTGACATGCCGCCATCGACCAGTTCCAGCATCGACATGCGGAACATGATGGGAAAATCATCCCCGGCGGCGGCGCGGATGGCGCGCACGATTTCAAGGGGAAAGCGTCGGCGGTGTTCCCAGCTTCCTCCGAAGGCGTCGTCCCGGTGATTGGTTCGCGCCGACAGAAACTGGTTGAGGAGATAGCCTTCCGAACCCATCAGCTCCACCCCCTCATAGCCGCAGTCGCGCGCCATCAGCGCCGCCCGCCTGAAATCGTCGATGGTCTGCCACACCTCCACCGTTGTCAGACCGCGCGGAGTGCGGGGATTGATCGGCGCCTTGATGGCCGACGGGGCGACGCAATTGTCGATCTTCGCATAGCGCCCGGCATGGAGAAGCTGCGCCACAAAGCGCACATCATGCTGCTTGACGGCGGATGTCAGTTCCTGATGATAACCGCGGTCAATCTCCGCATTCATGACGAAGCAGCCCGGGTCAATCAGCCCTTCGCTGTTCGGCGCAAAACCGCCGGTCACGATCATCCCGATCCCGCCGCGCGCCCGCGCCTCATAAAAGGCGATCTCCCGCTCAAGCGGGCGGTCCATGGTTTCCATCCGGGTATGCATGGACCCCATGATCATCCGGTTGGCCAGCGTCATGGAGCCGATCTTGAAGGGGGAAGATAAATGCGGAAATTTTTTGCCGATATTGTCCCCGGCCGGACCGGTTCCCGTTCCCGTTTCTGCCCCCACTCTCGTTCCGGATCCCGTTTCTGCTCCCACTCTCGCTCCCAGCGCCTGTCCCGTTTCCGCTCCTGTTCCGGATCCCATTCCCGTTTTCGACATGCTGATCCACCCTCCCTTTTATATAAATATATTGTCTTATATTTTTTGTCAACAACGCGTCAGCACAGCACCGGTGCGGCCCGCTGCCTGTGCTTCTGCTGTCAACAACTGCTGCCGTCAGCGCTTTTACTATGCTGGAATATTAATGCCTGAGAAAGGCGTTCACTCTCTTTCGCGTCTCCGGATCAGAGACCAGATCGGAAATTGCTTCAATCTCCGCCTCCTCCCCGTGTTCGGGAGGGGCCGCAAGACATCGCTTGGCGGCGAGGACGGCGGCCGTGCCATTTCCGGCAATCGTCGCGGCAAATGCCTCAAACCCCGCGCGAATGTCCTCTTCTGTGCCACGCAGTACCGCATCCACCAGACCCTGCGCCATGGCCTCCTCCGCCCCGATGATGTCGCCCTTCAGGATCAGCCGACGGGCGAGAGGAAGTCCGGCGATCTGGCGCAACCGGAATGTCCCGCCCGCCGCCGGAATCAGGCCGAGTTTCGCTTCGGGCAGGCCGAGCCGGGCCCGCTCCGTCGCGACCCGGAAATCGCACGCGAGGGCGAGCTCCAGCCCGCCGCCGACGGCGGCCCCCTCAATTTCCGCAATGGTTATCGCATCCAGCGCCGCCAGCCGGTGGTTGAGACGGTGAAACGCCCCGACGAAGCGCGCCATCTCCTGCCCCGGATCGGCGGCCGCCATAATGGCGCTGACCACCCCGAGATCGGCGCCCGCGCAAAAGGCCTTACCGCTACTCCGGATCCGGAGAATATGGATATCACCCCGCGCCGTCACCTGATCGAGGGCTGTTTCAATCTCCCCGATCAGATCCGGCGAGAGGGCATTCATCGGCGGGCTGGATAAAACCAGAATGGCAACCGGCGGCGTGAATTCAAGCGTGATCATCGCAGTCATAATAGTTTCCTAGTCAACCATCTGCATTTAGTTTACTAGTCAACTATTATCGCTTTGACCGGAAGTCGGGTTTGCGCTTGTTCATGAAGGCATCTACGCCTTCGCGGGATTCCTCCGTATCGTAATAGAGGCTGACCGCCTGCATCCCGAGCATGGATATGCCGCGGATATTTTCACTGTCGAGATTGAAAGACCGTTTGGCGAGTGTGATGGCCGTCGGGCTTTTCTCGACGATTTCCTGGCACCATTTATCGACCTCGGCATCCAGCTCGGCATCGGGCACGACCTTGTTGGCAAGACCCATGTCACAGGCTTCCTGCGCCGTGTAGCGGCGGCAGAGATACCAGATCTCCCGCGCCTTCTTCTCCCCCACGCAGCGCGCCAGCAGCGCCGTGCCGAAGCCGGGGTCAACCGATCCCATTTTCGGCCCGACCTGGCCGAACTGCGCGCTTTCCGCGGCAATCGTCAGATCGCAGAGGGTCGCGAGAACATTGCCGCCGCCAATGGCGTAGCCATTAACCCGGGCAATCACTGGCACCGGCACATCGCGGATGGTACCCTGCAATTCCTCGATGGCGAGGCCAACACTGCCGCGGCCGCTATATTGCCCGTCATGATCGGACTGATCGCCGCCGGTGCAAAAGGCCCGGTTGCCAACGCCCGTGAGGACGATCACGCCGATATCGCGGTTCCAGCCCGCATTCTTGATGGCGTCAATCAGTTCATCCACCGTGCGGGGGCGAAAAGCGTTCAGCTTGTCCGGGCGGTTGATGGTGATGCGGGCGACGTGATCGCGTTCTTCATACAAGATATCTGTATAGTCCATTTTTCTTTTTCCTATCCGTTCATTGTCAGACCGCCGGAGACGCTGATGGTCTGGCCGGTGATAAAGGATGCCTTGTCGCTGGCGAGAAATCCAACCATTCCGGCGAGATCCTCCGGCTGGCCCAGCCGCTTCATGGGAATGGCGCGCTTCAACGCGTCATAAATCTTCTGCCCGGCTTCCCCCTCCCCCAACTGGTTGTTGAGCAGCGGCGTATCGGTCGGGCCGGGACAGACGGCGTTGCAGGTGATGTTCGCGCGGGCAAATTCACGGGCGAGGGTCTTCGAAAAGCCGATCATCCCGGCCTTGCAGGCGGAATAGACCGCCTCCCCCGACGAGCCGACACGCCCCGCGTCGGACGCAATATTGATGATCCGCCCCCATTTTCCCGCCACCATCATCGGCGCAACCTTATGGGTCAGCCCGATAGGGCCGCGCAGATTGATCGCAATCACCTTGTCCCAGAAATCGGCGTCAGTTTCCAGAAAGCCGATGATCCGGTCCCACCCCACATTATTCACAAGGATAGAGGCCGGGCCCGCCTGCGCCGTCACTTTTTCGAGCGCCGCCGCGCATGAGGCATCATCGGCGATATCCGCCTCCACCGCGAAAACGGCCTTGCGCGCCACCTCGTCGGATATGGTTTCTGCCGTCGCCTCGGCCGCCTCTTTGTTGATATCCAGAATTGCCACAGTGTGCCCATGGGCGGCAAGCTCCGCCGCGATTGCGGCTCCGATGCCCCCCGCTCCGCCTGTTACGATCGCCAGTTTTGACATGCTCTCTCCATGTTCTCGTTTTGAGTATTTATGTAAATATATTGTCATTTATTTTAATGCAAGGATTTTTATTCCCCTGTTTGGGAGAGGGGTGGCAGGACGTCTCCTTCAGGGACCGCGAACGGATCAGGAGTTGTAAGGAACGGCTTATGGGATGGCTACGGGGCGACTTGAAAGCAGCTTGACGGGCAGGTTCAGGGGTACTTTAAGGGCCCTTTATGAAGAAAGCCCCGCGGATGCCGGGACGCGGCCCCGCCCCCCGATATCCGGCCTACATATGGCTCGGCAACCAGGTCGCCAATTCGGGCCAGATCAGGATGGCCGCGACGACCAGGACCATCAAGATGACATAGGGGAGGCAGGCGGCCCAGATATCCGTGACGGCGACACGGGCAACCGCCTCCATCCCCGGGCGGGTGCGAATCTGGTCCAATATGCCGCGCAGATAAAAGAGGTTCATTCCAAACGGCGGCGTCACATAGCCGATGGCAATGCAGACCATCAGCAGGACGCCGAACCAGACGCTGTCCACACCGAGCGCCGTAATCACCGGCATCATGATGGGCGTAGCGATGAAAATGATGGCCGCCCCGTCAATAAACATCCCGAGAATGACAATGATCACAAGGAACAACACAATGGTTCCCATGACCCCGGCATCAATGCCGATGATATATTCCGACAGCAGCCTGGCCGATCCGGAAAATTGCAGCAAGCGGGAGAACAGCGCGCCACCGGCCAGCAAGGTCATCACCATCACCGACACCTGCGTGGAGGTCTGCAATATTTCGGCAAAGGAGCGGAAGGTCAGCTTGCGCTGCAACAGGGCGATCAGAATGGTTCCGAAGGCGCCAACGCCCGCCGCCTCTGACGGGGTGGCGACCCCCCACCAGATACTGCCAAGGACGAGGAAGATCAACAATCCAGGAAGAAATATCTGCCGCGTCACATAGAGCCGTTCACGGAATGTCGGCCGCTCCGCCACCGGAACGCGCGGCGCCAATGCCGGATTGAGCAGGCAGCGGATAATGATATAGACGCAAAACAACCCCGCGATCAGAAAGCCGGGGACGGCGGCCCCGAAAAAGAGCGAGCCAATCGGAATCCCGGCGAAGCCGCCCAGCAGGACACCCACCACCGTCGGCGGGATGAGAACGCCAAGCGCCCCGCCCGGCGGCAGCCCGCCGATGGCAAGCTTTATATCATAACCCCGCCGCACCATCTCCGGCACCGCCAGAACGCCAAGAACCAGCACCGCCGTGCCGCCAATCCCGGTCATGGCCGCAATCAGGGTCGAGGCAATGACGGTGCCAACGGCCAGCCCGCCCGGAATGCCCGTTGTCCAGCTATGGATCGCCTCATAGAGCAGGGTGCCGATGCCGACCCGTTCCAGCGCGATGGCCATAAATATAAACAGTGGCGCCGCAATGAAGATTTCCGTTGTCGCGGTGTCAAAAATCGTCGCCGGGATCATCGACAGGACCGTCAATCCATGCAGCGATATAAGCCAGATAATCGATACGCCGATCAGGGAAAAGGCGACCGGAAAGCCCGCGAGAAGAAACAGCACCAAATTAAGGATAATCAGGAGTGTCGTCAACTCCACACTCATGACGCCTCTCCCTGATCCGGATTGGAACCGGCGGCGCACAGGATACCGATATCACGGACCAGCTTCAGCACCCCCTGAAGGATCAGCAGCGCGCCCCCGAGGGGCAGAAAGAATTTCACAGGATAGAGCGGCGGCGC
The DNA here is from genome assembly GCA_963971675.1 of uncultured Alphaproteobacteria bacterium. Classification (GTDB taxonomy): domain Bacteria; phylum Pseudomonadota; class Alphaproteobacteria; order Sneathiellales; family Sneathiellaceae; genus Sneathiella. The sequence continues at coordinate 67,213 of CAXASQ010000002.1, read as the reverse complement.
AAAAACGGTCGACGCCCTTTCAAGATGGGAATAGGAGCTCGAAAAATAATCCCAACCGGACCAGACCAGCATCACCGCAATAAACAGGAACACAGGCGCGAACAGGATATCCAGAAAGGCTTTCACGCGAGCGGAAAGATTGGCAACCAGCACATCCACCCGCACATGCAGATCCTTGCGCGAGGCCTCCGACAGCCCCAGCATCAGAAGCAGGACCATAAGCTGGACATTGATATCCCAGGCCCAGATCGTCGGGCTGTTGAAGAAATAACGCGCCACCACCTCATAGGTGACGAACAGCGTCATCAGCAAAAGTGCCAACGATGCAATATCGTTGGCCCATTTCGTGATCTTGTCGATCAAGTTGGCTAAGGTCATGTTCCCGGCTAACTCCGTTATGTCCGTACTGGCGGCCATGGACAATAGTTACATTGAATTACGATACGCGGGCGGCCCGCCGCGAGGCAACAGGCCACCCATTATCCTGATTAATCTTCGATTACCTGTCCGAAGTCACGCTGCTGCTGACGGACAAGTTCAACCGCCTTTGCACCAAGCTCGGATTTCGCAGCAATCTCATCCCAGAGCGGCAGAACAGCATCCTGCAGCTTCTTGCGATCTTCCGGGGAGAGCGAGAGAAGCTTGACGCCCAATTTCTCCATTTCACCGCCGGTGACGGCTTCATATGCCGCATACTCCAGCGCATGCGCGGAGTTGCCGTACTGGACCGCGTCATTGATTACCCGCTGCAGGTCTTCAGGTAGGGATTCCCACGTCGTGCGGTTGATCAGCCAGTGACCGACGCCGGAGTTGAGGTTTGGCTCAAAGATAGTGGTTTTCAGCTGTTCCTGCAGTTTCTGGGCGATGATAGCTTCAACACCGTAGACGAGACCGTCGATCGTGCCGAGCTGGAGGGAGGAGAAGACTTCAGCGCCCGGAATGGAAACGGCCGACGCGCCGAGGTTGGTTACGATCTTGCCAAACAGGCCGATGGCGCGAATCTTCTTGCCCTTCAGATCATCAATGCCGTTGATGTCCTGACGCATGTGGATCGCATAACGCATGCCCATGATCGCCGGGAAGTGCTTCACATTGTAGCGGCTCTCATAGGCTTCAGCGATAATCTTGTCGAGACCGCGGTGGTAATAGGCGTCATAGGCTTCCCAGGGCTCCTGCCAGGCAAGCGGAAGGCCCACCTCGACGTCGGCTTCGGGAACCGTGCCGGAATAGAAGCCGCCCCAGGAGTGGCTGACATCGATAATGCCCGCATCGACGGCGGAGAGCATTTCCGGCACCGAAGCGAGCGAGCCGGTCTCATAAACCTCGAATTTAATTCGCCCGTTGCTCCACCGCTCGACCAGTTCGATAAAGCCCTGCCCGGTCGTCTTGTAATAAGCGAGCGTCGGCGGATAGGAATGCAGATATTTCAGCGTGTAGACCTTGTCATCGGCCGCGTTCGCCGTCAGGGACGCGAAGGTTGCGGCGCCTGACAGCACAAATATGGATAGATATTTCGTCAATTTTCCGAGCATGATCTTGAATCTCCTCCTGATAGCCCTGAATGTGTTTTTTATCGGCAGGATCAGGGTACAATGACCGTTCCCTGCTTCTTTAGCCGGATATGCGAATGTCTCTTTTACGCAAAACATTCCCACCGAAAAACCGCTCCGTCTCCGGTATTTTACGATTACGCCCCTCCCCGTTCGGGGTCACCCTAAATTAGTTGTTTTTCTAACAAGTGTTCATAAAAAATTTGGGATAATAATGCAAGCGATTTCTACATTTCACTGCCGGTAAGTTGTATGCCGATAAATCCTGCAAATCGCACAAAAGCATAATATATTTGTATAAGAACGCTGAAAATCCGGAGCGAACATGCTATCATTATCCGTACATATTTCGAACAAATGTTTGACTTATTATAACACTCAATGTAGACAGCCTTCATAATAATATGAAGCACCATAATATGAAGCACCGGGAGGGAGGAACGGACCCAAATGACCACAAGCGCAATGGCGATACCATCAGCCTTGTTCAGGACGGCGCAAAAGCAGAGGGACACTCTAGCGCTGGTTTTCAAATCCCGCCGCGATACCTATAATGAACTCACCGACAGAATATTACGCGCCGCCAGCGTGCTCGCCGGCATCGGCCTCAAAAAAGGCGATCGCTTTGCCATCTGGATGCCCAACTCGGCAGCCTGGGTGGAGGCTTCCCTCGGCGCGATGTGCCTCGGCGTCATTGTCGTGCCGATCAATACACGCCTCAAACCCGGTGAGGCGTCCTATATCCTCAAAAAATCCGCCGCGAGCGGGGCCATTGCCGGCGCGGATTTCCTTGGCACCAACTTCGTCGCGAGCCTGAAATCCCTCGATCTTCCGGACCTCAAAACCATCCTGAGCGTCCGCTTTGACGACCCCGCCTCGGAATGGGACGGGCTGCTTGCCGCTGTTACGCCGGATGAAATTGCGACTGCCCGCCGCACTGCCGAAAGCATCCAGCCCGATGACCTTGCCGAGGTGATCTTTACCTCCGGCACGACGGGATTTCCCAAGGGCGCCGTGATCACCCACGGCCAGATTACGCGCGCCTATCAGTTCTATGCCGACCGCGCCGAAATCAGGGCGGGGGATCGCTACCTGATTATCGCGCCGATGTTCCATTCCTTCGGCTTCAAGGGCGGCGTCGCTGTCTGCCTGCTGAACGGCGCCGCCATGTATCCGGTGCCGACCTTCGATGTAGATGCAACGCTAAAAACCGTGGAAGAGGAAAAAATCACGGTCATGGGCGGCCCACCGACCATTTTCACCTCCCTTCTTGAGGCCAATAAAAAGGCCGGGCGCGATATCAGCTCCCTCAACAGTATCGTGCTCGGCGGCAGCATGATCCCGCCGGAGCTTATCCGCGCCCTCCGGGACAAGGTTGGCGTTGAAACGGTTTTGAGTGCCTATGGCATGACGGAAACCACGGCGCTCGTTACCATGAGCCGCAAAGAGGACGGGGTTGAGAGAATCTCCAAATCGGCCGGCCAGGTCGTCGATCACATGGAAATGCGCTCCGTCGATGCGGAAGATCGCGAGGTGCCGACCGGCACGCCCGGCGAAATCCAGGCGCGCGGCCTTAACATCATGCAGGGATATTTCGACGATCCCGAACGCACGCGGGAAAGCTTCACCGAGGACGGCTGGTTCAGAACCGGCGATGTCGGCATCATCGACAAAGACGGCTACCTCACCATCACCGACCGCATGAAGGACATGTTCATCGTCGGCGGCTTCAATTGTTATCCAGCGGAAATCGAAGCGATTATCAGATCCCACCCGGCGGTTGATTCCGTCGCCGTGATCGGCGTTCCCGACGAGCGTATGGGCGAGGTGGCGAAGGCCTATGTCGTCCTTCGCGCGGGCGCGTCCCTTCAGGAGAGCGAGTTTCTTGCCTGGTGCCGCGAGAATATGGCGAACTTCAAGGTTCCCCGCTTTGTTGCCTTTCTCCCTGCCCTGCCCCGCAATGCCATGGGGAAGGTGCAGAAATTCCTGCTGCGAGAGAATGAGGCGCAACCCTCCCCGACTCCGAAATAACTTTCAGATAACAAAGAAACAGGTGAAAGAATGTTCGACAATTATAAGCACATCAAGTTCGACCGCGAAGGGCGAATTCTTCGCGTCACGCTGAACCGCCCGGACCGGCTGAATGCAACCAATGGCCCGCTGCATACCGAATTGTCGCGAGTGTTTTCGGATATTGCCGAAGACCGGGAATCCGATGTCGTTATCCTGACCGGCGCAGGCAAGGCTTTCAGCGCAGGGGGCGACCTTGACTTTCTGGATAGCTGCCGCAGCGATGCGAAGCTTTTTCAGGCGACGCTGAATGAAGGCAAGCGGCTGATCAACTCCCTGCTCGATCTCGACAAGCCAATTATCTGCCGTCTTAACGGTGACGCGATGGGGCTTGGCGCCACTGTTGCGCTGTTCTGCGATATCATCATCGCCGACAACGCCGCCAGAATTGCGGACCCGCATGTCAAAGTCGGGCTGTCAGCCGGGGACGGCGGCGCTGTCATCTGGCCGCAGCTCATTGGCTACGCCCGGGCAAAGCAGTATCTCCTGACCGGCGACATGATCCACGCCCCGCAGGCGGTAGAGATGGGATTGATCAATTTTGCCGTCCCGACAGAAGAACTCGACCCGCTGGTTGACAAATGGGCGCAGAAGCTGGTCAACGGCGCGGGCATGGCGATCCGCGCGACCAAGGTTTCCGTCAATGCGGGACTTAAGCAAGTCACGGCGGCGGTGCTGGATGCCAGCTTCGCCACGGAATTTTCCACGGGCCGCAGTGACGATCACGCGGAAGCCCTGAAGGCAATGCGCGAAAAACGCCGCCCGGAATTCACGGGGAAATAATCCGCCGCGCGTTCCTATTCATTTGACATCCCCTTCATAAAAAACCGGACGGCGTAATTTGGCCGTCCGGATTTTCAGATGTCATATGACAGGCCCTAATCTCGCAATCGAACGCAAGCGCCGTTGCTGGCGACTTTATTTTATAATGACGGAATCATCGTCTCGCAGCCGGTCTTGCGGCGAGGATATGTCGTCGGCGGCCAATCCGGGAGTCAGGATACCCCCCTCCAATAGCTTGAAGAAGATATCGGCAATTTCATCGACGGACTTTCCATCCGGGCGATACCAGTCCAGCGCCGAGTTGATGGCACTAAGGAGAATGGTCCGCGTCAGGCGCGCATCCAGATCAGCGCGGATTTCACCGGCGTTTTGCGCCGCGGCCAGCAGGTTCAGCCAGAACTCCTCATAGGCGGACTGGGCGATGAAATGCTTCTGCTTCACGTCATCGGGGATCTGCACCCAGAGATATCGCGAGATAACCGCATTCGCCCCAGAAGACAGGATGCCGCGCAGATGCGCCTTGATGGCAACCTTTATCTTCTCGGCATAGGAGGCACTGGGGGGCTGCACGGCAATGGCGTTCAACACGGTTTTGGAAACATTGTTGATGCTGACGTTGATGACGGCTTCCATCATCAGTTCTTTTGACGAGAAATAATAGTAAAGCGATCCCGCGCTCAGGCCCGCAACGCGGGCGACCTCCCGCATGGTTGCGCCCGCATATCCTTTTTCGGAAAAGACCTGAACAGCCGCCGCCAGCACCTTGTCGCGCGAGATATCCGCTTTCGACTGTTTTCTTTTTACACTCTTGTTTCTGGCCAATGCCGCGATTACCACTCTCTGATGTTATCAATCACCAACCCTTAATGACCCTTCAGCAGTCCGGACGCAACAATAATCCGTCGGATTTCCTGCGAACCCGCGCCGATTTCCATCACCTTCGTCGTCCGATAGAGGCGGTTGATTTCCGTATCGCGCATATAACCCGAACCGCCATGGATCTGAACGGCTTCGTCCATGATAAAGGTCCCTGCTTTCGCTGCCTGAAAGAGAGCGGCGGACGCGAGCATATGGATGTGCCCGCGCCCGTATTCCTCTTCCTGTGCCTTGGAGCAAACATCAAGGACGCGGTAAACGAAGGTGCGCGCTGTCTCAAGTGCAATATACATTTCAGCAATTTTCGACTGGATCATCTGAAATGATGCAATCGGACGCCCGAACTGCTCGCGCAGGTTGGCATGATCGATGGCAAGATCCAGCGCCCGGCGCGCCGGGCCGATGCACAGCATGGCCGACATCGCCCGCTCCAGATCAAGGCCCGAATGCATGATGATATGTCCCTGATTTTCTTCACCGACAAGATTGGCGGTCGGCACGTGGCAATCATCATAAAACAACTCGCCCGTCGGGCTGCCGCGAAACCCCATCTTGTCGAGCTTACGTCCGACGCGAAAGCCCGGCTGATCGGTCTCCACCAGCAATGCGGATATACCTTTGCTCCGCCCCATGTCCCGGCTTGTCCTGACGTAGGTCAGCACCACATCGGCAATCGGTCCGTTTGTGATGTAAATCTTGGAGCCATTGACGATATAGCTGTCGCCTTCTTTGACGGCATTGGTTTTCATGGACCCAAGAGCGTCCGATCCGGCGCCGGGTTCGGTCATGCCGAGTGCGCCGATCATCTCGCCCCGGCACATGGCCGGCAGGAAGCGTTCGCGCTGTTCTTCCGTGCCATTGCGATAGATATTGTCGATGACGAGATTATCGGAGTTCAACCAGCTGAAGGCGAACGTCGGGTTCCAATATGCCATCGTTTCGCAAATCAGCCCCGCGGTCAGATAATCAAGTCCCTGCCCACCATATTCCGGCGGAATGGTCGTGCCAAGATATCCCATCCCGGCAATATCCCGGAAGACATCCGCCGGCCACCATTCCTCATCGTCCATCTTCTGCTGTAATGGATGGAGCTTTTCCTTGAAAAGCTCACTCGCATGGGCACAAATCTCGATCTGCTCTTCCGTCAGCCCGAATTGCTTGCCACTCCGATATTCGCCAATTCCCGTTCGCATAATTTCCTCGCTCAGGCGCTGATAAATTGTCCGCCATCGACCGGAATGGTCCGACCCGTCACATAGCTGGCCGCGGGCGACAGGAGAAAGGCGATGACGCGGGCGACCTCTTCGGGCAGCCCGATCCGCGGGATGGCAGACTGGGCCAGGATCTTGCCGGTCATCTTCTCGCCCCAGTGATTAATGGCATCCTGCCCCATATCGGTTTCCGTCAGGCCGGGGGCGACGGCATTGGCGCGGATACCGAACCGTCCCTCCTCCTTGGCGATGACCCGGATCATGGCTTCGACCCCGGCCTTCGCCGCCGCCGTCTGCGCCGCCCCGGGTGAACCGGCGCGCGCCGCAATGGAGGTCACCGCGACGATACAGCCATGCTGCTGCGCATGCATGATCCTGAGTGCCGGGTTCATCACATTGAAGAAACCATTGAGATCAATATCAATCACCCGCCGCCAGTCAGCCGCCGACAGCTCCCGCACCGTTTTCCAGTCTGAATTGGCCCCGGCCGAATGCACAACCGCATCCAGGGATCCGAATGATTGCGACAGATCGGCAATCTGCTGCGCAACGGCATCCGCATCGCAGATATCCGCCTGCAACAGAACGGGATTGGCCCCTTCCCGCCGGACCAGTTCGGCCGCCTCCTCCGCCGCGCGGTGATCCGCACGATAAAGAATGGCCACATTGCTGTAGCTTTGCGCCAGAAGGGCGCTTACCGTCCGTCCAATGCCGCGGGATCCCCCGACAACCATGACCAGCTTTTGCCTGTCCACCCGACTTCCTCCCGCAATGAAATTTTCACTTTTATATTTCTAACATATGTTCAAAAAATATCAACATCAAGATATTAACACTATATCATTTATAGTGATAAATCCATTTTTGAAATGATATATTTTTAAACTTATGTTTGAAAATATAGCAAAACAAACCGATCAGATTTGCCTGTTACGGCGTCTCGTCTGCGAAAATTCCGTCCGGGGCGTCAACATTACCTGCCCGGACGGACGGATAAAGCCGGGATCGGATAGGCGATCAGATCGACCGGATCGCCCATCGTTTTCTCGCAATCACAATGCGCACAGATCTCGCTTTTGCCGTGCCGCCCGGCATTCCTTCTGGCGCCGATCCGGATCAATGGCGCAGAGACCTGGAAAACTGGCGCTCTGTCCGCATCCGATCCGGGAATCAGCCGCGTGAAATTGCCGGAGATGGAGAGCCAGATGGCCAAAGCAAATCCACGCATCATTGCTTTTTTCTATTACAGAATGCAGGGTTGATATAAGATTAGGATCATAAGGAGTCCCCATGATCGACAAGCTGGAAATGTTCATCGCTGTCGCCAAGGTCGGGCATTTCGGCCGGGCCGCTGATCATCTCGGCATCACGCAGCCAACCCTGTCCACCGGCATCAAAAATCTGGAGGAGCAGCTTGGTGTCAAGCTCATCTTCCGCGGCTCCCGCTATGGCGGCCTTACGCCGGAGGGGCAAAGCGCCCTCAACTGGGCCCGCCGTATTGTCAGTGACACGAGGCAGTTAAAGGAGGAAATGCGGTTCAAGCGACATGGTTTGAGCGGGCAATTGCGCATCGCCGTGATCCCGACTGCATTGACTTGGGCGGCGCGACTGACATCCCGCTTTTGCGAAAGCCATCCGAAGGCGCGCTTTACCCTCCTCTCCCGTCCCTCGATCGAGATTCTGGCGATGATGGACAATCTCGACATCGACGCGGGCATTACCTATCTGGATAGCGAGCCAACCGGCAAGGTCAGCGCGGAGCCCCTTTACCGGGAAAGCTATCGGCTGGTCTGTGCGAACGGGTCGCCCTTTGCCGGGCGCGCCTCCGTCCGCTGGCAGGAGCTGCAAGGCCAGAAACTCTGCCTGCTGACGCCCGATATGCAGAACCGGCGGATTATCAACCGGCATTTTCATGAAGCCGGGGTCAGTGCCGATGCGCTGATCGAATCCAATTCAACGGTTGTGCTGATCTCGGCGGTAGAAAGCGGCGGCTGGCTCACGGTCCTGCCGACGGATATCGCCACCTTCCTGACCGAAGGGAAGGATCTCGCTCTTATCCCCTTTTCGGACAGCATCCGCAACCCGAGTGTCGGGCTGATCGCCCCCTACCGGGAACCGCATACGCCGATCCTGCAGGAATTGCTGAATGAAGCACGGCGGATTTCGGAGCTTAATTGATAGTAATTTTCTATCGTTTAACGAAATTACAATATTGATTCCTAATCATGAAAGGCAATAATGAGGCTGGTAGGGTGGAGGTCCTGCTTCATGGAAACAATGATAAATGCCCCCGACGATGCCGACATCAGTCGTCTCATCAATCAGCATATGACGCTGGAAGGACCCCTGTTGCCGATCCTGCACGCCTTTCAGGAACGCTATGGCCATATCCCGGATAAGGCTATGGCCCCGATTGCCGCCACCCTCAATATCACCAAGGCGGAACTGCATGGCGTGATATCCTTCTATCATGATTTTCGCGAAAAACCGGCGGGACGGCATCTCATCCGGATCTGCCGGGGTGAGGCCTGCCAATCAATGGGCGCCAACCGGCTCGCCGAAGAAGCCCTGTCCAGCCTCGGCCTTGACTGGTACCAAACCACCAAGGATAACGAAGTTACGGTGGAACCGGTTTTCTGTCTTGGCCTCTGCGCCTGCGCCCCGGCCGCATCGGTCGATGGCAAGCTGATGGGCCGGGTGACGGCGGCCCGGATCAGTTCCACCCTCAAAGAGGCGGCGCAATGAAAATCTATGTCCCCATGGATAGCGCCGCCCGCGCCCTCGGCGCCGATGAGGTGGCGGAGGCCATCCGGAAGGAAGCGGCGCGGCGCGCAATTGATATTGAGCTTATCCGCAATGGCTCTCGCGGCATGATCTGGCTGGAACCGTTGGTCGAAATTGACCGGGGCTGCGGACGTGAGGCCTTCGGACCCATAACCGCCGATGACGTGCCCGCCCTGCTGGATGGAAAGCGGGCAAGCCTTGGCCCCACGGAAGATATTCCCTTCCTCGCCCGGCAGACACGCCTTACCTTCGCCCGATGCGGAATTATCGACCCGCTCGACCTCAGCGATTACGAAGCTCATGGCGGCCTTGCCGGACTGCGGCGCGCCCTCACCTTCACGGGGGAGGAAATCATTGCCGAAGTGACTGAAAGCGGCCTGCGCGGGCGCGGCGGGGCGGGCTTTCCGACCGGCCTTAAATGGCAGACAGTGATGCAGGCCGGGGCCCCGCAGAAATATATCGTCTGCAACGCCGATGAAGGCGACAGCGGCACCTTCGCCGACCGGATGCTGATGGAAGGGGATCCCTTCTCCCTGATAGAAGGCATGATCATCGCCGGGATCGGCGTTGGCGCAACAAAGGGATATGTCTATATCCGCTCTGAATATCCCGATGCGATCCGCGTCATGCAGGCGGCTGTTGAAATTGGCCGGAAAAATCACCTGCTGGGTGCGGATGTGCTGGGATCAGGCAAAACCTTTGATCTGGAAGTCCGCGTTGGCGCGGGCGCCTATGTCTGCGGCGAGGAAACATCGCTTCTCAATTCACTGGAAGGCAAGCGCGGCGTCGTTCGGGCCAAGCCGCCCTTGCCCGCGCTGGAAGGTTTTATGGGTCGCCCGACGGTTGTGAACAATGTCATCAGCCTGGCAACCGTGCCTGTCATCTTTGAAAAGGGCTCCGCCTTTTATGCGGATTTCGGACTTGGCCGGTCAAAAGGCACCATGCCGATCCAGCTTGCCGGGAATGTCCGATATGGCGGCCTGTTTGAAACGGCCTTCGGCATGCCGCTTGGCGAGCTTGTGAACGATATTGGCGGCGGCACGGCGACGGGGCGGCCCGTCAAGGCGGTGCAGGTGGGCGGCCCCCTCGGCGCCTATCTGCCGCCCTCAAAATTCGATACCCCCTTCGGCTATGAGGAGTTTGACCGCGAATACAGCCTGATCGGTCATGCGGGGATCGTGGTCTTTGATGACAGCGCCGACATGCTGCAAATGGCCCGCTTCGCCATGGAATTCTGCGCCGTGGAAAGCTGCGGCAAATGCACACCCTGCCGCATCGGCGCAGTGCGCGGTGTGGAGACGATTGATCGCATCGCTTTGGGCGAGGTGGCGGCCATCCCGCTTCTCACCGATCTTTGCGAGACCATGAAGGATGGCTCTCTCTGCGCCCTGGGCGGCTTCACACCCTTTCCCGTCATGTCTGCCCTGACCCATTTTCCCGATGACTTTGTCCCCACGCGGGAGGCCGCAGAATGACAGATATCTCCCCTCTCTCCCCGCTGAATGATCCTGACCTCGGAACACCTCAAAAAATCGGAAAACCGGTTAATCTGACAATTGACGGTTTTGAGGTTACGGCGCCAGAAGGCAGTTCCGTCATGCGGGCGGCGATGGAAGCTGGGATACCGATCCCCAAGCTCTGCGCGACCGACAGCGTTGAGGCCTTCGGCTCCTGCCGTCTCTGCGTGGTGGAGATTGAAGGGCGGCGCGGCACACCCTCTTCCTGCACCACACCGGTCAGTGAGGGAATGGTCGTCTCCACCCACTCGCAGAAGGTGAAAAAAATCCGCAAGGGCGTAATGGAGTTATATATATCGGATCATCCTCTGGACTGCCTCACCTGCTCCGCCAACGGGGATTGCGAATTGCAGGATATGGCGGGCATGGTCGGCCTGCGCGATGTGCGTTATCAGCCTGTCAGAACACATTTTGCAAAGGGCACGGCCGAGGCGCCAAACCCGGAATATAAGGCCGCCGACATCTCCAATCCCTATTTCACCTATGATCCGGAGAAATGCATTGTCTGCTCCCGCTGCGTGCGGGCCTGCGAAGAAGTGCAGGGCACCTTCGCCCTCACCATCGAAGGGCGCGGATTTGAGAGCCGGGTCTCCGCCGGCACAGCAGACGACAGCTTCATGACCTCCGATTGCGTCAGCTGCGGCGCCTGCGTTCAGGCTTGCCCGACGGCAACGCTGCAGGAAAAATCCGTGATTGAACTTGGCACCCCTTCCCGCAGCGTGGTCACGACCTGCGCCTATTGCGGTGTCGGCTGCTCTTTCAAGGCAGAACTCAATGGCGATGAACTGGTGCGGATGGTGCCCTATAAGCAGGGCAAGGCCAACCGCGGGCATTCCTGCGTCAAGGGCCGCTTTGCCTATGGCTACGCCGCGCATCAGGACCGCATCCTGAACCCGATGATCCGGGAGAATATCACCGATCCCTGGCGGGAGGTGAGTTGGGAGGAGGCGCTCAGCTTCGCGGCAAACCGGCTCCATGGCCTGCAGGAAACATATGGTCGTCGCGCCATCGGTGTGATTACCTCCTCGCGCTGCACGAATGAGGAAACATATCTGGTGCAAAAGCTCGCGCGGGGCGTTTTCCTCAACAACAATACCGATACCTGCGCCCGCGTCTGCCATTCTCCTACTGGCTACGGGCTGAAACAGACCTTTGGCACTTCCGCCGGAACGCAGGATTTCGATTCCGTTGAACAGAGCGATGTGGTCATCGTCATCGGCGCCAACCCGACGGACGGCCACCCCGTTTTTGCCAGCCGCCTGAAGAAACGCCTGCGGCAGGGCGCAAAGCTGATTGTCATTGATCCGCGGCGGATTGATCTGGTGAAATCACCGCATATTGGCGCCGCTTACCATCTCCCCTTGCGGCCCGGCACGAATGTCGCCGTCATCTCCGCCATGGCGCATGTCGTGGCCAGTGAGGGGCTTATGGACGACGCGTTTATCAAGGAACGCTGCGATCCCGATGCCTTTCAGGATTATCTCGATTTCATCCGCGATCCCCGCCACAGCCCGGAGGCGACGGAACTGCTGACCGGTGTTCCCGCCGCCGACCTGCGGGCGGCTGCCCGATTATTCGCGACCGGCGGCAACGGCGCCATCTATTACGGCCTCGGTGTGACGGAGCATAGTCAGGGGTCCACGACCGTCATCGGCATTGCCAATCTCGCCATGCTGACCGGTAACATCGGGCGGCCGGGCGTCGGCGTCAACCCGCTGCGCGGCCAGAATAACGTTCAGGGCTCCTGCGATATGGGGTCTTTCCCCCATGAATTGCCAGGCTACCGCCATGTCAAAAATGATGATGTGCGCGCGATATATGAAAAAATCTGGAATGTTAAAATTGACCCGGAGCCGGGCCTGCGCATCCCCAACATGCTGGACGCCGCCGTCGAAGGGAGTTTCAAGGGCCTTTATTGTCAGGGCGAGGATATTCTGCAATCGGACCCGGATACAAAACATGTGGCGGCCGGTCTTGCCGCCATGGAATGTGTCATCGTTCATGATCTGTTTCTGAACGAAACATCTAACTACGCCCATGTCTTCCTGCCCGGCTCCACTTTCCTGGAGAAGGACGGCACCTTCACCAATGCAGAGCGGCGGATCAACCGGGTCCGCAAGGTGATGGAGCCGCGCAACGGCTATGCGGACTGGCAAATCACCCAGATGCTGGCCAATACCATGGGGGCTGATTGGGGTTACACGCATCCGTCCCAGATCATGGATGAAATCGCCGCGACCACGCCGAGCTTTGCCGGTGTTTCCTATGATCTGCTGGATGAGAAGGGATCGGTGCAGTGGCCCTGCAACGAAGCCGCACCCCTTGGCACGCCCCTCATGCATATGGATGGTTTTGTGCGCGGTAAAGGGCGGTTCATTGTCACCGAATATGTGGCGACCGATGAAAAGACCGGTCCGCGCTTTCCGCTGCTTCTGACAACCGGTCGGGTGCTGTCGCAATATAATGTCGGGGCCCAAACCCGGCGGACGGCAAACGCCCTCTGGCATGACAGGGACATCCTCGAAATTCATCCCCATGACGCAGAGGTACGCGGTATCCGCGACGGGGATTTCATCAGACTTGCCTCCCGATCCGGGGCGACGACGCTGCATGCCCATATTACGGACCGGGTGTCGCCCGGCGTTGTCTACACCACATTTCATCATCCCGATACACAGGCCAATGTGGTCACCACCGATTATTCCGACTGGGCGACAAACTGCCCCGAATACAAGGTGACGGCGGTTCAGGTATCCCTCTCCAACGGTCCGACGGAATGGCAGGAAGAGTATCAGACTCAGGCCACAAGGGCCCGCCGCATTCTTCCCGCGGCGGAATGATCATGGCGGCGCAATCGACAGCCGAAGTGCGGGGCCTTGCAATCTATGAGGGCGGCAGCCGGGATATTTCCCGCATCTTGCCCGAGGAGAAACCGGTCGCCCTCGTCTTCAACGGCACCACCGCGGCTGTCATGATGGCAACTCCGGCCGATTTGGAAGATTTTGCGACCGGCTTCGCCCTCACCGAAGGCTTTGTCGAGACGCCCGACCAGATCGAGTCACTGCAGATCATCCCCCATGATAACGGGCTGGAAGCCCGCTTCTGGCTGCGCGCAGAGCGGATTGATTTTGTGCATGAGCGCAGACGCAATATGCTCGGTCCGCTCGGCTGCGGGCTCTGCGGCATCGACAGCTTGGAACAGGCGCTGCGCCCTCTGCCTCGCCTTGACGGCGCTGGCCCGGCCTTCAGCCAGAACGATATCGCCCATGCGACGGAAACTCTTCGACAATTTCAACCGCTTCATGATCTCACCCACGCCCTGCATGCGGCCGGTTTCCTGCTGCCGGGCCGGGGTATTGTGCTGGCGCGGGAAGATGTCGGACGGCATAACGCCCTCGACAAGCTGATCGGCGCCCTTGCCCGCGAAAAGATGGACGCGGCAAGCGGCGCTATCCTCCTGACGTCGCGCATCTCCGTTGATATGGTGCAGAAGACAGTCATTGCCGGGTGCCCGGTATTGATCGCCGCCTCCGCCCCCACCGCCCATGCGCTTGACCTGGCCAGAGATGCGCAGCTCACCCTTGCCGCCTTTGCCCGCGATGATCAGTTCGAGGTATATTCCCATCCGGGCCGCATTCTGACAGGAATAACCGATGCAAGATGACAAGATGGTCAGAATGGCCAATCAGATTGCGACTTTTTTCAAAAGCCAGCCGAATACGGATCAGGCGCAGAATGTGGCTGACCATATCAATGATTTCTGGGAACCGCGTATGCGTCAGCAGCTCTTGACGTATTTGGCACAGGGGGGACAGGGGCTCGACCCGTTGGTATGTGCGGCGAGAGACCTTATCCGCATGCCGACTGCCTGATCCTTTTCCGCATTTTACACCCACTTCACTGCTAGAACCCCCTCACCCGGGATGCTGTCAGGCAACACCCCAGTCACGCAATATGTCCTCTGTATGCTGGCCGGGTTTGGGCGGCGGAGCCTGAATTTCCGGCTTTGTCCGACTGAACCGCGGGGCCGGAGCCGGTTGGACAACACCATCCTGCGTGATAAAAGTATTCCGCGCCTTGTTATGCGGATGCTGCGGCGCCTCCTGCAAATCAAGTACCGGCGCAAAGCAAATGTCTGTCCCCTCCATCAGGGCACACCATTCATCGCGGCTTTTCGTCCGGAATTTATCCGCCAATTTCTCTTTCAGGACAGGCCAGTTGCCGGTATCCATCTGGCCCTTAAACGCCGGATCGTCAAGTTCGGCTTTTTCAAGCAATTCCGCATAAAATTGCGGCTCGATGGAGCCGACGGATATCCACTTTCCATCGGCGCATTCATAACATCCATAAAAATGTGCACCGCCATCGAGAAGGTTGCTCTCCCGGTTGTTGGACCATTTCCCGGCGCCATGCAGATTATAGATTGCCGCCATCAGCAACGACGCCCCATCGGTCATTGCCACGTCAACAACCTGCCCCTTGCCGGAGAACTTTGCCTCAAGCAGGCCACAGACCATGCCAAAGCCGAGATAAAGGGCGCCGCCACCAAAATCGCCGATCAGGTTAAGCGGCGGGACGGGCCCGCCTGCCTTTGATCCGATCGCATGCAGGGCACCGGTCAGCGCGACATAATTGATATCATGCCCCGCTGCCTTTGCCAGCGGCCCGTCCTGACCCCAACCCGTCATCCGTCCATAGACCAGCTTCGGATTGGATTTCTGACAGACATCGGGACCAAGGCCGAGTTTTTCCATGACGCCGGGGCGAAAGCCTTCAATCAGCCCATCCGCCTTTTCAACAAGTTTCAGGACGGTTTCAACTCCTTCCGGCGTTTTTAGATCAAGCGCAATGGATCGCCTGCCCCGGTTCAGGATGTCATAATCGAGGCCTAGCAGGTTATGCCCTCCGGGCCGGTCAATGCGGATGACGTCCGCCCCCATGTCAGAGAGCATCATGGCGCAGAACGGCCCCGGCCCTATGCCCGCCATTTCGATAATTTTAATGCCTTTTAACGGTCCCATGATCCGTGCTTCTCCCTGTTATCTACATTGTTTTTTAGTTTGACTGGCCTCACGCCTCTTCCGGATTGATCAGAAGGCCATCGCGAAGCAAATCCAGATAGGCGTCAAGCTGCGCCTCTTCCAGCGGCTTGAACGCCATTCCCGTATCTGTCGAGCGCAGAAACAGATAATCACGGGCGCCGATCATCAGGAAGGCGAGCGATTCAAGCTGCGCCTCCGTATATCCCTTCAACTCGCCCTTATCCTGCCAGCGTTTCAACGCACGGACAAAAGGTTTGAACAGATTTTCCATATGAATGGCGTGACCTTTGGGCGTTGCAAATCGCCCTTCATGGAGCAGACGGAAAAACCAGGGGTTTTTCTGGACATACGATTGAAAGGCCAACAGACCGAGACGCTCCATCTCAATAAGGCTTTGGGCCGGTCTGACCTGTGTGCGTATGTAGGCGAGGATTTCCTGCCCCTTGATGGGCAAAAGCTGGTCGAACAGATCCTGTCGATCCTCGAAATAATTATAGAAGGTTCCATGTGCGAGCCCGGCCCCATCCGCGATTTTGGCAATCGACGCATCATTATAGCCGAATTTGCCAATGCAGATGGCGGCGCTGTCAATCAGCGCCTCCCGGTTCATCACCGCTTTTTCTTCCCGCGAAGGTCTATTCTTCCTTTTCGGTCTCAACATCCTCACACAGGCCCTCTTTATACATCACATCATCTCGGGATCGCCGGGATCATCCGGCTGCGGTCTGATGAGAGGCATCTCCAGCGCCGCCAAACGCCATCCAGCCCCCATCCACCGGCAAGGTTACCCCGGTTATATATTCCGCCATGCCAGACAACAAGAACTGTACGGCATTTCCTATTTCTTCCGGCTTGCCAAGACGGCCCATGGGGATACGCCGGACATAAGGATCCGTCCCAAGCGACCCGCCACCGAGAATTTCGGATGCCATCGGCGCCTCGATCACGCCGGGAGCCACCGCATTCACCCGGATGCCAAAACGGGCAAAATCAGTCGCCGTCGTCTTGGTCATCATGACAATGGCCGCCTTGCTGACGCCATAACCGTTCGAGGCGGCAAAACCACCCAGCCCGACAACAGAGGCGATATTGACGATGGCGCTGCCCGGCGGCATGTAAGAGGCGGCTTCGCGCAGCATCAGAAAACACCCCTGGACATTCACATCCATAACCCGGCGCCAATCCGCCAGTGTCTGGCGCTTGGTGCCGCGCAGCGGATCGGCGATGCCGGCATTATTCACCAGGCCATCGATCCCGCCGAGCATTTCATTCATCTCCGCGAACATTTTTTTGACAGAGCTTTCATCGGACACATCTCCGACAAGAGCACCCGCCGCACCAATACGTTCCTTTGCATCCCGAAGCGGGGCTGCCGATATATCATTGAGGATCACTTGTGCGCCTGCGCCAACCAGCTTCTCCGCGATGGCAAGACCAATCCCGCCGCCTGCACCGGTCACCAGAATACGCCGTCCGGCCAGCGTTATGCCTGAACTCTTATCCATTCTTCAATTCTCGCCTAAATAATTATTTTCCCGTATAGACCGGCTTGCGCTTCTCGCGGAAGGCATTGACCGCCTCCTGATGATCCGCGCTCTGGTTGGTGAGGGCTTCATAGGCAAGACAGGCATCCATCACAGAATGCGCAACCTGCTTAAGATGGATATTCAGGCTCACCTTGGTCCATTTAATGGATTTCAGGGGGCCATTTGCCAGCCTGTCGGCGAAGGTATTGACCTTCTCATCCAGCTCATCCGCCTTGCACACATGATTGACGAGGCCCATTTCCTTTGCCTCCGCCGCAGTCAGCGGATCGCCGGTCATGAGAAATTCTTTCGCCCGCGAGAGACCAACCAACGCCGGCCAGATAACCGCGCCGCCATCCCCGGCCACCATTCCCATCAGAACATGCGGATCGCCGATTTTCACGGCATCGCTCATGAAGGTGACATCACAGAACAGCGCCAACGTGCAGCCCAGCCCCATGGCATGGCCATTAATCCGGCAAATGATCGGCTTCTCGCAGTCCAGAATGGAAAATACAATCTGCTTGGCTTCAGTGACCGTTTGCTCGAACATTTCCGGCTCGTCTATGGCCCGCTGCATCCAGTTCACATCCCCCCCGGCGCAGAAAGCCTGCCCCGCTCCGGTGAGAATGATCACGTCGGAATCCGGGTCCGCATCGGCGTCGCGAAAAACCCGGGACAGCTCCTCATGCAGAACCTCATCCACGGCGTTGAAAGCGGCCGGACGGCTCATTTCCAACGTCAGAACACGTCCGCGACGGCGCCATTTTATGGCTGAGTAGTCCTTTCTGACATAGGCTTCTTCCATATTATTCTTATTATCACTGCTCATCTTTACCTGACTCCATACATTTCCGCCGGCATTCTGGAGATACCGCGCTACGTTCTACTCTTTATGTGCCTTTCGCCATTGTCTGCGGCAACCAAAGGGCGATCTCCGGAAAGGCAAACAGCAACATCAGCACAACCATCTCTATAATCAGGAAGGGAACGATGCCGCGATACATCTCGCTCGCCTTCAATTCCGGCGCGGCCCCCATAACCGCAAACAAGTTGAGGCCAACGGGCGGTGTGATGGCCGCAATTTCAATTAGTTTGAGAATGATGATGCCAAACCAGATTTCGTTAATGCCAAGAGATTGGGATATCGGAAAGAGAAAAGGCAGCGTGATAACGATCAGCGACAGCGAATCCACAAACATACCCAGCACGATGAACATGATCGCAATATAAATCATCAGCTCCATGGGGCTCACCCCCATACTGGCGACAAAATTGTTGATTTCATCGGTAAAGCCATTGACGAGCAGCAGCCGCCCCATCAACAGCCCGCCGATCAGGATCATCAGCAGGCGACCGGAGACCAGTGTTCCTTCCTTGAAGGATTCCCAAATATCATTACCCGACAGGCGCCGCATGCCAAGCCCGATCAACAGGGCACCTGCCGCGCCCACCGCGCCGGCCGCCGAAGGAGAAAACAACCCGCTATAAAGCCCGCCGATAATCAGCGTCGCCAACAGGACAACCCCCCAGACCATGCGCAAACCGGCGAATTTGTCCCGCCAGCTATAGCTCTCATTCGTAGAAGGTGCCCATTGCGGATAACGGATCAGAAACAGCCGCATGCCGACAATATAGGCCCCTGCCGTCAAAATCCCGGGCAGAACACCAGCGATCAGCAAAGCGCCGACCGACTGGTTTGTGAGCGAGGCAATCAGGATAATCCCGACAGATGGCGGAATAAGCGCCGCCAGCGTCCCCGAGGCCGCAATACTGCCCGCTGAAATTCCTGGTGAATAGCCAAACTTCAACATCTGCGGCATGGCAATCCGGGTAAAGACTGAGGAAGACACAAGAGTGGACCCAGAGGCGGCCGCAAAGCCCGCCGAAGCCACGATTGTGGCGTAGATCAGGTTTCCCTTGGCGCGGGCGGTAAAGCGGTGAACCGCCTCATACAGCCCTTCGATAATTCCGGCGCGAGAGGAAAATCCGCCCATCAAAATAAACATCGGTATGACAACAAGCGTAAAATTTACCCCCGTGTCATAGGGCAACGTTTCCAGCATCGACATGGCGAAATTGCCATCAATCACCAACCACATCCCAATGATCGCCACGGCGGTCATCGCCCAGGCGATCGGTACGCCGAACCCCAGCAGGGCAAGCAATGCCACAATCGCGACAACGCCGGAAATGATGCTATCCATTGGTCCGCTCCCCTTCGGCCTGTTCCTCTGCGTCGGAAGGGCCTGTTTCAGATTTCATAAAAAGCCGGACAAGCTGGATCACAGAAACCAACGCCGCGAGAGTAAAGCCCGCAAAGATCATGAATTTGACCGGATAGATCGGAATTTGCAGAAAGTCGGATGACCGTTCCTTGATATTCCAGCTCGACTGGAAAAGGCTCCATGCCGCGATGGCGAGAAGCGTTAAAACTCCAATCGCCGTCAGCTTTGCAATCGCCAGGCTGAGCAACTTCCAGCCGGACGTCAGTTTGCCGGATATGATATCGACAACAACATGTTCATTCCGCATCGTGACCAGAGGCTGGGACACGAAGATGATAATCGCAAACAGCAGTCCGCTCAGCTCTACTTTAAAGGGCAGGTATTTATCAAACGCCAGCCCGAGGATGATGTCGATCGCCCCGACCGACATCATCACCGCCAATGCGAGCGCGCAGATAACCTGCAAAGATGGCTCGAAATAGCTTTTCATATGCCCACTCAGTCCGGGAATTTTGCTTGCATCTCGGTCAGGACCGGACGAAGACGTTCAACAGCATCGCCAAACCCTCGCTGCTTCAGATCAGCAGCCCACATATCAATCATGCTGCCCGCTTTCTCGTCAAGCTGCGCTGCTTCCTCGAATTTCACATAGGTGACGCCATGGGCCGGAAAATCCTCATTGATGGTTTTCTCTGCCAGTTCCGCAGCTTCCTTCGGTTCCCTTTCCATCAACTCATTGCTGACATCCAGCATCAGCTTCTGGACATTTTCAGGCCATTCATTGAACAGCTTGCGGTTGACAAAAATGCCCCAGACCGGCTGCGCACCGAAATTCAGGTCAATTGCATATTTTGCAACTTCATAGAATTTTCCGGAAATTGCCTGCTCATGAGCGGCAAGGGAGCAATCCACCGTTCCCTTTTGCAGGGCGTCATACATTTCGCTGTAGGGGATCGAGACGGGGACGACGCCGACTTTCGCAAAATATTCGGGCCAGTAAGGCGCCCCCGGCACCCGCACGCGCAGACCATTCAATTCGGCAACGGTCGTGACCGGTTTGGTGCAGAACAGGCGATAAGGGTTGCTGCCCTGATGATACAGCGCGATGACACCGTTGTTTTCAAGATCGGCCTGGGTTTGCGGGTCTTCCTGCCAGCGTTTCCAGGTATCAACGGCCTGCTGCGGCGTCTCATGAACGCGGAGATGGGAGGCATTACCGGCAACCGGCAGTTCGGCCGTGAAATACCCTTGCGCCGTGGCGCCAAGCTGGACCGCACCGGTACCGGTGAGTTTCAGAATTTCCTTCGGCCCGCCCATGCTGCCGGCCCAGAAAATCTTTACCTTGATCTGGCCGTTCGAGCGTTTTTCAACCTCATCCGCCCACCATTGTTCCCATTGCGCGCCCGCTGTGTTCGACGGCACAAAATGCGCCAGCCGCAGATTAAGAGACGGATATTCCTCCGCCGAGACATTAGAAATAACTGCCGTGGAGCAGAGCGCCAGCGCCGCTAGTCCGAGTGTCAGATTTTTTTTCAATTTCCCAATCATCTTTATCGTCCTTGTTAGATATTTTATTGATTCATAAGGTCTATTTTAATCTGCCTCTTGGTGGGCAGCTCGATGCCAAAGCTTCTTCTGAAGATATCTCCTCCCTGTCTTTTCTGAACATCTCCGTCCTACGCCCAAATCAGAAAAGCGCATATAACGGGGCAAGACGATCAACTCGCCTTCGCCATCACCAAATTCTTGTATGTCGCCCGCAGCTCCGTTTTCAGGATTTTCCCCATCGGAGAGCGTGGCATTTCTGCGATAATTTCAAAGCGCCGCGGGATCTTGAAATCCGCCAGCTTGTCAGCGCAAAACTCACGGATTTTGTCTGTATCAACCTGCGCGCCCGGTGCAACTGTCATGACCGCGAGAAGATCTTCACCGAGCTTGTCATGCGGAATGCCAATCACCGCGACTTCTTCAACACCTTCATAGCGCAGCAGAACGGCCTCCACCTCCTGTGTACCGATATTGTGCCCGCCGCGAATGACCATGTCTTTCTTGCGATCAACAACATAGAGATAGCCGCCCTCATCCCGTTTCCCGAGATCGCCGGAGAGCAGCCAGCCATCCTTGAGGGCGTCGCGGGTCGCTTCTTCATTCTTGTAATAGCCCGAGAAAAGCGACGGGGAGCGCACGACAATTTCTCCCACCGCACCCGCCGGAACATCCTGGACATTGTCATCGACTATCCGCAGGTCCGTTTCCGTCCAGGGAACGCCGGAGGAGCCGATATGCGCGAGCGCCTCTTCCCCGACCAGAACGGTCCCGCACGGCCCGCCCTCTGTCTGGCCATAGGTTTGCCGCACATCCAGATCGGGAAATGCCACAAGAAGGCGCCGCGTCAGTTCGGCCGGCATGGCCGCGCCACCGGCATTGATGATCCGCAAGGCGGACAAATCCCGGTTGAGATCCTGATATTTCTCCAGCATGAAAATATAGAAGGACGGCACGCCGATATAGGTTGTCGTCCTCTCCCTTTCCATCCGCCCCAGGATATCCGCCACATTCAATTCCGGATCAACGACCGCCGTCGCACCGACAAACCAGCTCGGGTACAGCACACAGCGCAGGCAGGCCGTTGTAAAGAAAGGGAAAAAACTCTGATACACATCCCCCTGCCTAAGGCTCATTGCGTCTGCAAAACCATAGGCGCTCGCCAGTGCACTGCGATGGCTCATCTGCGCCGCCTTGGGCCGCGACGTGGTGCCGGAGGTGAAGAGGATTTCGGAAATATCCTCATGGTGCCGCTGTGGCCAGATCGCTTCCGTCCTCTGCGCCTGCTCATAAACATCATTCCATAGAACGGTTCCTTCTCCGGGCGCGCCGCCCGCCAGCAGAATTTTCTCCAGCATCGGAGCCTTTTTGCGCACCACCTCTATCCGCGGGCCGGTAAGTCCATCACAGACGACAAAGCGAATGTCGGCAAGGGTCAGGGCATGAAGAAATTCCTCTTCCGCAAACCGGGCATTGATGGGAACGCAAACCATACCGCCAAAGGCACAGGCCAGCAGCGTGACAATTGCCTCATAGGCGGACTTGTTATCGAGCGCGATCCCGATATGGTCCCGCTCAGAGGCGCCAATCTGCTTCAGACCCTGCGCAAATTTCTCGCCCTGCCAGACCATCTGCGCATAACTCAGGCGCTCTTCCTGCCCGGTTGCCGAACGGGCAATCAGCGCCAGCCGGTTCGGCGATTTTTCCGCCTGTGCCCGGATCATCTCGGCCAGTGACTTGTATTTCTTCCAGTGCTCGGACATGATCAATACCGTTTAAGACTGAATTTCAATGAGTTAACCACAGTTCCGCTGCTGAATGCCGCGTGCGATAATCTCTTTCATGATCTCGTTGGCGCCGCCATAGATACGCTGGGCCCGGGCATCCGCATAGGCGCGCGCAACCGGATACTCCCACATATAGCCATAGCCACCGAAAAGCTGGAGACAGCGGTCAATCACTCGCCCCTGCATATCGGAAAGCCAGTATTTTGCCATTGCCGCCGTTTCGCCGGAGAGCCGCCCTTGCAGCAGCCGCGCAACGCAATCATTGAGGAAGGCGCGCCCGACCTCCAGCTCGGTGCGAACTTCCGACAGGGTGAATTTAGCGGTCTGGAAATCTCCGATTATCTGCCCGAACGCCTTGCGCTCAAAAACATAGTCAACGGTCCGCTCAAACACCCGCTCGGCAATGGCCTGCGCCCAAACCCCGACCAGCAGACGTTCAACCGGGAGTTCCTGCATGAGATATTTGAGCCCACCCCCCTCTTCGCCGAGCATGGCGGACGCCGGCACACGCACCTCATCAAAAAAGAGTTCCGCCGTGTCCTGCGCTTTTTGCCCGACTTTTTCGAGCAATCGGCCGCGCCGGAACCCTTCAGTTTTTGCATCAACGAGGAAGAGACTCTTGCTGGCGGACCCCGCATCAGGATCGGTATTGGCCACCACGATGATAAGATCGGCGAGCCAGCCATTGGTAATGAATGTTTTCTGACCGTCCAGTATCCAGTCGCTGCCATCACGCCGCGCCCGCAGACGGACCCCTCTCATATCCGAACCGGCGCCGGGTTCCGTAATCGCGATGCTGGCGATCACATCGCCGCTGACACAACCGGGAAGCCAGCGCTTTTTCTGATCTTCTGTGCCTAGGCGGGCGATATAGGGGACAATGATATCAGAATGAGTGAACAGGCCGGGAAGCGCGCATTCACTGCGCGCCAACTCCTCAACCACAATCATGGCATGGAGAAAGTTGCCGCCAATACCTCCATATTCCTCGGAAATCATTGAGCAGAGAAGCCCTTGCCCGCCCGCTTTTTTCCACAGGTTCCGATCCACATATCCGCGTTTTTCCCAGTCTGCATAATGCGGGACTGCCGCCTCTTCAAAGAAGCGGCGCGCGGTTTCGCGCGTGAGTGCAAACTCATCCTCCGCCAGTTGTGGCAGAGATTCAAAAATTTCCATTATTCCCTCATCAACTACCCGATGCGAAACCGCTCTAACGCTGTTGTCTATCGCAACTGTTTTCGCCGGACATCCCCTGTATGCAAGTCACTCTAGGGAGCGGATCAGGGTGAGTCAATACAAATAATGATTTATGATTCATTTTTTATTTTTATAAAAATCACAGGCTTTCCATTGGCGGAAAACTGCATTCCCGCAATAGAAAATCCTTCGTAATATCTGTTGGTTACACGATACTCCAGTGCCTACTGCCTGTGATCGCGCCTTCCGCAGACGGCCGATGCTACTTGCCTTTAAAGAAAGAAGCGATTGCCGCCTGCATTTCCTCGCTGCCGCAGGCCTCTCCTTGCGCATCCCGTTCCAGATCAAGCTGATGCGACATGCCATGATCTGAGGCCTCAAAAATCAGCTTCTTGATCAGCGACACCGATGTCGGCGAATAGCCCGCCAGCTTTTGCACAATTTTCTCCGCCTCCCCCATCAGCTCCGCATCGTCATAGACGCGCCAGACCATGCCCCAGGAAAGCGCTTCCTCCGCGGGGATTTTTTCGGCAAGCAGCATCGCTCCGGCCGCCCGGATACGGCCGACGATACGCGGCAAAAACAGGGTATTTCCCGCATCCGGGATAAGAGCGAGGCCGACAAAGGGCTCATAGAAATAGGCCGAGCGGGCGGCAATGACGATATCGGCACTGAGCGCAATACCGACTGAGGCGCCTGCACAGGGCCCGTTCACCACGCTCACGATCGGCAGGCGGGACGCCCGCATTTTGCGCGTCAGCGGGTTATAGTTGTCTTCCAGGATTTTCGCCATGTCCGGGATCTCCCCCGGCTTGACCCGGGTCAGATCATAGCCGGCACCGAACGCCCGCCCCTCGCCGGTCAGGAGGACAACGCGCACATCCGGATTCTGCTCCATTTCATCAAACGCAGCCTGCATTTCATCGCCGGTCTGTTCCCGCAGCGCATTGAGCTTGTCGGGACGGCGAAACGTCAGACGCGCGACACCGCCGTCAATTTCAAGCGAGATATCTTCATAGGACATGGCTTTTCTCCTCTCCTAGATGACGAGACCGCCGCCCACGATCAGCGTCTGGCCGCTAATGTAGTTAGATTCAGGTGCGCAGAAGAGATAAACACCATCCGCAGCTTCCTCCGGTGTTCCGGCACGGCCAAGCGGGATCATCATTTCCATCCCAGCGACAAGCTTTTCTGGAATACCGATCCCGACTTCATTGCCTTCGACGACAATCGTCTTCTTTTCATTTGTGGCTTCGGTCAGGCGGGTGCGGATAAAACCGAAGGCAACGCAGTTCACATTAACCTTGTGCCGCCCCCATTCCTTCGCCATCGTCTTGGTCATGCCGAGAATGCCCGACTTGGCCGAGGAGTAGTTGATCTGCCCCGCATTTCCGCCAATCCCCGCAATGGAGGATATATTGACGATCTTGCGGAAAACCTCGCGCCCCTCTGCCGCTTCTTTCTCGGCCGCCCCGCGGATAAAGCCAGACGCCGCGCGGATAATCCGGAAGGGCGCCTTCAGATGCACATCCAGCATGGCATCGAACTGCTCGTCGCTCATCTTATGAACCAGCGCATCCCAGGTGTAGCCCGCATTATTGACAATGACATCCACCGCCCCGAAGCTTTCAACCCCACTGTTGATGAACCGCTCCGCGAAGCCTTCTTCCGTCACGCTGCCGGGCACCGCGATGGCATCCCCGCCCATCGACTTGATGGTGGCGACCGTCTCTTCCGCCGGGGCAGCGTCCAGATCGTTGACGACGAGTTTTGCGCCCTCACTTGCGAGTTTCAGCGCAACGGACCGGCCGATACCGCGCCCCGATCCAGTGACATAGGCGACTTTTCCCTGCAGTTTACTCATTGATTTAATTCTCTCTTTTGCGTTTTCATCATTGGCTCAGGCAAGGGCGACAATCGCCTCCCCCGCCAGTTTGACATCCCCGTCCTGATTGACGGCGGTGAGTGTGACACGCAGGCGCTTTTCGCCCGCCTCTTCGAATTTTTCCGCAACCTCCCCGTTACAGGTAATCCGGTCCTGAAGATGGGTGATGGAGGAAAAGCGGATATTGAAGCTGCGCAGCGCCGATTGCGGCACCCACCCCGTCAGGGTCTGCGCCAGATAAGCCATCGACAACATCCCATGGGCGAAGACGTCCTCCATCCCGGCGGCCTTTGCAAAGTCGATGTCGATATGGATCGGGTTGTGATCGCCGGACGCCCCGGCAAACAGCGCAAGCGTCGTGCGGGTGATCGGCGGCTTTACCAGCCCCGGGATCTGATCGCCAACACTCAAGGAGTCAAAATTTACTGCGGTCATGTGTGTCCCCCTCACCCGTTGCGCACGACAAGGGTGCGTGTCATTTCGGCGACCAGCTCGCCCTTCTGGTTCGTGGCGCTCGTCTTTTTAACGACAAATTCCAGCGCCCCGCCCTTCTTCTCATAGATATCCGTGACAACGGAGCGGAAGGAAATGGCATCCCCGGCATACACAGGCTTATGATAGGTAAACTCCTGCGTGCCATGCAGGACCTTCCCGAGGTCGATGTCCATGACCTGCAAAATGCCGAAGGGTTCGGGGACTTCCATGTCCATCGAGAAAAGGAAGGTGGGCGGTGCGGGAAGCGTGGGATGGCCTGCCTCTTTCGCGGCCGCTTCATCAAAATAGACGGGATTGCTTTCCCTTGTTGCCTTGGCGAAAAATCGGAGACGGCCCTTCTCAATATCTGCCGTGTGCACGCCGAATTCACGCCCGATATGACTGCGATCAATCATCGTTCAATATTTCCAAACTAAAAAAAGGCGTGCCCGCCGAAGCAGGGCACGCCATGGGAGGAGCTTTATGCTTTCTGATACATCGTGACGACACAGGCGCCGCCAAGGCCGAGGTTATGCTGAAGCGCCGTTCTCGCGCCCTCGACCTGCCGTTTGCCGGAATTGCCGCGAAGCTGCGAGACCAATTCGAAACATTGCGCAAGGCCGGTCGCCCCGAGCGGATGCCCCTTTGAAAGCAGACCACCGGACGGGTTTGTCACCACCTTGCCACCATAGGTATTGTCTTCATCCCAGATGAATTTTTCAGCGCCGCCCTCATCTGCGAAGCCAAGCCCCTCATAGGTGATCAGCTCATTGGCGGTAAAGCAGTCATGTAGCTCTGCCACTTCGACCTCTGCGGGGCCGACACCGGCCTGCTCATAAACCTTGCGGGCCGCGGCGGCCGTCATGTCATATCCAACCACCCGCATCATGTCGTTCATGTCAAATGTCGAGCTGTAATCGGTCGTCATTGCCTGTCCTGCAATCACCACGCCGGTATCAATCCCGTGCCGTTTTGCATATTCTTCACTGCAGACGATGGCCGCCGCCGCGCCACAGGTCGGCGGGCAGCATTGCAGGCGGGTCAACAGCGCGGTCATGCGCGGGGAGCCCATGACATCCTCTACGGAAATCTCCTTGCGGAAAATTGCCTTTTCATTATGGACTGCATGACGGCTCGCCTTGGCGCGGATCTTGGCGAAGGTTTCATCCTTTGTGCCATACTTCTTCTGATGCGCGAGTCCGGCCCCGCCAAACATCTTGATTGCCATGGGCGACGTGAAATCCTGCGTCAGCTCGTCCGTAAGATGATTGAATTTGCCAAGCGGGCTCGGCCGGTCGGTCCAGACATCCGCAAGTGCCCCGGGCGCCATCTGCTCAAAGCCGACGGCAAGCGCGCAGTCAACCACCCCGGCTTCAACCGCCTGACGGGCCAGGAACAGCGCCGTTGAGCCGGTCGAGCAGTTGTTGTTCACATTGACAATCGGAATGCCCGTCATTCCCACTTCATACAACACCCGCTGGCCGCAGGTGCTGTCGCCATAAACGTAACCGGCATAGGCCTGCTGGATCTTGTCATACCCGATCCCGGCATCCTGAAGCGCCATATTGATGGCTTTCGCCCCCATGACAGGGTAGTCCTCATTCTCTCCGGGCTTGACGAAAGGCGTCATGCCGACGCCTGCAACAACAATTCTTTTTCCCATAATGCTTCTTTCCGATTTCAATAAAAACTCAGTTGACGTTCCGGTCCAGGCCTTCCCAGTATGGCGCCCGAAGGTCCCGCTTCAGGACCTTTCCGGCCGCGGATAGCGGCATGGGCTCAGTTCTGAATTCAATACTCCGCGGGCATTTGTAACCGGCGATAATGGTATGGCAGTGATCAATAATTTCTTTCTCCGTCGCACTCGCCCCCGGCTTCAGAATGACGATGGAATGCACGCTTTCCCCCCATTTTTCATGCGGAATGCCAATGGTGGCGCACTCCGCGACAGCCGGATGCTGGGTCACCGCCTGCTCCACCTCGGCGGAGTAGACATTCTCCCCGCCCGAGACAATCATGTCTTTCATCCGGTCGGCGATAAACAGAAAGCCATCTTCATCGAGATAACCGCCGTCGCCCGTATAAACCCAGCCATCGCGAAGCGCTTCCGCCGTCTGCTCGGGCTTGTTCCAATAGCCGAGCATGGTAACCGGTCCCTTGACCGCCACCTGGCCGACGCTGCCAGTCGGCAGCTCATTGCCATCTTCATCAACAATTTTCAGCTCGCAGCAGCCGACGGCCTTGCCCGCAGAACGAAGCTTGCCTGCGTTCGGCCCTTCCGTCACATGATATTCAGGCGGCAAAATGGTCGCGACAGGGCTCAATTCCGTCTGGCCATAGGCCTGCACGAATTTCGCATTGGGGAGCTTGGTCATCGCCTCGACCAACACAGCCTCGCTGATCGCGGATGCGCCATACATGATTGATGTCAGTGATGTGGTGTCATAATTCGCAAAATCCGGGGAGCGCACAAGCATCTGGATCATGGTCGGCACCAGCAGAACGTTTGTCGGCCGGTGCGCCTCGATCGCCTTGAGCGCGGCTTCCGGTGTAAAGGCGGGGATCATGATATGCGTACCGCCCGCGAATGTTGCGGCCAGTGATGCCGCGCCATCCGCCAAATGAAACATCGGTGCGGCATGGAGATAGCGGGCCCCGTCCGGCATACAAAATTCACGGCAGGAGGAAAGATTGCTGACATAGAGGCTGCGATGGGAGAGCATCACACCCTTCGGGAATCCTGTGGTGCCGCCGGTGTAATAGATCCCGGCCAGATCCTCCCCGCTGCGTCCCGCATCCTCTATAGGTTCCGCCGCCGCAACAATCGCACTATAATCATGCATGCCGTCCGGCACCGCGCCTTCGCCAGCAAAAATCAGGGTTTTGAGAGAACTTGTCTTTTCCTGGATAGCCGACACCATGGGGGCAAAATTCTCATCCACCAGCATGATTTCGACCCCGGAATCATCAATTGAGTAGGCATTTTCCTGCGCCGACCAGCGCAGGTTCATCGGCACAATAACCCCGCCGCCCCACAGAACGCCGAAAAAATACTCCAGATAGCGATCAGAATTGAGCGCCAGCATGGCCACCCTGTCCCCCGGCTTCATGCCAAGCGCCTGCAACGCCCCGCCGAGCTTCGCCACCCTCGCCACGAATTCGGGCCAGGTCTGCTGGCGGTCCTTATAGATAGTGGCCATCCCCTTCGGATTTACCTGCGCAACCCGCCTGATCACTGATGTCAGCTGCATGAAATTATCTCCCAGTCATTTCCCTGAAGTCACCCATCCGCCCGTCGGAACGGCATCTTTCGGGCGGTCTCCTCATATTTCCTAAAAAAGTAACCCACCGGTGGGTTACATGTCAATGAAAATGGTTTATACTTCTCCTATTGCCCCTTGCATTGAAGGCGCAGGTTCTTTAGGTGACTTGCAGCAGCAGGAAAGGTTATGGAATGACCAGCGGATGGAGTGACGTGGTCCTGGATCAGGATGATCCTCGGGAACAGAAACGCATGGCGGTGCTGCGCACCGGCGCGCGCCTGTTCAATGAACGTGGGTTTGACCGCACGTCGCTTGACGATATCGCCTCGGAACTCAATGTCTCCAAGCGAACGCTGTATTATTACGTGAAGAACAAGGATGACATTCTGTTCGAGTGCAGCCGCCTCGCCCTTGAATTTCTGCATGACGCTCTTGAACGCAGCCAGAGACGCGACCTGCCGCCCCTTGAATGCATTGAACTCATCATGAAAAACTACATGGACTTGATATCCAATGAATTTGGCGCCTGCCTTGTCCTGTCCACGGATCGGGTCCTGGCGGAGGAAAGCCGCAAGATTCTGCGTGACGGCCGCCGCAAGGTTGATCATGCGGTCCGGGATCTCTTGCGCAAAGGCATGGAAGAGGACTCCATCAGCCCGTGTGATCCCAAGATTGCCGCCGCCGCCCTGTTTGGCGCCTTCAACTGGGTGCCGCGCTGGCATCTGACTGGGGATCGGCAGGCCTATGCCAAAATCGCAAATGACTTCATGGAAATTTTTCTAAACGGCCTCCGACAACAGCCAGCTGACGCCGGATAGGCGGTCCGGCCATGGTTTCGACGGCCAAAAATAATCCTGAAAATGAGTCATATGCAATATGATGCCGGGAGATGCCCTTTACCATTAAGGAAACCCGGAAAATGATTAGCTCCAGCAAAGAAATCAGTGAGAAGAACAGGGAAAGGATTTTGCAGCTCCACAAAATCCGGGAGGCGTTATTCGGTCCGAATGATGTGGAAAAATCCAATTTCGTGAAATGGGCGGGCTTTGATGAAGAGCTGACGATCAAGGTCGCGGAGTTTTTTTATGACGGGATGTACAAACGGCAGAAGCTGACGCAGCGGGAGCGCGAGCTTTGCGCCATTGCCGCCCTCACTGCAACCCGCGCCGAGAAGCAGCTCCGTACCCATATCAGGGCTGCCCGGAATGTCGGCGCCTCGCAGGAGGAAATCGGCGAGGTTATTTTCCAGATGATCGCCTATGCGGGAATGCCCGCCTTTGTAAATGCGATGGACATTGCCTATGATATTTTCTGCGCAGAAGACGCGGAAAACGGATAACCGCCCCTCCCGCAGAAGATATGAAAATACCGGGTCGCCCCCTTGGGATAGGTCGGCTCACTCAACTGTCATAAACACGTTGATCATCAATGACTTTGCCATCATTTGGCAGCGATCCCGGCGCGACCACCTCCACGGCAACAGACAATTTCAATATGGCCGATATATCTTCCCGGGTTCTGGAAAGACTCCCATCCTCCGCTTCCAGCAGCACTGAGACTTCATCCTTTTCCCCCTGACGGGAGACAACGACCCGCGCCTTTCTAATCTCCGGATACCGCTTCACCAGTTCCGCCACCTGCTCCGGCCGGACAAACATGCCCTTGATTTTGGTTGCCTGATCGGCCCGGCCCATCCATCCTTTTATCCGCATATTCGTACGTCCGCAGGGGCTCTGCCCTGGCAGGACCGCCGACAGATCTCCGGTCGCAAAGCGGATGAGCGGATAATCCGGGTTCAGGCAGGTGACGACAACCTCGCCCACCTCGCCCGCCGCGACCGGATTTCCGGTGCCGGGCGTGACAATTTCCACAATCACATGTTCATCCACAATCATGCCGTCCTGAGCATCGGTTTCATAGGCAACATTGCCAAGATCCGCCGTCGCATAATTTTGCAGGCACAGAATTCCTCGATCCGCATATTCCTGGCGTAGCGAGGCAAACAGGGCGCCGCCACCGACAACGGCACGTTTGAAATGCAGCGTAACGCCCAGCTCATCCGCGCGATCCAGGATGATTTTCAGATAGTCCGGCGTCCCTGCATAGGCCGTACATTTCGCATCTTTTGCCGCGCGCACCTGCAAATCCGTCTGCCCCGTCCCGGCGGGCAGAACCATTGCCCCCATTGCCTGCGCGGCGCTGTCAAACATCATGCCGGCGGGGGTCAGATGATAGGAAAAACAGTTTTGCACAATATCGCCCGCACCAATCCCGGCGGCATGCAGAAACCGGCCAAGACGTCCCCAGTCACGGTTGGCTCTCCCCGGTTCGTAAATCGGTCCAGGCGATTGAAAAACATGGGTTGCATTGGCGACCAGCATACCCCCGAAAGGCGGCATCTGCGCCTGCCGGCCACTCAGGTTAGACTTGCGAAAGACCGGTAGTTCGGGCAGGTCCTCTATCGTCCGAACCTGTCCAGCTTTCTCCAGATCAGCCTCTCGTCCCTGTAGCTCGGCGAGAATATCCAGCAAGGCCCGGGATTGGGCCGCAACGCGCTCATCCGCACTACGAACTTCCAGCTCATCATAAAAAGTCATGATTTCATCCTCAAAATAACCGGCGCTTGCGATGACACAACCGCCTTTTCACAGATGCGGCAGGAGGACAGGCGCGCGCCATATCCTCCTGCAACCTGTTGCTGTACCGTTTCACCGAAAGAAACCTCCTTCGGTCAATCCGGTCCGACTACTCTGTCTTGAAAGACTTGGAGCTTTCTTTCACAACATCCCAAACGATGTCTTTATAGGCGCTGATCCAGTCTGTCTGCGGCACCCATTTTTCGCCATCCCACATTTCAATGCGAGTCTTGCCGCCGCCACCGTGATCTTCGGTCGTCACGGTAACCGGCGCGAAAAGACCGTTGGCATCATAATCCTTGATGCTTTCCAGGCCTTTTTTCATCGTTTCCGCTGTCAGCGGCCAGCCACCTTCCTTAACTGCCAGACGGGCTCCTTCAAAGGCAACAGAATACATAGCAACGCCAGTGTTGTAATACACATCATTCAGGGTCGCCCGATCACCATTTCCCTTACCCTTGTCATAAAGTTCGGCAATGATTTCCTTGATGATCGGAATATCCTGACCGCCCGCGACGTTCGTGCCGCGCTTCAACCCTTTGGCCTCCGCCGGACCAATATTGTTAATATCAGTTTCATTGAGCCAGTTGACAGAAATATACTTCTCCATCGGAATGCCGTTCCGCTTCATTTCACGGGACGCCACCACATGCATTTTCGACAGGGACCAGCTGATGACCGCATCTGGCTGGAACCGGCGAACCTGCGTCCAGGCGGATGACTGATCGCTGCCCGGTAGCGGATAGGGGAACAGGCCCAGTTCAAAGCCTTCTTTTTCCGCCAGGGTTTTCAGAATTTCAATCGGTTCCTGACCGAAAGGATAATCGACATAGACAAACGCAACTTTAACACCTTCCAAAGAGCCATTATTCTGCTGACGAATATATTCGACATCATTGGCAGCCTGCCCCCAATAGGTCGCGCCAATCGGGAAAATCTGGGTGAATACGTTGC
This sequence comes from uncultured Alphaproteobacteria bacterium, assembly GCA_963971675.1. Taxonomy (GTDB): domain Bacteria; phylum Pseudomonadota; class Alphaproteobacteria; order Sneathiellales; family Sneathiellaceae; genus Sneathiella. The sequence goes on along the minus strand of CAXASQ010000002.1, from coordinate 33,885 downwards.
CGTCAATCGCATCACCGCGGCCGGCGAGAGATTGCAGAAGAATATTCTTGTCATTCATGACACGCGGCAGCACGGCAAGCGACACTGGCGTTGACAGCATGTCAAAAATGAACACGCCTTCGCGCTTCAGCTTTTCATAGCATTCAATGCCGCGCTGCGGCTCATTCCCGTGGTCCTGAACAATCAGTTCGAGCGGGTGGCCATCAATGCCGCCCTTCATATTGATCAAATCGGCCAGGTCGCGGGCGCCCTGTACAACTTGCGGGGTCACGAAAGTGTACGCTTTGCTGAGATCATAGCATATGCCGAATTTAATCGGGTCGGCAGCCTGCGCCGTGGATGTGAACGGGGAAAGCGCCGCAATCCCCAAGACAGCCCCTGCCGCCAATCCCTTTGCATATTTTCTTATCGAAACCATTATATCCTCCATTGATGTAACTGGACAGGCGCGAGTGATCAGGTCAACCAGCGCTTGCGTCTTCTGTAATGCTTGATGTCATGAAAATTCTTTGCTTCACCTCCTCCCAGGTAAAACTCCTGAATATCCGAATTGGCCTTCAGGGCGGCCGCCGTGTCATGCATCACGACCCGGCCATTTTCAATCAGGTAGCCATGGCTGACAATTTTAAGCGCCGCGACCGCATTCTGCTCGACCAGCAGAACCGAAAGCCCCTGCTCGCGGTTGATTTTCTGAATGATGTCAAATATTTCGACCACCAGAAAAGGCGCGAGACCGAGGCTGGGCTCATCGAGCATCAGCAGACGCGGCTGCGTCATCAGCGCCCGGCCAATGGCCAGCATCTGCTGCTCCCCGCCGGAAAGATAGCCCGCTTCCGCCGACTTCCGTTCCGCCAGACGCGGGAAATATCCATAGATGCGTTCCTTCTCCGACTTGACGGTCTGTCGGGACATGGACATCGGCGCCGCTGCTTCGAGATTTTCATCCGGCGTCAAATGCTCGAACACCCGCCGTCCCTCAATCACGTGGCAGATGCCGAGCGCAACCCGATCCTGCGGCGTGCTGTCGCCGATAATCTGGCCATCAAATCTGATTTCGCCGCGGCTGACCTTGCCACGCTCCGCCTTTAGAAGCCCGCTGATGGCTTTCAGCGTCGTGCTCTTTCCGGCACCGTTCGCGCCCAGCAGCGCGACCATGCCGCCTTTTGGAACCTCCAGTGACACGCCCTTGATCGCCAGCAGAACGGAATCATAAAGAACCTCGACGCTGTTAAGGGTCAGGATCGGATCTTTGGCGGTCGCTGTCTCGTTAGTACTGTTCATGGCAGACCCTATTTTTTCATCTGGTCAAACGGCCAGACCAGGAAGTAATCACGGATATTGTTGTAAATCTTGCCCAGCCCCAACGGTTCGACCATCAGGAAGATGATGATCAGCGCGCCATAAACCGCCGTTGGAATATGGGCGAGGGTTTCCGGATTGAGCTGCAGCCCCAGATAATCGGCAAAGGCTGAAAACAGGCTGTTGGTAATCCCCGGCATCAGCAGAATGAGGGCGACGCCAAAATAACTGCCGATAATGCTGGCAAGCCCGCCGACGATAACCATCGCCAGAACCTGAATGGAAACGGCGACGGAGAATTGTTCCGGCGTTGCCAGAAAGAAGAAGGTAGCGACCAGCAGGGCGCCGCTTATCCCGGCAATGAACGACGAGGTCGCGAAGGCGACAATCTTGTAATAGAAACTGTTGACCCCCAGAATGGCGGCGGCGTAATCCTTTTCCCGCACGGCAACCAGCGCCCGCCCGAGACCGGTCCGGCGCATGTTGAGAATGAAAACCGTCACGATCACGCACCAGCCAAAGGCGACATAGTAAAGCCCCGCATCCGACGTGATCGGCTGGCCAAGCAGCTTGAAGGTCGGCGATTGCAGCGAAGCATGAGACCCCCCCGTAATCGCCGGGACGTGCGAGAGAACCCAGTCCATGACAAATTGCATGGCGAGCGTTGTGAGCGCAAGATAGAGCCCCTTCACCCGCATGGCCGCAAAGGAGAAAAGCGTGCCGATGGCCGCGGCGGAAAACCCGGCAATCAGCAGGGCGATTTCCCAGGGGATGCCGAAACGGGCAGCATGAACGGCGGAATAGGCCCCCACCGCCATGATGGCGGCATAGCCGAGATGGAGCTGTCCCGCCCAGCCTGTTACCAGATTGAGACCCAGTGCCGCCGCCGTCCAGATCAGCCAGGGCAGCACATAGCTGTTCAAGTAAAGGCTATTGACGAACAGCGGTGCAGCAATCCCCAACAAAATCAGAAACCAGATCAGGTTCCGATCCGTCGGGATGGGGAACAGCTTGCTGTCAGAAACATAACTGCGATGCCGGATACCGGCCTGACGATAAAACATGGCCTATACCCTCTCGATATCGTGACGGCCGAACAGGCCATGCGGTCGTATCATAACTGTGAGAATCAGGACGATTGCAACCACCAGGTCGCGGCTGCCGCCGCCGACCAGAGGGTCGAGATACGCCGCGCCGACATTTTCGAGAATGCCGAGGAGGATCCCCGCGAGTACCGCACCCAGCAGGCTGTCAAGCCCGCCGAGAACCGCCACCGTCAATCCTTTCAGCAGCAGCAGCGACAGGGATTGGTCCACGCTCTGGATTTCGCCCCAGATGACGCCGGTGATTACAGCAACGACCGACGCCAGCGCCCAGGACAGTCCAACCCCTCGTTCCACCGAAATTCCGACTGACCAGGACGCCATGTAATCGTCGGAAATGGCGCGCAGACGAATGCCGAGACGGCTGCGGAAGAAGAAAACAATCGCGATGAAAAGCACAACCGATACCGCCGCCCCGATCATATGAATGCGGCTCAGCAACAGCGGCCCCGCGAAGAAGGGATCATAGCTGACCCCCAGCTCCATCGGCCGCGACGTGCCGCCCCAGAAGGCCATCGTCGTGCCGCGAATAAAGATATCTATCCCCAGCGTCATCATCAGGATCATCACGATCGGACGACCCGCAAGACGGCGCAGGGCCACTTTTTCGATCCCGAGGCCGAGGAAGAACATGATGACGATCGAGATCGGAATCGCCACCCACAATGGCAGGCCGAGGCTCAGCGAAAACGCCAGCACGACATAGGCGCCGAGCATCGTCAGCGCCCCTTGCGCCAGGTTCGGCACCGAGGAGGACTTGTACACCAACACCAGCCCGATCGCGAACAATGAGTACAACAGACCTGTCAGCGCGCCGTTGACTGAAAGTTCAGCCAGAAAAATCCAGTCCATTCAAACCTCCCATACAAGCAATGTTCGTTCCACGCTGCTCGTCTCCCCTGTTTCATAAGTCACAATCGCTGTCATATGCACCTCGCTCGATCCGTCATACAGCGCGGTGATGACGGGCGCATAACGCTCCTCGACAACCTTGCGGCGGAGTTTGCGCGTGCGGGTAATCTCCCCGTCGTCCGGATCGAATTCCTTGTGGAGACTGACGAAACGGTGCAGCTTCAAGGTCTCCGGCAGGGCCGCATTCACGCGGATAAATGCCTCCTTCAATATCGCCGCCACTTCCTTGCGCTGCGACAGATCGGCATAGGACACATAGGGCACCCCGTTGACTTCCGCCCAGTGGCCGACCGCTTCAAAATCAATGCAGACCATGGCCACCAGTTCATCCCGGTTCGCGCCGACAACGGCGGCATCACGGATATAGGGGCTGAATTTCAACCGGTTTTCGATATAGTTCGGCACAAACCGTTCTCCGGCCGCCGTGCGCACCACCTCCGAAACACGGCCCAGCACGACCAGATGGCCATCTTCCTCAAGATAACCGGCATCCCCCGAATGCAGCCAGCCGTCCTTGAGAGCCTCGGCCGTCGCCGTCTGATTATTGAAATAACCGGCAAAAACACTGCTTCCCTTGATCAGGATTTCCCCGTCTTCCGCAATTTTGATTGTCATTCCGGGCAACGGACGGCCGACCGTATGAAGTTGCACCTCGTCCGCCGACTGAATGGCGTTGAAGGCACTGTTTTCAGTCTGGCCATAAAGCTGGCGCAGCTTGATACCGAGGGCACGGTAAAAGACGAAGGTATCCTCCCCCATCGCCTCGCCGCCGGTAAAGGCATGGACGACGCGGTTGAGACCGAACTGATCCTTGATCGGGCCGAAGACAGTCCATTCCCCGAGGCGCCGCCACAGCCATTCGAAACTGCCCGCGTTCTTTCCTTCAAGCTTGCGCCGTTCCGCGGCCACCGCCTTGTCCATGAAGAAATGATAGAGCCACTGCTTCAACTTAGTGGAATTTTCGATGCCGACCTGGATGGTGGTCAGAATATTGTCCCAGCTTCTTGGCGCGGCCAGATAGTAGGTCGGCGCGATCTCGCGCAAATCCCGCAGCACCGTTTCCTGACGTTCCGGCACATTCACCGTAAAGCGATAGGTGATGGCCGCCGCGACGGTCAGGGCATAATCGCCGACCCATGCCATCGGCAGATAAGCGAGGATATCCTCCTTCTCACCGTAGCTACCGCCTTCATGGGCGCTCCAGGCTGCGGAAATGACGTTGCGCTGGCTCAGGACAATGCCTTTCGGATTCCCTGTCGTGCCGGAGGAATGCAGGAAAACCGCTGGATCGTTCGGGGTTGACTGATGGATCAGCCGCTCCCGCAAATCCGGATTCTTCGCAAGATTTTCATCTCCCTTTTGCACCAACTCGGTCCAGGACAGCAGGCCGGGCGCCTGATAGTCGTTCAGGCCCCTCTCCTCGTCATAGATGATGTAGGGAATGTCGCAACCGGCGGTGCGCAGCTCCAGCACCTTGTCAACATGCTCCTGATCCTCCACCAGCGCGGCCGCCATCGGCGCCTCGTCAGCGAAATGCTTCAGCTCCGTCAATGTCGCGCCCGAATAGGCGGGCATGGCAAATCCCCGCACCATGGCAGCCGCCGTCAGCCCGGCGTAAAGCCGGACACGGTTGTCACCAAGCACCAGCATGGCCCGCCCCTCGCCAACGCCGAGCACGTCAAGACCGGCGGCGCATTTGATCACCTCTTCGGCATAGTCGGCCCAGGTCATTTCCTGCCAGATGCCGCGATCCTTCTCGCGCATGGCAATTTCCGTCCCATGTTCGGTGGCATTCCGCATCAGCAGTTGCGGCAGGGTTTTCCCGGCAAGTGCGGTCTGGTCCAGCGACGCTGAGGGCGATGTCATCCTGTCATTCCCCATGGCCATCTCCAATATAGGCGCTGATCACCCTCGGGTCCTTGATGACATCCTTCGGGACGCCGCTCGCAATCATTTCCCCGTAGTTCAGGGCCAGCATCCGGTCGCAGATGCCCACGATCACATCCATATGATGCTCGATCAGCAACACGCTGACCCCCCGTTCGGCGCGCGCATCCAGAATGAAACGCGCCATATATTCCTTCTCCTCCTGGTTCATGCCGGCCATCGGCTCGTCAAGAATCAGCAGATCCGGTTCCGCCACAAGCGCGCGCGCCAGCTCGACCCGTTTTTTCAGCCCGATCGGAATGCCGTCCACAAGTTCATGGCGGATGCTTTCGAGTTGTAGAAATTCAATCATTTCCTCGACAATCTCGCGATTGGCCATTTCCTCGGGCCGCGCCAGCCACCAGTATAAAACCGTGCGAAAGACGCCGGGATGCATATGGATATGACGGCCGAGCAGAATATTGTCGAGAACGCTCATCCCGTTGAACAGGGCAAGGTTCTGAAATGTCCGGGCAACCCCGAGCCGCGCGACCTTGTGCGGCGACGTTCCGGTGATATCCTTCCCATTCAGCCTGATGCTGCCGGTGTTGGGCGGATAAAAGCCGGTGATGGCATTCGTCAGCGTGGTCTTGCCGCTTCCGTTCGGGCCGACCAGGCCGAAAATTTCACCCCGCTGTATTTCAAGATCAACGCCGGTCACCGCAACCAGACCGCCGAACCGACGCTCGACCGATCGGCACTCAAGTAACGGCTCATTCTCCCTGCTAGAACTCATATTACTTATTTTCCCTGTCAAAAGTCATATCCGTTCCTCCCCTCAAACCGACTATTCCTCCGGCTTTCCGTCCCGTGGATTATTGAGATCAAAATATGCTGGACGGCCTGTCGGCCAGGGATCCCCCCACATCTGCTGCCCGCCGTCGACCGTCAAAACTTCCCCGGTAATAAACTTGCCCGATGGCGCCGCCAGATAGACCACGGCCTCTGCGATGTCCCATTCATCCCCGGCGCGGCGCATCGGGTTCGACTCGCGGAACGTCGCTGATCCTTCAGGCGGGTAGTTGGCAAAGCCGCTGCTTTCGCAGCAGCCCGGCGCGACGCAATTCACGCGAATGTCGTATGGCGCCCATTCCACCGCGACCGTTTTGGACAGATAGGTCACCCCGGCGCGCGCCGCCGTGGTGTGGGCAATTCCCGGCATGCCGCGCCAGATATCGGCGGTGATATTGACAATGGCGCCGGGTTTTTCCTGCGCCACCCATTTGCGGGCCGCCGCCTGCATCATCCACCAGGTGCCGTTCAGGTTTGTATCAATCACGGCATTCCAGCCTTTGGGAGTAAAATCAAGGGCCGCCTGCGGATACTGGCCCCCGGCGTTATTGACCAGAATATCCAGCCGCCCGAAGCGGGCATGGACATCATCAATGAAGCCGTTGACCTGATCGGTGTCACGGATGCTCATCTGCGCCGTCATGACCTTTCCACCAAAGCTTGAAAGAAAGGCCGCCGCCGTCTCAAGCTTTTCCGGGTTGCGGCCACAGATGGCGAGATTGGCGCCGAGGCGCGCGAACAAGACCGCAATCGCGCGACCAAGACCACTGCCCGCGCCGGACACGATGACGGTCTGCCCCGCGAACAGGTCCGATCTGTAGACTGTCAGATTCTCCCTTAACCGCGATTCGGAAAATCCGAATTCACGCGATGACGACTCTCCCATAGCTTCCCTCCCGACGATGTTTTCCCGTCTTTGGTTAAAAAACTAACATCCGTTAGATTTTTCTTCAAGCTGTATATGTCGCCGCACTAATAAAAACAAACGCCCTGTCAGACTGCCTTGGGGCCACGCGAGCGATGCCCTTAGCTTTTTTGACCTTACCATGATTCCTCCCAATCATTGAACGTCACTTGCTTAAGACTAGCTGATCCTTTTCAACCCGGACTGTCAACTGAATCATGAACATACTGTCATCAGCAACCGTCTTCGCCGTCTCCCCTCTTGTGTAAATCACAGTTGCAGGCATTCCCGCATCCCCTGCCCGCAGCGGGACAATGACAGATCGCAGCGGACCGGGCGGGCGCATCAGGCCGCCATGGGCAGAATCACCGCACGGACCCGCACGGATTTTCTCAACCGCAACTTCAAAGAGATTAAAATCAGGGGGATCGAACACATCATTCTTGTCCTCGCCCTAGACAAGAGGGAAGGCAAATGAGATAAATCTAACAATCATTCGATTTTGTGCCGCCGTTCCGGCGACATCAAACAAACAGGTGATAAGAACAATGAAACAGGAGAGCAGCATGAGAGGACTGAGCGGAAAACGCGTCATTATAACCGGAAGCGGCAGCGGAATCGGGCGGGAAATTGCCCGCCGTTTCGCCGAAGAAGGCGCCGAGGTTGCCATTTTCGACATGAATGAAACCGGGGGCCGCGAAACGGCGGCAATGATTGAAAAAGCCGGCGGCAAAGCCACCGCCTACACCGTCGATATCACTGACCGCGCCTCCGTCGATGCCGCTGTTGCCGAGGTCGAAAAGGGCGGGCCCGTCGATGTTCTCGTCAATAACGCAGGCTGGGACAAAATTGTCCCCTTCCTGCAGACAGATGTCGATCTTTGGAAAAAAGTCATTGATATCAATCTGTATGGACCGCTGCATATGCATCACGCCGTGCTGCCGGGCATGGTGAAGAACGGCGGCGGACGCGTCGTTAATATCAGCTCCGATGCCGGGCGAGTCGGCTCCTCGGGAGAGGCCGTCTATTCCGCCTGCAAGGGGGGCCTCATCTCCTTCACCAAGACAACCGCGCGCGAGCTCGCCCGCTCCGGCATACAGCTGAACGTCGTCTGTCCCGGGCCGACCGACACGCCGCTGTTCGCTGAAATTGCCGGCGACGGTGAAAGCGGCAGCAAAATCGCCGAAGGGCTGAAACGGGCGATTCCCATGCGGCGGCTGGCGCAGCCGTCGGATTTTCCGGGCATCGTCTGTTTCCTCGCCTCCGACGACGCGGGCTTCATTACCGGCCAGACGATTTCCGTCTCCGGCGGCCTCACCATGCACGGCTAGACCATGCACGGATAAGCACCGGTATCCGCACATATAAGCTGAACCGACCGGAGATGATGGATAACCCCATCATCGCCCCTTCCTGTCCCTAGCTCTGATAGTCCCGCGCCAACTCCGCCGCTCCGCCCTTCCATTTATCGGTCTCGTTCGCCAATTTCCGGGCACGATCTGTCCAGATCATCCGGCAAGAGCCCCTTTCCCTTTATCCGGGAATTCAGACAATTAGTAAAAGACGATATTGCCCACTTGCCAGATTTTCTAACATTCGTTAGGATTTTTAAAAAGAACGGGGTCCACCGTTCATGGCAGGGAGGCCAGACATGAATTTTTTACCGACCGGCGATCAACTGGCGTTCCGTGATACGGCGGCGCGATTTGCCCGTGAAAAACTTACGGGCAGTTATCTCCAGCGCGCCAGGGTTCATAAGCTCGACAGACAACTGGTGCGGGAAATGGGTGCGCTTGGCCTGATCGGGCCGGACCTGCCGGAAGAATTCGGCGGCATGGGGCTGGATTACACAACGGCCGGTCTCGTGACAGAAGCCATCGCCTATGGCGATTTCAATATCAGCTATATCCAGCTTCTCGCCTCCCTGATGGGCGGGATGGTCGCGCAGCACGCCGGGCGGGATATTGCCGAGGAATGGCTGCCGCAGGTGATTGCCGGGAAAAAGATCATCGGCCTCGGCCTGACCGAACCGCGCGGCGGCTCCGATGCGGCGGGTCTGCAGCTGAAAGCCGAGAAAACGGCCAATGGCTGGCGGCTGAATGGCGAAAAAACCTCCATGAGCGCCGCCGATCAGGCGGATGCCGCTGTCATCTTCGCCCGCACTGAAGACGGCACCACCGGTTCCAACGGCGTCAGTGCTTTCTTTGTCGATCTGACGGAGAAAGGCATCAGCCGCACTCATTTTGACGATATCGGCACCAAGCCCGTCGGACGCGGATCGGTGTTCTTTGACGATGTTGTTATCCCGTCGGAATGCCTGATGGCGACGGAAGGTCGGGCCTTCGGAACTATCATGGCCGGGTTTGATTTCAGCCGGGCGCTGATCGGGCTGGAATGTATCGCCCCGGCGCAGGCTTCGGTCGATGAAACCTGGGCCTATATCCAGGAGCGGGAGGCATTTGGCGCTCCCCTCGCCCAGTATCAGGGCGTGACCTTTCCGCTGGCCGAAGCGGAAACCCAGCTCACCATGATGCGCCAGCTCTGCTACTATACCCTGAATCTCCGCGATAGCGGCAACGCCCACACCGCCGAGGCCGCCATGTGCAAGTGGTATGTGCCCAAAACCGCCTGCGAGATCATCCATCAATGCCTGATCCTGCATGGCCATTACGGCTACACCACGGACCTGCCGTTTCATCAGCGCTATAACGATGTGCTCGGGTTACAGATCGGCGATGGCACCGCCCAGATTCAGAAGCTGGTCATCGCCCGCGAAAAAGTCGGCCGCGTCGCCCTGCAATATGACAAGCGAGCGAAAGGAGGCGGCGCGTGACCTCTCCCGTAACGACAATGATCGATGGGGCCGTCGGCATTATCGAGCTAAGCCGCCCCGAAAAATTCAACTGCCTGTCGCTGGAAGTCCATGAGCTGATCGACCGGGCGCGCGCCGCGTTCGAGGCGAACCCGGAGGTCCGAGCGATCCTGATCCGCTCCACCGGCAAGCATTTCTGCACCGGCGCTGATCTCGCCGAAGTGAAAGACAGCCGCAACAATACCGAAAAACTCGATCATTTCATTGGCTCCGGCATGGACGTCCTGATGCGGCTGGAGGCAAGCCCGCTGCCCGTCATCGTCGCCGTTCAGGGGCTCTGCCTTGCTGGCGGGTTGGAGCTGGCGCTCGCCGCCGATATCTGCTTCGCTGCAAAATCCGCCAAATTCGGCGATCAGCATGCGCAGTTCGGCCTGATTCCCGGCTGGGGCGGCAGTCAGCGGCTGGCGCGCATCCTGGGCCTGCGCCGGGCGCTGGATCTGATGTTCTCCGCTCGCTGGCTAACGGCGGAGGAAGCCGTCCATATGGGCCTTGTCAATTATCTGGTACCGGATGAGGAACTCAGCGCGCGCGCCCAGGACTATGCCGCAACCCTGGCAACGCGATCGCGGGACGGCATTGCCGCCATGAAACAACTCGCCCGCCGCGGCATTGAATTGCCGCTCGCCGACGCGATGGACCTGGAACGTGGAGCGGTCGTCCGTCACCTTCAGGGCGCAGACACGGCGGAGGGGCTGAATGCCTTTGAAAATCGCCGCACCCCCAATTTCAATCAGGCGCCACGAGGCCGCTAGCAGGAGAGCAAGAAAATGGATTTCACACTGAGTAACGAGCAGCGGCAGATCTACGAATATGGCGGGCAACTGGCCCAGAAATTCGACAATGGCTACTGGCTGGAACATGCCCGCCGCAAGGCGTTCCCCAAGGAAATGTTCGCGAAGATTGCCGAAGACGGTTTCCTCGGCTTGATGGTGCCGGAGGAATATGGCGGCGCCGGGCTCGGCCTCACGGAAATGGCCCTGTTCATGGAGGGAACCTCCAATCACGGCATTCCGCTTCTCAGCATCGTCGTCGGCCCCTGCATGTCACTCTCGCATCTCGCCAAGCATGGTTCGGAGTTCCAACGGCGGGAACTGCTGCCCGCCGCCTGCCGCGGCGACATCAACTTCTGCTTCGCCATAACCGAGGCGGGCGCCGGATCCAATTCGATGAAGATGACGACCATCGCCAAGCAGAAGGGCAACCGCTTTTCCCTGAGCGGTGAAAAGACGTTTATTACGAGCGCGGATTTGTCCGACTATTGCCTTGTCGTTGCCCGCACCACGCCGCATGATCAGGTGGCGAGGAAAACGGACGGCTTCACGCTTTTCGCCGTCGATCTGAAGAAGAAGGGCGTCGATATGCAGCGCATCCGTATCTCCATCCCCCTGCCGGAGGAACAATGGACGCTGTTCTTTGACGATGTGGACCTCGGCCCCGAGGATGTTGTCGGCGAAGTCGATAACGGCTTTTCCATCCTGTTCGACACCCTTAATCCCGAGCGTATTCTGGTCGCCGCCATCTGCTGCGGCGTTGGTCGTTTCGCCCTCGACAAGGCCGTCGCCTATGCGTCCGAACGCAATGTCTTCGGCCAGCCAATTGGTGGTCATCAGGGTGTGCAGCATCCGCTCGCCAAGGCCTATACGAATGTTGAAATGGCGAGCCTGATGGGACGGCGCGCGGCGTGGGAGTTCGACAACGGCCTGCCCGCGGGCGGCTCCTCCAACATGGCGAAATATGCGGCGGCGGAAGCCGGGGTTGAAGCCGTGGACGCGGCTTTGCAGGCCCATGGCGGCTCCGGCTTTATGGAGGACACCGGCATCTACGAGATGTACCCGCTTGTGCGGCTTTTGCGGACCGCGCCCGTCAACCGGGAGCTATGCCTCAGCTTCATTGGCGAGAAGGTCATGGGGCTGCCGCGTTCCTACTAGAATAAAACAAACGATTTCAGGGTTCAGGCGCCTTCGGGACGTGAAGCGCCACCCTCATTTGCGAGAAGATACGAACAAATCATGACGATCCTGAAAACTACTCTTAATACGGCGACGACCGAATTCGCCGAGAATGACGCGCACTACCGCCGCCGGATCGACGAGCTTCATGAATTGCGGCGCGAGCAGCGCATCGGCGGACCGGAGAAGGTCCGCGCCCGTCATACCGACAAGGGCAAGATGCTGCCGCGCGAGCGGGTCGAGCAGTTGATTGATCCCGGAACCCCGTTTCTGGAGCTTGGGGAACTTGCCGGGCTCGGCAAATACGGGGATGTCCCGCCCGGCGCCGGGATCATCACCGGCATCGGCATTGTCTCGGGTCGCCACTGCATGATCATCGCCAATGACGCGACGATCAAGGGCGGCACCTATTTCGGCATGACGACGAAGAAGCATGTGCGGGCGCAGCGCATTGCCTGGAACAACCGCCTGCCCGTCATCACGCTGGTCGATAGCGGCGGCGCGTTCCTGCCTGACCAGGAGAATATCTTTCCCGATGAAGGGCAGTTCGGCTCCATCTTTCACAATCAGGTTGGGATGTCCGGCGACGGCATCCCGCAGATCGCCGTCGTCATGGGCCCCTGCACGGCGGGCGGGGCCTATATCCCCTCCCTCTGCGATGAGGTGGTGATCGTGCGCGGTCAGGGCTTTATGTATCTTGGCGGACCGGAGCTGACCTTTGCCGCGACGGGGGAGAAAGTCGATGCCGAAACCCTCGGCGGCGGGAAAATGCATTCTTCTGTTTCCGGCGTGACGGATCATCTTGCCGAGAACGACGCCCATGCCCTCGCCATCACCCGCGAAATCGTTCTGCATCTTGGCGAAGCAGCGCTGCCGCGTAAAACCCCCGCGATGCCGAAACCGCCCGCCTACCCGATTGAAGAAATTTACGGCATTGTCAGCCGGGACGCAAAAGTGCCGACCGACAATCGCGAGGTTGTAGCGAGACTGCTTGATGGCAGCGAGTTTCATGAGTTCAAGCCGCTCTATGGCGATACGCTGATGACCGGCTGGGGCCGCATTCATGGCCATGAGGTCGGCGTGCTTGCGAACAACGGCGTTCTCTTCGTTGAATCGGCACTGAAGGCGGCGCATTTTATCAATCTCTGTGTCCAGCGCGATATCCCCCTCCTCTTCCTTGCCGATGTCAACGGCTTCATGGTCGGGCGGGAGGCGGAACAGGCGGGCATCGCCAAAGCGGGCGCCAAGATGATCACCGCCATGTCCTCAGCGCGGGTACCGAAATTCACCGTCATCACCGGCGGTTCCTACGGCGCGGGCTATCTCGCCATGCTCGGGCGGCCGTTTCAGCCGGATGCCATGTTCATCTGGCCAAGCGGTCGGGCGGCGATCATGGGCCCCGAACAGGCCGCGAGCGTCCTCGCCCAGGTGCGCAGCCAGATCAACGATCGCGAAGGAACGAGCTGGACGGCAGAGGAAGAAGAAGCCTTCAAGGCGCCGATCCGGAAAGAATATGAAACCTTTCAGGATCCCTATAACTTTGCGTCCAACCTCTGGGCTGATTCGGTGATCGAGCCGGGGGAGACCCGCGACGTCCTCGCCCTTATGCTCGACGTCGCGAGCCGCAGGCCGAAGGTGGACACCAATTTCGGCGTCTTCCGCTTCTGATGGGGAAAAGAATGAAAATCAACACCCTGCTGATTGCCAACCGCGGTGAAATTGCCTGCCGGATTGCAAAAACGGTCCGCGCCCTCGGAATAACCCCGGTTGCCGTGCATTCCGAAGCCGACAGAACCGCCCGTCATGTGCGCGAGATCGGCCGCTCGATCCTGATCGGCGCAGGCCCGGCGAGCGAGAGCTACCTCAATATCGCCGCCGTGCTGGAGGCCGCGAAACGAAACGGCGCCGACGCCATCCATCCGGGATATGGCTTTCTGTCCGAAAATCCCGATTTCGCCCGTGCTGTGGAGGCTGCGGGCATGATTTTTGTCGGGCCTACCGCTGAAACACTGGAACGCTTTGGCGACAAGGCGAGCGCCAAGGAGGCGGCCATCGCGGCGAACATCCCCGTCATCTCGGGAAGCCCCGGCGCCCTTTCCGATCCCGACGCGATCCAGGCGGAGGTTCTGCAAATGGGCCTTCCCGTATTGCTGAAGGCGGTCGGCGGTGGCGGCGGGCGTGGCCAACGGCTGGTCAGCGACAAGGCGACGCTCACCGCGGATATCGAAGGCGCGCTGCGCGAGGCGCGCTCGACCTTCGGCTCGGAAGGGCTGATCCTTGAACGATTTCTTGATCATGCCCGCCATGTGGAAATCCAGATCATCGGCGACGGCGATGGCAAGGTCCTGCATCTGTTCGAACGTGACTGCACCCTGCAACGCCGTCACCAGAAAGTCATTGAGGAGGCCCCCGCCTTCGGTTTACCACGTGAACTGGTGGACAGGATGGCGGCGGATGCGGTCCGGCTCGGGGAAAGCCTCAACTACCGGGGCCTCGGCACTGTCGAATTTCTGGTCGCCGGAGACGACTATTTCTTTCTGGAGGTCAACCCTCGTCTTCAGGTGGAGCATCCGGTGACGGAAGCAATTACCGGCCTCGATCTCGTTGCCCTCCATCTCAAAATTGCCGAGGGAGGAGGACTTCCGCTTGCGCAGCAGGATATCATGCGCACCGGCCATGCCATTGAGGCCCGCCTTTATGCAGAGGATCCGGGCACAAATTTTGCTCCCTCGACGGGCGACATTACGCATCTTTCACTCCCTGACGATATCCGCCTCGACAGCGGGGTGGAGGAAGGTGATACCATCAGCCCCTTTTATGATCCGATGATCGCCAAGCTCATCATCCATGCCCCGGACCGGGCAACGGCGCTGAATGAGCTTGCCCGCGCGCTCCGCCGCACTGCCGTAGCGGGCGTTGAGACCAATCGCGCCTTTCTCTCGGCGCTTGTCTCGCATACGGATTTTGCGGCAATGACCGTTCATACCCGCTGGATCGATGCACATCTTGAGGCCCTGACCCAACTTGCCCCCGACCCTCGCGCCGCGTTCTATGGCGCGCTTGCGGCCGTATTATACGTGATGCAGGGACGGCAGGACGATGACGGCAATCCCTGGCGGAACCGCGATGTCTTCACCGGCTGGCGGCTCGGGCTTGGCGACGATCTGGCTGACGCCTGCCAGCGCGTCAATCTCGCGAGACCCGGCGAGACGGCGTGCGAACTCCGCGTGACGCCCATTCGCAGGGGTGGCCATTTTATTATCTATGATGCCGACGACACGCCGCTTGTCCTGTCTGTCGAGAAAATCGGTTCCGAGGCCTGGCGGGCGAGTCACGCCGGGGAAAGCCTGACCGTGCGTGCGAAAATACGTAATGCCCTGATCGAGATCGAAACGGACGACGCCTGCCATCTTTTTGAGGCGGCACCGCCGCTTGCCTTCGCATCCGGCGACGCGGGGGCGGAGCGCGTGCTCACCTCCCCGCTCACGGGCATGATGATCAAGGTGCTTGTGGTAGAGGGGGACGAGGTGAATATTGGAGATACCGTCGCCATTCTGGAATCCATGAAACTGGAAATCTCCATCAAGGCAGCCGTTGCAGGGAGAGCCCGCAATATCTCGGTTACCGAAGGGGCCATGGTCGACCGGGGGCAGGTCCTCGTTGAAATCGCGGAAAAGGAAGAGGCCGAGACATGACTGATTATCCGAAATTCGTTGAATTCCATGAAGAGGGCCCGCGCGAAGGCTTTCAGATTGAAAAGACGATCTATCCCATCGAGGAACGCATCGAACTGATCAACCTGCTCGGCGAAACGGGACTTAAACATATCCAGGTCGGCTCCTTCGTCAGCCCGAAATATGTGCCCCAGATGCAGGATACGGGGGAGCTGTTCCAGCGCATCCGCCGCGAGAAGGGCGTCAAATATACCGCGCTCTGGCTCAATGAACAGGGCTTCCGCAAGGCGCAGAGCACCCCTAACGTCGATATCAAGACGCAGCTACTGTTCTATGCCTCCGACAGTTTCAGCCGCAAGAACAACAATCTGTCGGCCGCGGAAATGCGGGATAAGCAGCGCGAGTGGGTGCGATTGTACAAGCAGGAAGGGCGGCCGGTCGAGCGGGCTTATGTGATGGCGGCCTTTGGCTGCAATTTCGAAGGAAACATCCCGCAAGAGCGCGTTCTCGACGATTTCCGCTTTATCCTCGATCTCGCGGCGGAGGAGGATATCCCCGTCCCTGACCTGATGCTTGCCGATACCATGGGCTGGGGTAATCCGGACAGCGTCAAGCGGATGATCGGGGCTTTGCGCGACCTTGCGCCGGAGGCGCGCATCGGCATGCATATTCATGATACCCGCGGCCTTGGGATTGCCAATCTTCATGCGGCGCTATCCATGGGGGTGGATCTGTTCGACAGCTCCGTCGCCGGTCTCGGCGGCTGCCCCTTCGCCGATCATGGCAGCAGCCGCGCCGCCGGCAATGTCTGCACCGAGGATGCGGTGTTTCTCTGCCATGAACTCGGCATCGAAACCGGTATTGATCTCGACAAGCTGATCACCGCCGCCCGCCGCGCCGAAACCATCATCGGCGCGCCGCTGATGGGCCGGGTGATGCACTCCGGCGGCCTCGACAAATACCGCTAGCACTGCCGCGGCCTGGTCGGAACTGTCACTGCGAGGCCGGTAACCGGGTGGCTCTGGCCATATCTTTTTATGGCATGCGACTAGTGAATTGCTGCGTGCAGTATTTTCTCGGCGGTCGCTTCATCGCGGGAAAATTCCGCCACGATTGCTCCGCCTTTGGCGACAAGAATTCTATCGGAAACATCGAGAATTTCAGGCAAGTAAGACGAGATCACGACTACCCCCGCGCCGCCGTCCGCGATACTCCGGATTATTTCGCGTATTTCTGCAATCGCGCCGACATCAACCCCGCGTGTCGGTTCATCAAAGATGACAAGGCTGGGTTCCTGGATAAGAGTTTTCGCGATAACCACTTTCTGTTGGTTCCCCCCGGAAAGTTTATGGACCGTTTGAAATTTTCCGATGCCGCGAATGGATAGTTTTTCCTCCAGTTCCTTTACCTTGGGTTTCATCGCTTTTTTGCTGACGAAGAACTTCCCCTTCGCCCATTTCGCCAGCCAGCCAAGAGACACATTCTCAAAAACGCCCATGGTTTCAAAAAAGCCATCAATTTTCCGGTCTTCGGTGACATAGGCAATGCCGTCCCGGATCGCCTGGGCGGGGAGACGATAGCGAATTTCCCTGTCGTTGAGATAGATACGCCCGCCGCCAAAATTGCGTTTGATCTGCCCGACAATTACTTTGGCGACCTCGCTTCGGCCCGATCCAATCAGTCCGGCAATGCCGGTGACTTCACCCGGAAAAACCGAGAACGACATGTTGTTGACCATATTCCCCATCCGGATATTTTCAACTTTCAGGATCGGCTTGCGTGCCCGCGTTGCCGTCGAAACGTTGGGCCGTGCCGCCATTTCACTGGCAATTTCCTCACCGACCATATGCCGGATCAAACTGGCGCGATCAAAGGAACGCGCATTATCCGTCACGATCTTCTTTCCGTTCCTCAATACGGTGATGCGATCCGCATGGGAGAGTGCCTCCTCCAGCGCGTGGGAAATGAAGATCATCGCAACGCCTTTCTGGCGAAGGTCATTCATCAGATAGAAAAGATGATCCGTTTCTTCCGGGGTCAGCGCAGCCGTCGGCTCGTCGAGGATGATGATGCGGGACTTATTGTAGACGGCACGCGCAATCTCGACCATTTGACGTTGCGCCGCCCCGAGGGCCCCGGCTTTCATCGTCGGGTCGATATTGAAATTAAGGGAACGCAGAAGCTGGCGGCATTCAATGCTCAAGGCCCGGGCGGAGTTCAGCACTCGTTCGCGTCCAAGCACCATATTCTGCGCGACGGTCAGCTGGGGAACAAGGCTTGTTTCCTGAAATACCATGGAAATGCCTTTGTCAAAGGCGTCACGCGGGGATTTCAGCTCAAAGGGCTCGTCTTTGAAAGTGAAGGTTCCGCTGTCCATCGCGACAACACCGGCAATGACTTTACACAGGGTGGATTTTCCTGCGCCATTTTCGCCGACCAATGCGTGAATTTCATTGGGGCGGAGATCGAAATCAACCGTATCAATGGCTGGAAAGCCGCCATAGGTTTTGGTGGCGCTTTGCAGGCTGAGAAAGGAAGAGGCCGTCATATCAGTTGGTCCATTGCAGTGACTTTCAGCAATTCATTGCTGCCCTTGCTAACGGCAATCAGCTCCCCGCGCCATTCCAGTGCGGCGGTAATGCCGTGGCGCGTGCCATTCGCGCGTGATTGCGCGCTTGCAAGAGGCAGGAAGTTTTTGTCGAGGATAACCACCAGACCGTAGGAAAACGACGGCGCCCATGGCTTGATATCCCCGAACAGGCGCGCCGCGCCCATCTGGATCGGCACTCTATAGTCCGCGCGGGCGGCAAAACGGGGCGCGATCCAGTGCGCGGGATCAATCTCCGCTTTCATGCGGTTCATGAAGGCCGGTTCGCTCAACACAAATTCAATCAGCGGATCCCGCCGCGCGAACAGTGACAGGATATAGCCGCCACCGGACAATGCGTGGATGCGGGCGGGATATCCCGGCGCATCCTGCAGAACCGCTTTGGGGGGCGCATCGGATGACAACTGGCTGATGCGGGCAGACCAGCTTTCGCAAACCAGCATCTCTTTTGCCGCGGTTTCAATGACGCCATAAGGTAGCCGCAATCCGCTGGCGATCACACTTCTGTCGCCCGTCTCCGACATCCGGATGAGATGACCGTTACCGGTTTCGCTGTAAAGGTCATGAAGGCGGGAGGCTTGATCGTCAATGCCACCAGCATCAGCCACCAGCAATGTCCCATCACTGGCGAAGGTACAGGCCGTCGCCTCCTGAACGCCATTCTCCTGACCTTCCCAGCCGGACGCGGCGTCCCCTTCCTGCGTGATCAGCCTGATACCGCCGCCGTTAAGACCGACGGCAATCACGCCATCTGCGCGGCAGGCCAGGGCGGTTAACTCATGGTCAAATCGGGCCACCGTCGATAACGAGTCCCTCCCCCAGTCCTTGAGACGAAGAACCCTTTTGTCGCTGCTGACAAGGAGCGAGCCATCCGGCGCCACGCAGATGTCATCCGGCGCGTCAATTGGCAGGGCTGCCGCCTGTTCCAGCATATCATTCGGGCACAGCGGACCATCGAGGAGAGAAATCCGGGCCGGTTGTTTCCTGTTCAGTCCGAACATGATTATGCCTCCCTCGGCCAATAGCTGTCAGGACCATTCCAGCTCTTGTCGGCCTCATCGAGGTCAATTCGTCCGATCTTGTTATTGGTTACCCCACCGAGGAACAAGGAGCCATGATGCTCCCGCATGGAGGTGATCATATAAAGGGGGCCATCCGGTTTATCCCAATAGGCATCGACAATGGTGCCGTTTCTGTCCGATTTCAGCACGCCGCCAATGTTGAGATTGCCGAACAGCCAATTGGTCGGCGGAACGCGTTTCGCCATGCGCATCCGAAAGCCGGGATCTTCCATGGCGAGATCAACGACTGGCGAGCGCATACCGGCAAGAGCGATCCAGTACCCACCGTCTGACGCCCGGTTGATATTGTCCGGATATCCCGGCAGGCCGCGCAGGAAATATCGGGGTCCGTCCTGCATCCGCGCCAGATCAAATATCAGGATGGCGCAGGTCCATGTGCTGGCCACCAGCAAATGCTTCCCGTCATGGGTCACGCACACCCCGTTGGGGAACACCATATTGTCACAAATTGTTTTTGTGGTTCCGTCAGCGGGGTTATAGCAGAGGAGACGGCCATTGCCGCGCCCTTCCAGCAGATCAAGGCCCCATGTTTCCATTTCATAGCGCTTGGTGGCATCGGTGAAATAAATCCGCCCGTCCGGCGCAATGTCGAGATCATCTGCCATGCGGATCTGCCGGTCGTCCTCAATGGAGGTCCAGCTCCGTTTTGTCTGGCTTGTCAGGCGTTCTATCTGGCCCGGTCCGTCAATCCGGTACAGCCCCATGCCTGCCACGCAAACGACAAGACGTTCCTCTGCATCAAATGCGAGGCCGAGCGGGCGTCCGCCGGTTTTGACATAAGTCTCAACACGGGTGTGATCCGGCGCGAAAAGCTTCATGATCCGGCCATCCCGCGTACCGCAGTAAAGGTTGCCCGCCCGATCGAGGATCACATCTTCCGGACCATCAACTTCCCCGACGCCCAGAAGGGTTGCGCCATCCAGCTTTGCAGAGCCGAACTCCGGCGCCATTTCTCCCATATCAAGGACAGGATCCATCTTCATGGGCCTGGGATCGAGATAGGCGCGCGCCAGAATGCGATGCCGCTCTTTTCGATACTTCATGTCAATCGCAAGCACGGTGATCAGGATCAACCCCATGACGCCATTTATAAAATCGCCCCGGAAACCGGCGTTTATCAACACATTCCCCAAAATGAATATGGTGGCGAAACCAAGCAGCGTACTGAAGACGCTGCCCCGGCCTGGCGTAAATCCTCCCAGACCCAGAATCAGACCCGTCAGGACAAAGAATTCCAGTCCGACACCGGTATCGGAACCGGCGCTGTTCTGGCGAGCGGCAAACAGAAAGGCGGCAAGCCCGACAAGTGTCCCCCCCAGCACATAGGACAAAAGGATAACGCGCTTTAACGGGATACCCGCATGCCGCGCCGCCTTCCGGTTGCCGCCAACGGCCAGGATATGCCAGCCGAAGCGGGTGTATTTGAACATTAAAAACACGGCGATAGCGACAACAGCCAGAACCAGAAAGCTTACCGGCACGCCCATGAAACTCTCATAGCCGATATATTCCCATGTCTCGTCGAAACGGGCGCTGCTGGAGATTTCAACAAGATATTCCTGTGACGCAATGACGAAAATTCCGCGCACGGTAATCATGGTGCCGAGTGTCGCAAGCAAGGCGCCACAACCAAGAACGCCGGTGAGAAATCCATTGACCAAACCAACCAGCGCGCCGCAGGCAAGGGTCAGCGGAAAAACCAGATACACCGGCAGCCCCGCGATATGGAACAGGTAAAGAGCGACAAATGCCGATAACGCAAATGACGAGCCAACAGACAGGTCTATCCCGCCAATGGCAACGACGAGCAGCATGGCAATTGTCACGATGGCCGCATCTGACGAATATTGCGCGAGGGTGGTGAGGTTGGACGGGGCGAAATACCCGTCTGTCGTCATCAATATAACGGTAGTGAGTACGAAAAACGTGATGAAGGGGATCGCCCCTTCAATCCAGTTGCGGTTCAGCAAATCTGACGTGATCCGCCGATAGGAGAAAACACTCCATTGTTTCGGGACTTTATCCAGGCTACTCAGGAATTTGCTGTCTTTGACGGAACTCATCTGATCCTTCCTCACGCCCCAATCGCCAGGCACTGGAAAATGTGCCTGGCTTTATTGCTCCCATCAAACGGGAAACTTTTTGTTTTCGTTATTTCGCGGGCAGATCCCAGCATTGCTGCGGCTGATAGCTTTCCTTCTTGATAACGATCAGGGGGGATTCAACTTCCAGCATTTCGCCTTCCGGCGGCACGGCCCCCTGCATCATCAGGCGCAGCATGGTGCCGGCATCGCGGCCCTGGCCATCGGCGTTATAGCTCCAGTAGCGGTCAATAACCCCGGCCTCGATATTGTTGCAGATCACGCGATTGCCGCCGCCCGTCGCATAGACCAGCACATCATCGGCCTTGCCCGCATCCTTGACGGCATTACCGGCGCCGATTGTGTGAATTCCCCAATGTCCGAAAACGGCGCAGAGATCGGGGTTCTGCTGCAAGACGGTCGCGGTAATCTGGCGGGCCTTTTCCGGCTCCCAGTCGGATGCCTGATTGGACACAACTTCAATTTCAGGATGCTTCTCGAATACGGCCATTGTCGCCTCGTTCATCATCACGCTGTCCGCGGCCGTAAGCTGCCCCGGGATAATCGCAACCTTGCCCGACTTTCCACTGCCTTCACCGCATGCGGCGACGATATCCTCGGCGACCTCCTTGCCGATACGGGACCAGTTCGCCCCGACGAAGGCGGTTGATTTCTGGTTCGATTGCAGGTTGATCTGCAAAACCTTGATCCCGTTTGACTCAGCCTGACGAATAAGGCGAGCAAGAAGCTGAACTGTCGGGTTATGGGCAACGATGATATCCGGTTTGTCGTTGATGGCCTTCGCAAAGATTTCAGACATCGCTTTCATATTGAAGGCGGCATCCCGGACTTCATAGTCAAAGCCATTCAGCTTGGCCTGCTCTTCCATCCCATTTGACCAGCCTTCCGTCAATGTGATCCCCATTGCAATCGGAATGAAGATGACTTTCTTTCCCTCATAGACGGAGGCGGCGCTGGCGATTGACGCGGCGGACATCAATCCGGCCGTCAGCAGTGTCGCAACGCCTAAGCAAATATTTCGCTTCACAGATTTTAGCATACTCATTCTCCCTATTATGGTTATGAACCGGTTCTGTCTTAAAGATCTCCCTGGGTATCGGTCTCGGCATCTCGGGGGTTGATGTAATTGTCGATGACAATAGCCGAGATCAGTATCAGCCCCTTGACCAGATTCTGGACCTGGCCCGACAAGTTCAAAAGCGTCATGCCGTTATGCAGGACGCTGATCAGTATGACGCCGATCAGCAGATTGAAAACGCCGCCTCGGCCGCCCCGCAGGCGGATACCGCCAAGGACGACCACCATGATGACTTCAAACAGCAGCGTCCCGTTCGTCACGATGCGAAAATCAACGGTGCCGCTACCGCTGGAGACAATAATGCCTGCAATACAGGCGGTTATCGCAGAAAATATATAAATGAAAACGGTCGCCGTCCGGACAGACAGGCCGGTCAGCCGGGCCGAGATATAATTATCGCCCATGGCATATACCATTCGTCCCAAAACCGTCTGGCTCAACAGCACATACGTTGCGATCAGGACAACGATGCCAATAATGACGGATACGGGAAAGACGGATATTTTCCCGGTGGAGAGAAAAATAACCTCCGGCAATTCTTTCGGTATCAGAACAAGGAACTCTCCTTGCAAAAAACCCCAGCGGCAGAAGCCCGCAATCAGCATGGCGGTTGCAAGCGTGCTCATCAGGGCCGGGATTTCGATATAGGCAATCAACCAGCCGTTCAGGGCACCGAGGACAATGGCAAGTAAAAACGCCGCGAGAAGGGCAATCATGTAATCGGTGCCGGTGCTCAACAGCAATCCAAACACGGCCGAGACGGCGACCATGACCGAAATTTGCGACAGATCCAGCCCGCGCGAAATAATAACAACCGCCATGCCGCACCCGAGAATGGTGAGCGCGGTCGCGTTTCGCGCGATAATGGAAAGATTTCCCCAGGTGAAAAATCCGTCAATCATCACCGCGAAGACAATAATGACCAGAAGCGATATCCCGAGAATAATATATTCCAGTGGATGTTGTTTGAAGGATAACTGGTTTTGCCATTGCTGAAGCAACGAATCTGCCTCCCCGCCGCGCGGGCTTTGCAGCAGGGGCTCATTGCCTGTTTGGGCAGATTTGGACGATTGCTTCAAGCCGGTATCCATTCAGTTTGCCTGGCTCCCTGTCATAACCAGCCCGTTAAGATGTCTTGTTGTTTTACAATTTCACCGCATCTTACTCTTCAGTAAATAAAAATACTGATGGGAAATATGGTTGTCAATATATAGTTCTCTCACCCCCAAGGTAGCAGGGCATATTTAGCGCAAGCAGAGGATTACGCCGCGATTAAACGGGCGACCCTGATCTTTGCTAAAACTGAAATTGAGCAGGCTCAGTCATTGTCTAGACGCTATTCGACAAGCATCCGTAGAGCTGGATTCTGCACTTCAGGCAGGTAGCTCTCTAATTATCGCCTTTCGAGCGTGCCTTCAGGCCATTTATGAAGAGATATACAAAGCAGTCGGCAACCTCTTGCGTGGTTTTCTCGCCGTCCGGATTATACCAGCGCTGTATCCAGTTATTGGCGCCCATCAGGATAAGCTCGGTCAGTTTGGGCGGGACTTCAGCGATTGAGCCGTCCGCAATCCCCTCCTCTATGATACTGGCGAGATTGCTATCCAGGCCGCGGGCGCGTTTATGAATGCTGTCAAATGCCGCTTCCGGCAGGGTGGCAAATTCGTGGACAATTGCGACGGGCCCCGTTTTCAGAATTCCGCCTATGACGCCGCGAAAATAGGCCTCGATCTTCTCAATACCGGTCGCATTACTCTCCAGCACCTCGCTCATGATTTCTTCACAGAGGTTCAATGTCAGCTCGTAACACATCTGGAGCAGCACCGGCTTGCTCTTCACATAATAATAAAGGGCCGTTTTCGAAATACCAAAATGCTTTGCAATTTCGTCGAGGGACGTCGCCGCATAGCCTCTTTTGTTGAACATTTCCGCGGCTATATGCAACACGGCTTCTCGCTTGATATCGTGGTCGCGACGCTTGTCGAATACATTCCTGTCCGCACGGCTACTCAAGAGGCATTTCCCATCTTTTCTATAAATTGAGCGGTCTTGCCAGAAGGTACAAATAGCACCAACGGTTCCTATGGCGGATTTATGTCTAGCATAAAAAAATTGAACAGCGGGTAATTAAATATTTTTCTCAGAAAAATTTCTTCCGCTTCAAGGGACATCTGTTGAAGATAATATCATGCTTGCGATCATCTCTTCCCTGTTGAACCTCATCCACTGGATTATTCAATATGTGGGTCCGGTATAGTCACTAGCCATAAAAAATGCCACCCCTGTTAAAGGGTGGCATTTGGTACGTTATTTATGGTGGATTTTGCGACTTTATCTTTCGTTATTCAAGTAATGCACCCACTTCGCCCTTCTGCCCACAGCAAAATCAGGCTGTCACTCATGACAAACTGATGATCAGGGCGCGGACTTCCTGTTCAATTCTGTAATCGCGCCATAGGTCATATTGCGAATTGTCGCCCGCAGTTTCGTGCCATTTTTCGGCGACTGGACCATGTAGATCAGGAACATGTCCTCCTGGGGATCGCCGGCCATATAGGTACCGGCGGCACCGCCCCAGAAAAAGTCACCGACACTTCCCATCAAGGGCGAAGCGCCCACCTCCTTGCGGACGGCAACCCCCAGACCGAAACCATATCCCTGGCCGGGTAGATAGTATTTCCCTGGTCCGATGGAACCAAGCTGATCCGTCAGCATATAATCAACGGTAAATGGCGACAGTATCCGGACCCCGTCAAGCTCACCGCGGTTCAGCAACATTTGCATGAACCGCGCATAATCCCGGCTGGTCGAGACCAGACCGCCGCCGCCCGTCTCGAATACACGTGATTTTCGCGGATCGAATACAGCGATATTTCCGATCATGCGATCATCGGCATTTGGCTCGGCGATACGCGGATAATTTGCCGCATCCTCGACATAGAAGCCGGTATTCTTCATATCAAGCGGATCAAATACCCGCGCTTTCATAGCCTCGCTGAGCGGCCTGCCGTCAACGACCTCGATAACGGCCCCTAAAATATCCGTGGCCCGGCTGTATTCCCATGTCGTCCCGGGGTGATATTCAAGGGGGAGAGTCCCGATGATCTCGGCAAGTTCGCGGTTGCTATACTGACCGTTTCCGGGGTTCTTTTCCTTGAGAGCCTCGCGCGCCACACCGGTTCCGAAAAATCCGTATGTCAGACCCGCCGTATGGCGCATGAGATCTATCACCCTGATCGGCCGCGCCACCGGTTCGCTTTCGATCGTACCGTCGGCGGATCTTCCGGTTGCAACCTTCATCTCCTTGAATTCCGGCAGATATTGATGAAGCGGGGCACCAAGATCCAGCTTGCCTTCTTCAATGAGTGACAGCGCAACCACAGAAGTGATCGGCTTGGTCATTGAATAGATACGAAAAATTGTATCTTCCGTCATCGCTTCGCCCCCTTCGGTACGGGCACCAAGCGCCGACGAATGCACAATTTTACCATGACGGGCCACCATAAAGACGGCGCCAGGAAACTCGCCCGCACCAATTTTTTCCTCAAAAACAGAGTCAATCTGGCTTAGGTGTTCGGCAGATAATCCAACCGCTTCTGGCTCGGCACGGGACAGTTCTTTTGCGACAGCGCCCGTCGCCAGAAATGTCACGGCACATATTGCGAAATAAAACGCTAATCTCATGATGATGTCCTCCTCTGCGTTGAAAAATTTATCTACGGCGGCCAGAACCAGCCGTTCCTGCCGCCAGCTTCCTGCGGCAGGGCCTCCCTTTCGATCCGTCCCCTCGAAGCGCTCATATTTGAGCGCAAAACCGCTAAAGTACGATTGATCCTTCCTTGATCCGGCGGTTGAACCGCCACGCATAGGCCGCAGGAATGAGCGCCAGCAGAAGACCGACGAGTGACATTTCAATCTGGTTTAGCGCCAACAGTCCGCCAAATGGCGCGGCGAGCAAAAGGCCGGATGCCATCAAAGCACCCCGCATGACCAGCGAAAGGGCGCCTGCCCCGATGGTTCCGATGAAGGCGAGATATCCCTGCATGGCCGCGGCTATGAACCAGATGCCGACAAACGCGCAAACCACGGACAGCAGGACCCCGGGCAATGGTCCCTGCCCGATCAGAGCGGGGTTAAGCACAAAGAAGAACGGAATAATGTAGATCACTGCGCCCAGTCGCGTTGCCTGCCAGGCTGAGCCCATGGGACTTGCGCCCGCAAGCGTCGCGGCCGCAAAAGCCCCGAGCGCGACCGGCGGCGTAATGAAGCTGACCATCCCCCAGTAGAGAATGAAAAGATGAACGCCAAGCTCATTAAGACCCGCCTGCACGAGGGCCGGGGCAAGGATGACAGCAAGGAATATATAACAGGCCGTCACCGTCATTCCCATGCCGAAAATAAACGAAGTGACGGCGCCCATAACAAGCAGCATGGCTGTCGAATTGCCTGCCATATACACCAGCTCATTCGCCAGCGGCCCAGTCAGTCCCGTCGCCTGAAACGCCCCCACAATCATACCAATGCCGAGCAGGATTGCCACGATCTCCGCAAGTGTCCGCCCGACAGAGACGATCATGTCAACGAAGCTGGAAACGGTGAAGCTCGTGCCTTTCTTGAGTTGGTTGACAATAAGCAGCAGCACAACCGCATAAAAAGGCGCCGTTGTTTCCCACCTGAAGGCCACCATAAGAGTAATCAGCAAGGCAAAAACGAAAATGTAAACCCAGCCGTGGCCCAAAACGGCCCTAACCTGTGGCAACTCGGCTTTCGCCAGCCCTTTCAGTCCACGTCGGCCCGAATAGGCATCGATTTGGACAAAAAGCCCGAAATAGTAAAGTGCCGACGGGATCGCGGCGGCAATCATAATCTCCACATAGGGCAATCCAAGCCATGACGCCATTACGAACGCTGTTGCGCCCATAATCGGTGGCATCAGGACACCGCCGGTCGACGCGCATGCCTCCGTCGCGGCCGCAAACCGCGCCGAAAATCCGCTATTCTTCATCGCGGGTATGGAAACCACGCCCGTGGTCAGGACATTCGAGATCACGGAGCCCGACATCGACCCCATAAAACCGGAGGCAAAAATCGATACCTTGCCCGCACCGCCCCGATACTGCCCGACCAGGGCCATGGCGAGATCGTTAAAGAAGCGTCCGCCGCCGGTATATTGCAGCACTGCCCCGAATAAGATGAATCCAATAACAAGATTACCGAAGGCCTGCATCGGAATGCCGAAAGATGCCTCGGCCGAAATCATAAAGAACGGGATAACATCAACAAAAGGCTGTGTGAAACCATTCAACGGATCCGGCATATCTCCGGCGAATGTGGGATACAGCGAAAACAGAAAAACCACCAGGAAAAGAACCAGTCCGCCCGTTCGCCGTGTCGCCTCCAGGATAAGAATGTACAAGGCAATCGAGAACCAGATCGCTGTCTGCGGCGCGGCATATTCCCAGCCATTATCGAGGCTTTCGCTCCTCGTGAACGCGAAGTAGCCCGCGATACCGAACGCCAGGAGAGCAAGCGCCCAGTCATACCACGGAATTTGCGACGACACGCCGCCTTTGATCCGGAAACACAAAAAGCTGATCGCGAGAAACGTACCGGCAAGGACGTAGAGATACATCCCTTCCAGCATGGCATATCCACCTATGCGAAAGTTGAATAGCTGATTGATCGCAACAACAATAGCCCCGATCGTCGCGATCGCAATCAGCCAGCGGGCGGCGCCGGAAAAGGCCACCGTCTCAGCGGCCAGTTCGGCTTCAATTGCTTTGTTTTTGCGCCCGGCAAATTCGTCACTGTCAATCATACCGCTATATCCGCCACATAGGGGAAGGGCTTTTTACATCCTTGATCCTCAGGCGGCGCGCCGGAGCCCGCCCGCCGCGAAATTTTTTCAGAAGGCGACCTGAAACCCACCAGCCGCCAAGGCTTCACGCCGCTTTTTCGGCCACGCCTCATTCCAGTTGTCCGGTGCTTCAGCCTTTAACTCTTCCCAGGCGGCGGCCAGCGCATTCTGCCGGGCGATCAGCTTGTCGTTATGAGCCTGCGCCGCATCGGTCCACACGCCAGCCTCCTTATAATAGCGGATCGCGCCTTGCGAATATGGAATGACCCAATCGAACTGCTGGAATTCCATCGCCCAGCCCCCAATGCCGGGCGCCTTGCCGGTATATTCCGGCAAAAGCTGGAATATCGCTTTCGTCATATTGTAGGAGATATCCTCGTCGGTCGTGTCATAACCAATGAGGATGGGATAGGGAAATGCCGCCATATCTCGTCCGCCGGTATCGTCAATTGTCGCCCCAACGGTCGCGCGCACCTTGATGTAATAGGGCGCGACGGTTGTCAGACGCTTGAATGCCGCATCATCTTTCGGATCAAACGGCGGCCAGAAAAGGCCCCGGGGGCTGGACGCGGCTTCATAGACAACGCCCGCATTCGTCGCCGAAAAAGCCACGTCAACGGTTCCTTCGACCATGCCCTTCCAGGCGGCGCCAAATCCGCCAAATTCAATTTTCTCGACATCATCCCAAGTAAGCCCGCCATAGGCAAGCCAGGAAGTCGTGTTCGTATTGAGCGCAGGCGCCCCCTTGATGTAGGCGACGCGCAACCCTTTCACATCGGCGTAAGTGAAGCCTTCACAGTCCGGTTTGCCCGCGTCCGCGCAGGCGTCCCGCGCAACGCCGATCGACATTGCGATGCCGCCGCCGGAGTTTGTCGCCAGCACGCGGATCTTTTGCGGACCCCAGTTCTCGCCGCCAAAGGCGAGGACACCTTCCTGCGCAAGATAGACGCCAATCCCGTTGAGCGAGAACTGCACCTTGTCCTGACGCAGCGGCTCCATACGGGCAATATCATTACCAGCCGGCAATATCCGCAGATTGACATTTGACTTTTCCTGCAATGCCGCCCCAATGGCGACCGCCTGGTTATAGCCAGCGGACCCGGTCCCATAAGCCGTCCAGGTGATCTGGTCCGGCAATTCGAAATCTGCTGCCTGAACGGTGGGTGCAATAGCGCACATCGCCACAGCGAATAATATTTTCCGCATATTTTCCTCCCTAGGTGCAATCAGCTTCATGCGACTGCATGTGCTGTATCAAGTGCATTATTAAAATATGATTTGCACAAATTACGCATATATTCAACTAAAATTTCATAATTTATAATTTTTTATATATATAATTTCATATAATTGAACGATTTGAAAAATTGGCTATCGATATCTATAATCGTTTCCCATCCATCCCCTTGAATCAAGGGGGAGCATACCGCCTGTATCCGGGCAGAGAAGAAGTCCTTCAAATGGAAAGTGGAACTGCCGGAGAGCCGTCAGTCCGCGGTCACCGGCATATGAAAAGTGCCGGACAGGCGGATCGACTCGGCCGCCTCGGCAAGGCGCGGCCCGAGATCGGTCTCGAAATAGCCGGGAACGACGCGATAGCGCGGCAAGGCACAGGCAATGGCAACATAATGCCCCTCTTCCGTCGTACCGAGCGGGGCACTGGCCGCCACCAGATTCGGCCGCCAATCCCCGTAGGAAACGCAAAACCCTTCTTTTCGGCATTGTTCGACAGCGGTATTGATCGCCCCCTCGAAGCGGGCATATTCCTCTCCGTGAAGGGTCTGCAATTCATCCAACTTATCTGTGAATTCCAGGCCATGCAGCATCGACAAAAGTGACCAGCCGAGCGCGGAGCGATGCAGCGGGCCTGTCTGTCCGATATCCGGGATATGCGGCCATCCGGGGGGGATGCCGGCTGTCTGGACATGAACAAAGGAATCACCGGACATCACGCCGAGTGACGCATTGCCCGAACACAGCTCGGCAAGATCACGCAGGGGGCCCTGCACCTCGTAGCGCCAGGGCATTGCCGACAGAACCGGGTAGATCAGCGATAGCAGCCTCGGCGTCAAGCGGAACCCGCCCTTGGGATGTTTACGCAAATATCCAAGATGCGCCAGCGTCTTGCATAATCGCGAAACGGACGGTCGCTTCAGTCCAACACGACGGGCAATTTCAGCGTTAGAGAGCGCCCTGTCGCTCGATGAAAAACACTGCAGGATCTCGATCCCGCGAATAAGCGTCGATGACAGCGAGGCATCGATCGCCCCGGCCAACTCTGCGGACAATTCATCAACGGCTTTGTCTTTGGACTTCCGCCCTGCTTTACTCATATGACGCCTTTCACCTTGAACTCTTCGATTTCCCAATCATCGAGACCAATAATTTCCTTAAAAACGTGATCATTATCCGCCGCAATACCCTTGGCTGCCCAGCGGATTTTCCCTGGATGGCGTTTAAAGCGCGGGACAAGGCCCTGCATCCGAACACTACCAAAATCCTCATCCTCTACCGCAGTAATCGCCTGGCGGGCGACAAATTGCGGGTCCGTGAATATCTGGTCAACCGAATAAATCGGCGCCAGTGTACCATGGGTGGCCCGAAAAGCATTAACGGCTTCTTCCTGAGTATGAGACGCAATCCAGCTTCCGAATATCCGGTCCAGCTCGACGGCATTCGTAACCCGCGAGGCGTTATCGGCAAATCGAGGATCATCAATCAAATCTGCCCTGTCAATCGCTCTTGCATTGTTGGAAAAAGTACGCGCCGTGCTGCCCGCAACCGTAACATAGCGCTTGTCAGCAGTAAGATAAACATCAGAGGGCGCGGAATAGAGATTGCGGTTGCCGCTTCTTTGCCGCACCTCGCCAAGCTGGTCATATTCGATTGCCAGAACTTCAATGATACGGAACAGCGCCTCCGTCAGGGCAAGATCGATTTCCTCCCCCTTCTCCCGGTCGCTTTGCGCCACGCGCCAGAGCGCCGCCATGATGGCGAAAGCGCCGAACAGGCCGCCAATCGGATCCCCGATCGGATAGCCGGTATGCATCGGCGGGCCATCCTCGCTGCCCGAAATCTCCGTCAGGCCGCCCATGGCTTCAAAGATACGGGCAAGGCCCGACATCTCCTTGTAGGGACCATCCTGCCCGAAACCGCTCAGCCGTAAAATCACCAGTCGCGGGTTCGCGGCCCAAAGGGTTTCAACATCGAGCCCCCAACGTTCCAGTGTTCCGGGGCGGAAATTCTCGACCACGACATCGCTTTTCGCGACCATGCGCAGGAAGAGCTCTTTCCCGGCCTCCTTTCGCAGATCCAGCGTGCCGAAATATTTTCCCCGGTTGGTCACTTTCCACCAGAGCGATTTACCCTCGCGAAACGGCGGAAAGCCCCGCAGGCCATCGCCCACCCCCGGAAGTTCAAGCTTGATCACTTCCGCGCCAAAATCCGCCATCATCGTTGCCGCCATCGGACCCGCAATAATCGTTGCGATATCCAGTACACGCAGCCCTTTCAGCGGCCCCTCCCCTTCGCTCGCCGACATAGAAACCTCCAAATAATTGACATTATTTTATATATTATTTCATTATTTAAAACATTATCATATTTATGCAACAATATTTCGTCATATCAGCTCTAATCATCACTAACTTTAGGAGAAATTTGGCATTGCCATTTATCGGTGTTTCATAATCTGACCCCAGAAACAGGACGGCCGAGACGCATGTCGAATTGCGGATTATTTGCTCTGATTGAGGCATCTCCGTCATCGCCGGAACCCCCGAAGCCCCCGGCTCTGGAGGGGTCTGGGGCGAAGCTGGCCGAGATCCGGGCGCGCCGCGGCCTGTGCCCGGCGGCGGCGGAGACTGCAAATTGGAGAATGGCGAAAGGGGAATGGTGGGCCCGGTAGGACTTGAACCTACGACCAGTCCGTTATGAGCGGACGGCTCTAACCAGCTGAGCTACAGGCCCTTGTTCACCTCATCCTCCTGAGAGGACGTATATGGCAGATGACTGTGCCTATTTAGCCTGATCGGGCGCGGGACGCAATTGGCGAAATGCAACTTGCGCCAATTTTGCCTCCCGCCCCGGCATCTCATCAGGTATCGAGGAAGCTGCGCAGCTTGCGTGACCGGCTCGGATGCTTCAGCTTGCGCAGGGCCTTCGCTTCGATCTGGCGGATACGCTCGCGTGTGACCGAGAACTGCTGCCCGACCTCTTCCAGCGTGTGATCGGTATTCATGCCGATGCCGAAGCGCATGCGCAGCACCCGCTCCTCCCGCGGTGTGAGGGAAGCGAGCACCCGCGTCGTCGTCTCGCGCAGGTTGGACTGGATCGCCGCATCGAGCGGCTGCACCGCGTTTTCATCCTGGATGAAATCGCCAAGGTGGCTGTCTTCCTCATCCCCGATCGGGGTTTCGAGGCTGATCGGCTCCTTCGCGATCTTCATCACCTTGCGGACTTTTTCAAGCGGCATGCCGAGCTTCACGGCCAGCTCCTCCGGCGTCGGCTCGCGGCCGATTTCATGGAGCATCTGGCGCGAGGTACGCACCAGCTTGTTGATCGTTTCAATCATATGCACCGGAATACGGATGGTGCGGGCCTGATCCGCGATGGAGCGCGTGATCGCCTGCCGGATCCACCAGGTGGCGTAGGTCGAGAATTTATAGCCGCGGCGGTATTCGAACTTGTCCACCGCCTTCATCAGGCCGATGTTGCCTTCCTGGATCAGGTCCAGGAACTGCAGGCCACGGTTGGTGTACTTCTTGGCAATCGAGATTACCAAGCGCAAGTTCGCCTCAACCATCTCTTTCTTGGCGCGACGAGCTTTCGCTTCACCAATCGACAGCTTGCGATTCACCTCTTTGAGGTCGGCAACCGAGAGCTGCACCATGTCCTCTTCGAAGGCAATCTTACGCTGAGCGCGGGCGATATCGGCACGCAGCGGCTCTAGGCGGTCAGCGTACTTGGGATGCGCTTCTTGGAAGGCGTCCAGCCACGTCGGATCCGACTCGTGGCCCGGGAACGACTTGATGAACGTCTTGCGCGGCACCTTGGCTTTCTTGACGCACAGCTGCATGACCGCTTTTTCTTGGGCACGCACCTGTTCAACGCTGATACGTATCTGACCGACCAAACGCTCAAAGTGTTTAGGCACCAGCTTAATCGGCGAGAACAGCTCCGCTAGGCGGGCTTGTTCAGCCTTGAGCTCAGCGCTACCCCGACCATGCTTGGCCAGCACTGCTTCAACGGCAGCATTTTGCTCACGAATCTGCTCAAAACGTGCCTTCGCCTCTTCGGGGTCCGGGCCACCTTCACTGGCGGTAGTGTCGTCCTCTTCGTCGTCATCGTCGCTGTCGATATCGTCATCATCGCTCAGCTCAGTCTCAACGACAGGCTCCGGCACTTCCGCTTCAGCAACACCCGGAATACCTTCGTCGGGGTCGATAAAGCCAGAGAACAGGTCAGATAGGCGCCCAGGTGCTTCTTCATCCTGGGTAGCGTCGTAGGCTTCGAGAATAGAGGCAACTGCACCCGGCAAATAAGCCAGTGCGGACATCACTTCCCGCGTGCCTTCTTCGATCCGCTTGGCGATTTCGATTTCGCCTTCACGGGTCAAAAGCTCAACCGTTCCCATTTCACGCATATACATACGTACGGGGTCGGTGGTGCGACCTACGTCGCTTTCCACGGCGGCGAGTGCCGCAACGGCCTCTTCCGCAGCGGACT
>CAXASQ010000001.1:0-595694 GCA_963971675.1 uncultured Alphaproteobacteria bacterium | reverse complement strand
CCCGCCGGTCAAGGGCTACACCTTTTCGCAGAAAATGCGTTCCCTGCCCGGCACCTTTCCGATCATCGCCGTTATCGCCATCATTTTCAGCGCGATTTACGGCGGCTGGGCGACGCCGACGGAGGCGGGCGCTCTCGGCGCCTTTGTCGTGCTGATCCTGGCCTTCTTCCATGGCATGCGCACCAAGGAGCTGAAAGACGCGCTGTTCGAGACGGCAAAACTCACCGTCATGATCTTTTCGATCATCTGGGGGGTGCTGGTTTTCGTGCGCTTCCTCGGATTTTCCGGCCTGCCGGAAGCCTTCGCCGACTGGATCCTCGGCCTGCCCTTCCCGCCGACCGTCATCATCATTTTCATCCTTTGCGGTTATGCGATTCTCGGCATGTTCATGGATGCGATCGGCATGTTGCTGTTGACGCTACCGGTGGTTTACCCGGCCGTCATCGCGCTCGGCTATGATCCGATCTGGTTCGGCATCATTGTCGTTAAAATGGTGGAGATTTGCCTGATCACGCCGCCCATCGGGCTTAACTGCTATGTGGTCAACGGCGTCAGACCGGATATTCCACTTATCGATGTCTTCCGCGGGGTCGGGCCATTCTTCGTTGCCGACGTGCTGACCGTTGCATTATTCATTGCTTTCCCGTCTTTGATTGTCTGGTTGCCCCAAACAATGCTAAACTGAGTTTGACGGACCCTGTCCGGCTTCCTGAGAATAGTGAAAAAGAAAAACAAGGACGAAGTAAATGGATTTTACGCTGACGGATGAGCAGCAGGCCATCACCGAAAATGTCGCCGCTCTATGTGCCCGTTTCGATGACAATTACTGGCGTGAAAGAGATCGGACGGGAGAATTCCCGTTCGATTTCCATGCGGCAATGGCGAAGGATGGCTGGCTCGGCATCACCATGCCCGAAGAGTATGGCGGCGCGGGCCTCGGCCTGACCGAAGCGGCGCTGATGATGCATGAGGTGGCCAAATCCCCGGGCGGCATGTCTGCGGCCTCGGCCATTCATATCAATATTTTCGGCCCGCATCCGATTGTCGTCTTCGGCACGGATGAACAGAAGCAGCGCTGGCTCCCTTCCTTCATCAACGGGACGGAAAAAACCTGCTTTGGCGTGACCGAGCCCAATGCCGGTCTGAACACCACCGCCATCGAAACCCGCGCCGAGAAAACCGCGTCGGGCTATGTTGTCAATGGCCGCAAGATCTGGACCACGACCGGACAGGAAGCGGACAAGATCCTGCTGCTGGCGCGGACGACACCCAAAGACAAATGCAAGAAGGCGACGGACGGTCTCTCCCTCTTCTTCACGAATGTTGACCGCACCAAAATGGATATTCGCGTCATCGAAAAGATGGGCCGCAAGGCCGTTGATTCCAATGAAGTGTTCATCGACAATCTGGAAATCCCGGATGAGGATCTCGTCGGGGAGGAAGGCAAGGGCTTCTACTACCTGCTGCACAGCCTCAACCCGGAACGGGTCCTGATCGGCATGGAAGCCATCGGCATCGGCAAGAATGCTCTGGCGCGGGCCGCGAAATACGCCCGCGAGCGGGAAGTCTTTGGCCGTCCCATCGGCAAGAACCAGGGCATCCAGCATCCGCTGGCGGAAAACTGGATGGAGCTGGAAGCGGCCTATCTGATGGCCATGCGCGGCGCGGCGAATTATGACGCCGGGCTGGACGCCGGGCTGTATGCCAATGCGGCCAAATATCTGGGCGCCGAAGCCGGGTTCAAGGCCTGCACGCAGGCCGTCATGACCCATGGCGGCATGGGCTATGCCAAGGAATTCACGGTGGAGCGGCTGCTGCGGGAAGTGATGATCTGCCGCATTGCGCCGATCAGCCCGCAACTGATCCTTTGTTTCATTGCCGAAAAGGCGCTCGACCTTCCGAAATCCTACTGATTCCGGCTTTCCAACAGGATATTTTAACGATGAGCAAAGCCAAAAATGGTCCGCTTACGGGTATTCGTATTGCGGATCTGACTTCCGTTCTTCTCGGACCTTATGCCGCCCAGATTCTGGGCGACATGGGGGCCGATGTGATCAAGGTCGAAGGCCCGGAAGGCGACACCACGCGCGATCTTGGCCCCCGCCGTTCCCCCGGAATGGCGGCGGTCTATCTCAATGCCAACCGCAACAAGCGGGCGCTCGGCATTGACCTTAAATCGAAGGAAGGCCACGCCGCGTTCGTGCGCCTGCTGTCCACGGTGGATGTGTTCCTGCACAACATGCGCCCGTCGGCGGTCAACCGGCTCGGTCTTTCCTATGAGGAAGTCCGCAAGATCAAGCCCGATATCATCTATTGCGGCGCCTATGGCTTCAACCAGAAGGGGCCCTATGCCAACAAACCCGCCTATGATGACATGATCCAGGGCATCAGCGGCCTTGCCGCCGCCCAGTCCACGCTGTTTGGCCGCCCCGCCTATATGCCGACGGTTCTGGCCGACAAGGCGACCGCGCTCACCTCTGTCTATGCCATCGCCATGGCGCTGTTTCATCGGGAACGCACCGGCGAGGGGCAGGAGGTGGATGTGCCGATGTTCGAAACCATGGTGCATTTCCATCTGCTGGAACATCTTTATGGCGGCAATTTCGATCCGCCCATGGGGCCGGTCAGCTATCCGCGCGCCATGTCGCCCAACCGCCGCCCCTACGAGACAAAGGACGGCATGATCGGCGTCCTGCCCTATGTGGACAAGCAGTGGCGCGCCTTCTTTGACATGGCCGGTCGGCCGGAGCTGATGGAAGATCCGCGCTTTTGCAATATCGAGGCGCGGCTTGCCAATATCGACGAGGTGTATGCCACCCTCGGCGAGATTATCAAGACCCGCACCTCCGCCGAATGGCTTGCCGATCTTGACGCCGCCAATATCCCGGCGGTGCCGATCAACGAGCCTGCGGACCTGCTGGAGGATGAGCATCTGAACGCCACCGGTTTCTGGCAGAGCATGGATCACCCGACGGAAGGCAAGCTGAAATTCCCCGGCATTCCCGTGGGATTTTCGGCCTCTCCCGGCGGCACGCGCCTGCACGCGCCGCGCCTTGGGGAACATAACCGCGAAATCATGGCGGAGGCCGGGCTGACGGAGGCGGAAATCGACGCCCTTGTTTCCGCGGGCGCTCTCTGCTCTCAATCCGGCGAATAACGGGTCTGCATCAAGAATAAGGAAGCACAGGCAATGACCAAGCATATCCGGGATTTCGCCGTATCCCTGCGCGACAAGCCCGTCATCATCATGGCGGGCAGCGGCAAGACGGTCACCTATGGGGAGCTGAACGAGGCGTCGAACCAGGGCGCGCAGTATTTCCGCAAAAAAGGCCTCAAGGTCGGCGATCATATCGCCCTGATGATGGAAAATAACCCGCAGTTTTTCCAGATCTGCTGGGCGGCGCAGCGGGCCGGGCTCTATTTCACCGCCATCAGCTCCCGCCTGACGGCAGAGGAGGCCGCCTATATCATCAATGACTGCGGCGCGCGGATGTTCATCACCTCCCATTTCAAGGGCGATCTGGCCGCCGAGATTCTGAAGCTGATCCCGGATGTGGAAGAGGCGCTGATGATTGACGGCACGATCCCCGGCTATGCGTCCTATGAAGACGCCATCGGCGGCTGCCCGAAGACGCCAATCGCCGATGAATGCGAGGGCACGGACATGCTCTATTCCTCCGGCACGACCGGGCGGCCCAAGGGGATCAAGCCCGCGGAGATCGGCAATCCCATCGGCACGGAAGACAGCCTCTACAATACCATGGGGGACCGCTACAAGGGATCGGAGGAGATGATCTATCTCTCCCCCGCCCCGCTCTATCATGCGGCGCCGCTGCGCTATAACATGCGGGTGCACCGCTTCGGCGGCACCAGCATTATCATGGAGCATTTCGATGCGGAGGAATATCTCCGCCTGGTCGAGAAATACCGCGTCACCCATTCCCAGCTTGTGCCGACGATGTTTGTCCGCATGCTGAAGCTGCCCGATGAGGTGCGCCTCAAATATGATGTGAGCTCGCTTCAGATCGCCATTCATGCCGCCGCCCCCTGCCCGGAAAAGGTCAAGCGCCAGATGATGGACTGGTGGGGGCCGATCCTGTTTGAATATTATGCGGGCACCGAAGGCAACGGCTATGTCGCCGTGACGCCGGAGGAATGGCTCACCCATCCGGGCACCGTCGGGCGGGAGCTGATCGGCCAGGTGCATATTCTCGATGAAGAGGGCAACGAGCTGCCGCTCGGCCAGATCGGCGTCATCTATTTCTCGGGCGGGCGGGAATTTGCCTATCACAACGATCCCGCGCGCACGAAGGAAAGCTTCAACGACCGGGGCTGGAGCACGCTCGGCGATGTCGGCTATCTCGATCAGGACCGCTTCCTCTATCTCACCGACCGGCAGACCTATATGATCATTTCCGGCGGGGTGAATATCTACCCGCAGGAGATCGAGGATTTGCTGCTCACCCATCCGAAGGTCTATGACGCCGCCGTCATCGGCGTGCCGAATGAGGATTTCGGCGAAGAGGTGAAGGCCGTCATCCAGCCCATCGACATGGCCCTCGCCGGCAAGGATCTGGAGGCGGAGCTGATCGACTTCTGCCGCGCGAACATCAGCCATATCAAATGCCCGCGCTCCGTCGATTTCGACCCGGAGCTTCCCCGCCATCCGACGGGAAAGCTCTATAAGCGGCTATTGAAAGACCGCTACTGGGGCGACAAGCAGTCGCGCATCGTCTGATTACGACGCGAGACGGAGGTCCTTCAAACTCCGCATATTATCAAGGGTCTGGCGGCAGGCATTGGCCGCCTCCTGCCCCTTGATAACAAAATGATTGCGGAAGAAAGTGCGGTGCGCCTCCGTCTCCTGGAAGTGATGCGGCGTCAGCACGACGGAGAGAACCGGCACGCCGGTATCGAGCTGCACCCGCATCATGGCGTCCAGCACCGTCCGCGCGACGAAATCATGACGATAGATGCCGCCATCGACGATCAGACCCGTCGCCATGATCAGATCATAGCGCCCCGTTTGCGCCAGCTTCTGCGCCATCAGGGGAATTTCCAGGCTCCCCGGCACGTCATGGATATCGAAACAGTTCCTGCTGAAACCCGAGCCCATCAGATCCTCCATAAAGGATTTGCTCGCCTCCGACACGATATCGGCATGCCAGTTCGCCTGGATAATGGCGATACGGGTCTGGCTGTGGTGGCTGTCGCGGGGGTTATTGTCAGGATGGGAGTTATTATTCTTCATTTATCTCGCCTTGTGTTGCAGTTGACAAAAACCCAAGGCAGATAGAAACGCATCAGGGATCGGCGCACGCCGTCCCGTCAAATCGCTTCCTGTTCTCTTCCATCCGGACTATGACCGTCGGCTTCGGAATCACACCGAATCTGCTGACCCCGCGTCATGCGGGCGCTCGCGGGCTGGAACATTGCTGCTCATCACCGCCGGTAGGGACTTTCACCCTGCCCTGAGAACATCTCCTCATCCGAGGAAATATCCCCTTCATTTTAGGTATCTTTTCCGCATATGCAAGCCCTCCTGTTTCCGCTACCCTGCCAAAAAGTGACGGAAGAAGGGGGCATTGTGACGGAACAACGCTTTTTGGCATTGCTGCAGGACACCATCCGCTATAATCAGCTTGAGCGCTATTTCGACGGCGGCCCGGGCCGGGTGGAGACGGTTGAAACGCCCTATGATCTGATCCCCGATGTGGCGGCCATCCGCGCCGATATGGCGGATCCCGGCGGGCTCAAACTCTCCCATGCGCAGCGGCGGATGCTGATGGTGCTGGTCGCCCTGTGGGATGGCGGCACCGCCGACCGGCTGTTCGAAGAAGGCCTCGGCAGTCTGTCGCGCATTATCATGTCGATGGACAAGACAAACCGGGCGCGGCTCGCCGAAATCATTACAATCTATCCGGGGTGGGGATAGAATTCACGCGCCAATCCCCTGTTTGCAATTGAATATTTGCACCCGGCACCAAATATTCACGGTATGGTAAACAGTTTTAGCGTAACCTGATCCCATGATGGATTGGACCCGACTACTTTCAACGCGCCGTTTCGGTCAGGATCACAAGGATCCGGTGATCGCCTCGCGCAGCCCCTTTCACAAGGATCAGGACCGTATTGTCTTTTCCTCCGCCTTCCGGCGGTTGCAGGACAAGACGCAGGTGCATTCGCTCGCCGAAAGCGACTATGTGCGCACCCGCCTCACCCATTCCATGGAAGTGGCCTCCGTTGGCCGTTCGCTTGGCGCCAATGCCGGGCAGGTCATCATCGACCGGCATCTGAAAGGCAGCGAATACAGCCCCGCGGACTTCGGGCATATCGTCTCCGCCGCCTGTCTCGCCCATGACATCGGCAATCCCCCCTTCGGCCATTTCGGGGAGGAGATTATCCGCCACTGGTTTACCAAAGGGAAAGGCGCGGAAGGCCGGGCCGACGGCCTGACGCCCGCGCAGATGCGCGACTTCGAACTGTTCGAAGGCAATGCGCAAGGTTTCCGCGTCCTCACGAAGCTGCAAAACTGGCGCAATTCCGGGGGGTTGCGCCTGACTTACGCCACACTCGGCACCTTTATGAAATATCCCCGCGTCTCATCCGTCAGCGCGCCCGCGCCCGGCGACAGCGGGGCTAAGAAATTCGGCGTCATGCAATCGGAGCTGGACGCCTTTCGCGAAATCGCCGCGGAGCTGGGCCTCCTCAAACGCGGGGCGGAGGATTACTGGTGCCGTCATCCGCTGTCCTATCTGGTCGAGGCGGCGGATGATATCTGCTACTCCATCGTCGATATCGAGGATGGCTACAAGCTCGGCCGCCTCGCCTATGACGAGACGGAAGACATCATGATCCGCATTCTCGGCAGTCCGCCGAAGCGCTATCACGAGGTGTCCGACCCGACGGAGCGAATCTCCTATCTGCGGGCGAAATGCATCGGCCGGCTGATCGGCGAGGTTTCGGATATTTTCCGCGATAACGAGGCCGCCATTCTCGCCGGGAATTTCAAGGGGGATTTGCTTGATCATTCCCGCCGGGTGAAGATTTTCGCGGAAATCCACGCCCTCTGCCGCCGGGAAATCTATCAGCATCCGGAACGAATCCGCGCGGAACTGAGCGGGGCGGAGATACTGACGACCCTGCTCGACGCCTTTTATGAGGCCAATCTGGACTGGGAAATCGCCGCGACAGGCGGCTGCCCCATCCCGCCGCGCTCCGCCGTGCTGATGACGCTTTTCCCCGATGGCAAGGCAACCCCGCGCAATAAATATGACTGGCTGCTCGGGATCACGGATTTTGTCTCCGGCATGACCGATTCCTTCGCGCTGCGCCAGTTCCGGGAAATGCGCGGCATCGTCTGAATTCCGCGTCATTGGGCCGATATCGGCGGTTCGCTTACCTTCTGTTAACCTCTCGCCTCTAGACTTCGCCTTATTTCTCTGGCTGATAATGTCCATGCAGGCTCATCCTTCATGCCATGGCGAGCGGATCGCCGCCATGTTCGCAACCATGCCGACCCCGACCCGGGTGCAGACCGCCCGCACGGCCGGGCGGGAATTTGCTGCGCAGAGCCTGACCGATGACGATCTGGAGCTGACCCGGGCCGTCATTGAACATTGCATCCACGATATTGATGCCGCCGTCCGCCAGGCCATTGCCGAAGCGGTGCAGGAATGCGAATTTCTCTCGCACGATCTCGCCCTGAAGCTGGCGCTGGATGTGGAGGAGGTCGCGCTGCCGATTGTGTCCTCGTCCCCCGTTCTGTCGGATGAGGATTTGTTCAGGATCCTCGAAACGGCGACAAATGACAAACAGATGGCGATTGCCGCCCGCCCGCATCTGGGGTTGCTGTCCACGGGCTGGCTGGCGGAGCATGGCTGTTACTCCGCCCTTAAGATATGTCTCGGAAATGAAACGGCCATCATCGGCAAGGCGGCCTATCAGCATCTCATGGCGCGGTTCGGGGATGTTGAGCCGATCCAGAAGCTGCTTGTCGAGCGGCCCTATCTGCCGGCCGAGGTGGTGTCGCAGCTGTTCGATTTTATTTCCGAGGAATATAGACAGATTCTGATTACGCGCAATCCGGTGTCCGAAAACACCTCCGTTTATAAAATCCTGACGGCGCGGGAAAAGCTGCTCGCCAAAAATCTGGATCGGCGCATGACCGATTATGAACAGAAAAAGAAGTGCCTCGCGCTCGACCGCGAAGGGCGCCTCACCTCCACCTTGATGCTGCGCCTGCTGATCATGGGCAATCACTCCTTTTTCGCCGCCGCGCTGGGCCATGCCTCCGGCATCTCCAAAAAGCGCGTGGTGTCCCTAACCTCCGGGCGCGGCTATCTCGGCTTGCAACGGCTGTATGAGCGGGCTGCGCTGCCGCCCTA
Source organism: uncultured Alphaproteobacteria bacterium (assembly GCA_963971675.1). Classification (GTDB taxonomy): domain Bacteria; phylum Pseudomonadota; class Alphaproteobacteria; order Sneathiellales; family Sneathiellaceae; genus Sneathiella. Next base: position 587,307 of record CAXASQ010000001.1, on the reverse strand, counting down.
TCACTATACCGCCTTTCGCATCACCCTTGAGGAATACCGCAAGGCCCTGCATTATCACCCGCGCGCGGACCAGGAAAATTTCCGCCAGCGCATCATCGATCGCATCGCCGCGACCTATGGCTGGGATGCGGACATGACGCAGGAAGAGCTGATGGAAAAATTGCTTCCCAAGCGGCTGCATTGACCCGTAAACTACCTAGGCGCGCACGCCGGGCCATCGCGGGCCGGCCATAACGAAAAGCCCGGCAACAAGGGCCTTCAACAGGGAGACGGGGAATGACATTGGATCCACAGGCGAAATATGTACTCGATCTGGCCGAGGAGCGGGGATTGCCGCCCCTCGATCAACTGACGCCGGACGCCGCCAAGGCCGATTATGAGGACCGGGCGACGAAACTGACGTTCCGCGATGTCCCCATCGGCAACAGCCTCGATCTCGACATTCCGGGGCCGCACGGCGCTATTCCTATTCGCATTTACCAGCCGGACGGCATGACGGCGCCACTGCCGACGCTTGTCTATTACCACGGCGGCGGCTGGGTCATCGGCAGCCGCGATACCCATGACAGCCTGTGCCGCCTGATCGCGAATTCCGGGCCGTTCATCGTCGTCTCCGTCGATTACCGCATGGGCCCGGAGGCCCCGTTTCCCGCCGCCGTGGACGATGCCATCACCGCCTTCAACTGGGCGCATGACAATATCGCCGACTATAACGGCAACCCCGAAAAAGTCGCCGTCGGCGGCGACAGCGCGGGCGGCAACCTGTCCGCCGTTGTCGCCCTTCTCGCGCGCGACGCGGGCGGTTTTCAGCCTGCTTTTCAATGGCTGATCTACCCCGCGACCCGCATGGAAATGACATCGCCGTCGCATCAGAAATACGCTGAAGGCTATTTCCTGACCCGCGATCTGATGCGGTATTTCCAGCGCCACTATCTGCAAAATCCGGACGATTACAAGGATTGGCGCGCCTCCCCGCTGCTCGCGGACAGCCTCGCCGGGCTCGCCCCCGCCCTTATCCAGACGGCCGGGTTCGACCCTTTGCAGGATGAAGCCATCGAATATGCCGCGCGCATGAACCGCGAGGGCAGCAAAGCCACGCATACCCACTTCCCCGGCATGATCCACGGCTTCGTCAATCTCGGCGGGGTGATCGACGCGGCCCATGACTGCGTGAAAGAAGGCGTCGCCGCCTTGCAAAAGGCGTTTCGCGGATCGTAAAAATTACATGAAGTGAGGTATAGATATTCCTTGAGAATAAAATACAAAATGAAATGTAAATAATTTTATGAAAAAAATTATAATGACGTTGAAAAGGGTGGAAATATTCAGGAAAAATATATCAATAAACTAAAATATTTGAAATTGATCGGGCAATCTCTCCTTTCAAAATAGGTGAAAAATATCGCCTGACTTATCCTTTACATAGTTGTTGAAGAAAATGAGTTGGAACGGAAATTCCGGGCCGTCCCCTGCCCCGTCGTTCTGGAAAAATGGCAAATACCAAATAAAGCTCCGGATTATATGACCGGAGAAATGATAAAATAACTGTCGATGATGATTGCCGGAAAAGAGGAGCAGAATCGCTCCGACCCAAGCCCGCCATATCGGCATATCTGACTATTTCATGAAATCGAAGCCTTGCCCCGTAAGTGCTTCTGCGCGCTATTATAGCAAATTACCCGCCGCCAGTCAACCATTCCGTAAAAATCCCGCCCCGCGCCCGCCAACACCCCACAAAAAAAGGGGCCCGGAGGCCCCTTTTCGTTTCAGTCGCGGAGGTTGGCTTAGCGCCAGCCCGCCCGGTCGAAGATTTTGACGGCTTCGGCCTGCGCATCGGCGACTTTATCGAGGCCGACTTCGTCCATCTTGAATTCGCCCCATCCGGCGACGGTCTTATCGAGCTCGACGCCCGGCTTCACGGGGAATTCATAGTTGGTGGAGGCGTAGAATTCCTGCGCCTTGTCTTCGGACAGATATTCGATCAGCTTGATCGCGGCGTCCTTGTTCTTTGCCGATTTGGTGACGCCCGCGCCGGAGACGTTAAAATGCGCGCCGCGCCCGTCCTGGTTCGGCCAGAAGAGGGCAACTTTCTCCGTCACGGCAACCTGTTCCGGGTCCTTGGAATTCTGCATGCCGCCATAATAATAGGTGTTGGCGATGGCAATATCGCATTCCCCGGCGGCTGCTGCCTTAAGCTGGTCCCGATCGCCGCCCTGCGGTTTGCGGGCGAGATTGTCCTTGATGCCATTGGCCCATTTTTCGGCGGCTTCCGCCCCGTCATGCACGATGATGGAGGCCAGCAGCGACTGGTTATAGGCATTGCTGGAGGAGCGGACGCAAATCTTGCCCTTCCATTTCGGGTCGGCGAGATCCTCATAGGTGGAGAGATTGGCCGGATCGACCCGGTCTTTCGCATAGAAAATCACCCGGCTGCGCGCCGACAGACCAAACCATTCACCGGCCGGATCCCGGAAATGCGCCGGAATATTCGCCGACAGCACATCCGATTCAATCGGCTGCAACACGCCCGCAGCCTTATGGGCGGCGAGACGGCTGATATCAACGGTCAGGACGGCATCGGCGGGACTGTTGTCGCCTTCCGCCTTCAGGCGCTCAAGCGTGCCTTCCTTGGCAAAAACGACATTGACCTTGATGCCCGTGTCTTTTTCAAACTCATCGAGGATGGGGCGAATAAGGCTTTCCTGGCGAGAGGAATACAGATTGACTTCCTCGGCGAGGGCGGGCGTCGCCGTCGCGCTCACCGTCAGTGCGGCCACCAGAAGCGGCACGGAAAATTTCAAGCGCATAAATTATCCTTGTATAAATGCAAAATGCTTCATAGAGCTGGGATTCATAAACTGAAGAGAATGCTTATGCAAGTCATTACCAGTATTATTTGGGCATGAGGCCCATTATTTCAGAAAAATGTCATATTCATCACCAGCATCCCCCCATGACACCGAATGAGTAGGCCATCATGACCGAGACCACATCCGGCTCCTGCCTGTGCGGCGCCGTTACATTCCAGATTTCCGGCGAGTTTCAGAGCTTCTTTCTGTGCCATTGCTCCCGATGCCGGAAGGATACCGGATCGGCGCATGCCGCCAATCTGTTTTCATCGACCGCGACGATTAGCTGGCTGTCCGGCGAGGACAAAATCAGGACTTACCGCCTTCCGGAGACCCGTCATGAGAAAAGTTTCTGTCGCCTGTGCGGCTCTGCCCTGCCGACTATGGCCCTGAAGGGGGCCTTGCTTGTCGTTCCTGCGGGGAGCATTGATACCCCCCTCGACATGCGGCCAACGGCACATATCTGCCTGTCCAGCCGGGCGGAATGGGACAGGGATCCGGACGATATTCCGCGCATGAATGGCCTGCCGGGCCCGTCCGCGCCGGAATAAAAATCCGGGGCCGCGGGCCGGTCAGAGCCTCCCGCACATCAGGTCAGGCGATGTCTTTCAACACATCGGAGAGCAGGCCGAACATCTCGTCGATATGCTGCTTTTCAACGATCAGCGGCGGCGACAGCGCGATGATATCGCCCGTCGTGCGGATCAGCAGGCCCTTTTCAAAGCATTTGACGAGGGCCTCATAGGCGCGCGCCGTCGGCTTTCCGGGGGCCGCTTCCAGCTCGATCGCGCCGATCAGGCCGAGATTGCGGATGTCGATCACATGCGGCAGGCCTTTCAGGGAATGCACCGCCTCCTCCCAATAGGGGGCGATGTCAGCGGCGCGTTCGAACAGGCTGTCCTCCTTGTAGCAATCAAGCGTGGCCAGGCCCGCCGCCGCCGCCACCGGATGACCGGAATAGGTGTAGCCATGGAACAGCTCGATCATATTCTCCGGACCAGTCATGAAGGCGTCATAGATTTCCTTGGTGCAGACGACGCCGCCCATGGGGATGGTGCCGCTGGTGAGGCCCTTGGCGAGGGTCACCAGATCCGGCTTCACGCCGAAGAAATCCGTCGCGAAGGCCGAGCCAAGCCGCCCGAAGCCCGTGATCACCTCATCAAAAATCAGCAGGATGCCATGCTTGTCGCAGATGGCGCGCAAGCGTTCCAGATAGCCCTTCGGCGGCATGAGGACACCGGTCGAGCCAGCGACCGGCTCGACAATCACCGCGGCGATGGTGGAGGCGTCATGCAGCGCGACGAGACGTTCCAGCTCATCGGCAAGCTCGGCGCCATGCTCGGGCTGACCACGGGTGAAGGCGTTCTTTTGCGGCAGATGCGTATGCGGCAGATGATCGACCCCGGTCAGCATCGTGCCGAAGGTCTTACGATTGCTGACGATGCCGCCAACGGAAATGCCGCCGAAGCCGGTGCCGTGATAGCCGCGCTCCCGGCCGATCAGGCGGGTCCGCGTCCCCTCCCCCCGCGCGCGGTGATAGGCCAGCGCGATCTTGAGCGCCGTATCCACCGATTCCGATCCGGAGTTGGTGAAGAAGATATGATCGAGGCCGGAGGGGAACATGCCCGTCACCCGCGCCGCCAGCTCAAACACCTTCGGATGGCCCATCTGGAAGGAGGGCGCGTAATCCAGCTCCGCGATCTGTTTTGAGACCGCCGCAACGATGCGCGGATCGGAATGACCGGCGTTGCAGCACCAGAGACCGGCCGTCCCGTCGAGGACCGGCTGCCCCTTCGCATCCGTATAATACATGCCCTTGGCGCTGACCAGCATCCGGGGGTTCGCCTTGAACTGGCGGTTTGCCGTGAACGGCATCCAGTAGGCATCGAGGTTATTGGGCGAAGATGCGGCGGTATCTGACATGTCTGACCTCTTGAATCACGATTTTCTGGAAGCCTAACTGGATCGATAATTTACACAAGATCAAAATTAATTGCCGATAATCTGCGGTTTTCTTGCGTGACGCGTGATTTTTATGTTTAAAATACTAAACAATCCGCCGAATCGACGGCACCAGGGAGAGACGCAAGGGAGAGACGCAGATGGAATTCGATCTTGGGGCGCGGCTGCGCAGCCTGCGGGAGCAGCATGGCCTCTCACAACGCGAGCTTGCCAAGCGGGCCGGCGTCACCAACGGCACCATCTCGATGATCGAGCAGAACCGCACCAGCCCGGCCGTCGGCTCCCTCAAGAAAGTGCTGGATGGCTTTCCCATCGGCCTCTCCGAATTTTTCGCCAGTGATTTTTCATCGCGGCAGAAGATTTTTTACGATCATGAGGAGCTCACCCGAATATCGGACGGGAAAATCGCCTACCGTCAGGTGGGACGCGATCTGACGGGCAAATCGCTGCAGATGCTGCATGAAATCTATGCGCCGGGGTCCGACACGGGGCGCAGCATGCTGTCCCATCAGGGGGAGGAAGCGGGCGTTATCGTCAAGGGCAAGCTGGAGGTGACCGTCGGGACGGAGCGCCGCATCCTCAAGGCCGGGGACGCCTATTATTTCGAAAGCCACCGTCCGCATCGCTTCCGCGCCATCGGCAATGAGGAAGTGATGGTGGTCAGCGCCTGCACCCCGCCGAGTTTTTAAGGGATGGGCGTATCCACCCCGACCGCATCACGGAGGCTGGTAAAGCCATCGGCGTGAAGATGCGCCGCCAGCCCTTTGGTGATATCCGCCGCGATATAGGGGCCCTTAAAGATCATCGCGCTATATAGCTGCAACAGCGAGGCCCCGGCCCGGATGCGGGCATAGGCGTCATCGGCATCCTGAATGCCGCCAGCGCCGACAATGGGAATACGCCCGCCCGTCGCCTGATAGAGATCTTTCAGCGCGGCAAGCGCAATGGGTTTGAGCGGCTGGCCGCTCAAGCCCCCCGCCTCCGCCTTCGTGGCGCTGATCAGGGAACTCGGCCGGGTGATCGTGGTGTTGCCGATGATCAGCCCGTCAATCTGCATCTCCAGCACCGCGGCGGCGATATCGCTTTTATCGGCATCGGTCAGGTCCGGCGCAATTTTAAGCAGGATGGGAAAGGACGCCGCCCCGGCGGCGATCATCTCAGCGCGCTTGGCGGTCAGCCGGCCGAGCAGCTCTTCCAGCTCCGCCTTGCCCTGAAGCGCCCTGAGCCCCGGCGTATTGGGGGAGGAAATATTGACGGTGACATAGCTGGCGAGCGGGGCCAGCCGTTCCATGCCGAGCACATAATCGGCGATGCGGTCTTCGCTTTCCTTATTGGCGCCGAGATTGGCGCCCACGATCACCCCGGCCGGGCGATTGGCAAAATTCTGCACCGCCACATCAAGCCCCTTGCTGTTGAAGCCGAGGCGATTGATCACGCCCTCATCCTCGACCAGCCGGAAGACCCGCGGCCGGGGATTGCCGGGCTGCGGCTTGGGCGTCACGCTGCCCGCCTCAAGAAAGCCGAAGCCGAGCCCCGCCAATCCGGCCAGCACTTCGCCATTTTTGTCATAGCCCGCCGCGATACCGACCGGGTTCGGAAACTTCAGCCCGAAACATTCCACGGCAAGAATAGGATCCGGCGCGTTCGTCACATGCGGCAAAAAACCGTTTTTGAGCGCCTGAAGGGAGAGGCCATGCGCCTTTTCCGCATCAAGGCAAAAAAGCAGCGGCCGCGCCGCCCGGTAAAGTCTCATCACCACGTCACTCAAGCTCCGGAAAGAGATGCCGGTTATCGGGACCGAGAGGGAGATCGACAGCGGAGATCACCAGCGCCGGATCAAGCGGCCCGTAAAGATGCGGAAAGAGGATGCCGCCGCGCGCCGCTTCCCATTTGAGGGCGGCGCCCAGCACTTCCGACTCAACGGCAATCAGCAGCAGGTTAGGCGCGCCCGCCCGATGCTTTGCGGCGCTTTCAACAACCGTGTCGGCGGTTGAAAAATGAATGAAACCATCGGCCCTGTCGTTCGCCGTGCCGTTATAAACACCCGACCTCACCGCCGCGTCCCAGTCCGATTTGTCGGCCATGTGATAGATTACTGCCATTCATCCAACCCGATATAAAGTCGCAAAATACCTACAGGATCGGGTCCGCTTTGAGAAGAAAAATCACGCGCATGTTCCGCGGATGGCAGGAAGGCTTGCCGCCGCCGCCAAATTTCTGGTAGAGATCAAGCAAAGGAAACCATCGAGACAGGAGTATCCGATCATGGCAGGCGTCTTTTTCTATGACGGCAAATGGTATGATGAAAGCCCGCGCGTCACCGGGCCGATGGATCATGCTTTCTGGATGGCCTCCACCGTCTTTGACGGCGCCCGCGCCTTTCAGGGCATGGTCCCCGATCTTGACAGGCACTGCGCCCGGCTCGGCCGTTCCGCCCGCGCGCTGGGCCTTATCCCGACCCTGGAGGCGGAGGAGGTTACCCAGCTTTGCAAAGAGGCGGTGAAAAAACTGCCGAAGGAATCGGAGCTTTACATCCGGCCGATGTATTTTGCCCGCGGCGGCTTCATCGATGCGGAACCGGACAGCGCGGAGTTTATCCTCGCCGTTTATGACAGCCCGATGCCGGAGGCAGGCGGCTTCTCTGCCCATTTCGCGAAGGAACGCCGCCCGGCCCGCGATATGGCCCCGACGGACGCCAAGGCCTCCTGCCTCTATGCCAATTCCGCGCGGTCCGTCGCCGCCGCCCGCAATGCCGGGTTTGACAATGCCATTCTGATGGATGCGAATAACAATGTGGCGGAATTCGCTACCTCCAACATCTGGATTGTCCGCGATGGCGTCGCCCAGACCCCGGCTGCAAACGGCTGTTTCCTTGCCGGGATCACGCGGGAGAGGGTGAAAATTCTCGCCGATGCGGCGGGCATCAAGGTGGAGGAAATCGCCATGACCCGCGAGGATATCATGACCGCGGATGAAATCTTCAACAGCGGCAACTACGGCAAGGTCATGCCGCTCACCCGTATTGAAGACCGGGAGTTACAGCCCGGCCCCGTCGCGGCAAAACTGCGCGATATGTATATGGATTTCGCGCGCAGCAGCCAGATTTTCTAGGCGTCCCGGACTAAGAACCGATAGGGGGCGGATTATTCCGCCCCGAGATCCTGCCCCGCCAGCACGCGTTCGATCAAGGCAACGGTTTCATTGATCCCGTAAAGGGCGATGAAGGACCCCATGCGTGGCCCCTGTGACTGCCCCAGCAGCGTCTCGTAAAGCGCCTTGAACCAGTCCCGCAGATTTTCAAAGTCATTGTCATTCCCGACCTTGAAGACGGCATTCTGGATTTCGGTCGCATCGGCCCCTGCCGGCAGGGACTTTAACTCCGTCACCAGGTCCAGAAGGGCCTTGCGTTCCTTCTCCGTCGGCAGGCGATACTGCTTCGTCGGCTTCACGAAATCACGGTAATAGGCGATGGCGTAGCCGACCAGCTTGGCCAGCTCGGGATTATTTTCCGGCGTTGCCCCCTTCGCATAGCGCGAGATGAAGCCCCAGAGAACCGATGGTTCCTCCGCATTCACGACGGCCGCGAGATTGAGGAGAATGCCAAAGGTGATCGGCAGGCCTTCGCTCGGCGGATTGCCGTTATGGATATGCCAGACCGGGTTGGCATATTGCTGCTTCGCGTCCTGTTCGGGGAATTTCTCAAGGAAAGAGAAATACTCATCCACCGCCTTCGGGATGACATCGAAATGCAGCCGCTTCGCCTTTTTGGGATTCTGATACATATAGAGCGACAGGCTCTCCGGCGAGGCATAGGTCAGCCAGTCCTCAATCGACAGGCCGTTGCCCTTCGACTTGGAAATCTTCTTGCCTTCCTGATCGAGGAACAGCTCGTAATTAAAGCCTTCCGGCGGCTGCTTGCCGAGGATGCGGATAATCTTGCTCGACAGCGTGACACTGTCGATCAAATCCTTGCCCGCCATTTCATAATCCACATCGAGCGCATGCCAGCGCATGGCCCAGTCCACCTTCCATTGCAGCTTGCAATGCCCGCCGGTGACGGGAACGGTCACATCCTCCCCCGTTGCCGGGTCGCTGTAGGTGACGGTGCCCGCCGCCTCATCGCGGCGGATGATCGGCACCTGCAACACTTCGCCGGTGCGCGGGCAGATCGGCAGGAAGGGGGAATAGGTCGCCTGCCGCTCCGGCCCCAGCGTCGGCAGCATGACATTGATGATGGCGTCATAATGCTTCAGGACCAGCCGCAGGCTTTCATCAAACATGCCGGACTTGTAGCACTCCGTCGCCGAACGGAATTCATACTCGAACCCGAACTGATCGAGAAACGCCTGAAGCCGGGCGTTATTATGTTCGCCGAAGCTGTTATGGGTGCCGAACGGGTCCGGCACAACGGTCAGCGGCTTGTTAAGGTTGGCGGCGAGCAGGTCGTGGTTCGGCACATTGTCCGGCACCTTGCGAAGCCCGTCCATATCATCGGAAAAGGCGATCAGCCGGGTCGGGATATCCGACAGGATGGCAAAGGCATGGCGCACCATGGTCGTGCGCGCCACCTCGCCGAAGGTGCCGATATGCGGCAGGCCGGACGGGCCATAACCGGTCTCGAACAGCACATAGCCTTTTTCGGGCGCCGCTTTCGCATAGCGATCCACAAGCTTTTTTGCCTCGACAAAAGCCCAGGAGTTGCTCGATAGTGCAATTTCCGCGTCCGGTGACATGGTGACCTCATTGGATGGTGAGAGCGTTCGAAAGCGCGGAATGTAGGCGCACAGAGGGGTTGCGTCAACGACCGCAAAACAAATTTCGCCCTGAATTAAGGAAAAATGGACGATAAACGCGACACAGACGCCACATACGGCGACATCAGGCTGCCCGATGCCCCGGTTCTCGTACTGGCCGGGCTGAACGGCCACTGGCTGACGCCGGATGGGGAGATGCTCTCAACCTCGCTGGAAGAGACCGCGATCCGCGCCGCGCAAAGCCCTCCGCTGCTGGTCCACCGACTGAATATGGCAACGCGTCTCGGCGTCAACCCATTTGCGGCCTATGACCTGCTGGAGCTGTTCGCCTTCGCCTATCCGGCGCGGCCCTGCCTGCCGACCGTCCGCGGCCTTGCCCGCGCGCTTCGCCTGCCCATCCCGGACACCCCCGAAGAACAACCCCTGCTGCTGTTCGAGGCGACAAACTCCATATTAAATTATTTAACCGGTTTAAAAAACAAAGAGAGAAAAGCGGCCGCATCCATCGCCGCCACCATGGCGAAAGCCGGGTGGAGCTGGGGCCCCTCCGTCGTGGCCGCACTGGGGGCGCCGGAGGAAGAACCCGGCCGCTTTGGCGGGCTGGATCGCTGGCTCGACCTGGCGGAATGGCCCGATTACGCGCCGGAGCCGCCGCCCGATGATATCGCGGTCAGCGAGTTTGAAGCGCGGGAGCGGCTGAAGGAAATGCTCGGCGGTGATGCCGAACCCCGGCCGCAGCAGGCCGACTACAGCGCCCTCGCCTCCCATGCCTTTGTGCCGCGCAACCAGGCCGATGTCCCCAATCTGGTGCTGGCCGAGGCCGGGACGGGCACCGGCAAGACCCTTGGCTATATCGCGCCGGCCAGCCTCTGGGCGGAGAAGAACGGCGCCGCGGTGTGGATTTCGACCTATACGAAGAATTTGCAGCGGCAGATTGATACCGAGCTGGACCGCCTGTATCCCGACCGGCGGGACAAGGCGGAAAAAGCCGTCGTCCGCAAGGGGCGGGAGAATTATCTCTGCCTGCTGAATTTTGAGGAAGCATTGCAGGGCGGCGTTGCGGCGCGCGGCGATCAACTCCGCCTCGGCCTCATCGCGCGCTGGATCTCGGCGACGCGCGACGGCGACATGGTGGGCGGCGATTTCCCCGGCTGGCTGCCGCAGCTTGAGGCCGGATCGGGTGTTACCCGGCTGGCCGACCGGCGCGGTGAATGCATCTATTCCGCCTGCCCGCATTATCGCAAATGCTTTATCGAAAAATCGGCACGCAAGGCGCGCAAGGCCGATCTGGTGATCGCCAACCATGCCCTGGTCATGATCAACGGCGCCTCCCGCCCCGATGATCCCTATCTGCCGAAGCGGTTTGTCTTCGATGAGGGGCATCATCTGTTCGATGCGGCGGACAGCGCCTTTTCCGCCCAGTTGACCGGGTTTGAGACCGCGGAACTGCGCCGCTGGATCGCCGGCAGCAGCACGGGCCGCAAAAGCCGGATGCGCGGGCTGGAAAACCGCATCGGCGATCTGATCGGCGCCGATGAAAAGGGGATGGAACTGCTTCAGGAGGCGATGCAGGCGGCCCGCAAACTCCCCGGCGACGGCTGGCGGGAGCGGGTGAAAAACGGCACACCCGACGGCCCGATGGAGGAATTCCTGATCCATCTGCGCGCCCAGGTGTTGGCCCGATGCCAGCAGCCGGACAGCCCCTATTCCATTGAATGCGGACCGGAGGAAGCCGTCCCAGGACTTACGGAGGCCGCGAGGAAGCTGGAAAGCGCCCTCGTCCACCTCTCCACTCCCCTCGCGGCGCTGGCAAAAATTCTCATATCGCGGCTGGATGAGGAGGCAGATGAGCTCGACAGCGCCACGCGCCAGCGTATTGACGCCGCCGTGCAGGGGATCAGCCGCCGCGTCTCCCTCAGCATCGCGCCCTGGCGGGCGATGCTGAAAGAAATTGAAAATCCCACGCCGGACGGGTTTGTCGATTGGTTCGCCATAGAACGGACGGCCGGGCGGGAACTCGATCTTGGATATTATCGCAGCTATATCGATCCGACGCAGCCATTCGCCGACACCATCCTTAAATCCGCGCATGGGGCCGTGATTACGTCGGCCACCCTCCGGGACAGCTATAGTGATGAAGAAAACTGGCAAACCGCGGACATGCGCACCGGGGCGCATCACCTTGTCCTGCCGCCGACGCGGGCGCATTTCTCCTCTCCCTTCGATTTTGCCGATCAGACCCGCATCATTGTCGTGACCGATGTCCGCCGCGACCATATGAAGGAGGTCTCCGCCGCCTATCGGGAGCTGTTTCTGGCGTCCGGCGGCGGCGCCCTCGGCCTGTTCACGGCGATCTGGCGCCTGCGCGCCGTGCATGAGAATATTCGGGGGCCCCTCGCCGCCGCTGGATATGATGTCTATGCGCAGCATCAGGACGCGCTGGATACCGCCACCCTTGTCGATATTTTCCGGGAGGAGGAGAATTCCATCCTGCTCGGCACCGATGCGGTGCGCGACGGCGTGGATGTGCCGGGGCGGTCGCTCCGGCTGCTGGTTTTCGATCGCACCCCCTGGCCACGACCCGATATCAAGCACCGGGCCCGCAAGAAGGCCTTCGGCGGCAGCAAATATGACGACAGGCTGACGCGCTTCAAGCTGAAGCAGGCCTATGGCCGGTTGCTGCGCCGGGAAAGCGATTTCGGTGTCTTCGTCATGCTGGACAGCATGCTGCCCTCGCGTCTGGCCTCCGCCTTCCCGCCGGAGGTGGAAATCCACCGCCTCGGACTGAAGGACGCCATTGCCCTCACCCGCAACTTCATTGCCGAAAAAGAACAGAATTTGCGAAAAATATCATTGGATAATCGGGACTGAAGCCCATATTCTGGAGCAGTCTTTAAACACCAGACCGGAGAAAATGCCTGATGGCGACGCTTAACCTGCACACGGCCCTTATTTCAACAATGGTTATCGTATCGGCGGCCGACCGCGAAATGACGGACCGGGAGCTTTTCACCATTGGCGAAATCGTCCGCACCCTGCCGGTTTTCCAGGGGTATGATGAAGAGCATCTGCCCGCTGACGCCTCGGCCTGCGTCGATATGCTGAACGGTGATCAACGGCTTGATGAAATCATCGCCAAGATCCGCGCCGTTCTGCCGAAGAAGATTTATGATACCGCCTACGCGCTCGCCTGTGATGTGGCGGTGTCGGATGGACAACTCAGCCAGGAAGAATTGCGGATCCTGGAAATGCTGCGGCATGGCTTCGATGTGGACCGGCTCACCGCCGCCGCCATCGAACGCGGCACGGCCGTGCGCTATGCGCGTATCTGACCTATCTAAATTTGATCAAACTAATATTTGCCAAAAAGGCGCTATCCGTTAATATTTCTTCCCAATAACAAACAGGGGGAAATGGATGGCTAGTCTAACAGGTGTTTCTGTCGGCTTTCTCGGGCTCGGCGATGTGGGCCGGCCGGTATTGCGGCGGCTAAAGGCGCGCGGCGCGGAGGTGTATGCGACCAGCCGGTCACCGGCGCTGCGCTATAAAATGGCGCGGGATGCGGTCAATATCTGCAATACCCCCGCAGAGGTGGCCGCGCATATCGGCAGCGGGATCATCTTCATGATGCTGTCGCAAGACACCCTGATCAACGCCTTCATGGAGGGTGACGACGGGCTGCTGGCCAGCCTGTCTCCCGGGGCATTGATTATCGATCTGGGCCCGACATCGCCCGAAATGGCGCGAAAATTCTCGCAGCTGGTGCGCAAGGGCGGCGGACGCTGGCTCGAAGCGCCCGCTCTCGGGAGTGAACAGGCGGCGGCGGAGGGACGGCTCACCATCCACGCCGGGGGGGAGCGTGAGGATTTTGATCGCGCCCTGCCTCTGCTTCAGGAAATTGCCCGCGATATTGACTATTTGGGCAAGATCGGCGCGGGGCAGTCCGAAAAAGCCGGATAGGCTTGTCCCGACGAACGCAGAGCGGCCCGCATCGCCGCCTCGGCTTCTGGCCCGGCCTAACGGCGAATTGAATGGCTTTTTAAAAACCTGGCTCCTATTCTCCTCGCAAGCAGAGGAGAGATTGCCCTATGTTTGAAACAATTATTGAGCATGAGCCCTCGATCCGGCTGGCCTTTTTCTTCGGCACCGCAGGTCTTGTCGGCCTGTGGCAGACCCTGCGCCCGCGGCGACCGTCCGGCAGTTCGCGGCCCTTCCGCTGGCTTAACAATTTCGGCATTACCTTCCTGAACACCCTGCTGCTGCGCCTTCTCTTTCCCATCCTCGCCGTTGGCCTCGCGGCCATCGCGGCGGAACGGGGCTGGGGGCTGCTCAATATGGTTGATCTGCCGTTCGCGCTCGCCGTCCTTATCGCCGTTGTCCTGCAGGATCTCGTCATCTATGGGCAGCATGCCCTGTTTCATCATGTCGGTTTCCTGTGGCGGTTCCACAAGATGCATCACGCCGATGTGGATTTCGATGTGTCCACCGGCGTCCGGTTCCATCCAGTTGAAATCATTCTATCGATGCTGATCAAGCTGCTGGTCGTGCTGCTGCTCGGTCCGCCGGTCGTCGCCGTGATTATCTTCGAGGTGATTTTGAGCTCTCTCGCCCTCTTTAACCACGCCAATGCGGGATTGCCGCCGCGCCTTGACAGCATTGTCCGGAAATTCATCGTCACCCCCGATATGCACCGGGTGCATCATTCGGTCATCCGGGCGGAGCATGACAGCAATTTCGGCTTCAACCTCGCCTGCTGGGACTATCTGTTCGGCACCTATCGGGCGACACCGGCCGCCGGGCATGACGGCATGACGATCGGCCTGACCGATTATCAGGAGAACCGGCGGCAGAATCTGCTGTGGATGCTGGCCCTCCCCTTCCGGCGCGGGCAGCAGACCTCACGTTGAGGCAAGCAGATCCCTGCGCTCGAGAGTGAATTCCTCATACCGCCGCCACAGCGTCATGAATTCCTCCAGATTGTCCGCGGCATGGCCGCTCGCCTTCTCATAGACATGCGCGTTAAATCGCAGGGTCTGCGCGAAATGATCGGACCGGATGGCCGCGCTCAACCGGCCGAGGATGATCATCCCTTCCTTCACATCGTTGATCAGGCCAAGATAATCCTGCATCTGCACCAGCAGATCGAAGCCTTCGGCGATTTTCTCCTCCCGGAACAGCGCGGAGAAGAAGCGCAGATGATAGCGGGAGCGTTTGACATATTTCCGGAGGTCATGCAGCTCATGGGCCGAGAGATTCCGGACATCCGCCCCGCGATTGAGCAGCGCGATATTCCCCTCCTCAATGGCGGCGAGGGCGAAGGGCGAAACGGGGCTGTTCAGAACCTTTCGCGCGGTCCGGCCAAGACGCGCGGACCAATTGCTTTCCAGCCATTTGTCGAAAGATTTGGCGAGGCGTTCGAAATGCCCGCCCGACACCTCATGGATGATGATGTCATATTCGCGGCTGCGCGTTTCCTCTCCCAGGCGCAGCAATTCCCTGGACACGGTCTGGAAGGCCGCCGTTTCCGTGTCCGGCCGCAGGACGCCGTTCAGAAACACATCCATATTGCGCGCCTCGCCCAGCAGATCGCCGAAATAACGGTATTCCCGGTTAAAGCCGGTGCGAATTTCCTTCGGGATGATGGAGCGGAAAATATGCAGCGCGACCCGCATCCGGCGCACACCGATGCGGATCTGCATCAGCGCCATGGGATCTCCCTCCTCCTTGAACTCGCGGAAGTTGACCTTCAGATGATGGGCGCATCCGCGAAAGATGGCTTTCGCCGCCGTCTCCACATCCATAGAGCCGTTGAGCTGAATATTCGACAGTTTCTGCGCCTTGGATTTGGATGACATAACCACACTCTGACTGGAAAAATTCCCCACGGGGCCGGAACATATGCTAATCAGATCGACAGAGCAAAAGCAACCGGGAGAGTATGCGAATGACAAAAGTTGAAGACTGGATCGGCAAGCAGGAAAGCCGCTCGGAACTTATCCATCAACAATCTCTGAACGGGTTTGCCGCGCTGATGGACGAAGCGGGGAACGCGTCGGATGTGGTGCCGCCGGGCGGTCACTGGATGTATTTCCTGCCCACCGACCGCCAGTCCCGCATCGGCCCGGACGGGCATGGCCTGAAAGGCGACTTCCTGCCGCCGGTCGAATTGCCGCGCCGCATGTGGGCCGGGGGACGGCTGACCTTTCACGCGCCGCTGAAGGCCGGGGAGAGGGCGACAAAAATCTCGACCATCAAAAATGTGGCGGCAAAGGACGGGCGCACCGGGGCCCTGGTTTTCGTGACCGTCGAACATCTGATGAAGAACGACGCCGGACTCTGCATCACGGAGGAGCATGATATCGTCTACCGGGAAGCGGCCACGCCGGATGGCGGCCCAAAGAAAGAACCCCAAGCCGCCCCGACCGATGGCGAATGGGATGTCACGGTGACGCCGGATCCGGTGTTGCTGTTCCGCTATTCCGCCCTCACCTTTAACGGCCACCGCATCCATTACGATCGCGACTACTGCCTGAAGGAAGAGGGCTATCCCGGCCTGGTCGTGCATGGCCCGCTGCTCGGCACCTTCCTGATGCGGCTCGCCGTGACAAAGATGGGGGGGCGGCCGCTCAAGCAGTTCCATTTCCGCAACTTCAACCCGATTTTCGATATCGCTTCCTTCACCCTGACGGGGAAGCCGGAAAGCGACGATAGCTGCACTGTCTGGGTGCGCGGCCCGGCCGGAGAGCTGGCCGTTCAGGCAACCGCCAGTTTTTAAAGAACCGGGTTAAACTTGATAACCGGGGTTAAGCACAAAAAAGGGGCCTTACGGCCCCTTTTTCAATGCCCTGAGTAACAGCCATAAATCAGTGATGCTTATGCTCTTTCATCTCCATCGCACCGGCCTCTTTCACTTCAACCGTTACGTCGATTTTTCCGGCCTTGGCGAACTCAAGGGTCAATGGGAATGTGCTGCCTTTGGCAAGTGGCTGTTTCAATCCCATCAGCATGACATGATAGCTGCCGGGCTTGAACTCGACCGTTTCGCCAGCCGGAATTTCCACACCCTCGACCTCAAACATTTTCATGACGCCGTCCGTCATGCTGACGTTATGGATTTCGACTTTTTCCGCCGCCGGGCTCGACGCCGCGACGAGAGTGTCCGCTTCGCCGCCCATATTATGCAGCGTGGCGAAGACACCCCCCACTTTGATGGCCGCCGGGCGTTCCCGCGCCCAGGCGTCGCTGACCATCATCTGCGGTTTGTCCGCGGCATGGACAACGGATAGACCCGTCATTCCCGTGATGGCCAGCGCACCAACCATCAGAACGGCGGAAAGGAGTTTCGTAAGTTTCATTTTCTTCCCCTTGCGGTTAAAGATTCTCGCGGATTTTCGCTGTCATCTCTTCCGGGGAAACCCCGAAAGAGAACACCGTAATCAGATCACCATCCCGGTCCATCAGATAGGTATAGGCGCTGTGATCGACGAGATAATATTCACTGTCCTGCTCATCGCGCTTCTGCGCATAAACCCGGTATTTCTTCATCACATCGGCGATTTCATCCTGACTTCCCGTCAGCCCGACGATTGACGGGTCAAATGCCTCGACAAAATCAGCCATCAATTCCTGCGTATCGCGCTCCGGATCGACGGTAATAAAGACAGGGGTCACCTGATCCGCCGCATCGCCCAGTTCCTGCATCGCGACGGAGATCGTCTGCAACTCCGTCGGGCAGACATCCGGGCAATGGGTGAAGCCAAAGAAAACGAGCATCAGCTTGCCTTTGAAATCCGCCTCCGTTACCCGCTCCCCGTTGTGATTGACCAGCGAAAACGGCCCGCCAATCTGCGGAACGCCGACGACGAGGCTGGAACTACGCCCCTGATCCTTGCCGACACCCGGCAAAGCGCCCGCCATCCAGAGGCCGACGGCCGTCGCCCCCGCCAACAGGAAAAAAATAATGAGTATCGTAAAAATCTTGTTCATGTCGAAATATCCGTCCACATGCCCGGAGACATTAAATATAGGCTATAGGGATAAACCGCCATCCACCGGGCGACAAGTCATAATCCCCCGATGCGACAATCTGGCACATTCTGGCGCGGCCCCGTTGCATCGGCGATTGACCGCTTATGTTTCTGGCGATACGCTATTTACAGTCTTAAAAATAAAGATCATTCGCCCGCGCCATGACAAGGGTAACTTAAGGACTATATGAGCGTTTTTATAGCCAAGCGAGTGTTAACCCTGATTGCGACCCTGATCGGCGCATCGATTGTCATTTTCATTGTTATGGAGATCCTGCCCGGCGATCCCGCGCTCGTCATCCTCGGCGTTGACGCCTCGCCGGAGGCTATCCAGTCGCTCACCAAAGAGCTGGGGCTGGATCGTCCGCCGATTGAGCGATACTGGGGCTGGATATCCGGGTTGCTGCAAGGGGAGCTTGGCACCAGCTATGCCTACAAGGTCCCGATATGGGAACTGATCGAAGGCGCCCTGCTGGTTACCCTCCCCCTTGCGATCCTGTCGATTACGCTCAGCATCATTCTGGCTTTGGTCATCGGGCTTTATGCCGCCGCCAATCATAACAAGGCGGGGGATATCACCCTGATGGGGATCAGCCAGCTTGGTATTTCGGTGCCCAATTTCTGGCTCGCCATCCTGCTTATCCTGCTTTTTGCGATTGAGTTGCGCTGGCTTCCCTCCGGCGGCTTTCCTGGCTGGAAGGAAGGGTTCTGGCCGAATATCCGGGCCATGATCCTGCCCTCGCTCGCCCTCGCCACCGTTATCGGGGCTATACTGGCGCGCATTACCCGCTCGTCCGTTCTGGAAGTCTTTCGCGAGGATTATGTGCGCACGGCGCGCGCCAAGGGCCTCAGCCAGCGCGCCACCCTCTGGCGGCACGTCCTGCGCAATGCCATGATCCCGGTGCTGACCGTCACCGGCATCCAGTTCGCCGCGCTGCTGACCGGCACTGTCGTGGTCGAGAATGTCTTTCGCCTGCCCGGTCTTGGCTCGCTTGTCCTGAAAGCCATCAACAACCGCGATACCATCGTTGTCGAGAATGTGGTGCTGCTGCTCGCGGCCATGGTCATCATCGTGAATTTCATTGTCGATCTCCTCTATGCCGTTGTTGATCCGAGATTGAAAGCGCATGACATATGAGTGATTCCCGCTTTCTCGCCTTCCTTCAGCGCAGCCGGAGAAGCCGCAGCCTGGTTGTCGGGGGTCTGCTGACCGCCTTCCTCATGATAAGCGCCCTTGTCTCGCTGTTCTGGACGCCGGGCACGATTGATATCGTCATCGCCAATCGCTTCAAGCCCCCATCGCTGGATCACTGGCTGGGAACCGACCAGTTCGGCCGCGACATCGTCACCATGCTGATGGTCGGGACGCAGAATTCCATTGTTGTTGCCGTGGTCGCCGTCTCTATCGGACTGTTCGCCGGGGTCAGCCTCGGCCTGCTGGCGGCGGCGCGGCGCGGCTGGACGGAAGAGCTGATCATGCGCATGTCGGATTTTTCCTTCGCCTTTCCCGCCATCCTCTCCGCCATCATGCTGACGGCGATTTTCGGCCCCGGCGGGGTCAATTCCATCCTCGCCATCGGGCTTTACAATATCCCCGTATTTGCGCGCCTCACCCGCGGATCGGCCAATGCCATCTGGGCGCGGGAATTTGTCATGGCGGCACGGGCGGCGGGCAAGGGACGGCTGCGCATTACGTTCGAACATATCCTGCCCAATATCCTGTCCATCATCATCGTGCAGGCGACCATCCTGTTTGCCATCGCCATCCTGGCGGAGGCGGCACTGTCCTATCTCGGGCTCGGCACCCAGCCGCCGGATCCGTCCTGGGGCCGCATGCTGAATGAAGCGCAGAAGCTGATGTTCCTGCAGCCGATGCAGGCCGTCTATCCCGGCCTGGCCATCGCCATTGCCGTGTTCGGTCTCAATCTGCTGGGCGACGGGCTTCGCGATGTTCTTGACCCCAGACTGTCGAGGAAACGCTGATGCCCCTGCTGCATGTCAAGGATCTGAGCATTATCCTGTCAACCAATGACGGCCCGGCCCGCGCCGTGCGTCATCTGGATTTTCACCTGGATGCCGGAGAAACCCTTGGCATCGTCGGGGAGAGTGGCTGCGGCAAATCGATGACCGCCCTCGCCCTCATGGGGCTGCTGCCGGAAATGAGCCGGACGGAAGGGCAAATCCTGCTCGACGGGGAAGATTTGCTGCAAAAGACGGAAGACGAGATGTGCCGCGTGCGCGGCAACCGGCTCGCCATGATCTTTCAGGAGCCCATGACCTCCCTCAATCCGGTGCATACCATCGGCCATCAGATCATGGAACCGCTGCGCCTGCATCTCGGCCTGTCCGACAGCGAGGCGCGGGCGGAAACATTGCGCCTTTTGGACCGCGTCGGCATTCCCAACCCGACGGCCCGCATCGACAACTACCCGCACCAGCTTTCCGGCGGCCAGCGGCAGCGCGTCATGATCGCCATTGCACTGTCCTGTAAACCGGACATCCTGATCGCCGATGAGCCGACAACCGCCCTTGATGTCACCATCCAGGACCAGATACTGGAGCTGATCCAGACGCTGGTGCAGGAGGAGGGCATGGCGCTTGTCCTCATCTCCCATGATCTTGGGGTCATTTCGGAAAATACCGACAACATCCTCGTCATGTATGGCGGCGCCGCGGTCGAGATCGGCCAGACGGAGCGGATTTTTGACGATCTGGTACATCCCTATACGCAAGGGCTGTTCGCCGCCATGCCGAAACTCGGCCGGGCCCGCAACGCCCGACTGATTACGATACCCGGCACGGTGCCCGACCTTATCCATATGCCAACGGGCTGTACCTTTACCGATCGCTGCCCGCTGGCGAGCGATATCTGCCGCAACACCCCGCCGCCTGTTGTGGAGGTCAAGGCGGGGCATATGGTCGCCTGTCACCATGTACAGGAAGCGCGCCACAGAAAGACCGAGGAGCTGTTTTCATGACGGAGGAAAACCGCGAGATCCCCGTTCTCGAAGTCCATGATCTGGTGCGGCATTATCGCCTGCCGCGGGAGAGCCTGTTTCGGGAACCGGGCTTCGTTTATGCGCTGAACGGGGTTTCCTTCGAAATACAAAAGGGGCGGAGTTTCGGCATTGTCGGCGAAAGCGGTTGCGGCAAATCAACGCTGGCCCGCAATGTCATGGCGCTGGAAGACACCGATTCCGGTTCCGTCCGCATCCTCGGCAAAGAAGTTGTCGGCCTTGGCTTTGACAAGCTGCGGCCGCTGCGCCGCCATTTCCAGATGGTGTTTCAGGACCCTTACGGCTCCCTCGATCCGCATCACAATATCGGCCGCATTGTTGCCGAGCCACTGGCCGCGCTGGGTCCCCTGCCAAAAGACGAGAAGGAAAAGCGCGTCCGCGACGTGCTTGTGTCCGTCGGGCTGAAACCGCAGGATGTGGAGAAATACCCCCATGAGTTTTCGGGTGGCCAGCGTCAGCGTATCGCCATTGCCCGCGCCCTCATCACCCGTCCGGAGCTGATCGTCGCGGACGAGCCGGTCTCCGCCCTCGATGTCTCGGTGCAGGCGCAGGTCCTCAACCTGATGAAGGATTTGCAGGAACAGCTCGGCGTCACCTATATGTTCATCAGCCATGATCTGGCGGTGGTCGAATATCTCTGCGACGAGGTGGCCGTCATGTATCTGGGCGAGATTGTCGAGCGGGGACTGACCGAAGACATGTTTAACCGTCCGGCGCATCCCTATACCCGCATCCTGCTGGATGCCGTCCCCAAACCGGGGCGCGGCAAGAAGCGCGAACGGATCAAGCTGCAAGGCAATGTCACCGGCCAGACAGAGCGGCGCAAGGGATGCTCCTTCCAGGATCGCTGCCCCATGGCGCAAAGCGTCTGCCGGGAAATCAAGCCGCCGCTCGCCCCGGTGGGCGAGGCGCATCTGGCGGCCTGTCATTTCTCGGACGAGGTGAGGGCGAAAGCCGCGTCCGCCTAGCCCGGACTAATAGGATGTGCCGTCCTTGCGGGTGAACAGCCACTGGCCATCCGGCCCCAGAACCGCCTTCAGATCATCGGACGGATAGCTGACTTCATCGCCCGCGCTGCGGTCGCCGACTTCAAGGTAAAGCACCTCCCTGTCCGTGCGGTTGACAAGCTGATGGGCGGGGCCGGCGGCGGGAAAGCCTGCGCAATATCCCGGTGCCAGAAGGCGCTCTTCATCCTCCGTTATCAGCGTCGGCGCGCCTTCCAGAATGTAAATAAATTCATCCTGCTGCGTATGGCGATGCAACAGGGCGGATTCCCCGCCCGGCGCCAGGCGGGTCATGTTGACGCCGAAATTCCGAAGGCCGAACATATCGCCAAGCTGCCGTTTCTCCCGCCCACTCATGCGGCTGAAGAAAGGCTCGGGATAATTCGACGGCTTGGTGCGCGGCGGTACCTCCGTCGCTTTGACCGCAATCTGCGGCGGTTTTCTCTCAATGCTCATCGTCGTCTTGCTTCTATTCTTGCGGTGTTCACTTTTCTTTTTTGAAATCCAGCGCGGCCGAATTGAGGCAATAGCGCAGCCCGGTCGGCGCAGGCCCATCGGGGAAAAGATGCCCCAGATGCGCATCACATTTGTTGCAGACGACCTCGGTTCGCCGCATGAAATGACTGTTGTCCTCAACTTCCCCGACTTTCTCCGGGGCCAGCGGTTGCCAGAAGCTGGGCCAGCCGGTTCCGGATTCATATTTGGTTTCCGAGGAGAAAAGCGGCTCCCCGCAGCAGATGCAATGATAGGTGCCTTCTTCCTTGTTGTTGTAATACCGTCCGGTAAAGGCCCGCTCGGTCCCTTTCTGCCGGGCGACATGATATTCCTCCGGCGATAGCTGCGCCTGCCAGTCGGCATCGCTTTTTTTGATTTTATCGGTCATTACTCTGTCCTTTCATGCGCCCGCGGCGCCGCTGTCCGGCGCCTCTTTCGTAAAGATATGCCGGGCGCGCACTTTTCTCAATACTTGACGAAGCGGACGCCTTGGCCGACAATATCCACCACGATTACGCAGGAGAGCAAATTGAGCGAAGTTGTCAGCTTCGACGATCATTACCTGACCCGGTCGGCAGGCAAATCCCGGCCGGGGGGTCAACAGCCGAATGTGTTCTTCAACCGGATGGAACTCAGCCAGATATTACAGGTTTACGGCCGCATGGTCGCCAAGGCCGAATGGCGCGATTATGCCATTGGCGAGACGAAAACCGCCTGCATCTTCGCTATCTTCCACCGCACGGCAGACCGGCCGCTGTTCAAAATCTATAAAGAGCCGCGGCTGGCCGCCAAACAGGGGGCCTATTCGGTTCTGGCCCAGAACGGCCGTGTCCTGAAACGCGGAAAAACACTGGCGCAGGTCCTGAAAATATTTGAGGCCCGGCGCTTTCAAACCGTGGATGAAGACTGACCTTAAATCGGCAGGCCGAGTTTCCGGTAAATAAAACCCATCAGCCAGGCCGGACCGATCAGCAGGAACTGCACGTCCTTGAAGAAGGACGGCTTCTTTCCCTCAATCTTGTGACCGATGAACTGGAAAATCCAGGCAATGACAAAAGCCCCCACCGCAAACTGCCAGAGCGGCAAGCCGAAAGGCGGCGCGGCGAGATAAAGCTGGATCAGCGCGAAGCACAGCAGCGTGAACAGCACCATACCGATGGCCAGCGTCCAGGACAGAACGGCATAATAAAGAACGGTGAGCGCGAGCGCGAGGGTCGCCCAGTTGAGATAGGGGAGGACGGTAAACGCCTCCGGCACCGGAATAACCCAGAGCAGTGCGACGATGGTCCAGAAGATCACCGGCACCGCAATCCAGTGGATCAGCTTGTTCGTGCCATTCTGGTGGCTCATCCCATATTCGGTGAGCAACGCATGGATGCGGCGGTTGCCGCCCTTCCCCGCGATATCCGTTTTTGCCATGGCTCCCTCCCCGGCTGCCGCCCTTTCAATGACGATCCTGCGCCCGCGCCAGTAACCGGGCGTCCATGGGGACATTCTGCCGGAAATTCACCCGCGCTTCAAGAACCGGCTGCGCCGTCTCATACTCGCCCGCCGCCAGCAGGCTGGTGATCCAGGCCAGCTCGAACAGATCGCGCTGCGCATGACTGCCGCCAATTTCCTGATAGCGCGGCCGGGCGGGCGTCAGATGACGGAGGGCTTCCCGGTGATCGCCTTGTGCAATGGCAATAAAGCCCTTTGTCGCGGGCAGCGCCACCTCCGCCCAGGCTTTGCGGGTGGTCAGCGGCGCCTCCCGGGACAGTTTTTCCATCCCGTCCAGCAGACGCCGGATCGCCTCTTCCTGACCGGCACGGGCCAGCGCATAGCCATAATGCATGTCATAGAAAGGCTGATCGTTATAAAGCTCCCGCCCCGCCACATATGTGCCGATATCCTGCCAGCGGTCCCCGACATCGACGCCGAGCTGCTCCAGCCGCCAGAGGAGCGAGATGGCATTCACCTGATCAAGGCTGTAACTTTTATCCACGCCCCAGACCCTGGTGTCATAGAGGTCCAGCGGCGTTTTGAAATCCTCCATCTCCAGATGGAACAGCGCCTGATGCCACCAGTTATGGGTCAGCATGAAACTGTTGCGGTCGTCCCATTCATCCGACAGCTCCCGCATCCATTTGATGCCTTCTTCATGGCGGCCCTCGGTCAGCATGACATGGGCGACGGCATGATGGGCCCAGGGTTCCTTGCGCTGCATATCGGTGGCGCGGCGGCCATCCTCCTCGGCAAGTTTCAGCAGGCTCGACTGTTCCCGCCCGAAGGCCCGCATACCATAGGCGTAGGCGCAGCTTTTGTGATGGTCGATCACCGTGTCGGCAACCCACAGCAGGGCCGCATCATCGCCGATATTGAAAAAGGCGTTCTGGGCCAGCTTCGCCGAAAACAGATCACGCGGAAATTCCTTCACATGGCGGCGCAGCGTCGCCAGAAGACGATCCAGCTTCCCATCATGCAGGTCGCGGATGATGGCGATAAACTGCCGCTCCCGCTCTGTCGCCTCTGCGGCGCCGGCCCGCATCCGCGCGTAATATCCGGCGGCAATCCGCCGCCCTTCCGCATTTTCAAAGAAGACGCCCAGCAGGCAGGCATAGGCCGCGGCAAGGGCGCAGTCCGGATCCTCATCCGATGCCGCAAAGATAGGGAAAAAATCCGTTCCGAACCCGATAAAGCTGTCCATGAAGCGGTTGATGACCGCCACCGTATGATCGGACGTTGTACTCACCGGATTACCGAACCTGTCCTCCCGCATCGCTCACTCCCGGTTCAGAAGATCGAGGGGATAGACAGGGCGCCGCACCTTTTCATAGCGCAGCAGGCGATTGTCGGATGTTGTGACCCCCTTACCATCGAGCGTCAGCGTCGCCTTGCCGATCGGGGCGAAACCGGCGCGATAATGGATCCGGCTTTTCAGGATCAGGTAGCGTTTATATTCGGGCGCGATGCCGACGGAGGTAAAGACGCCCGTATCCCATGGCTCATGATGGTTGGAGACAATGACAATCTCCATATTTCCGGTATCGAGAACGGCGGTGGGCCCCATGAACACCTTGACGCCCGTATACATCGGCCCGCGCACGATCCATTCGCCATTGGTCAGCGTCTTGACAACGCCGGTCACCGTCAGCGGCTCCCCCGCTTCGCCGATGGAGGGCATGTCCGTCTTGCCGCCCAGCTTCAGCGTGACCTTGTTGCCAACGCCCGCCTTCTGCATCTCCTGCACGGCGGCGGGATCCCAGACGGCGGCCACCGCCACATCCTCCAGCCCCTGCCGCAGGACTTCCTCGATCACCGTCATGACATCCTGCGTCGCGCCGGAACCGCAGTTATCCGCATGATCGAGCAGCAGGATCGGCCCGTCCGTCATGGTCTTCGCCTTCGCCACCTGTTCCGCGAGCGGGGTATGCTGATAGATAAAATCATCCTTCAGCTCCCATATGCGGGCCAGGATACGGTCGCGGATTTCATCCGCCTTCGCCTTGTCGCCATCGGTGACAATAATCACCGAATTTCCCGCATCGCGCATATCGGCAAGGGCGAAACCACCAAAGGCTGTCGCCGCGATGACGCCGGGTTCCTTTTCCGCCTCCCGGCAGAGGCGGATAAGGGTCGCCATCGGTTCGTCATCGGTGCCCTGACGCAATGTCTGGCTGAGCAGCGGCGCATTGCCCCACGACATCACCGGATTGATCTTGCCCGCCATACCATCCAGCAGCGCCTGCCCGATCTGCATGCCCACCTCATACATATCCACATGCGGATAGGTCTTGTAACCGATCAGCACGGTGCAGTTATCCACCATCTTCGCGGTCAGGTTACAATGCAGATCAAGGGTGACGGCAATGGGCAGATCCGGGTCGATGGCGCGAATTTTTTCAAGCAGCGTTCCCTCCCCGTCATCGGTAACCTCCGACACCATCGCGCCGTGCAGATCCAGCATCGCCGCATCAACGCCTTTTCGGACCTCATCGAGAATGGCATTCGACATCCGCTCATACGCCTCCCGCGTG
The DNA here is from genome assembly GCA_963971675.1 of uncultured Alphaproteobacteria bacterium. Lineage (GTDB taxonomy): Bacteria > Pseudomonadota > Alphaproteobacteria > Sneathiellales > Sneathiellaceae > Sneathiella. The sequence continues at coordinate 561,183 of CAXASQ010000001.1, read as the reverse complement.
ACGGGGCCGGACGGCATCGCTTCGGCGGCCACAGGGGTTACAATCTCTGCGCCCGCGTCCCGCGCCAGCTTGACATAGGCGGCAAAGGGCATGCCGGTGCCCTCATAGGCCTTCAGCGCGTCTTCGCCCAGATGTGCGCCCCAGTCCTGAAACCGTTTCCAATCCGCCACAATCGGCGAGAAGGTATTGGTTTCATGTTTCATCATCGCAATAAGAATACGCATGGGACGACGCCTTTCAGGTAGATGCGTGCTGGGGCTGTTTGCCTACAAACAAGTTTAGCAATTTCATTATGGCGCACAACACAAAAAACCCGGCGCAAGGCCGGGTTTCCCGTTTCATATTTCTGGTCGCCTTATTCGCGATTGCCCAGCAGGCTGAGCAGCATCATGAACAGGTTCAGGAAGTTCAAATACATGGAGACCGCGCCCATAACCGCGCCCTTCTCCAGCACTTCATCGCTGTGACCGTGATAATATTCGGACTTGATCCGCTGCGTATCAAAGGCCGTCAGGCCCGTGAAGATCAGCACGCCAAGGACCGAGATCACGAAATGCATCATGCTGGAGGCGAGGAAGATATTCACCACCGACGCAATGATAATCCCGATCAGCCCCATGAACAGGAAGCTGCCGAACCCGGTCAGATCCCGCTTCGTCACATAGCCATACAGGCTGGCGGAGCCGAATGTGGCCGCCGTGATAAAGAAGACCCGAACGATGCTTTCCGCCGTATAGACCTGAAAGATGTAGGAGATGGAAACGCCGAAGGTTGCCACCATAATCCAGTACAGCACCTTCGTCGTGCCGGGGCTTGTCCGCGACATCGCGAACAGCAGCCCGAGAGGCGCGAGCATGACCACCCATTGCAACGGCGTACCAAAAACGGCGTTGTAGATAGCTGGCGTGGACGCTGTCAGCGCGGCGGTGATCCCGCTGAGCGCAAGACCGGAGGCCATGTAGTTATAGACCTTCAGCATATAGCTGCGCAGACCCTCATCGAGGACGGCCTGATCGCGCGCGCCAGTTCTTGTCGTTTGATACCTAGAATAGTCTGTTGCCATATACATTCCCTCTGCGGTGTGACTTTGTCAGTTATATCGTATTCAGACGGCTGAATTTCAAGGAAACCCGCTAATAAAATAAAGTATTAGGGCAATTTAGTAAAGCAATCGACAATTTATGCCCGCTTCACAATTTAGTGTTCCCCCGCAAACCGGTCTGTGACAGGGCAAATGTGATCCGCCCGTCAGAATTTTTCCATCAACAGGCCCCATTGGGAGCACGTTACCGCCACATTGGATGGACAAATTCAACATCAGAACATCAACGAGCGATCCCTGAAGATCACAGTGGTTGACTGTTCGGCGGACATGCATCGATAAAACGGTGCCGAACCGTCCAACTTAAAGAAACGGAGCTTTATTATGAGAAAACTTATTATTTCTACCGCCACCGTTACTCTTCTTGCTGCGGCACCTGCAATGGCGGCGGCACCTGATTTCAGTGCAGTTGATACTGACGGGAATGGTTCGGTATCCTATGAGGAGCTTATCGTCGTCATGCCGAATGTAACGAAGGAACAGTTCGCCTCTGTCGATACGGACGAAAATGGGGAACTGTCCCAGGAAGAGTACGAAGCGGCCGTTAAATAATATTACGGTTTAGCGGTCAGGTTACTGACTTCCGAAATGAGACCGCCGGGGAAGCTCCTTTTCCCTGGCGGTCTTGTTTTTTGGTCAATCGGCGCGCAAACTGGGCGCGACCTTTTCGCCAAGCGCCCGCCACGATCCCAGCAGCCCGAACAGCAGCGTTACCAGAACGCTCACCACAATCGTCGCCAGCACGGTATAGGGCAGGCTGATCCATTTTGCTTCCAGAATTTGCGTGATCACCATATAGGCCGCGAACCAGCCCGTCGCCGCCGCGATAACCGACGTCACCAGGCCGAGCAGGGCATATTCCAGCAGGAAGGTCGCAAAGATATCCTTGCGGGTCGCGCCCAACACCTTGAGGACAACGGCGTCATAGACACGTTTGCGATGTCCGGCGGCAAAGGCCCCCGCCAGCACCAGAACGCCGGTGACCAGCGTTACCGAAGAGATGGCGGAAACGGCGGTTGAAAGCTGCTCCAATATGCGGCTGACCGCCTGCAACGCCTCCTTCATGCGGATGACGGAGATATTGGCGAATTTATCCGTGATCGCACGGAACAGGTTGCTTTCCGCCTCCCCCTCCGCGCGGGCCGTCGCCAGATGGGAATGCGGCGCACCCTGCAGGCTGTTCTGATCGAAAACCAGCACGAAATTGATGGACATCGTGGTCCAGTCGATTTCCCGCAAGTTGGCGATTTCCGCCTCGATCTCCCGCCCCATGACATTGACAGTCAGCGTATCGCCGATCCCGACATTCATGCCTTGGGCGATTTCCCGGTCGATGCTGACCAGCGGCCGGCCGCTGTAATCCTCCGGCCACCAGCTTCCCTCCACCACTGTCGCCCCTTCCGGCGGCATCGCGGAATAGGTAATGCCGCGATCCCCCCGAAGCGCCCAGCGTGCCTCCGGCGCGACCTCCACCTGATCGGCGGGCGTGCCCGCAACGGCGATGATCCGGCCGCGCATGTTGGGCACATGGTTGATTTCACTGACATCGGCGATTGACTGCGCCGTCGAGACAAAATCATCAAGCTGGTTGTTCTGGATATCAATGAAGAAAAAGGCCGGCGCCCGTTCGGGCAACTGTTCCTGCACCTGCCGTGTCAGATTGCCTTCAATCAGCGCCACCGTCACAAACAGGGTGAGGCCAAGCCCCATGGACAGCACGACACTGATGGTCGCCGCCCCCGGGCGGTATAGATTGGCGATGGCCAGGCGCAGCGACGGCACCTTCGGACGCGGCAGGGCCCGCGCGACATACTGCACGCCATGGCCTACCAGGATCAGCACGGCGAAAATGCCAATGATGGACAGGGTGAAAATAAAGGCGAACCACATTTCGCGTGCGGTCACGATGGCAAGACCGGCCAGCAGCAGAAAACAAATGCCGAGCACGACAACATAGATCGCCCGGGGCCGCTTATGCGCGGAAACGATATCGCGGAACAGCGCCGCCGCCGGGGTTTCCCGCGCCCGCGCCAGCGGCCATATGGTGAACAGCGTGGCTGTCAGCAGGCCATAGGCAACCGCCATCAGCAACGGGCCGGGCGTCAGGATGATCGACGGCGGCACCGGCAGGCTGCTTGACAAGAACTGCGCCGCGAAAATGGATCCGCCAACGCCAAGCGCAAGGCCGATCAACGATCCGGCAAGGGCCAGAAACAGGACCTGCAAATAATGGACGCGAAAAATGAAGCTGCTGCTGGCGCCCAGGCATTTCAGCGTTGCAATCGATTCAATCTTGCCGTCCAGATAGGCCCGGACCGCATTGCCAACCCCGACCCCGCCGACAACCAGCGCCGTCAGCCCGACCAGCGTCAGGAACAGCGCCACCCGATCGACAAAGCGTTTGATGCCCGGCGCGCCGTTTGACGCATCCTGTATTCGCCAGCCCGCATCGGGAAAGGCGGTCTTCGCATTTTCATGGAATTCAGCCACCGTATTGCCTGGGTTGAGCGCAATGCGATAGTGATAACGGACGAGGCTGCCCGGCTGGATCAGGCCGGTTTGGGCAAGGGCGTCGGTCGAAATAATCGTCCGCGGACCGAGCGCCATGCCCTGCGATGCCTTGTCCGGCTCGGCCTCAATGATCCCGCGCACGTCAAAATCAAGCTCGCCAATGCGCAGCTGCCCGCCAACGGGCAGGTCCAGCCGCTCGCCGAGGCTGCCTTCGATCAGGACGCCATAACGGCCGTTTTGCGGCTTCAGCAGCTCCTCCGGCGGCTCCGGCGTCCCCACCAATCGAAGCGTGCCGAATAAGGGATAAGCGCTGTCCACCGCTTTCAGTTCAGAGAGGGTGCGCTGGTCATTTTCCAGATTACGCACCATGGCGCGCAAGGTCTGCACCTCGGCAACCCGGCCCTGTTCCTCGATCCAGGCGCGCTCCGCCGCATCCGCCGGGCGGTGCGTCAGGCGGATATCAATATCACCGCCCAGGATTACCTGTCCGTTGGCGCGCAGGCCCGCGGTTATGGAACTTGCCAGCGTACCCACACCGGCAATGGCCGCCACACCCAGAATGAGACAGGCCAGAAAAATGCGGAAACCTTTGAGATTGCCCCGGAGATCCCGGCGCGCAAATTTCATGGCCAGCGCCAGTGATTCAACCCCTTGATCGTTACTCACCGGCCAGCGCCTCTTGCTGCAGTGTCGTATTGGAAACGACCCGGCCGTCTTCTATCCTCACCTGATGGGTGCATTTGGCGGCCAGCGCATCATCATGGGTAATCAGGACCATCGTTGTTCCTTCTTCCGCATGAAGACGGAACATCAGATCAATAATCAATTCTCCGGTCCGGCCATCCAGATTGCCCGTCGGTTCATCGGCGAGCAGGATTTTGGGGCTGGTCGATAAAGCCCGGGCGAGCGCCACGCGCTGCTGCTCCCCACCGGAAAGCTGCGACGGGTAATGGGTCGCGCGATCCCCAAGGCCCACGGCCTGAAGGCGCGCCGCCGCCGCATCAAAGGCATTTCTGTCCCCCGCCAGTTCCAGCGGAATGGCGACATTTTCAAGCGCCGTCATGGTCGGGATCAGATGAAAGGACTGGAAGACAATGCCCACATTGGCGCGGCGGAAACGGGCCAGCGCATCTTCATCCATTGTCTCCAATGTCTCGCCTGCGATGCGGACAGAGCCGGTCGTCGGCACTTCCAGACCGGCCATGATGGACATCAGCGTGGACTTGCCAGAGCCGGAGGGGCCGACAATGCCGATGGTTTCCCCCTCCTGTACAGACAAATCTATACCACGCAGGATATTGACGGGACCGGCATCCGACTTAAGTGTTAGATGGATGTCCTGTAATTCGATAATGGGTTTTCGGGGCAAGATAGATCCCTTAGTAATCGACGGGCGTAAATTCTGGATATGGCGGGCTTGGAATGAAAATCAACATTGTAGCGCTGATTATTGCGGTTTTTTGTCTTCTGTCCCCCGCTCGGGCGGAGGAGGTGACACGGATCGTTGCCATCGGCGACAGCCTGACCGCAGGTTACGGCCTGCCGACGGGTGAGGATTTCGTCACCCGGCTTGAAGCCGCCCTTCAGGAAAACGGGCAGAATGTCCGGATTGAAAATGCCGGGGTTTCCGGCGACACCACCGCGGGCGGCCTGCAACGGCTGGATTGGGCGCTTGGCAATGGCGCCGATATGGTCATTCTGGAGCTTGGCGCCAATGATGCGCTGCGCGGGATTGACCCTTCGGAAACCCGCAGTAACCTCAGCCGCATCATTGAAACCATTCAGGCAAAGGATATCCCCGTCTTTCTGGCCGGAATGCGCGCCCCGCCCAGCATGGGATCGGAATATACCCGCGCGTTTGATGCGATCTTTCCGGAGCTGGCGAAACAGTATCAGACCGGCTTTTACCCCTTCTTTCTGGAAGGCGTTGCCGCCGATCCCGCGCTCAACCAGAATGACTATATTCACCCCAATGCGGAAGGCGTCGAGGTAATTGTCGAAAATATACTACCCTATATTACCGATTTTTTGGCAAACTAGCTTCGCACCCCGTCGTTAAAGGACACAGCCATGCGTCTTTTTGTTGCCATTGACCTTCCTGCAGAGATCAAGGCCAATATCGGCGCCCTGCGAGGCGGCATACCGGACGCCCGCTGGATTGCCGCGGAAAACGCCCATGTGACCCTTGCCTTCATTGGCGAAGTGCAGGGCCCGATGATGATGGATATCTCTCTCGCCCTCGGGCGGATCACATATCCGGCCTTCGATCTCAATATCGAAGGGGTCGGGGTGTTCGGCAGCAACAAACGGCCGCGCCTTCTCTGGGCCGGGGTGAGGCCGACGCCAGAGATATGCCTGTTACATCAGAAAATCGTCACCGCCATTGAAAGCACTGGCGCGCGCGTCGATGACCGCCGTTTTCGCCCTCATGTCACCCTCGCCCGCGTCCATAAATCCCCGTATGAAAAAGTACGGCACTTCCTGATAGATCACGCCCTGTTCAAGGCTCCCGCACTGTCGGTCGAAAACTTCTCACTGTTCTCAAGTCATCTCGCCTCATCGGGCGCCATCTACCATGAGGAAGTCAGCTTTGATCTGGCGGCGCCGGTAACATCATAAACACGTCATAACGGGTGGATTTGCCGACAATCTGATGAGAGGGCGCGCGCAGACCCGGCATCGGCTCCGCCCGCCTTGGCCATTTGAGAACAACCCGCTTTGTCGCCACGGCAAGGGCGATTTTCATCAGTTCCGCGCAGTCGGGATCCGTGCCGACAATGGCGCGAAGCTGGCGCATTTCGCTTTTCACCAGCGCCGATTTGCCGCGCGGTGGATGCATGGGATCAATCAGCACCGTTTCGGGTGTCAGTTCCGCAAGAATATCCCGCGCATCGCCCTTCAGCAGCGTCATGCGTGATATGATCTCGTGATGGATATCGCTTTCCTGTGCGGCGATCTCCATTGCAGTCTGCAACAGCCCGTGCACTGTCTCGTTCCGCTCGATCAGCGTCACTTTCGCCCCCAATGAGGCAATCAGAAAGGCATCCCGTCCCAGACCCGCCGTGGCATCCACCACCTCCGGCGTTATTCCCGGCCGAAACCCGAGCGCGCGCGGCAGCGGCTGTCCCCGCCCGCCGCCGTGACGCCGCCGGTAATCAACGGCGCCCGTGATAAAATCAACTTTCAGCGGGGTTTCCGTCATCACTCCCCTGCCATCAGAACCCGAGATTTGTCCGCCACCAGGTGGGCAGCGCAAAGGACGCCCGGTGCAGTTCAGCATTATAATGCCGCCCCGTCAGCGCCGCGACCGGCGTTGAATAATCATGCCCATCAAGGCTGTAGAGAAAAAAGCCGAACTCCGCCGCCGGGTACAGCTGCACGATGGAGCGATAGGCCGCGACATGGGGCAGCAATCTCTCCCGCTGCATGATGGAGACAAGATTCTGATCCTTGTCCCCGCACAGCTCCTGCAGGAAATAGGCGCGATCCTTGCCGACAAAAATGCTGTCACTGTCGAGGACAACACCGTCCGGCTTGATGCAGGCGGAAAAATCCTCACAAAAGGCGCGCGTAAAAACGCTCGATGAAGGGCCGACCGGCTCGCTGAGATCGAGGATGATCAGATCGAATGTATCGCCGCGTGCCCGGGCAGCGCGCATATAATCTGCGGCATCGCCGATCACCAGTTCAGCCCGCGGATCTTCATAGTCGCCATTAATGCCAAGATATTCCTTTGATACCTCAACCACCCGGCGGTCGATTTCCACCATGACGACACGGGTGACAAACTCATGGCGCAGGGCTTCGCGCAGGATGCCGCCATCGCCACCGCCAACGATCAGCACTTCCGCTTTTTCCCGTTTGCGCCCGAGCAGGGGCACATGCACGGCCATTTCATGATACATGAACTCATCGGAATGGGAGGCCTGCACCAGATCATCGAGGGTAAGAACCCGCCCGAAAACGGGATGTTCGTAAATCTCGATCTTCTGATAGGGGCTCTGCTCCGAATGCAGCAGCGTCATATCCATGGCATGGGTGAAGGCGATGCCTTCGGTTTCCTCATGCCACCAATTCCGGCTTGCCTCACTTATTTTTGTCATCTGTCTCACTTGATCTGGACTTGCAGGGGATCTGCCAACATTGTTATCAGGGGTCATAATCCAGTTACAGGAGAATATCCATGGCGGAAAAATTCAGCGCGGAAGAAATTGCGGAGGCGCTCGCAACCCTCGACGGCTGGGAACGGGTACCCGACCGGGACGCGATCCGTAAAAGCTTCAGATTTTCCACCTTCAACGAGGCGTTCGCCTTTATGACCCGGGTGGCGCTGAAGGCCGAAAAAATGGATCATCACCCGGAGTGGTTCAATGTCTATAACCGGGTGGATGTGACCCTTGCCACCCATGACGTGGGCGGTCTGAGCGGCAAGGATGTCACGCTGGCCGCCTTTATGGACAAGGCCGCCGGATAGCCACATTGCTTATTTCGGCGCCATGCGGATGGCCCCGTCAAGGCGGATGACCTCACCGTTCAGCATCTGGTTTTCGACAATCTGCCGCGCCAGCTTTGCATATTCGGCGGGCTTGCCGAGACGGCTCGGGAACGGGACGGACGCGCCGAGAGCCGCCTGCACATTTTCCGGCAGGCCCATCAGCAGCGGCGTTTCAAACAGGCCGGGGGCAATGGTCATGATGCGCACCCCGATGGACGCCAGATCGCGGGCAATCGGCAGGGTCATACCGACAATGCCGCCCTTGGAGGCGGAATAGGCGGCCTGCCCGATCTGCCCGTCATAGGCAGCGACGGAGGCCGTGTTGATGCAGACGCCCCGCTCTCCGCTTTCCATGGGCTCAAGCCCCGCCATATCGGCAGAGGCGCGACGGATGCAGTTGAAGGTGCCGATCAGGTTGATGGCGATCACTTTCTCGAACGTATCGAGCGGATGCATCCCCTTGCTGGAATAGGTCTTCGCCGCCGGGCCGATCCCGGCGCAGTTGACAAGGATGCGGGCCGGACCATGCGCCGCCCGTGCTTTTGCGAAGGCCGCGTCAAGGGAGGCGTCATCCGCGACATTGGCGACGCAGGCAACGCCGCCGATGTCGCCCGCGACCTTTTCCGCCTGTTCGGCATTCATGTCGAGAATGGCGACCTTCGCGCCCGCGTCCGCCAGCATCCGCGCCGTTGCCTCACCCAGGCCGGAGGCACCGCCCGTCACAATCGCCGATTTTCCAGAGATATCCATTTATCTTCTCCAACTTCTTTTCAGGGTACAATCCAGATTTCAGCCCTCTCCTTTATACCCTGATACATAAAATGTGAAGTTAGAGCTTCTTGCAAACGGATGATCGCCTCCTCATATTCACAATATGTCTGAAAAGCCGGAAGATGATATGTCTGCCTTTGACGAGGCCAAGATGGAAGGCGACAAACGCCTCGTCCTGCGCGAATTCGCCCAGAAACTGCGGCGAACAATCGGCAAGATTCCCTTTGCCGAAGATGCGACAGCCAGCTTTTACTGCGCCGTTGACAGCAAAAGCCCGGCCTTTGTGAAAGCCGTTCTGTTCGGCGCGCTCGCCTATTTCATCATGCCTGCCGATGTCATCCCCGATTTCCTGGCCGGGATCGGCTTTACAGATGATGCAAGTGTCCTGCTCGCCGCCATGGCCACGGTGAAAAAACATATCAATGAGGATCACCGGCAAAAGGCCCGCCAGTTTCTGGAAAAAGAAACGGCGCCGTCCGAATAGACGCCCGGTCCGTCCCAATATCCCGTATTGCAGAATCATCCCGGCCACTTAGGAATTGAGCGGCACGGCATTTGTTTGCTATATAGCATGCAATTCCAATCAAAGAATCTGAACGGTAAGGAACCCCCGGAATGAGTGACAGGAAAATATATCCCAACGCCAAGGCGGCCCTGGACGGCATACTGAAGGACGGCATGACATTGATGTCCGGCGGCTTCGGGCTTTGCGGTATTCCGGAAACCCTGATCGACGCCGTCAAGGACTCCGGTATTACCGGACTGACGGTCATCTCCAACAACGCGGGCGTTGATGGGATCGGTCTTGGCGTTCTTCTGGAAAGCAAGCAGATTTCCACCATGATCTCCTCCTATGTCGGGGAGAACAAGCTGTTTGCCGAACAGTTCCTGAAGGGCGATCTGGAAGTTGTCTTCACGCCGCAGGGAACCCTGGCGGAACAGATCAGGGCGGGCGGCGCCGGTATTCCGGCGTTCTTCACCAAAACCGGCGTTGGCACTCTTGTCGCTGAAGGCAAGGAAGTGCGCAATTTCGACGGGGAGGATTATGTGATGGAGCGTGGGCTCGTCGCCGATGTCTCGCTCGTCCATGCCTATATGGCGGACAAGGAAGGCAATCTCGTCTTCCGCAAAACCGCCCGCAATTTCAATCCCATGATGGCAACCGCAGGCAAGATCACCGTTGCCGAGGTGGAACATCTGGTCGAACCCGGCGAGATCGACCCTGATCATATCATTGTGCCGGGCATCTATGTCCAGCGGATCGTGCATGTGCCCAATCCGGTCAAGCATATCGAAAAGCGCACTACCCGCCCCCGTAAATAAGACGCCCCGCAGAGAAAAAGGACAAAATCATGGCCTGGACAAGAGAACAAATGGCGCAGCGCGCCGCCCGGGAAATACAAGACGGCTTCTATGTCAATCTTGGCATCGGTATTCCGACACTGGTCTCCAACTACATCCCGGACGGGATGGAGATCATGTTTCAGAGTGAAAACGGCATGCTCGGCATGGGTCCCTTCCCCTATGAGGGGGACGAAGACCCGGACCTGATCAATGCCGGCAAGCAGACGGTCACCGAACTACCAACCACCAGCTATTTTTCCAATTCCGACAGCTTCGCCATGATCCGCGGCGGACATATCAACCTGTCCATCCTCGGCGCCATGCAGGTCGCACAGAATGGCGATCTCGCCAACTGGATGATTCCCGGCAAGATGGTCAAGGGAATGGGCGGCGCCATGGATCTGGTGGCCGGGGTGAAGAAGGTTATCGTCGTGATGGAGCATACCGCCAAGGGCGATCCGAAACTCCTCAAATCCTGCAACCTGCCCCTGACGGGCAAGGGCGTGGTTGACATGGTGATCACCGATATGGCGGTCTTCAGGTTCGATAAATCCGGCGACAAGACAGTGATGAAGCTGATTGAACTGGCCGATGGTGTCACCCTTGACGAAATTAAATCGTCAACAGAGGCCGACTTCGAAACGCATCTCTGAACGCATCAGACAATTGAAAGCCCCGGATGAGATATTCCGGGGCTTTTTTCATTCCACCACTCTGACAGGGATTAGCTCGTCCCTCATGTCGAGCCGGTTCGGGTTTCCGCCTTGGTCTGCGCCAGGATTTCCCTTTTCGCGCTGCTGCGCCGCGCCTCGCGAATAGCGATATAGATGGAAGAGGCAAAAATCACCGCCGCGCCGATATAGGTATAAAGGTCCGGCTCCTGCATGAAGAAGATAAACCCGATCAGGGCGGAGAAAATAAGCCGGAAGAAATCGAAGGGCATCACCACGGACGCATCGGCCAGCGAATAAGCCTTGGTGAAGGACAGATGACCGAGCGTTGCCAGAAGTCCGATCAGGAGAATGGCGATCACCTGCTCCAGCGTCGGCATCTCCCAGACGAAAACAGCTGGGATCAACGACATGGGCAGAATCAGTATCTGGGTCCAGGCGACAATTGCCGCCGGGCTTTCGGTGCGGGAAAGCAGTTTCACCATCATCACCGCAAACGCCATGGTCACGGCGGAAAAAATCGCCGCATAGGCCCCCAGGCTGAGCTCGGCAAAGCCCGGCCGCAGAATGATCATCGCGCCGCAAAACCCGACCAGCATGGCAAGGCTGCGGCGGATACCAACCATCTCTTTCAGAATGAAAATGGCGAGAATGGTGCCGAAGATGGGCGCCGTGAAGTTGAGCGCCACGGCATCGGCCAGCGGCAGGACGCTGACCGCATAAAACCAGCTCAGCATGGAGGCGAAGCCGACCATGCTTCTCAACCCATAAGCACCGATCCGCCGTGTCTTTAGAACACCGAGCCCGTTTTTGAACAACCAGGGCAGAAAATAAAGCAGCCCGGCCACATTACGCAGGAAAACAAGCTCAAAAACATGCATTCCCGTATCGGCGACATAGCGGATCACCCCCGCCATGATCGACAGGACAAGACAGGCAATAATCATCAGAATGACGGCCTGCAACACCGGAGAGATTTTCTGAAAGGGGGTCGTAAAGAAACGAAATAGGGCCATGGACCAACAATTTTACCCGGTTAATTGAGGCGTGTCAGAGGTTTTCCGATGCACCATATACCTTATCCCGTCTTAAGCCATAGAAGATTGAGTCCGTTCAGCATTTTATAGACCGGCGCAAAACGGGCGCGAAACGCCGGCCAGCTTAAGGAAAGACTGACCTGAATGTCGCGCAAACTCCGTTTGCCGTCAAGCAGGCGGACAAATTCCGGGCTGTGTTCGGGAATATCTATTCGGGTGGCAACGGAATCAAAATTCACCGTCAGAACCGTCTTGCCCATGAGCGCCCGCGCGAGTGGCTCCGCCTTTCCCTCTTTCAGGATGGGGATCATATGCGGATCGAAGGCGGCAACACCCGGCGCTGTCCCCGTTTTTTTGCGGATATAGAAGCTGTGCGTCTTGATTGTGCCTGCAAGGTTTTCCGCGAGCGTGGCCCGGTCCACGTCGTCAAGCTCGCGGGCGCGCTTGCGAAGCTCCTTGTCTTTCAGGTAAGTCTCCGGCTCATAGCGCACGGGCTCGATAAAGCCGAGAAGCGCCATCCCGGCGCTGTCCAGCAGCTCGATAATTTCCGGTACGAGATATGCCCGATCCCGCGGATGCAGCAGCAAATCATACAGCGCCGCATCCTCTCCCAGCTTGTGATCGCCCAGCATGGGATTACGATTAAACCAGTGGCTCGGCGGCAGCTCTTTCAACAGATGCTTGGCAAGCATGACCTGATCCGCCGTTCCGTCCCCGCCGGTCAAGGCCTTCAAGGCATTCTGCACCGGGTAAACCCCGGTCCGTCCGAGGGTCGCATACAGCATCAGCCCCATGCCGCCGCCTTCTTTCAGGACCGTCGCGAGGGCGGCAAGGCCCGCCTCCGGTTCCTCCAGATGATGGAGAACCCCGCAGCAATCGATATAGTCAAAGGGGCCAATGCCCATTTTCGGCAGATCGAGCAGGGAACCGGTCAGGAAGTCGATATTCCGAAGCCCCCGCGCCTCGGCCCGCGCTTCCGCCACTTTGCGGCTGGCGGTAGAGAGATCGAGATAGGTGACGCGGCCCGCCTCTCCCCGATCCGCAAGATGCTGCGCCAGCATGATGGCGGCATCGCCCGTCCCGCCGCCCGCAACCAGCGCATGAAAGGGCGTGGAAAAATCCCGCGCCCCGGCAAAAAGATAGTGGTTCAGCTCATCCAGATGGCTCGGGCTGCCTTCGATCAGACGGCTTTTTTCATCCCTGGGATCACGAGGGGGATAGGGAAAATCCTCATACTGGCGTTTGACCGCCCGGTCACGTCCCCCGCGTCCCCTGGCCATCCGGCTGTCAGTCCTTAACCGTGATGATGACCTTACCCGTGCTCTTGCGCGACAGCAGCGCCTTCATCGCCTCCGCCCCTTTTTCAAGCGGGAAATGCATGGAGACATGCGGCTTCAGCTTCCCCTCCTTCACCATGTCCAGCATGGTGATGAAGTTGGCGCGGTTCTTTTCCGGATAGCGGCGGGTCCACTCGCCCCAGAACACGCCGATGACGGAACAGCCCTTCAGAAGCACCAGATTGGTTTTCAATTCCGCAATCCGGCCGGAGGCAAAACCGATCACCAGCAGACGGCCATCCCAGTTGATGCAGCGCATGGACTGGTCAAACGCATCGCCGCCAACGGCATCGTAAATCACATCCGCGCCCTTATCGCCGGTGAGTTCCTTCACCCGGTCGCGGATATTCTCTTTTGAATAGTTGATGACATGATCGGCGCCATACTGGCGGACGATATCCATTTTCTCGTCCGATCCGACCGTGCCGATCACCGTCGCGCCAAGGGCCTTGCCGAGTTCAACGGCATTCAGCCCGACGCCGCCAGCCGCGCCATGCACCAGCAACACTTCCCCCGGCTGCAACCGGCCGCGATCCACCAGCCCGTGATAGGTGGTGCCATAGGTCACAGGGAAACCGGCGGCCTGATCATAGGGCATGTTATCCGGGATTTTATAGGTGTTCTGTTCCGGGGCGAGCACATATTCGGCAAAGCCGCCGACCCCGTGATTGGCCATGACCCGGTCGCCCACGGCGACATTGGTCACCCCTTCGCCCACCTCGGTCACGATGCCGGAAGATTCCATGCCCGGTGAAAAGGGGAACGGCGGCTTGAACTGGTACTTGCCCGCGACCATCAGGGTATCGGGGAAATTGAGGCCGACGGAATGCACCTCGATCTTGACCATTCCCTTGGTTACCTTTGGCTCCGGCACATCCTCCATCACGAGGATATCGGGATCGCCAAATTCCTTACAAACCAGTGCTTTCATGATTTCCTGTCCTGTCACTCATTATTATTCTGATTACCTTCAACAAACTAACCCTGATCAAAAGCCGAGGTCAATCACCCGCGCCCGTTCAGGAGGTAATTACCGCCCTCAGCTCCCCAACCATCCGGTTATTGCGGTTGCGCAGCTCGGGGCGGACATAAGCGTCTATCGCCCGGTGGATCTCCTCATCCAGAACACCCAGCTCATCGAGAATGGCGCCAAGCGCCACCTCCGCCGCACGGGTTGTGCCATCCAGCGCCTTGATGGCAACACCGAGCCCGGCCTCCGGCAGGGCGGCGAGATACACCGCCTCCGCCCCGACCTTGGCAATCACCCGCCCCTTCGCCGCGCGGTTGATCACCGTGCAGAGCCGGTCGGAACCGGCAATCATTTCCGGATGGGCGGCAATTGCCTTTTGCAGCCGCAGGCAGGCCGCCGCGCGGTCTGCCTTAAGTTTGGCAGGATCGGCAAACCGGGCAATCGCCGTCGCGGCCTTATCCAGCGGGATGCCGACTGTGGGGATGGAACATCCATCAATCCCGACCGGGGCCCTGGAAAGATCGAGGCCGGTGAAATCTTCAAGCACGCGGACAATGCGTTGCTGCACCGGATGATCGAGGGAGATATAACCTTTCACCCCCTCCTGCAAATGCAGGGCGGTGCAGAGGAAGCCCGTATGCTTGCCCGAACAGTTGTTATGCGCGGCGGTGGGTTCTTTCCCTTCGGCGGCGAGCGCCCGCGCGGCGGCGTCATACGTTGGCCAGTGGCTGCCGCATTCAAGATCGCCAATGCCGAGACCCATCCGCGCCAGCCAGCCGGTTACCGCCGCCACATGGATCGGCTCCCCCGTATGGGAGGCGCAGGCAAGCGACAGCTCCTTCTCCGACACATTGAAAGCATCCGCCGCCCCGCTTTCAATCAGCGGCAGCGCCTGCAACGGCTTGATCGCCGAGCGGAGATAAACAGGGCTTTCGACATCTCCCCAGCTTCTGACCAGCCGCCCATTGGCATCAGAAATGGCGGCAATGACCATATGACGGCTCTCTACCATCGGGCCGCGGGTTACCTCGACAGTGAAAGGAAGGCTTGCGGTATCACGGGAGGAACGGGTATTCATGGCATCCGGATCATGTCGCTGTTGGAAACAAGATGGCTTTTTACCAGCAAACAGGTCAGGAGAGTAGGATATTATGACAATTTCCCGTGGATATTTCGGGGTCGGCGTTGAGGGAATCAGCAAGCCGATGAACGCCGGCAACCTTTTCCGCACGGCCCATGCCTTCGGCGCCAGCTTCGTTTTCACCATCGGCGCGGATTATTCCGTGCGCCGCACCCGCTCCGACACTTCCGTCGCCCCAAAGAATATCCCCTGGTATGACCATGACACGATAGACGACATGCTGCTGCCCAAGGGATGCAAGATTGTCGGCGTGGAACTTCTGGACGAGGCAACGGACCTGCCAAGTTTCTTTCACCCCATCAATGCGGCCTATGTGTTGGGACGTGAACGCGGCTCCCTCTCCCCCGCGATGCAGGAAAAGTGCGATTACTTCATCAAAATTCCGACAAAGTTCTGTCTCAATGTTGCAACTGCAGGGGCAATTGTTATGTATGACAGGATTGTATCTCACGGACGGTTTGCCCGGCGCCCGACAAACGGGCTTGGCGCGCCGGAACCCGTGAAGCCCCACATTCAGGGCGCGCCCAAGAAACGGCGGGCGCAGATTTGATGACGCGCAAATAAAAGCAGGTTGAGTAAATGTTTCCGATTAAACAAAATTTGAACAAGCCCGGGCTGGAAAAAGCGGTCCGGGGCGGTTATGCTTTGTCCATGAGCAAGTTGGCATCCCTTTTGTTTCTGATGACGGCCCTTTCGCTGGGTCTTCCCGGCCCGGCCCACGCGCAGCAATCGGAGCCGCGCGCCCTCGGCAGCTTTACCGACTGGCTGGCCTATAGCTGGATCGAAAATGGCAATAAAGTCTGCTACATGCTGTCCCGGCCGCTCAAATCCACGCCGCAGAATGTGAAACGCGGTGATATATATATCATGATCGCCTATCGGCCGCAGTCCAGCTCCAAGGAAGAAGTGAGCCATGTCGCCGGTTATCCGTTCAAGGACCAGTCAACGGTGGAGGCCATGATCGGCAATGCGAAATTCCTGCTGGCGACCAATGGCGAGGTTGCATGGGTCCCGGAAGGGGAAAGCGATGCGAAGCTGATCAACGCCATGCGCGGCGGATCGAGCATGGTCGTCCGGGGCACCTCAAGCCGCGGCACCCTGACAGTCGATACCTATTCCCTGCAAGGCTTCACCGCCGCCCATCAGCAGATTAGAAAAAGCTGTACTTGACCGGCTGTACAAGAGTATAAGCCGCTTTTTAACCTGAAGTGAAAGCCATGGAACATCTGATTCCCGACGTCGATGCCATTGACCGGCAGCCGGAGCTGCTCGCCATCCGCAAGAGCCTGATCGGCCTTGACCGGAGCGAGATTGCGGCCGCCCTGATGGAGGCGGGCGTCGATGCCAAGGCGGCGAAGATGCGCGCCCGGCAGCTTTTTCACTGGCTGTATTACCGCGGCGCCAGCAAGTTCGAGGAGATGACCTCGATCTCCAAGGATATGCGCGCCTGGCTGCCCGCGCATTTCACGGCGGACCGGCCGGAAATCACCTCGCTGCTTGAATCAACCGACGGCACCCGCAAATGGCTGGTGAAATTCCCGGACGGGCAGGAAGTCGAATCCGTGCATATTCCGGAGGAAGACCGTGGCGCGCTCTGTGTTTCCAGCCAGGTCGGCTGCACCCTCACCTGCAGCTTCTGCCATACGGGCACCATGAAGCTGGTGCGTAACCTGACGGCGGGCGAGATTATCGCCCAGATGCTGGTGGCGCGCGATACCATCAATGAATGGCCGAGCCCGAAGGGCGAGCGGATGATCTCCAACATCGTCATGATGGGCATGGGGGAGCCGCTGCTGAACTATGACAATGTGGCGAAGGCGCTGAAGATTATCATGGACGGAGAGGGCATATCGCTTTCCAAACGGCGGATCACCCTTTCAACATCGGGTGTTGTGCCGAAAATCCGCCAGTGCGGCGAAGAGCTGGGCGTCAATCTCGCCATTTCGCTGCATGCGGTAAAGGACGATGTGCGCGATATTCTGGTGCCCATCAACAAGCGCTACCCGATCAAGGAACTGCTCAAGGCCTGCAAGGAATATCCGGGCAGCAACAATGCCCGGCGGATCACGTTCGAATATGTCATGCTGGACGGGGTGAATGACAGCCCGGCCGATGCGCGGGAGCTGGTGCGGCTGCTGAAAGACATACCGGCGAAGGTCAATCTGATCCCCTTCAACCCCTGGCCCGGCACCAATTACATCTGCAGCAGCAACAACGCCATGCACCGCTTCGCCAAGATCGTCAATGATGCGGGCTATTCCTCCCCCATCCGGGTGCCGCGCGGGCGGGACATCATGGCGGCCTGCGGGCAGCTCAAATCCGCGAGCAAGAAACTCACCGCCGCAGAACGGCGGGCGGAAAGCCCGGCATCCGCCGCCCTCTGATCACAATTCAATTTCCATGACGATGGCCGTCGGACGATCATAGCCGGTGTGGGCGGTCGTCCCGGTCTGGCGGAAACCCTGCCGCCGGAAAAAGTCATGTACCTCGGAGAGTTCCACACGGGATTCGAGCATGATCCGCTTCTTGGCCCTTGACCGGCAATAAAAGAGGGCATGATCGACCAGCGCCCTGCCAATCCCCGATTGCTGCGCCGCCGGATCAACGGCCAGCTTGCCGAGATACATTGTCTCTCCCAGATCGCGCAGGAACACGCAGCCGATCAACCGGGCCTCCTCATAGGCGAGCAGCAGCGTTTCCGTCTGCGCCTTCTCGGCAATCGTCTGCTCATTCAGCAGCCTCTGCGAGGACGGCGGATCAATGCGCGCCTCCATATAGGCGAAGGCCTCCTGCAGGATCGCGACGAGCCGCGGCCAATCCTGAAAATCTTCATTACATGTGGAAACGGTAATCAATCCGGCCTCCAGGGAGTATTCATATCGCCATATTTCACCCTTTAGCAGACGCGGTAAAGCGCTTGCGGAAAAGATAGGCGATCATGCCGATCACCAGCCCCCAGAAGGGCGCACCGATGGACAGCAGCGTCATCCCTGAGGCGGTTACGGCAAAGGTGAGGATAGCGGCATCGCGTTCCGCCTCATCGCGCAGCGCCGCGTCAAGGCTGTTCGCAATCGTCGATAAAAGCGCAAGACCCGCGATCGCCATGACGAGGGACGCCGGAAAGGCAATGAACAGCGCCGTCAGGGCCGCCCCGAACAGCCCTGCAAGGCAATAGAAAAACGCCGCCCAGATCACCGCCGGATAGCGTTTTGCCGGATCGGGATGCACTTCCGGGCTCATACAAAGCGCCGCCGTGATGGCCGCCAGATTGAAGGCAAAGCCGCCGAACGGCGCCAGCACCAGCCCGGTAAAACCGGACCAGCCGATCAGCGGCGATGCCGGCACGTCATAGCCATGGGTGCGCAGCGCCGCGATCCCCGGCACATTCTGCGAGGCCATGGTGACAATAAACAGTGGAATACCGACGCCGATCAGCGTTGCGATGTCAAATGTCGGAAAGGTGAAAACCGGCATGGTGAGGGAGAAATCCCCCGCAAACGGCTTCATCTGGCCCGTCGCGGCGGCCAGGATAATCCCGACCAGAAAGGTCAGCGGGATGACATAGCGCGGGACAAACTGCTTCGTCAGCAGATAAGTCACGACCATCAGCCCGACCATCACGACATCTGACTGCAGGGCAACAAAGGCATCAAGACCGAAACGCAGCAACACCGCCGCCAGCAGGGCCGCCGCCAGGGATTGCGGCACAAAAGCCATGATCTTCTGGAAAAGCCCGGTCACCCCGCTCAAGGTCAGCAGCAGGGAGCAGAACAGAAAAGCGCCGATGGCGTCACTCATTGGCACCTCCGGCAGGCTGGTCACCAGCAGCGCCGCGCCCGGCGTTGACCAGGCAATCAGCACCGGCTGCCGGTAGCGGAGCGTCAGGGCCAGGCTGCTCACCCCCATACCGATGCCGAGCGCCCACAGCCAGGAGCCAATCTCAGCCGGGCTGGCCCCCGCTGCATTGGCCGCCTGAAAAATGATCGCTCCGGCCCCTGCATAGCCGACAAGCACCGCAACAAACCCCGTCAGAACATATCCGGGGGAGAAAAAGCGCAGCATTTGATCTGTTCCCTTCCGCTTTTATACGTTATAACGCACAGGCAGTGACGCTAACAGAAATACGTTATAACGCACAAGCAAAAATTCGGAGCCTGAATGCAGAATCTGAAAGACCATCTTGCAAAGACATTGAAAGACCTGCGAAAGGATCGCGGCTGGAGCCTTGACGCGGCGGCGGCGGCAACCGGCGTCAGCAAGGCGATGCTGGGGCAGATCGAACGCGGCGAATCAAGCCCGACGACGGCTGTCCTGTGGAAGCTGGCGACGGGGTTTCAGGTGTCTGTCTCCTCCCTCATGGAGCCGTTGCCGGAGCTGGCCGCGGAAACCCTGATCCGCGATGCCGGGACAATCCGCAATATCCCGGGCGACAAGGGCATGGCGGTGGCCCCCCTCTTTCCGTTTGAGGCGCGGTTCGGCTTTGATTTGATGGAACTCACCTTCCTTCCCGGCTATGAACGCCTGTCGGAGCCGCATGAGGCGGGCGTCATTGAACATGTCACCGTTATTTCCGGCACAATGGAAATCTGCACGGAGGGGGAATGGCACCCGCTCACGGCCGGTCAGTCCATCCGCTTTCGCGGCGACCGGCCGCACGGCTATCGCAATCGGAATGAGGAAAAGGCCGTCACCCTGTCCGTCATTCATTATCCGCACCGCGCCTGATTTTTGCGGAATTTAGCGGAAATATGCGGAAAAGGGCGCTTGCGAAGGCGCGTCTTTTCGCCTAGGTTGCGCGCTGAAAATTTGCCCGAATAACAGATTCCTTAATCGAGGTTGCCTGTCATGTCCCAACAAATCAAAAAAGTCGTTCTCGCCTATTCCGGTGGGCTTGATACCTCCGTTATCCTGAAATGGCTGCAGACGACTTACAATTGCGAAGTCGTTACTTTCACGGCCGATCTCGGCCAGGGGGAAGAACTGGAACCCGCCCGCGCCAAGGCGGAGCTGCTGGGCATCAAGGAAATCTTCATCGATGATCTGCGCGAAGAATTTGTCCGCGATTTCGTCTTTCCCATGTTCCGCGCCAATGCGGTTTATGAGGGGCAGTATCTCCTCGGCACCTCCATCGCGCGGCCGCTGATCGCCAAGCGCCAGATCGAGATCGCGCGCGAAGTCGGCGCCGATGCGGTTGCCCATGGCGCAACCGGCAAGGGCAATGATCAGGTCCGGTTCGAGCTGGGATATTACGCCCTCAACCCCGATATCAAGGTGATCGCGCCATGGCGGGAATGGGATCTCAATTCGCGCACCAAGCTGATCGAATTTGCCGAAAAGAACCAGATTCCGATCCCGAAGGACAAGCGGGGCGAGGCTCCCTTCTCCGTTGACGCCAACCTGCTGCATATTTCGGCGGAGGGCAAGGCGCTCGAAGATCCGTGGGAGGAAGCGGGCGAATATGTCTATTCCCGGACCGTCGCGCCGGAGGATGCCCCGAACATCCCGACCTATATCGAAATCGACTATGAGAAGGGCGATCCCGTCGCCGTTGACGGCAAGCGGATGAGCCCGGCGGAACTGCTGACCGCGCTCAACAAGCTCGCGGGCGATAACGGCATTGGCCGTCTTGATCTTGTGGAAGGTCGCTTTGTCGGCATGAAATCCCGCGGCATTTACGAGACACCGGGCGGCACCATCATGCTGGAGGCGCATCGCGGCATTGAACAGATCACTCTCGACCGTGGGGCCATGCATCTGAAAGACGACATCATGCCCCGCTATGCGGAGCTGATCTATAACGGCCTCTGGTTCTCACCGGAACGGTTGATGCTTCAGGCGCTCATCGACAAGAGCCAGGAAAAGGTTACCGGAACGGTGCGGCTCAAGCTCTATAAGGGCCGGGTCAGCGTTGTCGGCCGCAAGAGCCCCTATTCGCTTTACTCGATGGAACATGTCACATTCGAGGAAGACACCGTTTATGACCAGCGCGATGCGGAAGGCTTCATCAAGCTGAACGCCCTGCGCCTGCGCCTCCTGCACCGGCAGAAGGGCGAATAATCCGCCAATGAGGTGATCAGTGAAGGCGGGGGCCCGGTCCCGGGTCCTCGTCCTCTTCCTCGAAATCGGGAACCTCCTCCACATAGGGGACATAGCGGTCCTTGATAAACAGGATCGCGGCGAAACCCGCGCCCGCAATCGCCCCGGCGGTGAGGATAAGGGGCGCGGACGGCACCCATGGCAATGACCAGCCCATATCAAGGGCGCTTGTCACAAACAGCAGGGCCGCAAGCGGCAGGGCGACAAAGATCACGCTGAACACAATCCCGACCAGCGCCCCCACCGCGACAAATTTGCCAAACCGCCCCAGAAGTTCGCGGGAAAAACGCACGGGTTTCCTTATACCTCCGGCACCTCGACCCCGGCCTGACGGCAGGCGGCGGTAATGGTGTTGGCCAGCAGGCAGGCGACGGTCATCAGCCCGACGCCGCCCGGCACCGGCGTGATCGCGCCCGCCACTTCGACGGCCTCAGCAAAGCAGACATCGCCGACAAGGCGCGTCTTGCCGTCTTCCTTCGGGATACGGTTGATGCCCACGTCAATGACGGTGGCGCCCGGCTTGATCCAGTCGCCGCGGATCATCTCCGGTCGTCCGACGGCGGCGACCAGGATATCGGCCCCGCGGCAGACCGCCGGCAGATCTTTCGTCCGCGAATGGGCAATGGTGACGGTGCAGTTTTCGCCAAGCAAAAGGCTCGCCATCGGCTTGCCGACGATATTGGAGCGGCCAACGACAACGGCGTTGAGACCGGAAAGATCGCCCAGCACCTCTTTCAGCATGATGATACAGCCAAGCGGCGTGCAGGGCACCATGGCGGGCAGCCCAACAGCCTGACGCCCCGTGTTGATGACATGAAAGCCATCCACATCCTTCATCGGATCAATGGCGTCAAGGATAACCATTTCATCCACCTGTTTCGGGAGCGGAAGCTGCACCAGAATGCCGTGGATGGCGGGGTCCGCGTTGAGCCGCCGGACAGCGGCCAGCACCTCGTCCTCTGTTGCCGTCGCCTCCAGTCGGATTTCCTCCGACTTCATGCCCGCTTCCGCCGTTGCCTTGCCCTTGTTGCGGACATAGACCTGGCTGGCCGGATCCTCCCCCACCAGCACAACGGCGAGGCCCGGCGTCAGCCCGTGCGCCGCCTGTAGCGCCGCGACCTGCCGTCCGGCCTTCTCACGGACGCGGCTTGAGAAAATCTTGCCGTCAATGATTGTTGCCGTCATCCACTCATCCCCTCACCGGCAATCCGCCAGTCACACAGTTTCAAGCCACTTTTTAATGTCGATTTCGGTTTCCGCCGGATCGCCCAGAACCAGCACCGTCTTGTTACGATCCAGCTTGCCCGCGGCCACTTCGATCCGGCCCTTGCCGCATTTCAGGGATTTCGCGAGCAGTTTGACCAGCGCCTCATTGGCTTTTCCCTTTTCCGGGACCGCCGTTACCTTGACTTTCAGCCGCACCCGGCCGTCGCCATCCATGAAAATCTCTTCAATCCGGTTTTGCGCCGCGCCCGGCGTCAGGCGAATATCCAGAAACGCCCCCGCCGCCCCGCGTCGAACAGGCAACGTCACACCATCCTTGGCGCATATTCGAACAGGAGGTTGCGCAGGAAGATCAGCACCAGGATCAGCACCACCGGCGAAATATCCAGCCCCCCCATGGTCGGGATGATCTTGCGGATCGGCCGGAGCGGCGGTTCGGTCACCCGATAGAGGAAACTGCCGACCGTGTTGACGAACTGATTGCTCGTATTCACCACATTGAAGGCGACCAGCCAGCTCAGGATCGCGTTGGCGATCAGCAGCCAGATAAAGATTTCAATCAGGGTACTGATCAGAATAAGGAAAGATGCCATGTATATACCTGTTCGATTCAACCCCCCCTACATTTAGGCCTTCAGGCATAAAAAGGCAACTGTCGAGCGGGCCGGAAGGCGGTAAATATTCCCCCGTCCCGGCCTCATTCGCGCGCTCTAGTAATGCAGGGCGGCGGCGACGGACTTATTGACCGTCTCTGTCAGCAGCGCCTTGGCAAAATCCGCCTGGCTCAGGCCCGCCTCCCCCCCGCCCAGATTCTCCATCGCGATATCCGGCAGGGTCAGGGAGAGTTTCGTCGAAAAGGGATAAAGACGGCCGCTGAGCTTGCCGCCGGTGATCGCAACATGGTCAATCCGCAGCTTTTTATCGTCCCCGCCCGCCCCGTCGGAGGCCAGCGCATAGGCCGCCGCCGCCGCCAGAATAATCGCGAGGTTGGAACTGGTGGCGCTGGTTTCAAGGTCAATGGCCGGACCCGCAACCTCAATGGACTGGATATGCAGCGGCCCCCACAAAAGGCTCCAGGGCACGATGCGGATTTCCGCCTTATCGACAACAAAACTGGTTTTTGAGGAACCAATTGACGAATTGGGCACGGTCAGACCGGATATGGCGCCGCGGCCGGTGAAGATATTCACCTCGAAAGCGCCGAGCGTGACTTTCTCGCCGGTCGCCGCGCTGCCGACCGTGACGATGGCGCCTGCGCCCGCCTCATTGGCATATTTTTCCGCCTCCCGCACACCCACGACAACCGCCGCAACGATGACAACGAAAAGGCCGCCCGTAACAAGAAGGGATGAGAGTTTCATGGATTATCTCCGGCTCCTGTAAATTGAGAACAGGAACCGGATATAATTCATGATTGATTATATTCAATCAGAAATACACTTTATAAGTGCATTTCATACGCCGCTATATCACTTGAACTCCGGCTCATCCCACCAGGGGTAAAAATCCGGCATTTCCGTCGCCGGGCTCATGGTGAATTTCGCCGGGCGCTTTTCCAGGAAGGAGGTGACGCCTTCCGCCACATCCTTGCACTGCCCCATGGTGGCAATGCCCCGGCTGTCCACGCGATGCGCCTTCATCGGGTGATCCTCACCCAGCATCCGCCACATCATCTGACGGCAGAGGGCAACGGAAACGGGCGCCGATTCCGCGATCAACTCCTTGGCCAGCGCCCGCGCCGCCGGGATCAGATCATCGGGGGCATAGACCTCTTTCACGAGACCGCCGGACTTGGCTTCCGATGCCGGGAAAATCCGCCCCGAATAGACCCATTCGGCCGCCTGCGAAATGCCGACAAGGCGCGGCAGGAACCAGCTGCTGCAGGCTTCCATCACAATGCCGCGGCGGGAGAAGACAAAGCCGATCCGGGCATTTTCCGATGCCAGGCGGATATCCATCGGCAGCGTCATCGTGGCGCCGATCCCGACCGCCGGGCCATTGATGGCGCCAATGATCGGCTTTTTTGACTGATACATGCGCAGCGTCACCTCACCGCCGCCATCACGATGCAGGCCGCCCGCTTCCTGTTCGCCCTTGGCGACATAGTTGAAGGTCTTGGCGCCGCTGCTGAGATCGGCCCCGGCGCAGAAGGCCCGCCCCGCCCCGGTCACGATGATGGCGCGCACGTTATCATCCGCATCCGCCTTGTCATACGCATCGATAAGTTCCTTCCTCATGATGCTTGTAAAGGCGTTGAGTTTGTCGGGCCGGTTCAGGGTGATGGTCAGGATCTGATCCTCAACGTCATACTGGATATGTTGATAGGACACGTCTTACCTCTTGTTATTTATATGTTCATTTTCCCGCATCATATGCGGTGACAAAGCGGTCAGGCTTCCCTATCTTTACAAATATCACCCGATCATCGCCAGCGAAATTTAAGGAATGCCCAGATGCCCGTAGCGGCGAAAGACCTTATCAGCGGCTATCACGCCCATATCTATTACCGGCCCGCGACAAAGGCCGTGGCCGCAGAAATCCGGGAACAGATTGCCGAGAATTTTGCGGTGCGGCTCGGTCGCTGGCATGATATGCCGGTCGGCCCGCACCCCATATCCATGTATCAGGTTGCCTTCGATATCGCCCTGTTCGCGGAGTTCGTGCCCTGGCTGATGCTGAACCGTCAGGGGCTCGACATTCTTGTGCATCCGGAAACCGGCGATGATCTGGTTGATCACCGCGACAACGCCCTGTGGCTTGGGAGCAAGCTGCCGCTCAAGCTGGAGATGTTTGAAAAGGGGACAGCCGGCCCTTAATTGCCGTCCTTGTTCTGATACGCCATATTGCAATGCTTGAGGCAATAGGGCTTGCTGGGCACCGCTTCATCGCCGCAGAAGTGGAAATTATCCTCTCCCGGATGGCCGATCGGCCATTGGCAGGCGCGATGCGCGGGAACGACCTTCTTTTTCGGTTTGGCGGTGGCGGGCGACGATTTGGTCGACAGGCCCAGCCGGTTCGCCTTGCCGATGACGGCATTACGGGTCACATCCCCCAGCTCATCGGCAATTTCGGCGGCGGTTTTGCCCGATCCCCATAACTTTTTGAGTTTTTCAATCCGTTCTTCGGTCCAACTCATTCCAAGATCTCTTGTTGCGTTTGCATGATATCCGTTAATGCGGCGCCCGATACGCGACAGTCAATTCCGGCCGCTAAAGCCCCCCTGATATATCCTCGCTCTCGCGCTGAGTCTATAGAATATCCACAATCCCCCTATTCACCGTAAGAGATGCGCCAGACCGTCTGGCTCACCGCGTCCGAGATCAACAGGCTGCCGTCCGCCGCCATGGTAATGCCAATCGGCCGCCCCCAGACATTCGCCGCGCCGGGTTTTTCCGCTTCTATGCGAAAGCCGGTGGCGAAATTCTGATAGGAGCCGGTGGGCCGCCCGTTTTCAAACGGCACGCGGACAATCTTGTAACCGGTCGGAACGGACGCATTCCAGGAGCCCTGAAAGGTAACAAAGGCATCACCGCGATATTCCTCGGGAAACATGTCACCGGTATAAAATGCAAGGCCGAGAGAGGCGGAATGCGCCTGGAACAGGACATCGGGCAGAAGGGATTTTGCCACCATTTCGGGCGCCCGCTCGCCATAATCGGGATCGGGGATCTGCCCCGAATAGGCGTAGGGCCAGCCATAGAAGCCGCCCTCCTTCACTTCCGTCAGGTAATCGGGCACCAGCCCGTCGCCATAGCCGTCGCGTTCATTGACAACCGTATAAAGCGCGCCCGTGTCGGGGTTGAAGTCCATCCCCACGGGATTGCGCAGGCCCGAGGCGAAAGTCTCCATCCGCCCGTCATCGAGATAATATTTCTGGATGGTCGCCCGCGGCAGTGCCTCAACCCCGATGTTCGAGCGGCTGCCAATGGCGATATAGAGGACATTTTCAGCGGGATCATGCAGCAGGATGCGGGTCCAGTGCCCGCCGCCATCGCCGAAGGAACCCGGCTTTGTTACATGCTCCACCTCCCCCGTTACCTCCAGATCGCCGACCTTGAAGGGAACGCGGGAAAGCTGCATGCGCTCCCCGATATAGAGCCAGTCGCCGATCACCGCCATGCCGTGCGGCGTATCCAGGCCGCTGACCAGCAGGCGCTCGATCTCCGCTTCCCCGTCGCCATCGGCATCCCGGAGCAGGGTAATCTTCTGCCCCCGCGGCTCGGCCAGCAGGATATCGCCATTTTCCAGCGTATAAAGCCAGCGCGCATGGGTCAGGTCCTTGCGAAAGGCATTGACCCGAAAGCCGGGCGGCAGGTTAAGCTCCCCCTCCTTGTTGCTGCTGACCCGGTTGGGGCCCAGCGCCTCGACCGGCGTCTCGTAGGGTTTGGGCAGATCTTCCGCGCGGATGGTGATGCTCGCGCCGATCTCGTCCGTATCCTGCGCCTGGCCCGACGATAGCGGCACCGCCGCCAGCAAAAGCGCAAAAATCGTCCCGAGATATCTTGCGCGCGCCGCTGTCTCTCCCATATTTCCTCCACGGTAATGAATTACCAACCATTTTCTCATAATATCGGGATATGGTCTTGTCACTGCCCGAAGGAAAGCTAAACTGTCCGTGAGGGCGGAACAAGTGTAGGGTTATCAGCTATATTGCATCACAACATGCCACAAAAAGTACTTCTGGTTCTTCATCAGGCCTCCTCCGATCCCGGGCGCGTCGGCGAAGCCATCCGCACACGCGGGTTTGAACTCGACATGCGCATTCCGGCAATCGGCGAGCCGCTGCCCGAGACAATGGGAGAGCATGCCGCCGCCGTCATCTTCGGCGGCCCGATGAGCGCCAATGACGAGCAGCCGTATATCCGCGACGAAATGAAGCTGATCGAGCGGTTGCTGAAGGCGGAAACGCCCTATCTCGGCATCTGCCTCGGCGCGCAGCTTATGGCGCGCACACTCGGCGCCCGCGTGGCGGAGCATGGGGAGGGGTTTCGCGAAGTCGGCTATTACGAACTGACCCCGACCGCTCCGGGATGCCCGCTGTTCCCCCGCCCGATGATGGCCTATCAGTGGCACCGGGAAGGGTTTGACCTGCCGGACGGGGCGACCCTGCTGGCCAAGGGGAATGTCTTTCCCAATCAGGCCTGCCGCGTTGGCCGCAACGCCTATGGCATCCAGTTTCACCCCGAAGTGACCGAGGCGATGAACCGCCGCTGGGCCACCCGCGCCGCGCATATGCTGAGCGATCCGGGCGCGCAATCGCGGGAGGCTCAACTGGAAGGGCGCCGCCTGTATGACGACGCCCTTCGGGAGTGGCTGGATAGTTTCCTGGATCACTGGCTGCCGCCCCTTGACGGGGCGCCGGCCGCGACTTCAGGCGCGGCTGCGCTCAGACAACCCGCTTTTTCCTGAGCTCGGCAATCTCCTCCGCCGAATAGCCGAGACTTTCCATAATCTCTTCCGTATGTTCGCCAAGGGTCGGCGCCCGGCGCTTCATTTTCGTGTCGGTTTTTGACATCTTGATCGGCAGCTCGGCGACCGGGATTTCCTTGTCGAACCCCGGATAGGATGTCTTCGTCAGCAGGCCCATGGCTTTCAGATGCGGGTCATCCAGCACCTGCTGCGGGCTGAGAACCGGGCCGCAGGGAAGGCGGATCGCCTCCATTTCGGCGAGCGCCTCCTCGGTCGTCCGCTCGGCGCACCATTCGGCCATCCGGTCCGACAGCACATCATTGTTATCGCCACGCTTCTGATCGGTGGTAAAGCGCGGATCACTCAGCCAGTGCTCCTCCCCGATCAGCTTCGCCCAGCGTTCAAACAGCGGCTGCCCAAGCGCCTGCACCAGCACCCAGCCGTCCTTGGTCTTGAAGGTATCGGCGGGCCCGGCATTCTGGCCGCGGTTGCCCGTGCCGACGCGATTGATCTTGAGCATTTCCTGTTCGATCAGCGCGACGCTGGAAATCAGGATGGAGGAGCCGAACAGCGACGTCGTCACAAGCTGCCCCTCCCCCGTCATGTCGCGGTGGCGCAGCGCCGCCATGGTGCCGAGCGCGCTCATCATCGCCGTCGTGTAATCGACCCACGGGCCGAACAGCTTGCGCGGCTCCCCGTTATCGCCGGTCATATACATGACGCCGGACATGGCCTGGCCGAGGCCGTCAAACCCGACGCGGTTCTTGTAAGGCCCGACATCGCCAAAAACCGAACCATGGGTGAGGATGATATCTTCCTTGATCGCCTTCAGGCTTTCATAGTCAAGGCCCATCGCCTCCAGCGTTTCGATCGGCAGGTTGGCGACCACCACATCGGCGGTCTTCACCAGCCGCTTGACCACGTCGCGCCCTTCCGGCTTCATCGGGTTGAGCGTGAGACCCTTCTTGTTCTGCCCCATCTGCATGATCATGGCGCCATCGCCGGACTGGTCTTCGGTCATCGGGGTGATATAGCGGTCTTCACTGCCGTCGAGCTTTTCAATGCGGATCACTTCGGCCCCGAAATCGGACAAAATCGTCGCGCAATAAGGTCCCGCGATATAGCGGCCGAAATCCAGCACCCGGATTCCTGAAAGAATATTTGTCATAACACGCCCTCCAGACGACTGTTCTTGATTATTATTTAAGGCATTCCGGCCTTTCGAAAGCAGGGCAAGAGTGCCCGCAATCGCCGTTCTTGGCAATCGTTTTAAGGGGAGTAGTGACGGAAATCAATCGTCGGCAGGCGTCTCATGCGTTAAAATCTGCAATCCCTCCGCCGTGGGTCCTTTTTCGTTATCCAGCACCTTCAGCCGGACGCGCTGCCCTTCGCGTAGCGCCCCGAGGCCGGATTTTTCCAGCGCCTTCATATGCACGAAGATGTCGGTGCCGCCCGCATCCGGCGTGACGAAGCCGAACCCCTTGCGGCCATTGAAAAACTTGACGGTGCCGAGAATGAAACGGCAGGCCGCGTCATCATTTTCAAGCACCGGCGCCGGGCCGAGATCAATAATCCGCAACACCTGCAACCCGCGCTCCGTGACATCAAGATCGCAGATAATCGTCGCCCCTTCGGGAAGCCCCTGAAGATTGTGCGGCATCAGGGCGGAGATATGGACGAAGGCATCCTCATTCCCGTCAACGGGCGCAACAAACCCAAATCCTTTTGTCGTATTGAACCATTTGACCCGGCATTTGACGGCCTTGTGCGATTCCCCGGCCGGGTTCTTCGTCCTTTCAACATTCTGCATCATACACCCCTACCCTGTGCAACCGAAACGTCTCTATCGGAACCGCAGACAGCCCCTTACCTAATGACAGCCTGAACTGCCCATAAGACTGCCATTCTGTGCGGGCTTGTCCGCGAGTGCATTGATTTGCGTCAAATTGTCATCTTTTCCGCCCTCTTGATGATAGGACGTTCCTCATTCGGATTTCAGGAAAAATATTTACGCAGGCAGGGACAGGCAAAGGGCCGCGCCCCGGATGATCGCCCGAAAGAGCCGGAATATTTTTCTGCTACTGCGGGGCGGGGCAAGGCCTCAGCGCGGTGGGGAAACCAGAATGCGCCGCCTAGTCCACGACAATCTTCGTCACCTGCCAAAGCGACCGGGCATAGTATTTTTCCTGCGCCAGCTCTTTCTGGCTGTTGTAGGGGTAAATGATCCAGAAAGGCCCATAGTCCCCCGGCTTCAGCCATTCCCCGTTCATCTTATAGGCAATGATGACATCATATTTCTCGGCATCGGAGACGGGAATTTCGACCGTATAGCCATCTGCGGCGGAGACTTTCAGCACTTTGCCGCTGGCCGCGACATTTGCCAGCACCTCGCGCAGCAATACCCCGCGAAACACCGTTTTGCCGGTCGTCCAGGGGCTGGACGTGGTAATTTCTGTTGCCGGGGATGCCGCCATATCGCCGGGGGTATAGTAGATCAACCCCTGTTCGGATTTGACCTTGCCGCTGATCGTCAGCCATTCGGAGGAGGCGCCGGCCATCACCGGAGACAGCAGGTTAGCGGCCGCCAGACAAAGTAAAATAAATGATATCCGTCCAATGGGGAGCCATTTCCGGCGTCTGAGTATCCTCGTCAATATACCATCCTCTGTGTCACGTTCGGATGCGGCGCCTGCCTCATCTACCAAAACCAGACCGCCCCGTGACGGCGCATTAATGATGGAGGCGCGGACAATAATCGTATATGTAGCCGATACTGAAGATGACGTTCAAAGGTTTTTTTGATGAAGCGCACGCTATTCGTCGCCTCCAACCGGCTCGGGGATGCCGTCCTGACAACGGGCGTTCTCCATTATTTGCGGGAAACGGAGCCGGACGCGGCCATCACCGTGGTCTGTGGCACCATTCCGAAAAGCCTGTTTGAAGATATTCCGGGGGTTGAGCGGGTGATCGGCATCGAAAAACGCCGCTTCAGCCTGCACTGGCCGGAAGTGGCCCTGAAGCTTGGTCCGGTTTTCTGGCACCGCATCGTCGATTTTCGCGCCTCCCTCCTCGGTTTCCTGCCCGCCCGTCACCGGCATATCTGGCGCGGCGGCAATGACACGGTGCACAAGGCCGTGGCCAATGCGGCGCTGATCGGCGTCGATCATCCGCTCCCGCCGCGCCTTATCCCGACGGCGGAACAGCGCGCCCGGACGGCAAAATGGCTCGGGGATGATCCGGGGGAACGCCTCCTCCTTGCCCTCGCGCCGACGGCCAACTTCTATCAGAAACAATGGCCGCATGAGAATTATCTGGAACTGGCAAAACGCCTGACGGCGGCGGATGGCATCCTCCCCGGGGCGCGGGTCGCCGTCTTCGGCGCGCCGGGGGAAGAGGCGCAGGCCCTGCCGGTGGTGGCGGGGCTACCCGCCTCCCAGGCGATCAATCTGGTCGGCAAAACCAGCCCGATGGAAGCGGCGGCCCTGCTCACCCGCGCGGCGCTGTTTGTCGGCAATGATTCCGGCCTGATGCATACGGCCGTCGCCGTCGGCATCCCGACGGTCGCCCTGTTCGGCATCGGCAAGCCCGCTGTTTACGGACCGTGGGGAGAAAAATCGCTGTGCCTTGAAAGCACGCCCAAAGGTACGCCCATCATCCGCGACGGCAATCCCGCCGATCCATCCGGCGATCCCCTGCCGCTGGACCGGGTGCTGGCGGAGACAGAGGCGTTTTACCGGCGGATAACGGCCGCCTGAGCCTGGTTTCGCCGGTTCAGGGTTTAATCTCGCGCAACGGCGTGACCTGCCCGTCGAAGGAAAACTGGTGCCGGTACAGATCCGCATAGACGCCGCCCAGCTTCAACAACTCATCATGCGTCCCGCTTTCGACAATCTCGCCCGCGACCACCACATTGATCACATCCGCATCAAGAATGGTCGAGAGCCGATGCGCAATCACCAGCGACGTGCGCCCCTTCATCAACTGATTGAGGGCGATCTGGATCTTGCGCTCCGATTCCGTATCAAGGGCCGATGTCGCCTCGTCAAGCAGCAGGATCGGTGCATCCTTCAGCATCGCCCGCGCGATGGCGATACGCTGCTTCTGCCCGCCCGACAGGCGCACCCCGTGGCTGCCGACAAGGGTGTCGTAGCCGTTCGGCAGGGTCACGACAAAATCATGGACGGCGGCGGATTTCGCGGCCGCAATAATTTCCGCGTCCGTCGCCTCTTCCCGGCCATAGGCGATATTGGCGCGGATGGAGTCGTCAAACAGGAAGGTATCCTGACTGACCAGCGATATTTTCTGGCGCAAGGACGCGAGGGTGACATTGCGCACATCCTGCCCATCCACGAGAATCTGCCCCGCATTGACATCGTAAAAGCGCGGGATGAGGTTGAGAATGGTGGATTTGCCGCCGCCCGACGGCCCGACCAGCGCGACCCGCTTCCCCGCCTTCATCTTGAGGGAAATGCCTTTTAGAACGCTTTCCTGCGGATTATAGGAAAAGGCGACATCGCGGAACTCCACCTCGCCGCGGTGAAATTCGAGCGGCGCCGCCTCCGGCTTATCGGTTATTTTATGCTCCAGATCGAGGAGGTTGAAAATCCGCTGCGCGGCGGCCAGGCCCGTCTGCATGCGCGGGAACAGCTTCGCAACGCTTTTGATCGGCTGATAGGCCAGCATGATCGCCGTGATAAAGGCAAAAAAGGTGCCCGGCGTGGTCGTCCCCTCAATGACATTGCTGGCGCCATAAAAGATGACACCGGCGATGAGAAAACCGGCCAGCGTCTCGACAATCGGGCTGCTGGAGGCTTCGATCCGGAGCGCCTTGAATTGCAGCTTGAAGCGATCCTCCACCACCTTGTCGCCCTGCGCCACCGCCATTTCCTCGCGGTTATAGGCCTTGACGACGCGGATGCCCTGAAAATTCTCCTCCAGGAAAGAGCTGAGATCCGCCGTCTGCTCCAGCACCCGGTTCGACGCCTTGCGCGACCGCTTGCCAAGCTGGCGGATGGCGAGAATCCCGGGCGGCAGCGCGACCAGCGTCACCAGCGCCATTTTCCAGTCGTAATAAAACAGCGACGCGATCAGGAAAATCGCCGTCAGGCTGTCCTTCGTCAGCACCACCAGGGTCTGGGTCGCCACGGTTTTCAGATAATTGGTGTCAAACACCACCCGCGAAATCAGATGCCCCGATGAATGATCATGAAACCACGCAAGATCGGCATGGACGAGCTTGTCAAACAGGACTTTCTGGATATCCGAGATGACCCGCGTCCCCACCCAGTCCATGACAATCGTCTGGCCATAGGTGGCAAACCCGCGCGCCGCAAAAATCGCCACAACCGCCAGCGTCGTGTAAATCACAAACGCCGGATTCTGGTCAAAAAACACTTCATCGACGATCGGCTTCATGACAAAGGCCGTCGCCGTTGCCGTCAACGCGCTGATGATCATGAAAAAGATCGCCAGCAGCAAACGCCATTTGTAATGGTAAACATACTCCCGCACGAGACGGCCATAAATCGCCGTCGTCGTCGTATTCTGCACTGTTTCTGGATTGGAATGGGCCAATTTCTGTCCGGTACCCCGTTAAAATTGACCAACAGGTATCATAGGGCCTTTCTGTGCAATAGGAAAAAAGCGGTCCCGCCTTGTCGTTCTCAACGTCACTAGGACCGAGATACAACAGTCATCGCCCATATCCTCCGGGGGCGAGTCTATAAATTTGCGGTAATTTGGAAATTAAGGAAATTATTATATAGCTTTTCCGAATATAATGCAAGAAAAATTGACGACATCCCCAGATGCCTGGCGACAATGGCGGGAGAGATTGGCAGGAGAGGCGCGGGGAGCCGGCGACATGGCAGGTGCGGCGGGCGAAAGTGATGGGTGCAAGCGGAGAGGAACGAAGCGGGCGGATAAGAGGGCAGCAACGCGATGGGCCCCGATAGCGGCAGCGTTCGATCAGGACCGGAGCACGCCGCCCCGCGTGTTTTGGGCCTGCACGGGGGGCCCGCCTCCGTGCCCGGAAATGCGGCATATCCGGCATGAGAAGTGCCATCTCGACACTTTACCGTCATCAAGCTGGGCCGCGCCTATAATTTCACTTCCACAGACTGTAAAATCACTGGTATAATAAAATCATGAACGCAAAAACCGAGACCGGCAAATATGACCGGAAGGATGAACTGCCTTCCTCGGATTTTCGGATCATTAACTGGATTACGACCATCAGCCAGTTAAGCGATACGAAAATGCGACAGCTTCTCGACGGGACGGACGTGCCGCCGCCGCAATTTTTCATTCTCAATCATTTCATCCATCAACCCGAAGACAGCAAAACCGTCTCCAGCATCGCCTGGGCCATGCAGCAGCCGCAGCCGGGCATCACCAAAACGGTGGCCAAGCTGCTCAAAAAAGGGTTTTTGCGCGCCGAAAACAATCCCGCCGACGGCCGGTCCAAATTTCTCTATCTGACCGACAGCGGCATGGCCGCCCATACCCGGGCCAAGGAACGGCTGGAAGCGGCCTTCAATGAGACCTTCGACGGCTGGCGCGAATGGGAGAAGAAGGACCTGTTCGGATTGCTCGACCGTCTCAAAAGCTATCTGGAAGAAACCCGTTAAGCGCCGTCTTCACTGGCCGCTTTGGGGGGCGCGGCATGGGACGCCCGCAGATTAATGATGGCCACCCCGATCAGGGTGATGACGCCGCCGATGACAAAGCGCAGCGTAATCGGCTCGGCAAACAGCACAACGCCAAACGCCACGCCGAAGATCGGCGCCAGCAGGCCAAACGGCGTCAGCACGGAGATCGGATAGCGCTGCAACAGGTAATACCAGCCACCATGGCCAATGATGGTGGTGACGATCACCACAAAGGCCAGCGCGCCGACATCCAGCCATGTCGCCGTCTTCAGGGCCTCCATCTGGCCGCTTTCCGTGAACAGCGAGAGCAGCATCAGCGGCAGGACGGAAATAATGCCGATCCAGCCCTGCATCGCCATTGTCCCCACATTCCGGATCTGCCGCATCAGGATCAGCCCGACCGCCATGAACAGCGCGGCGACGGTGACCAGCGCCACCCCTTCCAGCTGATCAAAGATAACCGGATCAAATCCGAGGAACATAACCCCGCCGAACGCCAGCACAATGCCGAGAATGCGCCGCCAGCCAACGGTTTCTTTCAGCACGATAACCGCCAGAATGACCGAGAAGGGCGCGATAAGCTGGCTGGTGATGGCCACCGCCGTCACCCCGCCCGCGGCAAAAATTCCGAGATAGAGAAAGGTAAAATGGAACACCCCGACGGCCAGCGCAATCCACAGCACCGATTTCATCTGTCCTTTGACAATGCGCAAGAAGGGCGACAGAAGAATGGCCACCAGCAAGAACCGCAGCCCGGTGAAAAACAACGGCGGAAAATGATCCAGCCCGACTTTCGAGGCGACAAAGGAAAAGCCCCAGATCGCGCTGACCACCAGAGCAATTAAAAGGTGCGGGAGGGACATTCGACAGCCTCACAAATCTTGCGCCGGGAACGCCGGCCGGGCACGCGCGTAAATAAAATGGACAAGGGCCATCACGACATGAATTATGTTTTCCTTCATTTAAATGTCGCAACGCATATGTAATCTGACTATTTCAGCTTAAGCCGCACAATGCAATTATGAAGTTTCAGGATGGCAACAGGCGCAACCGTCAGACAGCGCCGGATGGAGAATAAATGGATTCAGTTACCCAGTTCCTGTTAGGCGCCAGTATTTCGGGCGCTTTGCTTGGTCCGCGCATCGGCGCAAAATCCCTGCTGATCGGCGGGCTTGTCGCGACGCTGCCCGATCTTGACAGCCTTATTCCCTATGACGATCCCATCGACAGCATGACCCATCATCGCGGCTTCAGCCATTCGCTGCTGGTGCAGACGGCGCTCGCCCCGCTCATCACCCTTGCTGTCGGGAAAATCGTGCCCGCCGCGCGGGAGCATCTGAAAATGCTGCTGCTCACCATCTGGCTGGTCCTGATCACCCACAGTGTGCTCGATTCCCTGACAACCTATGGCACGCAAATCTTCTGGCCGCTGAATGTGGGGCCGCCGGTGGCCTTTCCCGCCGTCTTCATCATTGATCCCGTCTACAGCCTGATGCTGCTGGCGGGGATCCTGACCTTCTTTTTTGCGCGGAAAAAGCCGGGCGGCGGCCTTCGTTTTAACCGGATCATGCTGACGCTGAGCAGCCTCTATCTCGCTCTCGGGATCGTCGGCAATGTCGTCATCACCAACCGGGCGAGCCAGGATCCGATGCTCCGCGACATGCGCCTTCATGTGCAGCCGACCGCGTTCAACCTGCTGATCTGGCAGGTGACCGGCGTCTCCGAGGATCGGCTCGTCACCGGGCTGATGAGCCTGACGGGGGAGTGCGCGCTGCGTCATGCGGTGACGGCGGATCGCCACGCCGCGCCCACCGGACTGACCGAGGTTTCCCCGTCCGTCAAGCGGCTGGAATGGTTTACGGACGGCTTCTATTCCTATGGCGTTCGGGAGGGGGTTGAAACCATCACCGATCTGCGCATCGGCTTTTACCCCAACTATGCCTTCTCCTTCAAAATCGGCGAAGAGAGAGACCAGGCCTTCAACCCCGTGCCGCCGGAGCGAATCCGGCTCAGCTATGAGGAGCGGGCGGGGGAAATGTTCTCCCTGATTGCCGATACCGCAACCGGCTGCGCGGATACGGCGGACCGCGACACGGCATGGCAACAGGGATCAAATTAACGCTGGCGACATTCGGCGACGGGGGCTAGTCTTAATAAAAACAAAGAATGGCAGGGGGCGGAAATCGATAGCTTTGCAGAAACAGACGGGATTTTAAGGCGCCCAATGACGGAAAAGCCCCTTCTGCGGAACAATCTGCCCGCCGGCCGGTTCAAGGGACAGCGCCGGGCGGAAGCCGCCGCCGCGTCATGACCGACCCCGTTATCCCGGCCGATCCCCCGCATGATCCGGGACACGCCGCGCCGCCGTTTGCGGGCCTGTTGCCGCATATTGCGCTTTTAAGCGCGGTGTTTCTGCTCGGCCTGTCCTTTGTCGGCATCCGCGCGATCATGGCCGATAGCGATGCCGCCGCCTCGCTCGGGTTTTTCCGCTACGGTCTGGCGGTGATCATGCTGCTGCCGTTTCTGCTGTTCCGCCCCGTCGTCCTGCCGCCGCCGCGGGCGCTGCTGACCATCATGCTGCTGGGCGGCGTCCAGTTCGGCATCTTCCATCTGCTGGTCAATACGGCGCTGGAACAGCTTCCGGCGTCGCGCGGCGCGGTGATTTTCTCCCTGATCCCGATTTTGACGATGCTGATCGCCGCTCTGTCGGGGCGCGATTCGCTCAATAAAATCAAGCTGTTCGCTGCTGTCCTGTCGGTTGTCGGCGTTTGCCTCGCCCTTGGGGAGAAGGCGTTTTCCGCCGCGCCCGGCGCCACGGGCTGGACCGGGGAATTATTCTTCCTCATCGCCGTCTGCTGCGGCGCGACCTATAACGCCTTTTCAAGCCGGTTGATGCAGAACCGCTCCGTCGTTCTCCTCACCGTCATCGGCATGAGCGTCGGCACTCTCACCATTTTCCCCTTTGCCTATGCCGAGGGTCTGCCGCGTGTGATCGCGAGTTATGACATGCAGGACTGGCTGTGGGTGCTGTTTCTCGCCGGACCGGCGGCCGCCCTCAGCCTGTTTCTGTTCAACTGGGGCCTGCAGCAGCTCTCCCCGTCGAAGGCGGCGATCTATGTGCCCATCGCCCCGATCATTTCCGCGGCCTCCGGCGCGCTGCTGCTGGGGGAGCATCTGTCCAGCCTGTTCCTGATCGGCCTCGCCTGCGCCGTTGCCGGACCGCTGCTGGTCAACTGGCGGCGCTAGGCGGTCCTTGCCAGGCTATCAGGCTTCATTGGCGGCGAGCAGGCGGGTATTGCCGCCCGACGCCGTCGTATCAATGCACAGCGCCCGCTCGGCGACATAGGGCTCCCACATCTCCGCGCCGACGATCAGCGGCACAATCGCCCCGTCCCGGCCTGCCAGCGCCCGGCGATAGGCGCCGAGATCATATTGCCCCGGCGTCAGCGCGAGGGCGGCGAGATGCGGCATCTCCTGCGCCAGGGCCGGGGTGAGTGCCGCATCGAGGCGGGTGACCAGCCCCGACAGGCCCTTTTCCTTGCTCATTTCCGTGACAAGCGCCGCCAGTGACGCCGAAACATCGGCGAGCAGAACGGCATTGCCCGTCAGCAGCGCGAGCGCGGCCAGCCGCACCGCGTCCTCCCCCGCGCAGAGGATGACGCCCCGGCCATGCAGGCTGAGGCGATTACTCTCCCCCGTCGGGCCCGTCAGATCTGTGGGCTGCGGGCTATAATCCGCCGCCGCGTCCAGCGTTGCCGTGAAGGCCGCGGCAACGTCCTTATCCAGCCGCGCGGCTAGCTTTTTCAACAGTTGCGCCCGATCCTCCCGCCGGTCCCAGAGCCCTTGCGCCGCCTCTGCCGCCTTTGCGGCGGTGAGGGTTGCCGCCGTAAGCACGCGATCCGTCGCCTTCCCGGCAGAGACAGAGACCTTAATAGCCGGGGCAGATTGATCCCCGCCTGACCTTCTCATAAACCGGCGCAGGTAAAGCGGGCCGCCTGCCTTGGGGCCGGTACCGGACAGCCCTTCCCCGCCGAATGGCTGCACACCGACAACCGCGCCGATCTGGTTGCGATTGACATAGAGATTACCGACATGGGCACGGTCGCAGACCTCCTGCACGCGGGTATCGACACGGGTATGCAGCCCCATGGTCAGGCCATAGCCGGTCGCATTGATCCGGCCGACCACCGCATTGACCTCTTCCGCTCTGAACGACACAACATGCAGGATGGGGCCGAAAATCTCCCGTTCCAGCGCATCGATCCCGTCGATGCGATAAGCGGCGGGCGCCACGAAGCAGCCGTCATCCGCCGCCGCCGGAAGCGGCAGCTTGCGGATCAACTGGCCCGCCGCCTCCAGCCTGGCGGAATGGGCCTCAATCATCTCTTTCGCCTCCGCGTCAATAACCGGGCCGACATCGACGGAGATATCCCACGGGTTGCCGATTTTAAGCTCGCTCATGGCGCCGTCCAGCATGCGGATCACCTTATCCGCCACATCCTCCTGCACATACAGAACCCGGAGGGCAGAACAACGCTGCCCCGCCGACTGGAAGGCCGACGCGACAATATCGCGGACCGCCTGCTCGGGCAGGGCGCTGGAATCAACGATCATGGCGTTGAGCCCGCCCGTCTCGGCAATCAGCGGAGCCTCCGGATCCGCATTATCGGCCATGGCGCGGGCAATGCGCTGCGCCGTCTCGGTCGAGCCGGTAAAACAGACCCCGGCAATCTCCGGATGGGACACCAGCGCCGCGCCCACCACCGCGCCGTCGCCGGGCAGCAGTTGCAGCACCTCATCCGGAATACCGGCCTCCCGCATCAACGCCACCGCGCGGGCGGCGATCAGCGGCGTCTGCTCCGCCGGTTTGGCGATGACCGTATTGCCGCCGACCAGCGCCGCCGCGATCTGCCCGGTAAAAATGGCAAGCGGGAAATTCCACGGCGATATGCAGATAAAGACACCTCGCCCCTCCTGCCCGGCAAGCCGCGGGTCTGTTCGCATTTGATGGGCATAATAACGGCAGAAATCCGCCGCCTCCCGTACCTCGGAAATCCCATCCAGCAGGGATTTCCCGGCTTCACGTGACAGCAGCGCCATCAATTCAATCCGGTTTTCCTCATACAGATCGGCGACCCGTTCCAGCAGGGTGGCCCGCTCTTCCTCCGGGGTTTTCCGCCAGGCCGGGCTCGCGGCCACGGCATTCCGCACTGCCTCCGCCACCTGCTCCGCCGTGGCATCAACGCAACTGCCGACAATATCCCGGCGATCCGACGGGTTCCGCACGTCATGGGCCTTGCCTTTGGCCGCCTTGCCGCCGATCAGCGGCGCGGCCTGCCAGCCTGCCGTTGCAAAGGGTTGGCGCGCCTTGTCAAACGCCTTCAGCACAGACGGGTTCGGGAAATTGATCCCGGCGGAGTTCCGCCGCACCGGCGCGTAAAGATCAGCGGGCAGCGGGATGCGGTCATTCCTGATAGCGGGATAGCCGAGAAGGGTGCTGACCGGATCGCGGACCACCTGCTCAGGCGGAACTTTTTCGTCCAGCACCTGATTGACAAAAGAACTGTTGGCGCCGTTTTCCAGCAGGCGGCGCACCAGATAGGCCAGCAAATCCTCATGCACGCCAACGGGCGCATAGATGCGGCAGCGGTTGCGGTGCTGTTTCATGACAAGATCATGCAGCCCCTCCCCCATGCCATGCAGGCGCTGAAACTCGAAATCCTCCACCCCGTCGGCCATTTGCAGGACGGCGGCGATGGAATGGGCGTTATGGGTCGCGAATTGCGGATAGATGTGATCCGTCATATTAAGCAGCTTTTTCGCGCAGGCGAGATAGCTCACATCCGTCGCCGCCTTGCGGGTGAAGACGGGATAGCCGTCATACCCCATGACCTGCGCCAGCTTGATCTCCGTATCCCAATAGGCGCCCTTGACCAGCCGCACCATGATCTTGCGGTTATGCTTGCGGGCCAGCGCATGGAGCCAGTCCAGCACATAGGATGCGCGCGGGCCATAGGCCTGCACCACGACGCCGAAGCCATCCCAGCCTTTGAGGTCGGGGCTTGCCAGCACGGCTTCGATTATATCAAGGGAAAGATCGAGACGGTCCGCCTCCTCCGCGTCGATGTTGAAGCCCATATTGGCGTTTTTCGCCTGAAAAACGAGCGAAGAGAGGCGCGGCACCAGCTCATGCAGGACCCGGTCCCGCTGCGCATATTCATAGCGCGGATGCAGGGCCGACAGCTTGACAGAAATGCCGGGATTCATGCGGATATCGGTACTTTGGCTATTCTCGGAGATACTGGAAATCGCCTTCGAATAGGCCATGAAATAGCGTTGTGCATCCGCTGCGGTCCGCGCGGCTTCCCCCAGCATGTCGTAGGAGTAGCTGTAGCCCTTCGCCTCCATCCCCCGGGCGCGGGCCATGGCTTCCTGAATATTCCGGCCGAGCACGAACTGATGACCGAGAATCTTCATCGACTGGGCAACGGCGGTCCGGATGACCGGTTCCCCGACCCGCTTCACCAGCCGGCGCAGCTGTCCCACGACATCGAGCGCGGCGTCCCCCCGCGGATGCACAACCTTGCCCGTCAGCATCAGCCCCCATGTCGATGCATTGACGAGCGGAGAAGCGGAATGCCCGAGATGCTTGCTCCAGTCCGCAGGCGCGATCTTGTCGCTGATCAGGGCATCCATGGTGGTTTCGTCCGGCACGCGCAGCAGCGCCTCCGCCAAGCACATCAGCGCCACCCCCTCATCGGTGGAGAGACCATATTCGCTGAGAAAGGTTTCCATCACCCCGGGGCTGTCGGCCCGGCGTAACTCGCTGACCAGCGCTGCCGCCGATGCGGCAATGGCGGCCCGCGCCTCGTCCGGCAGATCGAGA
The DNA here is from genome assembly GCA_963971675.1 of uncultured Alphaproteobacteria bacterium. Taxonomy (GTDB): domain Bacteria; phylum Pseudomonadota; class Alphaproteobacteria; order Sneathiellales; family Sneathiellaceae; genus Sneathiella. The sequence goes on along the minus strand of CAXASQ010000001.1, from coordinate 519,539 downwards.
AAATCAATGAGGCGGTGCACCGCCGCTGCTTCATTGGTTATGTAATGAAGCCTGATATCGTCGCGCAGACGCTGAAGCGATTTAACGGCCATGGCAGACCTTGTCCCTGACTGGAGTAAGATGGAATTAACCCCATCTTACCCGCAATCCGGCAGGCCATGTGACTAAAGAAATGCGATCAATTACGCCAAAGTCGCGAGAGAGAGGGGAAATATTGTCTTTTATCCTTCTGGCAGAAAAGATTGAAGGCAATATGACTATCGTCCGCTCACGGCCATCAGGCGTCAGGGACGCACGCCGAAGCGCGGCTCTCCCACCTCGCGGAGCGGCGCCGCCATCTCCGCGAAGTCACAGATCAGGCGACGCGTATCGCGCGGATCGATGATTTCCTCCACCATGAAACGTTCCGCCGTGCGGAAAGGGGAGCGGAGGCGGTTGAGCCGCGCTTCGATTTCATCGAGCTTTGCCTTGGGATCCTCCGCCGCCTCGATTTCCGCCTTGTAAGCGGCCTCCAGCCCGCCGGCGATGGGCAGCGAGCCCCAGTCACCCGACGGCCAGGCGTAGCGGACGTTGAACCGGCCGGCGTTCACATGGGCGGCGCCCGCCACACCATAGGTCTTGCGTATGATGACCGCGCACCAGGGGACGGTGGCCTGGGCCACCGCAGCGAAGGCCCGCACCCCGTGGCGGATCGTCGCCTGCTCTTCCGCCTGCCGCCCGATCAGGAAGCCCGGCACATCGACAAGATGCACGACCGGCAGGTGGAAGGTCTGCGCCAGATCGACAAAGCGGATCACCTTCTGCGCCGTGTCGGCCGTCCAGGCGCCGCCGAACTGGTACGGATCACTGGCCATTAGGGCCACAGGCCAGCCATCCAGGCGGGCAAAGCCGGTGATGCAGGAACGACCCCATTTGCGGCCGATCTCAAAGAAGCTGTCCTTGTCAACGACCGCATTGATAATATTGCGCATCTTGTAGACCTTGCGGGAATCGCGCGGGATCGCCTCGATCAGCCATTCGTCGCGGCGCGCCGGATCATCGGTCGGCGTTGTCCGCTCCGGCAGTTCATAGACCGACTGCGGCAGATAGGATAGAAACCTGCGCGCCATTTCAAAGGCTTCTTCCTCTGACTCCGCCTCGTCATCGACCGCGCCGTTGCGGGTATGGATATTGGAACCGCCAAGCTCGTTCTTCGACAGATTCTGCCCGGTGCGCGCGACAACCGGCGGCCCGGCCACAAACATCTGCGAGGTTTCCTTGACCATCACCGAATAATGGCTGGCGGCCACCCGCGCCGCGCCAAGACCGGCAGTGGAGCCGAGCGCCAGCGCGACCACCGGAATTTTCGACAGGCTGTCCGTCACCAGATCCCAGCCGCGCACGGCCGGAATGTAGGTTCTGCCGTCATCTTCGATATTCTTGACGGAGCCGCCGCCACCCGTGCCATCGACAAGGCGGATCATCGGCAGGCGCAGCGAATTCGCCATATTCTCCACATGCACCAGCTTTTCCCGGATGCCCGCATCGTTGGCGCCGCCGCGCACGGTGAAATCATCGCCCGCGATGACAACTCGCCTGCCATTGATCCGCCCGCGCCCGGTGATCAGATTGGCGGGCTGCAGGCTGGTGATGTTGCCCTGGTCATCATATTCGACCTTGCCGGTGACCGAGCCCACTTCCTCGAAAGAGTCCTTGTCCAGCATTTTATCGATGCGATCGCGAACCGTCAGCTTTCCGGCATTGACATGGCGGGCGACTTTTTCCTCACCGCCCATATTCAGGGCCAGCTCTTTACGTTTCTTCAGCTCTTCGACTTCTTTTTCCCAACTCATGTTCGGTGTCCTTGTTATTGTTGTTATTCGGGCGCCTGACAGATTAGGAATGCCCTCAGAAATACGCCGGTGACTGGCCGGCAACATCAAACCTTTCCCGGCAGGGACTGTCAACTGCTTCGGTAAGTGAAATTCAATCCTGACGATCAGTCCGGCAGCGGGGTGAAGCTGTCCTCTCCCGGAACCTTGGCGAAACGCTGCGCTTTCCAGTCTGCTTTTGCCTGATCAATGCGCTCCCGACTGGTGGAGACAAAATTCCAGTAGATAAACCGCGGCTCCGGCATCGTATCGCCACCCAGCACCGCGATGATGGAATTTTCCCGCGCTGTCAGGGTTACCGCCGGATTTTTACGCAAAACGGCGCATGTCCCGGCTTCCACCAGCTCGCCGTCCACCTCGATCTCGCCCTCCACCACATAAAGGGCCGCCTCGTCATAGTCCGGGGCGAATTGGACGCAGCCATCGGCCGCGCAGCGGATATCGGCGAAAAAATAGCGGCTCAGCGTTTTGACCGGCGATGTTTCCCCGAACAGCGATCCCGCGACCAGCCGCCCCTGCCAGCCATCGCCTGAAATGGCGGGCAGGCCGGATTCTGGCGTATGGTTGAAGGCGGGCGCGGTTTCTTCATGCTCTTTCGGCAGCGCGACCCACATCTGCAACCCGTTGACGGCCCGCTCCGTCTTGCGGGCCTCCTCACTGCTTCTTTCGGAATGAACAATGCCCTGCCCGGCGGTCATCAGATTGACATCTCCGGGGCATATCTCCTGCACCGAACCAAGGCTGTCACGATGCATGATGGAGCCGTCATAAAGATAGGTGACCGTCGCCAGGCCGATATGCGGATGCGGCAGGACATCCATTCCCTCCCCCACCTTCAGCATGGCCGGGCCCATGTGATCGAGAAACACGAAAGAACCGACGGCGCGGCATTCTGCCACCGGGATGATCCGGCGCACCTCAAATCCGCCGATATCCCGCTTCTTGCCGGTCAGCCGCAGGGCAATACTGCTGTTATTTTTCATTCATTCTGTCCTTCCGGATACGCGATACCGGTTACTGCGCGGTCCAGCCACCGTCAATGGAATGCAGGGCGCCGGTGATATTCTCCGCCGCATCGCTGCAGAGGAAGAGAGCAAAGGCGGCAATCTGCTCAATCGTCGTGAATTTCTTCGTGGCGGCGGCGGCCAGCATGACCTCGTTGATCACCTGTTCTTCCGTCATGCCGCGGGTGCGCGCCGTATCGGGGATCTGCCGTTCCACCAATGGCGTCCAGACATATCCGGGGCAGATGGCATTGACGGTGATGTTATCGCGCGCCACTTCCAGCGCGGCCGTCTTGGTCAGCCCGGCAATGCCATGCTTCGCCGCCACATAGGCCGCCTTGTTGGGGGAGGCGACAAGCGCATGGGCGGACGCGGTATTGATAATCCGCCCCCAGCCGCGCGCCGTCATGATCGGGATCGCGTGGCGCATGGTATGAAAGGCGGAAGACAGGTTGATGGCAATGATCGCATCCCATTTTTCAACCGGGAAGTCCGCAATCGGCGAAACATGCTGGATCCCCGCATTGTTGATGAGGATATCCATCCCGCCAAATTCCCGGACCGTCATGTCGAACATTTCGGCAATGTCATCCGGTTTTGTCATATCGGCGGGGCTATACAGGCATTTTATACCATGGTCCTGTTCAAAGGATGCCCGGAGGGTTTCGATCTCTTTTGCATCGCCGAAACCATTGATCACAAGATGGCAGCCCTCCTTGGCCAGCGCCCGCGCATAGCCTTCACCAATACCAGAGGTTGATCCCGTGATAACCGCTACCTTACCTGACAACATGAATGCGCCTTCCTGTGTGAATGAGTGAAGTCCGTCCCGGACGGCAAAATGCGGTCTTCAACTACAGCGGCCAGAAAAACAGGATGGCCGGAATAGAAACCGCAATGATGAGTATTTCAAGCGGCAGGCCCATTCGCCAGTAATCTCCGAATTTATAACCGCCGGGGCCCATAATCAACGTGTTATTCTTATGCCCGATCGGCGTCAGAAAGGCGCAGGATGCCGCTACGGCCACGACCATCAGAAAGGCGTCCGGATTGGCGTCGAGGCGATTTGCGACATCCACGGCGATTGGCGCGCTGATGACCGCGGTCGCGGTATTGTTCAGCACATCCGAAAGGGTCATCACAATGACCATCAGAACCGTCATCACAATCACAATCGGCAATCCTTCCGTAAGATTGACGATACTCCCGGCGATCAGGGTTGTTCCCCCGGCCTCTTCAAGCGCGGTGCCGAGCGGGATCATGGATCCCAGCAGGACAATGACCGGCCATTCAATATGGCTGTAGACTTCCTGTATGGGCACGATATCCAGCACCACATAGGCAATCACGACCACCGCGAGCGCAACCGCCAGATAGAGCCAGCCAAAGCTCGCCATGGCGACGGCCGCGGCAAAGATACCGGCGGCAAGTCCGGCGCGGCGATACTGCGTCACCGAAAGACCGCGCTCGGCGAGCGGCAGCACGCCAAGCCATTGTGCCACCTCCGGCACCCGGTCAACCGGGCCGAGCAGCAGCAGGATGTCCCCCGCCTCGATATCCAGCTTGCGGACGCGTTCACGGAATTTCTGCCCCTGCCGCGACACGCCGAGCAGCGTGATGCCGTGGCGCGTCATCAAGCGCAGGGACATGGCGGAGCGGCCTTCGATGCGGGCCAGGCGCGGCACGACGAATTCCATCAGAACCATGCCGCCGGAGGCCGCTTTCTCATGGCGCTTCTCACCATCGAACTCCAGCTTCATGGCGCCGCGGAACTGGTCTATGCCTTTCGCCCCGGCATCCACAACCAGCAGATCCCCCTCGCGGATTTCCACATTGCGCGCCATTCCGGCAAGCCGTTTGTTATTGCGGACAAGGCCAACAACCATGACATCGCTGTCATCGGCGTTCTGATCAAGCTCCCGCACCAGCATGCCGATGGCCGGCGATCCTTCCGGCACCAGAAGCTCGGCGAGATAGCCTTCCTGGTCCAGCAGATCTACCAGTGGCGCATCACTGTCCCGCGATCCGGGAATCAGTCGCCAGCCGATAAACATGATGAAAAGAATGCCAACCACCGCGCAAGTGAGCCCGACCGGCGCAAAATCGAACATGCTGAAGGGCGATCCGAATGCATTCTCGCGATAGGCGGCGATAATGATATTCGGCGGCGTGCCGATCAGGGTGATCAACCCGCCGAGGATGGTGGCGAAGGCCAGCGGCATCAGCGAGACGCGCGGCGCGCGTTTGGCTTTCGCGGCGGCCTGCAGATCCACCGGCATCAGCATGGCCAGCGCGGCCACATTGTTCATAAAAGCGGAGAAAATGGCGCCCAGCCCGCCCATCGCCGCGATATGCGACGGCAGCTTGAGTTCCATCGAGGTGAGCTTGCGTGTAATGAGGTCAACGGCGCCCGAATTCAGCAGCCCGCGCGAGACAACCAGCACCAGCGCAATAATCACCGTCGCCGGATGGCCGAATCCCGAAAAGGCCTGTTCCGTCGGCACCAGACCCAGAATGAGCGCCACCACCAGCGCCGCAAACGCCACCATGTCATAACGCCAGCGCCCCCAGATCAGCAAAATGAAGACAATGACAAAGAGGCCGAACAGCAGGATTTGATCTGTGGTCATGTTTTTCTCTCGGTTACCAGTACTCTTATCTAGGGGCGGTGATCACATCAGCGTTGCTTCGCCAGCATTGCCGCCATCTTCTGATGCACAAGGTTGATCGCCTTTAATGGCCGTATCATGACCTTGAAATCAATTATACGGCCATCCTCCCCCCAACGGATAATATCAACACCATTGATGAGAATGCCGTCAAGAGTTGTCGTAAATTCAAGCACGGCATCCCGCGCGCCCGCAATTTCCCGGACATAGGTAAACTCATCGCCGTTCAGAACCGTAAAGGCCGCCATCAGGTATGTGTGCGTGATCTCCCGCCCCTGCTGCGGCGTGTGCACAACGGGGCTGTGAAAAACCGCCTCTTCATGCAGCAGGGCATGAAGTTTTTCCGCATTCTTTGTCTCCACACAGTCATGCCAGGCTGCAAGCGTATCCTTGATCATGCTTCCCCCTCTGTTTTAGAGGTGAATCTTAAACCTCTCGCGCCCGAATTCAAACCGCAATTGTCGTCTTTACATCATTGCGCCCTGTTCAATAAAATTGATACGGAACACGGTATAGCTGTGATAAGGTTGTTGAAAAGCAAACAATTCAATGCTCATCGCTCAGCGGGAAAGGGCGGTTTCTTGTCTTCGGTTCATTCTCCGGGTGGTGCGGATACGACTTACCTTGACAGCGGCTATTCATGGACCCGGCTTGCCATTTCCATGCTCATCGCCGTTGTCGGCAGCGCGGGCATGTGGGCGGTGGTTGTGGTGCTGCCGTCCGTCGAGGCGGATTTCGCCATTGCCCGCTCCGAGGCCTCCATTCCCTATACGGCGACCATGGTCGGCTTTGCGCTCGGCAATTTCGTCTATGGGCGATTGATCGACCGTTACGGCATTGTGTATCCCCTGATTTCCGCCGCCATCCTGCAAGCCGCCGGATTTGCCCTTGGCTCCATGACGACAAATGTGTGGATGTTCGCACTAATGCAGGGCGGCCTGATCGGCCTTGGATCGGCCATTACCTTTGGCCCGCTGATCGCCGACATCTCCCACTGGTTTTCCCGCAACCGCGGCATTGCGGTCGCGGCAACGGCGAGTGGCAATTATCTCGCCGGTTCCATCTGGCCGCTCATCCTCAAGGAAATTATCGCCGCCGGTGGCTGGCGGGATGCCTATATGCTGGTCGCCATCGTCTCCATCACCGCGATGATACCGCTCGCCTTTCTGCTGCGACGGCGCCTGCCGGTCCAGGTCCCGGAGGTGACGCCCACTGACGCCGGCATTTCCATCACGCGCCAGAAAGTGGACATCTCTCCCCGTCTGCTGCAACTCCTGCTGTGCATCGCGGGGATAAGCTGCTGCGTCGCCATGTCCATGCCGCAGGTTCATATCGTCGCCTATTGCGCCGATCTCGGCTTTGGCGTTGTCGCCGGGGCGGAAATGCTTTCCGTCATGCTGGCCGGGGGAATTGTCAGCCGCCTGCTGTCCGGCTTTCTGGCCGACCGCATTGGCGGCGTCCGCACTGTGCTGCTCGGCTCCTTTCTGCAATGCCTGGCGCTATTCCTGTATATTCCGTTCAACGGGCTGGCCTCCCTTTATATGGTATCGCTGATCTTCGGCCTGTCGCAGGGCGGCATTGTGCCGAGTTACGCCATCATTGTCCGGGAGTATCTGCCCGCGCGGGAGGCGGGAGAGCGCGTTGGCCTTGTCATCATGATGACCGTTATCGGCATGGCGCTTGGCGGCTGGCTGTCGGGGCTTATCTACGACCTGACCGGCTCCTATCAGGCCGCCTTCGTCAATGGCATCGCCTGGAACATGCTGAATATCGGGATTATGGCCCTGCTGCTGTGGCGCAGCCGGGAGAGAGATCCCGCCCCCGCATAATCCATCCTGACCTCTGATTGCGGCGGCGTTTCCCGTTGCCCGATAATGTTGTTTCATCAGCCCTTCGAATCGCGCTATCGTTTTGACAGCGGCTGCGGGAACGTTTATTCTCCGCTCGTCTTTATCAGGCTTGTTTCAAGGGGGGACTGTCGGGGTGGAATTGCGTCCGGTCATCGCTGCCGTTCTTCTCTCGCTCGCATTGTCGCCGGGCCCTGCCTTTGCGGATGAAGTGCCGCTTCTCACCCTGGAAGACGCCATCCACATGGCGAAGGCGCAGAATTACCAGCTTAAAAACGCCGGGCTACAGATTGATGTGGTGGACGCCCAGAAAAAGGCGGTCGCCGCGAAACGCTATCCGCAGCTCAGCGCCCAGGTTCACGGGCTGCGCAATTTTGAGGATAATGAATATACCTTCGAGGAAGGATCTCTTGGCACTGTCGCAGGCAGCCCGGTCCCCTCCAGCAATGTGGCCATCGGCACCACGTCCGGCTTCACGACCCATTATTCCCTGACGGCGACGCAGCCGCTCGTCGGGCTGTATGAGATCAATCTCAATGTGGACAAGCTGGAAACCGAAAAGGAAATCGCCCGCCAGCAATCCCGGCAGGCGGAACAGTCCGTCGCCCTGCAGGTGAAACAGCTTTATTACCACATTCTCAGCAGCGAAAGCACGATTGCCGCCGCCACGGCCTCTGTCCGCTTCAATGAAGAGCTGGTGAAAATCCTGCGCGATAATGTGGCGGTAAAAACTGAACTGGAATATCAGCTTCTGAATGGAGAGGCGCAGCTCGCCGCGGCGCGGCATCAACTTCTCGCCGATGAAAATGACATGTTGACCAGCAAGCAGCAGCTCAACGCCCTTCTCGGCCGTAATATCGCGACGGCCTTCCGGGTCACGCCGCAGGGCGCCGAGCCAGAGGCGACTTATGATACCGCCGTGGCCGCGGATCAGGCTCTCGCCAACCGCCCGGAAACGCAAGAGGCGCGGCTGCAGGTAAAGGCGGCCGAAACGGACCTTGAGATCAACAAGAGTGGATATTTTCCGGAAGTGAATCTCGTGGCCAGCTATGGCCGCTCTGAAAAGACCCGGCTTCTCCCCGATGAAAGCCTGTATGTCGGCGTTCTCGCCAAGTGGGATTTCTTTACCTGGGGCGCCAATGAAAACAAAGTGTCGGGGGCCCGCCTTGCCCTGCTGCAGGCGCAGAACGCCCTGCGCGACAATGAAGACCAGATCCGCGCCGAAGTCAGCCAGAATATTCGCAATCTTGAAGTGGCGCGCGCCCTTGTCCCCGTGACGGAACTGGCCAAAAAGGCCGCGGAAGAGGCGCTGCGGGTGAGTTTCAATCAATATAAGGAAAAAGCCATCCTGCTGAGTGATCTGCTGAACGCCCAGTCGGAACTGGAAGACGCCAACGACAATTATCATCAGGCATTGCTCGGCGTCTGGAATGCCAGCGCCGCGCTGGAACAGGCCTTGGGAGCAGAATGATCATGAACCGGTTTGCCGTCACCGCATGCGCCCTGATCGCCCTTGGCGCCCTTGCAGCCTGTGATTCCGAAACCGACCAGCCAGCGGCGCCCCTGCAGCCGGTGCGAGCGGAACTGCCGACGCATGATTCCGGTATCGGCAATATCCACTATTCCGCCAATATCGAGGCAAATACGCAGATCAATGCAACCTTCAAGGTGACGGGGTATGTCACCTCCCTGTTGCAGGTCAAGGACAGCGGCGGCACGGATCGCGCTGTTCAGGCCGGGGATCCTGTTGCCAGGGGCGCCGTTCTGGCGACGGTCGATTCCAAGGATATCCGCGACAACCTTACCCAGGCCAACAGCCAGGTCGCCGCGGCCGAAGCCAACTTGAATAAGGGCAAGCAGGATTTTGACCGGGCGACATCGCTGTTCAATTCCGGCAGCATGACCGCGCCCAATTATGACGCGGCGAAACAGGAATATGAAAACGCCGTGGCGCAGATGGAAAATGCCCGCGCCGCTCAGAAAATCGCCCAGAATAATATTGCCGACTTCAATCTGACGTCGCCGCTTGACGGGGTGGTGCTTCAGCGCAACGTCGATATCGGCACGCTGGCGTCGCCGCAGGTGGTGGCCTTTGTGATTGCCGATACCGCCACGGTGAAAGCTGTCTTCGGCGTACCGGACAGCGCAGTGCAATCCCTCAAAATCGGGGATGAGATCAGCCTGACCACACAGTCCCTGCCGGACCGCCAACTGACCGGGCGGATTTCCGAAATTGCCCCCTCCGCAGATAGCAGCAGCCGCGTTTTTAACGTCAAGGTCACGCTTGATAACAGCGACAGCCTGCTCAAGGTCGGCATGATTGCCGCCCTCAACCTGCCGAAAGGCGCGCCGACAGCCACGCTGCCGCCGCTGATCCCGCTGTCCGCCGTTGTCCGCGCCGCCACAGACCCCAAGGGCTACGCCGTGTTCATTCTCAACGATGGCGGCGATACGACAACCGTCCGGCTGACGGATGTCCGTCTCGGCGATGTGCGTGGCAACCGGATTGCGGTTCTCGGCGGGCTGGATGAAAAGGCGCGGGTTGTGGTCAATGGCGCCTCCTTCCTCCGGGATGGGCAGCAGGTCGCGGTCATTCCGTGATGAGTTCGTGTTAATCTGACGGGGAGGCCGCCGGTGAAGGATATTACGGAAACCCGCAATACCGCACGCTATTTTACCGAAAACAGGAATATCGCCTGGGTCTTGCTGCTGGCGGTGCTGATGTGGGGCGCCTATGGCTATCTCGCCATGCCCAAAGCCAAGGATCCCGCCATTCAGGTGCGCGTCGCTTCCGTTATCACAAGCTGGCCCGGCGCCGAGGCAACAAAGATTGAACAGCTTGTCACCCGCCCGATCGAGCGCCAGATCGCCCTCAGCTCTGCACTGCATCCCGTCACGCCAACAAAATTCGCTGTCAAGTCGATGACATTGCCCAGCCTGTCCATTGTGCAGATACAGCTTGACGAAGACCTGAAAGACACCAAATCCGCCTTCAATGAGATAAATCTCAACCTTCAGTCCCTCAGCCTGCCTGCGGGGGCGGGCCCGATCCAGTTCAATGACGGATTCGGCGATACGGCGGCGATCCTGATGACCATCGCAAGTCCGACGGAAAGTCCGATTGAAATCTCTCTTCGCGCCCGCGATATCGCGCGGGAAATCACCGCCGCCCGGCAAAGCGCGACGGACACGGACAGCAACAGACGCTCGCTTATTGTCGTGATGCCCCGTGATATCTCCCTTGCCACCCCGGCCCGGCATATGGAGATGTTCAATGATTTCCTGCAGGCAAGCGGCGCCATCGCCGATCCCGTCACGGTGAGCGGCGCAGGCTTTATCGGCCTTGATTTCACCTCCGGTCTTGCGGATACGGAGATATTGCAGGAGCTGGATCAGTTTCTTGAAACGAAACTCGCGCAGGCAAGTTTTCATGAAGACGCCTGGCCCGCCATCATGATTGATGATCCGGCCACGACAGAAGCCCGATTGCTCGCCTCTCCCGGTGGCAAATACAGCTATCGGGAGCTCGATAATTTCAGCGACCTGATCATCCGCCATCTGCAAACCATTCCGCTGGTGACGGTGATCAACACCTCCGGCACGGTGGATGAGCGGATCTATCTTGAATATTCGCAGGATCTGCTTGCCTCCTACGGCCTGACCCCCGGCGATGTCAGCAACGCCATTGCCGCCCGTAACAGCGATATTTCCGGCGGTGAGTTTCATGCCGGCGGATCGAACGTTCTGGTGCAGCCCGTTGGCAAATATAAAAGCCCCGAAGAAATCGGCGATACCGCTTTCACCAAATCGTCGACCGGTGCGCCCGTTTATCTCCGCGATATCGGCGCCGTCGTACCCGGCTATGTCTCCCCGCCGAATTTCCTCAATTTCTATAACTGGCGGGATGAAAACGGCAATTGGCAGCGCGGCAAGGCCATCTCGCTGGCCATCCAGATGCGTGAGGGCGGACAGATCGGCAAATTCGGCGAGGCCGTCGATGCGGTCTTGCGGGAAATACGTCCGCATCTGCCCGATGACCTGGTGATCGAGCGGGTATCGGACCAGCCCTCCCAGGTTGCGGAGAATATCGATCTGTTCATGACCGCCCTGATCGAGGCGATCGTGCTTGTCGTCGCGATCTCCTTCCTCGGTTTCTGGGAGTGGCGGTCGGCCATTCTGATGATGGTTTCCATTCCGATCACCCTGGCCATGACCTTCGGCATTATCGACACCCTCGGGATCGAGTTGCAACAGGTATCCATCGCCACATTGATCATTGCCCTCGGCCTGCTGGTTGACGATCCGGTTGTCGCCGGAGATGCCATCAAGCGGGGCCTTGCCGAAGGGCAGCCGCGCACCCTCGCCTCCTGGCTGGGCCCGACGAAGCTGGCCCATGCCATCATGTTTGCGACGATTACCAATGTGGTCGCCTATCTGCCATTCCTGATGCTGAGCGGGAATACCGGCGAATTTCTCTACAGCCTGCCCATCGTCATGACAACGGCGCTGGTCTGTTCGCGGATTGTGTCGATGACGTTCCTGCCATTGCTGGGCTATTACCTGCTGCGTCCGCGCAACCGGGCGGAACCCACCATCGAGGAACGTCGCCAGCGCGGCTTCAGCGGCCTATACTTCAGGGTGGGCAGCTTTCTGATCAATCACCGGAAAAAAGCCCTGCTGGCCTCCATGCTGTTCATCGCACTAGCCATTCCGCTCGGCAAGACGCTGAAGTCTTCCTTCTTCCCTGATGATGTCCAGTACATCTTCTATGCGGATGTCGCATTGCGCAACAATGCCACAATCTATGAAACCCGGAAGGTGACCGAACAGGCCGTCGCCATCATCCAAAAGGTCGCGCAGGATTTCGGTGCCAGCCTTGATGCGGAGAGCAAGGGCGGCCCGCTTGAGTCTATTGCCAGCTTTATTGGTGGCGGCGCGCCGCGTTTCTGGTTTTCCGTCACGCCCCAGCTGCATCAGCGCAACTATGCGCAGCTCGTCATGCAGGTCAATGACAAGGAACTGACCGGCGAGATTATTCCGCACATCCAGAAAGCGTTGAGCGCCGGCATCCCCGAAGCCATCATTGATGTGCGCCAGCTCCAGACCAACCCGGTCCCCTACCCGATTGAAATACGCCTGTCGGCAAGATCCGCCGTGCAGTCGGAGGGGCCGGAATCGGAGGCGGAAATTGCGACCCTGCGGCGCCTTTCGGCTGAGCTTGTGACGCTTCTCGCCAATGCGCCGAAGACCGCCCGGGCGCGGGATGACTGGGGCGGGGAGTCCCTGCAACTGCGAATCGACATTGATCCTGACAGAGCCTTTCTCGCAGGTGTCAGCAATGAGAATATTGCCGCCTCATCCTCCGCCGGGCTCAACGGCAACCAGGTCACGACCCTGCAGCGCGGCGACAAGAATATTCCCGTCGTCACCATTCTGACGCCATCGGAGCGGGCGCAGCTTTCCGATCTTGAAAATCTCTATGTTTTTCCATCCGTCGGCACGACCAAGGTGCCGCTTGGCCAGATTGCAACGGTGGAGTATCAACTGCATACCGAACGACTGCTTCGCGAGGAGCATTTCAGAACCGTCAATGTCCGCGCCTTCCCGCTTGACGGCGTTCTTCCTTCCGAAGTGATGGCGGAGATCAGGAGCGATCTTGACGCCTTTGAAAAACGCCTGCCGCCCGGATTTTCCATGGCAATCACCGGCGAGGAAGCCAATGCCAAGAATGGATTCCAGCAGCTCATCATGGTGCTCGGCGTATCGGTTGCGCTGATCTTCATCGCGCTTGTCTTCCAATTCAAAAGCACCGTGAAACCCTTCATTGTCCTTGCTGCCGTGCCCTATGGCGTGATCGGCGCGCTGATCGCGCTCGCCCTCACCGACAGCCCGTTCGGCTTCATGGCGTTTCTTGGAATTGTCGCCCTGATCGGCGTGATCGTCAGCCATATCATCGTGCTGTTCGATTTTATCGAGGAAATGCACAAAAAAGGCGAGCCCTTGCGGGAGGCGCTTCTGGATGCAGGCATCGTCCGTCTGCGCCCGGTTCTGATTACTGTCGGGGCGACTGTTTTCGGGCTTATCCCGCTTGCCGTGCATGGCGGACCGCTCTGGCAGCCGCTCTGCTATGCGCAAATCGGCGGGCTGACCATCGCCACCTTTACAACCCTGCTGCTGGTGCCCGTCATCTATTCCATATTCGTGCTGGATCTGAAGGCCGTGAAGTGGGAGGACAGGGAATCTTCCCGAGTGCAAGCGAATGCGTGACAAATACGGTGCGGTATCAGTATAGTCTGCGGCGATATCTTCATCGGCTCCGGCCGTAAGGAATGGTGCACCAGCAGATCGTTAAGAAAATGTTCAAAATAAAGTATATGTCCGCAGTCCTGCTCGGCCTGTTTCTTGCTGTTGGAAGCGACTACAACGCCGATGCCGCCCAGCTCATGCGATGCGGTCACCAGCTTCCGCCTGGTAGCCATATTGCGAAAGTCATTGATCAATGGGCGACAGAAATCGAAACGCTGACCGACGGCAAGCTCGATGTCCAGATCAATGGGGCCAACAGCCTGGTTCTGGCGCCCCGCAACGCCGCCGCCGTTCGCGCCGGAGAGATCGAATGCGCCTTTTCCATGAACAGCCAGTGGGCCGAAAGCCTGCCCCTGATGGATGTGACACTGGAACCCTTTGCCCTTCGCAATGTCGAGATATTGAAACGCTGGGACGGATCGCCGCCCGCTGAGCTGCTTGAGCGGGAGATCCAGAAAACCGGCCTGACCAATCTGGTCTGGCTGTTTACCACCTGGCGGACCGCCATCACCTCGAACGATCAGTTTCTGATCAAACCTGACGATTTCAAGGGTCTCCGCATCCAGGGTCTTGGCCCCCATTCCAATGCCGCCTTTGCAGCGCTGGGCGCCATGCCTGTCGATATGGCCGACATGGCCGCGGTCGAGGCGTTGCGGGAGGGAAAGCTCGACGCGGGACTGACAAACCTCTCCTCTGCCCTTTCCAGCCGCTATTACACGGCGCAGAATCATGTGACCATTCTGCCTCTTTTTGCGGTTTATTATAACGGCTACATCAATACAGAATGGTTTGCGGCCTTGCCGCTGCATTATCAGGAAGCCATCCGGGAAGCCAGCCGTAAGGCGGCACTCTGGGCCATCGAAGCAAGTGAGATTTCGGCTGCCGCCGCGCCCGGATTGCTGCGCGAGGAGGGCATGAAAATCCATGTCGCTACGGAAGCGGAAATCGAGGCACTGCAAAATATCATGCGTCCCGCTTTCAACCGGGCCTTTCTCGGTCAGACCGGCGAAAATGGCCGCAGGCTGCTTGAATTCATGGACAAATATGTAACGGAGGCAATGCCGTAATTTCGCCTTTTAGGCAAATTATCTGCGTTTTGAAGAGTTCTTTAACCCGTCGCGGGATATGTTTGCCGAAACCGCTGGCGGCGGAATGCAGATTGGCAGGAGAGAAGGCATGCAAGAAGATATTTGGTCGGACCTGACCGGATATTACGAAACAGTACGTGACCTGCCTCTGACAGAGCTGTTTGAGCGCGATGGCGCACGGTTCGACCACTTCTCGGTCACCTTTGATGACATGTTGCTGGATTATTCCAAAACCGCCATCGACAGGCAGGCCCGTGACCTGCTTCTCCGCCTTGCAGACGCGGCAGATGTGGAAGGCAAGCGCGATGCCATGATGCGCGGCGGCATTGTCAACCGGACCGAAGGGCGCGCCGCCCTGCACACCGCCCTTCGAAACCGCAGCAATCACCCTGTGACTGTCGGCGGTGAGGATATCATGCCCGGTATCAATGCCACATTGGCGCGGCTCGCCGCCTTCGCCGACGGCATTCGCAGCGGCCGGATCACGGCCGCGGACGGCGGACCTTTTACGGATGTCGTCAACATCGGCATTGGCGGATCGGACCTTGGCCCGGCCATGGCGACCTTTGCCCTCGCCCCCTATCATGATGGTCCGCGCCTGCATTTCATCTCCAACATCGACGGGGCGGAGATTGGCGACCTCCTGAAGCGGCTGGACCCGCAGCGCACATTTTTCATTATCGCCTCCAAGACATTCACCACAATCGAGACCATGACGAATGCCGCAACGGCCCGGCGCTGGATGCAATCAGCACTTGGTGAGCGCGCCGCCGATCATTTCGCCGCCGTCTCCACGGCGCTTGAAAAAACCACCGCCTTTGGCATACCGCCGGAACGGGTTTTCGGATTTGCCGACTGGGTTGGCGGGCGTTATTCCCTCTGGGGACCGATCGGACTGCCCCTGATGATCGCCATCGGGCCCGAGCGATTTGACGAATTCCTGTCCGGCGGGCATGAGATGGACCGGCATTTCTGCACCGCAGGGGGGGCACAGAACATGCCGCTCATGCTCGCCCTTGTCGGCATCTGGCACAACAACATCTGTGGTTTCAGCAGCCGCGCCATTCTGCCGTATGATCAGCGACTTGCCCGCCTTCCGGCTTATTTGCAGCAACTCGACATGGAAAGCAACGGCAAGCGCATCACCCTTGATGGAGAGTTGATCCCCCGCGATAGCGGACCCATCGTCTGGGGCGAGCCCGGCACCAATGGCCAGCATGCCTTTTACCAGCTTCTGCATCAGGGCAGCCGCATTGTCCCGTGCGAATTTCTGGTGGCCGCGCAGTCCCATGAAGCGCATTTACAAAACCATCACCGGCTGCTCCTCGCCAATTGCCTGGCCCAGTCCGAAGCCCTGATGAAGGGCCGGAGCTATGAGGAAGCCTCAGCGCGCCTTGCCGAGGAAGGCAAGACAGCCGCTGAGCTTGACCTTGCGCGCCACAAGAGTTTTCCAGGCAACCGGCCCTCCACCACCTTGCTGTATCGCCGGCTGGATCCGCGCACCTTTGGCCGGATCATCGCCCTTTATGAGCATCGCGTCTTCGTCGAAGGCGCGATCTGGAACGTCAATAGTTTCGACCAATGGGGCGTTGAACTCGGCAAGGAGCTGGCCGCCCTCCTGCAACCGATGATCGGAGAAGACGGGCCGCGCGACAGCCGTGACGGCTCCACCCATGGTCTTTTAACGGCCATTGCCCGGCTGCGCCGCGACTGACCCCATAATCGGCGCTTTCCAAGGCCGCTTTCACGAAATTTCACATCATCAATTGGCCATTCTGTTGAATTGGTCACACTTTTGGCGGAAATCCGCCTGTCACACACAAAGCTGTGGTTTACGGATCGCGGAAGAAATGAAAGAATGCCGCTTCGGTAGTTGTCCCCCATCAGGAGAAATTTTATGCGGCGGGTTTCCGGTTCCTTTTGTTCCCTCATTCTGGTTCTGGCGGCCATCGCCGTGGCCATCGCCCCCACCGGACAGGCCGCCGCACAAGGAGCCGCCAACGGCGCGCCGCCCGCGCCTGCGGTGCTGGTTTCAAAGGCCGTGGAGATGGATATTTCTGATGAAGCCGTCTTTTTTGGCCGCGTCGAGGCGACGGCCCGTGTCGATATTAACGCGCGGATTGATGGCTATCTTGCCGACGTCGCCTTTACCGAAGGCAGCATGGTGCAGGCAGGCGATCTGCTGTTCCGGATTGAAAGCGGCGTCTATGAGGCCAATGTGGCGCAGGCGCGCGCCAACCTGGCCAGCGCCAATGCCGCTGAAAAGCTCACAAAGCTGAGCTATGAACGCTCCCGCGAACTGGTCAGCCGCAAAACTGTCTCCCAGGCCCAGCTTGATCAGGACCTTGCCAAATACGAAGAGGCGCAGGCGAATGTCGCCGCACGCCGGGCTGAACTCACGCTGGCGGAAATCAATCTCGGCTATACGGAAATCCGCGCGCCCATCACGGGCCGCATCGGCAAGGCGAACCAGTCCAAAGGCTCGCTTGTCGGCCCGGCGAGCGGCGCGCTCGCCCTGCTGGTGGCGCAGGATCCCATTCATGTCGCCTGGCCGGTATCCGACAAGCTGTTTACGGAAATCAGCAAAACCCGCCCCGATACAAAGAATGTGACGGTGCGCCTCAGGCTGCCCGATGACAGCATCTATGAACATACGGGACATATCATCTATGCGGAGCCGAGCGCGAACAGCACGACCAACACGATTACCGTTCGCGCCGAATTTCCAAATCCCGACTAGCTGCTGGTGGACCGTCAGCTCGTCAATGTCCTGATTGCCAGTAACGATACGCAGAAATATCTTGTCATCCCGCAGGATGCGCTGCTGCTCGATCAGCAGGGTGCCTATGTCTTTGCGGTCAACGATGAAAACAAGGTGGAGATGCGGCGGATCACAACCGGCCCGCAGCGCGGCCTGTCGCTGGTCGTTGAACTGGGGCTGAAAACCGGTGATCGCGTGATTACCGCCGGGCAACAGAAAGTGCAACCGGGCATGACCGTAAACGCGACACTTGCGCCTGAAGCTGCGGGGAACTGATGATCTACGATTTCTTTATCCGCCGGCCGAAGTTCGCGCTGGTGATTTCCATTGTCATCACCCTTGCCGGCATTCTGTCCATGTATGTCATTCCGGTATCGCAATATCCGGAAATCACCCCGCCGACGGTTCAGGTGTCCACCAGCTACGCCGGGGCCAATGCCAAGGTCGTCGCCGATACGGTTGCGCAACCGATCGAAAGCGCGGTCAATGGCGTTGACAACATGCTCTATATGAAGTCCGTCAGCAATTCCGACGGCAGCTATACCCTGACGATTTCCTTTGCTGTCGGAACTGATCCGGACCTTGCCACCGTAAACACGCAGACACGGGTCAGCCAGGCCCTGTCCCTGCTTCCCGATACGGTGCAGCAGAACGGTGTGACAGTCCGCAAGCAGTCCAATTCGATATTGCAGATTTTCGGCTTTTATTCCGATGATGCCAGCCTCGATCAACTCCTGATCAGCAACTATCTGACCATCAATGTGATTGACCAGTTAAAGCGCATCCCGGGGGTTGGCGATGCGTCTGTCCTCGGCGCCTCCACATACGCCATGCGCATCTGGATCGACAACCCGACGCTGATGTCTAATCTGAGCCTGACCAATCAGGACATCATCAATGCGATCCAGCGGCAGAATATTCAGGCCCCCGCCGGTCGGTTGGGGGCGCCGCCCGTTTCCGATAACCAGAGTCTGCAACTCATCGTCACCACCAAGGGGCGGCTGTCCTCGGCGGAAGAATTCGGCAATATCATCCTGCGGGCGCAGGCAGATGGCTCCATCGTCCGGCTGCGCGATGTCGCACGGGTTGAGCTTGGCGCCCAGAGCGCACAGCAGGAAGTCAAGCTCGGCGACACGGAAACCGCAGGCGTTGCCATCTATCTTGCGCCCGGCGCCAATGCCGTGGTCACCGCCAAGGCCGTGGATGAGAAGATTGCAGAACTTTCCGAACGTTTCCCGACCAGCATGACCTATCGGAAATTCGTCGACAGCGCCGAATTTGTCGATGACATGATGACAAAGGTCGTTGAAACCCTGCTGGAAGCCTTTGCGCTCGTCGCCATTGTCGTTTTTGTGTTTCTGGGGCGTTTCCGCGCCACAATTATCCCGCTGTTTGCCGTTCCCGTTGCCATCATCGGCGCCATTGCGGTGATCTATCTGTTTGGCTATACGGCCAATATCATCTCACTTCTCGCCCTTGTGCTGGCCATCGGTATTGTCGTCGATGACGCCATTATCGTTGTTGAAAATGTCGAGCGGGTGATGGAGGAAGACCCTCACCTCACCCCCGCGCAAGCGGCCAAAAAGGCAATGAACGAAATTGCCGGATCGATTATCGCCATCACTTTCGTGCTGCTCGCCGTCTTTGTCCCGGTCGCCATTCTGCCCGGCTCCTCCGGCGTGTTGTTCCGGCAGTTCGCCGTCGCCATATCGGCCGCCATGGTGATTTCGGCAATCAATGCCCTGACCCTGTCACCGGCGCTCTGCGCCCTCTTTTTGCGTCCCGGCAAGCCCGTTGTCTTCATGCGCCCCGTCACCGGCTTTATCAACCGGATCGGCGATGGTTACGCCGGTCTGATCAAGAAGCTGGTGCGGGTTTCCGTCCTGTCTATCGTCGTCGCCATCGGCTTTGGTGCGATTGCGGGATATGGTGTGAAGACGACCCCGGCCGGGTTCGTCCCCGAGGAGGACAAGGGCTATGTCATGATCATCTTCCAGCTTCCCGCCGGCGCGTCATTCAATCGCACCATCAAGGTCGCGGAAATGACAAGCAAGGCCCTGGAAGGCGATCCGGCCGTCAATGTGGTGGGCCGGGTGACCGGTCTCGACCTTCTGAGCGGAAGTATCGCATCCAACGCCGGTGTGGTCTTCATCAACCTGAAACCCTATGCAGAGCGCACAACGCCCGAGATGAGCTCCACCGCCGTGCTGATGCGGGCGATGCAGAAACTTTCCGGCATTGCCGAAGCCACCTTCATCCCCATTAATCCGCCTGCCATTGACGGCCTTGGCAATGCGGGCGGCTTCGAATATGTGCTGCAAGCCCTGCAAGGGCAGGAGCCATCGGAAATGGGCGCGGTGCTGCGTAACCTGCTGGTTGCCTCCAATCAGAATCCGCATATCGCAGCCGCCTTTTCAACCTTTGAAGCCAACACGCCCCAAGTCTCTCTTGATATCGACCGGGACAAGGCAATGACTCTCGGGGTTGAGGTCGCCGATGTGTTCGGCGCGCTGCAAAGTCAGCTTGGCGGCTATTACGTAAATGACTTCAATCTGTTCGGACGGACATGGACCGTCTATGTTCAGGGCAGCGAGGAGTATCGCTCCAGTATCGACGATATCTACGATATCCAGATCCGCAACTCGGACGGCGAAATGGTCCCCGTCTCCAGCTTCACCGAAGCAAAGCTGATCAGCGGGCCGCGCCAGATAACGCGTTATAACAACTATGAGGCGGCTTCCGTCATCGGCAATCCGGCGCCAGACAGCGGCATCGGCGTCGCCATGACAGAAATGGAAAAGATATCGGCAGAAAGTCTTCCTTCGGGCTATGCCTATGAATGGACGGGGCTCGCCCTGCAACAGGTGGAGGCGGCCGGAAAAACATCTCTCGTGATCGGCCTCGCCTTCGTTTTTGCCTATCTGTTCCTCGTCGCGCTTTATGAAAGCTGGAGCATTCCTGTCGCCATTCTGGCCTCTGTCATTGTCGCGGTGGTGGGGGCTGTGGCCGGGATTCGCATCGCCGGATTGTCGTTCGACCTCTACGCCCAGATCGGTATCGTGGTGCTGATCGCGCTGGCCGCGAAAAATGCCATCCTGATCAATACCTTTGCGCTGGAGCAACGTAATCTCGGGCATCCGCTGGCCCAATCGGCATCAGATGGCGCCCGGCTTCGCTTCCGCCCTGTCATGATGACCAGCTTTGCCTTCATCATGGGGCTGGTGCCGCTGGTCATCGCCAAGGGGGCCGGGGCCGGGGCAATGGTGGCGCTCGGCATCCCCGTCTTCGCCGGAATGCTAGCCGCCGCAACTGTTGGCATGATCCTCATCCCGATGCTATATGTATCCTTCCAGTGGCTGCGCGAGAAGGCAGGCTGGAGACCCATCGTCGAACGATAACATTGCAGGATTATCCTCTTGACCAGTACAGACGCGGAAACGGCGATTGATCCGGTATGCGGTATGACCGTCAAATTGGACGCAGGCAAGCCGACCCACCCCCATAATGAGGAGACCTTTCACTTTTGCAGCCAGAAATGCTGCAATCGCTTTGCCGCTGACCCCTATTTTTATCTAAGCGGTGGCCACAAGAAGCGCCAGAAATCCGCGCCGAAAGCGGCGCAATATACCTGCCCCATGCATCCGGAAGTCATCAGCGATCATTTCGGGGACTGTCCGAAATGCGGCATGGCACTGGAACCCATGGGCGCGCCGACGGCGGATGACGGGCCAAATCCTGAACTGACAGACTTCACCCGCCGTTTCTGGGTCAGCCTGGTGCTTGCCATACCGCTGATGATTGTCAGCATGGGCGAAATGGTCGGCCTGCCGATTGAAAACTGGCTTGGCGCCCATCTTGCCAACTGGGTGCAGCTTGCGCTCGCCACCCCTGTCGTGCTTTGGGCCGCCCTTCCGTTTTTCAAACGCGGCTGGTCCTCCATCATCAATAAAAGCCCCAATATGTGGACCCTCATCATGCTGGGGGTCGCCGCCGCCTATGGCTTCAGTGTCATTGCGACCCTGCTGCCCGGCAGTTTTCCCCCCTCCTTCCAGACCGCCGCGGGTATCGTCCCCGTCTATTTCGAAGCGGCCGCCGTCATCATCGCGCTTGTCTTTCTCGGGCAGGTGCTGGAGCTGCGGGCGCGGGAACAGACAGGCTCGGCTATTCGGGCGCTGCTCAATCTCGCTCCCAAGACCGCGCGGCGGATCAATGCCGACGGGTCAGAATATGACGCGCCACTTGAAAATATTCTGGCCGGGGATCTCATTCGTGTGCGGCCCGGCGAGAGCGTCCCGGTTGATGGTATCGTGACCGATGGATATTCCGCAGTTGATGAAAGCATGATCACTGGCGAGCCGGTTCCTATCGAAAAGATTGCCGGGGATAAGGTAACCGGTGGCACGTTGAACGGTACCGGATCCCTCGTCATGCGCGCCGAACTTGTCGGTGCCGATACCATGCTGTCCAAGATTGTCGATATGGTGGCCAGTGCGCAACGCTCCCGCGCGCCCATACAGGGCATGGCGGACAAGGTGGCGGCCTGGTTCGTGCCGACGGTGGTGATTGTCGCCGTAATCGCTTTCATCGCCTGGAGCCTGGTCGGCCCCTCTCCCGCCCTGATCCATGCCATTGTCGCCGCTGTCTCGGTTTTAATTATTGCCTGCCCCTGCGCCCTTGGCCTTGCGACACCGATGTCGATCATGACCGCCACGGGGCGCGGCGCCTCTGTTGGCGTGCTGATCCGCGATGCCGAAGCATTGGAACGTTTTGCCGGAGTTGACGTGCTGGTGGTCGATAAAACCGGCACACTGACCGAAGGCCGCCCACAGCTAACCGATGTCATCACTGCAAAGCCGGGCGAAGAAGACGTTCTTCTCACCCTCGCGGCCGCCCTTGAAAAAGGCTCAGAGCATCCGCTGGCCGAGGCAATTGTCGCGGGCGCGACCGAACGCGGCCTCCGTCTTCCCGCGGCCACTGAATTCAATGCGGTGACCGGCATGGGGGTTGAAGGTCAGGTTGACGGGAAGCGAGTCATACTTGGTAACCGGGCAATGATGGCGCGCCATGATATTCCGCTGGATGATTTCGAAGGCCGCGCAATTAAACTACAGGAAGACGGCAAAACGGCCATGTATGTGGCGCGTGAAAAATCCCTTGTCGGCATTGTTGCTGTCGCCGATCCCATCAAGAAAACGACGGAACAGGCCATCGCCAAGCTGCATGAGCTTGGCCTGACCATCATCATGGCGACCGGCGATAATGAACGGACGGCGAAAGCCGTCGCCGCCCGCCTCAATATTGACGATGTCCGCGCCGATGTGCTGCCCGCCGACAAACAGAAGCTGATCGAGACATTGCGCGCAAAAGGCCATCGCATCGCCATGGCGGGGGACGGGGTCAACGACGCCCCCGCCCTTGCCGCCGCCGATGTCGGCATCGCCATGGGCACCGGTGCGGATGTCGCCATGGAAAGCGCCGGGATCACGCTGGTGAAAGGGGATCTGACCGGCATTGTCCGGGCCCGCAAGCTGGCCATTTCCACCCTGCGCAACATCAAGCAGAATCTCTTCTTCGCCTTTGCCTATAACGGCGCCGGTATTCCGATTGCCGCCGGCATTCTGTATCCATTCACCGGCACCCTGCTCTCGCCGATGATTGCCGCCGCGGCGATGAGCCTGTCTTCCGTTTCAGTTATTTCGAACGCCCTGCGACTTCGCACCCTCACGCTTGACGAGTGATGCGATCCGCAAAATTCCGCTTTTGATTTACAGCACTCTGGTTTTATAGTGCCCGTATGCCCTTGACTTCTCGGGAGCCTGCCATGAGTGAAATCACGCCGCCCAGTCTCGATGATCTGAGACAAAAACTATCCATCGAACTCGCCAAACACTGGAAGCCGATTCTGTTCCAGGGCCTGCTGATCGCCCTGCTTGGCGCCGGGGCCATTCTGCTGCCGCAATTTGCCACGCTGGTCGTTGATATCTTCATCGGCTGGCTGCTGATCATTGGCGGTATTTTCCGGGCACTGACCCTGTTTCAGTCTCCCCGCCTGCCGGGCATGGCGTGGTCCGCTTTGGCCGCCTTGCTCGCGATTGTGCTTGGCGTCCTGCTGGTCGCCAAACCTGTTCAGGGCATGATGACCCTGACCATGATCATGGTAACCTTCTTCATCATTCAGGGCGTCCTCTCCCTCCTGCTCTCCCTGCATTTTCGCAACATTGTCCGCAGTTGGGGCTGGACATTGCTGAGCGGCATTGTCGATCTTATCCTCGCCTATCTGATCTGGCAGGGCTGGCCGGACACCGCCACATGGGCGATCGGCCTGCTGGTGGGTATCAATATGCTGTTTGCAGGGATGGCGTTGATCACGACGGCAATCTCGTTGCGAAACACCGGAGGTAGCTAAACCACCCCAAAATCGCGTATTCAGGAGCCCCGCCGATTTTCGCGGGGCTTTTTACCTATCTGGAACAGGCGCACCGCGCAGAGCATTATGCAACTAATGCTTTACTCCCGCCTCCTCTCGCCTCTAGACTTCAAGAAAATAAAAAGGGAGACTAAGCGTGAAAGACCTCGACTTTTCCAACAAAACAGCCCTCGTCGTCGGCGGATCCAGCGGGATCGGCAATGGCATCGCCCATGCGCTGAAAAACCGGGGCGCAACCGTTCATGTCTGGGGGACACGCGATACCGCCAAAGATTACGATGGCGTCGAAGGGTCGGATTTGCGCGGGCTGCATTATGACAAGATGGATGTCGCGGATTTTGACGCGATCGAGAATTATACACCGCCTTTCGACAAGCTGGACATTCTGGTGCTCTCGCAAGGAACGGTCGTCTATAACCGGGGCGAGTTCGAGATGCCCGGCTGGCTGAAGGTTATGGATGTCAATCTCAACAGCCTGATGGCCTGTGCCGCCAAGTTTGACGACATGCTGGAAGCCTCGAAAGGCTCCCTCATCATCATCAGCTCCACCGCCGGATATCATGCGACAAAAGGCAACCCCTCCTATAACGCCTCCAAAACCGGCGCGATCGGTCTTGTCCGCACGCTCGGACAGGCATGGGCCGGGCGGGGCATCCGGGTCAACGGCGTGGCGCCGGGACTTGTCGATACCAAGCTCACCAAGGTCACCACCGACAATCCCACACGCCGGGAAGCCGCCATTTCCCACATCCCGGCCAAACGTCTTGGTACGCCGGAGGATATTGCCGGGGCGGTGCTGTATCTCGCCTCTCCGCTCGCAAGCTATGTCTGTGGCCAAACCATTCCGGTCGATGGCGGCCTGATCCTTTAACAGACCGGATAACAGGGAACAGAAAAGGGAGCCGACAATGGCGCGACTATCAAAACTGAGCCGGTCCATCGCGGGCAAGACCGCCCTCGTCACAGGGGCAGCGAGCGGTATGGGCCGCGCGACGGCGCATCTGTTTGCCGATGAAGGCGCGAATGTCGCCGTTGTTGACCTGAATGCGGAGGGGGTGGAAAAGGTCGTCTCCGAGATCCGCGATGCAGGCGGCAATGCACGGGGCTGGCAGCTTGACGTGGCCGACAAAGCACAGGTAGAGAAAGTTGTACGGGAGGTCGCCGATCATTTCGGCGGGCTGGATATCCTGATCAACAACGCCGGTTTTTCCCATCACATGTCCGTTGAGCATGACGAGTTTGAGGCCAACTGGGCGCGGCATATGGATGTCATGCTGACCGCCCATGTCCGGATGGTGCGTGCGGCCCTGCCTCACCTTAAAGAATCCGGTGCGGGCCGGATTGTCAATATCGCCTCGACCGAGGGGCTGGGCGCAACGCCGGGTATCTCTCCCTATACATCCGCCAAGCACGGCGTGATCGGTCTGACCCGGTCCCTGGCCGTGGAGCTGCCGAAATACGGCATTACCGTCAACTGCATCTGTCCCGGCGCCATTCATACTGGCATCACGGCCCGCATCAAGGATGAGCATAAGGAGATTTTCTCCCGCCGCCGCATCCCGCTCAACCGCTACGGAGAGCCGGAGGAGGTCGCGCATGCGACGCTCAGCCTTGTCCTGCCGGCCGCGTCCTATATCAATGGCGTCGCCCTGCCCGTTGATGCGGGACTGACGATCAAGAACGCCTGACACAGGGCGCGAATAGCGGGCAGGATCGCCGAAAATTCAGTTGCCGTTCCGGCACTTCATCATGCGCAGCGGGGTGTATTCGATCACCGTTTCTCCCCGCTGATTGACAATGCGATTGCGGGTGCGGACCAATCCGCGGCCGCGCTTCGACGTCAATCGTGCCTCGACCACTTCGCATTCCACATGAATGGTATCTCCGGCCACAACAGGCCCGAGAATATTCAGCTCCATCCCGAGAAAGGCAACGCCCGTATGCTGAAGCGTCGCCACAAGAACCAGCCCTTCGGCCATGGAAAAGACCAGCGAGCCCGGCGCCACACGTCCCCCCTTGATATCGGAATGCTGGGCGACATATTCCATATCCGTGAACAGGACTTCCGTCATGCCGGTCGCACCGACGAAGTTGACGATATCCGGCTCCGTAATGGTCCGCCCTACCGTGCGAAAGGTCCGGCCAACGGGCAGATCCTCAAAATGTAGTCCCAATCCGATCGTTTCCATGACGCTGTTTTCCTTTGCTTGTTATCCTTTTGCCGATACCGGCTTCTTTATTGCAGCTTACGTACCCGTTCGCGGGCTGGCAAGCATCAGCCAGAGGCCAACCGTCCCGACCATAAGGGCGCAAACACCATAGGCCGGCCAATACTCCCCAGTCTGCCCGACGATAAAACCGAACATTGTCGGCAGCATCAGGACACCCAGCGCCATCGTACTTGCGCCGAGGGCCGTCGCTTCGGTTCGGTACTCTCCGCCATAGGCTGCAAAGGCGGCATATCCGATGCCCGTGAACCCGCTTGCCGTTGAGCCAGCAAGGGATGCAATAAACAGAATGAGCCAAATAGACCAGTCTTCCGAGATTTGACCCGCCGCGAGAGCCGCAACCGCCATCAACAGCCCGAGAATGCCGAGCAGCCGGACGGAGGAGATAAATTTATCCGCAACCCAGCCCCAGAGCGGCCGGGTAGCAACACCCGATATCTGATACACCGCCAGCACCTGCCCTGCCATAACAAGATCGACCCCGGCCCGCTCCGTCAGATGCAGGGCCATGAAACCGATAAAGCAGAGCTGGACCCCCGCATAGAAAAAGCAGGTCAGCGACAACCGTCGCAATAGCGGGCTATCCCGCAATAGGTAGAAGGGGCGCCAGAACTCCGCCTTGAAAAGCTGATGTGACGGTTTGCGGTCGACATCCCAGTCTTTGCGATACATCTGCAAAATAAAAATGACCAACAGGATCGGCAGGACCTGTACCCAGAACGCATGTTGCCAGCCAATCTTCTGCGCCAGTCCGGGCAGGATCAAGGCCGCCAGCACACCGCCAAGCGGCACGCCGATCTGACGGATCGAAAAGACGAGATTAAGCGTTTTCGGATTTGTGCGCGGCATTAACAGATGAGTGGAAATGGGAGCAATGGTTCCATATCCCACGGCAATCACAACCGCACAGATCGCCATTGCGCCAAGACTGCCAATCCCGGCAATCATCAACATCAATATGGCGCACAACATGGTAAATTGCGCGACCCGGACGCCGCCGAATTTCTGGATGAAATCCGGAGAAAAAAGCGCCGAAAACATGCTGAGACCATATATGGTGGAGACAAAATAGCCGATCAGATGCCCATCTACCTCAAGATCACGAACAATGTCGGGCGCAAGCGTGGGCGTCGAAAAAACCGCCATGGTCGCGAGAGTCTGCATGGCCGTCGTCATGACGAGAGGACCAAGAGGAAAACCGGTCGGTGGGTGACTGTTACCCCCGGGTCCGCCCAGGTTACTGTTTTCGGACATGTGTCAGGATCCGTTTCCTTGCGATCCCTTTTTCCGTGCGAGAAAGTCTTGCGTTTCCGGCATCGCGATCAACATCTTCGCCCATTTGGCGCAAACTTTCGCAAGGCGTTCCGGCTGCACGCCAAGTTGCGCCATCGCGACACCGCCATTTACGGATTCGCGATAATCGGCAATCAGGCCGCCCTTGAGTTCAAACCGGCTCATCCCATCAATCACGACGCGGCGGCCCGCGAATTCCGGAACTGTCGATGTGAAGCTGGAAAGCGACCAGGCATAGGCGAGATCACCGTTACAGACAGGATCGAACATCTCCCAACGGTAATCATCGCCCGCATCCCGGTGAAATAGGTCCGACATCATATGCGCGATGTCGGCACGTCCCGTATGATCGCCATAGACATAATCATGATAAACGGCATCCTCTGTAAAGCAGGCAGCGAAGGCATCCCCGTCCCCAGCCTCTGCAGCGGCGGAGAATCGCGCAAGCAATTCCGTGAATTCAGCAGTATTCATTCCCTGCCTCTTTTTATTGTTTTTCTGGCAACAGCATGCGATACGAATTTGATTCAATCCAGAGAATACTGAAAGAAACGAAATAAAAATGCACGAATTCTCCCTGCTTCACTACACTGTAGAAGATGGCATTGCGGAAATCATTCTCGATAATCCGCCAGCCAATGTCATCAATCCGGAAATGACGGCGGAATATTTTACCGCCCTTGATCTGGCGAACGCGGACCCGGATGTGAAGATCATTCTCATCTCTGGCAAGGGCAAGGGATTATCCGGAGGTGTCGACCTTAAATTGCTCGATACCTATGGCCCGTCCGACATGAAGGCCTTTCTGTCTAAATTCTATGTGGAAATGATCGAAAAAGTACGTAGCCTGTCCAAGCCCATTATGGCTGCGGTCCACGGTTATGCCATGGAAGGCGCCTGCACTCTTGCCTTTGCCTGCGACATGGTGATCGCATCTTCGGACGCGAAGTTCGGCTATCCGGGCGTTCCCAATCTTGCCGCCCCGCCCGGTATGCATGTCTGGTTCTTGCAGCGATTGATCGGCCGCATGAAAGCCGCCGAGCTGATTTATACGGGCGATAGCATCTCCGCCGTGGAGGCGGAACGGCTCGGGATGATCACCCGTGTTGTCCCGCCGGAAGAGCTGATGTCAGAAAGCCGGAAGCTGGCGACAAAGGTCGCATCGATGTCTCCTGTCGGCTTGAAAGCGGCGCGGGAACTGATCTATCGGATGGAAAATATGGATTTCAAAACTGTCCCGGGTACGGCCCTCGATGCGGTCGCGCTCGCCTTCGCATCAGAGGACAGCAAGGAAGCCCGAAGGGCCTTTGTTGAGAAGCGCAAGCCCGTCTGGACAGGGAAGTAGGGCTGAAAGTTGGAAGACTTTCAGCCCGGAAGATAGGCGCTATTAAGCGGACAGCATCTTTGCCAGACGGCCCTGGATGATCTCTTCCGCATCTCCCATGATCCGGTCGATCAGCTCCTTGCAGCTGGGCACGTCATGAATAAGGCCCGCAACCATGCCGCAACTCCAGGCGCCGACATCCACGTCGCCCTTCTGCATCACCTTCGGATAAACGCCGCCTACCAGATCGACAATATCCTCGATCTTCGTACTGGCGCCTTTCTCACGTTCGATCTCGATTACCTTTTCAACAGCGGGGTTGTTGAGCACCCGTTCGGTATTGCGCAAGGGGCGCATGATGAGGCGGGTGTCCAACTCGCTCGCCTTGACGATGGCGTCCTTGACATTCTGGTGAACCGGGGCTTCTTTTGTGACCATGAAACGGGTGCCCATGTTGATGCCGTCCGCGCCAAGCGCGAGAGACGCCGCAAGCTGCTGACCATTGCCGATGCCGCCGGAGGCAACGAAAGGCACCGTCAACTCCTCCGCTGCGCGGGGCAGCAGGATCATGTTGGGGATATCATCTTCACCCGGATGGCCACCGCATTCGAAGCCGTCCACACTCACCGCGTCACACCCGATTTTCTCGGCCTTCAGGGAATGACGAACAGAGGTGCATTTGTGAATAACCTTGATCCCGGCGTCTTTGAGAAGTGGCATATAAGCTTCGGGGCTGCGGCCCGCGGTTTCAACGATTTTCACGCCGCCTTTCACGATGGCGTCAATATATTCCGGATAGGGCGGTGCGCTGAAACTTGGCAGGAAGGTCAGGTTAACGCCGATCGGCTTGTCCGTCATATCCTTGCAACGCGCGATCTCGTTGGCGAGGTCTTTCGGCGTTTTCTGAGTGAGGGCCGTAATAATGCCCAGGCCGCCCGCATTTGACACGGCCGCCGCCAGTTCGGCCAGCCCGACAAAATGCATGCCGCCCTGAATGATCGGATGCTCGATGCCAAAAAGTTCCGTGATTCTCGTTTTCATGGATGTCTCCAGTTGTTGTCATTCTTGATTTTATAGAAAGGGATCACCCGTACCGCAATAGACCGTCGCATGGGGTAACCGTCAGGATATGATTCCGGATTGATCGCTTCCGGAATCAGGCGTGTTTTTATTGCTTATTTCTCTCCCTTGTTACATCAGCGCCCCGGCTCGTTGCAGTATACTATTGAAATCCGCCGTGTCCGCAAGCGTTCCATACGCACCGGACCAGTGATTGCCAAGACGCGAGGCACAAAACGCGTCGGAGACCGCCTCAGGCGCATGCTGCACCAGCAGCGCCGCCTGCCAGGCAAGCGCCATCATTTCGGTAATACGGCGCGCTTTCGCTTCAAAATTGCCGCTTTCCCGCACCATTGCTTTCAGAGAATCAAGATGGGCGTCCAAAAGGCTGTTACCCCCCCTCGCCTGCTCGATTTCCTGAAAAAATGCCGGCAGCGCTCCCTCATCGCGGTACAGTGCGCGCAGCACATCGAGGCAGATGACATTGCCCGACCCCTCCCAGATGCTGTTGACCGGCGCTTCCCGATAGAGGCGCGGAAGAATGCTTTCCTCGATATATCCGGGGCCACCATGGCATTCCATCGCCTCATAAACAAATCCGGGAGTTCGCTTGCATATCCAGTATTTTCCAATGGCCGTCCCGATCCTTGCCAGCGCCGCCTCCGCCGGATCCGTCTCAGCCGCGCCGATCGCCCGGCCAAGCCGCAGGAAAAGCGCCGTCGCCGCCTCGGATTCCAGCGCCAGGTCAGAAAGCACATTCTGCATCAGCGGCTGCTGGATCAGCTTTTTCTGAAAGGCGGACCGGTGGGATGTATGGTGGAGAGCCTGTGTCAGAGCCTGCCGCATTAGCGACGCTGATCCGATGGCGCAATAATAGCGGGTCCCCTGCACCATCTCGATAATCGTCCGGACACCGCGCCCTTCTTCGCCCAGCATCAGCCCCCAGCAATCGACAAGCTCCATCTCGCTCGACGCATTGGATTTGTTGCCAAGCTTGTCCTTCAGCCGCTGGATATAAAGGCCGTTTCGCA
Source organism: uncultured Alphaproteobacteria bacterium (assembly GCA_963971675.1). Lineage (GTDB taxonomy): Bacteria > Pseudomonadota > Alphaproteobacteria > Sneathiellales > Sneathiellaceae > Sneathiella. Next base: position 488,631 of record CAXASQ010000001.1, on the reverse strand, counting down.
TCCCATCCGGAAGCCAGCGCGGCAGCAGGAAGCAGCTCAGACCATTTTCCGTATAGGCAAGCGACAGAAATGCATCCGACATGGGGGCGGAGCAGAAAAATTTGTGTCCGGTCAGGAGATACGGCGCACCGGGGCCGGTCGCCGCCCCCTCGGGCCGCGCTGTCGTGGCGTTGGCGCGCACATCGGAGCCGCCCTGCTTTTCCGTCATGAACATGCCCATGGTGATGCTTTTCTTCTCGGCGGCCGGAATATCACGCGGGTCATAGTCGGTTCTCAACAGGCGCGGAATCCATACATCAGCAATCTCCGGCGTCGCCTTCAATGCCGGAACCACCGCATAGCTCATCGCCATGGGACAGAGAACGCCCCCTTCAATCTGGTTGAGCAGATAGGAAAGGGCCCCATGGGCCACATGATTGCCCGCCCGGGGATTGTTCCAGGCAAAACTCGGGAGGTCATTCTCAATCGCCAGCGCCATCAGGCTATGATAGGCGGGATGAAAGGTCACCTGATTGACCCGCATGCCGTTCCGGTCAAAGGCCTTCATTTCCGGCGGATACCGGTTGGCCTGATTGGCCCATTCCATCACCTCTTCCGCCCCGGCCTTTCTGGCGAAATCGGCAACTTCCTGCATGGCCCAGCCCGCACCTTCTCGCGCCAGCCCTTCCTGCAGCGGTTTATCCACGCCCCACAGATCCTGATCCCCAAGGATGGGCGGAACATTTGTCACGTCGTGGGTAGGCAGGTTGGAAATCGGGCTTCGGGCGGTCATGATGAACTCCTTGGCAAGGCGCGATCCCTCTTTATACATCCATCCTTTCAACTCTGCCAAACAACTTCATGACGCAAGGTATAAGGGCCCAGCTTATCGGCAATGATCGGAGCCAGCGATGCCGGGTCTCCCCCCTTGACCGTGACGGTCGCCAGGCTGCCATGCACAGGGTGATTGTCCACATTCACGGAAATATCGACACCCTTTCCTGAAAGGGAGGCCAGATCCGCCATAAAAACCTTTATCGCCGCATCATGGCGCAGCGCCGGCTTGAAAATCTTGCCAACGCCGGTCAGCGGCATCGTTTCGATTAGGGTCATGTCAACCGGATTGGCCGCCCGCTCGGGGATCCGCGCCCGCGCAAAATCCTTAAGCTCATCCGCCGTCGCTTTCGCGCCGGGCTTCAACTGCACATAGGCCACCGGCAATTCGCCCGCATAGGAATCAGGCCGCCCCACCGCCGCCGCCAGCTCAACAGCCGGATGTTCATGCAGCACTTCCTCGATGATCGATGGGTCGATATTATGGCCGCCCCGGATAATAACATCCTTGGCCCGCCCGGTCAGCCAGATATACCCGTCCGCATCGATCCGGCCCAAATCACCGGAGCGCAACCAGCCGTCTTTTGTAAAGGCCTTCCGGTTATAATCCGTCTGCACATAGCCCGGCATGATCGAAACGCCCCGCATGATAATCTCACCGATTTCGTCCGGATCTGTGAACCGTTCGATGTGCCCCTCCTCATCCACATGCGCCGCGGCAATATCGGCATAGGGCAGCCGCAACCCGACAGACCCGGGACGCGCCTCCCCGTTTTGTGGCTGCATGGTGATAAAGCATGTGGTCTCCGTCATGCCATATCCTTCAAGAATAGGCGCCCGCGCATAGCCCGTCATTGCCTTCAGCACCTCTACCGGCGCAGCGGAACCCCCTGTCAAACCCGCGCGGATTGTGCCGATATCCGCCTCCCCGACCGGAATGTTCAAAAGCGCCGACAGCATGGTCGGCACCCCGCCAAGAACAGTGATTCCGTATTTTTCCACCAGCCGCCAGTAATTGCCGACAATCAGCGGATCGCGAAACCCTTGCGGACTGGTAATCACCAGCGTTGCACCGTTCATGATGGGCACAATTCCGACAACAATGGAACCGCTGATATGAAACATCGGCAGGCCGGCAAGCAGACAATCCTTATCGGAATAGCCGAGCCCGAAGCCGCTGGACGCAATCTGTGCAAGCTGCATCCGGTTGGTATGTGGGGCGAGCTTGGGCACTCCGGTCGTCCCCCCTGTATGATAATAGCCGACGATATCATCCGGTGCGTCGTTAATCGGCCCGTTAATCCGTGTCGCATCCTGCTGCATGATCATGTCATCAAGGGGAAAAATCTTCTTCCCATCGCATTCCGAGCCACCACCGAGAACATACACCGCCTTGAGGTTCGGCATCCGCTCCATCACATAGACGGCTTTGTTCCAAAGCTCTTCACTTAGCGCACGGCCCGTGGCGATCAGAATGGTGGCATTCGCCGCCTCGGCAATCCCGAGAATATGCTCGGGCTCCAGCAATGGATTGACGGCATTCACCGTCCCCACCGCTTCTGCGCCGAACATCGTGAAATAAGCCTGCGGACATAAGGGAATGAGATAGGTAACGGTTTCCCCCTTGCGCAATCCCGCGGACAGGAACAGATTAGCCGTCTGATTAACCCGGGCCAGCAATTCGCGATAGGTGATGACCCTGGGCTCCCCCATCGGATCCCCCGGCGGCAGGGCGATCAGCGACGGCTTGTCCCCATAATGATCCACAACCCCTTTGAGGGCGTCATAAATATTCCGGTACGGCACCCATTGTTCAACCGGAGTCTGTTCGAATTTTTCGACATCCTTGAGGGTAACAAAGGGCAAATTGAATTTTTTGAAGGCTTCCGCCATCCTGTTCCTCCCATTCAGTGCCTGAGGATGGTTCACCATCCTTCTGTTGGCGTTCATGATGCCAGATACCGAACAGGATACAACCAAAAATAATATCAGATTACGCGCAAGTGAATGGCGAGGAGAGTCCGCATTATCCCTCAATCGGGTGTCTTTGGGATGTCAGAAATTAGTCGGAGACAAGCGATTTAATGCCGTCTGAGAGGGGACAGGCGGCGACCCCCAGATCGCCGCCTGATGCATTAAGCTTCAAACCCGGTCAGCCCGCAGCGCTTTCGCCGCTGCCACCATATTGACGAGCGCCGGGCGCACCTCTTCCCAACGCCGGGTTTTCAATCCGCAATCCGGATTGACCCAGAGCTGTTCCGGCGTAAGACGCTGTTTCGCAAGTTTAATCAGCGCCGACATGTCGTCAGCACCGGGAATACGCGGCGAGTGAATGTCATAGACACCCGGTCCGATTTCATTCGGATATTGATAGTTCAGGAAGGCATCCAGCAATTCCATCTTGGATCTGGATGTTTCAATGGAAATTACATCCGCATCCATATCTGCGATCGCCGCGATGATATCATTGAACTCCGAATAACACATATGCGTATGAATTTGGGTCGCATCCGCGACGCCGGACGCGCAGAGACGGAAGCTGTCAACGGCCCAGTCAAGATAGCTTTTCCATTCCGATGTTTTAAGCGGCAGCCCTTCACGCAGCGCGGCTTCATCAATCTGGATCATTTTTGCCCCCGCCTTTTCAAGGTCGGCCACCTCATCCCGGATGGCCAGTGCAATCTGGCGGCAGCTTTCACGCCGCGGAATATCATCCCGCACAAACGACCAGTTCAAGATCGTCACTGGACCGGTCAGCATCCCCTTGACAGGCTTTTCCGTGCATGACTGCGCAAAGTTCCACCAGTCAACGGTCATTGCATGGGGGCGGGAAACATCTCCAAACAAAATCGGAGGCCGGACATATCGGGAACCATAGCTTTGCACCCACCCGTGTTTCGTAAAGGCAAAGCCGGACAGCTTCTCCCCAAAATACTGCACCATGTCATTGCGTTCAAATTCGCCATGGACCAGCACATCAAGGCCGATTTCCTCCTGCCAGTGAATTGCCGCTTCGGTCTCCTTTCGAAGGAAGCTTGCATACTCCGTATCACTCAATTGCTGCTTTGTATGCGCGGCGCGCGCCTTCCTCACCTCAGCAGTCTGCGGGAAAGAGCCAATCGTCGTCGTTGGAAAAAGCGGCAGCTTCAGTATATCTCGCTGCACACGGGCACGGGCTGCATATGCGCTGTGACGATGGCCCATGTCGGGCGTGACGGAACGCAGCCGGGCCGTCACGGCCGGATCATGAACTTTTGGGGAAGCCTTTCTGCGATCCGCCGCAAGCCTGGAAGCGGACAGTTGCCCGGCCACCGCATCGGGGCCAGTTTTCAGCGCCGTTGCCAGGGTTACCAGCTCTTCGATTTTCTGAACCGAGAAGGCGAGCCATTCCTTCACGTCCGGATCAAGGTCGATCTCCTGGTCCAGGTCAATCGGGACATGCAGCATGGAACAGGAGGGGGCGAGCTCAATGCTGCCATCGGCACGCTGCGCAATGACAGGCTTCAGCCATCCATACAGACGTTCAAGATCCGCGCGCCAGACATTGCGGCCATCTATCACGCCGAGGGACAACACAAGATCATGCGGCGCTTGCGAGACCGCCGTCTCCAGCATCTCGGGCGCCCGGACAAGGTCCAGATGCACCCCCGAAACGGGCAGGTTCAGCGCAAGGTCAAGATCATCCCCCAAACCGCCAAAATAGGTTGCAAGCATGATTTTCATTTCGGGCAGCTTTTCAGCAAAATACGCATAGCTGCGACGCAGGGCATCCCGCGTCTCCGTATTCATGTCAAGGACGAGGCAGGGCTCATCCATCTGTACCCAGTCCGCCCCGCTGGCACTCAGCTTGCCGAGGATTTCCGCATATACGGGAAGCAGCCGGTCCAACAGGGAGAGCGGATCGAAATCGGCGTCCGCACTTTTACCAAGTCGAAGGTAAGTCACCGGCCCCAGCAAGACGGGGCGTGTGTGATGCCCAAGCGATTTCGCCTCCAGAAAATGTTCCAACGGCTTTTGCGACGCCAGTGTGAAGGCCTGATCCTGCGTAAATTCAGGCACCATGAAATGATAGTTAGTATCGAACCATTTGGTCATTTCCTGCGCCGGGGCGCCCGCCCGGGACTCACCTGGCCCGCAGCCGCAAGCCGTCTGATCGCCACTTTTACCGCTGCCGCGGGCCATGGCGAAATAGACATCCAGTGCCACTTCGCCACTTTTCCAGCCATAAATATCGGGGATCGCACCGACCATGACGCTGGTATCCAGCACATGATCATAAAGGGAGAAATCATTCGAGGGAATATTTGCCACTCCGGCAGCCGCCTGCCGCGCCCAACTCTCCGCCCGGAGGCGCGCCGCCGTCTCAAGAAGCGACGAGGCATCTGATTTGCCGGACCAGTATGATTCCAGTGCAAATTTAAGCTCCCGTCGCGAACCGATCCGTGGCACGCCGAGAGTAGTGACAGGAAGTGATTTAAAAGACATCGGTTTAACCTCTTTGAATTAGGGGGAGGCAAGGACCGAGCGGACACGAAAGTTCCTTCAGCAGCCGAGCTGCTGTGAAACGGACGGACCACCGGGGCACCCCGCCCAGGGTTGTCATATTGTCGTGGCAGGTCTCCTGGCTCGCAGGTCCTCACCCTTATCCTGCCTTCCCGTAGCATGTGTTGCCACAGTGGCGTTCGTCGGATAACGGTTCGCTGCATACAGTTGCGGGGGCAGCTCCGGCCTTGCTTGCAAGCGCACCGGATTCCCTTTTAATCCGGGAAACAACATCTGCATCCCGAATAACCATGACTCGTGAACTATCTCATTTCGCATATAAGATTGTCAATATAAATATATTGTTATATCTTTATGTAAATTTTAAACTATGTAAGATACGATAGTTGTCCTGATTGTCATACCCGGCGAAAGACTGATGGGCGCCAGACGGCTCTGCCAGCAACAGGGCGAAAGATTTTATGCGGTGGCATCATTCATAAATAACTTTTAATTAATTGATAAATATATATTTTTACCAATGTGAATATAAAATATACCCCCAATTATACCCCCGCATGATTTTCCTTCGCGTGAAAAAACAGTCATGAATTGAAAATCACCATAACTAACTATACTCTCTTTCGCGACGTATCAAAGCCCCTGCGAGTGAGAGTAAATGCCGCTTCAAAAATATATCGACGACATTCAAAGGCAATACAAGACCGGCATAGCTCGGGAGCATGCATACCGACCCGCCCTGAAAGCACTTGTCGAAGACATCATGCCGGATATCACCGCGATCAATGACCCGGCGCATATTGAATGCGGCGCACCGGATTTCATTCTCCACCGACGCAAGATTGATGTCGGCTATATCGAAGCCAAAGACATTGGCAACGATCTTAGCAAGACAGAAAAGGATGAACAGCTCAAACGCTATCTCGACTCTCTCGATAACCTGATCCTGACCGACTATCTGGAATTTCGATTCTATCTACATGGCGAGAAGGTCGATGTGATCCGTATAGGCGAAATTGAGCATGGCCAAATTGTTCCTCTCCCGGAAAATTACGACCGCCTTAAAACCCTGCTTCTCGACTTCGCCGCATTTCAGGGGCAAACGATCAAATCGGCGAAGAAGCTGGCGGAAATGATGGCGCGCAAGGCGCGGCTGATGCGGGATGTCTTTTACAAAACCGTCACGGCGGAAGATGACAACAGTCTTAAAGACCAGCTAACGGCCTTCCAGGCTGTTCTCGTACATGACATGGATGCGGAGCAGTTTGCCGACGTCTATGCCCAGACGATTGCCTATGGGCTGTTTACGGCCCGTCTGCATGACCCCAGCATCGAAACCTTCTCCCGCAGTGAAGCCCTGATGCTGATCCCGAAAAGCAATCCGTTCCTGAGACAGCTTTTTCACTATGTCGCGGGGCCGGACCTTGATGATCGCGTCATCTGGATTGTCGATGCGCTGTGCGAGGTTTATCGCGCAACGGACCTGCGCGCCATCCTCAAAGACTTCGGCACCGCCACGGGGCAGAATGACCCCATCCTGCATTTCTATGAGACGTTTCTCGGGGAATATGACAATAAACTCAAAAAAGCGCGGGGTGTCTGGTACACGCCGGAGCCGGTTGTTAATTTCATTGTCCGGGCGATTGATGACGTCCTGAAAACACACTTCGGATTGAAGGACGGCATTGCCGATAAATCAAAGATCGAAATTGAGGTCGAGTCTCAGGAGAAAGACAAGCGTACCAAGACGGGCCGCAAGGTAGAGAAGCGCGAGGTGCACAAGGTCCAGCTTCTCGATGTGGCGACAGGCACCGGTACTTTCCTTGCCGAAACCGTCAAACAGATTTACAGCCGCTATAAGGGGCAGGAAGGCATCTGGAGCAGCTATGTCGAGAATGACTTGCTCCCCCGCCTGCACGGGTTCGAGCTCCTGATGGCGAGCTATGCCATGTGTCATATGAAGCTCGATCTGCTGTTGCAGGAAACGGGCTACAAGCCCTCAAACCTCAACAATCCGAAACGCCTGAGCGTATACCTCACCAACAGTTTGGAAGAACATCATCCCGAGATGGATTCGCTGTTCGCCTCCTGGCTCTCCCGCGAAGCCAATGACGCAAGCTGGATTAAGAAAAACATGCCGATAATGGTGGCGTTCGGCAATCCACCTTATTCTATGAGCAGTTCGAACAAGGGGGCCTGGATTGAAGATTTAATGAAAGAGTATAAAAAAAACTTACAGGAAAATAATATCAACCCCCTGTCGGATGATTATATAAAATTTATTCGTAGCGCCCAGCATTATATAGACAAAACAGGCTATGGGATTGTCGCACTCATCACGAATAATTCGTACTTGGACGGCCTAATCCACAGGCAAATGAGGAAGAGTTTACTAGAAACTTTTGATAAAATTTATATTTGCGATCTTCACGGTAGCGCGAAGAAAAAAGAAATCGATTTAAAGGGAGAGAAAGATGAAAACGTTTTCGACATCCAACAAGGCGTAGCCATTTCTATCTTTGTAAAAGATAATTCTAAAACTGGAAATATGGCTGTTGTCAAACATATCGATTGCTTCGGAAAACGACACGAAAAGTATCAGTTCTTATTAAAATCTGACCTCATTTCTGACCGCGCTTCCATTCTAGAAACCCGAGCGCCATCCTACTATTTTATTCCAAAAGATTTTAGCGCTCATGAAGAATATGAGGATGGCATTCCGCTTAATCGATTATTTATGGAGTATGGCCCTGGCGTCCAAACAAAAAGAGACAATTTATTTTTAGATTTTGACGAAAATTCGCTATCAGGGAAAATAGACACCCTTTTGTCTGGTCATTCTGATAATAACTTTAAGATAAAGTACGATGTAAAAAACTCTTCTTCCTATAAATTTCTTCAAAAAATTGATAATTGCTCTCCGTTTGAATCTAAAAAAATATTGAAATATTTATATCGACCGTTTGACATTAGAAAAATTTACTATGATGACAAACTCATTGGCAGACCATCATATGCAATTATGAGAAATTTTTTAAAGAGTAATATTGGCCTTATTCTGGCACGCCAGACAAAAGATAAAGTAGGTTGTTTCATTACGGACGGGATTATCGATCAGAAATCATTTAGCGCATATGATATTAATTCAGTATTTCCGTTATACTTTTACAATCAAGACATGCTCGGAGAGGTTCATTCAAACCTTGATCCCAAAATCTACGCGAAAATCAAAGAAGCCGTCCCGGGTATCACGCCGGAAAGCCTGTTCGATTATATTTATGTCGTGCTTTATAGTCCGGCCTATCGCGAGCGTTATGCAGAGTTTCTAAAATCCGATTTCCCGCGCATTCCTTACCCGGCCGATCCCGATACTTTCCACAAACTTGCGGAAAAGGGCGCGGAATTGCGGGAGCTGCATCTGATGGAAAGCAGCACACTCGATCACCTGATTACCACCTACCCGGTTGACGGCGATCATATGGTGGAAAATCTGCGTTATGAGGGCGGCAAGGCGTGGATCAATGCGACGCAATATTTCGGTGGCGTGCCGAGCGTTGCCTGGGAGTTTTATATCGGCGGCTATCAGCCCGCGCAAAAATGGCTGAAAGACCGCAAGGGCCGCAATCTATCCATAGATGACATTATGCATTACCAGCGCATTATCGTCGCCCTTGTCGAGACCGACCGCCTCATGACGGAAATTGACAAGATCGACTTTCTGCCGACATCCGAATAAAAGCCGCTCATTTCTGCGTGCGCCTTCCAACCTCTTCTAGCAGTTTTTCTGTCGGGATATTCTGAAGCTCGGGCATTTTCGCGCCTATCTTCTCCAACGCGTCAATCTGCTCATCCAATGAAAGCTTTCCGTAGGGGCTGTATGTCGTCGCCAAATGTTCATGGCCTATATTCTGGCTGAGTGCCTTCAGCTCATATTGCGACATGTATTTGAGAGCCCATTTGACGATGGTGTTCCGGAAGAGATGGGGATTGTAGTATGGCAAGCCAACGGCCTTGAACGCGGCCCGGAAAATATCCCGCACTTGGGCGGCATTCGCATAATGCTCCCGCGATAACCCTTGTGCCTCAAACGCCATGGTTTCAGGATTATTGCGCATCAGCGTTTTTGGAAACAGCGGATCATGGGGCTTTATCACTAAGACCTCATCCAGATGCTTGAGCCAGTCCATAACGATCTCTTCCGCGAGCGGCATCGGTTTCCCGAGAAACTTCGTCAGAATGCCCTTGCGGCGCTTTGTTCTGACGTGCTTCGGGTCCTGCCAGACGGTTCCCCTATCGGCATCAACATCCTTCCGCTTGAGAGAGACCAGCGCGTCATCCCGAATGCAGGTAAGGATCACAAAGGCAAACATGGCCCTGTCCCGCTTCTCGATATCGGTTCCATACGGCATGGCTTTCAGCGTCGTTTCCAGTTCCTCCAGCGTTGGCGGTGTTTTCTCTTTCGACGCCCGTGCCGCCCGGTTGGCGTTGTCTGACAAACGGAAATATTGGGTAATGCGTCCATCCACTTTTTTGATGAATTGCGGGTGTGTTGCCAGCCATTCAAAAAATTCTCTCAGGTTTCCGAGAATGGAACGGATCGTCGATATGCTCAGCAGTTCGCCCGCTTTATTCTTCTCCTGTTCCAGTGACGCCTTGAAGGCCTTTACATGATCCGTCGTAACGTCCTTAAAGTCGATGTAACTGGTAAAGGCTTCAAAGCTGTTGATGCTATTCCAGACAGCCTTCACCGTCTTCGGATCGCGGTATTTACCATGCAGCAAAGCTTCCTCATACTGCTTCTTTGCCACCTCATTTTTGGGGTTGTATTCAGCCATTATCCAGCCTCCTTCCAAGTTTGACATTTACGGGGCGTCCCCTGCTCTCCACTATGTGGTTTGATGGGTACGTTCCTGTCTGGATGGAAAGGATGCGATTCAGACCATTTCTTGCCACTCACAAAGGTATTGAGGCGCGTATTGCAAACCTCACATCGCGCGCTTATCCTTATCGTCTTATTTGGCATCCGGCAGGCCTTTAGAGAGTCATTTTTCGGCGGTCTCGGCTTCCGGCATTTGCAGCAGTAAATTTCGCCTTCTCCGCACGGCTGCTTGTTGCGGGCGTTCTTCTGCTCCAGGAAGCGCCGTAAATCGCTGCTGTGGACGAAGTACTTTTTGGTGCCCGGAATACGCCTCAACCCTTCCCGGCTGATCCACCGAAAAACAGTATCAGGGGAAATGTTATACAGCTTTGCGATTTCATAAACCGTGTAGGTGTAGTTTTTCCTGATCCAGCTCAGGTTATAGATATGCTTTCGCATACTGCATTACCCCTCACTGGAGGCGATCAAATCGCGGATATCTTCCACCCGCCAGGCCGTAATCTTCGGGCCAAGCTTGACCGGCTTCGGGTATCGCCCCTCTTTCACGCCTGCCCACCAATGGGACTTGCTGACGGGATAGACTTTCAGGACATCAGGAAGGCGGATAAAGCCAACTTCGGGTAAACTGGAAACACTCATTTGAACTAACCTCATCTAATCAGAACTGAGGCAATCCAATCATGATTTTTTGAGGTAATGAACGTTGGAAGGGTTTCGCTATCGTTGAAATCAAGGGTGACACTCTTAATTTTTATCACACCATTTCAATGTGTTAATGGGTGGCACCCTTTATCGTCTTAGCGACTCTTTCCAGGAGGTGTTGCCACCCTTCTTGTGCTCGGGAGAACGCAGCATTGTTGCCATAGACTCAATCATCCGCTCAGATTTTCCGTCAAGATCAGCAGGCCAGTTGTCTCTCAGCCAATCGACAATTACGCTTTTTCCCGTCCGTTTCTCTTGAGACAAGCCCAAAGCAGTAACCGCTTCGAGCATGAACTGCATATAAGGGGGAATATAGGAAGGGGACACGTTATCTGATATTTGGATTTCCGATGGATTAACAATGGGCTTTCCAGCAAGGAAATTTTCGAACTGCTTTCTGTCTAGATAAAAGAAATAGCCATCAGTATCGCTCACATAGAAGTCGTCAATAAAAGGCTTAAACCCCTTTTTGAAATAATCGACCGCACTCCTGCTGCGTAAAAAATCACGATTAACCGGTGACTTCGTGCCTTTATGACTATCAATCGAAAACACCTCAAGTTCGGGCGTCAGAATCAGCACCTGAATTAAGTTTTGAATTGCTTCCTCAGCAGGTTGTTGCCGCCACTGCTCTCCATGTTCTTTGTGAACAAGCCTTACCGCTGCTTCTTTTACCCACATTCCTTCGGGACAGGTAATTCCAGCTGGATCAAATCTTTTTATTTTCAACGCTTCTGAGGTTTTATCTTCCAAATGCTTTCCACCATCTAATATTAGTGGAATATATTATAATTGGTTTTCGCCAGAGTTGGCAAATCGCAATGTTTTGCTCGCGCAATAAGCCAGATGAAAGGTTGTTTCTAAGTATATTATTCCGGTTAAATTATTTTAAAGCGTTAAAGTTATACTGCCTCATTACAGCGGTTAATCTTGTACTTGCCAAGTTGACCGTGCACGTGCTGCATCAGAGGCAGATTTCACAGACTCTATAAGAGCTAAGGCAAACGATTCTTCATACTTTAAAATCTGTTTTTCGTGAGCATAACGCCACTCTTTAAAGCCATTACTTATTGTTTTTATTTGATCAACGAACCTATCATAAGGAGTGTAGGCCTTATCATATAGTTTAGGTGAAAAGATATTCCCTCTGGTGTTGAATGGGTTTTGACGGATAGAATCGTGAGCAAAAATCTCTTGCTTGATTTGCGACGGTAACATTTCAAAAAGTTTTATGATGTCATGGCCACGAGGCGCTTTACCTTTCAGTACTGAATGAAGCTCTTTAAAATAAAGCTCTAGCGAAAATGCCAAGCATACGACGCTTGGACCAACTATGAGCTCGTTATGGTTTTTCAATACTTTGTAAGCATTAAAAAAATCATCGGCTTGTATCCGTATATGCCAAGACATCTAAGTTTTCTCTCTATTTACAAAATCTCCAGAAATTGTAACTCCACTATTAGCAACTTCATCCAAATAATCAGCCCATTCCTGCATCATGATTTTACGTTCATTCAGGAACAAAGCCCGATCATAGGCTTTGTCAATCTTGTTGCGCGGAACATGGGCAAGCTGCCGGTCAACGACTTCATGGCGGTATCCCAGTTCCTGCTTGATGCCGCTCATGGCAAGAGCGCGAAAACCATGACCGGTCATGCGGCCCTGATACCCAAGACGCTTCAACGCCCCCAGTATCGTGTTATTGCTGATCGAATTGCGTGGTTTAACGCTGCTGGGAAAAACAAGCGGCCATTGTCCGGCGAGAATTTTCTGGCTTTCAAGTACCTCGACTGCCTGTCGGGATAGTGGGACAATATGCTCCCGCCCCATCTTCATCCGTTCCGCCGGGATAATCCATTCTTTTTTATCGAAGTCAATTTCTTCCCATCTGGCATTAATCAGCTCACTCGTGCGCACGAATGTCAGCATAATCAGCTTGAGAGCGTTCCGGGTACTTTGATAAAGCCGCGCGTCGTTCCGTTCCAGCGCGGCAATGAACTCTGGAAGCTCTTTTACATCCAGGGCGGCGAAGTGCTCTTTCCTCACCGGCATCAAAGCTTCCTTGATATCCTGCGACGGATCGCGGATCGCCTTACCGGTTGCAATTGCATATCGGAAAATTTCACCGCATTTTTGCAATTGCCGCTTCGCCAGCTCATACGCCCCACGATTTTCGATTTTGCGGATGACCTGTAAGAGCAAGGGCGGCTCGATTTCCACAATCGGGATGTTTCCAATTTCCGGAAAGATATCTTTCTCAAGTCGGGTAATGATCTCTTCGGCATATCGCTCTCGCCAACGGCTTTTCCGATTGGCATACCATTCCCAGGCTAGGACCTCGAAAGTGTTTTCTGCGCTTTCTTTTGCCAGCGCTTTTTTCTTCTTTCTGTCCTGGGAAGGATCAACGCCGCTCTCTAGTAGCTTGCGTGCCTGTAAAAGTTTCTCCCTGGCTTCTGCCAACGACGTTTCCGGATACACCCCCAGCGCAAGTAATTTTTCCTTGCCAACGAAGCGATATTTAAACCGCCAGTACTTACTGCCATTTGGCCTAATTTCCAAATACATACCCTTGCCGTCCGATAGCCTGTAAGGCTTATCTCTGGCGGATGCGGATTTGCATTTTATATCGGTTAGCGCCATTTGGGGGTACACAGATTCTGCAAATTTTGCGATACCCCTCAGTGTACCCCCAATTTTCTTGGATGCAAGCACTTAATATAGGACTATATAAGACACCATATTCCTATAAATCATTGTTTTTATAAGTTATTTTGGATGGTATTGGATTAGGTGAAATGAGGTTCTGGCTGGGGTGGCAGGATTCGAACCTGCGCATGACGGGATCAAAACCCGTTGCCTTACCGCTTGGCGACACCCCAAAGAGGAGCCTCTTTCTATCGAAAGGACCCGCCAAGCTCAAGCCAAATTTTGAAAAAACGCCATGCTTTGCGGCAGGCGTCATGCCCCTGTCATAATGCGGGCTGCGGACACCCACCAATCGGGATGCTGCCGGCCAATCCGCCGGGCCGCCGCCTCTGCGGCCTCGGCTTCCGCAAACAGCCCGAAGACAGTCGCCCCACTGCCGCTCATCCGTGCAAGCTGGCATCCGTCCAGATGTTCAACAACACTGATGACATCGGCAATCTGCGGGACGATTGCAATGGCAGGGCCCTGCAGATCATTCCGTGTTCCTTCCAGCAGAGCGGCAAGCTCCACAGCTCCTACGGGAGGGATAATGTTCGCCTCTCCTGTATTTTGAAGGGTCAGCCGCCTAAAAACCTCAGCCGTCGAAACCTGTTTTTTGCAATTAACCAGTAATATGGAGCTAATATCGGAAATCTTTACTTCCTGTAGCTCTTCGCCGATCCCCCGCATGAGGGCAGGCTTTTCCAGCAGGCAAACGGGTACATCCGCCCCGAGGGAGAGGCCCAGTTTCGCCAGCCTCTCATCAGTGATATCAAGGCGCCAGAGACGATTCAGAAGCTTCAGCGTCGTCGCCGCATCCGAGGATCCGCCGCCGATACCGGACGCCACCGGCAGTCTCTTGATGAGGTGGATGCGCGCACCCGGCCTCGCCCCGCATTCCTGTTGCAGAAGACGCGCCGCTTTCAGCACCAGATTATCGGGGCCCGCGTCGATATCACGGGCGAATGGGCCGGAAATCTCAAGGCGGAGGCCATCCGCCTGCTCGACAGAGATGTCATCTCCATAATCCGCAAAGACGACAAGACTTTCAAGGAAATGGTAACCGTCGGCACGCTTGCCTGTCACATGCAGGAACAGATTGATTTTTGCCGGCGCGAGTGAGGTGATCATCCGTATATGATCTGCTTATTTTTCAGCCTTTGGCGCATCCACAAGCCCATGCTTCAGCTTCTCTTCGATCACGGGAACCTGGTCTTCCGCCGGGTCGAGCCAGAGCGCCCGCTGCCATTGATAGCGCGCCTCTTCCCGCCGCCCAACACGCCAGTAGGCATCGGCAAGATGGTCGGTAATCGTCGGGTCGGCCGCCTCCAGCGAAACGGCCTTCTCAAGCTGGATAACCGCATTGTCATACTCGCCCAGCCGGTAATAGAGCCAGCCGAGACTATCAATGATAAACCCGTCCCGCGGCCGCAGGGACACGGCCTTGATCAGCATCTCCCGCGCCTTGTCGAGATTTTCATTCCTGTCCACCCATGAATAGGCGAGATAGTTGAGCACCTGGGGATGATCCGGGCGCAACTCCAGCGACCGCATCAAATCCGCTTCGGCCAGTGGCCATTGACGGGACTGTTCATGGGCCACCCCCCGGGCATAGAAGAGCGACCAGTGCCGCGGCTCATATACCTTGATGCGATCAATCGCCCGGCCATATCCTTTCGCGGCTTCCGTCCATTCCTTGGCGTCCCGGCTGACATCGGCCAACACAACCAGTGCCTCGATATCATCCGGATAGGCGGCGGCGACATTCTCAAGGCGCGCCCGCGCCTCTTCCTTGCGGCCAAGCTTGTAAACGGCCCAGGCCGCGCGGATTTCCGCATTCTTGCCATAGGGCGATGCCGGATTGATATTGCTGTAAAGATCGAAAGCTTCCTGCCAGTTGCCCCGGTCCTCAGCCGTTTCCGCCAGCAGCATCCGCGCCATCGGCAATTCAGGTTCCAGATGCAGGGCAAAATGAATATAAGTGGCCGCCACACCGATCGCACGCTCCTGTCCGATGATTGACGCCGCGCTATACAGGGCTTCAGCCGCACCGGAACGGGCATCGCTTACAACCGGCTCAAGCGGGCGCCCCGCAGCAAGGTTGTCAAGTTCCGCCTGAATGGTCGGGCTGAGCGGAAACTGGGCGAGATATTCTTCATAGATCGGTTTCACCTGATCCCGGCGCCCAGTTCGATCAAGAAAGGCCCCGTATGATTGAACAAGGCGAACAGTCCGTCCGGACGGACCGGCAAGCGCTTCGGAATATTTCTGATCGGCAAGCAGCCTGTCACCCGAGACGTCGGCCAACAACGCTGACTGATATTCCTTAAGGGCGTCAAAACCATTATATCTGTCCAGCGCGTCGAGCTCAGCGAAGGCATCATCCACATTGCCGAGCGCCAACTGGACCCAGGCCATGAGAAGCGGCTTCAAAAGAACGTTAAAGCCATTATCCGACGTTTGCTGAAAATATCCTTCAGCCGCCGCGAAGTCGTTTTTTGCCAGCGCATCAATCGCCAGGACTAGATTGGCGGTTGACTGATCCCCCTCTCCCTTGACGGCGAAAGGGGCAATTTTGACAGCCCGCGCGATATCTCCCTTGGCGAGCGCCGCCTGTAACGCCATGCCGAGCAGAATGGTATCGTCGGCGCGTTCTTCCAGCGCATCATCGAAATAATGCAGCGCCGCATCGGCATCCTGCTCCCGCAGGGCTTCGCGGCCCGCCAGATATTCGCCAAAATAGGTTGATGAAAGGACATCCGTTGTCCCTCCCGCATCCTGAAAGGCATTCGGCAGAGCGTTGCCTTCACTTGACACGCCATTTGTGGCGCAGGCACCAAGCAGGACTGTTAAAATAACGCCGCTGATAACCGTTTTATACTTTTCCACGCCTGCACCCGCCATTCCTGCACATCCATCTGTCACTTTCCGGCTGCGACGGTCGACCAGTCGGACGCCCACGCTTCTCTTATGTAGGGCGTCCTTCACCGGCATTAAACAAATTTCCTGTGCCCAGGAACGATTTTCTACATATTCGGATAGTTCGGCCCGCCGCCGCCTTCGGGAACCACCCAGTTGATATTCTGCGTCGGATCCTTGATATCGCAGGTCTTGCAATGCACGCAATTCTGCGCGTTGATCTGCAATCGCGGATTGGAACCATCATCATCGGTCAGGAATTCATAGACCCCCGCCGGACAGAAGCGTTGTTCGGGCCCGGCATATTCATCATAGTTGATTTTGACCGGGACCGTCGCGTCTTTGAGCGTCAGATGAACCGGCTGATCCTCTTCATGATTGGTATTGGACAGGAAAATCGACGACGGCTTGTCAAATGTATAGACCCCGTCATACTTCGGATAGTCGATTTTCTTACAGTCTTTGGCCTTTTTCAGCACTGAATGGTCGTCATGATTCTTGAATGTCCAAGGCGCCTTGCCGCGCAGGATCTTGAGATCAAGGCCGGTATAAAGAGTGCCCGCCAGCAACCCCCAGCGGAAAGACGGACGGCTGTTGCGCACCCGGTACAGCTCATCATAAACCCAGGATTTCCGATATAGTTCCGGATATGCCTCAAGAACCTTTGCCGGGGCGTCGGCATTTTCTTTCATTTGCTCTATGATCGCTTCCGCCGCCATCATGCCGGACTTCATAGCCGTATGGGAGCCCTTGATCTTCGGCACATTAAGGAACCCGGCCGTGCAACCAATCAGGGCTCCGCCCGGAAATACCAGTTCCGGCACGGACTGGAAGCCACCCTCATTAATGGCGCGGGCGCCATAGGAAATTCGCTTGCCGCCCTTCAGCATGTCCTTCATCATCGGATGGGTCTTGAAACGCTGAAACTCATCATAGGGCGACAGATACGGATTCTCGTAATCCAGCGCGACGACAAAGCCCACATAGGCCTGGTTATTCTCCAGATGATATACGAAGGATCCGCCGTAGGTATCGCTGCCGAGCGGCCAACCGAAGCTGTGGAAAATCTGCCCTTCGTGATGCTTTTCCGGGTCGAGCTCCCAAAGTTCTTTGATGCCGATCCCGAAGGTCTGCGGATCGCAATTCTTCCGCAAGCCGAATTTTTCGAACAACCCCTTGGTCAGTGAGCCACGCACCCCTTCCGCAAAGAGAGTGTATTTGGCATGCAGCTCCATCCCCGGTTCATAGCCGCCTTTCTTTTCGCCATCGCGGCCGACCCCCATATCACCCGTCGCAACGCCTTTGACGCTGCCATCCTCGTTATAGAGAATTTCTGCGCCCGCAAAACCGGGATACACCTCAACACCGAGCGCTTCCGCCTGTTCCGCCAGCCAGCGGCAGAGATTGCCGAGACTGATGATATAATTCCCGTGGTTATGAAGCTGCTTGGGCAGCAGGAAATTGGGAAAGCGCAGCTCGCTCGATTCCGTCATGAAGAAGAATTTTTCCGTCTTCACCGGAACATTGAGCGGCGCGCCCTTTTCTTTCCAGTCCGGGATCAGTTCATCCAGCGCGCGGGTTTCGAACACATTACCCGAAAGGATATGGGCGCCAATCTCGGAGCCTTTCTCAATGACGCAGACAGAGACATCAAGTCCTGCTTCCTCGCTGAGTTGGCGCAGCTTGATCGCCGCCGATAGCCCCGCCGGGCCGCCGCCGACAATAACGACATCAAACTCCATAGATTCGCGTTCCATTACAACCCTCTTCTTACTCTTACGGTCGGTTTGCGACCATTGCTTGTTGTTAGTCCGGGACCCGGGCCGGCACCCGCTTCAACGCCGGGACAGCCGCATAGCTCGTGATTCTCAAGCCCTTTTATTGCGCATCATATCCGATTGCAAAGGGTTTTGGCGGATTTCTGCGATTTCAACAGATGAAAAAACAGCCCAAGATGACCCGGTTTCCCTAATTTCTCACTGAAACTAACATATCAGATTGGAAAAGTTCCAGAAAATCCTGACACTGTCCGCTTCTCGAAACGGAACTGGTGCTGTTATGATACGGCATGGATATGAAGATCGACATGCAAAGCCTGATCCATTTTTATCTGGAGGCCGGCGTTGACGAAACAATTGACGATGCGCCCGTCAACCGGCTTGCACAATCTCCCGTTCGGGAGTTAACTCCGACAGTCGGCGGTGAAACAGGGCCTTCAGCGCCACCGGCGGCTGTCAGACCAGTAACGCCCCAGAAAAAAGCGGAAAGCGCCCGTCCCGCTCCTGCCCCGAAACTCGCCGACGCTATCCGCTTCGCACAGCAGACGGCGCAAAGCTGCCGGACAATCGACGAGCTCCGCCAGGCCGTTGAAACTTTCGAACATTGCTCCCTCAGAAAATCGGCCAACCATACGGTTTTCGCCAAAGGCGACCCTGGCGCCCGGTTGATGATTATTGACAGACAGCCTTGCGATGAAGAGGACCGCAGCGGCCTGCCCTTTTCCAATGGCTCCGGCGAACTGCTTGAAAAGATGCTTGCGGCGATCGGCCTGTCTCCCGATGATGCCTATTATGTCAGTGCGATTCCCTGGCGCCCGCCTGGAATGCGCGAACTCACAGACGAGGAAAAGGCACTCTGCCTGCCCTTCATCCACCGCCATATTGAGATCACAAACCCAAGTTATATCCTTGCCTGCGGGGAAGCTGCGGGCTACCTGCTCGACATCAAAACAGGCATCAACAAATTACGCGGGAAATGGAAAGATTTGCAAATCGGGCAAGGGCACGCAAAAATACTGCCTATATTTCATCCTGCCTTTCTGATGAGCCAACCGGCCCTGAAGAAATATGCCTGGGCCGATCTGTTGATGCTGAAGGCGGCGATGGGGGATGACTAAACCTGTTCAGTGCGGATCTGCCATATCCGGCAGATCCCTTATTCGATAAATGGCAACTGGTTATGAATGAGCGTTTCGGAATTCTCACCGTTCTGACGATTCTTGCCTCCATCGTGCTGGCGCTCGGCCAGACCGCAAGAGCGGAAGGCGCCCCCTCTGTTCTCTCTGCCGATGACACGGCCCGTTACAAATCCATCTTCGAATATCAGAACCGCGGAGACTGGAAACAGGCAGATAAGCTGATTTCTGCATTGAAGAGCGACTTGCTTCTCGGTCATGTAAAATTTCAGCGCTATATGCATCCGACAAAATACAGAGCCCGATATGAAGAGCTGCATTTGTGGATGAAGGCCTATGCCGATCATCCCGGTGCGGAGCGTATTTATAAACTGGCGGAAGGCCGCCGCGAGCGTGGTTGGAACCCCCTGCCGGAACCCGTTCATGGTCAGTATCTCGGCGGACATGGATCCGGTCAGCCGGTCTATCTTTCACGCTCTTATAAAAGCAACACAAAGCGCAGTGCACAACAACGCAATGATGTCGAGCATACAAGACGTGTTGTAAACCGATATATACGCAACGATCAGCCGACAAAGGCCGCCGAGTATCTGTCACAGAAAAATGTCATAAAACTCCTTGACCAGGTTGAGATTGACCAGCTTCGTGAAAAAATCGCTCAGAGTTATTTTCTTAATTCCCGCGATGATAAAGCCATTGAATTCGCCGAAGCGGCCCTTCGCAAATCCCGCGATTATGTTCCGCTCGCGGACTGGACCGCCGGGCTTGCCGCCTGGCGAAGCGGTGATATCGCAAGAGCCGCCGAGCATTTCACCGCTCTTGGTGAGGTGAACGACCTGTCCGACTGGAATTCAACAGCGGCGAACTGGTGGGCCTCACGCGCCTATCTGAAGCTGGGCTCCCCCGAAAAGGCTTATCACTATCTGGAACGTACGGCGAGCCAGCCCAGAACCTTCTACGGCCTTCTCGCGCTGCGCCAACTCGGGATTGACAAGCCGTTCAACTGGGATCTGCCGGATCTCGACAACGGTGAAATCGCCTTTCTGATGAAAATCCCCGCGGTGAAACGCACCATTGCTCTCAGTCAGATCGAAGAGTATGACCTCGCGGCGGAGGAGCTCCGCAGTATTTTTCTGAATGCCGATGACAATCTGGCGCCGCAACTTCTGGCCCTGTCAGAACAGATTGGCATCCCGTCCGTCGCCATGCGTATGGGGCTCTATCTTTGGGATACGGAGAATGTCACATGGGACGCCGCCATTTATCCGGTACCCAAATGGCAGCCGGAAGAAGGTTTCAAGGTTGATCGCGCCCTTCTCTATGCCTTCATGCGTCAGGAATCGGGCTTTCTGGCAAGCGCGCGGAGCGGCGCGGGCGCCACCGGCCTCATGCAGATTATGCCGGTGACTGCCAGCTATATCTCCGGTGACAAATCGCTGCGCAACGGGAAAAGTGAAAAGCTGCTCGATCCCGCCTACAATCTTGAACTTGGCCAGCAGTATCTCAATTACCTGATGAATTACAAGGATGTGGACCGCAACCTGTTCCATCTCGCGGCCGCTTACAATGGTGGCCCCGGCAACCTCAAGAAGTGGAAGTCGGAAACGGCGGCTGGCGACGACCCTCTCTT
This sequence comes from uncultured Alphaproteobacteria bacterium, assembly GCA_963971675.1. Taxonomy (GTDB): domain Bacteria; phylum Pseudomonadota; class Alphaproteobacteria; order Sneathiellales; family Sneathiellaceae; genus Sneathiella. Next base: position 467,586 of record CAXASQ010000001.1, on the reverse strand, counting down.
TTTCATCGAAGCCATGCCGAGCCGGGAGACACGTATTTTCATAAAGCGGGTTCTGACGAATTTCTGGATATACCGCCACCGCATGGGGCAGGACCTGCCCGGCCTTGACCAGATTGCCCGCGGCGAATGGCCGGAATATCAACCGCTCGACCAGCAAGAAAGCGAGATAGCCGACAATGCCGGGAATTGACACATCACGCCCTTTCATCCCTGTCCGTATCGCCGTTCTGACGGTCTCCGACAGCCGCGGTCTGGCCGAGGACCGCTCCGGCCAGACCCTTATCGAGCGGCTGGAAACTGCTGGGCATATCCTTGGTGATCGCAAAATCGTCAGAGATGAATTAACCGAAATACAGCGGGTTATCAAAGGCTGGCTCATTGATCCGGATATAGACGTGATCATTTCAACCGGCGGCACCGGCGTGACCGGCCGCGATGTCACACCCGAAGCTTTCGCCGGTCTTTTTGAGAAGGAAATTCCGGGATTTGGAGAATTGTTCCGGATGCTGAGCTATCAGAAGATCGGCACATCGACCATCCAGTCCCGCGCCACGGCGGGCGTCGCGAAGGGAACCTATCTGTTTGCGTTGCCCGGCTCCACCGGCGCCGTCAAGGACGCCTGGGACGATATCCTCGTCCATCAGCTTGATTATCGCTTCATGCCCTGCAATTTCGTCGAACTATTTGACCGCCTTCAGGAACATCAGAAACGCAGCAAGGATTAAGCCTGCCGGGCGCGCCGCTGGCCATATCGTAATGGATTCACTCCAGTTCCACCCCCCGCAAGCGGCTAGATCGAAACCCAGTAACCCCGCCGGTCAAGGCAGGAGATTTCCACATGGCGCGTCGTGCGCCCCCGCTGGGTCAGGGTCTGGCGGTATTGCCGACAAAGATTACCATAACCATCAAAGCCTTCGCGCAGGATCACAACACTGCCGGACATCAAGCCGTCCTGCCACCGGATCATTTTGCCGACGGGAGCATCAAGCGCGATATAGACCGACTGATGATGATGTTCGATTTGTCGTGGCGACAGGGGGTATATGAAGGTTACATTGATGAACGGCCAGAAAAACCCTCGATAGGAATATGCCCCCCGATAGCGCGAGGTATGGTGCGGCTTCACATATACATATGTCGGGCCGCGGTAGCTGTAGCGCGGAACCGGTTTATGCCAGGCATCATGCCCGCGTCCCTTACCCCAATTCGGTCCCCTGAAATCCGAATGCTTGCGGTGCCATTTTCCGCCGTCGTTATGTTGCAAATATCCGTGGTGCTTCTTATCCCGCGACTTTTTATGCGCTTCTTTCTTTTTATGAGGCCCGTCCCGGTCGGCCCCCTGTTTGCCATAATGGAGATTCTGACCGATATTCGGTTGCCCCTGTTGCCATTTGTCAAAGGGGGAACTGCCTCCCCCGGCTTTTCCATCCTGATGCGCCGCCGTTGGCCCGGCGAGAAGACACATGGACAATATGATCCCGGTTGCCAGCCATCCCGATTTTTTCATTTTATCCTCCTCCCGATGACGCGGAATACTCATTGAACGGGCGGGCCAGACAAATCCGTCGCCTCTTTACATAATAAATATGTTCTTGTTTTGTTCTTTTTTCGTGGTATTCTGATTACATGTCAGATGATATCATACCCATCCCCAAAGAACAGCGCCGGGGCCGCGGAGCGACAAAAAACCCCGAAGGGCGGTTCGAGATCGCCGCGCGGGACTTTATTGATGACGGCTGGCATCACATGGCGCAGGGAGAGGAGACAGAAAGCCCCGTCACCACCATCACAACCGAGTTTCCAAAAACGATCATCAGCCGGAACAGCTCGCCCGACCTGCCATTTGACCGCTCCATCAACCCCTATCGCGGGTGTGAACATGGATGCATCTATTGTTATGCCCGCCCGTCCCATGCCTATATGAATCTCTCCGCCGGGCTTGATTTCGAAAGGCTGCTGTTCGCCAAGCCTAATGCGGCGGAGTTGCTGGCACGGGAGATTGCGCGGCCCAGCTATAAATGTGCCCCCATCGCCCTTGGGACCAATACGGACCCGTATCAGCCGATTGAGCGCCGCCTTGCCATCACGCGTCAGGTTATCGAACTGCTTGGCCAAGCCCGGCATCCTTTCACAATCACGACCAAGTCAAACCTGGTGCTGCGGGATATTGATCTGCTCGCGAAGCTGGCAAAGGACGATCTCGTCGCTGTCGGCATTTCCGTTACGACTCTGGATCGGCGTCTCGCCCGGCTGATGGAGCCGCGGGCAACTGCCCCCCACAAACGGCTGGCCGCCATCGAGGCCTTGGCCGCGGCCGGGGTTCGGACATTCGTTCAGGCTTCGCCGATGATCCCCGGCCTCAACGATCAGGAGCTGGAGCAGATATTGACGGCCGCCCGTGAAAAAGGCGCAACGAATGCGAGCTGCATTCTGCTCCGCCTGCCCTGGGATGTAGCTGAACTGTTTGAAAGCTGGCTGCAGGAGCACTTCCCCGACCGCGCCGCCCGGGTGATGAGCCTTGTTCGCTCCACACGGGAGGGGAAGAATTATGACGCCGCATTCAGCCAGCGTATGGTTGGCAGTGGGCCTTACGCAAAACTTATTGGCACCCGGTTTCAACTTGCCTGCAAACGGCTCGGTTTTGAAAGGCACGGCAAATATAATCTCCGATCCGACCTTTTTATCCCACCGGGGCGGGACTGGCGACAAATGGATTTATTTTAAGTTGCGCGCCTGTTAATCAGAAGGGATGCAATATGCCATACCGCCGATGCCGGACTTCTCTCTTGAAAATGCTGAAACGGGTCTTGTCGTCGGCATTGACGAGGTGGGGCGCGGCCCCTTTGCCGGTCCCGTTGTTGCCGCGGCGGTTATACTGGATCGCGGCAACATTCCGGTTGGGATTATGGACAGCAAGAAAATCCCCCGCGCGAAAAGGGAGCAGCTTTTCAATCATATTCTTGAAGCCGCCCAGGTCGGGATCGGCGAAGCTTCGGTTCAGGAAATCGACAGCCTTAATATCCTTCAGGCCAGCCTGCTCGCCATGCGGCGGGCATTTTCCGCCCTGCCACACCGCCCCGATGTCGCCCTGATCGACGGAAACCGGGACCCAAATCTTGGCATTCCGAGCCGCCTGATCGTGAAAGGGGATGCCCGTTCCCTCTCCATTGCGGCGGCTTCCATTGTGGCAAAAGTAACACGCGACCGGAAAATGTGCGCCCTCGCCAAGGAATTCCCGCATTATGGATGGGAGAAAAATGCCGGATATGGAACCGCCGAACACCGCAAGGGGTTGCGGCAGTTTGGCGTGACGCCACAACATAGGCGAAGTTTCGCCCCAATCCGCGCTCTCCTCTCCACGGATTAGGAACTGCATAAGGATTCTTCCATAACATACTGATTCAACAAAATATATTGACGCGGCGAATCGACCGAATCACTATATTCGCAGTTGGAAAAACAGCATTGTTTGAAAAATGAAGAATCAAAAACTACCACTTGACCGGATCCTGAAGGGTGACTGCATCGAATTGATGAACAGCCTGCCGGAAAATTCCGTCGATATGATTTTCGCCGACCCCCCCTATAACATGCAGCTTTCGGGGGAATTGCGACGCCCCGATGACAGCTTCGTCGATGCGGTCACCGATGATTGGGACCAGTTCGAAAGCTTTGCAAGTTACGATGCTTTCACCCGCGATTGGCTGACGGCCGCGCGGCGCGTGCTAAAAGAGAATGGCACGCTCTGGGTAATCGGTTCCTATCACAATATTTTCCGCGTGGGTGCGAGTTTGCAGGATCTTGGCTTCTGGATTCTCAACGATGTGATCTGGCGCAAGACAAACCCCATGCCGAATTTTCGCGGCACCCGTTTCACCAATGCTCATGAGACCCTGATCTGGTGCTCCAAGGGGCCGGACGCGAGAAATATCACCTTCAATTATGATGCCCTCAAAGTCATGAATGACGATGTGCAGATGCGCTCCGACTGGCATCTGCCGATCTGCAACGGCGGCGAAAGACTGAAGGTAGAGGGGGAAAAGGCCCATACCACCCAGAAGCCGGAGGCCCTTCTCTACCGGGTGCTGACCGCGGCCTCCAATCCCGGTGATGTTATTCTCGATCCGTTTTTCGGCACCGGCACGACCGGCGCCGTTGCCCGCAGACTGGGGCGGCATTATATCGGGCTGGAGCGGGAAGAAAAATATATCGCCGTCGCCCTTGATCGAATCCGTAAGGTTCGCCAGATGCCTGAAGAGGATCTGGAATTTACGCGCGGTAAAAGGCAGGAACCACGCATTCCGTTCGGTTCGGTCGTTGAACGCGGCCTGCTGTCCGCCGGACAGGTTCTGTTTGATGCGCGCAAACGATACAGGGCGCGGGTTCGAGCTGATGGTAGCCTCATTGCGTCCGATGTGTCAGGCTCCATCCACAAGGTCGGCGCCCAGCTACAAGGCGCCAGCAGTTGCAACGGCTGGACTTTCTGGCACTTCGATGTGGAAGGCAAGGCCGTCTCCATCGATGTGCTCCGCCAGCAGGTGCGCGCGGAAATGAACTAGGGGCCCTTCACAGCCCCGGATGACTGAAAAAGGGGACGTGATGAGAAAATATTGCATGACACTTCTCGTTTGCGGCGGCCTGCTGACCGCCGCCATTCAACCTGCTCATTCCTTTGCGGAGAGCCGCTTCCTCGGCATGGATCGGGATGCGGATAATTTTATCTCTCTTCAGGAGGCGGAAGCCTATCGCATCCGGCTGTTCAAGGAATATGACCTCAATAGCGATGGCAAGGTGGAATTTGAGGAATATGTAGAGGCAAACCGCTTGCGCCCGGCGACTGCCCCGCCCCATTCCAAAGTAGACGTTCCGGATGAATACCGGGAAATGGACGCAGACGGCGACAGCATTCTGACCCTCGAAGAAGTCAAGTCGGTCGGCGTCAAACGGTTTAAGGCCCTCGACAAAAACGGCGATGGAAAGATCTCGAAGGAAGAGTTTGTCAGCCCCGGCCTCTAACCTCGAACCAAAAGCGGTTTAGTCCTGTGGCCTGTCAAGAACAGACCGCGCGACCTTCGCCATCAAGGTCGGTAATGCATACTCGCCGAACGCGTCCGGATGAACCCAGATCCCGTCCGCAAACGGGATCGCATCAGCTGTTTCAACGCCGAGAACGACAGGCTGCAACACCAGATGAAAGTGCGTGAAAGTATGTCGCACTGGTGTCACGGTCACAACTTCCGCAACGGCGTTCTGCCCCATAATATCAAAGGTCGCTGTTAACGCGGCTTCCGGCGTAATTGCCTCCTCCGCCCAGTCGGTCGAAGGGAATTCCATCATCCCGCCAAGTAGCCCTGTTTCAGCGCGGCGGCGCAGCAAAACGCGGCCATCCGGCTGCTGCAGCCAGAATATAACCGCCTGACGTGTCGGCTTTTGTTTCTTGGGCGCCTTGACCGGATATTCCGTCATATCTCCGGCGGCGCTGGCCGCACATAACTTACGGGCCGGGCAAAGACCACAGGCCGGATTGCGGGGCGTACAGATGGTTGCGCCCAGATCCATCAGCGCCTGCGCATAATCCCCGGCCCTTTCCCGGGGTGTGAGCAACGCGGCCCGTTCGGTGATTTCCTTCTTGGCGGCCGGCAGGGGTGTCGCAATTCTGTAAAGGCGACTGATCACCCTCTCGATATTTCCATCCACCACCGTTTCGGGCCGATCAAAAGCGATTGCCGATATTGCCGCCGCCGTATAGGGGCCTATGCCGGGCAGGGCGAGCAGCGCCGCCGGATCATCGGGAAAGCGGCCATTATGATTCTCCGTCACCGCAATCGCGCATTTATGGAGATTACGCGCACGAGCATAATAACCAAGCCCCGCCCAGGCTGTCAGGATATCATCAAGGGGCGCTGCCGCCATATCTCCAACCGTCGGCCAGGCATCCAGGAATTTGTGGAAATAGGGTCCCACCGTCACAACCGTTGTCTGTTGCAGCATGATCTCGCTCAGCCAGACATGATAGGGATCAGGCTGCTCGCCAGGCGGGCTGCGCCAGGGCAGTTTACGAGCGTGCCGGTCATACCATTGCAGTATCTGGCGGGAAAAAGTCTTTTTATCGGGCGCTGTATAGATCATATTAACTGGCAGTTATGATCAATTACAGTCCTCCGGGTCAATGAGAGTTTCGATTTCCAACAAAGGATCAGGATGAGACAGTCCCGAACGCAGCAGGGTCCGAAAGCGATTGCCGCGCTTGTCGGCAAATCATCTCGCGCGGCGTTGGTCCGGCGCGGCTTCGCAGAGGCCGACATTCTCAATCAATGGGGCTCGATCGTCGGCCCGAATCTCGCAGACGTGTCGAGTCCGGAAAAACTTGGCTACGCCCGACAGAGCAACCGGGAAGCCACGCTCCGTATTCGTGTCGCACCGGGCTGGGCCCCTGAGTTCCAGCATTTCGAACCGCTGATTATCGAGCGTGTCAACAGTTTCTTCGGTTACAAGGCGGTCGCGCGTCTCCAGCTTATACAGGCGCCGGTTAAAAAAAATACTCCCCCGAAACGAATTCCCCCCGCTCCGCTCAGCGACACGGAAAAACAGTGGATTGATGCCTCTGTTGCAAAGGTGAGCGATGAAGATCTGAAGCAACGCCTCATCGCTGTCGGAACGGCCCTGCTACAGGCCCGGCGATAAGACAAAATCTCGTGATGATCCTTTCTTCGCATTTGTTTACCGGTTTTAAATGGCGTATTTCCCGCTGATCTGTAGATGGACCGCAGGAATCATTTGAGGATTGAGAAATGAGCAGCTATACTGACACCATATATAGTAGGAAAGATAAAATTTTGGCTATTTCCAGGCGACATTTTGTAGCGGCATCGGCTGCGCTTCCGGCTGCTGCGTTGACAGGCAGCATACTGATGCCTTCCGTGGCTCAGGCAGCAAAACCGCAGATCCTGCAAAGCGATCATGTTCTCGGCATGCCTACGGCGCCGATCACCATTATCGAATATGCCTCGCTAACCTGCGGCCATTGCGGCAATTTTCACAAATTCACCTATGGCTCCCTCAAGAAAAATTACGTCGATACCGGCAAGGTGAAATTTATCTATCGTCACTTTCCTCTGGATCGGTATGCGTTCATTGGCGCCATTCTTGCCGAATGTGCAGGCGAAAAAGGGGACTTCTTCGGCATGATTGATGCCATTTTCCAGCAGCAGGAAGCCTGGACGCGACAATCCGATCCGGCTCTCGCCCTGATTGAGCTTGGCCAGCAGAATGGCATAGCGCTTGAAGAATTCGTGACCTGCCTGACCAATCAGGAGCTTGTGGATGCCATCGCGTCGGAAAGCTTGATTGGTTCGTCCCAGTATGGCGTCAACTCCACACCGACAATCTTCATTCAGGGCGAAAAATATGAAGGCAGCCGGGATTTTCAGGTGATGGACGATTATCTTAAAACCCTTATGTAGCTTACGTGTAATGGTGAGGCAGTGAAATTTGCGCATTTGAAACTGTCGGGCTTCAAGTCATTCGTTGAACCGACAGAACTTCTGATCAAAGACGGGCTGACCGGCATTGTCGGCCCGAATGGATGCGGCAAATCCAACCTTGTGGAAGCCCTCACTTGGGTCATGGGAGAAACATCGGCCCGGAACTTACGCGGCGGGGCAATGGATGATGTGATCTTTGCAGGCACGACATCCCGCCCGTCCCGCAATGCAGCCGAGGTGACCCTCGGCCTCGACAATCGGGAGCGCAAAGCCCCTCCGCTCTACAATGAATCGCCGGAACTTGATGTCACCCGCCGCATCCGGCGTGACACGGGGTCCGATTACCGGATCAACGGTAAGGTTGCCCGCGCCCGCGATGTGCAACTGTTATTTGCCGATCTGGCGACCGGCGCTCATTCAACGGCCATCGTCAGCCAGGGCCGCGTCGGGGCGCTGATCAACGCCAAACCGAAGGAACGGCGGCATCTTCTGGAAGAGGCCGCCGGGATTTCCGGACTGCATTCCCGACGTCATGAAGCCGAGCTCCGACTCAATTCCGCCGAAAACAATCTGGAGCGGGTGGACGATGTGATCGAGCAGCTCGAAGCGCAGCTCGGCAATCTCAAACGGCAGGCACGGCAGGCGAACCGGTACCGCAATATCTCCGGGCATATCCGCAAGACGGAAGCCATGCTGCTATATCGCAAATATCAGCAGGCACAGCAGAAAGCGGCGCAAGCGCGCGAAAAATATGAACAGGCGGTTCTTGCCGTAAATGAACTCACCCGTCAGGCCGCGGCCGCAGAATCGGCAGGCCTTAGGGCAAACGAGGCGTTAAAGCCGCTGCGGGAGGCGGAAGCAAGCGCCGCCGCCGCTGCACATCGTCTCACCCTTGCCCGCGAGAATCTCGATGCCGAGGAAGAGCGGGCCAAGCGGCTGAAACAGCAGCTTGAAGACCGGCGCAAGCAAATTGCCGGAGACATGATCCGTGAAAAGGATCTGGAAAAGGATGCCGCAGAAGCAATTGAGCGGCTGGAAGCAGAGAAAATCACCCTTGCCGAAGCGGAAGAAACCGCCGGACCGCGCGCCGAATCACTCCTTTCCGATGTCAATGAGAAAGCTGCCGCGCTTGAGGAATTACAGTCCGCTTATGATCTCAAAACCGAAATCGTCGCCACCCAGTCGGCTGAGCGAAACAGCCTCAGTCAGCAGATTGATGCCGCAACGTTGCAACTTGAAAAGCTGACGACACGTCTTGGCGACCTTGCGCAAGAGAAAGCAAGACTGGAGCAGCAGCTTGGCGCAGGCGGATCGGAACCGGCCTCATCTGCGGCCCTTAAGAATGCTGCCGCCGCCTTTGCCGAACTTAATACCGCCTGCGACGAAGCGGAGCTGTCACGTCAGGCCGCCGATGGCGCCGAACGAGAGGCGCGCGAGAAAGTCAAACTTGCAGAACGGGATGTCACGGCACTTGAAGCTGAAGAAAAAGCCCTGTCCCGCCTGCTGGAAAATGCCGAACGGGGCGAATGGCCTGGAATCATTGAAGGGCTGAACGTCAGCAAAGGCTATGAAGTGGCCCTTGGCGCCGCCCTTGGCGATGATCTGGAGGCTCCGGCCAACGAAGCGGCATCCGCCTACTGGCCCGCCACTGGCGGCAAACAGCCGGATCAGGGGTTTGCAGATAATCTTGCAACCCTCGATCAATTCGTGACCGGCCATGATGCCCTCAAGGCCCGACTCTGCCAGATCGCCATTGTCGAGGCAAAGAATGGCCCGGCCCTTCAGGAAACACTCAAACCCGGACAACGGCTGGTCAGCCGGGAAGGCGACCTCTGGCGCTGGGACGGGTTTGTCTGCCGCGCCGGCGCCAAGACAGCCGCCGCCGCACGGCTGGAACAGCGCAATCGACTGGCCGAGATTGAAAAGGAACTGACGGGCAAGCGTAATCACCTTAACAACGTGTCAAATGATCTCAAGGGGTGCGCCACTCGCCTCTCTGAGGCAACGAATACCCTCAAGGACCTGCGCCGGAAACAGCGCGAGCAGGAACAGGAGCTCAGCAAGCTCAGGGCTGTCAATGCCAATGAAATCCGCGAAAATGCGGCGCGCCAGTCACGCCTCTCCTCTCTCGACGAATCCATGGCCGATCTTGCCGGGGAGAAAAGTGAGCTTGCGTCCAGCCTTGAGGCAAAACAAAAACTGCTGTCTGAGCTGCCCGACATGACGGAAAGCCGCACTGAAGTTGATAATCTGCGCGGTCAACTCCATGAGAAGCGCGATGAACTGGCCGTTTTGAGGAGCGAATCGGATCAGCTAACCCGCGAAGCCGCAAGCCGCCGTGATCGAAGCGCCGCCATCGACAAGGAAATCACCGGTTGGATCGACCGGAACCGCAATATGGCAGAGCATTTCACACAGCTTGAAATGCGCTTCCGGGATACCGCCGCGGAGCTGGAAGAGATTGACGGAAAGCCGGAAGAGATTGCGCAGAAACGCAACAACCTGATGGACGAAATTGCCCTTGCCGAAGGTCGGCGCAGCAACGCCCGCGACCGTCTCGCGGAAGCCGAATCGGTTCTGGCAGAATGCGATGCGGCCCTCAAAAAATGTCAGGATTCACTTACCCAATGTCGTGAAGAGCGGGTCCGCCATCAGTCTGACGTCGAGCATATGACAGAGGTCCTGAAAGGCCTTGCTGAACAAATTCGCGAAAAATTGAAATGCGCGCCCGAACAGATAAAGACGGCGGGCGGCATTGAGGAAGGTGAGGAAATTCCGCCGACTGAGGAAAGCGAACGCAAACTTGAAAGGCTGAAACGCGAACGGGACAGCATGGGTCCGGTCAACCTGCGCGCCGAAATCGAAGCGGATGAAGTTCAGGAGCAGCTCACCACCCTGATCAATGAACGCGAAGATTTGCTGGCGGCCATAGCACGGCTCCGGCAGGGAATTTCCGCTCTCAATCGCGAAGGCCGGGAACGTCTGCTGGCAGCCTTTACCAAAGTTGACGAACATTTCCAGCAGCTCTTCCGTCAGGTGTTCGGTGGCGGTCAGGCACATCTGACGCTGACCGAATCCGATGATCCGCTGGCCGCCGGCATTGAAATCATGGCCAGCCCGCCCGGCAAGAAATTGCAGCTCATGTCCCTGTTATCGGGCGGCGAACAGGCATTGACAGCGGTTGCCCTGCTGTTTGCGGTCTTTCTCACCAATCCGGCGCCTATCTGCGTTCTCGATGAAGTGGACGCCCCGCTTGACGATGTGAATGTGGAACGGCTTTGTCATCTGCTTGACAATATTGCCCGCAGTTCCGACACCCGTTTCCTTGTTGTTACCCACCACCCCATCACCATGGCGCGCATGGATCGGCTGTTCGGCGTAACGATGGCGGAACGGGGCGTGTCGCAGCTTGTTTCCGTTGATCTCGCAAAAGCGAAAGAGATTACGGAGAGCGCCGCCTGAGCCTGATTTGCACTGCAACAAAAAAATCCGGGCTGCAATAACCAATGAGGCGAAAAAGCGGCGTGTAAGGGCTTGACACCCAAGGGGGCAGACCGTATGTTTCCCGCGCTTTCTATGGGGGTGAATGGACGGCAGCGTTTGCTGTCAAAGGACGACAATGGGCGCATCTGAACCTCCCTCGAAAGAAGATTTCAAGGCTCGGCTTGAAAAGGCGCAGCAAAAGCAGGAGCAAACCTCCTGGAAAAGCAGCGATTTGAAAGTTGAGCAATCCGGCGCGGCCGGCAAAGCATGGCGACTGTCCGTCGAGATGGTCTCCGCATTGCTGGTATGCGGCGGTTTTGGCTGGCTGCTCGACAAATGGTTGGACACGAAGCCATGGTTGATGCTGGTATTTTTGGTTGTCGGCGGCATTGTTGGCATATACAACGTGTTCAAGGTTGCCGGACGGATGAATAACGGCGGAATTGAGGAATAGGCGGCGACCTTTGGATTTGGCGCCTTATTACTGGTTGATACAGGTAAACACAGGAAGAGCATCGTGGCGTCAGATCATAGCCCTCTTGCACAATTCGAGATTAAGCGTCTGGTTCCGATGGAAATAGGCGGCCTCGACGTTTCCTTCACCAATTCTTCTCTGTTTATGGTCATTGCCATTGCGGCCATTACGCTTTTCCTGACCTGGAGCATGCGAAGCCGTTCGCTGGTACCCGGCCGGATGCAGTCGATGGCCGAGCTCAGCTATGAGTTCATCGCCAACATGATCAAGGACAATGTCGGTTCGGAAGGGCGGAAGTATTTCCCCTTTATTTTCTCGATCTTCATGTTCGTCCTGTTTTGCAACCTGCTCGGCATGATCCCCTACAGCTTTACGGTGACGAGCCATATCATTGTTACTTTTGCCCTGGCGGCGCTGGTTTTCCTTGTTGTGACAATCGTTGCAATCGTCCGCCATGGTTTCAAATTCCTCGGCTTTTTCATTCCAAGCGGCGTGCCTGCCATCCTGCTGGTCCTGCTGGTGCCGATCGAAATCATCTCTTATTTTGTACGCCCCGTCAGCCTGTCGGTCCGACTGTTCGCTAACATGCTGGCCGGCCATACGCTGATGAAAGTTTTTGGCGGGTTCGTGATTGCCCTCGGGATTTTCCTGGGCTGGCTGCCGCTCGCCTTTATCGTTGCCTTGACAGGCCTTGAATTTCTGGTCGCATTCCTGCAGGCCTATGTGTTCGCGATCCTGTCATGCCTCTATCTTAACGATGCAATTCACCTGCATCATTGAGTTTAACCTAAACATCAAACATTGGTTGTTCTTGTTTTAGAAGGAAGAATATTATGGAAGCAGAAGCCGCAAAATATATTGGCGCAGGCCTTGCAACTATCGCTCTGACGGGTGTTGGTTTGGGTATCGGAAACATCTTCGGTTCCTACATCTCCGGCTCCCTGCGTAACCCTGCCGCAGCTCCGAAGGTTTTCGGTGACGTGCTGCTCGGTTTTGCGCTGACGGAAGCTGTTGCTCTGTTCGCACTGGTTATCGCCTTCCTGATCCTGTTCAGCTAATCAGAAGTATTCTTAATTTCTGAAAACTGACCCTACAGGATTAAGGAGCCGGTATGCCGCAACTTAATATTGCTGATTTCCCGCCCCAGCTTATATGGCTCGCGATAACTTTCGTCGTCCTCTATTTTCTGATGGCGAAAGTCGCGGTACCCGGTATTTCCGACGTTCTGGAAAACCGGCAGAACCGTATTACGTCGGATCTGGAAGAGGCAAAACGGCTGAGTGAAGAAGCGGAAAAGGCAAGAGCCGATTACGAAGAGGCCCTTGCCGAAGCCCGCAGCCAGGCCCATGGCATCGTCTCCGAACTGAAAGCCCAGGTGGCGAAAGAGCAGGAAACGAGCAAGGCGGAGCTGGATGCAGCCCTTGCCAAGAAGACAAAGGCCGCAGAAAGCAGCATCCGCGAAGCCAAGGAAACAGCGCTTAGCCATGTGCGTGAAATTGCGGCGGATACCGCAAAATCGGCTGTCGCCAAGCTTGTCGCCCTTGACCTTTCCGACAAGGATGTCGAGGCCGCCGTGGCTGCCAGCATGAAAGGAGAGGCGTGATGCTGCAAGATCCCTCATTCTGGGTCGCCGTTGCTTTCTTCGCGTTTCTAGCGGTTCTTGTGTATTACAAGGTTCCGCCGCTGATTGTCCGTCAGCTGGACGCCCGGGCAGACAAGATCCGCGCCGAGCTTGATGAAGCCAAGCGGCTTCGCGAAGAGGCGCAGGTTCTTTTTGCTGATTACCAGCGCCGCCAGCATGAAGCAATGCAAACGGCGGAGGATATCGTTGCCAAAGCCAAGGAAGATGCCGAAATTCTTCGTGCGCAGAGCGTGAAGGAACTGGAGATCGCCCTGGCGCGGCGTCAGGAAATGGCCGAAGCGAAGATTCGCCAGGCTGAAGAAAAGGCAATTGCCGAAGTACAGGGCATTGCCGTTGATGTCGCCATTGCCGCTGCCTCCAAGCTAATGCAGGACGGCATGAAGGCTGATAAGGCCAATGCACTCATTGATCAGTCCATTAAGGACCTTCAGACGCATCTGAACTGATCCGGCGCCATTGCCAACATGAAAAAAGCCCCGTCTCAAACGGGGCTTTTTTGTTGCCCGCCCAGACTTCCGTTAGACACAGAAAACCCCGCCAAATGGCGGGGTTTTCATTTTCGGTATATCAGGAGGCTGCTGTCGCCCTCTCCTCCCCTTGCGGGGAAGTATAGCGCAGCACCGGATTACGGGCCGCGCCGGTTTCATCAAGCCGCCTGCGAGGGGCGAAATGCGGCGCTCCTTGAAAATACGCCACGTCCCCCGACTTCGCCCGCTCCAGCAGATGCCGCATCGCGCCAATGAACTGATCCAGCGTCTCCCGACTCTCACTTTCCGTTGGCTCAATCAGCATCGCCCCATGCACAACCAGCGGGAAATACATGGTCATAGGGTGGTAGCCCTCATCGATCATCGCCTTGGCAATATCCAAGGTGGTGACACCGGTGCCCTTGAGCGTGCTGTCATCGAACAGCGCCTCATGCATACAGATGCCATCAAATGGCGAGGATAAGATATCATTGAGGCCGACTCGCACGTAATTGGCATTCAGCACCGCATCTTCGGCAATCTGGCGTAGACCGTCCGCCCCATGGCTCTGCATATAGGCAAGGGCGCGGATAAACATGCCCATTTGGCCGTGAAACCCCTTCATACGACCGAAGCTGTCCTTCGCACGGCCATGACGTGTCTCCAGAAGCTCAAAACCTGCCTCTCCCTGCACGACATAAGGCAAGGGCGCGAAGGGCGCCAGCGCCTCCGACAGGACGACCGGCCCTGCGCCGGGCCCTCCTCCCCCATGGGGAGTGGAGAAGGTTTTATGCAGATTGATATGCATCGCATCCACGCCGAGATCGCCGGGCCGCACCCGTCCCAGAATGGCGTTGAGATTGGCCCCGTCACAATAGAAGTAACCGCCGACCTCATGGATCATATCTGCAATCTGTTTCACTTCGGTTTCAAACAGCCCACAGGTGTTCGGGTTTGTCAGCATCACCCCGGCAACATCGGGGCCCAGCTTCGCCGCGAATGCTTCCAGATCCATCCGGCCGTCTTTTCGAGCCGGGACCGCATCAACCTTGTAGCCGCACAGCGCCGCTGTCGCCGGATTGGTGCCATGCGCCGATTCCGGCACCAGAATGCGCATCCGCGTCTCGCCTTTCGCTTCATGCGCCGCCCGGATCGCCATCACACCGCACAGTTCCCCATGAGCGCCGGCCGCGGGTGACATGGCCACCGCCGGCATTCCGGTAATTGTTTGCAGCCAATGCGCCAGACTGTTGATCAGCTCCAAAGCACCCTGTGCCGTGCTGGCCGGTTGAAGCGGATGCAGATCGCCAAGGCCGGAAAACCGGGCCACTTTTTCATTGATCCGCGGGTTATGCTTCATTGTACAGGAGCCAAGCGGATAAAACCCCGCATCAATCGCATAATTCTGACGGCTGAGACGCACAAAGTGACGCAGCACCTGCGGCTCAGACAAATCAGGAAGGCCAATTTCGCCTTTGCGCGCCAGATTGCCAAGGCGGCTTTTCACGGGCGCAGATTCTTCCATATCGACGCCGACACGGCCGGGCACGCCCTGCTCGAATATGAGCGGGGTTTCAAGCGCAAGGCCATGATTCCCGGTGAAAGTTTCCACCGTTACCATATTGTCATCCGTTTCCATTGGCTGTGTCGGGCGCCCTACATTATTCAACATCAGAGCACCTCTCTCAGCGCTGCGGCAAAAGCATTCATATCCGTCTCCGTGCAGGTTTCCGTTGCGGCGACAAGCAGCAGATTGGCGAGTTCCGGCTGTTCGGGGATCAGGCGGGAGACGGGAACACCGCCCAAAATACGCCGCGCTGCCAGCTTCTCGACCACGGTAGCCGCCTCTGTCGGCAGCTTGACGGTGAACTCATTGAAAAAGCTGTCATTGAGAATTTCAACACCATCAATTTTTTCCAGCCTGTCCGCCAGCGTGACAGCCTTCGAATGATTGAGCGCCGCCAGTTTGGTAAAACCGGTCTCGCCGAGCAGGCTCATATGAATGGTGAACGCGAGCGAACAAAGCCCCGCGTTGGTGCAGATGTTACTGGTCGCCTTTTCACGGCGGATGTGCTGCTCCCGCGTTGAAAGGGTCAGGACAAAGCCCCGCTTACCATTCTGGTCAACCGTCTGGCCGCAGAGCCTTCCCGGCATTTGCCGCACAAACTTCTGGCGCGTGGCCAGCAAGCCAACATGCGGACCGCCAAAGGAAAGCGGTACGCCAATTGACTGACCTTCCCCCGCAACAATATCCGCGCCCATCGCTCCGGGTGATTTGACAGCACCGAGGGAAATGACCTCATTCACCACAACGACCAGCAGCGCCCCCGCCTCATGGCATTTCTCTGCCAGTGCGGAAAAATCCTGCAACCGCCCGAAAAAGTCCGGATTCTGCACAACAACACAGGCGATATCCGGCCCGATCAGGGAGGAGAAGTCCTCCGCATCTGTCGCGCTTGCTGGCAGCGTGGATGTCTCAAATTCCGTGAATTGCAGCGTTGTCGAGGTGACATCACGATAATGGGGATGCAGATTTCCTGACAGCAGGGCTTTTTTGCGCCGCGTCACCCGGCAGGCCATCAGCACCGCCTCGGCGCAGGAGGTCGCCCCGTCATACATGGAGGCATTGGCCACCTCCATTCCGGTGATCAACGCCACCTGAGTCTGAAATTCAAACAGGGCCTGCAACGTGCCCTGGCTGATTTCCGGCTGATAGGGGGTGTAGGATGTCAGAAACTCCGATCGCTGGATCAAATGGTCCGCGACAGACGGGATATGATGCTGATAAGCCCCCGCCCCCAGAAATGAAGGAACATCACCGGGGGAGAGATTCTTGGCCGCCAATGCCCGGAAGTTCTTTTCAACTGCCATCTCGCTTTGGTGCAGCGGGAGATCAAGCAGGCTCTTGAGACGCGCCTCTTTCGGGATATCGATAAACAAATCGTCCACCGTCCCGACACCGATTTTCGCCAGCATTTCCTTCCGCTCATCGGCGGTGTGGGGCATATATCTCATTCGTCGAGGCCTTCAACAAAACTCTTGTATGCGTCTTCATCCATCAGTTCTTCAATCTCCGATGCATCCTTGATGCGGATTTTGGCGAACCACCCGGTATCCATGGCATCTTCATTGACGAGAGTTGGCGCGCCTTCCAACTCGCCATTCACCTCAACAACTTCGCCGCTGACCGGGGAATAAACTTCGGAAGCGGCCTTGACACTCTCGACAACCGCCAGTTCATCCCCCTTGCTTACATCGCCGCCGACAGATGGCAGCTCCACATAGACCACATCGCCAAGCTGGCCTTGCGCATAATCGCTGATCCCTATTGTTGCGATATTGCCTTCCACCAGCACCCACTCATGATCTTCCGTGAACCTATAGGACATTCAATGCCTCCACTTGATGATTAACCCCGATAATAACGCTGTTCGACGAAGGGCATTTTCGCCACCACGGCCGGTCGCGGCTTCCCCCTGACAAGAAGGTTTATTTTCGTTCCCACATCTGAAAATGCAAGCGGGACATAACCCATGGCGATGGGTATTTCGAGACTGGGAGAGAATCCGCCCGATGTGATCTCGCCGATAACATTTCCCGCCGTGTCCGTTATTTCCGTATGTTCGCGCGCGGGCGCGCGCCCTTCGGGCAGAATCCCGACACGCCTCATCGCTGGCCTTGCAGCAATTTCCGCCTGAATGACCGCCGCGCCGGGAAAACCGCCTTCCGTCCGGCGGCGCTTGGAAATGGCCCAGAGAAGCCCGGCGGCAACCGGTGTCGTTTCCTCTGTCAGGTCATGTCCGTAAAGGCAAAGCCCCGCCTCCAGGCGCAGCGAATCACGCGCACCGAGGCCAATCGGCTTCACTTCCGCTTCGCCCAGTAGCTTACGGCAGAGCGTAACCGCCTGATCCAAGGGGATTGAGAGTTCAAATCCATCCTCCCCGGTGTAGCCGGACCGGGTCACAAAACAGGGAACCCCCGCAATTGTCATCTCGCGATAGGTCATGAACGGCATGGTGGCCACGTCTTTTGCGAATCGCGCCAGAACCTCCGCCGCTTTCGGTCCCTGCAACGCGACCAGCGCCCGATCGGCAAGCTCCGTCACCTCAGCCTGCCCGCGAAGGCCGTCCCTCAACAGGGCCGTATCCTGTTCCTTGCAGGCCGCATTGACGACGACAAACAGATCCGCCCTCCGACGGGTGACGATCAGATCGTCCAGAATACCCCCCTTGTCATTGGTAAGAAAGCTATAGCGCATTTCTCCGGGTGCAAGGGACTGGATATCGCCGGGAATCAGGCTTTCGATGGCCTTCGCGGGGTCTGCACCGCTGATAACAAGCTGTCCCATATGCGACACGTCGAAAAGGCCGGCTGCACTACGGGTATGAAGATGCTCCTTAAGGATGCCATCCGGATACTGGACAGGCATGTCATAACCGGCGAAGGGCACCATTTTGGCGCCCAGCTCGACATGCAAGTCAAAGAGAACGGTCTTTTTTATCGACGGATTTTCACTCATGGTTCGATCCCGGTTAATGACAAAGGACAAGCAACCCCGGCACGCAGCGCCGTGGCTTACCCCCTCTGTCTTATAACCTGAGAGATTTGACGTTACCGGCCCCTGTTGACAGAACCAGTAGCGCTTACCCCTTCGGTGAAATTACCAAGGCAATTTACTTTCCAGAGTTTCATCCCCCTGCGGTCCGTTTGCCTGAGAGTTTCCGGGGCGGTTGCTCCTTCGGCGACGGCCCCTTACGGCCATCTCTCCCGCCGGGATCGACTGAATGGGCGGAATAATATAGGCCGAAGCGGAATAGTCAAATGCTATTGAATCAAAGCACGAAATTAGCTTTGCAGGCCCATCTGCTCTTTCGTCAGTTGAAATCCGATGATGATGACGTAGTCATATCCGGTCTTAATACCGGTCAGCGGGATACGCTGTTCGATCTCTTCCTGAACGGCACCGCGCCGACGCCCTTCCGCAATCTCAACCGGGCTCGAAAAAACCTTTTTCGCCAGAATTTTACCATCCCTCTGGGCAATCGCGACGAAGAAGGGAAAATTCTCGCTCTGGCTGGTGGCGGCGGGACCTTTCGTTGCATCAATGCGCAGGATCAGATTTGCAACAACTGCCGTTTCATCATCGACATACTGGCATTCCCCGCTGACCGGTGTAATGACACCTTCAAAGCGGACATCAACGAGATCGCGTCCCTCACCTTCGCGAAAGATCGTAATGGCGTCCGCGCCCGGCAACACTTCCACCTGCGGGCAGGGCAACGGCGCCTTCGGCCCGCTGAAAATGCTCATCACATCTGTATCGAAACTGCCGCTACAGGCCGAAACAGCAAAAAGCGAGCCCGCAAGCATCATCCCGCGTGACATATTTCTGAAGCAATCAACGAAAGACATTATGTACCAGCATTTTGAAATTCAATCAGTTTGCAAGCTCTGCATGAGCAGGTCTTGTTCCGGGTTCTGCCATGAAATCCGCCGCCGCGCCACGCGAAATTGACGGATTTTCCGATATGGCGGGATTGTTGGGCAAAAGTTTCTGCTTTGTGGCCCATTTCCCCGCCCTCAACACAATTTACCTTGCCTTAAACTGGCATTCCCCTTGAAACTGTTGTATGAGTTCCGCAAATCTAGAATGGACGGCCGGAAATGGCAAGCATTCACGAGACATCGGGCGGCTCAGGCCCGGGCCAGGATTGATCATGGAAAGAGAAAAGCGGACATTGCGTCTCGCCGCACCGCGCGGGTTCTGCGCCGGGGTGGATCGGGCGATACAGATTGTCGAACGGGCTCTCGAAAAATATGGCGCACCGGTCTATGTACGCCATGAGATTGTTCACAACCGTTTTGTCGTCGAAAGCCTGGAACGGAAGGGCGCTGTTTTTGTTGATGAGTTGGCCGACATCCCAAAAGACTTTCCTGTAATTTTTTCGGCTCACGGGGTCGCAAAATCCGTTCCCGCCGAAGCGGAAAACCGGCAGATGTTCTATATTGACGCCACCTGTCCATTGGTCAGCAAGGTGCACCGGGAGGCGGAACGCCATGAACGGGACAATCATGAAATCATCCTGATCGGTCATCGTGGTCATCCGGAAGTGATCGGCACTATGGGTCAGCTCGCCGAAGGGGAAATCACGCTGATCGAAACGGCGGAGGAAGCGCGCAATTTCCGCCAGAAACAGCCCGGTAAAAACCTTGCCTATCTGACGCAAACCACTCTCTCCGTTGATGAAACCCGGGATATTGTCGATATCCTGCGCGAACGCTTTCCCAGTATCGAAGCGCCAAAGAAGGAAGATATCTGCTACGCGACGACAAACCGACAGGCGGCCGTCAAAATCCTTGCCGACCGGTGCGATGGCCTGCTGGTTATTGGCGCGCCCAATTCCTCCAACTCCATGCGACTGGTCGAGGTCGCGGAAAAGGCTGGCTGCCCCAATGTCGCCCTGGTCCAGCGCGCCACCGATATCCCGTGGGATTGTCTGAAATCGGCGAAGACGGTTGGCATCACGGCGGGCGCGTCCGCTCCCGAAACGCTTGTCGAAGAGGTTGTCGCCGCCTTTTCAGAACGTTATGACGTCACGGTTGAAGAAATCGTCACGAACGAAGAGCAGGTTGTCTTCAAAATGCCAAAAATTCTTGCCTCAGAAGCAGCGGAATAAGGATGGCCGTCTATACAGAGATTTCCGATGATGAGCTGGATGCCCTGCTGGATCAGTATGATCTCGGACAGGCGCTGTCGTGCAAAGGTATTGCCGAAGGCGTGGAAAACTCCAACTTCCTGCTGCATACGGACGGCGGATATTTTATCCTCACCCTGTATGAGAAGCGCGTGAATGCGGAGGATTTGCCTTTTTTCCTCGGCCTGATGGAGCATCTGGCAGCAGGCGGCTTCATGTCCCCCACACCGATCACAACCAGGGATGGCCGCAACCTCACCGAAGTTGCCGGACGCCCCGCCGCCATTATCGAATTTCTTGACGGGCGGTCCGTCCGGCGGACCACGCCCGCTCACTGCGCCCTGCTTGGACAAACACTGGCAAAGCTCCATACCATCGGCAGTGATTTCACACTGAAACGGCCCAATACATTGTCACTATCAAGCTGGCGCCCCCTGTATGAGGCCTGTGCACGCAGCTGTGCGATCAGTCTGGAGCCGGGCCTGCTTTCCGAAATTGAGGCGGAGATCACCTTTCTGGAAGGTCATTGGCCGTCAGACCTTCCCTCCGGCGTGATCCATGCGGATTTATTCCCGGACAATATTTTCTTTCTAAAAGAGGAAGTCAGCGGCGTTATCGACTATTATTTCGCCTGTAACGACTTTTTCGCCTATGACCTTGCCATATGCCTGAACGCCTGGTGCTTTGAAAGCGACGGCAGTTTTAATATTACCAAGGCGCGCAAGCTGCTGAATGGATATCGCGAGGTCAGGCCCTTTTCACAGGAAGAACTGGCGTTTCTGCCCCTGCTGTGCCGCGGGGCAGCAATCCGGTTTCTGCTGACACGCCTTTATGACTGGCTCAACCAGGTTGAAGGGGCGCTCGTCAAACCGAAAGACCCGATGGAGTATTTCCGGAAATTGCAGTTTCATCAGGCGGTGAGCAGTGTCGCCGCCTATGGTCTGGACTGACAGGCTGGATATCAGCCGAATAGGGAATCAATCTCATCCTGTGATATTTCATGACCTTCGGGACGCGGACCGCTGAGTTCGACATCTTCATCAAACTGCGGGACGAAGGGAACCACCTCCATATCCTTGAATTCATCTTCCCCGCCCAGAATATCAACCATCCTGGTGATGCGCTCATCAACAAATCCGAGAGTGGCCACAACTTTTGAAATTCTCTGCCCCGTTACATCCTGAAAATTGCAGGCTTCATAAATCTGCATGACGGATTTACTGATCGCTTCAATGCATTCCGTCTCTTCAGGAGATCCAGCGTTAAGCTCAAGGCTTTCATTCTTGTCCTCGATAACCTCCACCGCTTCCAGAATGGAATTGGTCGCGGCTTCTGTATCGCCAACAACCGCGCTGAGCTGATCGGTGACGGAATTCAGCTTCTGGCCGTGTCTGGAGGAGTTGAGAGAAGCAATTTCCCGCCGTGTTTCATGAATGACATCCGACAACTCCTGCAATTCCTGATGCAGCCGGGCCAGTTCTGCAACTGCCTTTGATTCCGCTTCATCGACCAACGATACAGGGCGGGAAATGTCATCAATCCCGAGCCCCGCTTTGATCTCGGCCAGGGCGTTCATGATATCCTTGTATTGCGCGGAGTTGATCGTGGAGACTTCCGATCCAATAGCCTCGTAATCGGGTCCGCCAAGCTGCCGGATTTCCGCCGAGAATAGCTTTTTCTGCATATTGTCCACTCCACTTCATCGCGGGAAAGAATATGGGCCCCCGCCTTAACCCTGGGGCAGCATAGGCAAAAGCCGCTAATTTTAGGTTAAAGAAATTCCGCCGCAGGATTTGCCGTTCCTCATTAACCATGCTAAGAGCCGGAAAGCCGGGCTAAAGTCCTATATCGCGTATCAGGAGTTCCAGTATGTCGGAAAATATTGTTGTGATTTATACGGACGGCGCCTGCTCCGGCAATCCCGGCCCGGGAGGATGGGGCGCCCTCTTGCAGTATAAAGGACAGATGAAAGAACTGTGCGGCGGAGAAGCGGAAACCACTAACAATCGCATGGAACTGACCGCTGCGATCAAAGCAATCAATGCGCTGAAACGCCGCTCTGTCGCAGAGCTCCATACCGACAGCACCTATGTAAAAGACGGCATTACCAAATGGATGGAAGGCTGGAAACGTAACGGCTGGAAGACAGCCGCGAAAAAGCCCGTCAAGAATCAGGATCTCTGGCTGGCGCTTGACGAGGCGATTTCCCGACACCAGATCCGCTGGAAATGGGTCAAGGGCCATGCGGGCGATCCGGGCAATGAAAAAGCGGACGCTTTGGCGAACAAAGGGATGGAAAAGTTCAAAAAGAAGCGCTGATCAGGCCGGATAAATGAAAAGGGGAAAGCATCGCTTTCCCCTCAAACCGGTCACTATCTCACAGAATATGGCCTTCAGAGCTGGCCGAGCAGCGTATCCGCATCCGATACTTCAAAGCCACCCGTCTCTTCAAGGTTAAGCTGTTTGACAACCCCATCATCGACCAGCATCGAATAACGGCGGGACCGCACGCCAAGGCCCGCACCGGAGGCGTCAAACTCTACGCCCATTGCCTTGGTAAAGGCGGCGTTGGGATCAGCGACCATCTTGATGCTGCCCGCATTGTGATCCTTGCCCCAGGCGGCCATGACGAAGGGATCGTTGACCGAAAGGCAGACAATTTCATTGACGCCCTTTGCCGACAAATTCGCCGAATTATTAACGAAACCCGGCAAATGTTTCGCCGAACAGGTCGGGGTATAGGCCCCGGGAACCGCAAATAACGCGACTTTCTTGCCACCGAACAGATCCGCCGTTGACATTTTCGTCGGTCCCTTCTCGGTCATCATCATCAAATCTGCATTCGGAAGTTTGTCACCAACTTTTATCGTCATCATCATTTCCCATTTCATAGTTGCGGCATATCGCCCCGGATAACCTTAACATATATTGGCAGATGAAAATGAAAAGCTTTTGATATTTAGGGCAGCGCTTTTTACTCGACAGCGACCCTTTTTTGCGCGGCGCGCGCCCCGTCAATAACCGTCACCATAATGTCCTGATCCGCCAGCCGATCGGTTTTTGACGGCAAATCCGCCTTTATGACAAAGCGGACCTCCTGCCCCGCTGCAGTATATTCCCGGGAAACTTCCTCGAAATAGCTGCCTGCCTTGCCTTCCACAATAACCTGCGGATCGGAAAGCGCGTGCGCCGTCTCGAAAGTAAGGGTGAAGTTCTGTTCATCCGTTGTCCGCGCGACAATATTTGTCGCGATGGCGCCGACTGCGCCTGCCTCAGCCGGAACGCGGCGGGCGAAGGTTTCTATCAGGTCCGCCTCGTGGGAGCGTACAGCCGCGCCTGCAGCCAGTGACAGCTCCAATTCCTGTTCATAGGGAATGCAGATCTTTTCGCAAAGTCCGAGTTTAAGGCGCAACTTCAGATCGAGCGGCGCGCCTTTTTCTTCAAGAATCACATCTATGGGAAAAACAACCTCGCCCGTATATCCCCAGCTTCCGATGCCGTAGGATTCGAAATATTCCGGGACCGGCCAGTGAATATGCGCCGCATCCAGATTGCGTGATCCGCTCCAGTCGAATGTTGGCGGGATGCCAGCCTCTCCCGGGCTGCGCCAATAGGTTTTCCAGCCCGGCGCCAGGCGAATTTGCACGCCGATCCGCACCGTCTCCTGCTCCTCTGTTCCTTCCACGGCGGAAACCAGTCGAAGCTGTGCCTGCTCAAGAACCGGTGAGTCATCGGCTGTTGCAACCGGTGGATTACCAGGCAAAGACACAAGCAATGCGGAGAGAAACAGACAGATTGTGGCGATTTGAGGATTTTTCATTGCCGATGTGCTTCCATCTTACAATGGGATTTCAACCGCTTATATAAAAGATTATTAAGGGTTGGTGTGTCACAATTGCGTCATGAATATCATCACCCTCTGGGCTGCTTTATAACAGATACATATATTCATACTATGACGATACATAAAATCGATAGCGGATATCTCGACGGTAAGTTGCTGGTTGCCATGCCAAACATGAGCGATCCGCGATTTCAGAAAGCCGTTATTTTGCTCTGCGCCCATTCCGATACCGGCGCTATGGGAATTCTGCTCAACCGGTCGCTCGACGCCCTCAGCTTTGATGACCTGCTGGAACAGCTCGATATTCCCAAAACGGACAAGGATAGCCATATCAATATCCATTTTGGCGGTCCGGTTGATACCGAACGCGGCTTCGTTGTCCATTCCACGGACATCCTGTATGAAACAACCCTCAAAATCGGGCAGGATATGGCCCTTACCGCCACCGTTGACATGCTGAAAACAATTGCGGGCGGCAGCGGCCCGGAAAGCAGCTTTCTCGCTCTCGGATATTCCGGCTGGGGTCCGGGCCAGCTTGAACAGGAAATTCAGGAAAATGGCTGGCTTGTTGTCGATCCGGACCTTGATATCGTCTTCGGACCGGAACTCGATATGAAATGGGAAGTCGCCATTCACAAACTCGGGGTCGACCCTAGCCTGCTTTCAGGTGACATAGGGCACGCGTAGACAGCCCTCCTAACGCGGGGCAACGGGGTCTTTGTCCAGCAGCGCATAAAGCAAATGGTCATGCCAGATGCCGTTGATACACAAATACTCCCGCGCCAGCCCTTCCCGGTAAAAACCCACTTTTTCAAGCAGCTTCGAACTTGGAATATTGGACGGCAGGCAGGCCGCCTCGATCCGCCGCAAACTGAATTCGTGAAACAGGAAGGGCATCAGGCCGCACAGCGCCTCAAACATATATCCCTTGCGGGAATGCGGTTCCCCCGTCCAGTAACCTATGGTGCCGGTCTGAGCGACGCCGCGGCGGATATTGCCAAGCGTGATGCCGCCGACTAGATCACCGCTATCGCGACGAAATAGGAAAAACGCCTGCCCGTGATCGTCTCTCACATCCCTTGCGATACGCCGGAGCCGGGCGCGATAACTTGCTTTCGACAGAGAATCCGGACCCCATAACGGCTCCCATGGGACAAGGAAAGAACGGCTTTCTCGTCGCAATTCCGCCCATTGCTCCCAGTCTGACATTTTCGGGGGCCGCAGGATGAGACGCTCGGTTATCACCTGCGGCGCGCGTCCCATCAATGACAGCTTTTCAAGCATCCCCCCGCCCCCGTCATTCGGATCTAGCTGAATCTGGCGGCGATCCGCTCATAGGGATCAAGGTTTTTGAGCGGTCCCAAAGCGGCAATCGTCGGCGTTACACCATAAAACAACCTGCCCGCCAGATTTTTCACATCCTCCAGTCTGACCGCATCAATGCTTTCAGTAATTTCCGCGGCAGGCAACACCCGGCCATAGATTTGCAACTGACGGGCATGCACTTCGGCCCGCGCCGCCGGCCCTTCCATGCCCATCAGCAGGGACGCTTTCAATTGGGCTTTCGCACGTTCGACCTCCGACATCGATAGATCATCGCTGACCCGTCGCAATTCATCCGTCAGGACATGGCTGAGCTCACTGATGTGCTCTTCGCCTGTTCCGGCATAGACCGTGAACGTGCCCGAATCCATGAAGGAGGAGGCAAAGCTGAAAACCGAATAGCACAGCCCGCGCCGCTCCCTGATTTCCTGGAAAAGTCGCGAGGACATTCCCCCGCCCAGAAGACCGGACAGGATTTGCAGCGCGTAATAGTCATCGTCCATGTAGGACGCGCCCGGTACGGAAAGCGCATAATGCACCTGTTCCAGTTTCCTCGCTTCCCGATAGTCGCCGCCCCGGTAAACGGCTGGCTCCATTTCATAGCCACCGCTCGCGGAAAGCTCCCCAAAGGCCTCCTCCGCCAGCCGGACGAGGGCGTCATGATCAATCGCACCTGATGCGCTCAGCACCATGCCGGGGCCCAGATAATGCCGGTTCATGTAATCGGCGATCATCCCTCTCTCAAAACCGCGCACCTGCGAAACCGTCCCCAGAATGGAACGGCCGATCGGTTGATCGGGATAGGAAGTTTCCTGGAGATAGTCGAAAATGATATCATCCGGTGTGTCAAACGTTTGACCGATTTCCTGAACAATCACTTCTTTTTCGCGGGCGATTTCCCGCTCATCAAACACGGAATGTTGCAGGATATCACTGAGGATATCGACGGCGAGGGGCACGTCATCTTTAAGCACCCGCGCGTAATAGGCGGTCTGATCCCGACTGGTATAGGCATTGAGATGCCCGCCAACCGACTCAATTACCTCGGCAATCTGCAGGGCCGAACGTTTCGACGTGCCCTTGAACGCCATATGTTCCAGTACATGGGAAATACCGTTTTCCGCCGCTGTTTCATGTCGCGCACCGGTATCAACCCAGACGCCAACTGCTGAGGTTTCAAGGCCCGGCATCGGATCCGAGATCACCCGCAAACCATTCTTCAACGTGGTGACTTTAACATCCATCAATTCATTCACCTCAATGCTGCGTCAAAATACGCGCCCGTTCCCTTATATAGGATTTTACCGTTTCAATATCATTAGGCAATTGCGCAAAACGTTCCTCGCGCGCGAAAAGGTCGGACATATGTTTGGGCAGGGCCGGGCGTTCACCCGTCGCCTTTTCCACAACATCCGGAAATTTCGCCGGATGCGCCGTTGACAGGGTAACCAGCGGGATATGACTGTCTTTACGGCAGTTTTGGCCCGCGAACAGACCAACCGCGGTATGCGGATCGACCAATGTCCCCGTCTCCTCGAAAGTTCGGCGAATGGTTTCAATCGTCTCCGCTTCCCCGCACTTTCCGGCAGCGAAGAGACTATCATTCAGACGCAGCCGATCAATGACGAACCCGCCATCGCTGTCCAGTCGGGCCATCAACTCCGAGACTGCCGCCCCGTCACGACCATATAGATCGGCAAGGTAACGCTCAAAATTGCTGGAGACCTGAATATCCATGCTGGGGCTGATGGTGGGGTCTACACCCGCCTTGCGATATTCGCCGCTATTGAAGAAACGGGACAGGATATCGTTGCGATTTGTGGCGACGATAAGCTGCGCGACCGGGAGCCCCATTCGGCTGGCCGCATAGCCCGCATAGATATCCCCGAAATTGCCACTCGGCACCGAGAAGGAGACAGGCCGGGCCGGACCGCCGAGACTGACCGCCGTCGTGAAGTAATAAACGATCTGCGCCATCACCCGCGCCCAGTTGATGGAGTTGACGGCAGAGACGGCAAGACTGTCACGAAAATCATGATCGTTGAACATGGCCTTGACCATGGCCTGGCAATCATCAAAATCTCCCTCCACGGCGACATTATGGACATTCGCATCCAGCACGGTGGTCATCTGCCGCCGCTGCACTTCGGACACGCGCCCCTTCGGATGCAGAATGAAGATATCCACCGCTTCGCGGCCGCGGCAGGCTTCAATCGCGGCAGACCCTGTATCGCCAGAGGTCGCGCCAATAATGGTCACGCGCTTTCCCTGCCGGGCCAGCAGATGGTCATAAAGCAGGCCGAGAAGCTGAAGCGCCACATCCTTGAAGGCGAGCGTCGGTCCGTGATACAGCTCCATCAGGAAGTCATTTGCGCCCATCTGCCGGATCGGCACCACCGCCTCGTGGGAGAAGGCGGTATAGGCCTTCTCGGTCATGGCGCGGAAGTCCGCCGCCTCTATGCTGTCCCCGAGGAACGGTTGCAACAGAAACGCCGCCGCTTCTGCATAGCGCATTCCGGCAAGGGATTGGATATCCTCATGCGAGAACTGCGGCCAGCTTTCCGGCAGGTAAAGACCGCCGTCGCGCGCCAGGCCCGTCAGGACCACTTCTTCAAAATTCAGTACCGGCGCTTTGCCGCGTGTGCTGATATAACGCACTGTCTAACTCCTTACACGGAACAAAAGGCGGCTGAGAGTAACCATATGCCGCCGCATCACACAAGGGGGTATATGTCCAAAAGGTGTGTAACCCCCCGGCTATTAACGTCCTAAAGATACCGTTCTTGCAAATGCGCCTTGAAAGCGGCAGCCGTGAGCGGTGCGCCCGTCGCCGACTTCAGGATATCATCCGTCGAGCGAGAACTGCCAAGCGCATGGACATTGTCACGCAGCCATTGCAGCAGAGGGGCGAAATCTCCTCCTTGCACCTGCGCTTTCAGAGCCGGGATATTCTCCTTCGCCGCCTGGAAGATCTGCGCCGCCGCCATAGCGCCGAGGGTATAGGTCGGGAAATAGCCGATAGCCCCGCCGGGCCAGTGAATATCCTGCAAACAGCCGAGCCGGTCATTCGGCGGTGTAATGCCAAGGGCGTTACGCATCCCGCAGTTCCAGGCCGCCGGAAGATCGGCAACCGGCAGATCACCGGACAGCAGCGCCGTTTCCAGTTGATAACGCAGGATGACATGCAACGGATAGGTGACCTCATCCGCATCCACCCGGATAAAGCCCGGCACCACCTGCTGATAGAGGCGCAGGATATTGTCCATCTCCCACGCCGGCCCCGATCCGTTAAATGCCGCCCTGATCCGCGGCAGGGCATAGATCATGAAGTCCGCACTGCGGGACAGCTGCATCTCAATCAGCAACGACTGGCTTTCATGCAACGCCATACCGCGCGCCTGCCCGACCGGCTGGGACCGCCAGTCTTTCGGCAATCCCTGCTCGTAAAGGGCATGGCCGGTTTCATGCAGGGTCCCCATCAGGCTCTGGGTGAAATCATCCGCTTCATAGCGGGTGGTCAGCCGCACGTCATCAGGAACACCCCCCGTAAAAGGATGATGGCTGATATCAAGGCGTCCGTGATTGAAATCGAATCCCAGGGCCGTCATGAATTCAAGACCGAGGCTTCGCTGCCCGGCTTCATCAAACGGGCCATCGGGCCGAAGACCCATGCCATAGCTTTTCTGCCTGTCCAGCACCGCCGTCAGAAAATCCGGGAGAAATCCTTCCAGATCGGCAAACAGCGGGTCAATCATGGCCTGACGGCAACCGGGTTCATACTCATCCAGCAAGGCATCATAGGGCGACAGGCCAAAGGCCGCTGACTTGGCGGCGGCAATCCGCTGCGTCAGGGACACCACTTCCTCCAGATGCGGGCGAAGAGTGGCAAAATCATTATCCAGCCGGGCCGTGCGCCAAACCATTTCGCATCGCGACGTCGCCCGCGAATGGGCTTCCACCAGATCCGGATCTACCGCCGTTGCATGACGCCAGCGATGGCGCATCTCCCCAAGGTTGGCGCGCTGCCACTCGTCAAGGCTTGCGGCTGTGCCCTCCGCTTCGTCGAAGAGCTCAGCCATCTCTGGGCGGGTCAATGTTTCATGTGAAACAAGGCTGAGGGCAGCAAGCTGTTCGGCGCGCGCATCGGCGCCGCCTGTCGGCATCATCGCCGCACTGTCCCAGTGCAGCATGGCCGCCGCCCCCGAAAGGGCCGAGAGCCGCGCAAATTTCTGCTCAAGCTGTTGATAGGCCGTAATTGGCTCAGGCATTTTTCTCATTCATTGCCCGGCCGCGCTTCAGACCGTAGAGCAGATAGATAATCACCATCGCCCCCGCCAGCCCCAGCCATGTGAAGGCATATTGAATATGGTTATTGGGCAGCGTGATGCGTGTCTGTCCGCCAATCGGCAGGCCGCCCGGCACATTTGCTTTATCATGCTCGACAAACACCGGCTCGACTGGAAGACCGAGATGTTCCGCCATCTCGTCAAGCTCCCCATACAGCCAGACATTATCTTCCCAGTTGTTATCCGGCATGAAAGACCAGGCCTTGCTCCAGGGTTTACGGACAATGCCGGTGACGGTGACCAGACCTTCAATCTGTCCTTCGGGGCGCGTGGCGGGCTCTTTGTTTGCCTCCGGCACCCAGCCGCGATTGACGAGAACTAGATCCCCTTCAACAGTGCGGCGGAAGGGCGTGATAATCTGAAATCCCGCCCGTCCCTTGTCCGCATGGGCGAACAGGTGAATTTCCTTGTCATGCTCAAATTCACCGGTCAGGCGGACCCGTCGATATTGCCATTCTTTCGGATCAATATTTCCGGGGGGAAGCGTAACCGGAGCCTCTGCCAGTTGACTGTTGATCGTGGCGACCAGATCGGTTTTCCAGTCATACCGGTTAATCTGCCACACCGTCAGCGCCAGCAGGATAAGAACGCATGGAATTGTCACCAGCGTCGGCACAAGCCCGGGGGAAAAATTTTTCATATCAATAACGCTCAATCTCTGAGCTGGCCTTATGCTTGATTTGCAGGGCGATCAGATAGGCCTTCGCGGGCCGCAACAGACCAACACTCAGAATAAATATGACCGGCAGCCAGATCGCGAGCTGCACCCAGTAAGGCGGGTGATAGATCAATTCCGCCATGACGGCAAGCCCGCAGACCAGAAAACCAACGATAAGTATAATGAAAACAGCAGGGCCATCCCCACTGTTGACGGCACCGAAATCCTGACCGCAGACATCACAGTGATCGGTAACATCCAGGAAACCGGAAAAAAGTTTCCCCTTTCCGCAGGACGGGCATTTGCAGGTAAGCCCGGCGCGCAAAGGGGAAACTGGCATGCCATAAGAATATGCCATTTTCTATAAGGTCAACTCCATGCAGGCCCCGCGCCCCACCAGTAAACGGCAAAGAACAGGAACAGCCAGACCACATCAACGAAATGCCAATACCATGCCGCCGCTTCGAAGCCAAAGTGATGGGTCGGGGTGAAATGCCCCTTCATCGCCCGGATCAGGCAGACCAGCAGGAATACCGTTCCAATGAACACATGCGCACCATGGAAACCGGTGGCCATATAGAAGGTGGACGGATAGATACCATCGGAGAAGGCAAACTGCGCGTGTGAATATTCATAAATCTGCACACAGGTGAACGCGACACCCAGAATGACCGTCAGCGTCAAGCCCTGCACAAGGCCCTTGCGATCCCCATGCTGAAGCGCATGATGCGCCCAGGTGACGGTTGTTCCGGAGAGCAGCAGGATAATCGTATTCAGAAGCGGAATATGCCACGGATCAAAAGTCTGAATCCCTTCCGGCGGCCAGACGCCGCCAGTGACTTCTGTCGGGAACAGACCCGCATTGAAATAGGCCCAGAACCAGGCGACGAAAAACATCACCTCGGACGCGATGAACATGATCATGCCATAGCGCAAACCGAGCTGGACAACCGGCGTATGATGACCTTCATGCTCCCCTTCCCGGACAACATCGCGCCACCAAACGAATGCCGTATACAGCAGGACAACCATGCCGACGGCAAAGACGGCATACCCCTTGTCATGCATCCACATAACGGCACCGATTGCCGTGACAAATGCCGCAAGCGACGATAAAGCGGGCCAGGGGCTCGGATCCACCAGATGGTAGTCATGCTGCTTGGCGTGAGAATCTGCCATTCTAAACTCCTGCAATTCGTCCGGATTTCATCCGGTCCTACTGATTATCAATATTTTCCGTTGGTCAATTCACATCAACCGATTTTTTTTCGACTGTTGCCGACACATCCGTTTCTTCCTCTTCATCACTGACAAAGAAGGTGTAAGAAAGCGTAATAACCTTGACATCCTTTGCATTCGGATCCTGATCAATGGCCGGATCGACAAAGAAAGTTACCGGCATTTCCGCCCGTTCACCGGGCTTCAGCACCTGTTCTGTAAAGCAGAAGCATTCGATCTTGGTAAAATACTGACCGACCTTTTGCGGCGTGACGTTGAACGCAGCCGTCCCCGTTACCGTCTTGTCAGACGGGTTATAGGCTTCATAAAAGGCAAGGGCGGATTCCCCGACTTTCAACGTCATCTTGTGCTGAACCGGTTTGAACACCCAGGGCATGTCCCGCGCTGTATTGGCGTCAAATTCGACAACAACTTCACGTTCCAGCACCGTATCCGGGGCAAGGCTGGCCTGCTGTGTCGTTCCGCCATATCCAGTCACCCGGCAGAAAAGATCATAGAGCGGAACCGATGCATAGGCGAGACCGACCATACCAGCCGCAACGGAAGCCAGAACAATCGCAAGTCGTTTGGATTTTCCTTGTGTCTTTTTCATCAGCCTGTCGCTCCACCCGTCATCTTGACAATCGTGATAAGATAGAACAGAACCACCAGCGCCGCGAGAACGCCGCCAACGACAATGTTGCGAATGCGCCGCCGCCGGATAAAATCATCGTCCTGTGCCATATCAGATCACCGTGCGAGCCAGGCTTTCGCCGAGCAGTATGGCGAAGAGCAGAAACAGATAGAGCAGAGAAAAGGCAAAAAGCTGCTTTGCGCTTTTCTCATCCTTGCCCTGCCATACCTTCAATGCCAGCACAAGAAACAGGCCGCTCAAAATCGCGGAACCCGCCCCGTAAACCACGCCTGCATAGCCAAGAAAATATGGCATTACGGCAATCGGGAACAACAACACACTGTATAGGACAACATAGCGGCGAGTCACGTCACGCCCGGCAACAACGGGCAGCATCGGCACCCCGGCCTTGGCGTAATCAATATCGCGCCACAGGGACAAAGCCCAGAAATGCGGGGGCGTCCACATGAAAATAATGGCGAAAAGCACCAGCGATTCAACGCTGACATCCCCGGTCACCGCCGCCCAGCCGATCATCGGCGGAAAGGCCCCTGCGGCGCCGCCGATCACGATATTCTGCGGCGTCCGGCGTTTCAGCCACATCGTATAGACAAAAACATAAAAAGCGATGGTGAGGGCGAGCAGCGCCGCCGCCACATAATTGATCGCAAGCCCCATCAAAACGACCGACGCAACAGAGAGCACCGTCCCGAAGGCGAGGGCTTCATTCGCACTCACCCGACCGGCCGGAATGGGACGCTCTTTCGTGCGTTCCATCACCCTGTCGATATCCGCATCATACCACATATTGATGGCGCCGGACGCGCCTGCGCCGACCGCAATACAGAGAAGCGCCGTAAACGCCAGCACCGGGTGCAGACTCCCCGGCGCAACCACCAGACCAACAAGGCCGGTAAAAACGACGAGTGACATGACCCGCGGCTTCAGCAGGGCGAAATAGTCGCTGACCCGCGTCAAATCCGTATTGACGCGGGCCTCGATCGTTTCTTTTACAACGCTTGTGTCAGACACAAGAAACTCCTCAGGCCTTATTTGATGACCGGCAGTTCATTGAACTGGTGGAAGGGAGGCGGAGAGGACAGCGTCCACTCCAATGTCGTCGCGCCCTCACCCCACGGATTATCAACCGTCCTTTCCTTACGGACGAAGGCATTGATAACCGTGAACAGGAAGATTAGTACGCCGACCCCGGAAATATAGGATCCGATGGACGAAATCTCGTTATAGCCGGCAAAGGCGTCCGGATAATCCGGGATACGGCGCGGCATACCCGCCAGCCCGAGGAAATGCATCGGGAAGAAGATCATGTTGACGCCGATGAAGGTGACCCAGAAATGCAGATGCGCAAGCTTTTCCGAATAGGTGTATCCGGTCATTTTGCCGAACCAGTAATAGAAGCCCGCGAAAATCGCAAACACCGCACCGAGGCTCAGAACATAATGGAAATGGGCTACCACATAGTAGGTGTCATGCAGCGCGACATCAAGACCGGCATTCGCCAGCACAACGCCCGTCACACCCCCGACCGTAAACAGGAAGATAAAGCCAAGCGCCCAGACCATCGGCGGCTTGAATTCGATGGAGCCGCCCCACATCGTCGCAATCCAGGAGAAGATCTTGACGCCCGTCGGAACCGCAATCACCAGCGTAGCGACCAGGAAGTACGCACGTGTATCGACATTCATGCCGACGGTATACATGTGATGCGCCCAGACGATGAAGCCAACGGCGCCAATCGCGACCATGGCGTAGGCCATACCGAGATAGCCGAAAACAGGCTTGCGCGAGAAGGTCGACACAATCTGGCTGATGATGCCGAAGCCCGGCAGGATCAGAATATACACTTCCGGATGGCCAAAGAACCAGAACAGATGCTGGAACAGGATCGGATCCCCGCCGCCCTGCGGCACGAAGAAGCTGGAGCCGAAGTTGCGATCCGTCAGCAGCATGGTGATGGCGCCCGCCAGAACCGGCAGCGACAGCAACAGCAGAAACGCCGTGACCAGCACCGACCAGACAAACAGCGGCATCTTGTGCATGGTCATGCCCGGCGCGCGCATGTTGAAAATGGTCGTAATGAAGTTGATCGCGCCCAGAATGGAAGACGCGCCCGCGATATGCAGGCTGAGAATGGCAAAATCGACAGCCATTCCGGGATGCCCGAGCGCAGACGAGAGCGGCGGATACATTGTCCAGCCCCCGCCGACACCATCGGCACCGGCCGGACCTTCCACAAAAATGGAGATCAGCAACAGCCCAAAAGCGGGCGGAAGCAGCCAGAAGGAAATATTATTCATGCGCGGAAACGCCATATCCGGCGCCCCGATCATGAGCGGCACGATCCAGTTGCCAAAACCACCAATCATCGCTGGCATGACCATGAAGAAGATCATGATAAGGCCATGGCCGGTTACAAGAACGTTAAAGAAATGATAGTTGCCGTTCAGAAGCTGATCGCCCGGAAACTGCAACTCGGCCCGAATGAAAACCGACATGCCGCCGCCAATGATACCCGCAATAATCGCGAAAATCAGATACATCGTTCCGATGTCTTTGTGGTTGGTCGAATAGACCCACCGCTTCCAACCCTTCGGAGTATGATCGTCGTGTCCGGCTGCTGATGCGTAAGCCATTTTGTCTTGCCTCTTTCCTAGCCTGTTTATTCTGCGCTTGTCGCGGCAACCTTAGCGAATTTCATCGCCGGAGCGCTGTTACTTGCAAACTGTTCTTTCGCTGTCACGAGCCAGCTTGCATATTCTTCCTTGCTGACGGCCTTGACCATGATCGGCATGAAACCATGCAGGGCACCGCAAAGCTCCGAGCACTGTCCGTAATACATGCCCTCTTTCTCGATCCTGATCCATGTCTCGTTCAAACGACCGGGCACCGCATCCATTTTCACGCCAAGAGACGGCATCGCCCAGGCATGGATCACGTCTTCAGACGTTACAAGAACCCGGATATTGGTGTCGATGGGCAGGACAATCGCGTTGTCGGTCGTCAGCAGGCGCGGCTGGCCTTCTTTCAGGTCTTCCTCCTGGATCATCACGGCTTCGAAGGCGAGCCCTTCTTCATCCATATATTCATAGCCCCAGTACCACTGGTATCCGATCGCCTTGAGAGTCATGTCAGGCTCTTCAATCCGGTCACCGAAATACAGCAGCTTCAGCGACGGGATCATGATGACGATCAGGATCATGATGGGAACCACGGTCCAGATAATCTCAATCAATGTGTTATGGGAAGTCTTCGACGGGGTGGGATTTGCCCGCTTGTTAAAACGCAGGATTACGTAAATCAACAGCGCCAGAACAAGCAAGGATATCGCACTGATAATCCAGAGCAGCAACTCATGGAATACATGCTGTTCAGTCGCGACAGGAGAAAGCGCCTCCTGAAATGTCAGCTGCCAGGGCGAGGGCTGCCCTGCCCCTGCTGTCGCATTTCCCATTGTCAGGATCATGCCTGAAACTGCGGTCATAAATGCGACAAGATTTCTCACCATACTCATCTTTGCTTCCCGTCTGTGGTAACGTGACTATTTCTTATGGCTTCGCCTGCGAACCAGTATACCCCGGCCCGGCCTTATTTTGGACAGTTTTTTGATCCGGGCCGACCCCTTGGCGGCAAATCAAAAAAAGCGATCCACTCGATTGCGCCGGAAACTACACCACCGATATGCTCCATAACAAGCCTGAGGTTGCATTTAATCGATTAAGCGGATGAATTTTTTTTCAACGCGCTTTCGGAGAAAATGCAGTATCATGTTATTTTTCAATATGTTAAAGCATATCTTCCCAACCTCCATTCGACAGCCTACACCCCCTTGATTCCAAAGGAATTGTGACATTTTGTCACACTATATTGGCGCAAAATACCTGTCTCCTTTTAGAATCTTTCAAATCACTCTCAGCCGTACCTCGACAATCCTCCTCAAAAGTCACATATTCCCTTAAACAGAATGATTTATGAAACGGCCGGAGCCATTTGATGACTGATATAACAACCGCCAACAACCTGTTTTTCACGCCAATGGGTATGGACCGGGAAAAGGTGGAAAAGCAGGTCACGCAAGCCTTGGAAAATGCTGATGATGGCGAATTATACCTTGAATACCGCCAGTCGGAGGGATTTTCCTTCGATGATGGACGGCTGCAAAGCGCAAGTTTCGATACGACACAGGGCTTTGGTCTGCGCGCCGTCATTGGAGAGGCAACTGGCTTCGCCCATGCCTCAGAACTCAGTGAACAGGCGATCCGCAACGCCGCCAGTACCGTACAGGCCGTTCAGTCTGGCAAAAGCGGCGTGATGTCCCTGCCCGCCGCCGGATCAAACCGTTCACTTTATCGCGATGATAATCCGCTCAGCGAAATTCCCTTTGACGCCAAAGTCAAAGCCCTTGCGGAAATCGACGCCTACGCCCGGTCAAAGGACAGCCGCGTCGTACAGGTCTCCGCCTCTCTGGCTGGATCCTGGCAGGCCATCGAGATTATCCGCGCGGGCGGCGAACGGGCGGGCGATATCCGGCCTCTTGTCCGTCTCAATGTGACCGTGATCGTCGAGCAGAACGGACGGCGCGAAGCAGGTTCCTTCGGCACCGGTGGCCGTACCGGCTACGGCTTCTACCTGGAGGAAGGAACATGGAAAGGCGCTGTCGATGAAGCCTACCGCCAGGCCGTCGTCAATCTTGACTCCGTGGACGCCCCGGCAGGCGAGATGGATGTGGTGGTCGGTCCCGGCTGGCCGGGCATCATCCTGCATGAAGCCGTCGGGCACGGGCTGGAAGGGGACTTCAACCGCAAGAAAACATCGGTTTTCTCCAACCTGATGGGCGAGCGGGTGGCGGCGCCCGGCGTGACTGTTGTGGATGACGGAACCATTCCGGATCGCCGCGGATCCCTCAGCATTGACGATGAAGGCACGGCGACGAGCTGCACCCCCCTGATTGAGGATGGCATTCTCGTCGGCTATATGCAGGATCGGCAGAATGCCCGTCTGATGGGCGTCGAACCCACCGGCAACGGCCGCCGGGAAAGCTATGCCCATCTGCCGATGCCACGCATGACCAATACCTATATGCTGGCCGGTGACCGCGATCCCGAAGAAATTGTCAAATCGGTCAAAAAGGGCCTTTATACCGTCAATTTCGGCGGGGGACAGGTGGACATTACCTCTGGCAAATTTGTCTTTACCTGTACCGAAGCCTATCTGATCGAGGACGGCAAGCTGACCGCGCCCGTCAAAGGGGCGACCCTTATCGGAACGGGAAGTGAGGCTCTCAAGAAAGTCCGCGCGATCGGCAACGATATGGCCCTTGACAGTGGTATCGGCACCTGCGGCAAGGCCGGACAGAGTGTGCCGGTCGGAGTCGGGCAACCCACGATGCTGATTGAGGGGCTGACCGTTGGTGGCACCGCATAAAGTAGCGGGCAAACCCACTGTGTGGCAGCATCTTTGCCTGTTACCACTTCTCCTGATGCTTGGCGTCAGCGCACCGCTTCGGGCGGACGAACAAAACTGGCTTCCCCCCGGCAGTACGACGGAAATGACCCGGGACCCACCCGCCGAAGTGATACGATACGATACCACTCACGACCGGCAATGGCTTTATGGTCGGCTGCTGTTTCATAGCCCCGCCCTTCTTGGAGAAAAGGCGGTGCGGATTGGCCTCTCCTGCAATAGCTGCCACACGAACGGCGACATCAATGCCGATTTTTATATAGAGGGACTGTCCGACCGGCCGGGCCGCATCGACGTAAGCCACAGCTTCTGGCAGGCGGGGTTTGATGACGGAAAGGACAACCCCCTCGATATTCCCACTTTGCGCGGCATTCGGGACAGCGCCCCCTATGGAACCGTCGTCCGCCTTCCTGATCTTCCATCCTTTACCCGGCATGTGATCGTCACCGAATTCGCAGGCCCCGAACCGGATGGTGCCGACCTTGAAGCACTCATCCGCTACCTCTCCTCACTCACGGACTCCCTTCCCGCTCAAGCGGATGACGCTCTGCCATTCGTACCGGAAACATCCTATCTGACGCTTCTTGCGGGTCCGGTCGAGACAGAAAATTTTCACGAAATTGACCGGCTTTACGAGCTGATCCGCAGTGATTACGGCCGCCGTATTACACAAATGGACACTGTCCCCGATGATCTAAGGCGTGAGGTTAGCTTGCTCAAAACCCTGCATGAAAAAGCCGCCACAGGTGATTTTGCGGCGGCGCGGTTTTCCTATCAGGCACTTATAGCCCGTCAGTAGGCATATTCCCTGAAAACCGGATCGATATTCTCTTTCCATTCGCCATGAAAGCGCCCCAGCATTTCTTCCGCAGGCGTGCGGCCCTGCTTGACGATGGTCTTGAGAGCATTCAGAAAATGGCTTTCATCTTCACCGAAGCTGTCCAGCCGTTTACGCGCCTTGAGACCCGCCGCAGCGATATCCAACACTTCAACCGCCAGCTCCTGCATGCGACGTCCATCCGGCATGGGAGTTTTAAGGGCCATCGTATAGACATCATTGCGGATACGTTGGCGGTCTTCCGCCGTCCAGCCTTTGACCAGATCCCAGGCGGCATCCAGCGCATCATCATCGTAAAGCAATCCGACCCACAGTGCGGGAAGCGCACAGAGCCGCCGCCAAGGCCCCCCGTCCGCCCCGCGCATTTCGAGGAACCGCTTCATCCGCACTTCAGGGAAAAGCGTCGTCAGGTGATTGTCCCAGTCGACAAGGGTCGGTTTCTCTCCCGGGAGTGCGGGCAGCTTCCCGGCGAGAAAATCCCGGAAGGACTGACCGGACGCGTCCAGATAATTCCCGTCCCGGTAAACGAAATACATCGGTACATCCAGCGCATAATCGACATATTGTTCAAATGAAAAACCGTCTTCAAAAACAAACGGGATCATGCCGGTGCGATCAGGATCTGTATCGGTCCAGATAAAACTGCGATGACTGAGGTGGCCGTTCGGGCGGCCTTCGGTAAAGGGTGAATTGGCGAACAGTGCAGTCGCCAGCGGCTGCAGCGCAAGGCTGGTGCGAAACTTTTTCACCATGTCGGCTTCCGACCCGTAGTCAAGATTGACCTGTACGGTGCAGGAGCGGAACATCATGTCCAGCCCATGCTGTCCGCGCGTCGGCATGTATCTTTTCATGATCTGGTAACGCCCCTTCGGCATGATTGGCGTTTCCTTAAGAGTCCATTTGGGACTGAAGCCAAGCCCCAGAAACCCCACCCCCATCTCATCGCCAACTTCCCGCACCTGGGCAAGATGGGTATGCACTTCAGCGCAGGTTTCATGCAGGGTTTCTACGGCGGCGCCGGAAAGCTCAAGCTGGCCACCCGGTTCCAGGCTGACCGAGCAGCCTTCCTTGGACAGAGCGATGATACTGTCGCCTTCATATTCCGGGTGCCAGCCAAACCGCTGCAACCCCTCCAGCATGGCGCGAATGCCTTTCGGCCCCTCATAGGTCAGAGGTTCGTGCGTATCGAGAGTGAAACCGAATTTTTCATGCTCAGTGCCAATACGCCATTTATCGCGCGGTTTACACCCGCTCGCCGCAAATTCGACGAGTTGCGCCTTGTCATTGATTTCAACGGCATCGCCTTTGGAAGGTCCGGACATGTGATCCCCTTATTTATTCTCATGGCCGGGCAATGCGCCCTTAAGTCCGGCCTTGCATCCGAATTAAAGAATTGCGATGGCCGCATCAAGACAAAATTACATATTTTGTCTAACGGTCACATTTTCACCGGTCTTCAACATCAGGCGATCCAGTCGCCATGAAAGGCCTGAAGCAGGGCAAGGGCCGCAATCACTGCCGTTTCCGCCCGCAAAATTCTGGGGCCGAGCGAGATGGCATAAGTATTCGGCCGGGCCGCTATCATCGCAATTTCCTCATCCGTAAATCCCCCTTCCGGCCCCGTGACGATGGCCCATTTTTGCGCCGCCGCGAGGGCTGGGATAACTTCACCCGCGCTGTTGCCGGTCAGTCGCTCGTTACAGAACAACAGCACCCGCTCAGGCTCAAGCACGTCAAGGGCCTGTTGCAGGGGAAGCAGCGCGCCAACCACGGGAA
Source organism: uncultured Alphaproteobacteria bacterium (assembly GCA_963971675.1). Classification (GTDB taxonomy): domain Bacteria; phylum Pseudomonadota; class Alphaproteobacteria; order Sneathiellales; family Sneathiellaceae; genus Sneathiella. The sequence goes on along the minus strand of CAXASQ010000001.1, from coordinate 427,222 downwards.
TATTGAGCCGCTCGCATTGCTCCGCCGCTTCCAGCGTCTGCAATTCCATCTTGTCCTCCCGCAGTCTTTCCGCGTTGGTGCGCGCTGTCTGCAGCGGTTGCAGCGCGGCGACACCAAGCTCTGTCGCCTTTTGTACGATCAGTGCCGTCTGGATCTTTTTCACCGGCGCGAACAGGAGGGTGATATCCGGCTCATCAAGCTGCGGCCGCAATTGCTCCGTCACATGGACAAGACAATGGTTCTTATGCACCTCTTGCAGGGTGCCAATCCACTCCCCGTCCTGCCCGTTGAAAAGCGCGATCCGCTCTCCCACTGTCTTACGCATGACATTGGCCACATAATGCGACTGGTTTTTATCCAGCACCACGCCGGTATCCCGGCCAAGGTCACTCGGAACAAACAGACGAAGCGAATATGGTTTTGGAAACATGTATCTGAAAACCCGCGGCTGGATTGATCTGCAATATTGCGATACATAGCAATGAATGTCATCTGCGTCATCAGTTGAGGGATCAAGAAACCAGTGAATATGCGACGACCGGACCGGATTATTGCCGACGCCAGCAAGCAAAACTGGGTGGATTTATACGCACCCGAAGGCGTGCAGCCCTATATGAAGCTTTCGCGGCTGGACCGCCCCATCGGCACCTGGCTGCTATTGCTGCCCTGCCTCTGGTCCATCGCCCTTGCCGCCCCCGCAGGGGAATTTCCTGATTTGTGGCTGTTCATCCTGTTCGGGATCGGCGCGCTTGTCATGCGCGGCGCGGGCTGCACCCTCAATGATATTGCCGACCGTGACTTCGATGGCAAGGTGGAACGCACCAAAAAGCGTCCCATCCCGAGTGGCCAGGTCACTCTGACACAGGCTTTCATCTGGCTGGGCCTGCAATGTCTGATCGGCCTGCTGATCCTTTCGCAGTTCAACCTGTTCGCCATCCTGCTGGGCGCCGCCAGCCTGATTCATGTCGCCATCTATCCGTTTGCCAAACGCTTTACCTACTGGCCGCAATTCTTCCTCGGTCTCGCCTTCAACTACGGCGCACTGCTGGGTTGGGCGGCAGTCAAGGGAGAACTCTCCCTCGCCCCTGTGATCATGTATGTTGGCGGCATCGCCTGGACACTCGGCTATGACACCATCTACGCCCATCAGGACAAGGAGGATGATATCCTCATTGGTGTCAAATCAACGGCGCTGAAACTGGGCGAGCAGACAAGACCCTGGCTCGCCGGATTTTATGCTGTGATTTTTGCCTGCCTGCTGCTGAGCGGGTATCTTGTCGGCCTCACCCTACCCTTTTATATCCTCATGGCGGGCGCGGGCGCCCATCTTTTCTGGCAGATAAAGGCATTGGATATCGGCAATTCAGATTTGTGCCTGCTGCTGTTCAAATCCAACAAGACTTTCGGTTTTATCGTACTTGCCGCCATCATCGCCGGGAAATTCGCGCTGCCCCTTTAGGCCATGCTTTTGCTTTACCAAAGCGGTCTTCCTCGGGCATAGTCACGGCGAATGCGAGTTTGAGGAATAAAGAATGGCGTATGGATCACTGCGGGACTTCATGGCCCAGTTGGAACGGGACGGAAAACTCGTTCGGGTGAGCGAGCCGGTCTCGACCGATCTGGAAATGACGGAAATCCAGACCCGGCTGCTCGCCGAAGGCGGCCCGGCTGTCCTGTTCGAAAATCCGGTGAATGAGAAGGGTGAGAAGAGCGACATGCCTGTTCTCGTCAATCTGTTTGGTACTGTGGATCGTGTCGCCATGGGCATGAACCGCCAACCGGAAGAGCTTCGCGAGGTGGGCCAAACCCTGGCCTTCCTGCGCCAGCCGGAACCCCCGGAGGGCATCCGCGAAGCCATGGGAATGCTGCCGGTTCTTAAAACCGTCATGAGCATGCGGCCAAAAACCGTAAAATCCGCGCCCTGTCAGGAAGTGGTGCTGACCGGTGACGATATTGATCTCGACCGGTTGCCGATCCAGACCTGCTGGCCGGGAGAACCTGCCCCGCTGATCACCTGGCCGCTGGTGGTGACAAAGGGCCCCGGCAAAGACAAGACGGATGATTACAATCTCGGCATCTACCGGATGCAGAAGCTGGGGAAGAACCGAACCCTGATGCGCTGGCTGAAACATCGCGGCGGGGCACAACATCATGCGCGATGGGGCAAGGAAAAGCGGGAGCCGCTGCCCGTTGCCGTTGTCATCGGCGCCGATCCCGGCACCATCCTTGCCGCCGTCACGCCCATCCCCGATAATCTGTCGGAATATCAGTTTGCCGGGTTGCTGCGCGGGCAGAAGCTGGAGCTGGTGGATTGCAAAACGATCCCGCTGAAAGTGCCCGCCAGCGCCGAAATCATCCTGGAGGGGTATGTTTCTCTCGATGATTATGGCGACGAAGGGCCCTATGGCGACCATACGGGTTACTATAATTCGGTGGAAAGCTTCCCCGTCTTTACTATTTCGGCCATCACCATGCGGAAAAAGCCGATCTATCTGTCCACCTTTACCGGCCGGCCACCGGATGAGCCGAGCGTCCTTGGCGAAGCCCTCAACGAGCTGTTCATCCCGCTGATCCAGCAGCAGTTCCCTGAAATCACTGATTTCTGGCTGCCGCCGGAGGGGTGCAGCTACCGCATTGCCGTCATCTCCATGAAAAAGGCCTACCCCGGTCATGCCAAGCGGGTGATGATGGGCGCCTGGTCCTATCTCCGGCAGTTCATGTACACGAAATTCCTGATCATTGTGGATGACGACATCAACGCCCGCGACTGGAAAGATGTCATGTGGGCCGTCTCGACGCGGATGGACCCGGTGCGCGATATTACAACTGTCGAGAACACACCGATCGACTACCTTGATTTCGCCTCCCCGGAATCCGGGCTCGGCGGCAAGCTTTGCCTTGATGCCACCAACAAGCTGCCGCCTGAAACCCATCGGGAATGGGGCCGCCAGATCCGTATGGATCAGGAGATTATCGAAAAGGTTGACGATCTCTGGGACAGGCTCGGGCTACCAGGAAGCGGAAAAGCCATCTGGAAGTAGAACCGTCGCAGATCAGATAATAATTCTGACATCGCCGTCAGAGATAATAATGGAAGCGTCATATGACAATCATCCCGGATCCAGCCTTCTATCTGCTCGCCATACCCGTCGTCCTGATGATCGGCATCTCCAAAGGGGGTTTTTCCGGCGCGCTCGGTATTCTCGCCGTCCCGCTTCTCACCCTGATCATGTCCCCGATGCAGGCCGCGGCGATCATTCTGCCTATCCTCTGTGTCATGGATATTTTCGGGCTGCTCGCCTATCGACAAACGGCGCACTGGCAAAATCTGTTTTACATGCTGCCGGGGGCAATAATCGGCATTACGGTCGGATATCTCCTGTTCAATTACTTGAGCGCGGACATCATCAAAATCCTGCTCGGCGTGATGTGCGTGGTGTTCACGCTCAATCACTATCTCCGCCGCGATCCGGCGGGCAGAGTGATGCAGGCAAGTCTGTGGCGCGGGTCATTTTGGGGATCTATCGCCGGTTTTACCAGCTTTGTTGCCCATGCGGGCGGACCTCCGGTGCAGTTCTACATGCTGCCGCAGAAACTTAACAAGACGCTGTATGTCGGCACCTCAGTCTGGTTCTTTTTCGCCATCAATTATGTGAAGCTGATCCCATATGCCATGCTGGATCAGTTTTCGACGGAAAATCTCGGCACGTCCCTGGTTCTACTGCCCCTCGCCCCCATCGGCATATGGCTTGGCGTCAAGGCGCATAAAATGATCCCGGAAGCCATTTTCTACCGTATCGCCTACATCCTTGTGCTTGTGACGGGGGCGAAGCTGCTGTGGGACGGACTTCGGGGAATGGGAGTATTTTTCTGATTCCCATTTGCCGGAAGACTGCCTATGTATGAAGGGTTGTTACGTCAAGATCAGGAAATCCATGTCCGACCAAACCGCAGAAATGCAAAACTCGCTCGATATTCTCGCAGATCTGATCAAGATCGCCCGGCGCAAGGGAGCCGAGGCCGCCGACGCCGTGCGCCTGCAAGGCTCCTCCATTCAGGTATCGGTGAGACAGGGGGAAACCGAGGAAGTCGAACGTTCGGAAGCCCATGATCTCGGGCTGCGCGTATTGATTGGCAAGAAACAGGCTTTCGTTTCTTCCAACGATGCGCGCCCCGTTGTCCTTGAAGAACTTGCAGATCGCGCCATCGCCATGGCCCGCAACATGCCGGAAGACAAATACTGCGGACTTGCCGATCCGGCGAAACTCGCGCGCGATATTCCGGATCTTGACCTCTTTGACAAGGCCAGCCTCATGGCCGATGATCTCATCATCTCCGCCAACGAGGCTGAGGCGGCCGCCCTGGCTGTCAAAGGCGTCACAAACTCGGAAGGGGCCAGCGCCTCCAGTGGTCGCGTCTCCATCGCCCTCGCCACCTCCGAAGGTTTCAGTGGCGCCTATTCGTCCAGCAACTTTTCGGTGGTTGCTTCCGTCATCGCGGGAGAAGGGCTTGGCATGGAGCGGGATTACGATTTCGACAGCCGTCATTATCACGCCGACATGATGCCTGCCGCAGATATCGGCAGAAGCGCCGGGGAGCGGGCCGTGAAACGGCTTTCCCCTCGCAAGATGCCAAGCGGCAAAGTGCCTGTTGTTTTCAGCAAGCGGGTTTCCGCCTCCCTGCTCGGGCATCTGGCCAGCGCCATATCCGGCGGCGCCATTGCTCGCGGCAGCAGCTTTTTGCAAGACAGCCTGGACAAGAGAATTTTTGCCAAGGGCATCCGCGTCATTGATGATCCGCACCGCAAACGCGGGGCAGCGTCCAAGCCCTTTGACGGCGAAGGCGTCGCCAATGGCCGCCTTGATCTGGTGGAGGACGGCATTCTTCGTTCCTGGATCCTGAATACGGCCACGGCCAAGCAGCTCGGCCTTGAAACCAATGGGCGTGCAACGCGCGGCACGGCGTCCCCGCCCGGCGCCAGCACGACCAATCTTTATATGGAGGTCGGGACAGCTACTCTGAAAGAGCTGATCAGCGATATCAAATCAGGCTTTTACGTCACCGACCTGATCGGCTTCGGCGTCAACGAGATAACCGGGGATTACAGCCGCGGGGCGTCCGGTTTCTGGATTGAAAATGGTGAGATTGTCCACCCGGTTTCGGAACTTACCATTGCCGGGAACCTCAGAGGCATGTTCGAAAACCTGACACCGGCCGATGATCTGGAATTCCGCCGCGGCACAAACGCACCCAGCCTGCGCATCGAAGGGATGACGGTAGCCGGTACATGACAGAAAATCTTGATACAGATTTTGCCCTGCTCGATCACGCCATGCAGGAAGCAGGGGATATCGCCCGGCGATATTTTAACGGCACCGTCAAAAGCTGGGAAAAGAAACCCGGCGATCCGGTGAGCGAGGCAGATCTGGCTCTTGATGCCCATTTTCGCGACAGCTTGCTCGCCGCGCGACCCGATTATGGTTGGCTGTCAGAAGAAACCGCCGACAACCATGCCCGTCTCGGTAAATCCAGGGTGTGGATCATTGACCCTATCGACGGCACACGCTCCTTCATTGCGGGCAAGCCGGAATTTACGATTGCCGCCGCCCTGGTGGAAGACGGGCGGCCGATCATCGGCATCGTCTATAACCCGGTTCTGGAAGAATATTATGAAGCGATCAAGGGGCGCGGCGCAAAGCTGAACGGCCGTCTGATCACCTGCAGCCCGAAGAGCGACCTTGCCAATACGCGCCTTATCGCCAGCCGCAATTCCTTCGATTGGCATGGCTGGCTGGACGATGTGAAAGGGGCCAGTTTCAGCCATGTCAACTCCATCGCCTATCGTATGGTCAAGGTTGCCTCCCGCCATGCGGACGCCTCCCTTTCCCTCACCGAGAAAAGCGACTGGGACATTGCCGCGGCGGACATCATCCTTTCCGAAGCGGGTGGCATTACCACAACTACCGGCGGCGACACCCTTATATATAACAGAAAATCTATTCATCAGAAGAACGTCATTTCCTCAGGCGAGGCACTGCATCCGCGGTTGATGAAAATGCTGGAAAGCTTCGGACGCGCTAAATCCCGCTGATGAAATGCCGGCTTGCCTCACGGCGCAAACAGTTGTAAATGCCGAATTCTTCACCTAAATTGTTTGCAGTGTCATAATGAGGCGGAGGGCGCCAGAATGAAATCCATTGCCAAAGCAGTCTTAACCGTATCTTTTCTGTCCGTTGCCTTGCTGACTGCCGGATGCAGCAATACCTGGCAAGGCGTAAAATCGGACACCAGCAAGAATATGGACAAGGCGGGCGATACCGTCATCAAGGCGGGAGAGAAAATGAAATCCGAATAATCGCCACCGGACGAAGGGGGGCTTCTCTTTCGATCCCGCGATCATGTCGCAGGCCTTTTTGGAAGGCCATGTCTCAAAGCGCCGGAAATCCCGTTTTCCGGCGCAAATTTTTCGGCTTTTCTTCCCTGCTTGATGGTTTAAACGACATCGCCTGACAGGTGAATGGCAAGTTGTTGTGAATAAAGCGATTCGCCCTGCAATCAGGCCAGTATGGTGATTATCGCAATAAGGTATATTTTTCACATAAATTAACCATTTCTATTAACCATATAGCATTCCGAATCCGTCAGTATTTTTGACATTTCCGTGATAGAAGCAAAGCTTCCATCCGCAGCCTAAAAATACAACTATATGAAATTATTACATTTTTAGGTGTATTTTATACATATGAAAAGCTTTCCTATCCAGGATCTGCGTCCGCAGACCGATTGACGGCGGCCCTGACGCTCCCGTAAAATTCCTTTTATGCCAGAGCTGTAACAGCCTGATCGCACATTAGCTTCAAAAGTAACTGTATTGATCTTCCGGAAAGAAGCTTCCCGGAACGGGGGCCACATGAGATCTTGGTCATACGCAATATGCTGCTTGTTATTATCAGCCTTCTGGACGGCAGCCAAAGCTGCGCCGGTTCATGAAACTGAACGTCTTGCGCAAAGCTTTGTGAATCAGGGCTGGATCGCCGAGTTGTACCAGACCACAACAGAAGCATCCGTTGCCTATCTTGCGCATGAACAATTCAGAAGCTTCCCGCGAGGCAAAACCATCTCGCTTGAGTTCGGCAACGCCGGTAACAACCGCCTTGACTTGTTGTTCCGTGATCAGGAAACCGGCGTCGCCTGGTTCCAATATGGGTGGATCAATCAGCTGTTTGGGCAGCACTCATGGATTTTTGGGAATGACAGCAATGATATGCCCATTTCGGTGCATTCCACCTCTGCCATACCGCTGCCCGCCGCCCTACCCCTGTTCATGAGCGCCTTTGCCTTATTCTGCGCAGGACTTGCCTTTGCGCGGCGGCGCAAAAGCTGTTAATCGCCCGGGCTTCCCTCAAGCAGAAGCTGTGGATCAAGGCGCGTATCGAACCAGTTGAGGCGCCAGTCAAGATGCGCGCCCGTTGATCGTCCGGTTGATCCGACTTCGCCAATTTTCTCGCCCTTCTGCACAAACTGTCCCTCCTTGACCGCCAGCGCGCTGAGGTGCGAATAGACAGATATAAGGCCGTAGCCATGGTCGATCATTACGGTACCGCCAGTATAGTAGAGATCCGCCTCGGCCATTCGGACAGTTCCATCGGTGGAAGCCAGAACTTCCGTTCCCTCCGATGCGGCAATATCCAGACCGAAATGCGGCCGCTTCGGAATGCCGTTCAGAACCCGCTGGCTCCCGTATACACCGCTGACACGACCTTTCGCGGGCCATTGCCAGCCGGAAAGATACCACTCCTCTCCAGTCTCTATAGATCGGATGCGGGCGATCTCGGCATTTTCCGCATTGATCCGGGCAAGAGCTTCAGGACTCGGCGTCACCTTGTCCGTCGCCAAACCATCAACTCGTTCGATCGGATACTCCCTCTGTGATACTTCAAGCAGCCTGTCCTCGCTCTCCCCATTTTTATAAAGAATTTTCAAAATAGCGGTCGGCTTGGAATCCCGGCCAAAACCGAACACAAAGCGGCCTGACGGTGCCACTGTCAAAAGCTTGCCATCCAGATACAATGTCGCTCCGGGATCGGTTGTGCCCATAACAAGCCCGCCTTGCGTCATATCACCGGATAGGATGGTCGTCTCCGCGAATGCGGGCGTCGAGATGAATAGAAAAATGAATAGAAGGCAAAATCGCATTAAAAAAGAGTTTCCTGTTTTGGTTTTAAAGGCGATTTTCGTGATTTTTTTGCTGCCGGAGACGCCTTTGTTTCCTCCGGAAGACTGCCTTTGAATATAGCAGAGGCCCGGCCATCGGTAAATTCCACGGCCACCTGACGTCCGGCAGTCGCTCCGCTCACAGAGGAGATCGGACGGCCGTCTTCATCCCAGACAATGCTGTATCCGCGCTTCAGAACGCGCCGGAACGACAGGCTTTCCAGAAGGCGTGCCGTCGCCGCCAGACGATCTGTTGCCCGTTCGCGTCGACTTTCCACGCCACGCGTCATCTGCCTGTCATATTGCTGCAGGCGTTCACTGTACTGCGCGAGTGTCCGTTCCAGAAGTTGTGGTCTGAGACTTGAAGCAGTAGCCGTAAATTGCTGGCCTTTGATATTCAGGTTGCCGACAACCGATTGCCGGAGCCTGCTCTCAAGATGATCGAGATGTTGAACCTTTTCCGCAATCATTGAGGCCGGATCACGAAGGCCGCGCGCCAACCCGGCAAGGCGGTCCCGCCTGTCAGCAATGGCGCGGGTCAGGCTACGCCGGATCCGGCGATCCTGGTCTTCCACATAGGCAAGCAGTTCACTACGGACGGGCACAGCGATTTCCGCCGCCGCCGTCGGCGTTGGCGCCCGCTGGTCCGACGCGAAGTCAATCAGGGTCGTATCCGTTTCATGACCAACGGCAGAGATCAGCGGGATCACACTTTCCGCAGCGGCACGGACCACTTCTTCTTCATTGAACGCCCAGAGATCCTCAAGGCTGCCGCCACCCCGTGCAACAATCAGAAGATCAGGCCGCGGGATATCCCCATCGGCGGGCAGGGTGTTAAAGCCGCGAATTGCCTCCGCAATCTGCCCCGCGGCCGTTTCCCCTTGCACCAGAACGGGCCAGAGAAGCACATGCACCGGAAACCGATCACGCAGACGATGCAGGATATCCCGGATCACCGCCCCGGTCGGTGACGTCACGACGCCAATGACGGACGGCAGATAGGGTAATGGCCGCTTGCGCGCGGGCTCAAACAGCCCCTCAGCGGCGAGTTTCTTTTTACGTTCCTCCAGCAGCGCCATAAGGGCGCCGACGCCCGCCGGCTCCATCGCCTCGATCACAATCTGATATTTGGACCGGCCGGGATAGGTCGTCAGTTTACCGGTGCAAACCACTTCCAGCCCATCCTCGGGACGAAAGCCAAGCCGATCGGCCGTGCCGCGCCACATGACACCGTCAATCACCGCCCGGTCGTCTTTCAGCGTAAGATAGACATGACCCGACGCCGCCCGTTTGAGCCCGGAAATTTCTGCCCGGACCCGGACGTGACCGAAAACATCCTCCACCGTTCTTTTGAGGGCGCCGCTCAGTTCGGATACAGTATATTCATGAATATTTGAAGAGCCGGAATGATGATTATCTGACACGTTTTTCCTTCAACCTGTTTGGCCTGTCGCCACAGTATGCTACAAAACCTGCACTGTCCTTCAAGGGAAAATAAAGATTAAAAATATGAATATACTTGTGATTGGCTCTGGCGGCCGCGAACATGCTCTGTGCTGGGCGCTGAAAAAATCCCCCCTCGTCACACAGCTTTTCTGTGCGCCCGGAAATGGCGGCATTGCCGAAGTTGCGGAATGTGTCGCCATCAGCGCCGAAGATATTGAAGCAATTATCAAATTCTGCAAGGCCCAAGCCATTGACTTTGTGGTCGTCGGCCCGGAAGTTCCTCTCGTTATCGGGCTGGTGGATGATCTTGAAGCTGCCGGAATCCGAAGCTTTGGCCCCCGCGCGGCCGCAGCCGCCCTCGAAGGTTCGAAAGGTTTTATGAAGGACCTCTGCCGCGGGCATGGGATTCCAACCGCCGCCTATCGCCGCTTTGCCGATGCGGCAGCGGCAAAAGCCTATGTCGCGACGCAGGATTTGCCAATCGTTGTGAAGGCGGACGGGCTTGCTGCCGGAAAGGGCGTGATCATCGTCCAGACACGCGATGAAGCCAACGAAACGATTGATGAGATTTTCGATGGCATGTTCGGCGGCGCGGGCGCTGAAATCGTCATCGAACAGTTCCTGGCGGGAGAGGAGGCAAGCTTCTTTGTGCTGACGGACGGTGAAACCATTCTGCCGCTGGCCACCGCGCAAGACCATAAAGCCGTCGGAGATGGTGACACAGGCCCCAATACGGGCGGGATGGGCGCCTATTCTCCCGCACCCGTCATGACGGATGAGATGATCAATGCCACGATTGAGCGGATTATCAAACCGACCGTCAAAGCTATGAAGGAGCGCGGAACACCCTTCACCGGCGTTCTTTACGCCGGTCTCATGATCACCGATGAGGGACCGCAACTGATTGAGTATAATGTACGGTTCGGCGATCCGGAATGTCAGGTGCTGTGCGCCCGAATGGCGAGCGACCTGCTGCCCGCCCTGATGGCGACAGCCGATGGCAGCCTTGCCGACATCCGTCTAGAATGGCGGGAGGAAACCGCTCTTGTCGTCGTGATGGCGGCCAATGGCTATCCCGGCAATTACGAGAAAAACACGGTCATCGAGGGACTTGATGAGGCCGCTAAAATCAAGGATGTCATCATTTTTCACGCCGGGACAAAACGGCAAGAGGGAAAGATACTGGCGACAGGCGGGCGAGTGCTTGGCGTCACCGCAATAGGAAAAACCGTTAAACAAGCGCAGAAAAATGCGTATAGTGGTATCCACGCGATTCGCTGGCCGGATGGATTTTGCCGATCCGATATTGGCTGGCGGGCTATCAATCGCGGCGGGGAAGAGTAGAGGTAGACATATAACAAGAAAGGGCATCAATGTCCGACGAATCAACACAGTTTTCCGGAACGATGGAAGTGCGCGAGCGCCATCGCTTCGATGTTGCCGCACTGGAAGAATATCTTAAGAAAAACATAGTCGGCTTCAAAGGCCCGCTTGACGTAGCCCAGTTCAAGGGCGGACAGTCAAACCCGAGCTATATGCTGAAAACGCCCGAGAAACAATATGTCCTGCGGCGCAAACCTCCGGGGAAACTCCTGCCCTCCGCCCATGCGGTGGACCGCGAATACCGGGTTCTGACGGCGCTCGCAAGAACGGATGTACCCGTTCCTAAAACCTACTGCCTGTGCGAGGATGAAAATGTCATCGGGACGATTTTTTATGTCATGGAGTTCCTGAACGGCGATATCGAATGGGATCCGTCGCTGCCCGGATATTCGAAAGCCGGTCGCGTTGCCGCCTTTGACAGCATGAATGCCTCTCTCGCCGCGCTGCATATGGTGGATTACAAGGCCGCCGGGCTGGAAGATTTTGGCAAACCGACAGATTATATCGCCCGGCAGGTGAACCGTTGGACGAAACAGTACCGGGCTTCCGAAACCGAGAAAATCGAAGCAATGGAAAATCTGATGGCATGGCTGCCCGACAATATTCCGGCAGCCGATGAGACTTCCATTGTGCATGGCGACTACCGCCTGGACAATACGGTTCTCGACAAGGAAAGCCATCGGGTGATCGGCATTCTCGACTGGGAGCTGGCAACGCTCGGCCATCCGCTCGCCGATTTTTCCTATCATTGCATGACCTGGCGTCTGGAGCCGGAACTGTTCCGTGGGCTCAAGGGGCTGGATTTGCCCGCGCTCGGCATCCCGACTGAAGAGCAATATGTAAAAATGTATTGCGAGCGCACCGGCCGGGACGGCATCGAGAATTGGGACTTCTATTTTGCCTATAACATGTTCCGTCTGGCGGCCATCCTGCAAGGAATTGTCGGCCGCGTGAAAGAAGGAACGGCTTCCAACAAGAATGCCGCGGATGTTGCCGTGCGGGTCAAACCGCTGGCCGTGCGCGGATGGGAACAGGCGGAAAAAGTCATCAGGGGAGACTGATCTCCCCTCACTTCCCTATAAAATCAAAAGTTTATAAAGGAGGGAGCCCATGTCTGATGGGACCATTATCATCCCGGTTCGGGAAGCGCACCAGTTCGACGAGGGGGCTTTATACGAGTATCTCACGGCCAATATCGATGGATTCAAAGGGCCCCTGACCGTCAAACAGTTTCAGGGCGGGCAATCCAATCCAACTTTTCTGCTGGAAACGCCGGAGCGTGACTATGTCATGCGGAAAAAACCTCCCGGGGTTCTGCTGCCTTCCGCCCATGCCGTAGATCGGGAATATCGGGTCATCTCTGCCCTTCAGGACACCGATGTCCCCGTCCCCCGGACTTATTGCCTGTGCGAGGATCCGGATATTATCGGCACCGCTTTCTATGTGATGGAAAGAATTAACGGGCGCGTGATCACGATCCCCTCAATTCCGAAAATGGCGCCGGCGCAGCGTTCTGCCATTTACGATTCCATGAATGATGCATTGGCCAAAATGCACAATGTCGATGTGGATGCGGTTGGCCTCTCGGATTTTGGCAAAAAAGGCGGCTATCTAGCCCGCCAAGTCAACCGCTGGAGCAAACAGTATCGCGCCTCTCAGACCCATGAGCTGGAAGGAATGGAGAATCTGATCAAATGGCTGCCGGACAACATTCCGGCGGATGATGAAAGCACAATTGTGCATGGTGATTTCCGGCTCGGCAATCTGATCCTACATCCGACGGAGCCGAGGGTTCTCGCCATTCTCGACTGGGAATTGGCGACAATCGGGCACCCGCTTTCCGATCTCGCCTATAACTGCATGGCCTATCATTTCGTGCATCCGATCAATGGCGGGCTCGTTGGCTTTGATCTCAAGGAAATGGGCATTCCGTCACAACAGGATTATGTTGACGCCTATTGCAAACGGACCGGACGTGACGGCATTGACAACTGGGAATTCTATATTGCCTTTTCCCTGTTCCGTGTTACGGCAATTGTACAAGGTGTGTACAAGCGCGGCCTTGATGGTAACTCCAGCTCCGATGTGGGCGAAGAATATACAAAATATGCAAAGATGGTTGCCGATCTCGGCTGGCAATATATCGAAAAGCGGGCATAAGCCCTGCCCTGCCTGCAGGGTAATACATGATCCAGGGCGGCTTACAGTTTCAGGCCGCCCTGCTGCCGATCAGTGATTTTCGGCGTCCTCAATGCGCAAATCGGCCCAGCGGCGCACGCATTCCATCGGTTCCATGACAATGCCCGCCGCCTCTCCCAAACCCTGTACAGGCTGCAAACCGGCATGGGCCGCCAGATCCTGTGTCAGCCATTCACAGGGATCCAGGCTTTCATACCGGTAAAGAAAGCCCGCGACGATGACAATCACGCCAAGCATTATCCAGCCCAGAAGTTTGATCATTTCTTCATTCCGTGAAAAGGCCGCGAAAAACGGGAACACGCGCCTGTATATAGGAAACATGGATCATCATGCTAACAAAAAATCGGGAGCCAAAAAGAAAAGCCCTTCCGAAGAAGGGCTTTTCGCCATGTCGTCAATCAATAACCGTTCAGTCGTACTTCTTGAGTTCCATGCGGCCAATCTGATTACGATGCACCTCATCCGGACCGTCGGCAAGACGCAGCGTCCGTGACCGCGCATAGGCATAGGCGAGACCGAAATCTTCACTGACACCACCGGCACCATGCGCCTGGATTGCCCAGTCGATGATTTTCCCGCACATGTTGGGGGCGACAACCTTGATCATGGCAATTTCCGCCTTGGCGGCCTTGTTGCCGACGGTATCCATCATATAGGCGGCTTTGAGCGTCAGCAGGCGGGCCTGTTCGATCATGGCACGGGATTCGGCGATCCGCTCCAGTGTGACCGTCTGTTCCCCGATGGTCTTACCAAAGGCGACACGATGTTTGACGCGCTTGCACAGCTTTTCAAGCGCCCGTTCGGCAACGCCGATCTGGCGCATGCAATGGTGAATACGGCCCGGACCAAGGCGTCCTTGAGCAATTTCGAAACCGCGCCCTTCACCCAGCAGGATATGATCGGCCGGAACACGCACATTCTTGAATTCAACTTCCGCATGGCCATGCGGCGCATCATCATAACCGAACACAGGCAGGAACCGCTTGACGTTAATGCCGGGCGTATCCATCGGTACCACGATCATTGATTGCTGCGTATAAAGGGATGCAGTTTTGTCGGTCTTGCCCATGAAGATCAATACTTTACACCGCGGATCATTGGCACCGGACGTCCACCATTTGGTGCCGTTGATGACATATTCATCTCCGTCCCGGGTGATTTCGGATTCGATATTCGTCGCGTCAGAGGAGGCAACGGCCGGTTCCGTCATAGCGAAGGCGGACCGAATTTCTCCTTCCAGAAGCGGTTTCAACCAGCGCTCTTTCAGCTCCGGGCTGGCATAACGCTCGAACACCTCCATATTGCCTGTATCCGGGGCAGAACAGTTGAAAACTTCGGGCGCGAAGCTGACCCGACCCATGATTTCACAAAGCGGAGCATATTCAAGGTTGGTCAATCCAGCACCGAGATCGCTTTCCGGTAGGAACAGATTCCACAAGCCTTCTGCCTTTGCTTTCGCCTTGAGTTCATCAAGGATGGCTGTTGGCTGCCAACGGTCCCCCTCGGCAATCTGGTCGTAATAGAGCTGCTCATTTGGATAGACATGCTCATCCATGAAGGCCTGCAATCTTCCCTGCAGTTCCTTCACCTTGTCAGAATATTCGAAAATCATCCGCTGTTCCCTTTTTTCACTTTGTTCTTCTGGATTGAATATGCATCTTTCTATATTTAGCGCCGGGTTTCAAAGAAATTTTTTAAAAGCGCCGCCGATTTACATTCTTGTAAGCCGCCATAAATCTCGGGACGATGATGACAGCTCGACTGATCAAAAATACGGGCGCCATATTCTACCCCGCCCCCTTTGGGATCATAAGCACCAAAATAGAGACGGCGTATACGCGCCAGTGAGATGGCCGCCGCACACATGGGGCAGGGTTCCAATGTCACATAAAGATCGCAATCCACCAGCCGCGCACTGCCAAGCATATTGCCCGCGGCGCGGATCGCCAGCATTTCCGCATGCGCTGTCGGATCATGACGTCCGATCATCTGATTTCCACAATTTGCGACAACACGCCCCGTCCGCGTATCGACGATAACGGCGCCCACCGGCACTTCGCCGCGACGCCCGGCAATTTCGGCTGTGGCCAGCGCCATATGCATATAATCAACGATTTCACGATCCATGCTGCACAGTCGCAATTAGAGCTACGGCCGTCAAGAGACAGAAAAACACGTAAATATATCCGCCCGTCAAAGAGGCCGGTTGAGTTACGATCAAGACAGGATTAAAAGGAGCTATGAAAACTCCTGTTATTGGCATCACCCTCGATTCAGAGGAAGCTGGCGGTTATTCCAAAATGCCGTGGTACGCGCTCCGGCAGAATTATGCCGATGTGGTGACGGCGAGCGGTGGCCTCCCCTTCGCCTTGCCTCACGAGCCGGACTTCGCGGCGGAATATGCACGCCTGCTGGATGGTCTTGTCGTCACCGGCGGGGCATTTGATGTGGACCCGGGGATGTTCGGCGCAACAACGCGTCACGATACCGTGATCACCAAGGATCGCCGTACATTGTTCGAGAGACGCATCACCGAAGCGATGCTGGCCGCAGACAAGCCCGTTCTTGGCATTTGCGGCGGGCAGCAACTTCTTCATGTCATTCTGGGCGGCACATTGATCCAGCATATTCCGGATGAAGTGGAAAACCCTCTCGCCCATGAGCAACCCAATCCGCGGACCGAAGCGGGCCATGACGTAAAAATTGTTCCGGGCACACTCCTGCATCGGATTGTCGGGAGCGACCGCCTGCCCGTCAACAGCGCCCATCATCAGGCCGCAAAAGATATCAGCGACAATATAACGATCAATGCCATCGCCGAAGATGGTGTCATTGAAGGGATCGAAGACAGCCGCTATCGCTTCTGCCTCGGGGTGCAGTGGCACCCTGAATATATGATCTCAACGGGCGATCGCCTTATCCTTGATGCCTTTATCAATGCCGCTGCGGCGTAAAATCATGACAACAGAAACAGAACAGACAGAACGGATTGCCAAGCGGATGGCACGCGCGGGGCTTTGTTCCCGGCGGGAGGCGGAGCGCTGGATCGACGCCGGACGGGTCACTGTAAATGGCAGAACCCTGGAAAGCGCGGCCGTCAATGTGACGCCCAATGATCAGATCACGGTGGATGGCAAGGAACTTCCAGCCATCGAGCGTCCCCGCCTCTGGCGGTATCACAAGCCCGCCGGTCTTGTCACAAGCCACCGCGATGAGAAGGGCCGGGAAACCGTTTTTGAAAAGCTGCCGGAAGATTTGCCGCGCGTCATTTCTGTCGGCCGGCTCGATCTCAATTCGGAAGGGCTTCTGCTGCTCACCAACGACGGGGAGCTGGCGCGCAAGCTGGAACTGCCTGCCACCGGATGGAAACGGAAGTACCGTGTCCGCGTTCATGGTCACCCTAAAGAGGCGGACATGCAGAAGCTGGCCAAGGGGCTGACAATCGATGGCATTAAATATGGCTCTATCGACGGCACGATTGACAGCACGAAAGGCGCCAACAGCTGGCTGACCCTGTCCTTCCGGGAAGGTAAAAACCGCGAAGTCAGAAAGGTAATGGAACATCTCGGCTATCAGGTCACGCGGCTGATCCGCGTTTCCTACGGCCCGCTCCAGCTTGGCGATCTACCGGCGGGCGCCGTGGATGAAGTAAAATCCAAGATCCTCCGCGATCAGATGGGTGTCGCCAAATTCGAGGACGATGAGGCCGAACCGCCGGTGAAAGGCCAGCGGCCGCCCCGTGGCATCCGTAGCAAAGGCCGTCCCGCTGCGTCAAGGCAGACAACAGGTAGCAGAAAAGCGCCGCCCGCCCCTTCCGGGAAAACGGCCCGATCGACCGGTCCGTCCAGCAAGCGGCCAACCTTGCGTGCCCGTCCCGCAAGAAGCAATAAAAGCTGATGCGCATTGTCGGCGGCAGCAAAAGGGGCAAGAAACTCCTGCTGCCCCAGGACAAGCGCATTCGACCTACCGCGGATCGCACCCGCGAAGCCCTGTTCAACATTCTCGCCCATGACAGTGATATGAGAACGGATCACGGCCCCCTGCCGCAAGGCGCGCGCGTACTGGATGTTTGCGCCGGCACCGGTGCGCTGGGGCTTGAGGCGCTCTCGCGCGGGGCGGGACATGTCACTTTCATGGATAATCACCCCGACAGCCTCAGCATCATCCGCACCAATATCAGAGAGATGGGATATCTGCGGAACAGTGATGTGCTGAACCGCAACGTCCTCACCCCCGGCAAGCCGGGTGCACTCTATGACCTTGTTCTCATGGACCCGCCTTATGGGGAAGGGCTGGCGCTGCCGACCTTGCAGGCGCTTCAGGAAAATGGCTGGCTGGCTCCCTCAACAGTTATTGTCATGGAGCTTCCAAAGAAAGCCGCCTTTTTGCAGCCGGATGGCTTCGAAACCCTCAAAGACAGGCATTATGGCGCGGCGCGGCTGGTTTTCCTCAGGCAAGTGCCGGATCAATATGACGATACTTCGCAAACTGCGCCTGAATAATATTGAGACGCTGCGGAAAATCCGGAAGACGGCGCGGGTCAATCAGCGGTTCCGCCAGCGGATCAAACGCGCAGTTTTGAAATTCGAATGACAGGCTCATCCGTGGATTGCGGGCATTATCGCCATATGTTCCGCCCCGGTGATACAGGTCCTGCCGCCAGCCGAGGACGCTTCCGGCTTTTGCGGGCAACGGCACTTCTCTCTCTTCATCCCTTGGCAGCACATACATGCAGCCGTTTTCCTCCTCCACATCGGTGAGCGGCAGCCAGAGGGAAAGGCTCATCAGAATGGCATCCTCCCCCTCACCAAAGACTGTCTCCGCATTGCAGTCGCGGTGCAGGGGCCATCCCGTCTCTCCTGCCTTTGACAAGTGCCAGGCCCAGAGATTTGGAAGGATGGCATATTCCTCCCCCAGAAAATGCCGCAGCATTTCACCCAGCCGCGCAAATAACTGCCAGGGCTCGTCATACAGATAGATATAGACGGGAGGAATGGCCAATTCGGACAGGCGCAGCATCCCCTGCCGCAACGGTCTCAGTTCGTCTTCAGAAAAGACGGGAGGAACGGCAATATATCCTTTTTCCCACAGGGAACGGGAGAGAGATGAGAGCCGATCCGGATCGAACGGGATTTCCGTCACCTCTCCTCCTGCGCCAATAGTAAGCTCCGGCAGCAATGCGCACCAGTCATCTTCTGTCATTCGCTCAGGCATACTGCCCCGCCACATAGCCCGACGACCAAGCCCACTGGAAATTATACCCGCCAAGAAAGCCCGTGACATCAACCGCCTCGCCAATGAAGAAAAGGCCCGGCACTCCCCGGCATTCCATGCTTTTGGAATTAAGCGCGGCCGTGCTGACCCCGCCAACCGTTACCTCTGCCTTGGCATAACCTTCTGTTCCCGTTGGATATATTTTAACCAGTTTAATATTATTTATAAGTTTCGATATCAGCCGGTCAGAGCAGTTTCCAACTTCCGGCAGGTCATTAAAACCTGCCAGCAATGCTTCCACCAGCCGGTTCGCCAGATGCTCTTTCAGAAGCGTCGCAATCTTCAGCTTCGGCTGCGTGCGGCGTGCGTCCTTCAGCAGGCTTTCAAGGTTGAGATCGGGCAGGAAGTCAATTTCAATGGCCTCTCCCGCCTGCCAGTAAGAAGAAATCTGTAAGATGGCCGGACCGCTCAACCCGCGATGGGTAAACAGCAGATTCTCACGGAACACCCGCTTGTGAAAGCGAATATCAACATCCGCGGAGACACCGGACAGATTGGCAAAACGCCGCTTGTCCTCCTCCCCGAAGGTGAGCGGGACAAGCCCCGGGCGAGGGGACGATAGGGGCAGGTTAAAATGCTTCGCCACCCGATAGGCAAAATCATTGGCGCCAAGCTTCGGAATGGAGAGCCCGCCGGTGGCAATCACCACACTCTCCGCCCTCATCTGCCGTTCGCCCGCCATAACGAGAAAGCCCGTCGCCTCCTCGACTATTCTGTCCGCGCCGGTGCCCCGCCAGATGACAACGCCCTGCTGTTCACACTCCGTCTCCAACAAGGTGACAATATCGCGCGCACTCTTATCACAGAAAAGCTGCCCCAGCTTCTTTTCATGCCAGGCAATCCCGTGCCGCTCGACCAGGGCGATGAAGTCCTGCTGCGTATATTGTCGAAGCGCCGATTTGCAATAATGGGCATTATCGGAGATGAAGCGGTCCGGCCCGGCATGAAGGTTTGTGAAGTTGCAGCGTCCCCCGCCGGAGATAAGAATTTTCTGCCCGCATTTTTCCGCCTTTTCAAGAAGCAGAACCTGTCGGCCGCGTTTGCCTGCCTCAATCGCACACATCAACCCGGCCGCGCCGCCGCCCACAATCACCACATCAAATTTATGCATATCTCGTGGCACCCAGGCGTCATCCGGCTGAAAAACTATGGAGGTTGCTTTTACCGGCGTCCGAAGAGTTTTTCAATATCGCCGAGTTGTAGTTCCACATAGGTCGGGCGGCCATGATTGCACTGCCCGCTATGCGGGGTGGCTTCCATTTCACGCAAGAGGGCATTCATCTCTTCGATGCTGAGCCGTCGCCCGGCCCGGACGGAACCATGACAGGCCATGGTCGCACAGACATCGTCAAGTCGATCCTTGAGGGAAAGCGCGGTATCCAGCTCCGCCAGATCATCGGCAAGGTCCTGCACCAGCCCCTTCACATTGCATTCACCCAGCATGGCCGGAGTTTCGCGAACTACAATGGCGCCGACGCCGAACGCCTCCAGCACCAGCCCCATTTCAGCCAGTTCTTCCGCCCGCTCGGCAAGGCGGCTGGCAGAGAGCTCATCAAGTTCCACGACTTCGGGCAACAGCAACATCTGACGTGCCACGCTCTTTTCGGCAAGCTGACGCTTCATCCGCTCCATGACCAGCCGTTCATGCGCCGCATGCTGATCCACCAGCACCATGCCGCGGTCCGTCTGCGCCACGATATAGGTTTCGTGAAGCTGGCTGCGGGCGGCGCCAAGAGGAAATTGTTCGAGGGGGCGCCCCTGCACCGTGGGAGCATCTACCGATGACAGCTCATATCCCCGCGCCATGGGCGCGGATTGCTGAGGCAGTGGGGACTGAAATTCCGCCGCCTGCTCCGCAAGGCCGGAAGAAGGGCGTGGGTTTTCTATTTCTGCCCATCGGTTCCAGCTTGTCGCCGGACGGGGCTGCATCTGCAAGGGAAGCGCATTCGTATCGGAACGGAACGCGCCCAAGGCCTGCCCCGAAATGGTCGAGGAAGCGCGATGACCATGCTCTGCCAGCGCATTGCGAAGGGCGCCGACAATCAGCCCCCGCACACCGCCGGAATCACGAAAGCGCACTTCCGCCTTTGCCGGATGCACATTCACATCGACCTCATCAGGCGGCACTTCCAAGAACAACGCCAGCAGCGGGTGACGGTTACGCGCCAGCAGGTCCATATAGGCGCCCCGCACCGCGCCGGTAAACAGCTTGTCACGCACCGGACGGCCATTCACAAACATGAACTGCATTTCCGCATTACCGCGGCTGAATGTCGGCACTCCGGCAAAACCGGCAAGCTTCACCCCGTCCCGTTCCGCTTCAATCCGCATGGCGTTATCTGAGAAATCGCGCCCCATAATAGCGCCAAGACGATTGAGCCAGCCATCGAAAAGATCCCCCTCCGCCCCGTTTACCCGGAGGGCCACCCGATTATCATCTGCGAAGGTAAAGGAAATGGATGGAAACGCCATGGCGAGGCGGCGCACCACGTCAAGGGCTGCGCCAAATTCCGACCGTTCCGTCTTGAGAAACTTGAGCCGCGCAGGGGTTGCAAAGAAAATATCGCGCACCTCAACCCGCGTCCCGCGCGCGCCGCTATCCGGTTCCACCTCGCCCCGCCGCCCCCCTTCAACGGAAAGGGCCCAGGCATTTTCCGCCCCTTCCTGCCGGGTTGTGATGCGCATACGGCTGACCGAGGCGATAGACGGGATTGCCTCCCCCCTGAAACCGAGGTTGCGGATAAACACCAGATCATCATCAGGGAGTTTTGATGTCGCATGCCGCTCGAAACAAAGCGCCAGCTCTTCCCGGCTCATACCGCTGCCATTATCCGTCACCGTTATCAGAGAGCGGCCACCATCGCGCATCACCACATCAATGCGGCTCGCTCCGGCATCAATGGCATTCTCCACCAGTTCCTTGACGGCGGAGGCCGGTCTTTCGACCACTTCACCGGCGGCAATCTGGTTGACGATATTTTCTGGCAGGCGTCTTAAAGTCATGATGACCCCGATGGAACTCGTTCCGCCGACCTTAACAAAAACCCCTTCCCGGGCCTAGGGTCAGCGATCAATTCTTTTGAATACCCGCGCCAACCGGCTCCAGATTGTCCGGCTTACCCGCAACAACCACGATCAGCTTGTCAGGGTCCAGCAGCCGATTGGCCACACGCTTGATATCATCTGCCGTCACGGCGTTGATCAGGGCCGCACGCTCCTCCAGATAGCTGACGGGCAGATTGCTGTATTGCATGGCCACAAGAATATCGGCAATGCGGTCATTGGTTGCAAGTCCCAGCGCAAAGGAGCCATTGATATAGGTCTTGGCCGCGCTGAGTTCATCCGCGCTGACATCCGCGCTGCGCATGCGGCTGATCTCCTGCTGCACCAGATCCAGCGCCTCTTTCACCGAGGCATTGCTGGTTGCCAGCCGCCCCATCATCAGTCCCGCGGACTGCATGGGATAGAGATAGCTGTAGACGCCGTAGACAAGGCCGCGCTTTTCCCGGATTTCTTCGGTCAGGCGCGATTCAAACGTCCCTCCACCGAAGATATAATTGAACACATAGGCCGCGTAGTAATCGGGATCATCGCGCTTTACGCCTTCCCCGCCAAAGATAACGACACTTTGCGGAATATCTTCGGGGATGATTTCAATGGCGGCTTCCGGCAGGGGCTGCGTCTCGGGAACCGCCTTTGCCGACGCCGTATCGGTAAGGCCGCCGAAGTTCCTGTCAAGGAGCGGTGCAAGTTCCGCCGCCGTAATGTCCCCCACCACGCCGATCAGCATGTTATCCCGGCCGAGATGCGTGCGGGCAAATTCACCAAGGTCGGCCCGCGTAATCTCGCTCATGGTTTCAATCGTTCCCTCAACGGGCTGGCTGTAGGGATGATCTCCGAACGCCAGACGGAACCAGGCGCGGCTTGCGAGGCTGCTGGGGTCGGAAAGTTTGCGATTGAGGGACGCAAGAATTTGCCCGCGAATACGTTCGACCGGCTCTTCATCGAAGCGTGGCTCACTAATGGCAAGGCCGAACAGGCGAAAAGCCTCCTCTGTATTTTCGCTCAGCGTTTTGAGTTCGCCGGAAAAGCTGTCCCGGCTCGCATCAAATCCAAGCTGGATGGCAAGATCGGAAAGTCGCTCCTGAAACGCCTTGCCGACAAGATCCGCTGCCCCTTCATCCATGGTCGACGCTGCCAGATAGGCAAGTCCCGCCTTGTCGGCCGGATCGCGGCTCGCCCCGCCCCGCCAGGCAACATTCAGGCTGACGATGGGGATGGAGGATTCCTCCACCAGCCACGCCTTTATCCCGCCAGGGCTAACCACCTCCTTGATCTCCACTGCTTTTGCGGAGAAGGCAAAGAATATGAGGATAAGCGAAAAGGACAGGATGGAAACCGAACGACTGAAACTGGACATGGCTTTTTCCCTATTCATTCGGCTGTTCCGGCAGTAATCGGCCGACAACGGACTCCCGTTCGTCAAAAATCATGGTCGCCGCCGCCTTGACATCTTCTGCACTCACCTGCGAAATCTGTTTCGGCCAGCTGACGATATTCTCGATGCTCTCCCCGCTTGCGAGCGCCGCGCCGAAAATATTGGCCGCGCCCTGCATGCTGTCGCGCGCATAGATGGCATCGGCGAGCATCTGTTTTTTCGCGCGCGTGAGCTCCTTTTCCGTAACCCCATTCGCCATCACATCGTGAATGATCGTCTGAACGGCGGCCTCCACCTCATCAAGGCTGTGATCGGGCGTCGGGCTGCCATACAGCATGAAGCTGGTATTGTCATAGGCACCGGAATTGAAATAGGCCCCCGCGCTCGTCGCAATTCTTTGATCGACAACAAGCTGATCATACAGGCGGCTGGTGACGCCGCCGCCCAGGATCTGGCTCAACACCTCAAGCGCGCGCAGCTGTACAGGGTCTGCCTGTCGGCTGATGGGGCCTAGGTAACTCTGCCGCCAGCTCGGCTGACGCACCCGGCTGTCGGACATTTCAACAACCCGTTTCGCGAGCTGCGGCGGCTCCTGCACCCGTTCGCGCGACGGGATTTCCTTGGCCGGAATGGGGCCATAATATTTCTCCGCCAGCGCGAAAACGTCACCCGCCGTCACATCCCCCGCCACAATCAGAATGGCGTTGTTCGGCGCATAATATGTGTTGTACCAGTCCAGCGCATCCTGTGTGGTCAAACCTTCAATCTCGTGTCGCCAGCCGATGATCGGGGTGCCGTAGGGATGCGCGAGATACTGCGCGGCGCTGAACTGCTCAGAAAACTGTCCACCCGGCGTGTTATCTGTCCGCTGCGAACGTTCCTCGAGCACGACTTTCAGCTCCGGCGCAACGACGTCATCCGTCAGTTGCAGATTCTGCATCCGATCGGCCTCCATCTCCATGAAGAGAGGCAGCTTGTCCACGCTCACATTCTGGAAATAGGCGGTATAGTCATAGGAGGTGAAGGCATTTTCCTGCCCGCCGTTCTTCGCGACAATGGCGGAGAATTCGCCCGGCGCCAGCGTTTTGGTCCCTTTGAACATCAGATGCTCAAGAAAATGCGCGATCCCGGATTTGAGCGGTTTTTCATCCGCCGCGCCGATCTTGTACCAGACCATATGGGTGACAATCGGCGCGCGGTGATCCTCAAGAACGACCACCTCAAGCCCGTTATCCAGCGTCTTTACTTTTGGGTCGAACAGGGTGGGAATGTCATCAGTTGCCTGCACATTTGCGGCAAATCCGGTCAGGAATAGACAGAAAGTCAGGGCAACAGCATAAGATGATCGTAATGGGCCCATCGGCGACCTCCGGTCTTAATCAACGGTTCTATACAAATAAAAGGCCGATACCGACACATTACAAGGCTGGAGCCGGACAATTTTATGTCATATGGAAAGTGTATAGACGTTTCGGACTGTCATGGCGGGCTGTCAGTTGAACAGCCCTTGCAGAAGAGCGCGCTTCTTCCGCTCAATTGTTGGGGTTTCCGCTCCCGCACCCGGTGTCTCGCCAAGGGCAGCATTTTCCTGCAGTCGTTTCTTTTCCTGAGCAGGATCAACGACCGTACCAAATGGCGGCTGTTCCTGCCAGAACATGATTTTCTCCAGGAAAGTCGCGTCATTTTCGGCCAGGATGGCGGTTTCCGTATTGACGATCTCCCGAATACCCGGATCCGCATTCTCCGCTCCGGCCTGACGAAGGAGGGCAAGTTCCCCGGTTGAAACGCCCGCGGCAACGGCTTCCGAATGGGTGACCGGCGTCGTATTCTGCGCACCCCCAAGTAGCGCCGCCTTTGCACTATTTTCAGCCAGCATGTCCTGCGGTCCCTTTTGACCGGGAGCGGGTGGCCGCAGCGAGAAATCCGGCGGGATGATCAGCGGCGCTTTGGTGATGACTGTAAATTCATCCGGCGCTTTCTTGCCGCCGATACCCAACGCCTGCTTCGTCCCTTCGCATCCTGTCAATGCAAAAGCGATAAGCAGAATAAAACCGGTTAGCAAGCTGCCGTGACGCATTTTCTTCAAGCCTTCCCTCATGACGATATTTTATCCGACTTGCGTCCGTGAAACAAGTTTTCAAGCAACAGCACGATGACACCGATAACAATTGCCATATCAGCGACATTAAATGCCGGCCAGCGCATGAAAATCAGATCAAAATCAAAAAAGTCGGCGACAGCTCCCAGCCGGACTCGGTCGATGATATTGCCGATTGCCCCGCCGAGCACCAGCCCCAGACCAACAGCCAACAGCCGGTTTGTGGCTTTTTTAAGCCAGAGGAACATAAAGACGGAAATGGCCGCCGTCACCGCAACCAGAATCCAGCGCATGTCATTTTCGGCAAACAGGCCAAAACTGACGCCCCGGTTCCAGACCATGACGATGTTGAAAAAGGATGTCACCTCGATCCCGCCGGGATAGCGCTGCATCAGATCAATCAGATATACCTTGCTGAGCTGATCGACTGATAGGATGATCGCCGCTATGACAAGGCCGAGGCGCATCATCATTTTACGCCTCAACCTGTATCGGTAGGTTGCTCACCACATCGGCGCAGCGATGACAAAGATCGTCATATTTCTCGTGAGTTCCGACCTCATCGAGAATTTTCCAGCAGCGCTGACATTTCTCGCCTTCCGCAAGAGCGGGGACGACGGCAACCCCCTTCACATCTTCCAGCGTGAAAGCGCCTTCCGGCGCCGGATCCGTTGATAGATGAACGCCGGAGGTGATGCAGAGATCGGCGAGATCGAGCCCGTTGAGGAAAGGAATATATTCTTCGCTGATATAAACCGTCGGGGCCGCCTGAAGGCTCGCGCCGATCCGCTTCTCCCGTCGTTCAACCTCCAGTGCGCCCGTCACGACACGGCGAAAGCTGCGCACCTTGGACCAGCGCGCCTGTAAGGCTGGACTACGCCATTCCGTCGGAATTTCTGGAAAAAGTCGCAGATGAACACTGCTGTCCTCTCCTGGAAAACGGGTCAGCCAGGTTTCCTCCGCCGTAAAGACCAGCATCGGCGCAAGCCACGCCGTCAGACAATGGAACAGATGATCAAGTACGGTGCGTGCCGCCCGGCGGCGGATGTCCATTGCGCCATCGCAATACAGAACATCTTTGCGGATATCGAAATAAAAGGCCGACAGTTCCAGCGTGCAGAAGTTATGGATCGCCGTAAAGACACGGCTGAACTCAAACCGGTTGCAATTTTCCCGGATCAACGCGTCAAGCTCCGACAGCCGGTGCAGCACCCAGCGTTCCAGCTCTGGCATTTCGTCAACCGTAATCCGCTCCGCTTCGTCCCAACCTTCCAGATTACCGAGGATAAAGCGCAGCGTGTTACGCAGGCGGCGATAGCTGTCCACCTGCCCTTTGACGATTTCATCGCCAATACGCATATCTTCCGAATAATCGGAGGCGACGACCCAGAGGCGCAGGATATCCGCGCCATTCTGTTCGATCACCTTTTGCGGCGCGACCACATTGCCGAGGGATTTCGACATCTTACGCCCCTGCCCGTCCATGACGAACCCATGGGTCAGAACGGCCTCATACGGCGCCCGGCCGCGGGTGCCGCAGGATTCCAGCAGCGAGGAATGGAACCAGCCGCGATGCTGGTCCGTCCCTTCGAGATAGAGCGATGCCGGCCATTGCAGTTCGGGGCGCGCCTCCAGCGTGAAGGCGTGCGTGCTGCCGGAATCAAACCAGACATCGAGAATGTCCATGGCCATGTCATAGTCATCGGGATTGTATTTTTCCCCGAGGAAGCGCGCGGCGGGTGATTCGAACCAGGCGTCGGAACCCTCCTCCTCCATGATATCGGCGATGCGTTTGTTCACGTCCTCATCACGCAGCAACTCGCCCGATTCCTTATGTGTGAAAACGGTGATCGGCACGCCCCATGCCCGCTGACGGGACAGCACCCAATCGGGGCGGTTCGCGATCATCGCATGGATGCGATTGCGGCCCGACGCGGGATACCATTTCGTCTCATCGATGGCCTTCAGCGCCTTCGCGCGCAGATTGTTCGTCTCCATGGAGATGAACCACTGGCTTGTATTGCGAAAGATCAGCGGCGCCTTCGACCGCCAGGAATGCGGGTAGGAATGCACCAGCTTGCCCCGTTTGAGCAGGGCCCCGACCTTCTGCAATTCATCGGCAACGCCTTCGTTGCATTTATAGACATGCTGACCGGCAAAGATCGGCACATGGGCATAGAAGGTCCCGTCCTCATCCACGGTATGGGGCACCTCAAGACCATGCACGAGGCCTACTTCATAGTCCTCCTGCCCGTGCCCCGGCGCGGTATGGACAAATCCCGTACCGGCTTCCACCGTCACATGATCGCCATCGACAAGCGGCACGTCGAAATCATAGCCATGGCCGTGGAACGGATGCCGGCAGACAACGCCCTTGAAAGCATCGCCCTTGCCGCGCCAGACGATCTCCGCCTCCGTGATCCCGGCTTCCTTCTTTACCTCCTCCAGAAGTTCGGCCGCAACAAACAGGGTCTCCCCTGCAACGGCCAGCGAACCTTCATTCACCTCCGTAACCCGGATACCGACATAATCCATTTCCGGGCCATAGGCGATGGCGCGGTTGCCGGGCATCGTCCAGGGGGTGGTCGTCCAGATAACGATGGAGCCGCCCATGAATTCCTCTGGCCCGGATTTCACCGGGAAGCGGACATGGATGGTGGTTGACGTGTGATCATGATATTCAAGCTCGGCTTCCGCCAGCGCCGTCTTTTCAACGGGCGACCACATAACCGGCTTCGAGCCGCGATAAAGGCCGCCATTCATCAGGAATTTCAGAAGCTCCCGCACAATCTGCGCTTCAGCATCGAAGCTCATGGTCGTATAGGGGCGCTCCCAGTCGCCGATCACGCCAAGGCGCTTGAATTCCTCTTTCTGCACGCCGACCCAGTGAGCGGCAAAATCGCGGCATTCCTTGCGGAATTCCACAATCGGCACCGTATCCTTATCCTTGCCCGCGGCGCGGTATTTTTCTTCGATCTTCCATTCGATCGGCAATCCGTGACAGTCCCAGCCGGGCACATAATGCGCATTCTTGCCCATCATCTGCTGCGACCGGCTGATGACATCCTTCAGGATCTTGTTCATGGCATGGCCGATATGCAGATTGCCATTGGCGTAAGGGGGGCCATCATGAAGAATGAATTTTTCGCGTTCTTTCGATTGTTCCCGCTGAAGACGGAACAAATCCATTTCCTCCCAGCGGTCCAGCAGCCCCGGCTCTTTCGCCGGCAAGCCCGCCTTCATGGGGAAATCGGTACGGGGTAGAAAAATTGTCGATTTATAGTCAGTGCTCATCGCAGCGAACTGATCCTAACAGTAACTTGAATGGTGAATGATTAACCGGCGGGAGATCGCCAGATTTCCGGGGCTTTCCCTGATCAGCAGGTACAAACCTCTCATACCCGGCCTTATTCAATAAAGGCCGGGCCGCTAATTCGACCGCCAATGATGAGGCATCCCGGTAACCCGGTACCGCAAACCCAGAATTTATTCATGGCAGGTGTTTTATCAACTCCCCCAACCTCTGTCGAGAAATCATGCGGCCATCCCGCAAAAAACTGCCTAATTGGGGACTTTCTTGTCGGCGTAGCGCATTTGCGCATTTTCGGGGCGCGCGAGAATGTCCCGCGCTTTGTCGGCATCCTTTGCGATCTGCGCTGTCAGCTCCTCAACGCCGTTGAATTTCATTTCGGGCCGGATGTAATCGACGAAGGCAACCCGCAAGCTCTGACCGTAAAGATCTCCTGTCCAGTCGAGCAAATGCACTTCGAGCAGGACATCCTGTTTATCAAACGTCGGCCGCATGCCGAAATTGGCGACCCCGTCGATCCAGTCCACATGCGATCCGTGATGCAGGCCGATACGAACGGCATAGACGCCAAGCTTGGGATAATGATATCCGACAAGTGGGATATTGGCGGTCGGGAAGCCAATGGTGCGTCCGCGCTTATCACCGCCAACGACGGGACCTTCCACTTCCCACCAATGCCCCAGCAATGACGCCGCTTTTCTCGGCTCTCCCGCCTTCAGGCAGTCGCGAATTGCCGTTGAAGAAAAGATAACAGTCTCCTCCCCGACCGGCTCAACCACCGTTACCCCGAACCCGTATTTCCGGGCCAGCTCGGCCAGGACAACGGTCGTTCCCTGCCGTTTGTGTCCGAAAATGAAATCATAGCCGACAACCACATGGGCAACGTTATATCCTTCGACAAGAACATCCCGGACAAATTCTTCCGCTGATTTCTGCGAGAATTCCAGATCGAATTTCAGCGCCGCCATGACATCAACGCCGAGCCATTTCAGATGCGCGGCCTTCGTCTCCATTGTGGACAGGCGAAAGGGCGGCGCGTCCGGCGCAAAAAACTCCCGCGAATGCGGCTCGAAGGTCATGACACCGGACGGAACCTTGAGGCGGGCCGCAATTTTCTGCGCCTCACCGATGACCGCCTGATGGCCCCGATGAACCCCGTCGAAATTTCCGATGGCCAGAACCAGCCCCCGGCATCCTTGCGGCACATCGTGATAATCTCGCACTATCTGCATCACTTTAAATCCGTCTCTTCCGGTCCCCTTACGGACGCCGGGATACCATCAAAGTCGCCTCGCCATCCAGCACAACCGTCTCGTCGATCGTACAGGCGCAGTCGAATGTCACTCTTTTGCCATTGATCTCTTTAAGCGTCACGCGGGCAACCACCGTATCGCCGATACAGACCGGCGCCTTGAAATTCAGGCTCTGGTTCATATAGATCGCGCCGGGTCCGGGAAGCTTGGTGCCGAATAGGGTCGACAGCAATCCCGCGGACAGCATGCCATGGGCAATCCGCTCCTTGAAAATCGTCTTTTCGGCAAACTCGGCATTCAGATGCACCGGATTGGTGTCCCCGGAAACCCCGGCATAGAGGAGAATATCCGCCTCGGTTATGGTCTTGGCATAGACCGCCGTCATACCAATCTTGAGATCTTCCAGGAAATATCCGTGCAATTCTTCATATACTGACATTGTTATCCTGTTCTTTCTATCGGGAATCGGCCGGGTTATATAGAAGGAAAAACCGCCTCCCCGCAAGGGCTGCGGAGAGAATCTATCACCTTGGACGCCTCATGCCTCTTCCTTTTGTCAAAACATCGATCGATTAACCATTTTTTCAACTTCACCCGCTACCTTACGGGTTCGTTTCCATATATTTCGCATCCCGCGAGTGCGGGGTGTCAAGAATTGACAAGAGGGTTTCCATGGCTGTTGATATGAATATGCCGATTTTGATCGTCGACGATTACAAAACCATGCTGAGGATCATTCGCAACCTCCTCAAACAGCTCGGCTTCAACGTTGTTGATGAAGCCGCCGACGGATCAGCTGCGCTGACCAAGATGCGCACCAAAAAATACGGCCTTGTCATCTCCGACTGGAACATGGAACCGATGACCGGTTACCAGCTTCTGAAAGAAGTACGCGCCGATGATACACTGAAAGCAACGCCTTTCATCATGATCACGGCCGAATCCAAAACGGATAACGTGATTGCCGCAAAGCAGGCCGGAGTTAACAACTACATCGTGAAGCCGTTCAATGCGGCCACACTGAAGTCGAAAATCACTGCGGTCCTGGGTGAGTTCTAATGTCCGAAACGGAGGAAATCCTTCGTCTGAGGCGGCAGATTGCGACGCTTCATCAGGATTGTCAGGACCTCGCCAATTTCATTATGGCGGCGCGGTCCGAAATCGCACAAATCAGGCCCAATGATCTGAAACAGGAGAAGCTTCCCCGCGCCGGAAAGGAACTCGACGCGATTGTCGAGGCAACGGAAGCCGCCACAAACCAGATCATGAGCGCTACCGAAATGATCATGTCCGCCCGTGTGACCGAGCCGGATGTGGTCAATGACGCCTGCATGGCGATTTTCGAGGCCTGCTCCTTTCAGGATATTACGGGGCAGCGGATCAGCAAAGTGGTTTCCACACTCAACTATATTGAAGAATATCTCGCCCGATTGACCAAGGCCTGGGGGCATCATGTCGACAATGCTGCCGCCGCTGACGCCGAAAATGCCGACGCGACAAATGATGAAGCCGCCCTGCTGAACGGGCCGGCGCTGGACGGCGAAGGAGTGAATCAAGAGGAAATCGACTCGCTTTTCGATATCGAACCCCCCGCTGCGGGGGACGCCAAGGCAACCGAAAAAAAGAAGACGGATGCCGACGCGGACCGCAGCAAGGCGCAGGATGAGATCGACGCTCTTTTCGACTGAGTGAGCTAACACCCATCGCAAGGGCCGATCGGCCTACCAGATCATATGGCCCGTCACGTAACGCGGTGAAAAGGCATATTCGCCAACGACAGAGGCCACTTGCGCCGCACTCGGCAACGCGCCACCCTGGAGGCCCCATTCATCCGCGTGAATGCCGCCGCTTACCAGGATACTGTCGATCCCGGCGCTGGCTGCGCCTTTGATATCGGTCCGCATGCTGTCCCCGACGGCAAGGATACGCGCGGGATCGCTGATCGCGAGCCGGGCCATCGCCTGCCGATATACTTCCAGATAGGGTTTTCCGAATAATTCAACCCGTCCGCCCATCTCCGCATAAAGCGCGGCGATCGCCCCGGCACAGTAAATGGAGGCATCCCCGCGCATGACAGTCAGATCAGGATTAGCGCAGAGCATCGGCAGGTCATGGGCAAGCGCTTTGCCGAGGAGTTCGCGATACGCCTCCGGCGTTTCCGTCTCGTCATTGACCAGCCCCGTACAGATCAGAAAATCCGCTGCGGACACATCAAAAACGCGGGCATACTCAAGTCCGTCTTCCAGCCCCTTATCGCGGCTGGCGCCGATCTGGTAAAAGGCCCTGCCCCTGTCCTTCAGGAACGGATGATCGCGCATTTCCAGCGCCTGACGTGTCAGGTCGCCAGAAGTCAGGATATGATCATACCGGTCGCGGGCAACGCCCAGCCCTTCCAGAAAGCTGATCACAAAATTATTGGTGCGCGGCGCATTGGAAACGAGAATGATCTGCCGCCCCCCCTCCCGGAGCCGCGCCATACAATCTAGCGCGCCGGGATAGGGCTGCTTGCCATTATGCACCACCCCCCACAGATCGAGAATAAAGGCATCATAATCCGATGCGACGGCCCGAAGGCCTGGGATAATCGTAAAAGTCATTTGAAAAACCTGTTAGTTGACGGATTGCGGCGGGCGCGGTACCCCGAAGAGATACCCCTGACCAAAACCCACTTCAACATCGAGCAGGCCGATCACGGTATCCTCATCCTCCACCATGCTGGCAATCAGCTCTATATTCTCGCGATGGAGGGCTTCCCGCAGATCATCGGGATGAATATCCATGGGCAGGCCGGGCCGTCCGGGCAATAATTCGACCGCCGCAACCTTGAGATAACGGAAATTCCGCTTGCCGAGTACCGCAAAATCGAAATCCAGCCGATGCACATGGTCAACTGAAAAGGTGAACCCCATCCGCGCCAGTGTTTTGAGGCCCGTCTCAACCACATCAGAGGCATTTTCGATATCTTCCTGCGCAAATTCAAGGATCAGGCTTTCCGCCAGATCCCGGTTTTCATCAAGAAATTCGATAAACTGGCGGAAAAAAGCCGTATCATTCAGCGTCCGCGCCGACACATTCACGAAAAAGCCGATATCCACGTTGCGCTGACGCACCCGGCGGATAAGCTGCACACAACGGATCAACAACAGGTTGTCAATGGTACTGATCAGACCCGTGCTTTCCGCTACCTTGAGATATTGGCCAGGAGTGATAACTTCTCCCCGCGGGCCACGAATGCGCGAAAAGGCCTCATAGAACAATGTCCGCCGCTGCGGCAGCCGGACGATCGGCTGCAAATACAGGTCAACCTTGTTTTCCTGAAGACCCGCGCGGACGATTTCGAGAATTTCATCATCAAGCGGCTGTATCGCTTCCGCATCATCATCCGCTACATCTTCATCCGCCACCATCTGTTCGGCGATTTCCTCATCCTCGGAAAGGACAATTTCCTCTTCTTCCCCGGCAGCTTGGGAGGTCGCGTCTTCTGGCTGCTTTTCATTCGATAGCTGCCTCAGAAGACGGCGGAGTATCTGCATTTCGGAGGCGAAGCTTTCAATATTGCCATCCTTGCCCGCCAGCTTGCCCAGGATATTGTCAAAACGGTCCAGACCGGATTCGGCCATGTCGAGATCACTGCGCATTTTCAACAGATCCCGTTGAAACCGGGCCCGCTCCACATGCCGCATGATAAAATCATGCACCAGCGCGCACAACAGGAAGAACACGCCACCCGCCCAGTATCCAATGATGGGATCAAGCCCCGCCACATACTGGGGCGCCTGCACCGCAATAACGACAGCCGTCAGCGCATAGGCGATAATGATAATGCCATGATAGAGCACGCGAGCCCTTCCCCCTTCCGTTACAGGCGCCAGTTTAGTCAAATTTTCCGAATAGGGAAGTTAATCCGGGAAGGAATTTGACAAATGCCGTATTCGCACCCGTCACGATCTTGCTATAGTTGAGCAGCAATAACATAAAAGGGAGGATTGAGCGATGGCGCGGCTACAGGGAAAGGTTACGGTTATCACGGGCGGAACCAGCGGGATCGGCCTCAGGACGGTCGAGATATTTGCGAATGAGGGCGCGATTGTCGTCTTCTCCGGCCGCCGGGAAACCGAGGGCAGAAAAATTGCCGATAATCTGGGAGACAGGGTGCATTTCGTTCGCGCGGATGCCAGTGTGGAGGCGGATATGCAATCGCTGATCCTTGGCGCCGCCGAGAAGTTCGGCCGTCTCGACTGTCTTTTCAACAATGCCGGCGGCCCAGCCCCAGTCGGCAGCATTGAAACGGTC
This sequence comes from uncultured Alphaproteobacteria bacterium, assembly GCA_963971675.1. GTDB lineage: Bacteria > Pseudomonadota > Alphaproteobacteria > Sneathiellales > Sneathiellaceae > Sneathiella. The sequence goes on along the minus strand of CAXASQ010000001.1, from coordinate 393,314 downwards.
GACTTTGACAAGGCCATGGCGGCGATGCAGCTCCTGTTCGGCGGGGTCCTGCTCGGCATCAAGCATGCCGCGCCGATTATGAAAAAGCAGGGCTTCGGCAGCATCATCAACAATGGCAGCATCGCGGGCCACCTGGCGGGCTATTCCACATCAATGGTGTATTCCAGCGCCAAGGCCGCTGTCCTGCAGCTGACCCGCAGTGCGGCCATGGAACTCGGGGAGAGCAATGTCCGGGTTAACAGCATCTCGCCCGGCGCCATTGCAACCGGCATTTTTGGCAAGGCGCTCGGTCTGACCGGGCAGGCGGCAGAGGATACGGCGGAAATCGCCGGGGAGGTTCTTGCAAAGGCGCAGCCGATCCAGCGCGCCGGTCTCCCAGATGATATTGCAAAAGCTGCGCTTTTTCTGGCGTCAGATGACTCTACCTTTATCAATGCCGCCGATATTCTGGTGGATGGCGGCATGATCGGCGGGCGTCACTGGACAGCCCATCAGGAAAGTGTCAAGGGATTGGGGAAAGCCTTTACCGGGTGAGGGAGGCGGAAAGCTTAGCTTTCCTCCAGCCGTCCAATGGCAAGGAACTTGCGCCGCCGCTCTTCACGGAGCTCACCGGGTTCCTTCTTGGCGAGATCGACAAGTTCCTCCTCGATGGCATCGCCGAGCGCCTTGATGGCCGCCGGAACATCGCGCTGGGCGCCGCCAACCGGTTCATCGACGATCCGGTCGATCACCTTCAGTTTCAGAAGGTCCTGCGCCGTGATGCGCATGGCGGTGGCCGCCTCCTGCGCCTTGTCGCGCGTTTTCCAGAGGATGGCCGCGCAGCCTTCCGGTGAGATAACCGAATAGACCGCATGGGCAAACATCAGCACCCGGTTGGCGCTGGCCAGTGCAACGGCGCCGCCCGAACCGCCCTCCCCAACGATGGAGGCGATCATCGGCACCCGGACATCGAGACATACCTCGATTGAGCGGGCGATGGCTTCGGCCTGGCCGCGTTCTTCCGCCCCGATACCGGGATAGGCACCGGAGGTGTCGATAAAGGTCAGGATGGGAATGCCAAAATGGTCAGCCATCTGCATCAGTCGCTGCGCCTTGCGATAGCCTTCGGGACGGGCCATGCCAAAATTATGGCGCAGGCGCGTTTCCGTATCCTTGCCCTTTTCGGTGCCGATCACAACAACGCTGCGGCCGCGGAAACGGCCCAAGCCGCCGATAATCGCCTTGTCATCGGCGAAGGCGCGATCGCCTGCAAGCGGTGTGAAGTCGTCAATGAGCCGGGCGGTGATATCGTTGAGTTTCGGCCTGTCCACATGGCGGGCTACTTGCGTTTTCTGCCACGGCGTCAGCTTTGCATAGGTCTGTTCAAGCTGTTGCAGGGCTTTCTGGCGGAGTTTGGCAATATCCTCTTTGATCTCAATATCGCTGCCATCCTCAAGCCCTTCCAGCTCGCGGATTTTGCCTTCCAGATCAGCAATCGGCTTCTCAAAATCAAGGAAATTATTCATAAACCGTCCAGACTCCACACATCATCAATGGACTGATTAATAAATTGACGGAACGGCTACGTCAATGAACCGTTCCGCCAGACATTAAAATTGTGACATCCGTATGAACGGATTACTTTTTGGTCCGCGCCGCAATAATATCGGCCTGGGTGACGAGCGCTTCCGCCTGTTTGATGGAGGCAATATCGATCAGCCCACCATCGAGGGCGACAGCACCGGCGCCTTCTTTCTGCGCTTTTTCCATGGCTTCAAGGATACGGCGGGCCTTGGCGATTTCCTTCTCCGCCGGAGTGAAGATGTCATTGGCGAGCGGGATTTGTTTCGGATGGATGGCCCACTTGCCTTCACAGCCGAGAATGGCCGCCCGGTTACCGTGGGCAATGTAGCCGTCCGGATCGGAGAAGTCGCCGAACGGGCCATCGATCGGACGCAAGCCATTGGCGCGGGCCGCCACTACCATGCGGGCGATGGCATAATGCCACATGTCGCCCCAGTGGAAATCGCGGGAGCCATCTTCAGCCGGGTCGGTGAGAACGCCGTAAAGCGGGTTCGGCCCGCCGATGGAGGTTGTCCGCGCCTTGGTTGAGGCCGCATAATCGGCCACGCCGAAATGCAGGCTTTCATTGCGCTTGCTGGCTGCGGCGATCTCGTGAATATTCTGCATGCCGAGCGCGGTTTCGATGATCAGCTCGAAGCCGATCTTCTTCTTGCGGCCGATGGCCGCTTCAATCTGTGTCGCCAGCATATCAAGGGCATAAACGTCGGACGCTGTGCCGACCTTGGGAATCATGATCAGGTCCAGACGCTCACCGCCCTTTTCCAGGATATCAATCACATCACGATACATAAAATGCGTGTCCAGACCATTGATGCGGACCGACATCACCTTGTCACCCCAATCGATGTCATGCAGTGCCTCGATGATATTCTGGCGCGCCTTCGGCTTGTCGTTAGGCGCAACAGCATCCTCCAGATCGAGGAAAATGACATCCGCATCGGATTTTGCGGCTTTTTCGAACATATGCGGGCTGGAGCCGGGAACGGCAAGTTCACAACGGTTGAGGCGCGAAACGCTGGGTTCCGGAACAGTAAAGCTCATGTCGGTCACACTTTCTTGGTTTGTTGTAGTCGGATTGGGTGGAAATTGCGGCAGGCGGATGAGAGAGTCAAGTATTCGCCTGATAATTTTGCATCAGGCCAGCGGGTGATGGGTCGAGACGATCTCCATCAGGCGCTTTTGCAGGACATGGGTATAGATCTGGGTTGTTGAAATATCCGCATGGCCCAGCATCTTTTGCAGGGAGCGAAGGTCTGCCCCGTTGGCCAGCAGATGGCTTGCAAAGGCATGCCGCAGCACATGGGGCGAAACCTTGGCCGGATCGATACCGCTTCGGATCGCCAGATCTTTTAGAAGCTGGCCAAGCCGCTGGCGGGTAAGATGCCCCTGCCCGCCGCGCGATGGGAACAGCCATTTTGAATGCTGCCCCTCCGGACAGAAACCATCCCGCATGGCCAGATAGTCTTCCAATGCCTGCTTCGATGTCCGGTTGACGGGAACCAGCCGTTCCTTATTTCCCTTGCCGCGCACCATCAGAAAGCGGTCCTGATCACGCAGTGCCGGAAACGGCAGGGTCACCAGTTCGGACACCCGCAGACCGGTGGCATATAGCAGTTGCAACAGCGCATGGAGCCTCTTTTCTTCCGCCGTTTCTCCCACTGCCGCCGTCAGCAGGCGATCCACCTCTTCCTCGTTGAGATATTTCGGCAGCCGCCGCCCGGCCCGCGGGCTGTCAATATTGAGCGATGGATCATCGCGGCGGATATCCTCCCCCAGCAGATAGGCGAAAAGCTGCCGGAGCGCACTCAGGCGGCGCGCCTGTGTGGTCGCCTTAAGGCCAAGATCATCCAGAAACTTGAGATACGCCTGAATATCGGTCGGGCCCGCCGTTTTGAGACTGGTCCCGCGCCGGGCAATAAAATCCGCAAAATCAGTCAAGTCCCGGCGATAGGCGGCAAGGGTGTTTTCCGCCGCCCCCCGTTCCGTCAGCAGCATCTCCAGAAAAGCTTCCAGATACGGCGCGGACATGTCAGAGATTCCGGGAGACAGCCGCCTCCAGCGCAAGCCGGCGCGTTTCCGCCTCAAGACCAATGGAACGAAGCGCGGCAAGAACACTGGCCAGAGTATGGGTCGAGGCCATGGCCGGTCCATCCTCCCCCAGCGCCGCGAGAGCCAGCGCAATGGTCTCTCCTACTCGATCCGCCGCCGCTGCAACCTGAAGATTCTTTTCAATTACAATATTTGACGTGCTGAGTCGGGGAGCCTGCCCAGCCTCAAGGACATCTCGCCACAGTGTTTCGGGCACACTCTCGCCGAGAGCCTCAAGAATGCTAAGATAGAGCCCGGCATTTTCATTTTGAACGCCCCCGTCCGGCTGGCTGAAATCGCCCGCCTCGAATGTCGCAGCGTTCCAGCGCGCAATCCCCGGAATTCCGGAGATCAGCATATAGGCATTGGCGCGCGCGATGCGGATGCGCGCGGCTTCACGGGTGGCATAATCACCCTTCAGAGACCCGCGCCGGATCATCCGTTCCCAGGCAGTGGCATTCTGCTGTTCGCCGGTAAGAAGTGAGACGCGAAGCGCATTGATCGCAAACTCCTCATCCTCATCGGACGGCGAGACCATCAGAAACGGCGGAACCGCAAGACGGGCTGCTGCGAGATAGCTGCCATCGCGGTCCCCGGCGGCCCAAAGCTCACTGACGATGCGCCTTCTTTCGACTTCCGGTGTGGTGCTTGTCATTTCCCGGTAGAGTGCGGCCATATGACCCAGTTCGCCTGCCGTATCGCCCTCCTCGCGGAAAGCACCCTCCCGGATCAGGCGGCGCGGCAGCTCTGCCGGAACGCTGCCAACCCCGAAGGATCTGTAGGCCGCCGGAAAGCGCTCATCGAGCCTTGCATTTTCATCATGTGCCAACGCCCAGAGAAAAGCATAGCCGGCATTTTCAATAACCGAGTATGACAGCTCGATCCCGGCCTGCTTCATCATGGCGATATGCAGCGGCGTCAACGTCTGGTCATTTTCGGGCAACCGGGCTGCACCGCCCGCAAGGCGATCAAACAACGCGAGGAACATCGGATCCTCACCAGCGGCTTCATCGAGCAGGTTGAGGCCAATCTCCGCACGGGCCAGATTGTCCGCCTGCAAATTGCAGAAAATATCAACACGCGTCCAAAAACCGTCGGCTGTCTCGCTCTGCCGCCCGCTGATTCGCTGGCAGGCCGCCTCTGCCGCGCCGCGCAGCAGATCAATCTCAACTGCGACCCGCTCAACCGACGGCGTCATCTCGGACGCCGGAATCCGGGCAATCAGCTCTGCCGCATCGGTGACGAGCCCCGCATCCAACAACCGGTTCAGACGCAGCGCCAGCAGCGCCGTCGGATCCTCCAACCCTTCTGGAATGACTGCCGCCGTCAGCAGCAGCCGACGAAAAAGCTGCTGCATTTCCGGCGAGGCGGCGGAAACCGGCAACTGACGCAACAGCGAGACAATCTGCGAGGGAGCCGTCCCTTGCCAGATCCGGGGGCCGAAACCGCCATTGGCTTCCGTCAGGATGCCGATTGAGCCAGGATCAATGCCACCAAGGGACTGGATGACAACCGCCCCTTTTACGCCCGGGCCCTCAATCACATTTTTTTGATCCTGCTCCGGCTGCGTCTGCGGCGCCGTGCTTTCCTTTGCCCGCTCATCCGTGGTCTGGCCCAGCGGCGGCACCAAACTGAGAGGCTTGCCCTGCGCCAAGGCAGCGGCAGAAGACATCAACAGCCCCCCCGCCAGCAGCGGAACGGCCAACAGCAAGCCGCGGTTATTTCGGAAACTGGTCATTCGGAATAACCTTTTCGACCTGTACCGACGGCGCCGGGATGTCCCAGGCGGAGAGAAAAACACCGCCACCAATGACAAGCGCGGCGAATAGAAAAAGCAGGAAAAGGGCAAATTTGGACATTGTCGATCACTGTATCCGGATACGCATCACCAAAAATTGGGGCTTGTTGGGCAAAACTGTTGCTATTAAAAGCGCTAAGCTGCGATTATGTTAAAAATCAGGCTTTATTGATTAGCACGGTTCGGCAAATTACATCAATAACCTTCGGGAAAAGTTATTGTGATCCATGTCCCGGCTCCGGGTCGTGCGCACGTTGTTGAAAAGTGACAGAATGAAAAGCAAACCAGAGGCCGAAGACGGCGTTGCCGCTGCGGCTGTTGATTATGGAAACCGGACCATTGTACTGGTCGGATTGATGGGAGCGGGAAAAAGCTCAGTCGGGCGGCGTCTTGCCGCTGCGCTCAATCTGCCGTTCCGCGATGCCGATACGGAAATCGAAACGGCATCGAACATGACCATTCCGGATTTTTTCGAATTGCATGGCGAAGCGGCCTTCCGGGATGGGGAGCGTAAAGTGATCGCCCGCCTGCTGGACGAGCCGCGTCATGTTCTCGCCACCGGCGGCGGGGCGTTTATGGATCCTGAAACCCGTAGGCTGATCGCCGACAAGGGCTGCGCAATCTGGTTGCGCGCCGATCTCGATGTCATTTATAAACGCTGTATGAAACGCAATAACAGGCCGCTTTTAAAGACCGGCAATCCAAGAGAAATTCTGCAACGGCTGATGAATGAACGCTATCCGGTCTATGCCGAAGCGGATATCATCGTGGACAGCGGCGACGGCCCCCATGAAATCGTCGTGGACAAGATTATTTCGGCGCTCACGAATAGCGCGCCGGAAGGCCGCCTCCATGAAAATGCAGGAAACAAATGACATCCCCTTCTTCAGATTCCGGCCCGGCCCCGTCTCGCGTTCCCGTTTCTCTCGGCGATCGTTCCTATGATATTCTGATCGGAGGCGGCCTTGTCGGCGCGGCCGATACCCATATCAAAAAACTGTTGCGCAATCCGCGGGTGGCCATCATCACCGATGAAACGGTCGCGGAGCAGCATTTGCAATCCCTAAAAAATGCGCTGGATCACGCCGCAATTGACAGCCGGAGTTTTGTTTTTCCTCCCGGCGAAGGCAGTAAGAGCATTGCCACCTATGCCGAGTTGATGAATGATCTTCTCGACGCCCGCATCCAGCGTGACGAGGCGCTGATTGCGCTGGGCGGCGGGGTGATCGGCGACCTCACCGGCTTTGCGGCGGCGACGTTGCGCCGCGGGGTGGATTTTATCCAGATACCGACGACTCTTCTCTCGCAGGTCGACAGTTCCGTCGGCGGCAAAACCGGAATCAATGCGCCGCAGGGCAAGAACCTGATTGGCGCCTTCTATCAACCCCGCCTTGTTCTTGCGGATATCTCCCTGCTGGACACCCTGCCGAAACGGGAGCTGCTCGCCGGGTATGCGGAGGTGGTGAAATACGGTCTGCTCGGCGATCATAGCTTCTTCGAATGGCTGGAAGTGAATGGCCGCCGAGTGATTGACGGAGATGCCGCCGCACGCATTTATGCTGTCGAACAAAGCGTCAAGGCCAAAGCCCGCATTGTGGCAGAGGATGAGCGCGAAGGCGGCGTGCGCGCCCTGCTCAATCTTGGCCATACTTTCGGCCATGCGCTGGAAGCGGAAAGCCGCTATGGCCCGCATCTCAATCATGGCGAGGCGGTTGCCATCGGCATGATCATGGCGGCGGAGTTGTCAGCACACCTTGGTCTGCTGACCGGGCAGGAATGCAAGCGGATCCGCGCGCATTTCGAAGCAGTCGGCCTGCCGGTTTCCGTGCCCGCCATTCCGGGCATCGACTGGACAGCCGAAAAACTGCTCGCGCATATGCGTCAGGACAAGAAGATCAGCGGCGGCAAAATCACCCTAATCCTGATGAAAGGGATCGGCGCGGCCTTCAGCACCCGTGACATCGCGGAAGAGGACATAATCGCGGTGCTGGAACAGGAGCTGCAACGTTAATGGACACGGGAACAGGAGACATGAACTTAGAGCTGATCTTGTTGTTACTGGCCATCTTTGTTCTGTTGTTGCTATCGGCCTTTTTCTCCGCGTCAGAGACAGCGTTGACCGCCGCGTCACGGGCCCGTCTGCATCAAATGGCGCAGTCGGGCAATAAACGGGCGGGCATTGTCAACCTGCTGCGCGACCAACACACCAAGCTGATCAGCGCTATTCTGCTCGGCAACAACCTCGTCAATATCCTGGCCTCCGCGCTCGCCACCAGCATTTTCATCACCCTGTTCGGCGATATCGGTGTCGCCTATGCCACCGTGGTCATGACCCTGCTCGTCCTCGTCTTTGCCGAGGTGATGCCGAAGACCGTTGCCCTGCGGCTCTCTATTCCGGTGGCTCTTCTCGTTGCACCATTGTTGCGGCCAATTGTCTTCCTGCTCTCGCCAATAGTGGCCTCAGTCAACTATCTTGTTGACTTAGTCCTAACACTTGTCGGTTTGCGCAAAGATCATCACGACGCGGACCGGTTGAGCGATGCGGCTCAGGATGAGCTCCGCGGTGCCATTGACCTGCATTCCGAGGATGCCGGCATCATCATGCACGAGCGATACATGCTCGATACCATTCTCGATATGGACGAGGTGGACCTCTCCGAAATCATGGTCCACCGCAAGAATGTGGAAATGGTCGACTGTTCCAAGCCGGTGCGGGAGATTATTGATCAGGTGCTCGGCAGCCCCTATACGCGCCTTCCGCTATGGAAAGAAAACACCGAAAATATCATCGGCATCATCCATGCGAAGGACCTGCTGCGCGCGCTCATCCCGATGGATGGTGATTATGATCGCCTGGATATCGAGGCGATTGCCGTCGAGCCATGGTTTGTGCCGGAGACGACGACGCTGCGCAACCAGCTTACTGCGTTTCTAAACCGCAAAAGTCATTTCGCACTGGTCGTGGACGAATATGGCGCCCTGATGGGACTGGTCACCCTTGAAGATATTCTGGAGGAGATCGTCGGCGAGATTGAGGATGAGCATGACCTTGCTGCCAGTGATGTTCGCAGGACGAAAGAAGGCGGCATCATCACGCGCGGAGAGGTGACAATCCGCGACCTCAATCGCCAGTTCAACTGGGCCCTGCCGGATGAGGAAGCCGCCACGATCGCCGGCCTTGTCATTCATGAGGCACAAATCATTCCGGATGTCGGGCAGGCCTTCATGTTCCATGGGTATCGGTTCGAAGTCCTGAAGAAGGAACATAACCAGATTACCGAGCTCAAGGTTACGCCGGTCGAGAGCTAACCTGTCGATCAGGCCGAACCGCTGGGGGAGCGGGTGCGATGTATGAAATTCTGCTGAATATCATTGCGCCGGTCGTTATTGTCGCGGCAATTGGATATTTCTGGTCGAAAAGCGGCCGGGCGTTTCATGCGGAAACCGTGACAAGCATTGTCACGACGATCGGCTCTCCCATGCTGATTTTCTCGACGCTGGCCAATCTCGATATGGCGCTTTCAAGTTTTCTCGAATTCGCCATGTATGCGGTTCTGGCGGCGGTATCATTCGCCGTTATCGGCTTTGTCATCCTTTATCTTTGCCGTTTGAACATTCGGGACTATTTGCCAGGGCTGATGTTTCCCAACGCCGGCAATATGGGACTTCCCCTCTGTTATTTTGCTTTCGGGGAACCGGGCCTTGCCCTCGCCATTGCCGTTTTCACTGTATTTTCCACCTTGCAGTTCACTGTCGGTATCTGGTTTTCTTCGGGTTCCTCCTCGATCCGGCAGTTAATACGGACCCCCCATCTTTATGCCGTTGCACTGGCCATCGGGTCAAAAGCCCTCGGTATCGGCATTCCTGTCTGGATAATGAATGCAACGACCCTGCTCGGCAGCCTCACCATTCCGTTGATGCTGCTGGCGCTCGGCGTCAGTCTTGCCAGTCTTTCGGTCAATCATATTCGGCTTGCGACGGGCCTGTCGGTTCTACGTTTGGCAATGGGATTTGCCGTTGGTTACGCCCTGGCCGCGATTTTCGGACTGGAAGGCGTCGCCCGCGGAGTGCTCATCCTGGAATGCTGCATGCCCGTCGCCGTCTTTAACTATCTTTTCTCTCTCCGTTATGAACGGGCGCACACACATGTCGCGGGGATGGTGCTGATCTCGACATTGCTGTCTTTCCTCACCCTCCCCGTTCTGCTGCTGTATCTGCTTTAGAGAATTATGAATCGAGCCTGCGTTCCCGATCCAGATAGTGGCTGAGAATGGCGGAGCGAATACGGGACGTGCGGGAGTGTTCCTTACGATGTGCGTCCCGGTTGGCGCGGCAGCAGAATTCATTAATCGATATACTTTCCTCTGCGCAGATATTCCTGAGCGCCACCCATTCAATCTGCTCCAGCCGGATACTGGTCCGGTGCAGCTCCCCCGAGGCGGGATCGATAACTGAAATATTCCTGTTTACAAGAGTCTGGCTAGCTTGCGGCATGATATCCTCCTTGTATGCTCCTATAAGTTGCCATTTATAATATTGCACTCTCAAAAAGAGCATATAGGCATACAATTTCAGCAGTTCAACAACCCTTGGTTCATTATTTAAAAAAATTACAACCCAACTAACCCCGCGCCGTCAGGGAAAGCGCGTGTACCCTGTCGGCAAGCTCCTCTGAAAGCGCGTCATACACCGCCCGCTGGCGCGCGACGCGGGACATTCCCTGGAAGGCATCGGCAACAATTTCGACCCGGAAATGGCTTTCCCCATCGGGGCGGGCGCCCGCATGGCCAATATGCAGATGCGATTCGTCCACGACAATCAGCTCTCTGGGTGAAAAAGCGTCGGTCAGCTTTCGTTCAATGGTCTTTGCAACGGACATTGCGGATTTTCCTCTTGTGGATAGGCAGATGACCGGCAATGTTGCCCCCATGGCAGATTTTTGCAAGAACAGACGGCTATTGCTGTGACCGTGGACAATTTATCACCGTCTTCGCGTCCGGTTTCAGGCTGTTGCGCGGATGACGCCCGGCTGCGGCAAAAGCGCCCCGTCGATCCATCCGGACTTGCTAGCATGCAGCCGGATATCCATAATATGATGATGTCACGAAAGCGGAAAATATCAGCGGACGATTTCCTGTCCAGGACGGCGCAGCGGCCATGCGCCCATACCGGCTGTCCAGAAGCCGGGGAATTCCGCGCACCCAAAACACGGCTGCTCGATCGGGGCCATCCGGATGATTACCAATGGTTCTGTCTCGCCCATATTCGGGAGTTCAACAAATCCTGGAACTTCTTTGACGGGATGAGCGATGAGGAAATTGTCCGCTACAAGGATCAGGATATTACCGGCCATCGCCCTACATGGAAGCTCGGCTCCCGCACGGCGACGCAGCGCAATGGCAATGGCAATAACTATGGCTATCACGATCCGTTCGGCTTCCGCGAGGAAATGGAGGGGGACGGCACAACAACCGACACCTCGCAGGCCCAGGCGGCGACGCCCGTTGATCCGAAGGAGCGAGCCGCTTTTGCCGTTCTCAATCTGGAGCCGGGCAGCAGCCTTGAACAGATAAAACGTCGCCACAAGGAACTGGCCAAGAAATACCATCCCGATATTCACGGGGGCGATAAAAAGGCGGAAGAAATACTAAAAAATATCAATCAGGCCTATACACATCTACGAAGTTGCGCTAACTCCTAGTTTCGCCCGTAAAAGAAAAACCACACTCTGTGACACGGAACTGTATTTATGAAGTCCTTAGAACTTGCCGGCGATGCTCCGGAATTGACAATTGATATGCCCGATACAACGGTTTCTGTTCGGGACGTCTTTAAAATCGACAGCGACATGCAAGTCCCTGCCTACAGCGTAAAGACGGACCGCGTGCCGGATCTGGATCCGACATATGTTTTCGACCGCAACACAACGCTCGCCATTCTCGCCGGTTTTGCCTTCAACCGCCGCGTCATGGTGCAGGGCTATCATGGCACCGGCAAGTCCACCCATATCGAACAGGTGGCGGCGCGCCTCAACTGGCCGTGCGTCCGCATCAATCTCGACAGCCATATCTCGCGGATTGATCTGGTCGGCAAGGATGCCATTGTGCTGCGCGATGGCAAGCAGGTGACCGAATTTCGTGAAGGCATTCTGCCCTGGGCATTGCAGTCTCCGGTCGCAATCGTATTCGATGAATATGACGCCGGGCGGCCGGACGTGATGTTCGTGATCCAGCGGGTTCTGGAGGTTGAAGGCAAGCTCACCCTGCTTGACCAGAACCGGATCATTCGCCCGCATCCCGCCTTCCGCATGTTCGCCACCACCAATACGGTCGGCCTTGGCGATACTACAGGCCTCTATCACGGGACGCAGCAGCTCAACCAGGGCCAGATGGACCGCTGGAACATTGTCACGACCCTCAACTATCTGCCGGAGGATGTGGAGAATGAAATCGTTCTCGCCAAGCTGCCGAACTATGACAATGAACAGGGGCGCAAGACCATTCGCGCCATGATCGCCTGCGCCGAGCTCAGCCGCGCCGGTTTCATCGCGGGGGATATCTCCACCGTGATGAGCCCGCGAACGGTGATCACCTGGGCGCAGAATGCCGAGATTTTCGGCGATGTCGGCTTTGCCTTCCGCGTCACTTTCCTCAACAAGTGTGACGAGATGGAACGTCCGCTCGTCGCCGAATATTACCAGCGCAGCTTCGGCGAGGAATTGCCGGAATCCGCCGCCAACATCGTTGCTTAAGGACCGCCGTGGCCTTTATCAAGAACAAGGAGCCTGCGGCCGAACCCTTTAAGCGTGCCGTCACCGCAACGATGCGGGCGATGGCGCGGGAAAAGGAATTGCAGGTCACTTACGGCAATGATGCGCCGGGGATCAGCGGTGATCGCGCCCGCTTGCCCAATCCGGCGCGCGACCTGCCGGTGGAGGATGTTCGCCTTGTGCGCGGCATTGCCGACAGCCTTGCGCTCCGTAAGCGCTATCATGACGATGGCCTGCATGCCCGCTACGCACCGGAGGGCGGTGATGCCCGCGCGGTTTTTGATGCCATCGAACAGGCCCGCGTGGAAGCCATTGGCGCGGGGCGCATGAAGGGCGTCGCAGACAATCTCTTCAGCCGGCTCGACAACCACTGCCGGGAGAAGGGCTTCGATCGTGTGTTTGACAAGGCCGATGCCCCCATCGCCGAAGTCATGGGGCTGCTCGCGCGGGAGAAGCTGGCGGGCATTCCTGTCCCGGACAGCGCAAAAGGCATGGTCGATCTGTGGCGCGGTGAGATTGAAGAGAAAAGCGGCGATGATTTTGCGGAACTGCTCGAGACTGTCCGCAGCCAGAAGGAATTCGCCAGCGCCGCCCGCAAGCTGCTGAAAGATCTCGACCTGATCGACGACGCCGAAGGGGAATTCTCCGACAACGAGGATAACGCTGACGGCGATCAGGGCGAACAGGAGCCGGACGCCGAAACCAGCGGTGCGGAAGGCGACGATGAAGCGCAGGACGCGAGCGCCGCCGAGGATGCCAACACCCAGGAAGGCGCAGGCGAGGACGGCAGCGATACAGAGGCGGGCGAAAGCGCCGATATGGAGGCAAGCAGCACCGGCGATGAGGCCGGACGCGACCGCCGCCCCGTCTACCCCGATGACTTCCGCAATGCGCCCGAGGCTGCGGTCTATAAGGCCTTCACAACGGAATTCGACGAAGTTATCCAGGCTTCCGACCTTTGCGAACCTGCCGAACTCGCCCGGCTGCGCCAGCAGCTGGATCAGCAGATGACCAACCTGCACAGCCTGATCAGCAAACTCGCCAACCGGCTGCAACGCAAATTGCAGGCGCAGCAGAACCGCTCCTGGGAGTTCGATCTGGATGAGGGGATTCTCGATGCCGCCCGCCTGTCGCGGGTCGTCGTCGATCCGCAGCTCCCCCTTTCCTTCAAGATCGAAAAGGACACGGATTTCCGCGACACTGTCGTGACACTCCTGATCGACAATTCGGGCTCCATGCGCGGGCGGCCAATTTCCGTCGCCGCCATGTGCGCGGATGTGCTGGCCCGCACGCTGGAGCGCTGCTCGGTCAAGGTGGAAATCCTCGGTTTTACGACCCGCGCCTGGAAAGGTGGCCAATCGCGTGAGAAATGGTTACAGGAAGGCAAGAGCCCCAATCCTGGCCGCCTCAATGACCTCCGGCATATTGTCTATAAATCAGCGGATTTCCCCTACCGGCGGGCACGTCAGTCGCTTGGACTGATGCTGCGGGAGGGGTTGCTGAAAGAGAATATCGACGGCGAAGGCCTGCTCTGGGCGCATAACCGGCTGCTCGGAAGACCGGAACAGCGGCGCATCCTGATGGTGATTTCCGACGGAGCACCGGTCGATGACAGCACGCTGTCCGTCAATCCGGGCAACTATCTCGACAAACACCTCAGGGATATGATCAAGTGGATCGAAACCCGCTCTCCGGTCGAGCTGATCGCCATTGGCATCGGCCATGACGTCACCCGCTATTACCAGCAGGCCGTCACCATCATCGACGCCGAGCAGTTGGGCGGCGTGATGATGGAACAACTCGCCGATCTGTTCGACGAGAAGAAACCTTCCCGGCGCGACAAGAGTGACCGCTGGTAAGAATTAGCCCTTCAGATTGCTGTTAAAAAAGCCAAGGCTGCGCGACCAGGCAAGCTGCGCATCTTCCTGATCGTACCGGGCACCGGACGGGTTGGCGAAGGCGTGATCCGCATCATACCAGAATACTTCTGGCGCGGGCTGACCGGCAAGTTTCATCTGCTCGACAAAGCCGTCCACCATTTCCTTGTTGATCCATTTGTCCTTTTCGGCAAAATGTCCCATCACCGGGCCTTTCAGCGCCTTGAGGGCCGCCGCTTCGCGGGCAACGCTGCCGTAGTAAACGATTGTCGCCTCGACCGGCGTGGCGATGGACGCATTCAGCGACCAGCCGCCGCCAAAGCACCAGCCGATGGTCCCGACATGGTCGGTGGTTTTCTCATTGGCGCGGGCCCAGGCCACCCATTTCTGCAAGGTTTCCGTCGCCAGCTCCGGCTTGACCGCCTTCATATATTGCCCGGCCTCATCAGGGGTCGCGGCGACCTTCCCGTTATACATATCCACGGCAAGGGCGACATAGCCTTCACGGGCAAGTTCCGCCGCGACGGCCTTAATCTGGTCATTGAGACCCCACCATTCATGGATCAGCAGAACGGCCGGCGCCGGTGTTACCTCCGGATAAATGACAGAGGCCGTCACAGACTGACCGCCATCGAGCGTAATGCTCACGTCCTCGGTCATGTCGGCCGCCGCCCGCGCCAGAATGGGATCAGCCAGAATTGCGGCAAGCGGCAGGGTCGCCGCGCCCTTCACGATATCACGCCGTGCATACATGATGTATCTCTCCTGTCAGAATATTATTTAAAGTCTGTGACAGTGAAGATAGGACGCCCGCATTCAGGAGGCAAACAGGAGATTAAAAAACGGGCGGGAATTACTTCCCGCCCGCGTTTGTAACGTTATCCGGAAGCCGGATTATGCATAAGCCGTTGCTTTTCTGATTTCGCGCTTTACCCGCTGGGCCTGCGTGGAGAGATTCTCGTCACGTGACTTCAGGAGGAATTTGTCGAGACCGCCATTATGTTCGACGGAGCGCAGGGCGGCAGCCGACACTTTCAGGCTGAAGGAACGGCCGAGCGACTCGGACATCAAACGGACTTCCTGCACATTCGGCAAAAACCGGCGACGGGTCTTGTTGTTCGCATGGCTGACATTATTGCCTGCCTGAACACCCTTACCTGTCAATTCGCAACGACGTGCCATTATGGACCTCTTTAACCAAATAAATAGGAATGCCGCCGCAAAGCGACGAACGTGAGGACGCTATTTAAGGAAAGGTGGCGCATCCGTCAAGCATATAAGGCACAACATCGGCCTATTTTCCCAAAAACACCTTCAGAAGCTCCTCCGCGGCGGCGGCGGGAGCAATGCGGGCACTGCGCACCTCTTCTTCCATCGTCTGCAGGCGCGCGGAAACCCCCTCATGCGCCCGGAACCGGGACATCAGGGAATCACCCAGTTCCGACCACATCCAGGAAACCGCCTGCTCGCGGCGCTGTTCCACCAGTTCGCCTTCCGCTTCGCGGGCTTCGCGATACTGGCCGATTGTCTCCCACAGCTTGTCGATGCCGATTTTGTTGAGGGAGGAAACCATCAGGACTTTCGGCTTCCAGTGCTTGCTTTTGGGCCGCATCAGGCCAAGGGCGCCCTTATATTCCCCGGCCGCGCGGGACGCCGCCGGTTTCAGATCCCCATCGGCCTTGTTGATGACAACGATATCCGCAAGCTCCATCACGCCGCGTTTGATGCCCTGCAGCTCATCGCCGCCCCCTGGCGCCAATAGCAGGAGGAACACATCCGTCATTTCGGCGACCGTCGTCTCCGACTGGCCAACGCCAACAGTCTCGACCAGCACGACATCAAATCCCGCCGCTTCGGTCAGCAGCATGGCCTCCCGCGTGCGCCGCGCGACACCGCCCAGCGACCCGCCGGAGGGAGAGGGCCGGATAAAGGCATTGGGATCGCGCACCAGCTCCTCCATCCGCGTCTTATCGCCAAGTATGGAGCCCCCGCTCCGCCGGGAAGAGGGATCAATCGGCAGGACGGCGACCTTGTGCCCCTCTGCCGTCAAGAGCTTGCCGAATGTCTCGATAAAGGTCGATTTACCGACGCCCGGCGTGCCCGAAATGCCAATCCGGATGGAATTGCCCGTATGGGGCAGGCAGCGGCTCAATAATGCCTGCGCCATATCGCGGTGATCGGCGCGGATTGATTCCACCAGCGTGATGGCCCGCGCCAGCGCCCGGCGGTCCCCCTTAAGCAGCCGTTCGGCGATATCATCGACAAATGCCGCGGTATTTTTTGCCATGTCATTCATAGCCTTGGGTATGGGAAAATCCCGCGCTTTCGTCAAGTCAATTGAAAGCCCTACCGGTTTTTATCAAACCGTCCTATCCTTGTCGCATGAGAACCCGGAGGAAATCATGATCAGTGCCATCCAGACGGTTGAAATGCATACGGGCGGTGAGCCATTGCGTATCGTGACGGACGGCATGCCGATGCCGGAAGGGCGGACCCTGCTCGACAAGCGCGCCTATTTGCGGGATCACGCGGACCAGTATCGCAAGTTCCTTATGTTCGAGCCCCGTGGACACAAGGATATGTATGGCGCGCTGCTGGTTCCTCCAGATCACCCTGAGGCCGATATTGCCGTCATCTTCATGCATAATGAGGGTTACAGCACCATGTGCGGCCATGCCATAATCGCACTAGGCCGCTATGTTCTTGACTACGGGCTGAAGGTGAAGGAGCTGGAGGAGACGCCAGTCAATATCCAGTGCCCCTGCGGACTGGTTCGCGCTATCGTCGAGACAAAGGAGGGGGTGACCGGCGCCGTCCGCTTCGAAAGTGTCCCTGCCTTCGCCTACAAGCTCGGGCAGTTCGTGGAGACAAGGGAATATGGACCGGTTGAGATTGATATCGGCTATGGCGGAGCCTTTTATGCGGTTCTGGAGGCGGCGACCATCGGCCTTGATGTAAAGGACTCTTCCCTTCAGGAACTCACAACCGCCGCGACCCTGATCACCGAAGCGGTCAAGGCGCAAATCCCCATCAGCCATCCGGAAGAAGCCGATCTCGGCTTCCTCTATGGCACAATCCTGACCGATGGAAAAACTGGCAGAGACGGAAATCCGAGCGCCAATATCTGCAGTTTTGCCGATCAGCAGGTGGATCGCAGTCCGACAGGTTCGGGCGTGACGGCCCGTATGGCCCTTATGGCGGCCCGTGGAGAGATTGCAACGGGGGAGACTGCGATATTCACGAGTATCACGGGCACCCGCTTCAACGGGAAAATCCTGCGCGAGACAAAGGTCGGCCCGCATGCCGCTGTCACGGTTGAGGTAACAGGCCATGCCTATTATTCCGGAACGGCGGAATTTACATATGAAGATGGCGATCCGCTGGCGGGCGGGTTTCTGCTAAGGTGACATCATGAGCGGAAATAAACTTAACAAGGCGGCAGAAACGGTATTGGAAGCGGCCTATGCCCCCTACTCCGGCTTTCGCGTCGGCGCAGCCGTTGTGACGGAAAGTGGCAACGTTCATACCGGCTGCAATGTGGAAAATGCCTCCTACGGCCTCACCCTCTGTGCGGAACGGAACGCGATCGCCCACGCCGTCGCCGCCGAAGGGCCTGCCGTGAAAATCCGTGAAATATATATCACTAACCGCAACGCATCCGGCGTCACCGTTCCCTGCTCTCCCTGCGGTGCCTGCCGCCAGGTGATTGCCGAATTCGCGACCGCCGATACCCTTATCCACTATCACGGTGAAGACGGCATCGTCTGCAAAACCATGGCGGAACTGCTGCCCGACAGCTTCATCTTCAGCAGCTAACCTCTCGCTCCTTCAAATCCGGCAATAAAGCTGGCGATATTAGCGCCGAGATAATCGCGATTATATCCCCCTTCCTGTACCAGTACCGTCGGCATATCGAGACGGGCAATAGCGGCGGCGATACGCGAAAACCCTTTCGTACTGATCGAGAGGCCAATCAGCGGGTCCTTCTCGAACGCATCAAGACCGAGGGCAACAAACAGCACATCGGGCGCATAGGCCCTGAGGGCGGTAAGCGCCTCTTCCAGATAGGTGAGATATGCGTCATCGGCCGTCTTTGGTGGTAGCGGCAGGTTCAGGTTATACCCTTCCCCCGCCGCGCTTCCCCGCTCATGGGCATAGCCGGCAAAGTAAGGGTAAAAATCCGTCGGATCACAATGAAGCGAGATCGTGAACACATCCGCCCGGTCATAAAAGATGCCCTGTGTTCCGTTGCCGTGATGTACATCCACATCCAGAATGGCGACACGGGAAACACTGCCGCGCGCATATTCAGCGGCAATGGCGATATTGTTGAGAAAACAGAACCCGCCCGCCTGATCCTTGAAGGCATGATGCCCCGGCGGACGGCAGAGCGCATAGGCGGCCCGTTTTGCAGGGACATCCTCCAGCACATGGCGCGTTGCTGTCAGCGCCACATTATTTGCGGCAACTGCGGCCTGCCATGTTGAGGGACCAATCGGCGCTGAAATATCGGTCGTGTAATAGCCGACCTCCCCGACGATGCCCCGCGGCATGGAGGACATATGCCGCCCCGGATGAATGTTGGGAAGGACTTCCTTACCACCCAATTCACCGGCGATCCAGCGGGCATGGATGGTTTCCAGAAAATGGAGATAGCCCGGCGTATGAACCGCGGCGCGCGGGGCAGGGCCGAAATCCTCCGGCGCGACAATCTCGTGCCCCGCCTCTTTCAGGCCGCCGACAAGCGCCTCCGCCCGCGATGGCACTTCCTGCGGCTCGTGAAACGTTCCGCCCTTGAAATAGGTTTTCGGATCATGCAACGCATGATCCGGGCTGTAGATGATTTTCATTTTCGTCCCTCTGCTCCCAATATCTTTTGGTATCTAATATACTGACAATTTTTCCGAAAATGATAGAATACTTGCGCTCGAATACGATGGAAAATAGTCTCAGCAAGTCATGGAATTGGTGAGTTTCATAAAATCAGGCAGGCCCCGAGCACTTGCGTCCCTACTGATCGGCGCGCTTTTTTTGTTGCCAAGCGTTGCTTTAGCGGAGATGGACCGCGTACTGGTAGATAAATCCCAGCGTAAGATGTTTCTTTATAAAGAAAATCAAATCGTTCGCCAGTATACCATTGCTCTCGGGGGCATTCCCAAAGGCCACAAGCAACAGGAGGGGGACCAGAAAACGCCTGAAGGCGTTTATGTCTTAGATTACGTAAATGAGAATTCGGCCTTCCATCGGTCCATGCATATCAACTACCCCAATGCTATGGACCGTCAAGCCGCGGCAGAGCGCGGCGTTGATCCTGGCGGCATGATCATGGTCCATGGCCAGAGAAATGGTGCCGGTATTTTCAGCGGTCTCATGCAATTATTCGACTGGACCGACGGCTGCATTGCCCTCAGCAACTCCGAAATGGATGAGTTCCTCTCTCTTGTCCCCGTGGGTACGGAGATCGAGATCAGGTGGTAAATTTGGCCTAGGCCGCCTTGCGCCGCTTGCGGATCAGGTCGAGGACTTTCGCGGCCGACTCAGGGATATTGGTCCCCGGACCGAAGATGGCGGCAACGCCCGCATCGTAAAGTTCCTGATAATCCTGCGCCGGGATAACACCGCCGCAAATGACAAGAATATCATCCGCGCCCTGCTTCTTCAGCTCGGCGATGATCTGCGGGACCAAAGTCTTGTGACCCGCGGCCAGCGATGAAATGCCAATGACATGCACGTCACTTTCGATGGCGTCCTGCGCGGCTTCCGCCGGGGTCTGGAACAACGGCCCGACATCAACATCAAAACCGATATCGGCGAAGGCCGTGGCAACCACTTTGGCGCCCCGGTCGTGACCATCCTGACCAACCTTCACAACGAGCATACGGGGGCGACGCCCCTCCTCTGCCGTAAAGGCGTCGATATCCGCAGCAATTTGCATGAATCCCTCATCTCCTTCATAAGCGGCGCCATAGACGCCGGAAATAGAGCGGATTTCCGCACGGTGGCGGGTAAAGACCTTTTCCATGGCATCGGAAATCTCGCCAACCGTCGCCCGCGCCCGTGCCGCATTGACGCTGAGTTCCAGCAGATTGGCGTTACCTTCCGCCCCTTTTGTAAGGGCCTCCAATGACGCCTGACAGGCGGTCTCATCGCGGGTGGCACGGATTTTATCAAGACGCGCGACCTGCTGACGCAGCACTTCGGTATTATCCACATCGAGAATTTCGATATTGCTGTCGTCCTTATCGATCCGGTATTTGTTGACGCCGACGATCACTTCCTCGCCGCGGTCAATCCGGGCCTGACGGCGCGCCGCCGATTCCTCGATCTGGAGTTTCGGCATACCGCTTTCAACGGCCTTTGTCATGCCGCCCATTTCCTCGACCTCCCCGATCAGCTTCCAGGCTTCCTCAACGAGAGAGTTGGTCAGGCTTTCCACATAGTAACTGCCCCCAAGCGGGTCGATGACATGGGGAACGCCGGTTTCCTCGGCGAGGATAAGCTGCGTGTTACGGGCGATACGGGCCGAGAAATCCGTCGGCAGGGCGATCGCCTCATCGAGTGCGTTGGTATGCAGGCTCTGCGTTCCGCCAAGAACGGCCGCCATGGCCTCATAGGCCGTGCGGATGACGTTGTTATAGGGGTCCTGCTCAGTCAGGCTGACACCCGATGTCTGGCAATGGGTGCGCAGCATCAGCGAGCTCTGGTTCTTTGGCTCGAACTCCTTGATCATCCGCGCCCACAGGATGCGGGCGGCGCGCAGCTTGGCGATTTCCATAAAGAAATTCATGCCGATGGCGAAGAAGAAGCTGAGACGCGGCGCGAAATCATCGATTTTAAGCCCGCTCGCCATGGCGGCGCGCGCATATTCCAGCCCGTCGGCAAGGGTGAAGGCCAGTTCCTGCACCTGCGTCGCACCGGCTTCCTGCATGTGATAGCCGGAAATGGAGATGGAGTTGAAGCGCGGCATGTTGGCGGAAGTGTAGCCGATGATATCACCGATGATCCGCATGCTCGGCTCCGGCGGATAGATGTAGGTATTGCGGACCATGAACTCCTTCAGAATGTCATTCTGAATGGTTCCGGCCAGCTTTTCGGGCGTCACACCCTGCTCTTCCGCCGCGACAATATAGCTCGCGAGGATCGGTAGCACCGCGCCGTTCATCGTCATGGAAACAGACATCTGATCAAGCGGAATACCGTCGAACAGGATTTTCATATCCTCGACGCTGTCAATGGCGACACCGGCCTTGCCGACATCGCCGACAACGCGCGGATGGTCCGAATCATAGCCGCGATGGGTTGCCAGATCGAAGGCAACGGAGAGGCCTTTCTGCCCCGCCGCCAGGTTGCGCCGATAAAAGGCGTTCGATTCTTCCGCCGTAGAGAAGCCGGCATATTGGCGAATCGTCCACGGGCGATTGGCATACATGGTGGCGCGCACGCCCCGCTTGAACGGCGCAACCCCGGGCAGATCATCGGCAATATCCAGACCGGCCGTATCCGCAGATGTGTATAACGGCTTTACGGTGATTCCTTCGGGCGTTTCCCAGTTCAAATCGCTCGCCTTGCGGCCCCGCAATTCTTTTTCCGCCAGCTTTTCCCAGTCCGGCAATGTCTGCTTTGGAAAGTCGCTCATTCTTTCTATTCCACCTTTTATTATTCCGCCGTTCTGTCGCTGCCTGATGGCGCCCCGGTTTGGCCGGTTCGGCATGATTGTAACATAGCGCGGGAGCTATATCATACATTTTCGCAAATACCAAACGAGCGTTAGCTTAACCCGACACGCCGAAATCCGCCGATTTCCAAATGCATTTTATATATATGATAAATCGGACAAGGGGCATCGTCCGCCCGATATTTTTCAATTTTCTGCCGGATACAGGAGATATTTTCGTCATAATCGCCATATAATGGGGCAGCAGCAGCGAACGGTGGATCCTCGACTTGCCGGAAGCGCTGAAATTAAGGTATGTGCGAGGCAACACTATGTCTCCACTGAGGAGCTGATCAGGAATGCATTCCGGCAACATATCTCCCCGGACGTTCAAAACAAGCCATATTACTGCCATCCTGGGACCGACCAACACCGGCAAAACCCATCTGGCGGTCGAGCGGATGATGGGTCATCGGGACGGCGTGATCGGCCTGCCGCTCCGGCTTCTCGCGCGGGAGGTTTATGAACGTGTCGTCGCCGTGAAAGGCGCGGCCAATGTCGCACTCGTCACGGGGGAGGAGAAAATCATTCCCCCGCAGGCTGCCTATTTCATCTGTACGGTGGAGGCAATGCCGCTCGACCGGGGTTTCGAGTTTCTGGCCGTTGATGAAATACAGCTCGCCGAAGATCCGGAGCGGGGGCATATCTTCACGGACCGCCTTCTCTATGCCCGCGGGCGGGAGGAGACCTTATTTCTTGGCGCGGAAACCATCCGGCCCTGGATCAAGCGACTGATACCGGACGCCTCCTTTGTAAGCCGCCCGCGTTTTTCAAAGCTGACCTATCGCGGCGCCAAGAAAATCTCCCGCCTGCGTCCCCGCACGGCCATCGTTGCCTTTTCATCAAGTGACGTCTACGCCATCGCCGAACTTGTTCGCCGACAACGCGGCGGGGCAGCCGTCGTCATGGGCAATCTGTCGCCCCGCACCCGCAATGCGCAGGTTGCGCTCTATCAGTCCGGGGATGTGGACTATCTGGTGGCGACAGACGCCATCGGCATGGGCCTGAATATGGATATCGACCATGTCGCCTTTGCGGGTACGGTGAAATATGACGGCGCCCTGTCGCGCCGCCTGTATCCAACGGAATTCGCCCAGATTGCCGGGCGGGCCGGGCGACATATGAACAACGGCAGCTTCGGCACCACCGCCAATGTGGAGCCGCTGGAAGAAGAGCTGATCGAGAAAATCGAGAATCATGAGTTTGATCCGGTGCGTAATATCCGCTGGCGCAATCAGGATCTGGACTATACGACAACCCGCGATCTGCTCCGGTCCCTCGAAAAACTGCCGACGGTGGACGGCATGATCTCACCGCGCGAGCCTGATGACTATAATGCCTTCAAAACCCTGATCCGCGATGAAGATATCCGCAAACAGTCACAATCCATGGTCCAGGTGCGTCAGTTATGGCATGTCTGCCAGGTGCCGGATTTCCGGAAAACCATGCATGATGTCCATGTCCGGTTACTCAGGGAAATCTTCATTCATCTTCAGGGAAAACAGGGAAAACTGCCCACTGACTGGGTGGCTGGTCATCTGAAAAGCCTTGATAAAACCGATGGAGACATCGATACGCTCGCAACACGTATTGCTCATACGCGGACTTGGACGTATATTTCCCACGTTTCGGAGTGGATGGACGATTACCGGTACTGGCAGGATGCCGCGCGTGCCATAGAAGATAAACTTTCAGACGCTCTGCATGAGCGGCTGACCCAGAGATTTGTAGACCGCCGCACCGCAATGCTGGTGCGAAAACTGAAAGACAGAAGTCAATTGGAAGCACAGATTAACGACGCCGGAGAGGTCCATATCGAGGGACATTATCTCGGAACCCTCAAAGGCTTGAGATTTACCGCCGACACCAGCCTCAACAATACCGAAGCACGAACGCTTCGCAATGCCGGGAACAAGGCCGTCGCCGCCGAAATTACAACCCGTGCGGCCCACCTGGCGGCCGCGGAAGATGCGGACATCGCCCTCGATGAAACGGGCAAGGTCATCTGGCAGGAAACTCCCGTCGCGACCCTGGCAAAAGGAGAGAATATTCTCAAGCCGCGCCTCATCCTGCTGGCCAGTGAACAGCTTAACGGTTCGGCGCAGGAAGCGGTGATCCGGCGTCTCAACGACTGGCTTTCCGGCACAATCGAGAATCGCCTCAAGCCCCTCGTGCAGCTCGAATCCCTGCCGCTTGCCGGGCCTGCGCGCGGCATTGCCTTTCAGCTCAGTGAAAATCTTGGCGCCATGCAGCGCTTCAAACTCAACGACCAGATTCGCCTACTCGATAAAAAAGATTACGGGCGCCTCAAATTCGGCGGCATCCGGGTTGGCTATGAACATGTCTTTATGCCGATCCTGCTGAAACCCGATCCGACGGCACTGCGCTGCCTGCTCTGGGCTGTTTATCAGGAACGGCGTGAAATCCCGCCTGCCCCGCCCGCAGGCCGGGTCTCTTTCGAGACCGATGGCAAGCTGCCCTGGACCTATTATATGACGGCAGGCTATGCGGTTTTTGACAAGCTCGCCGTGCGTCTGGATATGCTCGACCGGTTGGCAAGCCTTCTCCGCCGTGCCTCCCGCGGGCTGCTGGAAACCACTCCGCCGCCCGCAACGGCTGAAGCCCCCTCTGAAGCCGCACCCGATACAGCGGCTGAAGTGACTGTGGATGTAACCGGCGAAAATTCAGCGGAAGTGCCGGAAAGCACCGCAGCAGCGCCGATTGCGGAGACTGGTACGGATGGCGCCGATGCCGCGGCAAGCGTAAAAGAGGCGGAGGTTGCCGCCCCGCAGGAAAGCGTCGCCGCGGCGACTGTAACGGCGGAAGGTGAAACCGAAGCACCGGCTGCCTCTTCCGGGGAGGAAGGAGCGACAACGGCCGCAACGCAAGAAACATTGGCAAAGAAAAGGGATCTGCCCCGCAATCTCCCGTTCAAGCCAACGCATGAAATGCTTTCCCTTGTCGGCACGACGCGGGAACAGTTTGCCCTGATTCTCGACAAGCTCGGCTATGTTGCGGAAGGCGAAGGGGAGGATCTCACTTACCGCAAGAAATCTTTCAAGAAAAAGACCCGCGGCCCGCGCCAGCAGCCGCAGAAGAATGAACAGAAGACTGCCGCACCAGATCGCAAGAAATCCAAAGGGAAACAGACCGAGCAAAAACGTCCGCAGGTGAAGGAGAAAGAAAAAGAGATCGATCCCGATTCACCCTTCGCCATTCTGAAGACCCTCGGCAAAAAATAGCGCATGAGTGAGGGCACCGGCACCGCTTCCTCCCCCAGCATTCGCGTCGATAAATGGCTCTGGTATGCACGCTTTTTCAAAAGCCGGTCGCTGGCGGCAAAGGTCGTGCAGTCCCGTAAGCTCCGCCTCAACAGCGTGATCGTGACGAAAGCCAGCGCCATGGTGAAACCCAACGATATCCTGACTTTCGCGCAAGGCAAGACCATCCGCGTCATCCGCATTCTTGATATCGGCGCCCGGCGCGGCCCCGCCGCAGAGGCCCGGACTCTTTTTGAGGATCTTGCCCCGATCGAGCAGAAAGCGGAGAAGGATCCCCCGGCGGCGGCGGTTGTAACGCGGGAAGCGGGCGCAGGGCGGCCCACGAAAGCGGATCGTCGCGCGCTTGACAAATTACGCGCAAAGATCGAGGAATAGGAAAATCGCGCCACAAAGGACATTCAGGTGAAAACCACTACACCGTTCGACAATTTTTTTACCGCATGGGATGCAGACGGCATCGGCTATTTCAAGGTCGCGCAAATTTTCCTGCGCGAGACAGAAAATGCCAAGAAACTGGAAGCCGCAGCCAAAAGCGCCGCCCGCGATATCGAAGCGGAAGTCTTCTACGCCTGGAACCTCGGCAATCCTAGAAGCGATGCCTGGTGGCTCGGCTGGGGCGGCTATGATCTGGAAGAAGACATTCCCTTTTATGCCGCCATGTCGAGGCCGGAGGTGCAGGATAAGATCAACGCCTTCGATCCACAGGACAATGAATTTGAATGCGCCACGCTGGAGGAATATAAAGAGCTGCTGTTCAATGCCTATGATGAAGAACTCACTGCCGCGGAGCTGGTTCAGGGCTTCCGGGACTGGGTCTGTTCACTGGATAAGCCCGCGCAACAGATCCTATTGAAGGATTTGACGGGCTGGAAACAGAACGCGGAAAAGCTATAAGCCAGAGGAACAGCTCATGCGATTTGCATTCGATCCCATCCCGACACCATCTCTTGCCATTCAGGGGAGCGATCTGCGCTATCCCGTCCGGCGGATTTTCTGCGTCGGTCGCAATTATGCCGATCACGCCCTCGAAATGGGGGGGGATCCCAATCGCGAACCCCCTTTCTTCTTTACCAAACCGGCGGATGCCATTCTGGAAAGCGGTTCGGAAATGACCTATCCGAAGCTGACCGAACAGCTGCATCACGAACTGGAGCTGGTGATCGCCATCGGCAAGGGCGGCGACAATATATCGAAGGACAAGGCGCGCGAACATATCTTCGGCTATGCCATCGGCATCGACATGACCCGCCGGGATTTGCAGGATGAGGCGAAGCAGACGCGTCGCCCCTGGGACAGCGGCAAGGCATTTGACCAGTCCGCCCCCTGCGGACCCATTACGCCTGCGGATCAGCTGGCCCACCCCGACGATTTGCAAATCAGTCTGACGGTCAATGGCGATGTGCGTCAATCCTCGTCAACGAACCGGCTCATCTGGACGATAGACGAAATCATTGAACATCTCTCGCACTCCTTCACGCTTGCGCCGGGGGATCTGATCTACAGCGGCACACCGGCAGGGGTCGGCCCGCTGGTTCCGGGAGATCATGTGGTCGCCACGGCCGATGGGCTGGAGCCGCTGGAGATCACGATTACAAAATAACCTCCTGGACACGGGCACACTGGGTTTGAATTCCCGGGGCAAAACGTTAAATCGAAACCGACGGACGACGTGATACGTCGTCCCGCATGACAGTGATATCGGCAGGTGACTTATGAAGAGTATAAACAGACTGGTTTTTTGCGGCCTGGTATTTGTCTCCGCCACGTCCTGTACCGGAGACCCGGAGTATTTGCCAAGCGGCCTCACGCCCTATGCACCGGAAGATTGCAAACCCGTGGTCGAACAGGAAATCGACCGGCTCGACATTGACCGGAATAAAATAACCGGGACGGATTATCTCACGTCCTATCTGTCGGATGGGGAGGTTGGCAACGACTATAATTATCAGGCCTGGATGCGCTTTAACAGCTGTACGGGGCATTATGTTGTGGACATGAACAAGGCCTGTCAGATCGAACGCAGCTATGCCATGGGGAATTGCAGGCTGGAAGATATTATCGCCAGCAAATAACCACATAGGGGCTTCACCCGATATGGATTCTGTCGCATGTTAACCATAAGCCAATGATATGGCTTAATTTTCCATGATTTTCAGATGCGAAAATGCTCCCATGCGGTTAATATCCATCATATTTCCAATGGTTTTTAACTTTTTTCGAAAAATTAGTTCAATTTTGATTGAAATTAACCATAAATCTTAGATTTTCTGTAGTTTCGCCGCTTTTTTCCCGTTAAAATACAGACTGCAATTTGACGCGGGTCGTCACGGTCGCAATAACCGGATTGCGCCCAATCATCGAGGATGAAACGGAATAACGCACCATATGAGCTTCGCTCGACAAAATCCGGGAAAACCTCTCTTCAGCCAGGCGCAAATAGTTTCGGCGCGGGAACGGATGTTGCTGGCCGAGAACCGGCAGCTACGGGACCGTAACAGACGCCTGAAAGACGCCATGCTGACGCTGGTCGAGCGGATTGAAATGCAGCTTCCCTATCTCAAGGAAAAGGATGCGGCGTTTACAAAATCCAAACCGCAGGAAAACGCGCAAAGCCGGGTTCGTGAAGAAACATTCCGCGAACGCTCCCGCCGATATCAGGCGCAGCCACCGAAGATGGAGATTTTCGAAACCGTCGAAGAACCCATCGAATTTGGAGAGCCGGCCCCGGAAATGCGCTTTGGCGGCAAAGCGGAGACCGCAACCCGCAAACAGGGGAAAAGCAAGCGAACCGTTGCTGCCGATCCTGCCGCAGCGGATTATCATATTTCCCCTGATCTCGCGCCGGAAGAAATCGACATCCTGAAATCTCCGACGCGCGAACGGGTGCGTCAACGGCCGGTTCATCGGGAAACAGTCGAAGTCGTAGATTTGCATCCGGCACGCAAAACCGGGAACGGGACGGCGGAACATTACGAAGCTGGCGGGACGGCGGCCTCCGACATTCCGGCATTCGAATTTTCTTCGGATGAGCCCATTGTCGATATTGATTTTGAGCGTAAAGAGACCCTTCGGGCAGCCATGCGCCGCCGGGTGAACCGCCTGCGCTGGTAAAAATCACAGACATCCGTTAGGTTGGACCGAACTAGCGAGATTTCGCCCGCTATCAACCGATAAACCGACATGATGCCCGCATCGAACCACGATATGACGACCCTGCCCATTCTCTATAGTTTCCGCCGCTGTCCCTACGCCATGCGGGCGCGGATGGCCATTCTTGGCTCAGGCCGCCCGGTGGAGCTACGCAACATCCTGCTGAAGGACAAACCGCCGGTAATGCTGGCGGCAAGCCCGAAGGGAACCGTTCCCGTCCTCGTCCTTGACAATGGCGACGTACTGGAAGAGAGCCTTGATATCATGCTCTGGGCGCTGAGCGGGCACGACCCGGACGGTTGGCTGCCGCATGACCGCACTGCGTCGGACACGGCCTTCGATCTGATCGCCGAAAATGATGGCCGCTTCAAAACAAATCTTGATCGCTATAAATATCATGTGCGTTTCCCGGATCATCCGAGGGAAGCCTATCGCGCGGAGGGGGAAGCTTTTCTTTCCCGGCTTGAACAGCGTCTCGCCTCCAACCGCTATCTGTTGGGAGAGCGGCAGACACTTGCTGACATTGCTATCTTCCCCTTCATCCGCCAGTTCGCCAATGTCGATCCCGACTGGTTCGCCAACGCCCCCTATCCGAGGGTACGGGCCTGGCTGACGGATTTCACAAACGGGACCACCTTTCGGGACATCATGAAAAAGCGCCCGCTCTGGACGCCGGGAACCGTCGGCGAGCTGTTGCAAAAGCCCGATGCAGCCTGAGTATTTTCGCGATTCCGGGGCCTATTTCAGCCCCTGCGGTGCCTATCGCTACCGCCTCTGGCGGCGCTGGCGCAGCGGACCGGGCGTTGCCTTCATTATGCTCAACCCATCGACGGCGGACGCCACCCATAACGATCCGACCATCGAACGATGTCATCGCCGCGCTGTAGATATGGGTTTCGCCGCGCTGGATGTCATCAACATCTTCGCCTATCGAGCAACCGATCCCCGCAACCTCAAAGCCTGCGCACAACCCGTCGGTCCGGAGAATGATGCGATCCTTATCGAAACGGCAAAATCAGCGGCAATGGTCATCTGTGCATGGGGCAGTCACGGGACCCATCAGGAACGACATCAGGAGGTAACAAGGCTGCTGAAGCAGCATGGGATTCGCCCCCATGTCCTTTCCCTGACAATGAAGGGACTGCCGGGTCACCCGCTTTATCTCTCCTATCGCAAACAGCCCGTTCCCTGGCCGAATTTCTGACCCCCTGCCGGAAAAGCATAAAAAAACCGGAGAGGATGTCCCTCTCCGGTCCAATCATGCGTAACGGGCAGCCAGTCAGGCCAGCGCTGCATAGCGTTTGAAGTGATAGTCGGTATTGCCAAGAAGCATTTCAATGGTCATCAGACGCTTGAAATAGTGGCCGATGGAGTATTCATCCGTCATCCCCATCCCGCCATGCAACTGCACCGCCTGCTCGCCGACGAATTTGGCGCCCTGGCCGATTTTCGCCTTGGCGGCGGCAACAGACCGGCGACGGTCCTGCACATCATCAAGACCCAGCTTCATCGCCACCATATCGGACATGGATTTGGATTGCTCCGCTTCCATATACATATCGACCATACGATGCTGCAAAACCTGGAACTTGCCGATCGGCGCCCCAAACTGTTTGCGCTCCTTGATATATCCATTGGTGATCTCGATGGCCGCCTGCATCGCGCCAACCGCCTCCGCACAGAGGGCGGCAATGGTCCGGTCGACGATCTTTTCAATCACCGGATAGGCCTTGCCTTCCTGGCCGAGCAGGGCATCCGCCCCAACCTTTACGTTGTCAAACGTCACATCGGCGGCCCGCTGACCATCGACTGTGCGATAATCGCGGCGGCTCAACCCTGCGGTATTATTATCCACGATGAAAAGGGAGATACCGTCCTCATCCCGGGAATTACCGCCGGTGCGGGCCGAGACGATAATCTTGTCCGCCGTCGTCGCATGATAGACGACCGACTTATGGCCGTTCAAAACATAACCGTCACCGGATTTTTTTGCCGTTGTTTCAACGTCATTGAGATCAAAGCGGGATTGCGGCTCCGCATAGGCGAAGGCCAGCATAAGGTCGCCTTCAATAACCGCCGGGATGATCGCTTCGATCTGGGTATCATTACCCGCCTCTGCAACCAGTCCGCCGCCCATGACAACAGTTGTCAGGAAAGGCTCCAGCACCAGACCGCGGCCCATGCTTTCCATCATGATCATGGTTTCGACTGCCGTGCCGCCAAAACCGCCCACCTCTTCGGAGAAGGGCAGTCCGAGCCACCCGAGCTCGGCCATCTTCTTCCAATGGTTGCGGCTGAAGCCCGTTTCCGTTTCAGAGAGCTTGGCCCGCGCTTCGGCGGAGTAGTTATCCTTCACAAACCGTTCGACGCTGTCTTTGAGCAGGTTCTGCTCATCGGAAAGTTCAAAGTCCATTTTTTAATTTCCTTATAATCCCAGAACCATTTTGGATATGATGTTGCGCTGAATTTCGTTACTGCCGCCGTAGATCGTCGCCGCCCGCAAGTAAAGATGCTCTGCCATCGGCCCAAACCCATAATCCGGCCCGACCTGCGCTTCATTACGACCTTCGTAATTTTGCTCCGCTTCATATGGCGCGCCATACATGCCGAGGGATTCCACCAGCAGACTGGTCAGCCGTTGCTGGATTTCCGTTCCCTTGATTTTCAGAACGGACGGTTCCGCCGATAGATTCTTGCCATGCGACATCATCGATAGATACCGGAGTTCGGTATATTCCAGCGCCATCAGGTCAACCTCGATCCGGTTGAGCTTGTTCATGAAATCTGGATCTTCCGCGAGCGGGCGTCCCCCGCTCCGCTCCGTTTTGGCAATCACATGGAGCCGTTCGACCTGCCGCTTTGAACGGGCAACGCGCGCGATACCATTACGTTCGTTTCCAAGAAGGAATTTGGCGTAGGTCCATCCCTTGTTTTCTTCCCCGATCCGGTTCTTGACCGGAACACGGACGTCTTCAAAGAAGACCTCATTGAGGCTGTGTTCCTTATCGAGGCCGATAATCGGCTTCACGGTGATGCCTGGCGTTTTCATGTCAATGAGAAGGAAAGAAATCCCCTCCTGCTGCTTGACAGAACTGTCAGTGCGTACGAGACAGAAAATCATGTCTGCATTCTGCGCGAAGGTCGTCCAGATTTTCTGGCCGTTCACGATGTAATCATCCCCGTCGCGGACAGCTTTCGTCTGCAGGGATGCAAGGTCGGAACCCGAGCCCGGCTCGGAATAGCCCTGACACCACCAGTCATCGGAGTTCAGGATACGCGGCAGATAATAGTCCTTCTGCTCCTGATTACCGAAGGTATAGATCACCGGTCCAACCATGCTTACCCCGAATGGCAGCGCGATCGGCGCCGAGGCATGCCCGAATTCATGGGCGGCAATATATTTCTGCGTGACGGTCCAGCCCGTGCCGCCATATTCCTTTGGCCAGTTCGGCGCCAACCACCCTTTTTCGTTGAGAATTTTCTGCCAGCGAACCTGCCCTTCCTTGGTGGCATGTAGCCCGCGGTCAAAGCGTTCCTTCACGTCATCGGGCAGAGATGTCGCGAGAAATTCCCGCACCTCATCGCGGAATGCCAAGTCTTCTTTACTAAATGATAGATCCATCCGGTTTCTCCATTATTTTCATGGGGTTCTTTGGGCCCATTTTGGGCCCATGCTAGGCTGGCTTTTCCTTCTTTGCAAGCATGGCTTTCATTTTATCCGCCTCAAGGTAGCGAGGCGGGCAATCCGTTGCGTTACAAGTGCCGGACTCGCCTGAAAAAGTCATCATATATTCCAAATTCAGCGCTAGAATTTACGGAATCGCGCCAGTCCGTCACGGGCGATCTGCTCCATCAAACCGACTTCCCAGGTCAGATATTCCTGCATCCGCCGGCGAACGCTTTCCCTGTCGCTCGTATCATAGGGTTTATACCAGACATCATCGGCCTCGCTCAGCAGGCGCGTCTCCCCGCTTTCGAGGGGAAGCGAAGCCGCCTCCCATGCATCGGTTCCACCGGCCAGCACCCGGACAATTGTCTGCGGCCTCAGACGGGCCACCTCGGGCGCCGCGAGATGCGCGAGTTCACCGTCAGGCGATGTCAGGATTACCAGCCCCGCCGCCGGCATGAAGACAAGGTCCTTCTCCAATCGCGACCGGATCGCCCAGTAAGCACCGGGCACATGACCCGCGCGGTAGTCCAGCGAACTGGCAAGATCAATCACCGCCACCGCTTCGCCAGAAGCCAGAACCGCATCCAACTCGTAGGGCGTCACCGTTTCCGCCTTTCTCACATCACCGCCAGGGGCCGGGCCTTTTTCCGTAAGGGCCTCCGGCCCCACCGTCAGGGCGTACACTTCCGGCCAGTTCATCTGGATCAGCCAGGATGCCGTCATGATGGCGCGGACGGCACAGTCATCTATCACGACGATGCGTGCATTGCGAACACCGATATATTCATCCGTCGCCTGCACCAGCTGCCCACCCGGCGTATGGCGGGCGCCGGGCAGATGCCCAGTCAGAAATTCTTCTTCCGTCCGGACATCACAGAGGAATAGCGTGCGGTCGGAGCTTTCCGACTGCAAAGCCTCCAGACCCTCGCGATCCAGAGAACGGACACCGAAACGGGCCGCAACGGCCTTCGCCTCCCGCTGGCTTCTGACAAGGGCCTCTGTTCCCGGCGCGGGCGCCACCCTGTCTTCCCGATGGGCAAGATCAAGACCCGATAGATACCACCCCATCGTTCCGTCCTTCAGCGCCGCGACCGGGTTTTGTATGCCTGCGTTAATCAGGGACTGTGCGCCGATAATACTGCGCGTCCGCCCGGCGCAATTGACGACAATCGGCGTTGTCTCATCCTGAACGCTTTCATGCACCCGGTGCACCAGCTCTGCCCCCGGCATATCAATCCCTCCGGGAATGGACATGCGATGAAATTCGGGAAAAGGGCGGCTATCGAGAATAGCAATTTTCTCGCCTTGCTCTTGGCGCCTCGCCAGCTCTTCCGCCGTTATATGCGGCGTGCCACAGTTTTCCTCGACAAACTCTCCGAATGCCTTGCTCGGCACATTAACGCCGGTGAACAGCTCGAACCCCGCCGCATGCCATCCCGCGATGCCCCCCTCTACCAGATAGAGCGTGTCATAGCCGATGGATTGCAGGCGCTCTGCCGCCCGTTCAGCAAGCGGAAGATTCGGCCCCTGATCAAGTATATAAACGGGAACGGTTTTGCGCGGCATCAACGCCGCCGCCCGCAGTTCCAGATGGCTGAGTGGCAAGGGAACTGCAAAGAAGGGATGGCCCTGCGAATGCACGCCCTGTTCTCGTACATCAATGAGGGCGTATTCTCCGGCGTCTTCCCGCATCAGATGGCGTAGGGCCTGCGGCGTGATTGTCTTGATGGTCAACGGCGCGCCTCGCGAATATCGGTATGGGCGGGAAAGATTTTCCATTCCAGGGTCCGGCTGTTCCAGAATTTGCGCTCATGCAATTGTTCCAGCGCCCGGCCATACATGTGAAAATTCATGACCGGTCGTCCCTCTTCAATATGGATGGTGTGAATATCGCCGGGCAGCATGGCTATTCCCGTTCCCGGCTCAACCATATGCCGGCCCGTCTCGGCCACCCCGTCCGGGGTCTCGATATAAAATCGATTTTCCTCTTGCCCGTCAATGCCGACAATCACCGCCCAGGTAGTATGATCATGGGGCGGCGCGCTGACTGCCCCATCGGCCACATTCAGATACAGGGCGAAGCGATGATCCGCATCTTCCGACAGGCGGTAAAGACAGCTCCGGCGTTTGGAGTCTGCCTCAGGCGGCGGGAAATCCGTGATAGGGAAAAATTCCTTCTTTGCGGCAAGCGCCATCAGCTCCACTCTGATATCCTCCAGAACCGGCCGCGTGATCTCGTGCTCCTCTGTCATCTCGCGAATACGCGCGACAGTTTCCGCAACGGCCTTCTGACGTTCACTGGCGTTCATGCTCCCACTCCCCTTTTTTCGTTGCCTTTACATTTAGCATCCTGCACCCTGCAAGGAAAGCAAAGGCGGTTAAAAAAAGTCAGGCGGACGGAGCAAAATCATGATCAAGAAAACCCTTCTTCTGGTGGTCATCCTTCTCCTCGCGCTGATTGGTGTGCTCGCCTACAAGACGGTCACTAATAAACCTGCGGACGTAACGGTCACCGCCGCCGAAATGCCGACCATAGACGCGCTCGCGGCTGCCGGACGGCTGGCGGAAGCCGTCAGGATCCGCACCATTTCCACTGGGCGGGACGATCCACCCGCTGGCGCCGAATTTGACCGGCTGCATCAGCTTATCGACAGCTCCTTCCCGCTCGTCACGCAAAGATTGAAGCGGGAGGTGATCGGCGGATACAGCCTGCTGTATACATGGGAGGGGAGCGACCCCACATTACCGCCAATCCTGCTGATGGGGCATATGGATGTGGTGCCTGTGGAGCCGGGCACGGAAGACGACTGGCAGCAGGATGCCTTTTCGGGCGCCATAGAAGACGGGATGGTTTGGGGGCGCGGCACACTGGATGACAAGGTTTCCGTCTTTGCCGTTCTGGAAGCGGCGGAGCATTTGCTGGCAGAGGGGTTTACGCCAACGCGCACAATATACTTCGCCTTCGGCCATGATGAGGAGATTGGCGGCGAGAAAGGCGCGGCTCAGATCGCTGCTTTGCTGAAGAAGCGCGGGGCAAACCTCGCCTTCACCCTTGATGAGGGAATGGTGATTGTCAGTGGCCTGATGCCGGGGATTGATAAACCCATCGCTTTTATTGCACTCGCGGAAAAGGGCTATCTCACGCTTCAATTGACCGCGACGGCAGGTGGCCATTCCTCCATCCCGCCGCGAACGACAGCCATTGGCAAAATCGCCCGGGCCATCACCCGGTTGGAGGAAAACCGCCTCCCGGCAACATTACAAAGCCCGGCTTCCGATATGTTCGATACCCTCTCGCCGCACATGTCCCTGCCGCTTCGGGCCATCATCTCGAACCGCTGGCTGCTGGACCCGCTGCTGGTGAGAGAGCTGGGCAAGGGCGGGGCAACCAATGCCATGGTGCGCACCACAACGGCGGTCACGATTGCAGAGGGTGGGACGAAAGATAATGTCCTGCCTTCCACGGCGATGGCAACGGTCAATTTCCGCCTGCTGCCGGGAACAAGCATCCAGGATGTCATAGACCATGTTACGAAGGTAATTGATGATCCCGACGTGAAAATCGACATCAAGCAGGGCAATGAACCCTCGCGTGTTTCCAGCCAGGAAAACGACAGCTACCAACTTATCGAGACAACCATTCGCGAGACATTCCCGGATGTCCTCGTCTCTCCCGGCCTGATGCTCGCCGGATCCGACAGCAAGCATTATGAAGAGGTGGCGGAGAATAACTACCGCTTCCTTCCCATGCGGTTCGGCCCGGAAGATCTGGCGCGGGTTCATGGAACGGATGAACGGATCGTCATCGACAATTACGTCGAAATCATCCAGTTCTATCGTCGCTTAATGGAGAATTCGGGCGGTTAAGCTTCAGTGCCGCCGCGCCTGAACAATAATGGCATCTATCGCGGCTTCCCCCAGGGATTTGATGGCTTCGAGACGGTGCTGCCCCTTGATCAGGACATAACGATCCTGCCCCATACGCACCTGTATCGGCGTTTTCTGCCCATTCTCCAGGATATCTTCCGCCAGTTC
The DNA here is from genome assembly GCA_963971675.1 of uncultured Alphaproteobacteria bacterium. Lineage (GTDB taxonomy): Bacteria > Pseudomonadota > Alphaproteobacteria > Sneathiellales > Sneathiellaceae > Sneathiella. The sequence goes on along the minus strand of CAXASQ010000001.1, from coordinate 357,369 downwards.
TTCAACACGGGCCGAGTTTAACTCTTTCCGCATCTTGACCGGCACATAAATCTTCTCAATATCGATACTGATGGTTCTCATCTTTTCCCTGACTTCATTTCATTCCCAGATAATCCGCCAATACCGATATCCTGGATCACAAACGCCCCATTGGTCGCGTCTCACCCTATATTCAGACACTGGAGACTAGGATGACAGACAAAGGGCACGCTGATAAGTGGGAATTTTATCAGGATCACAATGCAAAGCATCATAAATGGCGCTGGCGGCGAACCGCTCCGAACGGCCGGATCGTCGGCGCGTCAACACAGGGCTATGTGGATCGCGATGAATGCGTCGAAAACGCCATCCGCAATGGCTATGTGAAAGACGCGGGCTGACCATCAGCCCTCTTGCGCCGCAAAGCATTATCGTCATACTGGGCCAAAATAATAATCTCAGGTACCAGTATGACACTCTCCCCCATTCCGGAAGGCTTTCGCCCTTTTACATCCCGCGGACGCTATACGGAAAAGATCGGCCCCCTCTATTACCGTGAGGAGGGGGACAGCTTCACTTATGGATTCCTTGCCGAGGAAGGCCATGCCAATGCCAATGGAATCGTTCATGGCGGCATGCTGATCAGCTTTCTGGACGAAGCGCTGGGACAGATCATCTGGCGCAGCGTGGACCGGCAACGCTGCGCCACCATTTCCCTGAATTGTGATTTCGTCGCTTCTGCCAAGCCGGGTGACTGGATCGAGATGCGCGCCACCATCAGCAAACGCGGTCTGGCCGTCGTCTTTATCCGCGGGGAGCTGGTTGTCGGCGACAGGACGATCCTGATCGCTGACGGCATTTGGAAAATTATCGGCAAGTGAATCCAAGGGGCTGACAACGACGCAGCCTGCAAATTCCCCTACTGCGAGCCTTATATGTCCCAGCCTGTTGAAAAGATTACCGAATGAACAGTTTCCATTGACCGATCTCCCCTTTGCAACGTACCCTGTCACCAACAGGGAAATCAACTCAATCCAGGGGATATTATGTCAAATTTTCTATGGGAGAAATCATACCCGAAAGGGGTTTCTTGGGACATCACGATCGAAGACAAGCCTGTCTATGCCCTGCTTGATGATGCGGTGCGCAAATGGTCCGGCAACTATGTCATCGACTTTATGGGGAAGCGATATACCTACGCCGAATTGGACGCCCTCGTAAATCGCGCCGCAAAAGGATTTCGCGCTCTTGGTGTAAAAGAAGGGGTGCATGTCGGCCTCTATCTGCCGAATACGCCGCACTACATGATCTGTTTTTTCGGCATTCTGAAAGCAGGCGGCACGGTGGTCAACTATTCACCGCTGGATGCCGAACGGGAACTCCGTCACAAGATTGAAGACAGCCACACGGATTTCATCGTGACGCTGGACCTGGAAGTCCTGTATCCGAAAATTGCCGGTATGCTGAACCAGACCCGGCTCAAGAAAATCATCGTCGGCTGCCTGAAGGAAGTGCTGCCATTTCCGAAAAACTTCCTGTATCCGCTGCTCAAGTCAAAGGAAATTGCCAAAGTTCCAAATAACGCTCAGAACATGACTTTTCATGACCTGATCGACAATGATGGCAAGATCGACGCCAGCCCGGTTCCCGATCCGGGCGAACGGGTTGCCGTCCTGCAATATACCGGTGGCACGACCGGGCTTCCCAAGGGCGCGATGCTCACACACCGGAACCTGATCGCCGCCTGTCAGCAGTATCGCGCCATGCAGCAGGGGGATGAGGCGGTTCTCATTGACGGACAGGAAAAAATCCTCGCTGTTCTGCCGCTTTTTCATATCTACGCCCTGTCTGTCATCATGACTTTCGGCATTGCCGGGGGATATGAAATCATCCTGCATCCAAAGTTTGAACTGGATGCGGTGATGAAAGACCTTAACAAGAAAAAGCCGACGGTTTTCCCCGGCGTCCCCACCATGTATATGGCCATTGCCAGCCACCCGAAGATTAAGGAATATGACCTGTCGTCGTTGAAATTCTGCGCCTCTGGCGGGGCACCGCTCCCCTTTGAGGTGCAGGAACAGTTCCAGAGGGTCACCGGCTGCCGCCTGCTGGAAGGCTGGGGGATGACAGAGACCTCTCCCTCCGGCACCAGCACACCGATGACCGACAAACGCGTTGCCGGAGCGGCCGGCGTTCCATTGCCCGGTATCGAAATCCGCATCTTTGGCGTTGATGACAAGAGCAAAATCATGCCCACAGGGGAAATCGGCGAGATCGGCATCAAGGGCCCCAACGTCATGAAAGGCTATTGGAACAAGCCCGAAGCCACGGCGGATTCCTTTGTTGACGGATTTTTCCTGAGCGGTGATACGGGCTATCTCGATGAAGACGGATACATGCATATCGTTGACCGCACCAAAGACATGATTACCTCGGGCGGTTTCAACGTCTATCCCCGCCTGATCGAGGAAGCCATTTTCGAGCATCCGGCCGTCGCCGAGGTCACTGTGGTCGGGATTCCCGACGACTATCGCGGCGAAGCGGCAAAGGCATTCGTTAAACTCTCGCCGGGCGCCAAGGAATTTTCGCTTGAGGAGCTTCGTACTTTCCTGAAAGATAAGCTCGGCAAGCATGAGTTGCCCTCTGCCCTCGAATTTCGGGCGGAGTTACCGAAGACGCTCGTTGGCAAGCTGTCCAAAAAGGAACTTGTTGAAGAGGAAAGACAGAAATATGAGGCGCGGAAAAAGGCCGAAACCGGGGCCTGACCGACCTTTTGCCTTACATATGCGCGCCTGCCCTGAGAGAGCAGGACGCCAGAGGATCGTATGAGTAGCTTTCTTGCCATAGATTTCGAAACCGCCAACAACCAGCCTGACAGCGCCTGCGCGATCGGGCTGGTCCGGGCGGAAGAGGGGGAGATCGTTGCTGAGGCAGCGTTTCTGATCCGGCCGCCCAGCCCGGAATTCTACTTTACTCATATCCATGGCCTGACCTGGGCACATGTGGCGGATGCGCCGGACTTCGGCGCCCTCTGGCCCGACATGTCCCCCTTTTTTGATGGCGTCGATTTTTTTGCGGCCCATAATGCAGGTTTTGATGCCAAGGTGCTGCGTCAATGCTGCGCGCGCTATCAACTCGCCCCTCCGACACAGGAATTTACCTGCACCGTCAAGCTGGCCCGCGGGATGTGGGAAGTTCGCCCGACGAAATTGCCGAATGTCGCGCATTTTCTGGGGCTTGACCTCAATCACCATGATGCCCTTTCAGACAGCCGGGCCTGCGCCAATATCATCCTGGCGGCGGAACGGGACGGCTGGTCATTTGAAACCGGCTATGACAATGTGGGCGAAAGATATATCGCCATGGATCAGTAGTGATACAGGCTTTATTGCGACTCATTCGCAATATCTGTTGACGCGGCATCCATCCTATTATTTAATAATGACAATCATTCGCATGATTGGAAGATTAAATGATTCTCATTAGATATCTCGCCCCTGCTGCTTTGGGATCGCTGCTGGTGAAAGCGGCGGAAGAGCAGACGGCAATCAGGGAGAGCTGCAAGACCACCACGGAAGGGTTTCGTGACGCACAGCGTCTGTACCTGGCCGAGGCACAAAAAGAAGGGCGGCCCCAATAACGGGAGCCGCCCATTTCTTAAACTCTGGTCGTTTGGGTCAGGCAGCCTGCTGCGTCGCGGCCTGCACCTTCTTCAACTGACGGCGCGCCGAATGACGGCCCTGCGCGCGCAATGTCTGTTTCCGGGCAGCGCGCTGCTGGCTTGAACGGCTGTTCTTCGTCAGGCCATTCCCGTTGCCGCCGCCGCCTTTTTTCCGGTTCTTGCCGCCCTGATTGCGGCCATTCCGTGCTGTTCTCGCTGTCATGTGACTAGCTCCACTCGCGTTTCATCAAAATTCGAAGGGCACTACATAAAGCTTCAAAGGCAAAAGGTACAGAAAAAATTTTGTCGGATCCGCAATTTTTCGCGATTTTATGAAAAAATCTTTTGCAGCTTCATAGCGATCCCCATGCTACCGGCAATCTTAAGCTTCCCCATCATGAAGGCAGTGGTCGGATCCAGATCTCCCTTGGCGAGCGCTTCGAAGTTGTCTTTGGAAATTGTGATTGTGCAGTCGGCGTCCTTATCTTCATTCGACACGACATTCGGAACCGACGCCGCGTCGACATAAACGATTCCCTCATCCCCGAAATCAAACTTCAGCGTTGCATCAAGTCCGCTGTCCTCGCCGACCCTTTCCCGCAGGCCTTCGGTAATTTCTTGCAGCGTCGCCATCTGTCTTTTCCTTTCAGGATTGAATGAAAACCGTCTATAAATTCATTTCCGGCGCACTGTTTCTGATGCCCGGAAAGGCTTGACGTTAACGTAAAGGTCAAGGTTTAATCTGTCAATTCCTGATCCGCTGCCATTCGTCGGCATCGGGCAGGACCCTGAAAAGCAAGAATAACAAAAGTGGGAGTTTTTGATGAACTATCGTTCCATTTATCGGCCGGGTCTTTTCGATGGGCAATCCATCATCATTACCGGCGGCGGCAGCGGCATCGGTCGCTGTACGGCGCACGAACTTGTCGCGCTCGGCGCCCGGGTTGCCCTAATTGGCCGTTCCATGGACAAGCTTGAAACCGTCAAGGAGGAACTGGCCAAAGAAGGCGGCGAGGCCACCATTCATGGATGCGATATCCGCAATGAAGAAGCCGTGCGCGATACCGTTGCCGATGTCATCCAGCAGCATGGGGCCATCCATGGCCTGGTGAATAACGCGGGCGGGCAATTCCCTTCCCTGCTGGAAAATATCTCCTTCAACGGCTGGGAAGCCGTGGTCCGCAATAATCTGACCGGCGGCTTTCTGTTCAGCCGCGAGTGCTATACCCAGTGGATGCGGGATAACGGCGGCGGTTCTATTGTCAATATCATTGCCGATATGTGGAACTCCATGCCCGGCATGGGGCACTCCGGCGCGGCGCGCAAGGGCATGCTAAGCTTGACGGAAACCGCCGCCCTTGAGTGGGCCCCGGCGGGTGTCCGGGTCAATGCCGTCGCCCCCGGCCTGATCATTTCATCGGGGATGTATAATTATCCCGAATCATGGATTTCCCGCGTCAAGGCGCGCATCGCCTCCCACCCGGTAAAGCGGCTCGGCACTGAGTCAGAAATTTCCGCCGGAATTGTCTTCATGCTGTCGGAAGCCGCCGCCTTCATCACCGGAAGCTGCCTGCGTATTGATGGTGGCGCGCCCAATATCCGCATGAACTGGGATATCCCGGATCATAAAAACAACAAGCCCTATAATGGCTTTCACCTGGCTGACGTGCCGGAATTCTTACGGGAGGAAGAAGGATGATTTACGGACCGGAACATGAAGAGCTGATCCGCTCTCTCACGAAATTCATTGATCAGGAGATTAATCCCCATGTCGATGAATGGGAGGCGGAGGGGGAGTTCCCTACCCATGCGCTGTTTAAGAAGCTCGGCGATCAGGGATTTCTCGGCGTCTGTAAACCGGTCGAATTCGGCGGCCTCGGCCTAGATTATTCCTACAGCCTTGCCGTTTCGGAAACGCTTGGGAAAATTCACTGCGGTGGCGTCCCCATGGCCATCGGCGTGCAGACGGATATGGCAACCCCGGCCCTCGCCCGCTTCGGCTCCGATTATGTGCGCGAGACCTATCTCCGCCCCGCCATCGCCGGCGATCTGGTCACCTGCATCGGCGTTTCGGAGCCCGGCGCGGGGTCGGATGTCGCGAATATCAAAAGCCACGCCCGCAAAGACGGCGATGATTACATCATCAACGGCCAGAAAATGTGGATCACCAACGGAACCAAGGCCGATATCATGACTATGCTGGTCAACACCAGCGACGGGGCCATGCATGAGAGCAAATCGCTTATTGTCGTGCCCATGGACAGCCCCGGCATCACCGTCGCCCGCAAGCTCGACAAAATGGGCATGCGGTCCTCCGATACGGCGCAGCTATACTTTGAGGATGTTCGCGTTCCAAAACGCAACCTGATCGGCGAGGAAGGCAAGGGCTTCACCTATCAGATGCTGCAATTCCAGGAGGAACGCCTGTGGGCGGCGGGCGCCGGGCTGAAACCGCTGGAAAAGGCGATCAACGATGTAATCGACTATACCCGCAACCGCCAGGCGTTCGGCAAGCCACTCCTCGATAATCAGTATATTCATTTCCGTCTCGCCGAATTACTGACCGAGGTGGAGCAACTCCGTTCCCTCACCTATCGGGCTGTCTATGAGTATGTGCGCGGGGGCGATGTCACCTTGCTGGCCTCCATGGCGAAGCTGAAAATCGGCCGTCTCAGCCGGGAAGTCGCCGACGCCTGCCTGCAATATTACGGCGGCATGGGGTTCATGAATGAAACACCCATCACGCGGTTTTTCCGGGATGGGCGCCTCTCCTCCATCGGCGGCGGGGCAGATGAAGTCATGCTCGGGATCATCTGCAAATATATGGATATTCTGCCAAAGCAGCGACGCGGATAGGTTTCGGCCGCAGCGAGACGAAAACCTTTATAGAAAAATGGCCCGCCCTGCCGGGGAAGCAGAGACGGGCCAACCGGAACGCGATGACAGAGAATGCCGCGCCCGTTATCCGTCCTTCTTCTTCATACCGCCCATTTTCGGCCCCATCTTTGCCAACTCATCGGCAGAGAGGGCGCCATCTTTATTCTCGTCAGCGGCGGCAAAGCGATTGTCCGACGCGGCGACAAATTCCGCTTTGGAAACCGTGCCGTCCCCATCCGTATCAAGGATTTTCAGCATCCGCGCGCCATGCCGGCCTTTCATTTCTTCCCGCTTCTGCTGGCGAAATGCCTGGGCTTCTTCCTTGCTCACCGCACCGTTCTTGTCCGCATCCATCGCATCGAACATTTTCTGCATGCGAACGGTCATATCCTCAACCGTTACGGCGCCGTTACCGTCCGTGTCCATCCGTTCAAACCGTGCGGTCACCGTCGCTGTCATTTCTTCAAGTGTGACCTGACCATCCTTATTACTGTCCAGCCGCTCGAACATGCCGCCCTTGTGCATCCGTTTTCCGGCCCCGTCGTCCGTCGCCGCAATGGCCACTACAGGAACGGCCAGCGCCGCAATCAGGGAACCGACGATCATTTTGCGTTTCATGTTTCAAGTCTCCTTTCGTATTGACTTATTCATTCAACGGCCCACACAAAATTTTCCGTCGCGAAAAAAATCTTCAAAATCCCATACCCGGCATCAAAATTTATTGAACAATGTTCATTATAATATACAATGACTCATCAGGAGGGGGCATGATTAAAACGGGGAAGCAGCGGGAGCGGGCCGACAGCCTGAAATCTTTCAAGCGGCAGCATATTCTGGGTGCGGCGCGGCGTATATTTGACAGGCGGGGCATGGATGGCCTTAATATGCGCGCCATCGCAACGGAGGCCGGATATTCCCTCGGCGCGGCCTATGCCTATTTCAAGACGAAAGAGGAAATCGAGGCCGAACTTCTTGCCTGGATCATGGCTGACCTGACCCGCTTTATCCGGACATCTTCCGCCGGGGCGGACGATCCTGCGCTGGCCGGTTTCTTCCTGTTCGCCCAATATTTCAATGACAGGCCCGAAGAAAGAAAGCTGCTTCTTTCTTCGTTACCGGGAATAGAGGCCGCCGCCTCTCCGGCCGATACAGCACGCCGAAAGGAGCTGGATCGCCGCATCATTACCCTGCTTGGCCTACTCGCCAATAATCTGCATCGTTGCAGCGCCGCCTCTCCCACCCGCGTGCAGAATGAAACGATGGACTTCTTCACCTATCTTCTTGGCCTGCTGATGCTGCAAGCCGGCGGTCAGCTTTCGCTTCTTGGTCAACGATTGCAAGAAATGGTCGACCGATACGGACAGCAGATGTTATTAAGATTGGCGCAATAAGAAGAACAACAACGACGTGGAGACAGGAGCGACCCTTCCATGAGCGGTTTTATAGAAAGCTATCGCGGTCAGGTTCTGATGCGTGAATGCGATAATATGGGGCATATGAACGTCCAGTTTTATATCGCCCGTGTCAATCTGGCCATGTACAGCATGTTCCACCGGACGGGCGTGGATGCGGATGCCTATCTGCAACAGAAAGTCGGCATCGCCGCGGTTGAGCAGAAAACCCGTTTTCTGGCGGAACTGCGCGCCGGTGATCTCATCCACATGGAAAGTGCGGTTCTTGGTGCCACCAACAAATCCATGACCTTTGCGCACCGCCTTTATAACAGCGCTGACGGCAAGCTCGCCTTCACCTGCCGGATGGTCGCGGTCTATATGGATCTTGTAACACGCCGGGCCATTCCGCTCACCGATGCCATGCGTCAACGGATCGAAGAGACGAAAGTAGAGGAGGAAGCCGCATGAACAGCAAACTGATCTCCGGCTATCGCGGCGGCGTGGAACAGTGGGAATGCGACCAGATGAACCATATGAACGTACAGTTCTATATGGCGAAGGCGGCAGAGGCGTTTGGCCATCTGCAAAATGCTCTCGGCTTGTCCCCTGCCGTCCTGCGCACCGGGCGCAAAGGGCTGCGGCTCAAAACGCTTCGCACGCAGTACAAATCCGAAATGCATAGCGGCACACCGATAAATGGCCTTTGCGGTATCCGCGGTCTCGATGGAGATGTTATCAACGGGTTCATTCATCTTTTCAACGCGTCAAAAGACAGGTTGTCGGCTGTCTATGAGTTCACCGCCGACTATGCGGACTATGACACGGACGCGTCTCTCCCGCTGCCGCCGGACATCCGCAAGGCCGCGGAACACCTCGCGGATGACCATCCGGACATGTTCAACCCGACCCCCTTTTCCGGGCCGGTCATGCAGGCCAAGCCGCTCGATCATCTCTTTGACAGCGCACGCGGAACCGTCAATGTTTGGGAAAGCGACCCCTTCGATCATATCGAAATGCGGAATATCGTCGCGTATTTTTCCAATGCCGCCACCCATATCATCCATAATGTCGGCTTGACCCGCAAAATCATCCGGGAACGTAACCTTGGCTCTGCCGCGCTCGACTATTATTCCGAATTTCACGCGCCTGTGCGCAAGACGGCGGCGATTCTGCTTAAAAGTGGCCTGATGGGAGCCGACGGCAAGATTTTCCGCTTCGGCCATCAGCTGATCAATATGGATACGGGGGAGATCGCCGTCACTACCACCGTTGTCGGCTGTTACTTCGATATGACAAGCCGTAAATCGGTGGCCCTGCCGGAAGAATTCACCAATTATCCCAAAGAGAAGTTGCTCAACCTGCAATTCTGAGAATATGCCCCGCAACGCCAGTGGGCATAAAAAGAAAGGGCCGGTCATGTAACCGGCCCTTATTCATCTTCCTCATGACATCGGAAGTCAGAGCTCGCGAGAGATCAACTCTTTCATGATTTCATTGGTGCCGCCGTAAATCCGCTGCACGCGGGCATCGGCATAGGCGCGGGCCACCCGGAATTCCCACATGAAACCATAACCGCCATGGAGTTGCAGGCACTCATCGATCACCTTGTTTTCCGTATCGGAGCACCAGTATTTCGCCATCGCCGCCGTGGAAACGGCCAGCTTGCCCTTGATCACCTCTTCGATACATTTATCAACGAAGGTCCGGGCAATCTGCACCTGTGTCTTCAGCTCCGCCAGTTTGAAACGGGTATTCTGGAACTTGATGATACTCTGGCCGAACGCGGAACGATCCTTCGTGTATTCAATGGTTTCCTCCAGCACCGCTTCCATGGTTGCGGTGGCGGTGATGGCGATCTGCAGCCGTTCCCACGCCAGCTCTTTCATCAGGCAGAAGAACCCCTGGCCTTCCCCGCCCAGTATATTGCTGGCCGGAACCCGCACATCATCAAAGAACAGCTCGGACGTGTCCTGCGCCTTCATCCCCAGCTTTTCGAGGTTACGTCCCTTCTCAAACCCCGGCGTGCCTGCATCAACGAGGAACAGCGTCGTTCCCTTCGCGCCCGCATTGGGGTCCGTCTTGGTCACCACAATCACCACATCGGACATAAAACCGTTGGTAATGAAAGTTTTGGAGCCGTTAATCACATAATGATCCCCATCCTTGACGGCGCGGGTTTTGACGCCCTGCAAATCGGAACCTGCCCCCGGCTCCGTCATGGCGATGGCGCCAATGATCTCGCCCTTCGCCATTCTCGGCAGGTAGTTCTTCTTCTGCTCCTCCGTGCCATAATTCAGGATATAGGGACCGACAATTTCGGAATGCAATCCGAAGCCCGGGCCGGTCGCGCCCGCACGGGCCTGTTCTTCCATCATGATGATGCTGTAAAGCTTGTCCGCGCCCGCACCGCCGAATTCTTCCGGGATGGACATGCAAAGCAATCCCTGCTTGCCCGCCTCCAGCCACGCGTCCCGGCTGACCTTGCCGTCCTTTTCCCATTTGCTGTGATGGGGGATGATATGCTCCTCATAGAAACGGCGCACCGATGCCCTGAAAATATTATGCTCTTCGCTGAAAATTGTTCTTTCCATCATCTCGCCACCTTTTTTGTTATGGTTCCCGGTTTATGTATTTTTATGCATGACAGGGCGTCACATTCGCGCTCATTCTAGACAGGAGAAGACCCCCTTGTCAGCAAAAAGCACGGACGCGGACGCCGCCCGCAGAGAAATCAGGAACGGCGCCGAAGCGCCGTCTCATATTCTTTAGAATGCTTCCGCATCCAGCTCCATCATTGTTCTTGCCCCGGCGCTCATTTTCACCAGCAGGGAAGAGACATCGGGGATCATCCGTTCAAAGAAGAAACGGGCGGTCACCAGCTTCGTCTTGTAAAATTCCGGATCATCCGTCCCGTCAGCCAGTTTCTGCTTGGCAATCTTCGCCATCTGCGCCCACATGTAGCCGAGCGCAACCAGACCGAACATGCGGAGATATTCGCTTGATGCCGCGCCTGCCTCATCCGGCCGGGCCATGCCTTTTTCGGCAATCAGGGCCGTCCCCTGCTGAAGTTTGGCAAACGCCTTGGCCAGCGGCATGATATAATCCTTCATCTCAGGATCCATCATGTTTTCCTGAATGAAGGCATCCACCGGATGGAAGAACTGGCGGAGATTCCGGCCCATATTCTGCGGCAGTTTCCGGCCGACCAGATCGAGCGCCTGAATGCCGTTCGCCCCTTCATAAATCTGGGTGATGCGGGCATCGCGGACGAACTGCTCCATCCCCCATTCATGAATATAGCCATGGCCGCCATAGCACTGCATGGCCGTCGCCGCGAGCTCGAACCCCATATCGGTGAAATAGGCCTTGATCACCGGCGTGAGAAGGGACAGCCCTTCATCGGCGGCGCGCCTCGTTTCTTCATCGGGGTGCTTGTCCACCATATCGACCTGCAACCCGGCCCAGAGACCGAGGGCGCGCGCGCCTTCCGTGAAAGCGCGGATCATCAGGAGATTACGGCGGATATCCGGATGAACGATGATCGGATCGGCCGGTTTGTCCGGCGCTTTGACGCCAGAGATGGACCGTCCCTGCAACCGGTCCTTCGCGTAGATCACCGCATTCTGATAGGCAACTTCCGCCTGGCTGAGGCCCTGGATACCGACGCCGAGACGGGCCGCGTTCATCATGGTGAACATGGCGCGCATGCCTTTATGCGCCTCCCCCAGCAGCCAGCCCGTCGCTTCGTCATAATTCATGACGCAGGTGGAGTTGCCATGGATACCCATCTTATGCTCGATCGAGCCACAGGCGACGCCGTTGCGTGTCTCCGGTTCCCCGTCCTTGTTCAACAGGAACTTCGGCACGATGAAAAGGGAGACGCCCTTGATCCCCTCTGGTCCGCCCGGAATTTTCGCGAGCACGAGATGGACGATATTATCCGCCATGTCATGCTCCCCGGCGGAGATGAAAATCTTCGTGCCGGAGATTTTATAGCTGCCATCCTCCTGCGGCACTGCCTTGGTGCGCATCAGGCCAAGATCCGTGCCGCAATGCGGTTCGGTCAGGTTCATGGTGCCGGTCCAGTCGCCGGTGACCATTTTCGGAAGCCAGGTTTTCTTCTGTTCCTCCGTGCCATGCTTGAGGATGGCGGCATAGGCGCCATGGGTGAGGCCCGGATACATGCCAAACGCCATATTGGCGGAGCTCATCATTTCCGCAAAGGCAATGCCGAGCACATGTGGCAGGCCTTGCCCGCCATATTCAGGCTCCGCATCCAGCCCCATCCAACCGGCGGCGCGATATTCGTCATAGGCGTGCTTGAAGCCGGTCGGCGTCGTGACCTCGCCATCCTTCCAGACACAACCTTCCTTGTCGCCCACCTGATTGAGCGGCTGGATCACCTCGCCCATCAGCTTCGCGCCCTCTTCCAGAATGGCGTCAATCATATCCGGCGTTGCGTCTTGAAAGCCGGGCATATTGGTCATCTTGTCAACGCCGAGCAACTCATTGAGGACAAATTTGAAGTCTTTGACCGGTGCGTTATAAACGGGCATCTCGATACTCCTTCTAGTTCCTGAGCGGCTTGCCGGTGGTGAGCATATGCTCGATCCGGTCCAGCGTTTTATGGTTGTGGATCAGCTTCATGAAGCCCTCGCGTTCCAGTTCCAGCAGCTTTTTCTCGGTGACCGGCTGGGTAATGTCCGTATCCCCGCCGGAGAGAACACGGCCGACTGCCGCACTCACAACCGCATCATAGGCTGTTGCCTTGCCCATGGTCACAAAACCGGAAACCGCCATGTCAAAGGCCGCCGCAGCCGTCGGGCCGGGCAGGTTGATCTCCACCTGCTCTGGCGCCTTATATCCCTCTACCATGGCCAGCGCCCGCTTCTTGGCATCCGGCAGGACCCGTTTGCGGTTCATGGTGATCCGGTCTCCCTCGCGCAGGATCAGCATATCCCGCGCCTCCGCCGCGCTGGTCGCGACCTTGGCGGTTGAAATCGCTTCAAAAACCGCCGCAAGGGCCGGCATGGGACCGCCCGGCCGCTTTTTGTTCAGGATAGCCCGCATCACCAGCTCTTTACAGCCACCGAAGCCCGGGATGACCCCGACGCCCACCTCGACCAGCCCCATATAGCTTTCTGCATGGGCCTGGACGGCGGCGGCGGAAAGAACAATTTCACACCCGCCACCCAGCGCCATGCCCGCCGGGGCCGCCACCACCGGGAAAGGCGCGTATTTCAGCTTCATCAGGGCATTCTGCCCCTCACTCATGGAGTTTTCGATCACCGGCCACATCGCGGCGTTGGCGGCAAACAGGGCGAGCCCGACATTGGCGCCGACCGAGAAATTATCCGCATCATTGCCGATGACCAGCGCCTTGAAGCCTTTCTTGTCGATCTTGCCCGCCTCCTGCAGCATGGCCACGACATCCTGATCGATGGAATTCATCTTGGTGTGGATTTCAAGGCAGGCAACCCCGTCCCCGAGATCCCAGATACTCGCCCCCTTGTTCGACATGACAGGCTCGCGCCCGCGCTTGATATCCGCCAGCATCCAGGCGTCATCCGCGACCGGAACCACGGCATAATCGCCCTTGACCGTCATATAGAAGGCATCCGTTCCCTCTTCCTTGTAAAGCGGGCGATCGCCGACGGTTTTAAGGAATTCCGGCACCGGCAGGCCTTCTGCGGCAAGCCGGTCGATAAAATACTGATTGCCGAGCTGATCGAGCTGTTCAAACGGACCATATTTCCACGCGTAGCCGGTTTTCATGGCCGTATCGATGGCGATGATATCATCGGCGATTTCACCGACCAGCGAGGCCGCATAGGAAATGGTTTTTGACAGGATCGCCCAGGCGTATTCCCCGCCTTTGTCATCATATTCGACAAGGGCGCGCAGGCCCTTCCTTGCGGCTTTAACGGACGCAAGATCAGGCTTACCCGCTTTTGCATAGTCGCCGGTTTTCAGATTGCGGGCTTCTTTGACCTTCTTCCCGCCGTCCTTGTTCATGCGATAGAAACCGCCCTTGCCTTTCCGGCCGGTATAGCCATCGGCAATCATCGTCTCGATCGTCTTCACCATCGGGTGGTTCGGATCATACTCCTTGGAGAAGGTGTCGCTTTTGGGGAGTTCCTTCAGCATGGAGGCGATGACTTTCGGGCCGAGATCGATCCCGGTCAGATCGCCAAGCCCGAAAATCCCGGTGGAGGGAATGCCCATCGGCTTGCCGCAGACGGCATCCGCCTCCTCCACCGTCAGGCCGAGATCATAGGCCGAACGCGTCGCGACGGAGGACCAGTAAATACCGATACGGTTGCCGACGAAACCAGGCGTGTCATATGCATCGACCACTTCCTTGCCGAGCTTGACATCCGCGAAATCCCGCAGCGCCGTCAGCGCCTCTTTCCGCGTCTTTGCCCCGCCAACCAGTTCAAACAGCCGCATATAGCGCGGCGGGTTGAAGAAATGGGTGATGGCGAAATCTTTTTGCAGGCTGTCCGGCATCCCCTCCATCAGGGATTTGAGCGGGATGGTCGAGGTGTTGGAGGAGACAATCGACCCTGCTTTTCGCACGCCTTCAAGGCGTTTGTAGAGATCCTGCTTGATGGCCGGATTTTCGACAATCGCCTCGCAGATCCAGTCGCAATCGGCAATCAGATCGAGGTTATCCTCCAGATTGCCGGGGGTGACGAGACGCGCATTCTTCTTGTGCATGAAGGGCGCGGGGTTGGTTTTCAGCAGGGCGGCAATCGCGCCTTCGGCCAGCATATTACGATTTTTTGCATCCGCTGGAACGATGTCCAGCAGCACGACCGGAACGCCCGCATTGGCGACATGGGCGGCAATCGCCGCGCCCATGACACCGGCGCCGATAACGGCAACCTTTTCAATGGCCATCTCAGCAGGCCTCCAGAACCGTCGCAATACCCTGACCGCCGCCGATGCACTGGGTCGCAAGACCGAGCGACTTGCCTTCGCGTTGCAGCAGGCTGGCCAGCTTGCCGGTGATGCGCGCCCCCGTCGCACCAAGCGGATGGCCCAGCGCAATGGCGCCGCCATCAATATTGGTTTTGGCAAAATCAATGCCGGTTTCGCGAATAACGGAGAGCGCCTGCGCTGCGAAAGCTTCATTCAGCTCGACAATATCAATGTCCTTGATACTGACTCCGGCGCGTTTCAACGCCTTTTCGGTCGCGGGAACCGGGCCTATCCCCATGATTTCGGGGGCACAGCCGGCCACCGCAATGGAGCGGATGCGCGCCAGCTTCTTGAGACCGTTTGCATCGGCATATTCTTCAGAACAAACCAGCGTGACCGATGCCCCGTCGGTCAGCGGGGAGGACGTCGCTGCCGTGACCGTCCCCTTTTCATCGAATGCAGGCTTCAGGCCGGCCAGCGTTTCCATCGTGGTTTCGGGGCGGATGCAGCCATCCTGATCCACCCGGATGTTACCATCAACAATCGGGATAATCTCGTCAGTGAATTTGCCAGCCTCCCGTGCGGCGCTCGCGCGGGCATGGCTTTCAACGGCAACTTCTTCCTGCTCCTTGCGGGAGATATCATATTTCTTGGAGAGGTTTTCCGCCGTAATGCCCATGGAGACATAGGCCTCCGGGTATTTTTTATAAAGGCCCGGATGCGGCGCCGGATTGAAGCCACCCATGGGTACGCGGGTCATGCTCTCGATCCCGCCGCAGATAAAGGCATTGCCCGCCCCCATCTGGATCGCGCCCGCTGCCATATGGATTGCCTGCATCGAAGAGCCGCAGAACCGGTTGACGGTCGTCGCCGCAGCGGATTTCGGAATGCCGGCGAGAAAGCTGATGATGCGGGCAACATTGAGGCCCTGCTCCGCCTCCGGAAATGCGCAACCGATGATCACATCTTCAATATCTTCGACATTGACGCCGCTGTTCGCGATCAGCCCCTTGACCACCTGGGCCGTCATTTCGTCAGGGCGGATCTTGATCATTTCCCCTTTGTTCGCGAGGGTGAAGGGGGAGCGTGCATAACCCGCGATTACGACATTCTTCATTGTCTCGACTTCCTTTCAGATGATTGCAATTGGACCGGCCTACTCCCGGTCGGTTTTTGGTGCTGCCCTAATACATAGAGCCCGTCATTCACGTTTGAAAATTTGATCTACCCAAAAAAGGATATTTACGCGATCGTCTTCCTGCAGCCTTTGGGCGACTTGCCGCCGGATGCCAGATGTTCTCTCAGTTGCGAGATGCCGTCCTCAAGCTCTGCAATCGCTTCATTGATATCCGTCCGCTGTGCGTTCAGCTTTGCCAACTGCTCCTCGCATTTTTTCAGCGTAAAGGTGAGCTGGTCCTTGCTGCCGTTTTCCGGTGAATACATATCCAGCATTTTCTTGATATCCTGAAGACTGAAGCCGAGGCGCCGGCCACGCAGAATAATTTTCAAGCGGCCACGGTCGCTCCTGGAATAAATCCGCGTCGTCCCGTCACGGGCCGGATTTACAAGGCCCTTGTCCTCGTAGAAACGAATGGTGCGGGAAGTGACCCCGAATTCGTCGGCGAGTTCCGTGATGGAGAAGTTGATCCGGTCGTCCGTCTCGATTTTGGTTCTGGCGTTCATATGTTTCCCAATCCTGATCCCTGCAACGAATATACTTGACGTTTACGTAAACGTCAACCTCTCGCGGAAATTTTGCTTGGATGGATTTGCGGCGGATTTTTCTGTTATAATACACAACTGGATTTACCTGGAGAGACAAAAATGACGGGGAAGATCACCACCTACGCCGAATTCTGGCCCTACTACCTCCGGGAGCATTCGAAGGCGGGCGCCCGGCAGCTGCATTATTTTGGAACGACACTTGCCCTGTTTTGCCTGATCGCGGCTTTCGTGCTGAAGATGCCGTGGCTTGTCTTGCTGGCGCTCGTCGCGGGATACGGCCCGGCTTGGGTTGCGCATTTCTTCGTCGAGAAGAACCGGCCCGCGACCTTCACCTACCCTCTCTGGTCACTATACAGCGATTTCCGGATGTATTTTTACTGGCTGGGCGGCAAGCTGCCGGAGGAACTGAAAAAAGCGGGCGTCTGACCGATCAGGCGCGGTGCAGTTCCGTCGGCCACTGATAATCTTCGCTGAGATCCTGGCGGAACGTCACTTCGGTGATATATTTCGTTACCAGCCGCTCATTAAAGATTTCATGGGTCCGTTTCCAGCCGTTCCTGGCGATGGTCCGCGCCTCGTCATCATGGTCATTGAAATAAGCGATCTTTTCGAGAAGCTGGTCGAAATCATCGTAGAAAACCAGTTCGTCTTCCTTGTAAATCCGGTCGTAGCCCGTCCGGCGGTGGATAAGAGTCAACAGGCCATTTCCAGTATATTGCGCCATGCGGTCGGAACTGTAGAGCGGGAAGATTTCATCCCGGCTGAGATTAAGGCCCATCCGGGACTCTCCGATCCGGCGCTGATAGGCAATCCCGCTGACCGGGGGCTTCCCGGGCATCCCGAGAATTTCCATGGTCTCCTTGCCGAAACGATCCAGAATCATTTCAGCGACCTGCCGCCGCTCGCTGCCCTCCTTGGCGTTGCCCATCCCATAAAAGAGCCTGAATTTCGGATCGGGATTATCAAAGGCGCGCACCGTGTCGATACTTGGATCGACGAGATTTGGAAAAAAGCTGACGACGTTGCGCTCGTTCGCGAATTGTTTGAGCTCGTCCCCCGCCGTTGTAATAAAGGTTGCATCGGCGAGTGCGGCATGTTTCGCCGTGCGGGCGACGGTCTGGGCCTGCCATAAAGGGTCAAAATCATATACGGCAATTTTGATATGCGGGACGGCTTTACGGATTTCCTTGAGGGTTTGCGCATAAATCGGATCCGCATGACCAATGAAGAGTAAATCCGGCCAATAGTTTTTAGCCGTCTTGATCAGCCGCATATTGGCGGGAACAACGCCGAACTTACGGGACCCGAACCATGTGGAGGACCTCGCAATATCGCGATCGCTGAACTGGTAGACCTGATGACCGTTGCGGATGAAACCGTTTGCGAGCTTTCGGTTGGAATCATAAAAAGCACCGCCATCGTGCTTTTCGTTAAAGTTTCCGACATAAAGGACCCGCATCTCATCTCCGGTTTAGAATTCGGCGCACAGATTGGCGTTTAGATAGCTTGGCGCCCCCATATTTAACAAGCCTTTTCTCAAAAAACCCGCCCGCCGCCGGTCATCTTCACACGACCTGCGGCAAATTGGTCGCGCAAGCCCGTCCCGTCGGGAAGTTTTGCCCCCGTCCCCTTCCCTTCCTCAGCCTTTTCATGTATAGCCAAGGGAATCGGCGCCTCGTCCCGTCCAACCGCATAAAATCAAGAAGGCAAAAGCTTCAGAAATGACTGTTTATCTGCCCATTGCCGAGATTTCCGTCAATCTCTTTCTGGTGTTGGGCATGGGTGGCGCGATTGGTTTGTTATCCGGCATGTTTGGCGTTGGCGGCGGGTTTCTGATGACGCCGCTGCTGATCTTTATCGGCATTCCGCCCGCCGTGGCCGTCGCCACCGTTTCCAACCAGATCACGGCCGCCAGCGTGTCCGGCGTTCTGGCCCACTGGCGGCGGGGAAATGTGGATTTCAAGATGGGCGTCGTGCTGCTTGTCGGCGGTATTTTCGGCTCCATCTTGGGGGCGTGGATCTTCACCCTGCTCAAATCCATCGGGCAGATCGACCTGATGATCTCGCTCTCCTATGTGCTGTTTCTCGGCACCATCGGCATCCTGATGATGATCGAGAGTGTGAACGCCCTCATCAAGACCCGCAAGGGATCCATGACCCGCAAGAAGCTGCATCAGCATTACTGGATTCATGGCCTGCCCTTCAAGATGCGCTTTCGCAAATCGAAGCTTTATATCAGCGCCCTGATGCCGCTTGGCATTGGCGCCGTGGTCGGCATTCTGTCGGCCATCATGGGCGTGGGCGGCGGCTTTGTCATGGTGCCCGCCATGATCTATCTGCTCGGAATGCCGACCAGCGTGGTGATCGGCACCTCTTTGTTCCAGATCATCTTCGTCACCGCCAACGTCACTCTGCTGCACGCCATGAGCACCCAGACCGTCGATGCCGTGCTTGCCCTGCTGCTGGTGGCGAGCGCCGTCGTCGGGGCGCAGATCGGCACCCGGCTTGGCAGCAAGCTGCGCGGGGAGCAACTCCGCGGCCTGCTGGCCTTCCTGGTTATCGTTGTCTGCCTCAAGCTGGCGTTCGACATGGTTGTGACGCCCGATGATCTTTACTCCCTCGCCGATGGGGGGAACTGATGATCCAGCGGCATTCCTCTCTCCGGTTCCTGATCGCGGTTGTCACGATTTGCCTTTCTTCGTCCCTGACAGACAGGGAGGCGGCGGCGCAATCGTCTCTGATCACCGATATTTCATCGCATCTCATCTCTGTCACCTCCGACTTTACCGGAACGGAATTGCTGCTGTTCGGCGCGATCGAATTGGACGCGGAAGATGTCGGCCCCGGCAACGGGGACGTCCTCGTCATCGTCCGTGGCCCCGAAAGGGAGGTCGTTGTCCGCCGCAAGGACAGGGTTGCAGGCATATGGATCAATCTGGAAGCTGTGGAGTTTCAGAGGGTGCCGAGCTTCTATGCCCTCGCCAGCAACCGCCCGGTGGAGGAAATTGCCCCGCCGGACGTGTTGCAGCGGCTGCGCATCGGGCCGAACCGCCTGCGCTTCCAGTCGGATAAACTGGGCGAAATAAGCGAGCCTTTTGAAGAAGCGCTGGTCCGGCAGAAAACGAGGGAACGACTTTATTCCGATCAGGATGCGGCGGTCTATTTCCTCGGTAACAAGCTGTTCCGGACGACCATCGCCATTCCGGCCAACGTGCCGGTGGGCGACTATATCGCTGAATTTTATCTGTTCAAGGACGGCGAACTGCTCAGCGCCTCCTCCTCCCCGCTGTTCATCAAGAAGTCGGGGCTTGGCCGGACGATTTACGATTTTGCCCATGATTTTCCGGCCCTTTACGGCATTGCGGCGATTATTGTTGCGCTGATTGCCGGATGGCTCGCCTCCGCCGTGTTCCGCAAGGAATAATCGGACGATAATAAAGCCCGGACGACAAAGAAAGGGCATTCAAATTTGCCGTTGGCTGGATTAGTATCATGGCCGAATGCTTTCCATGCCTGCTTATCCCGGCAAAAACAACAAAAACGGAGCGGGGTTTTTGACCGATCCCAAGAAAACAGAATTTGTGCCTCTTGCCATTGGCGTTATGGCCCTTTCCTTCATGATGGGAATGGTCGGACGGCTTTCCTTTGAGAATTTCCCGAACCTGGTCACCCCGCTTGGAATGGAGTTTGACTGGTCGCGAAGCACCGTCGCGTCCATCTATTCCATGGGCGGGCTGGTGACGGGGTTGACCGGCCCGCTGGTCGGCACACTGTTTGACCGGTTAGGCCCGCGAAATGTCTACGGCATCGCAATCCTCAGCGGCGGTCTCGGGCTGATCCTTTCCGGACTTGCGACAAACATCTGGCATTTCTATTTCAGCATCAGCCTGCTCATCGGTTTTGGCGTTTCCTGTAGTGGCAATGTGCCGAATTCGGCGTTGGCGAGCCGCTGGTTCCGCAAGCAGATCCCCCTCGCGCTCGCCATGATATATTCCTCGCTCGGGGCGGGGACCCTGCTGGGATTGGCGGTTTCCCAGCTATTCATTGAAAATTACGGCTGGCGTCATGCGCAATTCCTGCTAGGTGCAGGCGTCCTCTCAACCCTTCTTATCCTTGCCTTTCTGCCCTGGCGGCGGATTTCCGCAGGACGGGACGATCTGGTGTCCACCCAGACCAGCACGATTGATGAGCCGGTTATTGACTGGACCCCACGCAAGGCCATGAAAACAAATTATTTCTGGGGCCTTGCCGCGGTCTTTTTCTTTACCGGCAACGGCATGTTTTCCGTCATCATTCAGGCCGTCACCTATATGATCGAGGTTGGCTTTCCGCCGATCGAAGCGTCGGTAAAGCTCGGCCTGATCGGTATATTCATTCCTGTAGGCATGATCGGCGCAGGATATCTCGCGCTCAAGATCGGGCTGTTCTGGACGGCCATGCTGACCTATGTCCTGACCATTACGGCCGTCATCTGCCTGTGGTTGCTGGATCGGGCGCACCCTGTGCTGCCGCTGTGGGGGTTCATTGTCTGCTTTGGCCTGTCCATGGGGTCGCGCGGGCCGATGATCGGCTCGATTGCGTCCCGGCTTTTCCATGGCAAAAGCTTCGGGTCCATATATGGCAGTATAGCCGTGGGCGGCGGTCTCGGCATGGCGAGCGGATCATTTTTCTCCGGGCTGATTTATGACCTGACGGCGAGTTATAACGCTGTTTTTGCCTATTCGATTATTTGCCTTGTGATCGGCGCATCGCCATTTATTCTGAATAAAAAGATCCGCGCCCAGACGTAACCGGGCAATGGAGGGAGAAGAAAGATGTCCGCAACGGCCGATACCCTTTCCATAGAGGCCTTCGCCGCCGCCATTCCTGATGGCGCAAAAGTTGCCATTCCCGCCGATTATGCGGGTGTGTCCATGGCGGCGACCCGCGCCCTCATCCGGCGGCGGGCGCGCAATCTGCATCTTGTCGGGGTGCCGACCAGCGGCTTGCAGGCGGAGTTACTGATTGGCGCGGGCTGCGCCCATACGCTGGAAAGTTCCGCCCTCACCCTTGGCGAATACGGCCCCGCGCCGCGCTTTACAAAAGCTGTGCGGGAGGGATCCATCCGCCTCATCGATGCGACCTGCCCCGCCATCCATGCGGCGTTGCAGGCCTCCCAGAAGGGCATCCCCTTTATGCCGCTGCGGGGCATCATCTGCAGCGATGTGCTGAAAAACCACCCGGACTGGAAAATCATCCAGAACCCCTTTGCCACTGATGAAGACCCAATCGTGGCCATTCCCGCCATCCGGCCGGATATTGCCCTCTTCCATGCCCCGCTTGCCGACCGGGACGGGAATGTCTGGCTCGGCCGCAAGCGGGAGCTGGTGAATATGTCCCATGCCTCCAAAGCGGCGTTTGTCACGGTTGATGCCATCAGCGACACCAGCCTGTTCGCGAGTGAGGAAATGGCGGCCGGCGTCCTGCCCGCCCTCTATATCGGGGCAATCAGCGTGGCGCCAAACGGAAGCTGGCCGTTGCCCTTCTGGAACGGCGCCAAGGGCGATGATGCCCATATGCGGGACTATATGCGGCTGGCCGCCAGCGATGAGGGCTTCGCCGAGTATATCGCCCGCTTTGTGGACAGGGAGCTTGCAGACGCATGACGGATATTGCGGATGAAAAGAAGGCACTGATCTGCCTGATCGCCGGACTGCTGCGGGATTGCAATCATGTCGCGGTCGGCGCCGCCTCCCCCATTCCGGGCGCGGCGGCCCTGCTGGCCAAGGCCGCCTGGGGCACGCCGCGGCACGTCAATATTCTGGGATCGGTCGCCAATAATTTCTTTACCGGCGGCGGCGGCGAACTCTTCGATTGTGCCGCACAGGGGCGGATTGATGCCTTTTTCCTCGGCGGCGGACAAATCGACGGAAAAGCCAATATCAACCTGATGGGGCGCGGCGATTATCCGCAGCAAAGCCCCCGCTGGCCGGGCACGTTCGGCTCCGCCTATCTTTATTTTCTGGTCCCGAAAGTCATTCTGTTCCGGGAGGAACATTCCCGCCGCACATTGGTCGAAAAGGTTGATTTCATCAGTGCGCCCGGCGTCTCCGATGAGAAAACCTATCGCAAGGGAGGGCCGTTCGGCCTGATTACCAACAAGGCCTTTTTCCGCTTCGACAAGGAAAAGGAGCGCTTCCGCCTGATCTCCGTCCATGCAACAAGCTCGCTTGAGGATGTCCTCGACAACACGGGGTTCGCCTTTGATTACACCGCCGACACGCCAGTGACCCCCGCCCCGGACCCGGCGCTTCTGGCGCAGCTGAACCGCGATGTCCGCGGCAAGGTCGCAGAGGTTTATCCGAATTTTGCAAACGCCATATTTCCGGTGACATCCGGCGCCGGTCGGATAAAATAGCAAGTCCTTACATTCAAACGAAGGTAGAATTCACGATATGTCGAGCAAAGGCGCCCTTGCAGGCCTGAAAGTGGTTGATCTGTCCCGTGTGCTGGGCGGTCCGTTCTGTACCCAGATGCTGGGCGATCATGGCGCGGACGTGATCAAGGTGGAGCCGCCGCAGGGCGACGAGACGCGCGGCTGGGGCCCGCCTTATAACGAGGCCGGGCTCGCCGCTTACTTTTCTGGTACGAACCGCAACAAACGTTCCATCGCGCTGGATATCCGGGCGGAAGACGGCAAGAAAATCCTGCTCCGCCTGCTGGAAGAGGCCGATGTCCTTGTCGAGAATTTCAAAACGGGCAGCATGGAGAAATGGGGCCTCGGCTATGACGACGTGCTGTCGAAGAAATTCCCGCGCCTCATCCATTGCCGGGTGACCGGTTTTGGCGCCGATGGCCCGTTCGGCGGCTTTCCGGGATATGATGCCGTCATCCAGGCCTGGGCCGGGTTGATCAGCATTAACGGATCGCCCGCGTCCGGTCAGGTCCGGCTCGGCATTCCGCTGGTCGATCTTGGCACCGGCATGAATGCGGTGATCGGCATCCTGATGGCGGTCAATGAACGGCATACTTCCGGCAAGGGCCAGCTTGTCGAGGCGTCGCTTTATGACACCGGCATCCAGCTGCAGCATCCGCATGCGGCCAATTACCTGATGTCGGGGAAAGCGCCGAAACTGACCGGTAATTCCCATCCCAATATCGCGCCCTATGATCTCTATCCGACGCAGACAACACCGGTCTTTCTTGGCGTTGGCAACAACGGGCAGTTTGCCAAACTCTGCGCCTCCCTCGGGGAGCCGGAGCTCGCCCGTGACCCGCGCTTTGCCGATAATTCCCTGCGCGTTGCAAACCGCGAGGCCCTCAATGCCGCCCTCACCCGCCTGTTTGCCGACAAGGACGGGGTTGCCGTGGCGACCGAACTGATGGCGGCGGGCGTCCCCGCCGGCGCGGCCATGTCCGTGCCCGAAGCCATGAACCATCCGCATACGCGCCACCGCGACATGGTGGTCGAGATGGACGGATATGCGGGGACCGGCGTCGCGGTCAAGTTGAGCCGGACGCCGGGATCCGCCAAACTCGCCCCGCCGCTTTTCGGGACGGCCGGACGCGATATTCTCCGCGATCATGGCTTCAGCGATGAGGAGATTGACCGCTTTCTGGCGGGCGGCATCCTGTTCGAAACACCGACCTGAGGACAAACAATCGGGCGGATGCAGCAAATCCCGTCTTGAAACCGGGCCTGTCTCCGCCGATACTGTAGGGCGGGCGCAGACTGCAAAACAAAGCGGACATCGCGACAGAAACGGGGAGGTATCATGGTAAAATTCGGTGTAAACCAGTCGGTCGAGCGGAAAGAGGATTTCCGCCTTATCACCGGCACCGGCCAATATACGGACGATATTACGCTGGACGGGCAGCTTTATGGATATATGCTGCGCTCCCCCGTTGCGCATGCCCGGCTGCTCTCCGTCGATGTGGAGGAGGCGCGCGCCGCCCCCGGCGTCGTCGATATCATCCTCGGCAGTGAACTGGAGGCCGATAACGCCAACCAGCTTCCCTGCATGATCCCCCTCAAAAACCGCGACGGCAGCAGCCGCGCCGATCCCGGCCACCCCGTGCTGGCGACGGAAAAGCTCTGCTATGTCGGCGATAACATCGCCTTTGTGATTGCCGAAAGCCTGACGCAGGCCAAGGATGCGGCGGAGCTTATCCAGATTGATTTCGATGAACTTGCCGCCGTTGTGGATACCGGCACCGCCCATGACGGCAACCAGGCCGTTGTTCATGAAGCAGCCGCCAACAATGTCGCCTTCGACTGGGGACAGGGGGACGAGAAGGGCGTCGCCAGCGCCTTCGAGACCGCCGCCCATATCACCGAGATCGAGCTGATCAACAACCGCGTCGTCGTCAACTCCATGGAGCCGCGCGGGCTTATTGCCGACTGGGATGCGGAGGAAGGGAAGATGACCCTCCGCATGGGGACGCAGGGGGGATGGGTGCTGCGCGCCCTGCTCGCCAATTCGATCCTGCATCTGCCGGAAGAAAAGATCCGCATCATCACCCCCGATGTCGGCGGCGCTTTTGGCATGAAGCTCTTTTTCTATTCCGAATGCGCGGCGGCTGTCTGGGCATCGCGCAAGCTAGGGCGCCCCATCAAATGGATCGGGGAGCGCAGCGATGCTTTCCTCTCCGATACGCAAGGGCGCGACCATGTTACCCGTGCGGCCATCGCCTTCGACGCCAATCACAAGGCCGTCGGCCTGAAGGTGGAGACATCGGCCAATCTCGGCGCGTATCTGTCCACCTTCGGCCCCATGATCCCGACCATGGCCATGGTCAAGGTCATGCCCGGCGTCTATGACATCCCGAATTTCTATTATCAATGCACCGGCGTCTTCACCAATACGGTGCCGGTTGATGCCTATCGCGGCGCGGGTCGGCCGGAAGCCATCTATATCATTGAACGGTTGATGGACAGGGCCGCGCGGGAGCTCGGCCTCAGCCAGGCCGATATCCGCCGTCGCAACTTCATCCCCGTCAGCGCCATCCCCTACAAGACCGCCACCGGCTGCGTCTATGACAGCGGCGAATTTGAACGCATCATGGACCGCGCGCTGGAGGTCTCCGGCTGGGATGATTTTTCCGCCCGCAAGGCCGATAGTGCCAGAGGAGGCAAACGCCGCGGCATCGGCATGTGCTATTACATTGAGGCGACGGCGGGTAATCCGACGGAAACCGCCACCATCCGCTTTACCGATGAGGATCGCGTCACCGTCGCCGTCGGCACGCAATCGACCGGTCAGGGGCATTCCACGGCCTATGCCCAGATCGTGGCCGAGCGGCTTGGCGTGCCCTTTGAAAATATCGACATCATCCAGGGTGACACGGAGAAAATCAAGACCGGCGGCGGCACCGGCGGCTCGCGTTCTCTGACGACGCAGGGCCCCGCCATTCATGCGGCCAGTGATGAGGTGATCCGCAAGGGCAAGGAGCTGGCCGGGCATTTTCTGGAAACCGCGGCGGTGGATATAGAATTTTCCGCCGATGAAGGGGAATTCACGATTGTCGGCACGGACCGGAAAATCGGCATTATGGAACTCGCCCACCGCGCCCGCGGCCTGGGCCAATTGCCGGAAAACCTTGCCGAGGGTCTGGATACAGAGGCCAGCTTCACGGTGGAGGCCTTCACCTATCCCAACGGCTGCCATATCGCGGAAGTCGAGGTGGATGACCTGACCGGTCAGGTCGAGGTGGTGCGCTATATCATCGTCGATGACTTCGGCACCATCGTCAATCCGGCGCTGGTACGCAATCAGGTGATCGGCGGCGTCGGTCAGGGCATCGGGCAGGCGCTCACCGAATACACCGTTTATGGGGAGGACGGGCAGCTTCTGACCGGCTCCTTCATGGATTATGGCATGCCGCGCGCGGACAATATCCCGCTGGATCTGCATTATGAGACGATCGAGGTGCCCTGCACCATGAACCCCATGGGCGTGAAGGGCTGCGGGGAGGCGGGCTGCATCGGCGCCCCGCCCGCCATCATCAATGGCATTATTGACGCCCTGCATGAACTCGGCGTCGATCATATTGATATGCCGGCAACGCCGCGGCGGGTGTGGGATGCCATCCGCCAGGCCAGCTAGCAGGCTTCCTTGACCAGAATCTTCATTGATGCCGATGCCTGCCCGGTCAAGGAGGAAGTCTACCGCGTGGCAGGCAGGCACCGGCTGCTGACCTATGTGGTCAGCAACAGCTGGATGCGGGTGCCCGACAGCCCGTTGATCGAGCAGATCGTTGTCACGGACGGGTTTGATGCGGCCGACGACTGGATTGTCGAAAATGTCGGGAGGCGCGATGTCGTCATCACCTCCGATATTCCGCTGGCCGATCGCGCCCTGCAGAAATCGGCCCTTGTTCTGGGCCCCACGGGCAAGGCCTTTACCGGGCAATCCATCGGTATGGCCGTCGCCATGCGCGAGCTCAACACCCATCTTCGCCAGACCGGGGAGATCAGCGGTTACAACGCCGCCTTCAGTAAAAAGGACCGCAGCCGGTTCCTCAATATCCTTGAAAATACCCTGCAAAAACTGCGCAAGGAATAAGGGCGGACGCTACTTTCATTCCGCGCTTTTTTCCGCTTGTAAATTGCCCCAATAAAGTTACTTAATTTCATTGCCAGCGAGCCGTTCGCTGTGCGGGGCTGCCGTCCCCATATTCCGGTCTGGAGACCAACTCACATGATGTTAGTTCGCACATTTGCGGCGCCCAGCGTCGTAGAAGGTGTCGGCGTTTTTGCGGCGGAACGAATCAAAAAAGGAACATTGATCTGGCAGTATCAGCCAACCTTCGACCGGCTTGTCCCGGAGGAATGGCTGTCTACCGGCTCCCCTGTTATTCAGGAGTTTCTGAAGAAATATGCATATCCGGCCCATGATGAGCCGGGAATGCTGGTGATTGAGATTGATAACGGTCGGTTGATGAACCATTCGGAAGAGCCGAATACCGACTTTACCAGAATCTCGGAAGGCTATGCCCGCCGCGATATTGAAGAAGGGGAAGAACTTCTCTGCGACTATCGCGAATTTGACCCGGAGTTCGAACTCCTGCCCTCTCTGGTCGCCGAATTCGCCACGCGGCGTTCCAGCGAGG
This sequence comes from uncultured Alphaproteobacteria bacterium, assembly GCA_963971675.1. GTDB lineage: Bacteria > Pseudomonadota > Alphaproteobacteria > Sneathiellales > Sneathiellaceae > Sneathiella. Next base: position 329,718 of record CAXASQ010000001.1, on the reverse strand, counting down.
AAGCGGGGATCGCGGCGCAGTAAGCGGCTCCCCGGCGCTGCCAATGATGAATGGCCGTCAGTCGATTTGCCTGGCGGCCATTTTCTGTTTCAGACGCGGCTATTGCGGGAACATCTCAAGATGGGTTTCGGCCGTGCGGCCATAATACAGCACGCGTTTCCCCGGAAAAGAAACGATATACCCGGCGCAACCTGCGGCTTTGACATTCTTGCAAAAGGCCGCATAGGAATAATCCGGCGGGTTGGCCTGCGCCCATTTGATTTGCTCGGCGATCCCGGCCGCGTCAAACGCCGCCGCGACCCGCCCGGATGACTTCCGGTTTTCCAGCACGACGCTCTCCCCCGTCGCGAGATAATAGCTTGTTGTATTGCCCCGGTAATCCACCGCATAGCCTTCAAATCCGGCATTGATCAGCGTGCCGACAATTTCGGGAAATGACAGCGTTCCGTCATAGGCGGCCTCCAGACAGCGCTGTGCGATGGCGCCAAATTCCCTATCCATAAATTCCCTCCCCCTTGGCGTTATAAGGATGATCCGGCAGGCGCGCGATCTAATCGAGCGCCAGCTTTCCCAGATCATGGCGCAGCACGAGACCTTGCAGAATTTTTCTCAGCAGCTGCCGCTCCATATCCGAAAGGACGCCAAAAAATTCCGCATCATTCTTGTCCGCCAGATCGGCAAGATAGGGAACCAGCGCCCGCCCCGCCCGGCTGAGGGCCAGGCTGTGCGCGCGTTTGTCATCGGGATTTTCCGCCCGCTCGATCAGCGCCTTTTCGGCCAGCCGGTCGGCGAGCCTTGACACCGCCCCCTTCGTCACGCCCATTTCTTCCGCAAGGCGGGAGGGGGCCATGCGATCAACATCGAACAGCAGGCGCAGGACAACCCATTCGGCGACGGTCACCCCTTCCATCTGCAACTTGCGGGCAAAATTCTGGGACACGGCATTCGACACAACCCGGAGCCAGTAGCCCTGATGCGCCTGCAGATCCGATGGCGGTTTATTGGCAGACATCCGTCCCTCCAATTTAGTTGACTAGTAAACTAATTTGATAAAGTTTACTAGTCAACTAAATTCTCTGCCCAAGGATCAGGCCAATCTGCCCATCTTGTCCGCTAAAACAATTCGCCCGTCCTGTCCGCCCGAAATCTGATTCGCGCCAGAGATGTCGGCTTTTTCATTCATCGCGACACAGCGGCCCGGCATCCCGATACCGCCGGATTTATCGCGAATATACCGCCCCCTCGGCGTGCGTCCCGGCTCAGACTAAATGTGAGACGGCACCGTCCGGGCGGACAGACAACAGCAGACAATCCGCCACCACGCTTGCAACATACGTTGACGCGCCGCCGGAATTTGGGATTGGGATGCCAGAAACATCCTTACCATTCAAGGCATTAGGGGGTATTTGCAGGGGAAATCTGGAAATGGCGCACCGGGGAAGATTCGAACTCCCGACCCCCAGATTCGTAGTCTGGTGCTCTATCCAGCTGAGCTACCGGTGCTTACTCTCGTTGATGGCGGGGCAACTTGCTGCTTGCGGCCGCCTGCGGATCGGGAAATTAATCAAAAGGGGGGGGCATTGCAAGCGATTAAACCGCATTTGCGTAAAAAGTTGCCGCTAAATCGGTTCTTGTCGCCACGCTGTACATTGGATACTATCGGCCCTGATTTCCGGTTACCCGTAACCGCCCGGCCCGGATGGGGGATTTCCCTGCCGCTTCGGGATATTGCGCGCATAGAAACAAAGAGTGTTTTACAACCATGGTATTCAACCTTACCCGCCCCGTTGCCATCAGCGCCGCTCTCCTTCTTGCGAGTTGCTCCTTTATAGATGAAACGTTGCTCCCTCCGCTGACCGGTGATCCGGCGCCGTCGCAAACGGCGGCGAGTGAGGCAGAAAAAGCAGACGCCGCGGCGAACCTATCGCCGGAAGACATCCGCGCCATGAAACCCTCCGGCCCGATTTCGAGCGCTTCCGGCGCGTCGGCAGAAGCAGCCGCCCCGGCGCCCGCCAGCAGCGTCGCCGGACGGTTCGATCTGCCGCCCGTCACCTCGGCGCCCGCAACAGGGACGGTGGTCGGCCAGCGGGTCGAAACATTGCGAGGCAATCTTCGTGCCCTGCAAGCGCGGATAGATCAGGGCAGCAGCGAGTATGAAGCGATCGAGGCGTCCACCACCACCACGTCACAACGCTACCACGGCACCATGGCCGCCATTAACCAGCGCCTGCAAATTGGCACAACCAAAGGCAACCCCATCCTGATCAATCAATGGAACGAGGCGCAAAAGGATCTGGAACGCATCGCCGCGGATGTGTCGCGGATGAACAGCCTCGCCAATACCGTCGCGGAGGATGCGGGCGAAGTCGGCTTCCTGCTCGAATCGGTGCAATCCGCCTTTGATCTCAGCGGCGCGATCGAGGAAGACCACCGTCAGCTCACCATCCTGGAAGATGAGACAAGCCGGACGTCGGTGCTGGCCAACCGGCTGCTGTCGCAACTGACCAATGATATCAACCGCCAGACCGCCTATGTCGGGACGGAGCGGATGAATCTCACCAACACTTCGATTGCCATCAAAAACGGCGGTTTTCTCGGCAGCAGCGCCAGCACGCGCAAGGGCCTTGAAACAGCCAAGCTTGACCAGCCCGCAAGGGACGGGCGGCAGGCGCTTGTCATTATCCGCTTCGACCGGGATGACGTGGCCTATGAAAACGCGCTGTATGACGCCATCAGCCGGGCCTTGCAGGAACGGCCGCAGTCCAGCTTCGATGTCGTCTCCATCGCCCCTCTCACCGGCGATCTTGCCGGCAATCAGGCGCGCGCCGCCCGCAATGCCGAGCGGGTCTTGCGCTCCCTGACGGATATGGGGCTTCCGGCCTCCCGCGTGGCGCTGTCCAGCACGGCGAATGCCAATGTCGCCTCTAACGAAGTGCATATCTACCTCCGCTGATCCAACCGCCGAACACGACACCCGCGAAGTATCCTCACCCATACAAACAGAGACGGCCATCGCCTTCTCCCGTTAACATATTGCAGCAAAAGGGATATTTTTATCCGCGCTGCCTCCGGCCCTTTTCAGTTAAAATAATTCTAAAAATTACTTGCAGAAAATATTCAGGCAATTATATGTAGGGCATCGTTAATCACAAATTCATTGGAGCTGTTAGAGATGAAAAATATGGAAGGCCAGAAAGTCCCGAACGTCACCTTTAAAACCCGCGTAGGGGACGCATGGTGTGATCTGACTACGGATGAATTGTTCAAGGGCCAGAAGGTTATTGTCTTCGCCCTTCCCGGCGCCTTTACACCGACCTGTTCTTCATCCCATCTGCCCCGCTATAACGAGCTGGCGCCGGTCTTCAAGGCCAGCGGCGTTGACCGCATTGTCTGCCTGTCCGTCAATGACACCTTCGTCATGAACGAATGGAAAAAGGACCAGAAAGCGGAAAACATCACCTTTGTTCCGGATGGAAGCGGCGAGTTTACCGAAGGCATGGGTATGCTTGTGGGTAAGGAAAACCTTGGTTTCGGCAAGCGAAGCTGGCGCTATTCCATGCTGGTCAATGACGGTGTTGTTGAGAAAATGTTTATCGAGCCCGACGTTGAAGGCGACCCGTTCGAGGTTTCCGACGCCGATACGATGCTGAACCACATCAACCCGTCGGCCGCCAAGCCGAAGGCCGTCACTGTCTTCACCAAGCCCGGCTGTGGCCATTGCGCCCGCGCCAAGGGGCTGCTGGAAAAAGCAGGCCTGCAGTATGAGGAAATCGTTCTTGGCTCCGGTGCGACATTCCGTTCGCTCCGCGCAGTTGCGGGCGCCCTGACCGCGCCGCAGGTCTTCATTGATGGCCAGAAGATCGGCAGCGCCGACGATCTGGAAAAATACCTCGCCGCCTGATGCAGACGGTGACAGCGTCATTATCCTGCACCGCAGGAATGATCAAAAAGAAACCCGCTGGTTATCGCCAGCGGGTTTCGCTTTTTCAACCGGCATCTACCGGAATGATCAGTCGCTCCAGCTCATGCGGGCCACATCGGTCGCGAACAGCGGCAGGTCTTTCCAGACGCCGTTCAGCCCCTGACGGGCCACGATAATCCGCGGAAGCTGGAAGACATACCCGTTCACCGCATCCTCGGCGAGGATCTTCTGTGCTTCCTGCAACAGCTTCGTCCGCTCTTCCGGGGACGCCGCAGATTCGGCCGCCGCAACAGTTTCATTCAACTTCGGATTCTTGTAGTTGAAATAATAGTTGTCGCGGGTATAGATGCCGATATCCATCGGCTCCACATGCGCGACGATGGAGAGGTCATAATTCTTGTTCTTGTAGACTTCATCGAGCCATTTCGGCCAATCAACATTCTCGATGTTGATCTTGAAACCAGCTTTTTCAAGCTGGGCCGCGATAATCTGGCCACCCTGACGGGCATAGTTTTCAACGGGAGGCAGCTTGAATGACAGCTCAAGACCATCCGGATATCCGGCTTCGGCCAGCAGCTTTTTGGACAGCTCCGGATCAAACGGATAGGTGCCGGTCAGATCGACATAATCGGGATGATGCGGGGCGAAATGCGTCCCGATCGGCGTGCCATATCCGAACATAGCCCCATCAATCACTTCCTGCCGGTTGATGGCATGGGCAATCGCCTGACGCACCTTCAGCTTGGAAAGGGCCGGATTGGCATTATTGGTGCTGACGATCACCTCGCCGTTCGTATTGCCGATGATGACATTGTAGCCATCTTTCAGCGCATCATTGGACAGCAGCTCCGGCGGGACATCCGTTGCATCCACATCGCCCGACAGCAGCGCCGCAAGACGCGCCGTGCCATCCCCGATGAAACGGATCGTCACTTCCTTGATCGGCAGGTTGTCCTTGTCGCGATAGGTGTCCGCGGCGGTCAGCTTCAGATTATCGCCCTTGGTCCAGCTTTCAAACTTGTAGGGGCCTGTTCCGACAGGGGCCGTTGCGTTATTTGCGTCGGTCGCCGGATCAACGATGACAGCCGTGGATTCGCCAAGCTGCTCCAGCAGATCGGGGCGGCGCTCCTTCAGCGTGATGACAACCGTATTGGCGTCGGCCGTCTCGATGCTTTCCATCACCTCGAAGCGGTCTTTGCGCTTGTTCTGGCTGCCTTCGGCCTTGTTCGCTTCAAAGGTATATTTCACGTCGGAGCTGTCAAAATCCGCGCCGTCATGGAATTTAACGCCCTCTTCCAGCTTGAAGGTATAGGTCAGGCCATCGTCGCTGATCGTCCAGCTTTTGGCGAGCAGCGGCTGCACCATGCCGTCGCCGTCAATCCGGGTCAGCCCCTCATAGACATTGTAAAGGGTTGTCAGTGAAATCGCAGCGGCGGCGCCGGTGCGCGGATCAAGCCCCGGGGGCTCCAGTTGCTGGGCAAAGACAACGCTGTCCTTTGCAGCCATGGCCGAAAACGGAGCCAGAATGGCACCCGCAACAGCGGCGGCGATAAACATTCTCTTCATAGACTCTTTCTCCCTAAAATGAAGCTTTGAAAGGTTACGACATAAATCCCGGTAGCCCGCCCAGACTTCTGGCGTTATAGACAGCGCGGGCAACCGAACGGGCAACACAATCTGCGGCCATTGCGCCAATCTTGGCTATGATATAGGGCCGCGGCCCCGATACTTCTTTCTTCTCTGTCGACAATGCAAAAATACTATCGCCGTCAAAGGGGGTATGTACAGGCCTAATTGCGCGGGCGAAGCCGTCATGGGCCATAATCGCGATGCGCTTGGCTTCCGATTTCGTAAGCGTCATATTGGTGGCAACGACGCCGATCGTCGTATTCTCTCCAAGGCGCGATTCTGCGGGCATATCGAGCGGAATATCCTCCGGCAGATCCGGCGCTCCGAACCCGCCGAACTCCCCCTGCTGCTCAAACGGCCAGGCCCAGAAATGCCGGGTACCGGGAATGAGAACGCTGCCGACCGGATTGACGGCGATGACCGCGCCCACCTGAATGCCATCGTCCGTAACGAGCGAGGCGCTGCCAAGGCCGCCCTTCAGCTTGCCCGCCATGGCGCCGTAGCCCGCCCCGATATTGCCAAGATCGAAATCCTTACGGACAGTATCAACCGCCTGCTTGCCCAGCTCACGATAAGGCGGCATGTCGCCCCAGTCCTTGTTCCCCGCATTGACCAGATCAAACAGAATGGCGGAGGGGACAATCGGCACACGCACACTGCGGGTCTCAAACCCCCGACCCTGACGCGCCAGCGCCATAATGGCACCGGAGGCCGCCTCCAGCCCATAGACGGATCCGCCGCTCAGCACGACCGCATCCACCCGGTCCACCAGACAGTCCGGGTTGAGAACTTCCGTCTCCCGCGTGCCGGGACCGCCACCGCGCACATCCACCCCGGCAACCGCGGGCGCATCCGGCACGACCGCCGTCACCCCGGTCATAACCTCCGCATCTTCGGCATTGCCGATTTTTATGCCGTCCACATCTGTGATAAGATTTCTGGCGCCGGGTTTGCTCATGTGTTTCATCTTTTATGTTTATTTCCGAAACGTTAGCCTTGGCATGCCAGCGGGTCAACTTATCTTCGCAGCTGCCGCAAAAACAAGGAAAAGGATTGTTTTATGGGAAACAGATATATCTCCTTCAGCCTGCTGTTACCGGTCGTGATCCTGTTTGTTGCCCTGCACAAAGCCCCCGTGGCGGCGGAGACGGGGACATTCATGATCGCGGCCGCCAACCCGCTGGCAGCCGAGGCGGGGCGTGACATCCTCGCGCGCGGCGGCAGCGCCGTCGATGCGGCAATCGCAACGCAGATGGTCCTGACGCTGGTGGAGCCGCAATCCTCCGGCATTGGCGGCGGCGCGTTTATGCTGCATTTCGATGCGGCTGATAAAAAACTGGAAACATATAATGGCCGTGAAACCGCCCCCGCAGCCATCCGGGAAGATCATTTCCTGACCGCGGAGGGGGAGGCAAAGAAATTTTATGAGGCCGTCGTCGGCGGTGGCTCCGTCGGGGCGCCGGGCGTTCTCGCCCTGCTGGAAATGGCCCATCGCGACCATGGAAAGCTGGAATGGCGCGAGCTGTTTGCGCCCGCAATCCGGCTGGCCCGGGACGGCTTTCTGATCTCGCCACGGCTTTATTTCCTGCTCGACCGGGATGAGCATCTCAAAACAAAATCCGCCGCCCGCGCTTACTTTTATGACGCGGATGGCAAGGCCAAAGCGGTCGGGACCCGGCTTAAAAACCCCGCGCTTGCGGATACTCTCACGGTTATCGCGGAAGAAGGTGCCGCGGCCTTTTATCAGGGGGACCTTGCCGCGGCGATTGTCGATACCGTGCAGCAGGATGCGGAAAACCCCGGCCTTCTCTCTCTCGATGACCTGGCAAATTACCGCGCCGTCAAGCGCGATCCGGTCTGCGCGCCCTACCATGCCTATCAAGTCTGCGGCATGGGGCCGCCCACCTCCGGCGGCGTCACGCTGCTGCAAATGCTCCGGCTGCTGGAGGGGCAGAATATCGGCGCTCTGCCCCCGGCCAGCGCCGAAGCCATTGACCTGATTGCGCAGGCCAGCGCGCTCGCCTTTGCCGACCGGGGGAAATACCTCGCCGATGCGGATTTCGTGGATGTCCCGGTCGCGGCAATGCTGGCGCCCGGCTATATCAAACAGCGCGCCGCATTGATCCAGCCGGGCGAATCGCCCCTTCCCTTCGCGGCCGGCAATCCGCTGGAAAGGCAGGGGTCTCTCGGGATTGACGATGCCATGGAGCTCCCCTCTACCAGCCATTTCAGCATCCTCGACAGTTTCGGCAATGTCGTTTCCATGACCACATCGGTGGAGAATGCCTTCGGCTCCCGCCTGATGACAGGAGGCTTCATCCTCAATAACCAGCTGACGGATTTCTCCTTTCACCCGAGAACGGAAGACGGCCCCGTCGCCAACCGCGTTGAGCCCGGCAAACGCCCGCGCAGCTCCATGTCGCCGACCATGGTCTTTGACACCGACGGCAATCTGGAAATGGTCATCGGCTCTCCCGGCGGCGGGCGGATCATCGGCTATGTTCTGAAAACGCTGATCGCCGCGCTCGACTGGAAGATGGATATCGGCGCGGCCATTGACATGCCGCATTTTATCAACCGCAACGGCACCCTTGAGCTTGAAAAGGAAACTGCCGCCGCCGATTTGCAATCCGCGCTCGAAGAGATGGGATATAAAGTCAATGTCCGCCCCCTCAACAGCGGGCTGCACGGCATTCGCATCACGCCGGACGGCGTGACCGGCGGCGCGGATCCGCGACGTGAAGGCGTCGTTCTCGACAGATAAAGCCTATCCGCCCGCCACCTGAACGACGATAAAGAGGCGGGAGAAAGGATAAATGGTCGCGCCATCCTGCCGCATCGGATAGGCCTGCAGCAGGCGCTCCGCATACTGACTTTCGAAAATCGCCGCTTCCTCGGGCTTAAGCGCGGCAAGAAACGGCCGCAACGCCGTGCCCCGCGTCCATTCCAGCACCGCATCCTTTCCTTTCAGCACCTGAAAATATGTTGTCTCCCAGATATTGATTTTCTCGACCAGCGGCGAGAGCAGTTCGAAATACCAGTCGATCTTGTGCACGGGCGCGGGGCGGACAAGGGAGCCAAGGCGATCATACCATTCGGGGGAGCGGGCGAGATCATAGAGATTTTCATGGGACGGGGCGTTGAAGTTATTCGGCATCTGCACCGCCAGAACCCCGCCCGGACGAAGCTGCGTCAGCAGTTTTGGAAACAGGATCTCATGATTATCCAGCCATTGCAGGGCGGCATTGCTGAAAATCAGATTGGCTTTGCTGGTCGGGTTAAAGCTGCCGATATCCTGCTGCTTCCATTCAAGGGACGGGTGATCCGCCCTTGCCTTCGCCAGCATTTCCGCGGAATTATCAACGCCCGTGACGATTGCCTCGTTCCAGTGCTGCGAGAGAAGGGATGTGATATGACCCGTGCCGCAGCCAAGGTCATAGATGAATGTCGGGGCATTCAGCGGCACCTGCGATAACAGATCGAACGCCGGGCGCAGCCGATGATCAGAGAACAGATTATATTGTTCCGGGTTCCATGTCATTGTGCGCTGCTCCTTTTCTGCCTGTGCATAAGGTAGCAACTTTATAAGAGGATTTCACGATGGTTTCCTGAAAAACCGGATAAAGAGGCAAATCAGTCCTCTGTCTTCCAGTCAATTTCCTCGGCCTTCAGACGCTGATATTCCGACGCGCTGACATAAGGCGCCCCCATGGAGGCGAGCGGCGGGACTTTCCGGACCCTGGGCGAGCGTTCATTCAGATAGGGGTTCGGTTCACTATAGCAATCCACCGTACCAAGCGACCGGTAACAATAGAGCGGCACCTGAACCACGGCTTCGCCCTCCACGTCGGGGCAGAACTCCTTGCCCTTTGACAGATGCGTGAAGGAACAGGTTTCACCGAACGCACCGGCGACCTTCTGATCCGCCGATTTGAACATGTCGCTGGAGCATCCGCCCGCCCACAGCGCAATGGCGAACAGCATGGCACATGTCCAGAAGCGAGATTTATCCATATATAAAGTTCCTGTCAGGCGGAAATAAACAATTGAACCGCAAGCAGATTATTTTGACGCCGTTTAAATTACGTTAATCAGGCAGATCAATGCAAAAAATGGTGCCGGATGGCCCCGTCCGTTCCAGCGTGATTTCCCCGCCATGCGCGATGACAAGTTCGCGCACGATGGAAAGCCCAAGCCCCGTCCCCCCGGCCCGCGCCGATCCGGAAAACGGCTCGAACAAATGCGCTTTCGCTATTTCAGGGAGTCCCGGCCCGGTATCCATAATCCGGATCAGGGTGCGTGATCCTGCTCTGAGCGCATGTATTTCAAGCGTCCCCTTTCCCTCCATCGCCTGAACGGCATTGCGGCTGAGGTTAAGAAGAATGCGGTAGAACTGCTCACGATCCGCATTGAGCATCATGCCCGACGGTATTCTGTTTCTCCAGTCAATGCTCTCGCTCTCGCGCAAACCCACCGAGGCCTTCACCTCATTGACCAGCGGTTCCAGCAGAAACCGTTCCTTGCGTGGCTCCCGCTCATCCGCCCGACCGAATTTGAGGGTTTGCGTGCAAAGGTCAATCGCCCTGTCGATACTGGTCATCAAACGCGGAACGATTTTCTGCACTTTCGGATCCTCGATCCGGGCCAGGCTGTCGCTGACGATCTGTGACGTGGACAGAATGTTCCGCAGATCATGGCTGATTTTGGTAACCGCCGTTCCCAAGGCGACCAGATGCTGCTTCTGCTTCAACGCGGCGCGAAGCCGGGTCTGCATGATCTCAAGCTCCCGCTCTGCGATGCCGATTTCATCGCTCCGCCCGGAGGGAAGAAAGGCGGTGCGCACATCTTCCGGTGCCCGGCGAAAGCTGATCATGCTCTCGCTCAAGCGGCGCATCGGCCGGACCATCAGCCAGTGCAGGGCGAAATAGACAAGAATGGCCGTCAGGGTCGAAATCAGCAGCGAAACCCAGAAAATATTCCAAGCATATTTATACATTTCCCGAATCAGCGGCGCCTCATCAATCACGACTTCCAGCTGGGAATTGGGTTCATTCTCAATCGGGCTCAGGATCCGGATAATCCGGCCCGGCCCGCGGATCAGACTTGCAAAGGCATCCTCAATCAGGCCGAAGGGGTTGTCCTCCGCCAGGTTATACTCCGCGTCGATGATATAGGGCATATTTTCGCGCAGGATCAGCAGGCGGGTATTGGCGCCATGCAGGACAACACTGCGGGCGCCAACGCGGAACAGCAACTCCTCACGCAATTCCTCGGAGACCATATTATCCGGCGACGCCAGCAGGGAAAGGGTGGCGAGATGGGCAAAATCGACCTTTTTTTCAAGATAATTAAGACGGAAAAAGGCAATGGAGGGCACAAAGATCAGAATTTCCGCCAGCATAACGAACAGCAGCGTCAACACCAGCAACCGTGCCGAGAGGCTGCGAAAAGGCGCCAATATTTTATCCCAGAATGCCATTACCAAAGATAAATCAAAACATCGGCCTGCATCAACTTAATGATACCTCTATCTGAAGAGGAAGTCCGGAAATATCCGTTTCCATTTAGCCGAAGAGAGACAGAAAGCGGACAAGTGCCCGGGTGCGCGGGCTGAACAGACCGGGCGTGTAATAGGAGCCGGCTGCCCGCTTGCCAATTTCGCCAAGCGTGGGGTAAGGCGCGATATAGCTCGCCATGGCGGAAATTTTCAGACCGCCGGAAATGGCCAGCGCCCAGGGATGAATGAGTTCCCCGGCATGCGGTCCGACGATGCCCGCGCCAAGGATGCGCCCCCCACGGCCGGTGACGACCTTGATCAGCCCTGTTTCCAGCCGGTCGGTCCGGGCGCGGTCAATGTCGCTGAACGGGCAGGTTAGAACTCTGATTTTATCGCCATGACGGTCGCGCGCCTGATCTTCGGTCAGACCGACGCTGGCCAGTTCCGGATCGGTATAGGTGACATGCGGCAGCGCCTCGTAACTCGCCTTCGCTGGCAGCCGGAACAGGGCATTGCGGATAACGACCCCTGCCTGATACCCGGCCGCATGGGTAAACTGCGGGCCGCCTGCCACATCGCCAATGGCAAAAATCTTTCTGTTTGTCGTCCGCAACCTGGCATCGGTTTTTATTCCGGACGGCGAATATTCGATGCCCGCCACTTCCAGATTAAGACCCGCGACTGTCGCCCCTCTGCCGGTCGCGACCAGCAGATGCGATCCCGCCAGCACTTCTTTTCCGTCCGCCCCCTCCAACGTAACGCACAATTCCCCGCCTGCGTCCTGCTGCACTGACGAGACGCACGTCCCCTCCCGAAGATCCACCCCTTCCCGCCGGAGGGCTGCAAGAACAACTGCGGTCAACTCCGGATCATCCCGCGCGAGCGCCGTTGCGGCCTCCAGCACCGTGACCCGTGAGCCGAGACGCACAAAAGCCTGCGCCATTTCAAGCCCAATCGGCCCGCCGCCGATTATGATCAGGTGAGAGGGGAGTTGCCGCAGATCGAACAGGGTCTCATTGGTGAGGTAGCTGATATCGGCAAGCCCCGGAATGGGCGGGATCACGGCATGGGAACCGGTGGCAATGACAAACCGCCTGGCAATAATGCGATCCGCCCCGACGGCAAGCTCACGTTCTGACACAAAGCTTCCCTGCCCCTCAATTACCGTAACGCCCAGGCCTTCAAACCGCTCCACCGAATCATGAGGAGCAATCGCGGCAATGACCGCAGCGACGTGATCCATGACTTTCGGAAAATCCACGGTCGGTGGCGCGATCCTGATTCCGAAAGGCCCGGCATTCTGCGCCTCGGCGGTTTTTTTCGCCGCCGCCAGCAGCGCCTTGGACGGGACACAGCCATAATTGAGACAATCACCGCCCATTTTGGCGGCTTCGACAAGGACTGTTTTGGCGCCCATCTGGCTGGCCCCGGCCGCGACGGACAGGCCGCCCGATCCCGCACCGATCACACAGATATCCGCTTTGATCTTTCTTCCCATGGCGACCTTTCTTCCTATTGCCGGGGCCTGCGGAACTTTTTGAGGACGACCGGTAGCAGCGCGATAGCCCCGAGGGCGGCGAGCGCGACGAGAATCTCCGCCGTCACCAGCGAGGAAATCTGAAAATCCAGCACACAGTCCGCCCGGCCCGCGTCGAGACAGGCCTGATAGACGGATTGCTGCTCCCGTATAATACTGTCAAGACTCCCCCCGAGATACGCAAAGGCGAATGTTCCGGGAATGATGCCGACCAGCGTCCCGATGATATAAGTCCCGAGACCAACCCCCAGAAACGCCGGCGCGATATTGACCAGCCAGAAGGGAAATAACGGGACAAGGCGCAGGAACAGCATATAACTCATGGCATTTTCGGCAAAGCCGTCTTCAAGCTTTTTCAGCCATGGTCCGGCCTTTTCACGCAGCGGCGCCCCCAGCGAGGTTGCGGCAATCATGAATATCAGCGTTGCACCGGCCGTCGCGGCAAAGACGGTCATGGCGCCAGCCGCGATCCAGCCGAACAGAAAGCCCCCCGTTACCGTCATGAGAAGGCCGCCCGGCAATGACAACGCCACAACCACTACATAAAGAGCCATATACAGCAACGCCGCAACCACATAGTTATCGGTAACAAAGTGCAGCAGCCGGTCGCGATGATCACTGAGCGCGCGAAATGTCAGATAGCTATCAAGGTCAAAGATGAAAAAAGCCGCGATGGCGGCCAGAACGGCGCATAACGGGATCAGCCGCCCAAAGCTGAATTTTCTAGGCGTGCGCCGCCCACTCCCGGACGGGGGCGATTTTGACGAATCATTCCCGTCGTCACTATCGGCTTTTCCCCTGTTGAAACCGGCCATGAATATGTCCCTATGAATGAAGATGGCAACGGAGATCCGGCGGAATATTGCTTTAATTTATAATGCGTAACTTATCCGATCTTGACGCCCGGTGATAGCCAGGTAAATCCAGCCTCAAGCGAACGTGAGCCGATTTGACCTCGACCCTGCGACAGATAGGCGCAAAATTCATCTCCTGCATTGACTTCATGGGGGAGAGACCTTATACAGCGGGGCTTGTTTTCCCTTCGCGCAAGACTGCGCGGATGATCGACGGAGAAGTCTCTTGAAACGTACATATCAACCGAGCAAACTTGTTCGCACGCGCCGCCATGGGTTTCGTGCACGCCGGGCAACGGTCGGTGGTCGCCGGGTTCTTGCCAACCGCCGGGCAAAAGGCCGCAAGAGCCTGTCAGCCTAAATCATGCCAATTGGCGTCGAGCGGTTGAAAAAACGCGCGGAATTCCTCCGTGTTGCCTCTGTTCGTCGCAAATGGGCAGCACCGGGTATGGTTCTGCAGGCCGCCCGTGGCGCAAAAACGAGTGAAGCTGATGTTTCGCGCGTCGGCTTTACCGTGACCAAAAAGGTTGGCAATGCGGTTGTCCGCAACCGGATAAAGCGTCGCCTTCGCGCGGCCGCGGATCAGGTTATCCCGCATCATGCCCAAAGCGGATGGGACTTTGTACTGATTGGCCGCCAGGGTTCTCTCGGGCGGGATTTTACCGATCTGACATCCGATCTGAGACTGGCGCTGGAAAAAGTCGGCGCGACCACATCAAAAGATCGGGGGACAGCGTGATCATCAAAGCCGCTGTCTTGCTGCTGATGCTTCCGATCAAGGTGTATCAATATGTCATCTCGCCCCTGCTACCGGCGAGTTGCCGTTACTATCCAAGCTGTTCATCCTATGCTATTGAGGCGCTGGCGACACATGGCCCGTTGAAGGGAAGCTGGCTGACGCTGCGACGGATCGCGCGCTGTCATCCTTTCGGCGGACAGGGCTTTGATCCGGTCCCCGAAAAGCATAAAAACTGTCATCATGGCGCGGTAGACCTGACATCCCGCGCCCATACTGATTAACATTGGGACTGTAACCATGTCAGACCAGAAAAACCTGATCCTCGCGATTGTTCTTTGTTTCCTGATCATTTTCGGATTCCAGTATTTTGTCGAAGGTCCGCAGATAGAACAGGAGCAGCAGCAGGAACAGGCCCAGTCCGGCGCCGCTGACGGGTCGACACCGGTCCCCTCCGCCTCCGGCGGCGATGCGGCCATACCCAATGCTCAGCTTCCGGCTACGCAAAACACCATGAGCCGGGAACAAAGCCTGCAAAAAGCTGATCGGGTGCGGATATACACCCCGACACTGCATGGATCGGTTTCGCTGACCGGCGCGCGGCTCGATGATCTCACCCTGATCGACTACCGGGAGACTGTTGATCCGGCAAGCCCCGAAATCAAGCTGCTGTCCCCGGCCGGCAGCCCCCGTCCCTATTATGCCGAATTCGGCTGGAGCCCGGCTCCCGGCGCAACTGTGGCTCTACCCAACGCGCAGACCCTCTGGAGCACGGAGGCCGATGAGCTGACCCCGGAAAAACCGCTGAAGCTGACCTGGGACAATGGTGAAGGGCTGATTTTTCATCGCACCATTTCAATTGATGAACATTACATGTTCGCCATTGAACAGAGGGTTGAAAATAACAGCGGAAACCCGGTTACGCTTTATCCTTACGGCCTGATTTCCCGGCACGGTACGCCTGACACGACCGGTTTCTACATTCTGCATGAAGGTCCGATCGGCGTCTTCAACGATACGCTGGAAGAAGTGGATTATGACGATCTTGAAGATGGCAAGGCGCAAAATTTCACTTCGACCGGTGGCTGGCTGGGCATCACCGACAAATTCTGGCTGACCGCTCTCGTCCCTGATCAGAATGCTAATATCAAGGCGCGCATGTCCTATGCGCCGCAGGGCGCCCGCTATCAGACGGACTTCCTGAACCAGCAGGGAGTGACCATTGCCGCCGGTGAAACGGCGGGGGTCACCAACAGAATTTTCGCAGGCGCCAAAGAAGTCTCCGTTCTCGATGCCTATGAAGAACAGTATAAGATTTCCCGCTTCGATCTCGCCATTGACTGGGGCTGGTTCTATTTCCTGACCAAGCCGATCTATTTCGCCCTTGAGTTTCTTGACAAGCTGATCGGCAACCTCGGCCTTGCCATCATGGCGCTGACCGTCATCATCAAGGTTATCCTGCTGCCTCTCGCCCATAAATCCTATGTGTCGATGAGCAAGATGAAAAAGCTGCAGCCGGAAATGCTGAAGCTTCGCGACAAGTATGGCGATGACAAGCAGAAGCTCAATCAGGAAATGATGGCGCTGTATAAAAAGGAAAAGGCGAACCCGGCCGCGGGCTGTCTGCCGATCCTGTTGCAGATCCCCATTTTCTTCGCGCTCTATAAGGTGCTGTTCGTTACCCTGCTGATGCGTCACCAGCCCTTCTTCGGCTACATCAAGGATCTGGCGGCCCCCGATCCGACGACCGTCTTCAACCTGTTCGGTCTCATCCCCTGGGATCCGCCGCAATTCCTGATGATTGGCTTCCTGCCGATCCTGATGGGCATCAGCATGTTCCTGCAACAGAAGCTAAACCCGCAGCCGGCCGATCCGGTGCAGGCGAAGATCTTCCTGTTCATGCCTTTCTTCTTCACCTATCTGCTGGCAAGCTTTCCGGCGGGCCTTGTCATCTACTGGACATGGAACAACATTCTCAGCATGGCGCAGCAGTGGCTGATCATGAAGCGGATGGGCGTCTCTGTTTCCGGGGACAAGAGCTGACAAGGGCGCGCCCATGACAGCCCCTGTCGACCCTGATGGAGACGACTATGCCCGGTATATCGAAGCCGGACGGCTGCTTTTCGCCAGGGAATGCCGGTTCATTGCGGGTGCGGCGAGTTTTGAGATGCTGCCACCGCCCGGCATTACCGAAGTCGCCTTTGCCGGGCGTTCCAATGTCGGAAAATCCAGCCTGATCAATGCGCTCACAAACCGCAACACCCTTGCACGCACCTCCAATACGCCGGGGCGGACGCAGCAGATAAATTTTTTCGATCTCGGCGGCAGGCTTTACCTCGTTGACTTGCCCGGTCATGGCTACGCCAAGGCTTCGAAGGAAAAAATTGATATCTGGACGGATCTCGTAAACAGTTACCTGCGCGGACGGGCGGCATTGCGCCGGGTGCTGCTGCTGGTGGATTCGCGGCACGGCCTCAAATCCTCCGACCGCGAGGTGATGGATATGCTAGATACCGCCGCGGTCAGCTATCAGGTCATTCTGACGAAGGTTGACAAGGGCAATAGAAGTGACGTGGAATCACTGACAATAAAAATCGAGGCGGAACTTGCCAGGCGTCCGGCCGCACATCCGGAAATACTGGCGACGAGCGCCGCAAAGGGATACGGCATAGACAGGCTCCGGGCGGAGCTTGCAGCATTGGCGGAGGAGGCTGGTTAAGCGATGAGTGATAATTCCCTGACAGTAGAGGAACAGCTTGCCAAGGCGCGGACCCTCTCGGAAGCCCTGCCCTATATGCACCGTTTCAACGGCCAGACGTTCGTCATCAAATATGGCGGCCATGCCATGGGTGATGACGAGCTGTCACATATGTTTGCCCGTGATGTTGCCCTGCTCAAGCAGGTGGGCATCAATCCTGTTATCGTCCATGGCGGCGGGCCGCAGATCGGCAGCATGCTGCAACGGCTGCAAATCAACAGTTCCTTTATCGACGGGCTCAGGGTGACCGACCAGCAAACGGTGGAAATCGCCGAGATGGTCCTGTCCGGATCGCTGAACAAGAAAATCGTAACCTCCATCAACTCCGCAGGCGGGCTTGCCATTGGCCTGTCGGGGAAAGATGGCAAGCTGATCGAAGCGCAAAAGCTGACCCGCACAAAACGCGATCCCGACAGCAATATTGAACGCATCCTGGATCTGGGGTTTGTCGGCGAGCCAACCCGCATAAACCCGGAAATTCTGGAAAGCTTCGAGGAAAACAACGTTATTCCCGTTATTGCCCCCATCGGGGTCGGTCCGAACGGCCAGACCTACAATATCAATGCGGACACTGCGGCCGGCCATATCGCCGCCGCCATCGGGGCGACCAAGCTGATCATGATGACGGATGTCGAGGGTGTTCTGGATAAAAACAAGAAGCTGATCAATCGGCTTAGCCCGTCAGAAGTATTGAAATTACAGAAGGATGGCACCATCGCTGGCGGCATGATCCCCAAGCTGGAAACCTGTCTCTATGCGTTGGAGGAAGGGGTGGAATCGGCAACCATTCTGGATGGCCGCATACCGCATGTTCTGCTTCTTGAAACCTTCACGGAGCATGGGGTTGGCACCATGATCACCGACGTCGAGGATTAATGCGCCGCGCGCGCGGCATCTGGCGCGCGCTCATTCGTCATAGAAGGAAAGCTGCCAGTCCATTTCCTTGGGCGTGAAGGGATATTCGATCCCGTTACGGGCGTTGACGATGTCCTTACGCGCCACATGGGCGATCGTTGTCTGGATTCTGAAGGCAAGCCGCATACCCAACCCCGCTTTCCAGCAAAGCGAGATGATCACCTTGCCATTACGTGATGCGAGCATTGTTGCGACTTTTTCTGGACTTAAGTTGCTGCGAAGCGACAGGGCCGCAGCAACAAATTCCTGATCCTTTGCCTCCACGGCATCACTGACGGCCTCTTCCCCAAGCGCGCCTTCAGCGAACAGCCTTTCCGCCGACAGCCGCCCCTTTTCATCCGGAATTCCCGTAAACTCACGGGTTTCATCAATCCGGCTGCGGACAATGGCTTTCAAATCCGTTTCGGTTTCCTCCGACAGATTGTGGCGCTGCGCAAGGGCCTCAACCAGGGAGAAAGCAACAAAGCCGGCAATCCGCCGCATGGCGCGCAATGACAGGTTAAGCCGCATGACCAGCGGTTCATGCAGTGGCTCTGCCTTTTCAGCCTGATCGATGATTTTATCGAGAGTGTCTTCACGGATTTTAGCGGAAGGATTGGCGAGCAACGCAGAGATTGCCGGTATTTCAAGCTGCGCAACGACAGCATCCGCAACTTCTTCACCGATATCCTGACGCCTCGCAATCGCCGGCAGGGCGCCGGCGGCTATTCCGCTGGCCATGATTTCCAGCAAGTCATTGTCCGAGAGAAGCGGGGAATATTCCAGGATCGGGCTCGCTACAATTTCTTCGACATCCTGCGCCAGACTGAGAACGACATTTTGCGGCGCCCGTATCGTATCTTTCAGGGTTTCGGCAACAATCGCCCGTACGGCGCTTGTCTGATCCCTTGCCAGAATCTCGATGACTTCAATCGTTCGCTGCAACAGAATCGCGGCCTGTTCGCCGGAGATGTCGGGAAGCAGCCGACAGATCTTGCGCGCAAGTTCCATCCGCACCTCCAGGTCCTCATCCGTTGCCAGGATAAGATCGGCCTGTGTCGGCGTTGACGGATTGCTGGCAAGATTCCTGCGCACGTCATCCGCGTCATCTTCCGTCAGATAATAGAGGATTTCCGGCTCTGTTTCCTGACAGGCCGCCAACTCGGTGCGCACGGCCAGTTCGCTGCTGAGCGCCCGCGCCTTGTTTTCCTCATATCGAAGAGAGATATCCGTATTCCGTTTGGAATGCGCTGTCATGATTGCAACACCCGACAGATTATTAATTCGTTTAGCTTCGCCATCATAGAGATCCAAGCTTAACAGGATATTAATAGATTCTGACAGGATTTCTCGTTTTCAGCTTGCCGCAGACGCCTCATGGCGGCACAGTCGGGACATGATGACATCACCCCGCTGGCAGGATTTCGAAAATATCGATAGCTGGATCTTCGATCTGGACAACACCCTCTATCCCTCCGCGACCAATCTGTTCGCCAGGATCGACAAGAAGATGGGCGAATTTATATCGACATTGCTCCAGATTGATCTGCTTGAAGCAAAGAAGCTCCAGAAAAGCTATTTTCATGAACATGGCACGACCCTGCGGGGCCTGATGCAGGTTCACAGGATCAACCCGACTGACTTTCTTGAATATGTTCATGATATTGATGTGTCCGACCTGGCCGCCGCACCGGAACTTGGCGCAGCGCTGGAAAAGCTGCCGGGCAAGCGGATCATCTTCACCAATGGTTCACTGTTTCATGCCAAGAATGTCTCGACCCAGCTCGGCATCGACCATCATTTCCACCATATCTTTGATATTGCCGCGGCGGACTATCTTCCAAAGCCCCACAAGCCGGTTTATGAAAAGCTGGTCAAAGAATTTGATATCAATCCAGAGCGGGCGGTCCTGTTTGAGGATATGGCGGTCAACCTTGCTCCGGCGCATGACATGGGAATGAAGACAGTGTGGATTCCCAATGATCGTTATTGGTCCGCCGATGGCGGCGTTGACGCCCATATTCACTACAAGACTGACGATCTGGGCGACTGGCTGACCCGCCTGCTTGATGACCGGAACAACGGCACATGAAAATTTAGCCGTCCCGCAGATTGACATCCTGCGATAGCCGGGTATCTTCTCGCGAACGCAAATTGACCAGATATCAGGGATAACCATGACAGTAGCGCAGTTGCAGCCGGTCGTTGAGACCGCCTGGGAAAACCGGGACCAGATCTCCATTTCGACAAAAGGCGAGGTTCGTGACGCCGTTGACGCCACGCTTGAGGCGCTCGACAACGGTTCCCTCCGTGTTGCCGAAAAAGGCAAGGATGGCTGGGTTGTCAATCAATGGGCCAAGAAGGCGGTCCTGCTGTCATTCCGCCTGAATGATATGGAACTCGTCCCGGGCGGACCGGGCAGCAATGCGAGCTGGTGGGACAAGGTGCCCAGCAAGTTTGACGGCTGGGGCGAGAACCGCTTTCGCGAAGCAGGCTTTCGCGCGGTGCCGAACTGCGTCGTCCGCAAAAGCGCCTATATCGCCCCCAATGTTGTCCTGATGCCGAGTTTCGTCAATCTCGGCGCCTATGTGGACAGCGGCACCATGGTCGATACCTGGGTGACTGTCGGTTCCTGCGCGCAGATCGGCAAGAATGTGCATCTTTCCGGCGGCGTCGGCATCGGCGGCGTTCTAGAACCCCTGCAGGCAGATCCGGTCATCATCGAGGATAACTGTTTCATCGGCGCCCGCTCCGAAGTGGTGGAAGGGGTGATTGTCGAGGAAGGCTCCGTCCTGTCCATGGGGGTTTTCATCAGCGCCTCCACCAAGATCATCAACCGTGAAACCGGCGACGTCCATATCGGCCGCGTCCCAGCCTATTCGGTGGTGGTGCCGGGCTCCCTCCCCGGCAAGCCGCTCCCGGATGGAACGCCGGGGCCCAGCCTTTACTGCGCCGTCATCGTCAAGACCGTGGATGCGCAGACACGCTCCAAAACATCCATCAATGAATTGCTGCGCGATTGATCGCCGATCTGTGTGAAGCGTGAAAACGGCGGGGCCATTCCCCGCCGTTTTTTATGCGCGCTTGCGGTTTTCGCGATAGATCATGTAAAGGCCGCTTCCGGCAATGATGACAACGCCAAGCCAGACATGCAGGCCCGGAAAATCACCGAAGATGAGATAGCCGAGCATCACCGCCCAGAAGATTCCGGTATATTCGAAGGGTGTGATCACCCCGACTTCCCCCAGCGCAAATGACTTCACCAGACAGATATTACCGGCGAGCGACAGCAGGGCCATTAGCGCGACCAGCGCAACATCCTGAAGCGGTATGGGATGCCAGAAAAAGACGGCCAGACAGGCCGTGGCAATCAATACTCCCAGATTGCTGTAAAAGATGATTGTAAATGTCGTTTCTGTCTGGCTCAGCACCCGCCCGGTCAGCATGACGCCGCTATAGCAAAGGCTGGCACCGATGACCATCAGCGCATCCATCTTGAGCACACCGCTGGTTGGCTGCATGACAATCAGCACCCCGATAAATCCCAGCATGATCGCACTCCAGCGATGAATGCCCACCTTCTCGCCGAACAGGGGCACGGAAAGCGCCGTCATGACAAAGGGTGAGATAAAAAAGATCACCGTCGCGTCCGCAAGCGGCAACTCCTTCAACGACAGGAAGAAAAGCAACGGGGCGAGGACGCCGAAAACAACCCGGATGCCATGCGTTCCGATTTGTCGCGTACGCAGAATACCCGGCCCGCCACGCATCATCATCCACACGATCAGCAGCGGTATCAGGACCGCGCCGCGAATTGCCAGCATCTGCGGGACGGAATAATCCGCCTGCACCAGAAACTTGGCGACCGCATCCATGGAACTCATAAAGAATATCCCGGCGATCATGAACATGATCCCGCGAATATTCCCGGCACTGAACGAAGGGGCGAACGGCATGTGATTTCTTTCTAATCAAACCAGCGAGTATTATCCCGCCTTTCGCCAAAGGGCAATCACGAAGACAATTATGCGCGCGCACCCACCTTTCCCCATTGACCGCACAGCCCGGCGGGCGGTAAAGGTCATCTATGGACAAGAATACAGAAATTTCCGATGTCGTCGCCTTGACGCAGGCCCTGATGCGCTGCGCAAGTGTCACCCCGGCTGACGCCGGTGCCCTTGATGTGTTGCAGACTGCTCTCGAAGAAATCGGCTTTACCTGCCATCGCCTAACCTTTTCCGAGACGGGAACCCCGGATGTGGAAAATCTCTATGCCCGGCTTGGGACAGTTGCGCCTAATTTTTGTTTCGCAGGGCATACGGATGTGGTCCCGGCCGGAGATAAGGACGCCTGGAGCGTCGATCCCTTTAACGGGACGATCCGGGACGGCATGATTTTGGGCCGCGGCGCCGCGGATATGAAAGCCGCCGTCGCCGCCTTCGCCATTGCCGCAAAGCGTTTTGTCACGGAAATCCGCGGGAATTTTAACGGCTCCATCAGCCTGCTGATTACCGGCGATGAGGAAGGCCCGGCCATTAACGGCACCCGTAAGGTGCTGGACTGGATGTCTGAAAAGGGCGAGGTGATCGACCATTGCATCGTCGGCGAGCCGACCAATCCGTCCGAACTCGGGGAAATGGTCAAGATCGGCCGCCGTGGTTCCTTCACCGGATACTTAACCGTCACGGGCACCGAAGGGCATGTCGCCTATCCGCACCTTGCGGACAACCCCGTCCCTCATCTTGCGGCCATGGTGACGGCCCTTGATTCTTATGTCCTTGATGAAGGGACCGAGCATTTCCAGCCAAGCAATCTGGAATTCACCACCATTGATGTCGGCAATGCGGCCACCAATGTAATCCCCAGAACCGCACAGGCAACGTTCAACATCCGTTTCAATACCGAACATACTCTCGACAGCCTGGAACAGACTGTGCGCGATATCCTTGATAAAGTCGCAATCGAAAGAAACTGCCATTATTCACTGGACTGCCGGAAAAACTCTGCGCCCTTCCTGACGCCGGAAGGAGAATTCAGTGCCCTGATTTCCACGGCAATTGAAAAGCGCCTTGGCATCAAGCCAGTCCTGTCAACGACGGGCGGGACATCCGACGCCCGTTTTATCAAGGACTATTGCCCCGTGGCCGAATTCGGGCTGATCAGCCAGACCATGCATAAGATTGACGAGCGGGCGAGCCTTGCCGATATTGAGGCGCTTGCGGATATCTATACAGATATCCTGAAACGCTATTTTCAAAAACGCTGATGATCACCCTTCAGGAAATCCGATCATCCCTCACTGGCGCGTTTCTTCTGGCAAAGCGTGCGCCGGATGCTTTATCCGCCTTCAACCTTTCAACGGACGGTTTTTATCGCTCCTTTTACGCCATGCTGCTCGCGGCTCCGGTTTTCGCTGTTGAAAATGCGTTCGATTACCGGACATTTGATACCGCAACCCCCTTCGTTCCCTTCATATTGCTGTTGTGTCTTGCGCTTTGGGTGAGTTGGGGGACCTATCTTTTCGTCATGGGGCTACTGACGCGTTTCATGGGGCTCGGCGTGCGCTATGGCACATTCGCCATTGTCTATAACTGGGTCCAGTTCGGGCTGATCCTGATCTGGCTGCCGGTTACCGTGATTGCCGCCGGTATCCTGCCGCCGGGATTTGGCAGCCTGCTCAACCTTATCTTTATCATCGCAACCTACGCTTATCTTTGGTACATCCTGAAGGTCACGCTGAACACCACCGGGCTGATTGCCGCCGGGTTTGCTTTTCTTGAATTTCTCGTGGTTGTTCTGGTCCAGTCGCTGTTTGCCGGCTGGCTGTTTACCGAACCGCTGCTCTAATCATAATCCACCTGTGTCAGGTAGAGCCCGTAAGGCGGCGCATTGGGCCCAGCCCGCTGCCGGTCCCGTGCCGCCAGCGCCGCCTGCAAATCATCGGCGGTCCATTGCCCCCTGCCAACAAGCGACAGGCTGCCCACCATGGCGCGCACCTGATTATGCAGAAAGGATTGCGCAGAAGTTCGCACTTCTATCAACTCCCCCGCCCGGGTGACTTCCAGCTTATCCAATGTCCGCAAAGGAGAGTTTGCCTGACAGGCGGCCGCCCGGAAGGTCGTAAAGTCATGCCGCCCAACCAGTACGGACGCCGCCCGCGCCATGGCCTCGGCATCCAGATCCCGTTTCACATGCCACGCAAGTCCGGCAGCCACCGTGAGCGGCGCCCGGCGATTGATAATGCGATAAAGATAATGCCGGCGGGTTGCGGAAAAGCGCGCGCTGAATTCCTCATCCACTTCTTCACAATCGAGAATGGCGATAGGGGCCGGTTTGAGATGCTGGTTAAGCGCATTCATCACCACCTGCGGCTTGCGGTTTGAGGCAAGGGCGAAATTCGCCACCTGTCCCAATGCATGCACACCAGCATCGGTGCGGCCCGCCCCCTGGATGCGCACCTCTTCCCCGCAGAAGGCAAAGATTGCCTCTTCGATATGCTGCTGAACCGACGGTCCATTTTTCTGACGCTGCCAGCCGACCAGGTCGCGGCCGTCATACTCAACGGTAACCCGATAACAGGGCATCAGCCGAGCACCTCGCCCTTTCTGATCGGGCGACCGTTCAGAAAAGCCGCCGCCTCCATCGCTGCTTTTCCTGCGGGCTGCAAAATCATCAAGCGCAATGCGCCCTCTCCGCAGGCAATAGTGAGCTGGTCATCCAGCGCTTCACCGGGGCGCCCACGCCCTTCAACCGGTCTTGCGGCCAGCAACTTGATCCGCTGCCCCTGATATTCAAAGAAAGCCCCAGGGGCCGGGTTAAGACCACGAATATGCCGATCCAGTTCAATCGCGCTGCGCTGCCAGTCGATAGCCGCCTCTGCCTTGGTGATTTTCTCCGCATAGGTGACGCCCCGGTCTGACTGCGGCACCGCTTTTAAATCCGCATCACCCAGCCGTTCCAATGTCGATAACAGGAGAGGCACGGCCGCGTCGGCCAGTTCGTCATGCAAACTGCCCGCCGTTGTCTCCCCGGTTATGGGCAGGCGAACCTCGGCCAGCACGGGTCCGGTGTCCAGCCCCGCCTCCATCTGCATAACGGCAATACCCGTTTCCGCGTCCCCCGCCATGATCGCCCGCTGGATCGGCGCCGCCCCCCGCCATCGTGGCAGAAGCGACGCATGCAGGTTGAGACAACCATATCTAGGCGCATCGAGGATGACCTGCGGCAGGATCAGCCCATAGGCGACAACAATGGCCGCATCCAGATTGAGGGCGGCGAATTCCTGCTGAACATCAGAGGATTTGAGCGACAAGGGCGTGCGAACGGGTATGCCCGCTTCATCCGCCAGCTTGTGCACGGCCGACGGCATCAGCTTCTTGCCCCGACCCGCCGGGCGCGGCGGCTGGGAATAGACACAGATTATCTCATGCTGAGAGTCTATCAAGGCTTTCAGGATATGAGCCGAAAAGGCCGGCGTTCCCATAAAGGCGAGTCGCAATCCGGCCATCAGATGACCTCAACTCGCCAGCTTTTTCTGCTTGAGCAATTTTCGGAGGATCATATTGCGTTTCAGCGCCGAGAGATGATCAAGGAACAGGATGCCATCGAGATGGTCCATCTCATGCTGAACACAGGTTGCCAGCAGCCCATCCGCGCGAAGGGTTTGCATATTCCCGTCCACATCCAGATAGCTTACCTCCACCTCGGCGGGGCGGACCACATCGGCATAATGCTCGGGAACGGACAAGCAGCCCTCCTCATAGGTCGCATCATGATCGGAGACCCAGGTGATTTCCGGGTTGATCAGGGCCAGCGGCTGTGGCGTCTCATCCTCACGTCCCTTGCCGACGACATCCATGACCAGCAGGCGCTTCGGCACGCCCACCTGAATGGCGGCGAGTCCGATGCCCGGCGCGGCATACATGGTTTCGAACATATCCTCGACCAGCTTGCGGATCTCCGCATCTACCGTTGCAACCGGTTTCGAGATAGTTTTCAGCAACGGGTCCGGCGCTGTATATATAGGCAAAAGGGCCATGGCATTCCATTGGTGATAAGGTTACGGTGTACATTTGACGTACAAGTGAGTAGGTATTATGCCTGTTTGCGTTCGTCAAGGCCAATGGTCCCCGGGGAGGAGCCGGTTTTGCAAGAGTTTATCCAGGAAATTCAGCCTGAAATGGCCTTGGCTGTTGTTATCGGGCTGCTCTTTATCGTTATTCTGGTTCTGATCTTCCGAATGTCGAAAGCGCAGACGCTTGCGGAAAAGGCCTCGGCAAACAGTGAAACCCTCAACCGGCTCGCGGAAAACCTTCTCAGCCGTCAGGCGCAGCTTGAAGGCCAACTCCGACAGGTTTCCAATGACACGGCCACCAGCCGGGCGGAGATCAACCGGACTTTGAGCGAACGGCTGGATTCAGTTTCCAAACGGCTGGGCGACAGCCTGAACCAATCCGCCGAGAAAACCGGGCAGAGTCTGTCTGAATTGCAGGCCCGTCTCGCCGTGATCGACAAGGCGCAGAACAACCTGACGGAACTGTCCACACAGGTGGTCGGATTGCAGGATATTCTCGCCAACAAGCAGGCGCGCGGGGCGTTTGGGGAAATCCAGCTCTATGATCTGGTCAAATCGGCGCTGCCCCCCTCGGCTTACGAGTTTCAGGTGACGCTGCCCAATAACAAGCGGGCGGACTGCCTGATTAAGCTTCCCAACCCGCCGGGGCCCATCGTCGTTGATGCGAAATTCCCGCTGGAAAGTTTTCATATGATGCGGCAGGCGGAAAGCGAGGCTGAAAAAACACAGGCGGCCCGTGCGTTCAGCAGCGCCATGCAGAAACATATCGCGGATATCAGCGAGAAGTATATTCTGGAGGGAGAGACGGCGGAATCCGCACTTCTGTTTCTCCCCTCCGAAGCGGTTTATGCGGAGCTGCATGCCAGCTTTCCCGCGATCCTTGAAAAATCCTATAAATCGCGGGTCTGGATTGTTTCTCCGACAACCTTGATGGCGACGCTCAATACCGTCCGCGCTGTCCTGAAAGACAGCCAGATGCGGGCGCAGGCAGGCGTCATCCAGAAGGAAATCGGCATCCTGTTGAAAGACATCGAACGGCTGGATGCCCGTGTCGGCAACCTGTCAAAACACTTCGTTCAGGCGGGAAATGATATCGAGCAGATCAAGACATCGAGCCGCAAAGTCAGCAGCCGCGCCGAAAGGATAGAAGAATTACAGCTTGGCGATGTGGAAGGCGATCTTCTCTCCGCCCCACCGGAAGCCCCGCGTCAGATGGAACGGGAGTCCTAACTCATGGATCGGCGTGATTTCAGCGCCGCCGACAAGGTTCCATCATCAAGATAGTCAAGCTCCCCGCCGACCGGCACCCCATGGGCAAGGCGGGTAATCTGCACATTGAAATCGGCGAGCCGGTCCGACAGATAATGCGCCGTTGTCTGCCCCTCCACGGTTGCATTCAGCGCAAGGATAACCTCCGATATCCCGCCTTCCTTCACACGATGGACCAGGGATTCAATATTCAGTTCCTCTGGCCCGATCCCGTCAAGCGCCGACAATGTGCCCCCCAGCACATGATAACATCCTTTGAATGCGGCGGAACGTTCCAGCGCCCAGAGGTCCGACACATCCTCGACAATGCAGAGCAGCCCCCTCTCCCGCTCCTCATTCCGGCAAATGCCGCATGGGTCTGTCACGTCAAGATTGCCGCATGTATGGCAGATTCTCACCTTGTCGGCCGCCGCCTGCATCGCCGTTGCCAGAGGCGTCAGAAGGGTTTCCCGGCGGCTGATCAGATGCAGGGTTGCCCGCCGGGCCGAGCGGGGGCCAAGCCCCGGCAGACGGGAGAGAAGCTGGATCAGCAGATCAATTTCGGACTGGCTCATGAAAGGCTATAACGCTCTGACGTTTCAGAAAGGCATCTGCATTCCGGGGGGAAGCTGCAGTCCGCCGGTCATTTCCTTCATTTTTTCGGCCGTGTAGGCATCTACTTTGCTCCGTGCATCTGCATGGGCGGCAACGATTAGATCTTCCATCACTTCCTTGTCTTCCGGATCGACCAGCGACGTATCCACCTGCAATTTACGCATTTCGCCCTTGCAGTTCAGCGTGACCTTGACCATTCCGGCGCCAGAGACCCCTGTCACCTCATGATTTTCCAATTCGGCCTGCATTTCGGCCATCTTGGCCTGCATTTCTTTAGCCTGCTTCATCAGGTTGCCAAGGTTCTTCATTCGAAAATATCTCCGTCATCAATGTCGTCTTCACCGGATATGTCATCGGGAAGCATACTGTCAAGAGAAGGGCCGAGATGTCGGACCTCCCGGATCGTGGCTGCCGGAAAATGCGACTTGATATTGCGCACGGCCGGATGGGCATCCAGCGCGGCAATTTCAGCCGCCCTGTCACTCTGGCGTTTTTCCGCAACCGTTTCCGCCCCTTCGGCGTGGGCGGTCATGCGGACATCCCAAAGTTCCCCGGTTATCTCTCTGAGGCGACGGCCAAGCCGACTGGCAAGGTCCGGCTGGGCTCCCGGCGCCGGGCTGAATTCAATCACGGCCCGCTCAAAGGAAACCGGCCTGGCAAAATTCAGCACTTCGGCTTTCAGCTTGATATCCTGCCGGTCGATCAGCAGATTGACCACATCCTCCATGGACTGCAACGGCGCTTTGACGGCTTCCGGCTCGCTTTCGGCAACCTCCGCCTTCGGCTCTCTATCAGCCTCTGTCTCTCGCTGGATGTCCGGCTGAGGATCGTTATTGGCGACAAGTGACAGATGCGCCCGCGCCTCTCTGCCTGCCTCTGGCGCGGCCTCTGCCCGTGACAGAGCCACTGCCGCAGCGCGGGAGGTCGTCGCCGGGTATCCCGCCGTGCTGCCGCGAGCCCCGGAAGGCGTGCCGCCATTGACGGTCGGCGCAGCGGATGCAGATCCTGCCGGATTATCGGCAAGCTGCCGCGCCA
Organism: uncultured Alphaproteobacteria bacterium; assembly: GCA_963971675.1. GTDB lineage: Bacteria > Pseudomonadota > Alphaproteobacteria > Sneathiellales > Sneathiellaceae > Sneathiella. The sequence goes on along the minus strand of CAXASQ010000001.1, from coordinate 300,919 downwards.
GGTCACCGGGCGTCGGCAAATCGCTGACATAAGCCATTCGGACAAGCAGCATCTCCGCCGCGGCAAGCGGCATCGGCGCATGGCTGACTTCCTCCAGCCCCTTCAGAAGCATCTGCCAGCTGCGGGCGAGAACCGGCATGGAGAGTTTCGCGGCCAGCTCCTCTCCGCGCTTAACCTCTCCCCCCGCCAAGGCGATATTGGTCGCGGCTTCGGGCGTGACTTTCAGGGAGGTCAGCCAATGCGTCAGCTCGAGCAGGTCCTGAATAATGACAATCGGGTCGGCGCCGCTGTCATACTGCCCCCGCAATACCGCGAGTGCTTCCTTGATATTGCCTTCCATCAGGAGCGTAAAAAGATCGAGGATGCGGGTCCGGTCGGCTAGCCCGAGCATGTCGCGCACCTGAAGGGCCGTTACCGCACCATCCCCATGGGCAATAGCCTGATCGAGAAGGGACAACCCATCACGTACCGAGCCACCTGCCGCGCGGGCGATGAGGGCAAGAGCATCGGGTTCAACCTGTGCCTGTTCTTTCTCGGCGATTGTCGAGAAATAGGCAGCCAAAGTCTCCCCATCGACACGCTTGAGATCAAACCGCTGGCAGCGGGAGAGAACGGTCACCGGAATCTTGCGGATTTCCGTGGTCGCAAAGATAAACTTCACATGTTCCGGCGGTTCTTCCAGCGTTTTCAGAAGAGCATTGAACGCATTGCGCGAGAGCATATGCACCTCGTCAATGATGTATATCTTGAAGCGCGCGCTGGTCGGAAGATAGCGCACCCCGTCTATCAGCTCGCGGATATCATCGACGCCCGTCCGGCTTGCCGCGTCCATCTCCAGCACATCCTGATGCCGGTCTTCGGATATCGCGACGCAATTGGCGCAGACGCCGCAGGGCGACACCGTCGGACCCCCGTTTCCATCGGGCCCGATACAGTTGAGGCCACGCGCCATGATACGCGCCGTCGTCGTCTTGCCGATTCCCCGCGTTCCCGTCAGGATAAAGGCATGGGCCAGCCGCCCCGTTTCCAGCGCATTGGAAAGAGTTCGCACCATTGCCTCATGGCCGATCAGCTCATCGAAATTTTTAGGGCGGTACTTCCGGGCAAGAACCCGGTAGGGAGTATTGGCTTGATCCATCGACATGGCCGGATCATAGCAGAAAACTTTTATCCAGCGCCAGCCAAAGCGGCGCTAATTTCTGCGTTAAACTCATATTGTGAGAAATAGGAAGAAGACTGGCAACAACCCGCACCGAAACTCGTTACGGCTGCTTCCTTCCGGATCTGACCGGGTTGGCGAGAGGCACGCCCATCGCCAGCCTTCCATCGCCTATATCATGCAGTTAGGCGAGAGAAGCAAGCCCTTTTTCGTGATTTTTTCATCTCGCGCAGCCCGCCTCGCAATTTTTTAACGGCTGGGCAATGTCTTGGAGATTGCGGGGCGCAAAAGTTTATGACAATCTGCATTCATGAATAAGCCGATTGTCTTTGGCGGTGGAAATCTCGACCGCGCGTCACATGTCCGGAACGATCCGGACTGGATAGAACAAAAAATAAAAGATCCGAATAGCCGGTTTCTTCCGTTGCATCAGTTGAAAGCCCTTATCAACCTTCGGGGGATGGCGGCGATTGACTGGCGTCCGGAGGCGGACGTACGCGAATTTATAGAGAATCGCGCGGAAATGGTTTTCCTTGGCATCGATGAGGGCGACACCTGTCATTTCGCCATTGATGTATCGATGCTGGAAAACCCGCGGCAACCACCGAACCCGGAATGGGGAAAGTTTATTGATGTGCGTTCCGTGGCGCCGCAACTCAGCCCTGGGGAAGCGGGCGCGCTGGCCCAGGCCCGCTCCATGATCGACTGGCATAACCGGCATGGCTTTTGCGCCGTATGCGGCGCCTCCACCCGGTCGCAGGAAGCGGGCTATTCACGCATTTGCCAGGATCCCGACTGCAAGGCTTCGCATTTCCCACGCACGGATCCGGTCGCGATTATGATGGTCACCCGCGGCGATAAATGCCTGATGGGCCGGGGGGCGAATTTCCCGCCCGGTTTCTTTTCCTGTCTCGCCGGTTTTATCGAGCCCGGGGAAACTATCGAACAGGCCGTTGCCCGCGAAGTTTTCGAGGAATCCGGCATTCGGGTTCAGAATGTCCGCTATCACCAGAGCCAGCCCTGGCCCTTCCCCTCCTCTCTCATGATTGGCTGTTTCGCTGAAGCAATGAATGAGGATATCATGATTGACCGGACAGAACTCGCCGATGCCGACTGGTTCAGCAAGGACGATGTCAGGATGATGATGCAGCAAAGCGGCAAGCCGAGCGGCCTTCGCATGGGCGGCCCCATAGCCCTTGCCCATCAGCTTGCAAAATCCTGGGTGGAAGACGCAGCGGACTAACCAGTCGCGAGCAGCACCATACCCATCAGGATAAGCCCTGCCCAGATCATCCTGTCGCGGAATCGCCCCTCTTTCAGGATCAAGGTGCCCAGCATAACGGTAAGCAGCACGCTGATTTCACGTGCAGGTGCCGCATAAACCAGCGGTGTCAGCGTTACTGCAATCAGAAACAGGATATAGGCCAGCGAATTCAGGATCGCGATCATAATGACCGCTCCCTTATGATCCCGCCAGAGCCCGATAACCTGGGTTTTGCGCAGGGCGGCATAGGGCGCCAGCGCGACACTGCGCACAATGGCGGAGGCATAATCGACAATTACTGGTGAAATCATCAGGGCCGTGACCGCATAGGCATCCCATGCCGTATAGCTGCCGATCAGAACGCCCGTCGCTAGCCCGAACAGAAGCGATGCCCTGAGGTTCGTCGCGCCCCCCCTGAAACCGCCGGTTAGAAAAAACACACCGATGATGATGGCCAAGCCTCCCATCAGAATCTGCATGGTCATATGCTCGCCCAGGATCAGAACGGCGAATGTTATGGACAACAGCGGACCGGACGCGCGCGCCGTTGGATAGACAACCGACAGATCCCCATGACGATACCCTTGCTGCAACAGCAGGAAATAGGCAAGATGGAGAAATCCGCTGCCCCCAAGAAACAGGAACTCAATCCAGCCAAATTCCGGTCGCTCAATAACAATAACCGCGAGCACCAGCGGCAGATAAAGAAAGGACGTAACGAAGGAAAAGAGCCAGACCAGCTCCGGCCCGCCATTCAGTTTTTTAATCAGGAAGTTCCAGGTCGCATGGCAAACGGCGGCGGCAAGAATCAGAAAGATAGCGGCAAAATCCATAGAGACACCTCAATCGGCAAGGTTAAAGGCGCGCAAAAGCACACCCCTCTATCCCCCCTAGCCTTTTATTCTTTAAGGTGTCTGCCGCTCTCGGCTTTACATGACGCTCGGTCCGAACCCGCAGGCGGTGGAACCCTAGTCACACATAGATAGGTTCTTTTCTGATAGCATAAGACCGCGTCAGGGGAAAGATTGTTTCCTCCCGCCGCGCCCGATGTCCTAACGGGCCAGTGGCGCGAGCGTCAGCGGATCGGTAATGCGGATAAGCCCGCGGAATGGCAGGATCAAGACCACCACCATGACCAGCTTGGTGGCATAATCTCCCATTGCCCAAGTCTGCCACGGCAGGCCTGTTCCGGCAAAGGCAAGCGAGAAGAAGATGATCGTATCCACAAATGATGCAATGACGGAGGAGATTACCGGCGCCTTCCACCAGCTTTGTCGGCGCAGCCGATCAAAAATCGTCACATCAAGAAGCTGGGCAACCAAAAAAGCCGAACCGGAGGCAATGGCAATTCGGGAGTCAGCAATCAGCAGGGACATAATAACTGCGGCAATAAAGCCAACCACAACCACATAGCGGGCAACCCTTACGCCCAGAGTGCGGTTGGTAATATCCGTCACAAGAAAGGCAACCGGATAGGACAGCGCGCCCCAGGTCAACCAGTCGTTGATGGGCATCTCGACCAGAATATTTGACGCCGTCACCACAATCGCCATGGCGACGACCGCCGCCAGCAGAAACAGCTTCTGGGCGCCACTGAGGGAGGCCACTGCCTCAAGATAGTTTTTCAGCATTGCTTTCCCTTCCAATTCCGGCAATCCGCCCATCTGGAAATGCAAGCGCTTATATTCAATCCTATCGACCTGATCAAGACTAATCAGGCACCATACTGCCGCCGATAGGGGTTCATTGGATAAACACCGAGTATTTTGAGCTTGGCGGAAAAGAACTGGAGTTCCTCAATCGCACGGGCTACCCGGGCTTCCTCCGGATGCCCTTCGATATCAATATAGAATTGCGCGGCTTCAAAGCTCGCGTCCGTGATATAGCTTTCCAGCTTTGTCACGTTGATGCCGTTGGTGGCAAAACCGCCAAGCGCCTTGTAAAGGGCCGCGGGCTGGCTGCGGACCTGAAAAATGAAGCTCGTCATGCAGGATCCGGCTCTGGGGTCCGGGTCCTGACGCTGCCCCGACATGATGACAAAGCGCGTCGTATTGCCGATGCGATCCTCCACCCGGTCCCGCAGGACCTGCAATCCATAGATTTCTCCCGCCAGGCTGGAAGCGATGGAGGCCTGTGTCTTGTCCCCGAGTTCGGCAATCATCTTCGCCGATCCCGCGGTGTCCGCATGGATCATCGGCTCCAGCTTCAGATCATGGATCAGTCCCCGGCATTGCGACAGTGCCTGTTCATGGCTGTGTACATATTTGACATCGGTAAGCGTCGCCCCCGGAACACCAAGCAGCTGATGCTTCACGGGCTGAAAATGCTCGCCAATGATATAAAGCCCGGATTCCGGCAGAAGATGGTGAATGTCAGCGACCCGCCCGCCCAGGGAATTCTCGATCGGGATCATGGCAAGCGCCGCGTCCCCGTCGCGCACCATCGCCAGGGTATCCGCAAAAGTATCACAGGCAATCGCCTCCATCTCCGGATAAACCGTGGCGCAGGACAGGTGACCATATGCCCCGGGAACCCCCTGAAAGGCAATGCGATTGTCGGGATCAATATCTGACATCTTCAACTTCTCAAATTCTTAGGAAACAAACATGCGGCGGACACGCGCCAGATCTTCGGGAGTATCAACGCCAAGCGGCACCGTGTCAACGACGGTCGCGTCAATTCTCATCCCCGCTTCGAGAGCGCGAAGCTGCTCAAGCCGCTCCCGCTGTTCAAGCGGCGCAGGCGGCAGGGACACAAACTTCGCGAGCGCCGCGCGGCGATAGGCATACAGTCCGATATGGTGATAATGCGCGCCCGCCCCGCCGGGCGCTTTCAACCGGCTGAACCACAGGGCCCGGCCAATCCCCTGCCCTTCTGTCAGCGACACCACGGCCTTGACGGCGTTTTCATCGGCAAGCTCATCCGGATCGGTAATCTCGGCGACGAGCGTGGCAATATCGACTGCGACATTTTGTAGCGGCTGGAACACGGCGGAAATAGCGGTGGGATCAAGTGCGGGAAGATCGCCCTGAAGATTGACGATGGCATCAAACGCCCCGTCGGGATCAAAAATCTCCGCCGCCTCAAACACGCGGTCGGAACCGGAGGGATGATCCGGCCGCGTCAGGATCGCCGTTCCCCCCGCCGCCGCCACGATATCGGCGATTTCCTTTTCAGCACAAGCGACTATGGCCGGTCCGATATTCGCTTCCTCGGCCCGGCGGAGCACCTGAACAATCATCGGCAGGCCGCCAATCTCAGCCAGCGGCTTTCCCGGCAGTCGGCTCGACGCCATGCGGGCAGGAATGACAATCAGCGGTTTTTGCGGTGCATATCCCATGATTTTGATCCAAAAGACGAATTTTAACAATAAAATGAGTATATACGTCTTGCGCCCCGCAGGAGAAAGCAGTTAATTTCCGCTCGCAATTTTTTATCGTCGCTGGTAAGAGGTACCGCAAGGATATAAAAAGCTGAGGGCAGCAATGAATAGTTTCGAATTAAACAAAATTATTGGCGCCGTTCTGGCGGGCGTTCTGATTTTGCTGGTTGTCAATGAGGTCGCCAAGCTCGCGGTCCATCCGACATATCCAGAGTCTCCCGCTTATGCGATTGATACGAGCGCAATCACCTCCACGGACGTTGCCTCCGACGAGGAAGAGGATACGGGCCCGTCCCTCGCCGTCCTGCTGGCCTCTGCCGATGCTGAAAGCGGAAAGCAATCATTCAAAAAATGCGCCACCTGCCATACGGCTGAAGAAGGCGGCGCCAACAAGATTGGTCCCAATCTCTATGGCGTTCTGGATCGCGTGAAGGGCGCGGTTGAGGGCTTCAGCTATTCCAATGCGATGCTGGAAAAAGGCGGCGAATGGACATATGAAAATCTCAACCATTTCCTGACCAAGCCGAGCGATTATATCAAAGGCACCAAAATGGCGTTTCCCGGCATCAAAAAACCGGAAGAGCGCGCCGACCTGATTCTCTATCTCCGCAGCCTTGGCAAGAGCGATACTCCCCTGCCTGTTGTCGAGGAAGAAAAGCCCGCTGAAGCAAGCGAAGGCGCTGAAACTAACACAGAAGGTGCGACGGAAGCCCCAGCAGCAACGGAAGAAAAACCGGCGGGCGACGCAAACTGATATTCTGGCCGGTGACAAGACGCGCACCCGAGCCCACAATCAATACCCACCGGATGGTAAAACATCCGGTGTTTTTTTTGCGTAAGATCACACGCTCAGACCTGCCTATTTTTTTGGCCAATCATTAAACTGGACCAAGACAAATGTAGAGCTAGCCGCCAGTTCACGGCTTTTTTTCTTGATGTCCCCTGGCAAACCGCCCATCTTGATCATTAAGGTTCAACAAGGGGTATCCAGTGAGGACATTTATGGGTTTTCTGAAAACAGCCGCAACTGCAATTCTGCTGCTGGGCCTCTCATTTCCCGCCACTGCCGAGGATGTCAAAACCATCAAAAGCCATGGGCTGTCCCTGGCAGGACCCCTAAAGTACGGCCCTGATTACACACATCTTGAATATGCCAACCCAGACGCCCCAAAGGGGGGAAGTATCCGACTGTCCGCAGAAGGGGGTTTTGATAATCTCAACCCCTATATCGCCAGAGGCCAATCTGCCAGCGGCGTCGGGCTTACCTTTGAAACCCTGATGAGCCAGTCCTATGACGACCCCAGCGCGGAATATGGCCTCATCGCCGAAAGCGTGGAAGTTGCCGAAGATCTATCTTTCGCGATTTTCAACCTCCGGCCCGAAGCCCGCTTCCATGATGGCTCGCCAATAACTCCGGAAGACCTGATTTTCAGCCTTGATGCCGTCAAGGAAATGGGCGCACCGCTTTTCCGATATTACTATGCGAATGTGCAATCGGCCGAGAAAATTGGCGAACATCGCATCAAATTTATATTCTCTGGGCCGCCAAACCGGGAATTGCCGCAAATCGTCGGACAGCTTCTGCCGGTCCTTTCCAAAAAGCATTTCGAGTCGCGCAAATTTGACGAAACGACCCTCACTCCAATCCTAGGCTCTGGCCCCTATCGCGTGAAGAATTTTGAGGCCAACCGCTATATTGTCTATGAACGCGTTTCTGATTACTGGGGGGCCGATGTGCCCATCAACAAGGGACGCTACAATTTCGATACCATCCGCTATGATTACTATCGTGATTCATCGGTCCGGCTCGAAGCTTTCGCCGCAGGGGAGTATGATTACCGTTCGGAAAACAGCGCCAAGAACTGGGCCACCGGATACAACTTCCCGGCCGTCCGGGATGGGCTTGTCGTTCTCGAAGAGATTCCCAATGAACGGCCGTCCCAGATGCAAGGATATGCCTTCAATCTTCGGCGTGACAAATTTCAGGACCCCGCTCTTCGTGAAGCGCTCGGATATGCCTACGATTTTGAATGGCTGAACAAGAACATCATGTTCGATCAATACAGCCGCACAAACAGCTATTTTGAAAATTCCGTTATGGCCGCCGAGGGGGAGCCCTCCGAGGAAGAGCTTGCCATATTGGAACCTTATCGCGACCAGTTGCCGTCGCGTGTTTTCGGGCCCGCCTATAAAGCGCCTGTGACGGATGGTTCTGGTCGGGATCGCGAACCCCTGCAAACCGCCAAGAAAATCCTCGAAGACGCCGGATGGCATGTGAAGAATGGAAAGCTGATTAACCCACACAGCGGGCAGCCGCTCACGATCGAGTTTCTCATGTATGATCCCAACGAGCTGCGCAGCACGGGCCCGTTCATCAAAAATCTGAAGAAACTCGGCATTGAAGCCTCAGCCCGCGTTGTCGACAGCTCCCAATATGCGGAACGGCTGCGCAGTTATGACTTCGATATAACGACCGTGGTTCTGGCGCAATCCATCAGTCCCGGCAACGAACAGCGGGAATTCTGGGGCAGCGCCGCAGGCGAACGACCCGAAAGTCGCAATGTGATGGGCATCAACAGCCCGGTCATCGACGCCCTGATTGAAAATCTGATCGCCGCCCCGACCTATGAGAAGCTGATCCCTGCCGTTCGCGCGCTCGATCGGGTCCTAAGCTGGAATTTCTATGTCATTCCCCAGTTCCACGCCGCCTTTGACCGTATCGCCTACTGGAACAAATTTGACCATACGGATATAAACCCTTCACAAGGCCCGGATATCCTGAGCTGGTGGGTCAATCCAGAGAAAGAAGCAAGGTTGCGTGAAGGGCTGAAAAAGCTGAAAGAAAAAGAGTAGCTTGATTGCCGACGGAGAGGTGAGATGAAAAGAGCCCTGCCATCGTTGATCGCAGTCATCCTGCTTATGGCGACAGGCGTCAGCGCCGAACCGCAAACAAGTCATGGTTTTTCCGCATTCGGAGCGTTGAAATACGGCCCCGATTTCACCCATTTCGACTATGTAAATCCGAAGGCGCCAAAAGGCGGAACCATCAAGCTGCGCGACCTGGACAGCTTCGATACCGTCAACCCCTTCCTTTTGAAGGGCAATCCGGGCGTGATCAACGGCGATCGGGGCGGCGAACTCTATTTCAATTTCACGTCGCTGATGACCCCCTCTTTCGATGAGCCGGACGCCGTTTATGGCCTGCTTGCGAAAAGCATTACGCTGGATGACGCTGGCAATTGGGCGGAATTTACCCTGCGCCCCGATGCGCGTTTTCATGATGGCAGCCCGATCACGGCAGAAGATGTCGCTTTCACCTTCAATACTTTGAAAGAAAAGGGACACCCGCGATATGCCAATAATCTCCGGGATGTGATTGCCGCGCATGTTCTCGCGCCGGACAGGATCCGCTTCGACTTTCGCGACGATGCCCTCACTCGCGATCTACCGGCACAGGTCGGCACCATGCCTATTCTCTCAAAAGCCTCCTTCGACACAAGGGAGTTTGCCGTAACCAGCATGGAACCGCTGCTGGGATCGGGTCCTTATCAGCTCGTTCGGGTAAGCCCCGGCCGCACACTCGTCTATGAGCGGGTGAAAAACCATTGGGCGGAAGATTTGCCCGTCAATAAGGGGCGCTTCAATTTCGATGTCATACAGGTGGATTACTACCGGGACAGGACCATCGCTTTGGAGGCCTTCTTCGCCGGGGAGTATGATTTTCGCGAAGAATTCACCGCCCGCTCCTGGGCGACGGAGTATGACGACAAGCCCGCCGTTAAAAAGGACTTTATCAAGCGGGACATATTGCCGGATGCCAGCCTGACCGGATTGCAGGCCTTCTTTCTCAATTCTCGCCACGCGCCTTTCGATAATGTCGCGGCACGGGAAGCCTTCGGCCTGCTGTTCGATTACGAATGGACGAACCAGAATCTTTTTCATGGCCTTTACAATCGCCTTGGTTCGGCGTTTGAAAATTCACGGCTGAAGGCGACCGGGCTCCCTTCCCCGGCGGAGCTGGAACTGCTGAACCCGTATCGGGACACCCTGCCTGAGGTCGTCTTTACGACGGAATTTTCCCCGCCAAAGACAGACGGATCAGGCAATATGCGTGCCCCGATCGGCCAGGCGCTGGAGCTTTTCCGTGCGGCTGGCTGGACGATTGAGGGCAACCGCCTTATCGATGCACGCGGACAGCAGATGACCGTCGAATTTCTGCTCTATGAACAGACCATGACCCGCATTATCAACCCGTTCATCGCCAATCTGAAACGGGCGGGCATAAACGCCAGCGTGCGGATCATAGACGTCGCCAGTTGGCAAAATCGCGTCCGCGACTTCGATTTCGATATCGTCATCCGGCGCTTCCCGCAGCCGGAGATTCCCGGCGTCGAACAGCGCAACTGGTGGGGCTCGGCCTCGGCGGATGTTATGGGCGGCCTGAATATTGCGGGCGTCAAAAGCCCGGCGGTCGACGCCCTTATTGAAAAGATAATCGAGGCGAAAACAGAAGATGATCTTGTAACCGCCGCCCGCGCGCTCGACCGGGTGCTGATGTGGAATTACTATTTCATCCCGCAATGGTATAAGAACACGCATTTCATTGCCTATTGGGATAAATTTGGTCGGCCTGACGCAGAGAAACCGGGTTTTGACCGTGCGGTTCTGCAAAGCTGGTGGTATGATCCGGCAAAAGCCGAGGAGCTGACGGCCCGGCAGGGAAAATAGTTCAACATCTCGGACGGGGGAAGTAGTCGTTGTTTGCCTATATATTGAGACGCATCCTGCTCATGATACCGACGCTGTTCGGCATCATGGTTCTCAATTTTGTGGTTATCCAGTTCGCCCCCGGCGGGCCGATTGAACAGATCATCGCCGAAATTCAGGGAACTGCCGTTGGCGCAACGGCCCGCATCGGCGGCAGCGGCAGCGGCGATATGGCAGGCGCCTCCTCCTCCTCGGTTGGCGGCGAAAGTGCGTATCGCGGGGCGCAAGGGCTCGATCCTGAATTTATCAAAAAGCTTGAAGTCCAGTTCGGATTTGACAAACCGGCTCATGAACGCTTCTTCCTGATGATGAAAAACTACCTGATGTTCGATTTCGGCAGCAGCTATTTCCGCGATGAAACCGTCGTCAATCTGGTGATCGAGAAGCTGCCCGTCTCCATTTCCATTGGCCTCTGGACCACCTTGCTAATCTATCTGATTTCCATCCCGCTCGGCATCGCCAAGGCTGTCCGGGACGGATCGAAATTCGACATCTGGACCAGCAGTCTTGTCATCATCGGCAATGCGATTCCGAGTTTTCTGTTCGCCGTTGCGCTGATCGTTCTTTTTGCGGGCGGTTCCTATTTCAACTGGTTTCCGCTTCGCGGCCTCACCTCCGATAACTGGGAACAGCTCAGCCTGATTGGCAAGATCGGTGATTATTTCTGGCATCTTGCCCTGCCGATCACGGCCTTGGTCATTGGCGGTTTTGCCGCCCTTACCCAGTTGACCAAGAACTCCTTTCTCGACCAGATCAGCCAGCAATATGTCCTGACCGCCCGCGCCAAGGGGCTCAGTGAACGGCGCGTCCTCTATGGCCATGTTTTCCGTAACGCCATGCTGATCGTCATTGCCGGTTTCCCGAGCGCCTTCATCGGCATTCTGTTTACCGGCTCCCTGTTGATCGAGGTGATTTTCAGCCTCGACGGGCTCGGCCTGCTGGGATTTGAAGCCGCCATTAACCGCGACTATCCGGTTATTTTCGCCACCGTTTATGTCTTTGCGTTGCTCGGGCTGATCATGAATCTGGTCGGGGATCTGACCTACACACTGGTCGATCCGCGCATCGATTTTGAAGCGCGGGAGGTATAGCCATGACCCTTTCCGCCATCAATCGACGCAGGCTTAATAACTTCAAGGCCAACCGGCGCGGCTACTGGTCGATGATCTTTTTCGTGACCCTGTTCATCATTTCGCTGTTCGCCGAGCTGATCGCCAATGACAAGCCGCTCGTCGTTTCCTTCGATGATCAGCTTTATTTCCCGTTCCTCATCGCCTATCCGGAGACGGCCTTCGGTGGCGATTTCGAGACCGAGGCGGATTATCGCGACCCGTTTGTTGCCGATCTGATTAACGAGAAGGGCTGGCAGGTCTGGCCGTTGATCCGTTACAGCTATACCACGATCAATTACAACCTGACGTCCCCCGCCCCCTCCCCGCCGGATGCGGAAAACTGGCTCGGCACCGATGATCAGGGCCGGGATGTGCTCGCCCGCGTTATCTACGGCTATCGTATTTCCGTCGCTTTCGGTCTGATTCTGACGATCCTGAGTTCAATCATCGGCGTTGCCGCTGGCGCGGTGCAGGGGTATTTCGGCGGCTGGGTGGATTTGATCTTCCAGCGCTTGCTGGAGATTTGGGGTGGCATGCCAAGCCTGTATATCCTGATCATCCTTGCCGCCCTGATCGAACCGAGCTTCGTGATCCTACTCTTCCTGCTGCTGCTGTTCAGCTGGCCCAGCCTTGTCGGCGTTGTGCGGGCGGAATTCCTGCGGTCCCGTAATTTCGATTATGTCCGGGCGGCCCGCGCGCTTGGCGTACGCGACAGCGTCATCATGTTCAAGCATCTGTTGCCGAACTCCATGGTCTCCGCGCTGACATTTCTTCCCTTTATTCTGACCGGGTCGATTGTCAGCCTGACCTCACTTGATTTTCTGGGGCTGGGGCTACCGCCCGGCTCCCCCTCGCTCGGTGAGTTGCTCGCGCAGGGCAAGGCCAATCTGCAGGCGCCCTGGCTTGGCATTACCGCCTTCCTGACCCTCTCCATCATGCTGACGCTGGCCTTCTTCATGCAGGAAGGGATCCGCGACGCCTTCGATCCAAGAAAGACTTTTCAGTAATGGCGCTTGTCGAAGTCAATGACCTCTGGGTGACCTTCAAATCGGACGGAAAGGACGTTCCGGCCGTCAAAGGCGCTTCCTTCAATATCGAAAGGGGGGAAACCCTCGCGCTCGTCGGGGAAAGCGGCTCGGGCAAGTCCGTGACCGCCCTCAGCATCCTGCAACTGCTGCCCTATCCGCTTGCCAGGCACCCGCAGGGCTCCATCAAGATTAATGGCACGGAGGTTGTTGGCCGCCCGCAGAAGGAGATGCGAAAATTTCGCGGCAACAGTGTCTCCATGATTTTTCAGGAGCCGATGACCTCCCTCAATCCACTGCATACAATCGAAAAACAGATCAACGAGACCCTGCTTATCCACAAGGGGATGAGTAAAAAGACAGCAAGTGCGCGGGTGCGCGAGCTGCTGGAGCTGGTTGGGCTGGACGCCATTGACGAACGGCTGAATGCCTATCCGCATCAGCTATCGGGAGGGCAGCGACAGCGGGTCATGATCGCCATGGCGCTCGCCAATGAGCCGGAGTTGCTGATCGCGGACGAGCCGACAACCGCTCTCGACGTGACCATTCAGGCGCAAATTCTGGAACTTCTGGCGGACTTGCAAAAGCGTCTCGGCATGGCAATCCTGCTGATCACCCATGATCTTGGCATCGTCCGTAAAATGGCGAAGAATGTCTGCGTGATGACGGACGGGGAGATCGTCGAAGCCAATACGGCCGAGGAGATATTCCTCCGCCCCCGCCATGAGTATACCCGTATGCTCCTCGATGCGGAGCCAAAGGGACTTCCCATCCGCAAGAATGCAGCCGTCCCCGACATCACGTCTTGCCGAAATCTGAAGGTTTATTTCCCGATAAAAAAAGGGCTGCTCCGGCGCACTGTCGATCATGTCCGGGCCGTCGATGACATTACGCTCCACGTTAAACAGGGGCATACGGTCGGCATTGTCGGGGAAAGCGGATCCGGGAAGTCCACGCTGGGTTTTGCGCTGCTGCGCCTGATCTCCTCCGAGGGGGAGATTATGTTTGATGGCAAGGCGATCCAAGACAAACGCTGGTCGGAACTCCGATCGCTTCGCAGCCAGATGCAGATTGTCTTTCAGGACCCCTATTCCAGTCTCAGCCCTCGCCTTTCCGTCGGTCAGATCATTGAGGAAGGGTTGATCGTCCATGAGGGGCGGGGCAGTCGCCTGGAACGGCGGGACAGAATTTCCGATGTCCTGAAAGAGGTCGGCATTCCAACGGACGCACAGGACCGCTATCCGCATGAATTTTCCGGTGGCCAGCGGCAGCGCATCGCCATTGCCCGCGCCCTGATCCTGAAGCCGAAATTCATCGTGCTGGACGAACCGACCTCGGCCCTCGACATGTCGGTTCAGGCGCAGATTGTCAATCTTCTCCGTGACTTGCAGAACCGGCATAATCTGACCTATCTTTTTATAAGTCATGACCTCAAGGTTGTGCGCGCCATGGCCGACAGTGTTATTGTCATGCAGCGTGGGAAGATTGTCGAACAAGGCCCGGCCACGGAAATCTTTGACAATCCGGCCACAGACTATACAAAAGCCCTGATGAAGGCGGCATTCGATCTGGAAGCCGCCACCCCTGGCGTTGTAAGCAGCTAAACTATCGCCAATTGAGAAGCGGAGACAAAAATGGCCCTGATGTTCAAAAGCAATATTGATCGACCGGACTGGTGGCGGCGGGAGTTAAACAAATATGTCCCCGACCTTGAAGTCCGCATCTGGCCGGATATTGGCGACCCTGATGAAATCGAGTATGCGCTTTGCTGGAAAATGCCGCATGGAGAGCTCGCGAAATTCAGGAACTTGCGGGCCATTTATTCCCTCGGCGCGGGGGTCGACCATCTGCTCGCCGACCCGGATTTCCCCCGGCACCTGCCCTTCTCGCGCGTGGTCGATCCCAACCTGACCGGCCGCATGACCGAATATGTCGTGCAGCATGTCCTGAACCATCACCGTTTCTGCCACGCCTATGACGCGCAGCAGCGGGAACATGTCTGGAAGGAACATTTCGCCCCTTTTGCAACCGAACGTAAGGTCGGCGTCTTGGGAATGGGAGAATTAGGCAGCGGCGCGGCCAAAGCCCTGCAATTCCTCGGTTTCGATGTCGCCGGGTGGAGCAAGTCATTAAAGAATATCGAAGGAGTCACAAGCTTTTTCGGCGATGACCAGTTGAAGGCGTTTCTGGCGCGCACGGAAATTCTGGTCTGCCTGCTCCCTCTGACCCCCGAAACGGAAAACATCCTGAACAGGGATCTTTTTGCCAAGCTGCCGGAAGGGGCCGGTATCATCAATGCCGGGCGGGGCCCGCATCTGGTGGATGAAGACCTGATCCCCGCCCTTGACAGCGGACAGCTTTCCGCTGCGACGCTGGATGTCTTCAGGACAGAGCCCCTGCCTGCCGATCATCCATTCTGGAGCCATCCGAAAATCCGGATTACGCCGCATGTCGCCAGCATTTCCGATCCCGCAAGCGTCGCCCGGCTGGTCGCGGAAAATATCATCCGCACCAAGAATGGCGAGCCACTCCTGAATGCGGTGGATGTCAACAAGGGATACTGAAGAGGTCGTTTAACTCTCCGGTCAGCGACCGTAACGATCCCGGATCAGGGCGAACAGGGCGCGCAGGGCGAACGCCTCCCCACCGACGGGACGGCCCGCGCGGGCCCGGTTGTTATAGGCCATGATATCGAAATGCACCCAGCTTTTCGCTGTCTCGACAAATTCTTTAAGGAAAAGCCCCGCCGTAATCGCCCCGGCGAAGCCGCCCGATCCCGCATTGTTGATATCGGCGAATTTGCTGTCGAGGATATGACGATAGTCCTGCCATAACGGCAAGCGCCATACGGGGTCATTTTCCGCCGCTGCATGGGCGGCAATCTCCGCGTAAAGGGCCTCATCATCGGTGAAGGTTGCGGCGATTTCCGTACCCACCGCAACGCGCGCCGCGCCTGTCAGCGTGGCCATGTCGATCAGCAGCTCCGGCGCCTCTTCATCGGCAGCGGCCAAGGCATCGGCAAGGATCAGGCGCCCCTCCGCATCCGTATTGCCGATCTCCACCGTCTTTCCTTTCCGGCTTGTCAGAATATCACCGGGGCGGAAGGCATTGCCGGAAACGGAATTTTCGACCGCCGGGATCAGAACCCGCAGCCGGACTGGCAGTCCGGCATCCATGATCATATAGGCAAGGCCCAGCACCGTTGCCGCGCCGCCCATATCCTTTTTCATCATCAGCATGGCGGAAGAGGGTTTAAGATCAAGACCGCCCGTATCGAAACACACCCCCTTGCCGACCAGTGTTACTTTAGGGGCGGATTTATCACCCCATGTGATGTCAATAAGGCGCGGTGCGTCCGCCGCCGCCCGCCCCACCGCATGCACCATCGGGAAGTGGTAGGTCAGCAGATCCTCGCCAATGATATTTGTCTGCTCCGCTTCAAATTCACCTGCCACCTGCGAGGCGGCGGCTTCCAGACCGGAGGGGCCCAGATCGCCAGCGGGCAGGTTGATCAGGTCTCGCACCAGAGTGATCGCCTTCACCGTCCGGCGGACCATATTTTCATCGGCCGCATCCGGCAGGATCAGCGTGGCGAACTCCTTCTTGCTTTTTTTGAAGCGATCAAAGACATAAGTTGCGAGCGACCAGCCTGTCGCCACCTCCGTCGCTTCTTTCTCAGAAAAATCAGCCGACACCGTATAAAACCCAGGCGGCAATTGCGCCGGAAGGTCAGCCAGCGACCAGATATTCCATGCCCCGTCTTTAATAAAAAGGACTGCGTCAATATCGCCCGCCGAACCGGGGAGTGAGAGGCTCTTGCCGCCCGTGGCCTCAAACCCTTGTGCGGCAATCCAGCCCTTGTGCATTTCCGGCTGCGCGGAAAGCCAGCTATCGAAATTTGCCTTTTCGACAACAATAATCGGTTTCGGGGGGGTATCGGCACGGGTCGCGACATATGGGATCACGGTAAACTCCTTTGATTTTACACGACCATAGCAAAGCCCCTGATAAGCGACAACTGCAATCGGGCAGGCAGGAGCCGCCTCATTTACGGAACGGTTCGCGGGCGTGTTTACTGGTCAAGAAGGCCGATTTGTTTGTAATATAATGCGGCACCGGGATGCAGCGGAACCGTCACGCCTTTCAGCGCCGTATCGAGATGGATCAGCAACCCTTTTGAATGGCCGCGATCAAGCAAATGGCGATTTCTCGGGTTCCACAATGCTTTGGTGAGTTCATAGACCAGCTCGTCCGACGCATGCTCGCTGATAATCCACTGAGTGCTGACGGCCAGTGTCGGGGTGGCGTCAATATTGCGATAAGTGCCTGCCGGTATATGCGAAAGGCTGTAATATCCTGTCTTTTCAACCAGCTTCTCGACAACCTTTCCATCAATCGGAACCAGATCGACAATCTCCAGATCAGCGAGTTCCGAGACCGCCGCGGCAGGATATCCTGCGACAAAGAAGAAAGCGTCGAGTTCGCCATTCAGCATCATGGTGACGGCTTTGTTCGGACCCGCTATAACCGCCTTGATATTCTTAAGCCGCAATCCATATGCATTAAGAATTTCCAAGGCATTGACACGCGTTCCCGATCCTTCCGAATCAATTGATACTCGCTTGCCCTTGAGATCGGCTACCGTCCGGATACCCGCATCCGTCCGAACGACAAGATGAATATCTTCCGGGTACAAGTTGGCGATGACACGAATATTTCCAACCGGCTTTTTCTTGGCATAAATACCGGTGCCATTATAGGCGGCGGCAATGATATCCGATTGCGCGAGCGCAGTCTCAAAGAGGCCATGGGAAACCCCGTTGATGTTGTCGACGGACCCATGGGTTGTCTGGGCCGTTGCGATCAGTCCCGGCACACCGCAGGAACCGCCATCCTCACAGGCGCGGCTGCCCGGCGGGCTGGAAATCACGGATGCGATCAATGTGCCGATGGGGTAATATGTCCCGGCCGTCGATCCGGTGCCAATCCGCAGGAAAGAGATATTCTGCGCGCTGAGCGCACCCATCATAAAAATCAAGGCCACAAGCGAGCAAAGTAACAGGCTTGCGTATTTCCTTGCATTTATGAAAGACACAGATACTCCCTCCCCCTGTTCAGCCAGATCATAATTTAATATTAGTCTTTTAATATCAGGAACAAAGCGGGGAATGCAAAAAAACACGCCTCAGGCAAAGGAATGTTTCCCTTTCATGGCGGCGCGGGCGCCTGTCGGCCGGGGCGATAAGGTCCCCGCTTTATGAAGGCGACTGGAAAGATCGCGTATATCGAACACGAGACCCGATGAATGATGCAGCTCCTGACACCCTCGGTGAATCGCATAAGGGAGTTGCGAAACCAGATCCTGATCTTTACCGGTGAGCGCCCCTTTCTCCACGTATAATCGGGTCAACAGGCCATCCAGGGCATCACAAAGGGACAGGATATGCTCATACCCCGATCCTTTTACCGCCGCCATCAGGGCAAGATTCCGCTCCCGCATGACGGCGAGAACCTCCTTGCGGTCGCCGGGTGATCCGGCCGTGCCGGATAACAGCACAACCGCAGAAGCAAGGCGCAGGACATGTTCGGAATAAGCCGCAATTTTCCGTTCATTGACCGCCCGCATCGCCAGCTTGATTGTTTCGGGTGTTGCCGCCAGTTCCGGCATATTCTCGACCTTGGCACGCAACGAGTTCGGGACAATCAATGTGGGAAGGGATGACGGATTGCGTAATGCCGCCCGCCGGTCGGGGCCAATATAGTCCGCTGTCACAACGAAAGGTTTGCGGGCATTGATCAAATGCCGAAGGCGCGTAAATATCTGGGTTCGGGACATGGGGCGCAAGATCAGATCGTCCGCGCCTGCATTTATCACATCCCTGACCACATCCGGCCCGGTATGCCAGATCGACAGCACAACATTGACAAAGGGGTCCTTTCCGACCCTGCTGTGGCGGATATCGCGAATGATATGATGGGTATCGGACTGCGCACTTGCCGTTTCGGCAATAACCAGATCGAACTTTTCCTGTTCGAGCTTGCGGGAAAAATCCGCTTCATCGCCAGAGGCAATGACTTCGCCAAAGCCGATGTTCAAAAGCGCGCTTCTGATACTTTGCCGCATGGAGGGTTCGGGGTCATACAACAGAACCGCCGCAGTCTGAAAGCGCGGATCAGGCATCAGGCCGGACGATTGTCAAAACCGGGGATGAGCCTCTGAAGCCTTGCAAGGATCTGTTTCGGATCTTCCGAAAATTGCAGACCAATCTTGTTGCCGCGCCGCCAGACCAGATCACACCGCAGGATGCCGAGCTGTGATGTATGCAGCAGAAGGTTGTTCTTTTCAAAGAACAGCCCGTCCACATCAATACGGGCACCATTCGCCGAAATATCCTTGATAATGCCGCAGACTTCCCGTTCTTCCTCGTGCAGACAAGCATTGCCCCGCTCTGCCCGGATAGTTGCCTGCCACTGGACGTCGGCCCGGCGATATCGTCGATCTGCCGCCGTACCGGTTAATCTGTGATCCTCCTCGAAATCGAGCGCTCTCAACATTTTCTTGATATCATTTGCAATGATCATTTCAGTTCTCTGTCCTAGATGGCCACTTCCCGGCCATTTACAATCGCAATTGCAAACCATTGATCACTTAATCAACAAACTCTTAAAAATTCGCAAATTTATAGGGAGAATCTTACCAATCACTGCATTGAGCGTATGTAGCGGTGTAGGACTGCGTTGTATCAATGGCATCATTGGCCGCAAGGCGCGCTGCATTGAAGTCATCCAATAATGGATCAAGCTCAAACCGTAACCGGTTGCCGATGGATTGTCCCGCCCGCTTCACATCACTGGTATAAAACGGCCGAATTGCCGCCGCCCGCGCGACCAGCTCTTTCTCAAACTTTGGAGTATACTCGCGGACAATCCGCTCGTTAATGCGCACATGTTCCATTTCATGGTTCAGGATTGCATCATAGGCGCAACTTCCCTGCCGGTATTTTCGCGCCACATAGACATCAGTTGATCGGGCGCCGAAGCTGAATTTCACCCGCTCCAGCCGAACGCAACGCTTGCCGTTCCGACCCTCTCGGGATTTTGTTTCAACGGCAATATTCGGACCCGTAAAAGCATAGGTCAGGCCCAGCAAGCTAGCCTTATTGAGGGAACGCGCATAGCCGCTCTGCCGGGCAACCTCCGCGATCTGGTCAGAGGATTTGCTGTTATCGAATTGCGGCGGCGCCATCAGGCCTTCAATATGGATTTCCGGCTTGACCCAGATACCGAGACAATCGTCGTCGGTTTCTTGTGCAAGCGCGCGTTGTGGGTTCCATAGGCTTATCATGGCCGCAATCGCGACCGACCATAAAAAGCCATGCCGAGATGAATATCTAGCCGAACAAGGCACTGATCGCCTCCTGATCAAGCGGTCCTTCCTTCCCGTCTTTTCGGACAAGAGCTGGAGAGGCCTTCGGAACATATCCATTGATTATCCCGCCGGCCTTGTCGATCAGGCCGCGAATTGTCTGACAGCGCGCAACAACTGCCGCGTCTTCGGAGTTCGCCTCATTTGCCGTTAATGTCTCACGGAAATATTGTTGCAATCCCTTTATTTCGTCATCAAGCTGATGGGTGACCCTCTCCAGGGCCAACCTGTATTCCGACGGCGAATAGGGATAGGCGTCGATGGCGAGTTCCCGATCCGCAATACCGCTCTGGCGAAAATGATCAAGATAGGAACAGGGCTGCCAGTCGCTAAAATCCTCCAGCATCTCCGGCATATCCCCAACCATTTCAGCCAGCATCAGCGCTTCATTAAAATGATTGAGATAGTCCGTCGCCAGTAGCGTCATATCATTTATGTTGGTATTTCGGGCGCGGATCCGAAAGGTTTCCCGCACACTTGTCGCAACATTCATCTCGACCGCATTCCGTTTGATACCGGCCGGTTCAATCCAGCCAAATACAGAATGTTACGGTTATTTGATTAAAGAAGTGTTTTTTCCGATCAATCGAGAAGCGCGGCCGTTTCCGGTGGCATCGTCGCTTTGTCGTCCTGATAGCGTTCCTGCACAAAAAAAGTAACCGACAATAGCAATGTCAGCAGAAAAACCGATGACGAAAGGATAAGCTTTGAATAACAGCCTTTCACCGAAAGCGTTTTGCCCATGTCACTGAACATCATCCCCATCTTACCCCCCTATCCCTGTAACGGACCCATTTCCGTTCCGAAATCAAGTATAGGAAACAGGCTCCACTGGAACTAGCGTTTTGGTTGTTCCGGATGATTTTTTTACACTTTTAAACATACATCCTTAAAAGTGCCAATAAAGAATAAAGAACAACCACAAGATATAGCCTCCCCCTTCGCTCCCCTCACAAGTCGCAATCAGCTTTTTTGCATGAAGGGAAGACAGTGTTGATCAATTCAGCCGAATCGGGATGATTTCGCCCATTATAAAGACGCCAGCTCGTCATCCGGCAAGCCGGAGCCGTTCTGACCGAAGGCCCAGATGCCGTCGCTGATACTTAAATGATATCGTGGAATTTCTTCAGCAGCTCAATCAAACGCGCATGATCCTCTGCCCCGAGACCTGCAATCACCTTTGCCTCGATCTCTTTCACCTTCTCTTCAAGGGCTTCAAGTTCCGCCTCCCCCTTTTCGGTGAGACGCACCGCGTAGGCGCGCTTGTCGCCGGCCACCGCCGCACGCAGGATCAGACCGTCCTTTTCGAACTTGTTCAGGATTGGAACGAGGGAGGAACGATCAAGGCCGGCGGCCTCCGCAATGGCGCTCTGCGTCCGGCCGGGGTTCTCATGAATGATTGCCATGACGGAGTATTGTCCGGTCATCAGCTTTTTTCCTGCGGCGGTTGCAAAGCTGCTCTGCGCCCTCAAGGTCGCCTTGCGCATATGAAATCCGACGATCCCGTCAAGGCTCGTCATTTCCACTCCGGAGGCAGAGTGCCGACCGTTCTTCAGTTTTTCTCCCGACATCTTATATCGACCGCCCCTGTTACAGGCTATGACAGACAGCTTATCCGTTTGATATGCCTGTTATAGCCACAGAGATAGCGGAAAGACAAGAAAATGCGGGATTATTGGGCCTTCGCCTCTATCCGTCGCGCATGTAGGACCGGCTCGGTGTAGCCACTTGGCTGCTCCCTCCCCCGGAAGACGAGATCACAGGCCGCCTTGAAGGCAATGGATGTTTCGAAATGACCTGCCATTGGTCTATACAGCGGATCACTGGCATTCTGTTCATCCACGACAGCCGCCATGCGTTGCAGGGTTTCCATGACCTGCGTGTCGCTGCAAATGCCATGATGCAGCCAGTTGGCGATATGCTGACTAGAGATACGCAAGGTCGCCCGGTCTTCCATGAGGCCGACATTATTGATGTCCGGCACCTTGGAACATCCGACGCCCTGATCAACCCAGCGCACCACATAGCCCAGAATGCCCTGCGCATTATTATCAAGCTCAGCCTGCACCTGTTGCTCCGAGAGATTCTCCCCTTTCAGAAGAGGCGGCGTCAGGATGCTGTCCAGACTTGCCCGCCCGCGGGAGGCAATCTCCTGCTGGCGCTCCTTCACGGAGACTTCATGGTAATGCAGGGCATGCAGGGTCGCCGCCGTCGGGGAGGGAACCCAGGCGCAATTGGCGCCCGCTTTCGGATGACCGATTTTTGCTGCCATCATCTTGGCCATTTCATCGGGCATGGCCCACATACCCTTGCCGATCTGGGCATGGCCCGGCAGGCCCACTTCAAGACCAATATCAACATTCCAGTCTTCATAGGAGGCAATCCAGGGCTCGCCCTTCGCATCGTCCTTGCGCATGAAGGGGCCGGCTTCCATGCTGGTGTGAATTTCATCGCCTGTCCGGTCGAGAAAGCCCGTATTGATGAAAAAGATCCGGTCTTTCACGGCGCGAATGCATTCCTTCAGATTGACGGTCGTCCGCCGTTCCTCATCCATCACCCCGACCTTGAGGCTGTTACGTGGCAATCCGAAGCCATCCTCAACCGCCGCAAAAAGATCATTGGTAAAGGCGACTTCCTCCGGTCCGTGCATTTTCGGCTTCACAATATACAGGCTGCCTGCCCGGCTGTTGCGGAAACTGCCAAGCCCCTTGAGATCATGCAATGCCGCCGCTGTCGTCATCACAGCATCCAGAATCCCTTCGGGAATTTCATTTCCATTCGCGTCCAACACGGCCCCGATCGTCATCAGATGTCCGACATTGCGCACCAGAAGCAGGCTGCGCCCATGCAGCGTGAACTCTTCCCCTGCGGGATCCAGATAACTTCTGTCTCCATTCAGGGTCCGGGTGACAACCTTGCCACCTTTTTCAAACCTGTCTTCAAGATCGCCTTTCATCAGCCCCAGCCAGTTGCGATAGACAAGCGCCTTGTCCTCGGCATCGACGGCGGCGACCGAATCTTCGCAATCCTGAATAGTGGAAAGAGCGGATTCCATCAGGATATCTTTCACACCGGCCGGATGATCCCTGCCGACGGGATGAGACGCATCAATCTGAATATCCAGATGCAGGCCGTTTTTGCGCAGCAGCACCGATGTCAGGGTCGCATCGCCAAGATATCCGGCAAATTGGGACGGATTGGCAAGCGTGCTCTCACTGCCATCGGCAAGCTCGACAACAAGCTTCCGGCCGCCCCGCCCATCGCTCAATCGATAAGCCGTCACCTCCTTATGGCTACCTTTCGCGAGCGGTGCCGCCCGGTCCAGTACACCAAAGCCATATTCGATGACTTTCTGGCCGCGTACAGGGTTATATCCAGCACCCTTTTCCGCGCCGCCCGCCTCCGGCAGAATATCCGTGCCATAGAGCGCGTCATAAAGGCTGCCCCAGCGGGCATTTGCCGCGTTAAGGGCATAGCGGGCATTCATCACCGGCACTACAAGCTGCGGCCCTGCCACATCGGCAATTTCCGGATCGACATTTTTCGTGGTTACCTTGAAGGCCGGACCTTCCGGCACCAGATAGCCTATTTCTTCGAGGAAGGATTTATAGGCCTTCGCGTCATGCGGCTTTCCTTTTGCCGCCAGATGCCATGCGTCAATCTTTGCCTGCAACATCTCTCGCTTTTCCAGCAGGGCGCGGTTTCGCGGCGCAAACTCAGCCACGATATCTGCGAGCAGCTTCCAGAGCTTTTCCGCAGGAACATCCAGTCCCGGCAGGATTTCCTTTTCCACAAGATCGGCAATTTCCGGGGCAACCTGAAGCCCGGCTTTCATCACATGTTCGGCCATCTCAACTCTTTCATTATCCGGATCAGTTTTCTGCAGCGGCTCATGTCCGCCGGATTTGTTAAGCGAATATTGACATGCCCGCCGCCAGGAATAAACTAAAATGGAAATATTTTCATATTATGGAAATCACGAATCTCGCAGAAGGATAAATGGCGTTATGAAAGCAACGGCACGGGGCGAACCCGTCGCGCGGTCGGGTCAAGTACAATCCCTGACGCGGGCGCTCTCCATCCTGAATATAATCGCCGACGCCCCGCCCGGCCTGTCGCTGACCGCCATTGCCAAGTCGCTGTCTCTGCCCCCGTCCACAGCGCACCGGCTGCTCACAACGTTGCAGGAAGAACGCTACGTTCAGTATGACAGGGACAGCAGCCGGTGGCAGATCGCCATGCGCGCCTTTGTCACCGGCAACGGCTTCCTTGTCTCGCGCGACCTGTCAACCGTGGCGCGTCCCTACATGCGACGGTTGATGGAGCTGAGCGGCGAGACAGTTAACCTCGCCATTGCCGATGGCGACAAGGTGATCTATTTGGCGCAGGTTGAAAGCCGCGAGATGATGCGGGTCTTTTCCAAACCCGGAAACAGCGTCCCGCTGCATTGTTCCGGCGTTGGCAAGGCTATACTGATGGCCATGGCAAAAAATGATGTCGAACGAATTATTGAAAAGCGCGGCCTTGAAAAGCTGACTGACAAGACAATTATCGAGCCCGAGCGGCTGCATCTTGAACTGGCGGAGGCGAGAGAACGTGGTTTTGTTCTCGATGACGAAGAACATGCCATCGGCCTTCGCTGCGTTGCCGCGCTGATCTATGACGAACATGCGGAACCTCTGGCGGGGCTTTCCATATCCGGCCCGGCGGCTCGCATCTCACGGGAACGAATGATGGAACTCGGCGACATCACCAGAACGATCGCCGACGAAGTGACGGCTGCTCTCGGCGGTCGCCTGCCGGCCTGAATGCAGCCGTTTAAAATCCGGAGAAATTTCCCGCGCCAATTTCTAGATCTCTCTCATAAACCCTCTCCCCGGCCACATAGGTAGCCCGGACGGCCCGGTCATCTCCCAGCATCATCAGAACAAACAGCAACTCCTCGAGGCTTTCCGCATACCCGGTGCGGTAAGAGAGAAGCGGCGTCGCCTTGAGATCCAACACGATCACATCCGCTTCGAACCCGACGCCGAGCGAGCCGATTTTATCTTCCAGATACAGAGCTTCGGCCGAACCCCGCGTCGCCAGATAAAATGCCTGATGGGCATTCAGCGCAAATCCATTGAGCTGGGCCGTCTTGTAAGCTTCATTCATGCTCACCAGCTGTGAAAAATTCGTGCCCCCGCCAAGGTCAGTCGCAAGCCCGGTCCGAACGGGGGGCGTGCCCGTCATGGCCCGCTCCAGCCGGAAAAGCCCGCTCCCCAGAAACAGGTTTGACGTCGGACAATGGGCAAGCGCCGTTCCCGTTTCGGCGAAGGCGCAGAAATCTTCCTCGGCGAAATGGACGCCATGCCCGTAAATGGCGCGCGGGCCGAGCTGCCCATAGTGATCATAAATATCGACATAGCTCTTGCGACCCGGAAACAGGGACATCGCCCAGTCAATTTCCGACAGATTTTCGGAAATATGCGATTGCAGGTAACTGCCCGGATGCTCCCTCCAGAGAGTACCGGCGAGTTCCATCTGCGCCTCAGTACTGGTTGGCGCAAACCGCGGCGTCACCGCATAAAGCGCCCGACCCGCCCCGTGCCATTTCTCCATCAGCGCCTTGCTGTCATCATAGCCCCGTTGCGCCGTATCGCGCAGGGCTTCCGGCGCCTGTCGGTCCATCAAAAGCTTTCCGGCGATAGTGCGCATATTGATCTTTGCGGCCGTCTCAAAGAAAGCATCAACGGACTGCGGATGAACCGTGCAGAAAACGGCTGCCGTCGTGGTTCCAGCGCGTAGCAGTTCTTTCAAAAAAACTTCGGCGGTCGCCAGCGCATAGGCTTTATCCGCGAATTTCTGTTCGGCAACAAAGGTATATTTGTTGAGCCAGTCAATAAGCTGCTTGCCATAGGCGCCGATCATTTCGGTCTGTGGATAATGCACATGGCAGTCGATAAAGCCGGGACAGATGAGGGCATCCTCATAACGGGTGACCGGCACCTCCGGGGAGAGCCTGTGTAGCAGATCATCTGCGGCTCCGAAGCCAGCAATCTGCCCAGCCTCCATCACCAGCAGGGCATCCTCCTCATAATACAGACAGTCCTTAATGGGTCGGGTGAAGGGGTTGTCCCGATAAGTAAGAGCGCGGCCCCGGATCGCTTTCTGCATATGCCTTATTTCCCCTACGCCGTGGACATGGGCAGGGTTACCTCGTCCTTCACAACTTCCATGACGACATAGGTATGGGTTTGCAGGACATGCGGCAGCCGGGAAATCGTATTGCCCAGCAACTCCCGATAGGAGGTTATATCCCGGGTTCGGACTTTCAAAAGATAATCGAAACCGCCCGCCATCATCATGCAGGATTGTATTTCCGGCACATGCTGAACGGCATCATTAAAGGCCTCAAGATCCGGCGCCGTGGTGCGGGAAAGCTGCACCTGCACCATCACCACATGACCGGCATCGACAGTTACCGGATCGAGCGCCGCGAAATAACCGCGGATGGCGCCCGCTTTCTCCAGCCTTTTGACCCGCTCCGCGCAGGGCGTTTTGGTCAGATTGACACGCCGGGACAGCTCGACCATGGAAATACGTCCATTTTCCTGAATTTCCCGTAATATACGGAAGTCAGTCCTGTCCAGACCCTGATCCACCATCTTAATTTCCTGTACTGGGCTCTCATTTGACCATATTCGATTTAATCAAATAACGGCGATATTGCCCAGCAAATTCCTATGACGGGGTTTTGCCTCACATTTCAACCAGGTCTTGAAATTGTTTTGCCGTCATGAAAAATTGGAGGGGGACGCCCCGGCAACTATTCGCTAGGATAAGCGAAACAGAAATTGCATCACACACTATCCGAAAGACAATGACAGGCATCTATTTCATATTCCGAACGTTCCGACGCTACTGCTGCCACTTTGCCGTATTTGCTATACTGATATGTCCCCTGGCGACCCATGCCAGCGAGGCGACGTTCAAAAATTGGGATGAAGTGATCGATGCGGCGAAGGGGGGCACGGTCAACTGGTTCCTGTGGGGCGGTGCCGACAACATAAATACCTATGTGTCCGGCTATGTCGGCGGAGAGCTTAAAAAGCGCTACGACATAACACTCAAACGCGTTGGGCTCAGTGATACGGCGGAAGCGGTCAATCTTGTCCTTGGTGAAAAGCAGGCCAGGAATGACAACAACGGGTCGGTTGATATGATCTGGATCAACGGCGGCAACTTTCGCACCATGAAACAGGGTGATCTGCTGTATTGCGGATATACGGATCTGCTGCCGAACAATCATCTGGTTGATTGGACAGACCCCTCCATCGCCAATGACTTCGGCCTGCCGGTGGACGGATGCGAAGTACCATGGAACCGGGCGCAGTTCGCCTTCGCCTATGACAGTGCACGCACGAAAAATCCACCTGAAAGCATTGCCGCGCTAATTGAATGGGTGAAACAGAATCCAGGGAGCTTCACCTATCCGGCGGCCAGTGATTTCAACGGCAGCGTCTTTATTCGCCATGTCTTTTATCATGCGGCAGGCGGGGTCGAAAAGCTGCTGGGTCCCTTTGATCAGGCGACATTCGATGCGGTGGCGCCAAAAGCCTGGGCAATTCTGAATGAGATGAAGCCTTATCTCTGGCGGGAAGGGACTACCTACCCGAATTCCATTGCCGCCCTCGCACAGCTTTTCGCCAACCAGGAGGTCGCGCTCTATTTCGATTATGATCCGGCTATTTTCGGAATCAATGTGGAGAACGGCATTTTCCCCGAGACGACACGCTCTTACGGTCTGGCTGACGGGACGATCGGCAATATCAACTATGTCGCCATTCCCTACAATTCACCCAACAAGGCGGCAGCCATGGTGACTGCGAACTTTCTGCTGTCTTTTGAGGCGCAGTTCGAAAAGGCAAAGGCCGATGTCTGGGGGGCGGCGCCCGCCATCGATGTCGCGCGTCTGCGGCAGGAAGAACAGACGCATTTCGCCGCCCTGCCCCGCAATCCAGCCGTCATTGCGCCGGAGATACTGGCGCGTCATGCCCTGCCCGAGCTTCACCCCGACTGGATCAGCGCCATTGAAACGGGCTGGCAGGAAAATGTTGCAAAATAGCGCAGCCTCGCCACCCCTGTCATAATGGCCGGGAACGGATTACCCCCATAGCAGGATTGGCTCATGAATGAGCGATGGAAAATATCCCTGATGCTGGCCCCTGCGGTCCTGATAATAGCAGGGCTGTTTCTGGGCGGCCTCCTGCTCGGAGTGATTGGCAGTCTTGGCTACATGCCTTTTATCGGCCGCAGCGACTGGAGTTTCGACGCCTATCGCGATATTGTCACCTCGGAGCGCTTTTATCACTCCTTCCTTCTGACATTTCATATTGCGTTTACCTCGACGATTATTGCCTCTGCCATCGCCATGGGGGCCGCGCTTGTTCTCAGAAGAAGCTTCTTCGGACGCCGCGCCATTCAATTTCTGTTTCACCTTAATCTCACCGTTCCGCATCTCGTTGGGGCTATCGGCATTGTCTATCTCTTCTCCCAGTCAGGTTTTTTTGCGCGCCTTGCCCATGAATTTCATCTGATCGCACGTCCGGCGGATTTTCCGGCCCTCGTTTACGATCCCTTCGCCATCGGTATTATCCTGCAATATGTATGGAAAGAGGTGCCCTTTATCGGCCTCATCCTGCTCGCCAACATGCAAAGCCTCAGCCATGACTACGAAGCCGTTGCGCGCTCCCTCGGTGCAAGCCGCTGGCAGAGTTTTCGCCATGTCCTGTTGCCGCTCCTCAGTCCCGGTTTGCTGGCCGCCGCAATGATCGTTTTCGCTTTTACCTTCGGCGCCTATGAAATTCCCGCGCTGCTCGGGCAGAATTATCCCGCCGCCCTGCCCGTTCTCGCCTATCAGGCTTTCACCGATACCGACCTTAATGCCCGCCCGGCGGCCCTCGCCATGGCGATGGTCATTGCTGTTATGAGCGCGCTGATGATTTTCGCCTATGCCCGGCTGACCCGGCGCTATGTCCGCGCCTGAAATGATGCAGGAACCCCCGCATATTGTCCGTTCAAAAAATGGCCTTTCACCGCTTGTGTGGCTGTCCCTTACCCTGCTGGTGACCTGGCTTGTCCTGCCGCTTATCCCCCTTGCTGTCTGGTCCGTGAGCCGAAGCTGGTTTTTCCCTGATATCGCCCCCTCCGCTTATAGCCTGCGGGCCTGGGAGTATGTTCTCTCTCCGACATCCGAAGTCCTGCCCGCGCTTGGAACCACCCTAATCATCGCCCTCGGCGCCACCTTTTTATCCATCCTGATCGGGCTTCCGGCGGGGCGGGCGCTTGGGCTTTACCGCTTTCGGGGGAAAGCCCTGATTGAGCTTCTTATTCTCGCGCCGACAATTGTGCCGGGCATCGCCGTTGCCCTTGGCCTGCATGTGGTATTTCTGAAGGCGGGGCTGGCCGGAACGATGATCGGCGTACTGGTTGTCCATCTGATCCCAACGCTGCCCTATATGGTGCTGGTCATGGCGGGCGTTTTTGCAAACTACAATCCCGAGGCGGAGGCACAGGCCCGCAGCCTTGGGGCGAACCGCGTTCAGACATTCCGATATGTCACCCTGCCGGCCATCCTGCCCGGTCTGCTGATCGGGTCCCTCTTCGCCTTTCTGGTTTCTTGGAGCCAGTATATTCTTACCCTGCTGATCGGCGGCGGACGGGTTGTGACGTTACCGTTGCTGCTGTTCAATTTCGCAAGCGCCGGGCGTAACGACATCACCGGCGCGATCGGCATGATCTATATCCTCCCCGGCATGATTCTGCTGATTTTTGCTGCACGCTATATGTCGGGCCGAAATCAAGCCTATACCGCTACGGGGCAGATATGACAGAAGTTGCCTTGCGAAATCTTTGCAAAACTTATCCGGGCGCGGACAAAGCCGTCGTTGATGATATCTCTCTGCAGATCAAAAGCGGTTCATTGACCGCCCTGCTCGGCCCGTCAGGCTCCGGCAAGTCGACAATCCTCAAGATGATTGCGGGTCTGCTTTTCCCCACATCCGGTGATATCCTCGTCGCCGGGCACTCCGTCCTGTCACTGCCTCCCGAGAAGCGGGACATCGTCTTGATCTTTCAGGACAATCTTCTCTTTCCTTTTCTCAGCGTTGCAGAAAATATCGGCTTTGGCCTCAGGATGCGGCGGCGGCCGAAAGTGGAAATAGCCGATGCCGTGCATGCGATTATGAATCTTATGCAGATCCACGGTCTGGAGAAGCGGAAACCTTCCGAACTTTCCGGCGGTCAACAACAAAGAGTGGCCCTTGCCCGGGCGCTGGTGCTGCGCCCCCGGCTTTTGCTGCTGGATGAGCCGTTTTCAAATCTTGATGCCTCTCTGCGCCTCGAAATGCAGTCCCTGCTGAAGGAACTGCACCGCGAAACCGGCACGACCATGCTGTTCGTGACCCACGACCAATCAGAAGCCGTCCGGCTTGCGGACCGGATTGCCCTGGTCGCTAACGGACAGCTTCGTCAGTATGACGCGCCGGATGCTTTCTATAGCCGTCCCCATTACCGCGACGTCGCTGAATTTTTCGGCGGCCGAAATTTTATCGACGGCACTCTCAAGGAGGGCTATTTTGAATGCGCCCTTGGCCATCTGAAAATGCCTGTGGATACCCCTCCCGGCGGGCATATGCTCACCTTCCGGCCGGAAAATGTCGTTATTGGCGCGGCGGCAGGTCAAACAAACAAAATCATCGCGACAGTGGAAGAGCGGCAGTTTCTCGGCGAGCGAACACTGCTGCGCTTGCGATGCGGATCGGTGACATTTACCGCCAGCAGCCCCCCCCTTGCCGCAGCCTCATGCGTGGTCGGTGAACAATTGACCATTTGCCTCCCGCCCGACGCTCTCTGGCTCCTACCCTGACGGATGACAAGAGAAGGCCCCGGAAGCCGGAGCTGCCGGGGCCTGATATCAGTCAGCAAGAGACTTAATTATTTATAGTCGTACTTGCCATCTTTCCATTCATACCAAACATAGCCCGGCAGAGTGACATCACCCTTGTCATCAAAGGACAGCTCACCGAGAACGGTGTTGAACTTGCCTGCGTTCAGAGCTTCAATGACCTTGCCTTCTTCAACAGACTTGGCGGCTGTTGCGGCCTGTGCCCATGCCTGAACCGCGGCATAGGTGTAAAGGACGTAACCTTCCGGCTCGATGCCCTTTTCACGGAACTTGGCGACCAGTTCATCAACGCCCGGATTTTTCCGGGGGTCCGGCGAGAAGGTCATCAGCGTGCCTTCACCAGCATCACCCGTGATGGACCAGTATTCATCTGTCACAAGCGCGTCACCGGACACAAGCTGAGTATCCATACCCTGGTCGCGCATCTGACGGACGATCAGTCCGGCTTCCGTGTGATAACCGCCCACATAGGCAATGTTGATGCCTTCCTGCTTCATCTTGGAAACAAGAGCCGTATAGTCCTTTTCACCGGCGGTATAGGCTTCATACATGGTTGCCTCTGCGCCATCGGCTTCCATTGCCGCCTTGGTTTCATCAGCAAGTCCCTTACCATAAGCCGTCTTGTCATGCAGGATAGCAATTTTCTTGCCGCCCTTCGCTTGTTCAGCAAGATAGGCACCAGCAACAACACCCTGCTGATCATCCCGGCCGCAAACACGATAGACATTCGGCCCGCCTTCATCCGTCAGCTTCGGATTTGTCGATGCCGGAGAGATCTGGATAATGCCTTCCTCGGTATAAACAGCAGAGGCCGGAATGGAAGAACCGGAACAGAAATGGCCCGCCATAAAGACAACGCCCTTGGAAGCCATCTGGTTGGCGACGGCCACCGCCTGTTTCGGATCGCAGGCATCATCCCCGATTTCCAACGTCAGCTTTTCGCCATTCACGCCGCCAGCGGCGTTAATGTCCGCCACCGCCTGCTCGGCGCCCGCCTTCATCTGCTGCCCAAAGCTTGCATACTGGCCGGTCATCGGACCAGCGGTCGCAATGGCAATGTCCGCCCAGGCCGCCGTCGAGGTCATCATCATGCCCATCGACAGTGCCGACATGGCAACTAAAATCTTTTTCATTTTCACACTCCCAGTTGATTGAAAAACATAATCCTACCGTACGCTGGTTTTCGCAAATATATCAAATTTTTACTTAAAGTTGAATGCGAATATTCGGGAAACACTATTCTCCGGCGGCCTTCTTTTCACGCCATGAGAAGGGTCCCGCACGCTCGTAAAGCCAGCGATATTGCGTCACCATCTGACGCACTCGCGTCACCCGGTAACCCAATAGCGAAATACCGATCAGCACAAGGGCATCAACGGCATAATATTGCAAGGACAGCAACGTTCCCTCGAATAGAGAGAAATGGAAAAACCTGACCGCGGCGGCAAGTAACAGCATGTAAAAAATAAGCTGCGGGATCGGCCGCCAGCTTGAGGCAAGCGCTCGCCCGGCCAGAAATCCGGCCCCTCCTCCAATGAGAACCGTCACGAACAGGAAGGTCAGAAAACTGTTTTCCCACAAAATTCCCATCAGTGAGCCCCCCCTTCAAGATAGGCTGCCCGAACTTCCTCGCTGGCGAGAAGCTCCTTGCCCGTACCGCTCATTGTAATGCGGCCGTTGACCATAACATACCCCCGATGCGCGAGCTTGAGCGCATGATAGGCATTTTGTTCGACCAGAAAAACCGTGAGGCCGTCTTTTTCGTTCAGCAGCTTGATCGCCTCGAAAATCTGTTTGACCACCAACGGCGCCAAGCCGAGAGAGGGCTCATCCAGCAGCAGGAGCCGCGGCCGCGCCATCAACGCCCTGGCAATGGCGAGCATCTGCTGCTCACCGCCCGAGAGGGTGCCGCCCCGCTGGTCGCGGCGCTCCTTAAGGCGGGGGAACAGTTCAAACGCCCGCTCAAGATCTTCGTCAAAATGAACCGCATCTGAGGTGGTCGCCCCCATGATGAGATTTTCATAAACCGTCATGCGGGGAAAAATTCGGCGACCTTCCGGCGACTGCGAAATTTTCAGTCGGGTGATTTCATGGGTTGGCAATTGGGTAATATCCCTTCCATCGAAGATGACTTGCCCGATCGCCGCCCGGGGATCGCCGCAAATTGTCATCATCAGGGTAGATTTTCCAGCACCATTGGCCCCAATAAGGGTTACGATTTCGCCCGGATTGACATCAAGCGTCACTCCTTTGAGCGCCTGGATCTTGCCATAGTAGGTTTCGACATCCTTCACCTGAAGAAGCGGGTCAGAACTCATGATGACGCCCCTCCTTCAATTTCATCGATTTCCTGCTCCACCTCATCAACCTCTTCATCGGGAACGCCGAGATAGGCGGCAATCACGCTTGGATCATTGCGAATTTCTTCCGGCGTCCCGTCAGCGATTTTCTTGCCATAATCCAACACAACAATATGATCGGAAATACCCATCACCACATTCATGTCATGCTCAATCAGCAAAACGCCGGTCGCCGCCTCATTACGAATGAACAGGAGAAGCTTGTTCAATTCCTCTGATTCGCGTGGATTAAGGCCTGCCGCCGGTTCATCAAGGCACAGCAATTTAGGCTTTGTACACATGGCACGGGCTATTTCCAGCTTGCGTTGCTCCCCATAAGGAAGATCGCCCGCCGCATCATCGGCGCGATGCATGAGGCCGGTCTGCTCCATCCAGTATTTGGCGAGTTCAATCGCCTCTTTTTCAGCCCGCTTATATCCGCCAAGCCCCAGAATGCCGCCAAAAGTATAATTGGAGGCAATCATTAGCGGATTATGCTGGCCTACCATCAGATTTTCAAGAACCGTCATCCCGCCGAACAGCCGGATATTCTGGAAAGTCCGGGCAACCTTCGCAATTTTCGGGATCTTGAAATCATCCATACGTTCCAGAAGAAACTTTTCGTCATTCTCATGCAGGGCTGTGATGCACCCTTCTGTCGGTTTGTAAAAGCCGGTGATGCAATTGAAGACAGTCGTTTTACCCGCGCCATTCGGCCCGATCAGAGCTGTAATATCCTGCCGGCCTGCCGTAAAGGACAGGTCATCCACGGCGAGGAGGCCGCCAAACCGCATGCTGAGATGCTCGACAGTCAGGACAGGGTTATCAATGACATGCGCCATCTTAATGTCCCTCCCCTTGCGCGACCATATCTGCCGATACGGCTTTTCTTTCTTTCAGGAAGATGGACGGAATGCGCGTTGAGATCAGACCGCGTGGACGCCAGATCATGATCACCACCATGGCGAGCCCGAAGATCAGCATGCGGTACTGCTCTGCCTCGCGGAACACTTCAAAACCGCCGATCATGACGATGGACGCAATAACCACGCCGACCTGCGATCCCATGCCGCCCAGCACAACAATCGCCAGGATCAGCGCCGATTCTATGAAAGTGAAACTTTCCGGCGAAATGAACCCCTGCCGTGTTGCGAAAAACGACCCCGCAAAACCGGCGAACATACCGCCAATCGCAAAGGCCGTCAGCTTGACCGATGTCGTATTCAGCCCCAGAGACCGGCAGGCGATTTCATCTTCGCGCAAAGCTTCCCATGCCCGTCCAATCGGCAGCCTCCGCAAACGGTTGGTCACAAAGTTGGTGATCAGCGCCAATGCCAGAATCAGGAAATACATAAAAATAATTCGGTGGATAGAAGAATAGTCCAGGCCGAACAGATCTGCAAAACCGCCTTCATTTCGAGTAAACGGGATGCCGAAGAAGCTTGGGCGCGGAATGCCGGAAAGCCCATCGGGTCCGCCCGTAAACTGATACCAGTTGAGCAGGACGACACGAATAATCTCCCCGAAAGCAAGGGTCACAATCGCCAGATAATCCCCCCGCAACCGAAGGACAGGAAAACCGAGAATGATGCCCCAAAAGGCCGCCAGAATACCGGCCAGCGGCAGGCACATCCAGAAAGAAAAGCCAAAATACTGAGCCAGCAGCGCATAGGAATAGGCGCCAATTGCATAAAAGGCCACATATCCCAAATCCAGGAGCCCCGCCAGCCCGACAACGATGTTCAGCCCCCATCCCAGCATGATATATGTGAGGATCAGAATGCTGAGATCGAGCAGATAACGGTCCGTTGTCGGCAGGAATGGAAAGACCAGGGCGAGGAGCAGCATGGCTGGTCCGAAAACCTTGCCGAATTTTGCTCCAAACGCTCGAAACCCCTGTTTGAGACCGGCCGGCATGGATACTGCGGCTTGGCCGGGTGCCTTACTCCAGAAGAAAACCCACAGCAGCAACCGCCCAACGACGACAGCAGCGATCACATAGAAAGCCTCAGCGAACCGGAGTTCCAATGTCAGCCCGCCAGAGGCCGAAACTGTCCGGAAGGCAATGGTCGAGCCGAAAATCGCCGTCGCAATCAATGCCGTCACAACAAGGTCTTTGGCAATTTTTGGAATGTCAAAATGACGTCCCGCTCGTGATGCGCTGTTTGCCGTATCGGTCATCAGACTTTCTCCACCTCAGGCTTACCAAGCAAGCCTTGCGGCAGAAAAATCAGAACGATTGCCAGCATTGAGAACGCTGCCACATCCTTATATTCGACAGAAAAATAAGCCGACCAGAAGGTTTCGATCAATCCGATCACCAGGCCGCCGAGCATCGCGCCCGGCAACGATCCGATACCGCCGAGAACGGCAGCGGTAAAAGCTTTAACGCCCGCGATAAAGCCAATGAAAAAATCGATCACCCCATAATAGAGAAGAAACATCAGCCCGGCCACAGCCGCCAGCGCCGCTCCCATGACAAACGTCGTGGAAATGGTCCGGTCCACATTAATGCCGAGAAGCGAGGCCATCTTGCGATCCTGCTCACAGGCGCGTTGCGCCCGCCCCAAGGATGTCTTGGCTATGATCAGCGAGAAGATGGTCATCAGCACAATCGTCACCACAATGATCAGGATTTGCATATTGGAAATCTGTACCGCAAACTCGCCATTTGCATCGACGCGCGTCATCAGAGTGTATCCGTCAGCGATCAGGGGTTGCAGCGGTTTTACCCGGGCGCCCTGTGTGATCTGGATATAGTTTTGTAGGACAATGGAAATACCAATCGCCGTGATCAGCGGCGCAAGACGGAATGAGCCGCGCAAGGGTCGATAGGCCAGCCGCTCCGTCGTCCAGCCGAAAACCGAAGCAATCACCATGGCCGAGACCAGAACCAGTATCAGCGCCAGAAACGTCATCCCAAGACCGGTCGAAACGGTGATCCCCAACGCTGTAATGACGATCAGCGCAATGAAGGAACTCACCATGAAGATGTCGCCATGAGCAAAATTGATCATCCCGATGATGCCATAGACCATCGTATAGCCGATGGCGATCAGCCCATAAATCGACCCCAGCGTGATCCCGTTAATCAACTGCTGTAAAAAATATTCCATTAAGCTCCCCCCGGACAGAAATCCTGCTGTAAATACAGAAATCAGGCATCATTTCTATATCTTCGCATAAGATATCATCGCGCACTCATGCCAACTTCCTTCCAAAAAGCTGGCCGGACATCTCGCTATATTACCGTATGTCAGAGATTTATTCGACGCAAGAGGGATTAGAGGCAAATTGGATTATGCGCTCTCATAAAGGGTTAGACCGGCGATGTTTGGTTACTCGATAAATGGTTTCACGGCATCAAAATCAGCCGAATTATGAAGGCAATGCTTCCCACCGCCGCCACCCCCAGAAGCCACAGCGCGACAAACCAGAGAAGCTGCCGCAGACGCGGGGACATCAGTGATACCCCCCGTCCTTGTCAACCTTGCCGCGGAAAACCCAGTAACTATGGATTGTATAGGCCAGAATAATGGGCACCAGCACGACCGTTCCAACAATCATAAACCGCAGACTGGTTTCCGGGGCGGCAGCATCCCAAATGGTGATATGCGGCGGCACCATACGGGGAAAAAAACTGATCCCAATGCCGATATAACAAAGCAGAAAAATTCCCTGTGCCGCAAAGAAAGGACGAATTTCATGCCCTTTTCTCAGACCGAGAAACAAAACCGCCGCGCAGATCGCCAGCAAAAACGGCACCAGAATACTGAACACAAGGTTTGCCCCCTCAAACCAGCGATGGTGATATTCCGCATCCAAAAACGGCGTAGCAAGGCTGACAACACCGATGAGAATGAGCGTCCCCGCACCGGAAATCATCGCAAAATGTCTGGCGCGCGCCTGCAAATCGCCCTCCGTCTTCATGACAAGCCATGTGGCCCCCAGCAGGGCATAGCCGACAACGAGACAGCCGCCGGTCAGCACAGAGAAGGGGGACAGCCAGTCAAACCGCCCGCCTGCATAGCTGCGACCGGCCACTTCAATACCCTGGATCAAGGCGCCCAAGCAGATTCCTTGCGCAAAAGTTGCGATCAGCGATCCGAAAGCAAAGGAACGATCCCACCAGATCCGGTTCTTTTCATTGACACGCCAACGGAATTCGAAGGCCACGCCGCGAAAAATAAGACCAAGCAGCATGACGATAATCGGCATGTAAAGCGCAGGCAGCACGATCGAATAAGCCAGCGGAAAAACAGCCAGCAATCCCCCACCGCCCATCACCAGCCAGGTTTCGTTACCATCCCAGATCGGCGCGACCGAATTCATCATGTCATCGCGATGCCCGGTACGGGGCGAAACCAACGGAAACAGAATACCAATGCCAAGATCAAAGCCATCAAGCGCGACATAGACAAGGATGGAGAAGGCAATGATCGCTGCCCAGATGAGAGGTAAATCGAGTTCCATGATATCTTCCTCCCGCTCAAGAATCCGCAGCGTCAAGAGTCGCCGACGCCGCCGTAATGCCCAGCGCCCGCTTCAAGTCCGCCGCATCATCGTCCGTATCGACTGATGGCGGCTTCTTCATCAGCCTGAGCATGTAATATACCCCCGCCCCGAACAAAACGAAGTAAACGATGATGAAGGCAAGCAGCGTTGTTCCGACTTCCGAAGCATTGAGTGGAGAGGCACTCTCGGACGTTCGCATTACCCCATAGATGGTCCAGGGCTGACGGCCGACCTCGGTCGTGATCCATCCGCACAAGACAGCAATAAATCCGAGCGGCCCGGATGCGACCGCCGCGCGGGCCAGCCATCTGTCTTCATACAGCCGGCCCCGATAGCGGCAGAGCAGGCTCCACCCTCCAATGGCCAGCATGATCAGGCCGATACCGACCATGATGCGAAAAGACCAGAAGACGATAAAGGCATTGGGCCAGTCCTCTTTCGGAAAGGATTTCAGCCCCTGAATCTCTCCATCCCAGCTATGGGTCAGAATTAATGATCCGAGACGCGGAATTTCTATTGAATACAACGTCTCTCCCTGTTCATTGTCAGGAATACCGAACAGGATGAGCGGCGCCCCTTTCACAGTCTCGTAATGTCCTTCCATGGCCGCCACCTTCGCCGGTTGATGTTCAAGCGTATTGAGACCATGCAGGTCACCGGCAAAAATCTGGACAGGGGTCACAAGTGCCGCCATCCACATGGCCATGGAAAACATCAGACGGGCATTCCGGTCCGCCGTATTGTAAAGAAGGTGATAGGCCCCAACCGCCCCGACGACAAAGGCCGTCGTGAGATACGCAGCCAGCACCATATGCACCAGGCGATAGGGGAATGACGGGTTGAAAATCACGGCCAGCCAGTCATCGGGAACGAATTGTCCGGCCTCGCTTATGATATAGCCCGTCGGGGTCTGCATCCAGGAGTTGACCGACAATATCCAGAAGGCGGAAAACAGCGTACCGACCGCCACCATCAGCGTCGCAAAGAAATGCAGCTTCGGGCCGACACGTTTCTCGCCGAACAGCATGATGCCAAGAAACCCCGCCTCCAGGAAAAAGGCGGACAGCACCTCATACCCCATCAGCGGCCCGATGACCGGCCCGGCCCGATCGGAAAAGACCGACCAGTTGGTGCCGAACTGATAGGCCATGACAATGCCCGATACGACGCCCATGGCGAACCCGATGGCGAAAATCACCTTCCAGTAGTTGAAAAGTTCGAGATACCGGGCATCTTTCTTCCACAGCCACATCCCTTCCAGTACGGCCAGATAGCTGGCAAGGCCGATGGAAAACGCCGGAAAGATGATATGAAATGATACCGTAAATGCGAATTGCAATCTCGCAAGGTCAAGGGCGCTGATATCAAACATACGGTATAACCTTCATAAACATTTGAACACTGCATGAGAATATCATCAGTGTAGCATATTATTACGTGACAAAGCAGCGCATGCGACAATTTGTGCTGCGCTTTGCTGTTGGAGGCGATGACGGCAGAGAGTTTGAAAACAGTCAATTGCCACATTATTATGGCGGCGTCGGTCCTGCTGCCCATTCAGGGGGAGCCGGATGCCTCTAATTGAAGCGGAAGGACTGTGGCGGTCGGTGAGAGATTCGAACTCTCGAAGGGCTTGCACCCTTACCGGTTTTCGAGACCGGCGCATTCAACCACTCTGCCAACCGACCGCATGCAGGCTCAGGCTTTCGCCCCTTGAAAGAGGGCCGGATAACCTGAATTACCTTTGGAAATCGGCTTGTAGCGCATGGGATATGACGGCGCAAGGAGAGAATGGGTTAAAAACTTCAAAACGGTGCCGGAATCATGTTGACTTCGCCCGGGCCATGGATATATTGCGCCCTTCAATTACGGTGCGCTGGAAAATAGGTTCTGGCGGGCCATTCAACATGTTCGAAACGGATCAGCCATGTTTGCAGTGATCAAAACCGGCGGCAAGCAATATAAAGTCGCCAAAGACGATGTTATCAAGGTGGAACGCCTCGCCGGCGAAGCCGGAGATAGCGTACAGCTTGACCAGGTTCTGGCCATTTCCGGCGAGAATGGCGCTCTGACAGTTGGTGCGCCGCTCGTCGATGGCGCCATTGTTTCTGCAACCCTGCTGGAACAGGCCCGCGCCGACAAGATCATCGTCTTCAAGAAGAAACGTCGCCAGAACTATCGCCGCAAGGCAGGCCATCGCCAGGATTTGACTGTTCTGAGAATCACGGACATTGCCGCCAAAGGTACCAAGAAGTCTGCCGCCAAATCTGCGGAAGCGAAAACCGACGCCGTGAAGGAAGAAAAGGCCGAAACCGCTGCGGAAAAAGCCCCTGCGAAAAAAGCGGCGCCGAAGAAGGCTGCGGCCAAGAAAACCGAGGAGTAATCTAAATGGCACATAAAAAAGCTGGTGGTTCATCCCGTAACGGTCGCGACTCGGCCGGTCGTCGCCTTGGCATCAAAAAATATGGCGGCGAGAAAGTCATCCCGGGCAACATCATTCTGCGCCAGCGCGGCACCAAATGGTACCCGGGCGACAATGTTGGCATAGGCAAGGATCACACCATCTTCGCCGTTACCGAGGGTAATGTTAAATTTACCAAGAAAAGTGGCGGAAAGATCTATGTATCCGTAGAGCAGCAGGCCTGACGCCCGCCGCACACGGTTAAAGGATTTGAAGAAGGGGAATGGTCCGGCCATTCCCCTTTTTTATTGACCGGAACATATCATATTACACTGGTCACACGACAAGGCAGCAGGCGACATCCATGAAGTTTCTCGATCAGGCAAAAGTATATCTTCGTTCCGGCAACGGCGGCCCCGGTGCGCTGAGCTTCCGGCGTGAAAAATTCATTGAGTTCGGCGGCCCGAATGGCGGCGATGGCGGGCGGGGCGGCAGCGTCATTATTGAATGTGTTGAAGGCCTCAATACCCTGATCGATTATCGCTATCAGCAGCATTTCAAGGCAAAAAGCGGCGGCCATGGCATGGGGCAGGACAGGACCGGCGCCGCAGCGCCGGATGTTATCCTCAAGGTTCCCGTCGGCACGCAGGTTTTCGAGGATGATAACGAAACGCTGATCGCGGATTTTACGGAAGTTGGCCAGCGCATGGCGCTCTGCAAGGGCGGGGACGGTGGGCGCGGCAACGCCGCCTTCAAGACATCGACCAATCGTGCCCCGCGTAAATTCGAACCCGGCTGGCCGGGAGAAGAACGCTGGGTCTGGCTGCGGCTGAAGCTGATCGCCGATGTTGGGCTGGTCGGGCTTCCCAATGCCGGAAAGTCCACCTTTCTCAGCGTCACAAGCCGTGCGAAACCGAAAATTGCGGACTATCCTTTCACGACATTGGTTCCCCAGCTTGGGGTTGTCGCCGTTGGCGAGCGGGAGTTTGTGCTTGCCGACATTCCGGGCCTTATCGAGGGGGCATCGGAAGGCGTTGGTCTCGGCCATCGGTTCCTCGGCCATGTGGAACGCTGCCGTGTTCTACTCCATTTGATCGACGCCACCGAAGAAGATGTCGCGGCTTCTTACCAGACAATCCGCAGTGAACTGGCCGCCTATGACGAGGGGCTGGCTGCGAAGCCGGAAGTCGTTGCGCTGAACAAGATGGACTCCGTCAGCGAGGAAGACCTTGCGAAAAAGGTTCGGGACATCGAGAAAATTACGGGAAAGCCCGTGCATGTCATCTCTGCCGTCATTGGCGAAAATGTCGAGCCGCTCCTGTTCGCGCTTCTCAAAGTCGTGGATGCGGGCAAGGCGGAAGAGCGTGCCGAGCAGGAGGCGGAGCAAAGAAAACAGGCCGGAGAAGAAGCGGAAACATGGCGTCCCTGATCAACAGATTCACCCGCGCGAAACGTGTCGTGATCAAAATCGGCTCCGCCCTGCTGGTCGATAGCAGTACCGGCAAGCTGCGCCGTGAATGGCTGGGCGCCCTGTCCGAGGATATTTCCGGGATGCGCGCGCAGGGACAGGAAGTATTGATTGTCTCCAGCGGTTCCATTGCTATGGGCCGTCATGTCCTCGGCCTCAGGAACGGTCCCTTACGACTGGAGGAAAGTCAGGCGGCGGCGGCAACCGGTCAAATCCAGCTCGCTCACGCTTATCAGGAA
Source organism: uncultured Alphaproteobacteria bacterium (assembly GCA_963971675.1). Taxonomy (GTDB): domain Bacteria; phylum Pseudomonadota; class Alphaproteobacteria; order Sneathiellales; family Sneathiellaceae; genus Sneathiella. Next base: position 258,874 of record CAXASQ010000001.1, on the reverse strand, counting down.
ATCCTCGCCCTGCAGGACATTCAGGTGGCGCAAATTCTTCTCACTCCCGGCGACACGGAGGAACGCAGGCGGTACCTCAATGCCCGCAGCACCATCAGCACCCTGCTCTCGCTTGGCGCTTTGCCCGTCGTCAATGAAAATGATACTGTTGCCACCAGTGAAATCCGATATGGCGATAATGACCGCCTTGCCGCGCGCGTCGCGCAGATGATCTCCGCCGACTGCCTGGTCCTGCTCAGCGATATCGACGGCCTTTACACGGCGGACCCCAAAGGCAATCCCGATGCCCGCTTTATCCGTGAGGTAACGGACCTGAATGACGATATTCTCGCCATGGCCAGCAAGACCAAAACCGATGTGGGCCGGGGCGGAATGGAAACAAAGCTAAAAGCCGCCCAGATCGCCATGGCCGCCGGGTGCAATATGTTCATCACAAGCGGCACGATCGCACATCCGCTGAAATCCATGCAGGAAGGGGCGAATTTCACCTGTTTTATCGCCCGTGACACGCCCCGCTCGGCACGCAAGAAGTGGATCGCTGCAGGGCTTTCCTCCAGTGGTCGCCTGACCATCGATGCCGGGGCGGAAAAGGCATTGAAATCGGGGAAAAGTCTGCTGCCTGCCGGTGTGACACAGGTGGAGGGCGAATTCCAGCGCGGCGATCTTGTGACGGTCGTAAATATGGCGGATATTGAACTTGGCCGGGGGCTGGTCGCCTATTCCTCTGACGATGCGGCGCGGATCATCGGCCATAAAAGTGGTGAGATTACAGAAATTCTGGGCTATTCTGGGCGGGATGAAATGATTCACCGTGATGAACTTGCCTTGAACTAAACAGAAAAACGGACAGCAAGATGACAGCACAGCCTCAACTCAACCGGGATGGCGATATCGCCGCGATGATGGAAGAACTGGGCCGCCGCGCACGCAAAGCGGCGAAGATCCTGTCGCTTGCGCCGACGGAGGCAAAGAACAAAGCCCTGATCGAGGCAGCCAAAGCCCTCCGCGCCCGCAAGACTGATATTCTCGCGGCAAATGAGAAGGATCTCATCGCCGGACGCGCCAAAGGGCTGACGGCGGCCCTTCTCGACCGGCTGGAGTTGAATGACGCCCGTACCGAGGCCATGGCGGCGGGACTTGACGCCATCGCAGAGTTGCCCGATCCCGTAGGCGATATCATGACGGAGTGGGAGCGTCCGAACGGGCTGCAAATCTCCCGCGTGCGCGTCCCCCTCGGCGTGATTGGCATCATTTACGAATCCCGCCCCAATGTCACGGCCGATGCCGGGGCGCTCTGTCTCAAGGCGGGAAATGCCTGTATCTTGCGTGGCGGTTCCGAAAGCTATCATTCCAGCCGCGCCATCTGGTCTTGCCTACAGGACGGATTGTCTGCCGCCGCCCTCCCCGTTGATGCCATCCAGATGATCGAGACAACGGACAGGGCCGCCGTCGGCGCGCTGCTTACTCTTTCCGATTATGTGGATGTGATCGTGCCGCGCGGTGGGCGCGGCCTGATCGAGCGGGTGCAGAAGGAAAGCCGTATCCCGGTTTTCTCGCATCTCGACGGGCTGGTTCATATATATATCGATGCCAAGGCCGATCCGACCAAGACCCGCCAAATCGTGCTCAATTCAAAAATGCGGCGAGTCAGCATCTGCGGCGCGCTGGAAACTTTACTGGTCAGCAGATCAGTGGCCGAAGCCCTGCTTCCTGCGATCCTCACCGACCTGATTGAAGCCGGATGTGAAATCCGGGGGGATGAAGCGGTCCGCAAGCTGGATACGCGCGTCGGAGAGGCAACCGAAGAAGACTGGCGAACGGAATATCTGGAACCCATTCTCTCGGTCCGCATTGTCGAGGATCTTACGGCCGCGATCAAACATATCGAAACCTATGGCTCCCATCATACCGATTGCATCATCACAGAAGATACCGACGCCGCCCGTCGCTTCATGCAAGAGGTGGACAGCGCCATCGTCCTGCAGAATGCCTCCACCCAGTTTGCCGATGGCGGTGAGTTTGGCATGGGTGCAGAAATCGGCATTTCCACCGGCAAGATGCACGCCCGCGGCCCGGTCGGCGTCGAACAGCTTACCAGCTTCAAATATATCGTCCGGGGCGACGGTCAGACGCGGCCCTGATACGCTTGATGAAAGGTCTGAAAATAGGACTGCTGGGCGGGTCTTTCAATCCGGCCCATGACGGGCACCGCCGGATCAGCCTGGCGGCGCTACGGCTCCTTGATCTGGATGAAATCTGGTGGCTTGTCTCGCCCCAGAACCCTCTCAAACCGGCGGAAGGCATGGCCGGGTTCCGGGAACGCTTCGACTATGCCAAAGGTATCGCCAGGCATCCGCGCATCAAGATATCCGATTTCGAAGTACGGATCGGGGAGCAGCGAACGGTTCGCACCCTGACCACCCTGAAAGCGACATTTCCGCAACATCGATTTGTTTGGCTGATGGGGGCGGACAATCTTGTCCAGCTTCCCAAGTGGCAGCAGTGGGAAAAGATCATGTCACTGGTTCCCGTGGCCGTCTTCAACCGTCCGGGCTTCACCTATAAAGCATTGAATGGCAAGGCCGCTGTCAAGTTCCGCAAATACAGACTTTTTGACAATTGTCTCGGCAATGACCGCCGCCACCTTGCCCGCATGCGCCCGCCCGCCTGGGCCTTTCTGCCCGAGACCACGATAAATCTGAGCAGTACGCAAATAAGAAATTCTCGTGACGTTACAGGAAATACTTGCTCTTGAGGTGAAAACTTCCCAAATTAAAGAAGTAAGGACGACCCTTAATCATTTTTACTGGAGATTAATTGATCCCTATTATGAAAGCTAGTAAAGCTGAAGTAGCTAAGCTCCGCGACCTCGTTGAAAATATCCTGAACGACGACAAAGCGGAAGACCTTGTGTCAATCGACCTTGCCGGAAAAACTTCCTTCGCTGATTATATGATTATTGCCAATGGCCGGTCTTCCCGCCAGGTGGCGGCTATGGCGGATCATTTGAAAGAACGCATCAAGGAAGCAGGATTCGGCACGGTTCGCATGGAAGGACAAACCGGCGGTGACTGGATTCTGGTTGATGCTGGCGATGTTGTGATCCATCTGTTCAGACCTGAAGTCCGGAATTTTTACAACCTGGAGAAAATCTGGGCGCCAAATATTCCAATGGAGATGATGGGCTGACCTTAAAAGGGTTGGCGCTGATCAAAGGATAGACGGATGCGCCTTGTTATTGCCAGTGTCGGCAGATTTCGGGGCGGTCCGCTGCAAGAACTCTATGCCGAGTATGCGGGCCGATTGCCATGGCCGATCGACCTTAAGGAAGTTGAGGAGAAGCGCCCTCTTAAAGGCAAAGCGCGGATGGCCCGGGAAGCGGAACTGCTCATGGGCGCCATACCGGAAGGCGCGACAGTGATCGCCCTAGATGAAAAAGGCAAGAGCATGGACAGCCAGGGTTTTGCGAAGATGCTTGGCCGGTTTGCCGATGACGGGGTGCAGACCGCTGCCTTCCTGATCGGCGGCGCAGACGGGCATACGCAGGAAACTCTCGGCAAAGCGGATAGGTTGCTTTCCCTCGGTCCGATGACATGGCCCCACCTCATGGTGCGCGGCCTGCTGGCGGAGCAGCTTTACCGGGCGTCGTCAATTTTGTCGAATCACCCCTATCACCGCGCATGATTATAATGGAATCTTAAGTTTATCGGGACTATAAAAGCGATTATGAAAAGCAATCCCAGACAGACATCCGCCCCCCGCCCCGTCCTGCTGTGCATTCTGGACGGCTGGGGCCATAGCAACACCCCCGTGGACAACGCCATTGCTGTTGGCAAGACGCCGAATTGGGACAATATGCTGGCCACTCGGCCGCACAGCCTGCTCGGCACTTCCGGTGCCGATGTTGGCCTGCCGGATGGGCAAATGGGCAATTCCGAAGTGGGTCATATGACCATCGGCAGCGGACGCGTTATTCTGCAGGACCTGCCGCGCATCAATCGTGAAATTGCGACGGGTGAGCTTGCCAAAAACCCCGAACTCCTCGATCTTATCCAGAAGCTGAAGGCATCGGGCGGAGCCTGTCACATTGCCGGTCTGTTGTCGCCCGGCGGCGTGCATTCGCATCAGGATCATATGGCCGCCCTTGCGCGCATTATGGATGACGCCGGTATATCAGTTCATCTGCATGGCTTCATGGATGGCCGCGATACGCCGCCAACCAGCGGCGCGGGCTATACGAAGGACCTGCTGACGCAGATTGCGCCACTGAAGAACTGCGCGCTTTCGACGCTTGTCGGCCGCTATTTCGCCATGGATCGGGACACCAACTGGGACCGCGTCGAAAAGGCGTACAATGCCCTCTTCTCCGCCGAAGGAACGCCTTTCACCGATCCGGTAGCGGAGCTTGAGGCCGCCTATGCTGCAAAAGAGACCGACGAATTCATCAAGCCGCGCATCGCCACCGGCTATAAGGGCTTCCAGGATGGTGACGCTTTCATCATGGCCAATTTCCGCGCTGATCGGGCGCGTGAATTGTTAACGGCCATTACCGATGACGCCTTTACGGGCTTCACCCGGAAGGCACGCCCGGCCCTTGTTGCGATCAAGGGAATGGTTGAATATTCATCAGCGCTGGCCGCTGCTGTTCCCGCACTCTTTCCACCGATCGAGGTGAAGAAAACTCTGGGCGAGGTGGTTGCCAAAGCGGGCAAGACCCAACTTCGCATCGCGGAAACGGAAAAATATGCGCATGTCACTTTCTTCCTGAATGGCGGTGAGGAGCGCGTTTATAACGGTGAAGAACGTATTCTGGTACCGAGCCCGAAGGTGGCAACATATGATCTCAAGCCGGAAATGTCCGCCTATGAGGTGCTGGACAACCTGCTCAAAGCCATAAAATCTGAAAAATTCGATCTTATCGTCGTTAATTTCGCCAATCCGGACATGGTCGGCCATACCGGCATCATGGACGCCGCTGTCAAGGCGGTTGAGGTCATTGATGACTGCATCGGACAGCTTTCCAGCGCCATTGCGGACGCCGGTGGGGCCATGCTGATCACCGCCGATCATGGCAATATTGAGCTGATGCGCGATCCGGAAACCGATGCGCCCTATACGTCGCATACGACCAATCTCGTTCCTTTGGTACTGGCTGTCGGCGGCGCGCAGGACGCGAGACTTGAAAAAGGAACTCTTGCCGATCTCGCGCCAACTGTTCTCAACCTGATGGGCCTTACCATTCCGTCCGAAATGAGCGGTGCTAACCTTATTCACGAGAAGGAGGGGTTTGAGAACAACCGTGTTGCGTCCTGAGTTCAGTTTGTCATGCCTGCGTCAGAATATACGCCCACTCGCCATTGGCATCTTCGGGCTGTCCCTGATCCTGCCGGGTATGAGCGCGGCGGCATCGCCGGATGAAGAACTAAAGGCCCTGCAACAGGCCTTGGCCACATCGGAAAACCGGCAACAGAATTTCACAGCTCAGCTTGAAAAACTCGACAGTGAAATAAAAACGCTGAAACGCAAACTTGTAGTTGCGGCGAGCAATCTCACCCAGCTTGATGAAAAGCTGGTCCAGGTCGAACAGCGACTTGATGAGATCCGGCAGGTGGAAAATGATACACTCGCCGATCTGGAAAGCCGCAAAGATGACCTTTCCGTTACGATTTCGGCCCTGATCCATCTCAGCCGACAACCGGAGGGTACCTTGATTGGTAATCCCAGCGGGCTTGTCGATAGTCTCCGCGCCTCCTCTTTATTGCAGTCTATCTTGCCAAAGCTCAAAGCAGATGCGGATCATCTTGCCGGACAGCTCGACACTCTGGCGGAATTGCGCACACAATATGCGAAAGAGAGAGAAGACTTCAGCGCACTTCGTGACGAACGCATCGCCGAGCAGGAAACACTTGATCTGCTGCTAGAGGAAAAGCGCAATGCCCAAAGCAAAATTGCGAGAGAAAGCGAGCAAGAGCAGAAACGCCTTGAAAAACTCACTTCAGATGTGACCGATACAAGCGCCCTGATTACCCGCCTTGCCGAAGACAGAGAACGCCAGCGCGCCGAAGAGCAAGCCCGGCTTGAACGCGAAATCGCGGCAAAGGAAAAAGCCAAAGCCGAGAAAGCCGCCGCACTCGCAAAGGCGGAGATCCCAAAAACGGAACAGCAACCTCAAAACAAAACAGTCGCGCCGCAAGTGCTGGCAAATCTCAGTGCGACGCGCCATATAACAGAAGCAAAAGGATTGCTCCCCTTACCCGTTGGCGGACGCATCGTTACCCATTATGATGAGAATGATGATGCTGGCCTCAAAAAGGGAATTGTGATTGAAACCCGGCCAGAGGCCACCGTCATCTCGCCTTTCGATGGCCAGATAGCATTCGCCGGACCTTTCCGGCATTATGGATTGCTGCTGATCATCGATCATGGCGATGGGTATCACTCGCTTCTGGCGGGAATGGGTTCCATAGATGCCGCCGTTGGGCAGCTTCTCCTTGCAGGAGAGCCTGTCGGACGAATGAAAACGAGTAGTAAAGGAAATCCTAAGCTCTATATGGAGCTTAGGAACAACGGTTCGCCCATTGACCCCGCTCCGTGGTTACTGGCCGAGAATAGAAAGGTTAGCGGATAATGAGACATGTTGTAACAGGTGTGCTGGCCGCAGCAGTTGTCCTGCTGTCGATTGCCATTATGACGACACCGGACAACCGGGTGGAGGCGAGTTCCGAGACCTATCGCCAGCTTAATCTCTTTGGCGATGTGTTTGCGAAGATCCGCGAAGACTATGTCGAGGAAGTCGACGATGAAAAGCTCATCGAAGCCGCAATCAACGGCATGCTAAGTTCGCTCGACCCTCATTCGAGCTATCTGAACCCGGAAAGCTATGACGGCATGAAGGTGCAGACGCGCGGCAAGTTCGGCGGTCTCGGGATTGAAGTGACCATGGAAAACGGCTTCGTCAAGGTAGTGGCGCCCATTGATGACACCCCGGCCGCCAAGGCTGGCATTCAAGCGGGCGACCTGATCACTCATCTTGATGGCGAACCGGTTCTCGGCCTGACCCTGGCCGAAGCCGTCGACAAGATGCGCGGGCTGGTGGATACGGACCTGACCTTGACCATTCGCCGCAACGGGGAGCAGGAACCACTTGAACTGACCCTGACCCGCGCCATCATTACCGTGCAGTCCGTTCGGGGTCGGCTTGAAGATGACGGAATTCTTTATGTCCGGATTTCCAGTTTTACGGAGCAGACGGACAGCGGTCTTCGCAAGACAATTGATACGTTGAAAGCGGAGGCGGGCGATAATTTCCAGGGCCTTGTTCTTGACCTGCGGAATAATCCGGGCGGACTTCTTGATCAGGCAATCGCTGTGGCGGACGACTTCCTTGAGAAGGGCGAAATTGTTTCGACCCGCGGTCGCAAACAGGGCGATGCACAGCGCTACAACGCCAAACCGGACGACATTATCAACGGCATGCCGATCGTCGTTCTGATAAACGGCGGTTCGGCCAGCGCCTCCGAGATTGTCGCGGGTGCCTTGCAAGACCATGGCCGCGCCGTGGTTCTCGGCACCAAGAGCTTCGGCAAGGGGTCCGTTCAGACCATTGTTCCCTTGCAGGGCAATGGCGCCATGCGGATGACAACGGCTCGCTATTACACGCCATCCGGCACATCCATCCAGGCTAAGGGGATTGTCCCTGATATCGAGGTGGAGCAGGCCAAACTGGAAGTTTTGGAACAGGCGCGTGGCCGTTCCGAAGCGGATCTTAGAAACCATCTGGAAAATGGCAGCGAGCCGGAAACTCCTGTCGCCGATGGCGAAGGTCAGGCCGCTGAAGAAGAAGTCCTCGACTATCAGCTTCTTCGTGCAAAGGATCTGTTGAAGGGTGTCTCACTTTTTGCAAAAAAGGATGCTAAATAGACCGAATGTCATGTGTCCTTCGGGCGACGCAGGTGAAATGAGTCACCTCCGTCACCAAAGGAAATTAGTATCGGCGGATTACTGTGGGAAATTTGGATAAAGACGAGCTGACAAAACCGATGCCCGCAAACAGGGTGTCGGTTTTGTTCGTTTTGTCTCTGATGGTTATTCTGGCTGTCATTGCTCTGGCCGGATGGGGATATTTCAGTCAGAAAGGGCAACGTCCGGCAACCACGGTTTCGGCTAGCACCGGCATCAGCGCCCCCATAGAACTGCCTGTGGCCATGCCGGAGAGTACCACTCTAGAGGAGCCCCCAGCCCAGCAAGCGACCGACTCCTCAACGGACAAGCTACCTGACGAGACCACCGCCGAAACGGACGACACCTCCAAATTAGAACAAAACGAGCCTCCCGCCGTAATCGGAGGGGAGACGGCAGGTCGGCCCCTTTCCCCGTCAGTGCCGGAGCCGAGTTCTGACGCCAGCTCCGAACAGGAAAACACAGCGGCCGGAAATGACCGCCCGCAAGACAGCACCGCAACCACGGCGGAGGAAACCACAACATTACCAACCATGGTAATTCCCGACCCTTCGCCACCCGGCACACGGATTCTCTCATCGGAAAAAGCACCGGAGGATACAACGGCGACGGAGACCATGCTCCCGCCCCCCGGTGACGCCAATACTGACGAAAAAAGCGTAGCGGGTGAAGAGGAGCGGAATATGGACGAAACCTCTCCCTCCATACCCCATTCAGAGGAAGGGCATGGCAGCGCACTTGGCGATACGGCAGTCTCCCCTCAGATACAAGAGAGGAATGGGGACAGCGAACAAAGTCCTGCTCCGGATGGAGAACAGATACCTGTGGGCGAGACCTCCCCACCCTCAATATCAGATAGTGAGGAAGCCAGCCCCATAACTGCAGCAGATGAGTCACATGCAAATCCGGCAGCGGATGCGACGACGAATGAGAGAGTCTCTGCGCCCGAATCCGCGGCCAGCGTAGAAACATCCCCGGCCACCGATGCCCGGGTCGGGATGACTTTTCCGGCGGCACCACCCTCCGCTTCTGTGACGCAGGAAAGCGATGGTATCGCAGAACCAGACGAGGGCGCCCCTCTACAAGCTGTTGACGATAGAGCGTCAGAAGAGCCAGCGGCTACGGAAACAATATCCTCCCCTCCCGTGACAGAGCCAATGCAGGCCACCGATCCGGACACGCCCCGGGTTGCCATCATTATCAGCGAACTGGGCATGAGCAATGCGCGGGCGCGCCAAGCCATCGAACGGCTGCCTGCTGCGATTACCTTCAGCTTCAACCCCTACGGACATAATTTGCAGCAGATTGCGGATGAAGCCCGCGCGGCGGGGCATGAAATCCTCCTTCAGGTGCCGATGGAACCAATCGGTTATCCCCGTCTTGATCCCGGCCTCCATGGCCTTAGAACCGATCTTTCAACGGATGAGAATCTGGCGCGGCTCGACTGGATATTGGGTCGTTTTACCGGCTATATTGGCATTACTAATCAGATGGGTTCCAGATTTACGACCGACGCCGACGCCATTACCCCCATCCTTGCCGCGATCAGTAAGAAAGACCTTCTTTACCTCGACAGCCGAACAGCCGGCAACAGCATCGCCGCCCGTATTGCGCAGGAACTTGCCGTGCCGGTTGCCATTAACAACCGTTTTCTGGACCACCGGGAAGAACGCGCCACGATTGATGCGCATTTTGCGGCCCTCGAATCCCTTGCCCGACGCACCGGTGTCGCAATTGGCATTGCCTACCCCTATGAAGAAACCTTCGATTATCTGACCGGCTGGATCGACGGATTGAAAGAAAAAGGACTTCTTCTCTCCCCGATCTCCACACTTGTCAACAAACAGGAAACAAGATGACCAAGACTGCGTTACGTGAAAGCCTGCCCTATCGCCCCTGCGCCGGAATGATGGTTCTCAACGGAGAAGGGCGCGTGTTCGTCGGCCGTCGCATCGATATGGTCAGTGAACACTGGCAAATGCCACAAGGCGGAATTGACGAGAATGAAGATCCGATCGAAGCTGCGTTGCGCGAACTTGACGAAGAAATTGGCACCCGTAACGTGGAGCTTGTCCATGTGCTCAACGAATGGCTGACCTACGAACTGCCCGATGAGTTGCTTGGAAAGATATGGAAGGGAAAGTATCGTGGACAGAAGCAGAAATGGTTTCTGTTCCGCTTTCTCGGGAATGATCAGGACATCAACATTCTTACGAAGCATCCGGAATTCTCCGAATGGAAATGGGCAGAATATGCGGAGTTGCCGGAACTGATCGTTCCTTTTAAACGGGCTCTTTACGAAACAATTCTGGAAAAATTCTCTCCATACGTGCGTTGAGATGTCGGTCTCTCGGATACTGATCCCACAAATTATAGTTAAGAATAAATGAAAAATGTCTGGTTGTTATCTATATCTAGTATTCCTGCGATTTTCATAAAATTTATCTCATCTCCTGTTGTCTTTTCTTTTCCGATACGATTATAATCCTAACGAGTTGTTAATTACGAATAATTGCTCATAGTTAATAAACAAGGTTAATTTTGTGGCTTCATTGGAAACTGCATTATTATTCTTGTAATATTGATCCGATAGTATCCAGACTGCCGCCGCCGTGCTGCACATTATTTTTGTCATATTAGAGCCGTAATTGTATTGTGAGCGTAACATGAAACATTATGAGGAGCTTTCCGGAGGAGAAGGTCGGCGCGTTTTTTATCGCGCAGAACGCTTCAATGCCAAAACCTTGATGAGTAGTATTTCGCCGATCGTCGAGATGGATGACCGATCTTTTGATATCTATGACATCAGCATGAGCGGAATAAGTTTTGTCAGCCCACAGAATTTTTCCTGGCTGGAAGACATGAATAAGGATGTTCCGCTGCAACTCAAAATCGGAACAACAGAAGTTTTCTCGGGAAATGGCAAAATCCGCCGGATTGAGCCGCACGAAAATCAGCATAAGGTCGCTGTCGAGCTAACCCGCGGTTTTCTTGATATCAAGAAAATTCTGGCGCAGCATGATGACCTCGCCTTGCAGCAGGCCGTGACTATCGGCCTCTCCGATCACTCCCAGCTTGTACCGGCGGCCTATAAGGAAGCAATCGGTGATGCGGTCTATATGTTCCGCTCCATCCACAAGGTTCTCGACAAGGTTGAGGCCGATCTCGGGCGCGATGATTCCCGGCGGAGCGAACGGATAAAGGACATTATCCTCGCCTGTGAAACAAAGGCATTGACCCGCTGGAGGGAGATTTCCAGAAAATGCCTGAAAATCACGGAAGAACTGGGAGACGATAGCCTCGCCATTGCCGCCGTCAAGCAGTATACGGAAATGGTCCTGACACCGGAGATTCTGCCCGGCGCAAGCTGGGACCGCGCCTACAGCAAACCGCTCGGCTATCCCGGTGATTATCAGGTCATGAACTATGCCTATAATCTGACGCTGGAAGGCGACACGGCCTATGCAAAATTCTGCCACCGCCTTGGCACCTCAACAGGTGAGTTCATCGCCACTCGCATGACAATGACCAAGCAGGCGATCGCCCGCCTCTGCACAGAAGCCGCCGCCCGTGGACGGAGCGATTTCAAGGCCGCGAGCCTTGGCTGTGGCCCCGCACAGGAAGTCGCCAATTATCTGAAAACGCCGAATATCCCGCTTCCGGTTGAGTTCACCCTCATAGATCAGGATCATGACGCACTCTCCTACGCCTATAACAGCACCTACCCCGAAGTAGTCCGGCTCGATGGCATGGCCTGGGTTCGTTGCCTGCATGCGACATTCCTGGAGTTTCTGGCAACGGGCAAGCTGTTCAGCAAACTTGAAAAGCAGGATCTGATCTATGCGGTGGGTCTTGCCGATTATCTTGGCAAAAAGCGATCCACCAAACTGGTCAATGACCTGTACAGCAATCTGCTGCCAGGCGGGACGCTGATCATCGGCTGTATGCGCACATCGGAGACAAGCCTCAAATGGCAGGTGGAGTATGTGGTGGACTGGACATTGGTCCATCGCACGGAACAGGAAATGTTCGAGCTTGCAGAGAATATTGATCCGGCGGCGAAACGTGAAGTTGTCGCTGATCCGACGGGTCATTGCCACCTTCTCTTCGTGACAAAGCCCGAGTGACTGGAAAGGCATTCAAGGGGAAGATCCGCTGTCTGTAGCGGCGCGATGGATCATCCTCTTGCGGCTTTTGCCTGACCGCTGTCCCCTTCGACCTCGCGATCCACCAGACGCTCTTTCGGGAATTCAACAATGGCGACCGTTCCTTCACCGAGGCGGCTGTCGAGCGTGATCGTCCCGCTATGAAGTTCCATGATATTTTTGGTGAGAGGCAGGCCAAGTCCTGTTCCTTCATAGTTACGGGACATGGAGCTTTCTATCTGAACAAACGGATCGAAGACCTTTTCGATATTTTCAGGATCAATGCCAATACCGGTATCACGAATGCGGATCTGTAGGTTTCCGTTCTCAAGCGACTGGAAACCGATAGAAACCGATCCGCCTTTATGAGTAAATTTCACCGCATTGGAGAACAGATTAAGGAAGACCTGCGCCAGAAGCCGCGGATCGCCAATCATCCGATGATCGCGCGACGGAATATCAAATATGAGGCGTACGCCCCGTTCCGCCGCATGATCGCGAATGACCCGCAAGGTTGAATTGACGGTATCGACGACCGAGACTTCCTCTTCTTGCAAGACCAGCTTGCCGGCTTCCGCCTTCGACAAATCGAGAATATCATTGATAATACTAAGGAGATGCTGGCCACTGACATTGATGTCGTGGGAATACTCCTGATATTGCTCCTTGCCAAGCGGGCCGAACATTTCCTTTTCCAGAATTTCCGAAAACCCAATGATGGCGTTAAGCGGTGTCCGCAGTTCATGCGACATGATTGCCAGAAATTCGGATTTCGAATGATTGGCCGCCTGGGCCTTCTCGGCCAGGATATCGCTTTTGACCCGTTCTTCATCCAGCATCTTCATATTGATAAAGTCGCGACGCTGCGCCAGTTCCTGGAAATAAGCAGCGAAAACGCCCATTCCTGCCGCCGTCAGCAGGAAAAAGTCGTTGGCCATTAAAATCAGCAGGGGGATCGGATTATACCAGATAGCGGCTATATGATAGGCGGCAATCAGGAACACCGTGACAAAGGACGCATACAGAAACCGTGTCGGCGGCAGGCAACAACAGAAGATAATCAACGGTGTCAGACCAGCGTAATAAAGATAATTTCCCGGCTCATCGGCAATCGCCGTCATCACAATAATACTCACGCCCGAGGCAAGCATGCAAAATGCCGCACCTGGCTGCGCGAAAATTGCGTAGTATTTCGTATAGGTCAATCCGAAAACGATCAGAAAAATCGGGATTGCAAAACAGAAGCGTATAATCGCCGCTTCCTTGAAAACCTCAGGAATGGCATAAAAGTCGAGGATTGAAAAAGCGGCATAAATGATAATGGCGGACAGAAGCGACAACCGCATGACGCCAATTGAACGCGCGATTGCGGTATCGTTATAAGCGCTTTCGACTTCATGATCGACAAAACGCAACGAAAATCGGTTCAGTTTCGTCCCGTTAAAGATAGATTCAATTGTCTTCAATTGACCTAAAAAGTTCAATTTCGCCGCCAGTTTCTTTGCGTATACAAAATTCTTTGTAAAAATATACCGAATAGTGGTTAATTTACTCTTAATTCTGCAAAGCCCGCGGCCACGGCCAGATCCGTCAGTTCTTAGATCCCAAAATTTTATAATCTTTCTTAAATTACAATTACTTACCTGTTCTTCATCCCCTTCAAAATTTTTACCAGCCATCGTGGATGATAGAAGGAGCTTTCCTCCCTTGCCAGATGCACCACATGGTAAAAATTCTCAATGACCTCGGTTGAGGAAGAACTCATAATCAGGCTTTTCAGAATATTCTTCGGCACAAGGGTGAATGGTTTGCGGCCTGTCGTTTCGGGGTACCGGAAATCCTGTCCAAGCGCGAGATCCCAGGGAGTTGCAAATATCCGGCGCAATCCCGCAAAATAATTTCTCTTGAGTCTGTCAAGGCTATCCAGATCTCTAAAATCGGCCTCTGAAACAAGGTCCGACAGAGCGGCGGCGGACAGGGCGGCAACGCTCATTCCCTGGCCAAAGAGCGGGTTGAGACTGGTATTGGTGTCCCCGACTGGCAGAATGCCGAGGGGGAAAGACGCGATCTCATCATAATGACGCCACTGTCCATGCGGAAATTTATGCAGACGGATATCGCTGACGATCCGCGCATTTCTGACCGCATCATAAATATCGGGACGTGGCAGCGTCCTGGCGAACTCAAGAAAGCCCTCCGCACCCGCCGGGGGGTGGTCGTTATGATACCCAGCGAGGGTCAGCAACCATTTATCATTCTCCACCTTCACAAGGGTGGCGCCCCGGATTTCGTTTGGCCCCTTGGGATAAATCAGAATGCTTTTCCAATCGCGCGGCTCATTCGGTAGTTCCATCAGGCAGCTGGCATAGCCAAGGTTAACCCCAATATGATCTTCGGGAACCTCCCCAAACCCCTCCCGTTTTAACCACCGAGGCAAAAAACTTCCTCGCCCCATCGCATCTATGAAAAAATCGGCGGGTATTGTTTCCGCATCGCCGCCGGGCCGCCGGACAACCGCCGCCATAATCCGTTTTCGCGTCTCATCGAGAACAAAATCTTCAACACGGCAATTTTCAACAATCTCGACATTGGCAATTTCGCGCACCATCTCTCTCAGGCATCCTTCGAGCAGCGGCCGGGTCTGGAAATATATCTGCATGGATCCATCAAAGCGCGGCATCCAGCCTTCATTGATATACCAGCGTACTTCGCTGCTGAAATGACAAGAGACTGCACCTGCTGCGGTCAGCCTTGATGGCAGGTCCGGGAACAGGCGGGTCAAGGCATCGCTGCCGCCTTTCAAAAGCCCATGCACATGGTTGGCTTGCGGCGTTCCTTTGCGGGCGAAGCCCGTCTGATCGAAACTGTCCGCCTCAAGCAGCATAACCCGCTCGAAACAGGGTGACAGGGCCCGGGCGGTTGCCAGGCCGGCAATGCTTCCCCCGGCAATGATTGCGGTTTTTGTCATTACGCAGCTACTTCAAGAACTCACATATGGTTCCAGACTAAGCCATCCGCATAAATTAGCAAACCGCTTTAACCCAGATAGCAGGCACAAAAAAGGGGCCCGAAGGCCCCTTTTGATACCAACCGGAAATCATCATGCCATAGCGTCTAGAAGCTGCTGCAGATGATCCTGGTTTTCCGCGGCACGGCGGCGGGTTTCATCATCTTTGGCATCCTCTTCATCCTCACGGGCGTTCTGGATACGCTGTTCCAGATCAGAGCGGTTCAGATCCGCAACAAAGATGGCTTCTTCGGCCAGAACAGTGATTTTGTCGTTCGATACTTCGGCAAACCCGCCATTGACGAAAATACGTTCCTTCTCCTTGTCGCCCTCATAAATGCTGATGACGCCGGGACGCAGTGTAGAGGTTATCGGCAAATGACCCGCGAGAACGCCGAAGTCCCCTTCGGCACCCGGCAGCACAACCATTTCAAACTCATCCGAGAGCAGCAGCTTCTCGGGCGATACAAGATCCATGGTAACCATGTCGGCCATTTCTATACTCCTTCAGGGGCGCGGATCAGGCCGCGTCCGCCGCCAGTTTCTTCGCTTTTTCGAGGACTTCTTCAATGCCACCGCACATGTAGAAGGCCGCTTCCGGCAGCTCGTCATATTCACCGGCGCAGATTTTCTCAAAAGCGTCGATGGTGTCTTCAAGTTTCACGAACTTGCCCGGCGAACCGGTGAAGACTTCAGCCACATGGAACGGCTGGCTGAGGAAACGCTGGATCTTACGGGCCCGGGCAACGATGAGCTTGTCTTCTTCCGACAGCTCGTCCATTCCCAGAATGGCGATGATATCCTGCAGCGACTTATAGGTCTGGAGAGTTTCCTGAACCTGACGGGCAATCTCATAATGACGCTCGCCCACAATGGCCGGGTCAAGCATACGGGAGGTTGAGTCGAGCGGGTCAACAGCCGGATAGATACCCAGCTCCGCGATCTGACGGGACAGAACGGTCGTCGCATCCAGATGGGCGAAGGAGGTTGCCGGTGCCGGGTCGGTCAAGTCGTCGGCCGGGACGTAAATGGCCTGAACGGAGGTAATCGAGCCCTTGTTGGTGGATGTAATACGCTCCTGCAAGGCGCCCATATCGGTCGCCAGTGTCGGCTGATACCCCACAGCGGAGGGGATACGGCCGAGAAGGGCGGACACCTCGGAACCGGCCTGCGTAAAGCGGAAGATGTTGTCAACGAAGAACAGAACGTCCTGACCTTCTACGTCACGGAAATATTCCGCCTGTGTGAGGCCGGAGAGGGCAACACGCATACGGGCTCCAGGGGGCTCGTTCATCTGGCCGTAGACCAAGGCCACCTTGGATTTATCACCTTCGGTATCGATAATGCCGCCTTCGATCATTTCATGGTACAGGTCGTTCCCTTCACGGGTACGTTCGCCAACGCCGGCGAATACCGAATAACCACCATGGCCCATGGCAACGTTGTTGATCAGTTCCATGATAAGAACTGTCTTGCCCACACCGGCACCGCCGAACAGACCAATCTTACCGCCCTTTGCGTAAGGAGCGAGCAGATCAACGACCTTGATGCCCGTCACCAGAATTTCGGCTTCTGTAGACTGATCCGCGAAATCCGGAGCTGGCGCGTGAATAGGGGAGGATTTGTCGGTCTTGATCGGGCCACGCTCGTCCACCGGCTCACCAACCACATTCATGATACGGCCAAGCGTTCCGGGGCCAACAGGCATGCGGATGGCATCGCCTGTATCGCTTACTTCCTGACCACGGACCAGACCTTCCGTCGCATCCATGGCAATCGCCCGGACAGTATTTTCACCAAGATGCTGCGCCACTTCCAGAACCAGCCGCTGGCCGTTATTCTCACAATGCAGCGCGTTCAAAATATAAGGGAGTTCCCCCTCAAATTGTACGTCCACGACGGCGCCCAGCACCTGGGTAATCTTGCCGACATTCTTTGCCATTTTATGCTCCCTACAGAGTCACTTCAGTTCTTAACAGTCGGTGGAAAGGCTAAAGCGCTTCCGCACCGGAGATAATTTCAATCAGTTCGCTCGTAATTGCGGCCTGACGTTCGCGGTTATATTGCAAGGTCAATTTGTCGATCATTTCCCCTGCGTTCCGGGTCGCGTTATCCATGGCCGACATCCGCGCACCCTGCTCGGAGGCGGAATTTTCGAGAAGCGCACGGAAAATCTGGACGGACAGATTGCGCGGGAGAAGTTCTGCCAGAATTTCTTCTTCTTCCGGCTCATATTCGTAAAGAATATCGCTCTCTTCCACGTCTGCCTTTTCCGGAACAGGGGCCGGAATGATCTGCTGCTCGGTTACCGTCTGTGTCAGAACGGAAACGAATTTCGCATAGAAGATCGTGCAAACGTCAAATTCATCGGCATCGAACATCGTCAGAACGCGCTGTGCAATCGGCTGGGCATCGTCGAACCCGATCCGCTTTGAACCGGACAGATCCACGGTTCCGATGATCAGATGGCTGTATTTCCGCTTGAGAACATCCCGACCTTTTTTGCCGACGCAAAGGATTTTGACATCCTTGCCTTGCGCCAACAGCTTGTCCACCTTCAGGGCCGCCGCCTTGGAGATGGAGCTGTTAAATCCACCGCACAGACCGCGCTCACCCGTTGCAACGATAATCAGCTGCCGCTGGTCAGAGCCCGTTCCTGACAGCAGTTTCGGGGCGTTATCCTTGCCAACCATACCGGAAGCCAGCGATGCCATCATGCTGTCCATGCGTTCCGCATAGGGACGGGCGGCATTCGCCGCCTCTTCCGCATGGCGCAGCTTGGCCGCCGCAACCATTTTCATGGCCTTGGTGATCTTCTGCGTCGAGGTGACGCTGCTGATCCGGTTTTTGAGTTCCTTAAGGTTCGCCATGTGCCGGCTACCCCTTTCCTAAGCTCAATTTATGCAAATGCCTTCGAAAAGCTTTCGAGAATGTCTTTCAGCTTCGATTCAGATTCCTGCGACAGGGCGCCTTCCGTCCGGATGGTATCCAGCAGACCCTGGTGCTTCGCATGCATTTCCGCAAGCAGCTGCTTTTCGAAATCGCCGATCTGGGAAACCCCGACACTGTCGAGATATCCGCGCACGCCGGAGAAGATGACAACGACCTGCTCTTCCATGGTCAGCGGGCTGTACTGCGGCTGCTTCAGCAGCTCGGTCAGGCGGGCGCCGCGCGCCAGCAGCTTCTGCGTTGCCGCATCAAGGTCCGAACCGAACTGGGCGAAGGCAGCCATTTCACGATACTGCGCCAGTTCCAGCTTGATCGAGCCAGCAACCTGTTTCATCGCCTTGGTCTGCGCCGAGGAACCCACACGAGACACCGACAGGCCGACGTTAATGGCCGGGCGGATACCCTGATAGAACAGCTCGGTTTCGAGGAAGATCTGACCATCCGTAATCGAGATTACGTTTGTCGGAATATAGGCGGAGACGTCACCGGCCTGGGTTTCAATCACCGGCAGAGCGGTCATGGAACCGGAGCCATTGGCTTCGTTCAGCTTTGCAGAGCGTTCCAGCAGACGGGAATGCAGATAGAAAACGTCACCCGGATAGGCTTCACGTCCCGGAGGACGACGCAGCAGCAGGGACATCTGGCGATAGGCAACGGCCTGCTTGGACAGATCATCATAAATGATCAGCGAGTGCATGCCGTTATCCCGGAAATATTCTGCCATGGCGCAACCGGTAAACGGCGCCAGATACTGCAACGGAGCCGGATCGGAGGCGGTAGCGGCAACAACGATGGAATATTCCAGCGCGCCGTTTTCCTGAAGGGTTTTCACAACCTGCGCAACAGTGGAACGCTTCTGGCCAACCACAACATAAACGCAGTAGAGTTTCTTGCCTTCATCATCCGTGGCATTGACGGACTTCTGATTGAGGATCGCGTCCACCGCAACGGCCGTCTTGCCGGTCTGGCGGTCGCCAATAATCAGCTCGCGCTGACCGCGTCCGACAGGGACAAGGCTGTCAATGGCCTTGAGGCCGGTCATCATCGGCTCATGCACCGATTTACGCGGCATGATGCCGGGGGCCTTCACGTCCACACGGCGGGTTTCGGTCGCTTCGATCGGACCTTTACCATCAATCGGGTTGCCAAGGCCATCAACGACACGGCCCAGCAGGCCCTTGCCAACGCCTGTCTCGACAATCGCGCCTGTCCGCTTGACCGTATCACCTTCACGGATATCACGGTCGGAACCAAAAATCACGACACCGACGTTATCGGTTTCAAGGTTGAGGGCCAGCCCTTTAATGCCGCCCGGGAATTCGACCATTTCACCGGCCTGAATATTGTCCAGACCATAAACGCGGGCAACGCCGTCACCGACGGAAAGCACCTGGCCAACCTCTGAGACCTCAGCTTGCGTGTCAAACCCCGCAATCTGCTGTTTAAGAATTTCGGAAATTTCTGCGGCGCGGATGTCCATCACCCAACCCCTTTCATCGCAAACTTAAGATTTTGAAGTTTAGTCCGGATCGAGCTATCGATCATGCGCGAACCAACCCTTATGACAAGACCCCCGATCAGGCTCTCATCGACTTCCGAATCGAGACTGACATCACTGCCAATGGCAGATTTGAGGGCAGATGAAACAGCATCAAGCTGACTTTTCGTGAGTTTTTTCGCAGACGTCACCCGGGCGACCACTTCCCCGCGCTCGGCGGCAAGCAGCTGACCATAGGCATTGATCATGCCGGGCAGCGCGAAAAGCCGACGGTTCTGCGCGACGGTTCCAATGAACCGGCGGACAAGATCGCCAACTCCCAATTTTTCAAGAACCGCGCCCATCGCCCGAGCCTGATCGGCACGGCTGATAATCGGGCTTTTGACCAGACGGGCGAGATCCTTATTCTCATCCATCATTGATTTGACTGTCGCCAGATCGGCGGCAACGGCATCAAGCTCCTTGGCCGAAGAGGCCAAATCAAACAGAGCAGTCGCATAACGACCCGCGATACCGGAAACTGTTATGTTCTCAGCTGACAAGAAACGATCCCCAGGCCTGAAATTTGGACGAGATTTGTGTCCGTCTAAATATGAATCCCCCTCACGAACGGGCACCACTACGGCTCCCGTCGTTGAGGCACGGGGTTATTAGCACAGGGAAAACCGGGTGGCAATATGCTGCACAGCAGTATATTGACTAAAATGTTCGTTTTCCCCATTTACGCGCAGTTTATCCGCAGAAAATTAAACGCTCACATAAAATTATAGGGGTCTATGTCAATTTGCAGGCGGATATCATTGGGTATTTTGCGGCCCTGAAGCCATTTTCCGATGATTGCCTGTATATTGACGCCGCGCGCGCATTTAACCAGAAACCGGTAGCGATGACGCCCGCGGATCATGGAAAGCGGCGCCGGTGCGGGCCCCAATATTGACAATTTGTCACCCGTCGGGGCGACACGCGCCAGTTCCGCGGCAAAAGTCGCAACCGATTCGGCCTTCGTTCCAGAAAGAATTATGGCTGCAAGACGTCCATAAGGCGGCATACCGGCATCCTGACGACCTGCCGCCTCCAGCGCAAAAAACGCCTCCCCCTGCTGGTGTACAATGGCGTCGATTACCGGATGTTCCGGCAGATGGGATTGCAGATACACCTTGCCGCGCGCCGATTCCCGACCGGCCCGGCCCGTGACCTGAGAGAGAAGCTGATAGGTTCGTTCCGCCGCGCGCAAATCGCCGCCCGCCAGGCCAAGATCCGCATCAATTACCCCGACAAGCGTCAGATTCGGGAAATGATATCCTTTCGCGACTATCTGCGTCCCGATCAGGATATCAATCTCCCCTCGATCCATGGCCGCGACAAACTCCGCCGCGGCGCGCGGACTATTCAAGGTATCGCTTGCCATCATCGCCACTTTCCGATCCGGGAACAGGCTGGCCGCTTCTTCCGACAACCGTTCGATCCCCGGCCCACAAGGTTTGAAGCTGTCCTCTGCCCCGCATTCACCGCAGCTTTTCGGGATCTTTGCCGTATAGCCGCAGTGATGACATTGCAACCGATTGATAAGACGGTGCTCCACCAGCCAGGCGCTGCAATTAGGACATTGCAGGCGGTGGCCGCATGAATCGCAGAGGGTCAGAGGCGCATACCCCCGCCGGTTCAGAAACAGCATTACCTGACGCCCCTCGGCCAGCGTTACCTCCATGGCCTGCCGCAGGGGCTCTGATATCCAGCGCTGCGGTCCGGGCCGGTGCTGTTTCAGGTCAATCAGTTCCACATCGGGAAGCAGGGCACCGCCGAAACGCGACGGCAGCTTCAGATGCTTGTATTTGCCCGCCTGCGCATTCAACAGGCTTTCAAGAGATGGCGTCGCCGACGCCAGGGCAACAGGAAAGCCGCCAATCTTGCCGCGCACCACTGCCATATCCCGCGCATTATACGGTACGCCCTCATCCTGCTTGAAGGAGGTTTCATGTTCTTCATCCACCACAATCAGCCCAAGATCGGCAAAGGGCAGAAACAGGGCAGAACGCGCGCCGACAACAATCTGCGCCCGCCCCTCGATCACGTCACGCCAGTTGCGCCGCCGCTCTCCCTGTCCGAGATCGGAATGCCATTCCACCGGCCGCGCCCCGAAGCGCGCCTCAAACCGGCCGAGCCATTGTGCGGTAAGCGCAATTTCAGGCAGCAGAACAAGCGCCTGCCGACCTTCTCGCAGGCAGGCGGCAAGGGCCTCGAAATAAACCTCTGTTTTGCCGGACCCGGTCACGCCGTCGATCAGGGAGACGGCAAACTTCCGCTCCACGACATCGGCCGCAAGGGAATCCGCCGCCGCCTGTTGATCCGTCGTCAGGTCAAATGCCGCATGTCGCCAGTTTGGTGCATCCATCGCTGTGTCGGGCGACATCTCCACGGGCCGTAATGCCCCGATTTCGGCCAGCCCCTTAACTACCGACACGCTGACCCCGGCGATAGCCGACAGGTCCGCCGCCGACTGCATGCCGCTTTCCCGCGCAATCTCAAGAACACGCCGCCGCGCCGGTGTCATCCGCTCCGGCACTCTGTCCGTTATCTGATAACCGGTCCGGGGGGCTTTCGGATAAAGCGCCTCGGGCACGCTCATGGCCATACGCAGGACCCGACCGCGCCGCTGCATGGTGTATTGGGCAACCCAGTCAATGAAGCGAAGGCTCTCTTCAGGCAGTTTCTCACAAGGAAGGATCGAGAGGATATCCTTCATCCGGTCCTCGGCCAGATCGGAACCACGGGCCTCTTCCCAGACGACGCCCGTCACTTCCCGCTTGCCGAGCGGCACGGTCACAAAATGGCCGATGTCAACATTGAGATCATCTGGCGCACGGTAATCGTAAAGCTCCCCCACCGAAAGTGGCATCAGAACACGAACGCGACGATGTTTCATTGTGCTGCTCATTTCTATGCGATAGACTATTCCGAGCCTTCAAACCAGTGTTTAAGCGTCAGGATTAAAGAACATCCCATGAAATTTTTCGTTGATACGGCAGATACCGAAGAGATTCGCGAACTCGCCGATACCGGCCTTCTGGACGGCGTCACCACAAACCCGTCATTGATTGCCAAAACGGGCCGCGACTTTTTCGAAGTGATCCGGGAAATATGTGAAATCATCGATGGCCCGGTCAGCGCCGAAGTGGCTGCGACCGACTTCACAAAGATGCTGGAAGAGGGGAAAAAGCTCGCCGGAATTGCGGAGAACATCGCCGTCAAGGTACCGCTTACCATGGCGGGCCTCAAGACCTGCGCCGAACTGAGCCGTAACGGCACGCAAGTCAATGTCACCCTCTGCTTTTCCGCCGCGCAGGCCATCCTTGCGGCCAAGGCAGGGGCGAGTTTTATCTCGCCGTTTGTCGGCCGGCTTGATGATATCGGACAGCGGGGCATGGATCTGATCCGGGACATCGTACAGATTTATGATAACTACCCCGACCTCAAGACCGAAGTGCTGGTTGCCTCCATCCGCAACCCCACCCACATCGTTGACGCGGCCCTGATCGGCGCTGATGTCTGCACCATTCCGCCTGCTGTTCTGAAGCAACTTGTCTCTCACCCGCTGACAGACAAGGGACTTGCCGCCTTTCTTGCGGATTGGGAAAAAACGGGGCAGAATATTTTGGGATAACGCTATAATGAGAGTTGCGTAGGTGAGTGAAATTTCGGACAAAACGGCAAGTGACCGCGGACTGCAAGCACCACAACTGACGGAAGAGGATGTCCGGGAGTGGCTGCGCGATCACCCGGATTTTCTCATCCGCAATGCCGATCTTCTGTCAGAGATGGACCTTCCCGGCCGCATGACAGGCGATGGTGTCGTCGATCTGCAATTCTATATGGTGGACCGGCTGCAAAAAAAGGTCTCCCGACTGACCGAGATGCAGGATGATTTCGTCGAAGCCGCCCGCAATAATGTTCACACCCAGAATATGGTGCATGCCTCGATACAGGCGATCCTTGGCGCTACCGGCCTTGCCCATTTCGTCCATATTCTGACGCAGGATTTGCCGGAACTGCTGGAGATCGATGTTATCACCCTCTGTGTGGAGGATGGTCCGATCCCGCTGCCCGATATGACCGGATTGCAACGTTTGAAACCTGGAAGCATCAACCGTGCACCCTGGCGAAGCCGCAGCATTCTTTTGCGGGCTAGCGCCCCCCAGTCGAAGGCCATTTTCGGCCCGGCCAAGGAACTGGTCCACTCCGACGCCCTGATCCGGCTGGATGTTCCCTCTTTGCATGCCCAGGCTATGGTCGCCTTCGGCAGCCGCCAGCCGGGACATTTTCAGGAAGATCAGGCGACAGATCTCTTGCATTTTCTGGCCATTTCCATCCAGTCCTGCCTGCAGATGTGGCTGGAGCAGAAGTCGGCATAGCCATGCCTGATCGCCCTTCCCTTAACCGCGCCTATGATGATTGGACCGACTGGTTGATCCATGAGAAAAAGGCAAGCGCGCATACGGTTGAGGCATATGAGCGGGATGTCCGCGAGTTTCTCGCCTTCCTGACCGGCCATCTCGGCGGGGAACCGACGCTTGGGGATCTCGAAACGCTCCGCGCCGCCGATTTCCGGGCCTATCTCGCCCATCGCCGTCAGGAAGGTCTCGGTGCCACGTCGCTACGCCGCAATCTCTCCTCCATCCGCAGTTTTTTCAAACGACAGGAAAAAGACGGGCATCTCCATAATCCCTATCTCAAATCCCTGCGTACGCCAAAAGCGCCCGCGCGCCTTCCCCGTCCACTCGCGGTGATGGATACCAAAAGACTTTTAACGGAAAGGCAGGACGACAGGGAGCCGGACTGGATATATTATCGCGATACCGCAGTCCTGACCCTTCTCTATGGGTGCGGTCTGCGTATCGGGGAAGCGCTCAGCCTCAATGTCAGGGACTGCCCCGCAGGCGACATTCTCACCCTGATCGGTAAGGGCAATAAGGAACGGATGGTCCCCGTCCTGCCTGCCGTGCGCGATGCTCTTGATATATATATGAAGCAATGCCCCTTTTCTCTCAGCGATGCGGACCCGCTTTTTGTCGGCAAGCAGGGAAAACGGCTGAACGCTCGCGCCATCCAGCTCAAGATGCAGATGTTACGCCGCAATCTCGGCCTGCCGGAGAGCGCGACACCGCATGCCCTGCGTCACAGCTTTGCCACCCACCTGCTGGCGGGCGGAAGCGATCTCCGCTCCATTCAGGAGCTGCTCGGCCATGCTTCCCTCTCTTCAACCCAACGCTACACAGATCTCGATATGGAAAAGCTGCTCGCTGTTTATGATCAGGCGCACCCGAAAAGCTAACCGCCCTATTTTCGCGTCAACCGGAGCGCCAGCGGGCCGATTAATGTGACCGCCCCCATGGAGATGAACATCAGCCCCCAGGCCGTGATAGAGCTGGTGCCGCCGGTGTTGTCCAAGACGGAACCGGCAACAACCGGGCCTATGATACCCCCGCCAAATCCCAGGAAGCTGTGCACTGCCATGGTTGCCCCGCGCAACTCCATCGGGGCGCTGCCGACCGATCCGGCCGTGAGCGAGGATGAATCGGCGGCAATCATAAACCCATACATAATCGCCATGGCAACGACGATTATGAACGGCATATCAGCCATGAAGCCAATACTGAAAGAGAAGAACAGGCAACCGAACATGACAAAGGTAATTGCCCGCTGCCGTCCGATTTTGAGGGACAATTCGTTCCCGAGAATGCTTGCCGGCAGCCCGACGAAAACGGCGACGGCCGTAATCGTCGCCACATCCATCCAGGCGGGCGCACCGGTCAGCATATGCGAAAAAGCAAGGAAAGCCAGCATGAAGGAGCGCATGGTCACCAGCTCCCATGTATGGCAGATATAAGCGATGATATAACCCATGCTGAAACGATTGGTCAGAACCGGGGCATAGTTGAATATCTGCGACCATGGACGCGGCTGCTCCAATGCCTTCGCGCGGGTGAACAACAAGGTAATGGCAAGGGATACCGGCGGTCCGAACATGGCCGACACCATCGCCGCCTCCCAGCCGAACCATATATGTACCTGCCCAATCAGCAGGAATGAGACTGCCGACCCGGTCGAAAAACTGGCTGTATAAAAGGCAATCGAACGGGACTGATCACCGATCGGTAACCGGTCGGTCAGGGCTTTCAGCCCCGGCATGAAGGTACACCCAAGCGCGGCACCTGAAATAAAGCGCCACGGGAGGGCACTGGAGAAATCATGGGCCAGATAGGCAAACCCATAGGCGCCGATAAAGGCAAGGATGCTGCCAATTAGAAATACCCGCCGGGCGTCAATGCGGTCGGTCATTGAGGTGACGGCCGGCCCGACAAGTGTGAAGCCAATGAAAAAGACCGAATTGATCCAGCCGGCATCCTTACCGGAAAGGGACCAGTAATCGAAGAAAAAGGGTGTCATTGCCGGAAATGTGGCGAAGGGTGTCATCGCCGTTATTTCCGCAAGGCAGAGCGCGAGTGTCAGCCTCGGCCCTGTAATATTCCGCCTCAAGTTCAGCCCGGCAAGGTATCGGCGATAGACGGCCGTTTCACCATGTCCTCATACCAGCGGGCCAGATTTGGCCGCCCATCACGCCATTTTTCATTGCCAAATCTGAAATCATGATAGCCAAGGGCGCAGGCGACGGCGATTGTGCCAATATTCAGATTCTGCCCATAATTTTCCGCTTGGCGCTCCATCTCATCAAGGCAGTTTTCCATGGACAATTTCAATCGTCCCGCCCAGCTTGGTGAGCCTTCCCCGGCGGGCAGAATGCTATCCACGCGGCGTTGATAGGCGGCGTCCGTCATTCCGTTGGCCATCGCATGCAGGGTCAGAACCCGCCACCGCTCCGGCCCGGTGGACGGAAACAGTTTCGGACCCTCGCCAATATTGTCGAGATATTCGCAAATAACGATAGAATCATAGAGAATTTCGCCACTATCCAGCGCGAGGCTCGGCACTTTTCCAAGTGGGTTCGCGGCATTGATCCCCTTGAACATATCGCTGTGATCTGAGTCGACAATTGCGATTTTATCCAGCAAACCATGCTCGATAGCCGTGATCCTGACCTTGCGGACAAAGGGGGATAGAGCGCTGTAACAGAGCTTCATAACGTCTCCTTGAGCTTACGTGGCGATCAGAAATAAATAACGGGCCGGAATTTTCCGACCCGCTATTGTGCTAACCGAATTGTGAAAAGGTCAACTGTTTATTGTCCGTCCGGCAACGGCAAGCGCCGCTTCCTTGACCGCTTCATTCAGCGTCGGATGAGCGTGACAGGTCCGGGCAATATCTTCAGATGAGGCGCCGAATTCCATCGCCAGCACACATTCATGGATGATCGTTCCGGCATCGGGGCCGATAATATGCACGCCCAGAACCTTGTCCGATTTCTTGTCGGCGAGGATCTTGACGAAGCCCTCGGTGAAGCCGTTCGCCCGGGCACGGCTGTTGGCCATGAACGGCACCTTGCCGACATTATAGTCCGTACCCGCTTCTTTAAGCTGCTCTTCCGTCTTGCCGACGGTCGCCACTTCGGGCCAGGTGTAGATGACGCCCGGAATGGTGTCGTAATTGATATGGGGCTTCTGTCCGGCCAGCTTCTCGACGCAGACAACGCCTTCATCCTCTGCCTTATGGGCGAGCATCGGTCCTTCGATCACATCGCCGATGGCGTAAATTCCATCGACCGAGGATTTGAAATTCTTGTCAACGACAATCCGCCCGGCGCGATCTTTCTCAACGCCGAGATCATCGAGGCCAAGGCCTTCGGTATAAGGACGGCGGCCAATCGCGACCAGCACCACATCGGCTTTCAGCGTTTCCGCATCACCACCTTTTGAGGGTTCCATGGTCAGGGTGACGCCGGTTTTCGCCTTTTTCGCCCCCGTGACCTTCTTACCAAGCAGGAACTCGATGCCCTGCTTTTTCAGAATACGCTGGGTATTCTTGGCAACTTCATTGTCCGTCCCCGGCAGGATCCGGTCGAGGAATTCAACAACCGTCACCTCCGCCCCGAGACGGCGCCAGACAGTTCCGAGTTCCAGCCCGATGACGCCCGCGCCGATCACGATCATCTTTTTCGGGACCTTCGGCAGTTCCAGCGCCCCGGTGGAGGAAACAATCTGCTTTTCGTCAATTTCCACATTGGGAAGCGGCGTCACCTCGGATCCGGTGGCGATCAGGATGTTCTTCGCCTTCAGCGTCTTGGTATCCTCCCCCTCAACAGCGATGCGTCCGCCGCCTTCAAGGGTTGCCGCGCCTTTCACATAGGTGACCTTGTTTTTCTTGAAGAGAAACTCGATCCCCTGCGTCAGACCTTTCACCGTCTCCTGTTTCTGGCCCATCATCTTGTCCAGATCAAGCTTGAGGGAACCAACAGTAATGCCCCGGCTTTCGAAGCTGTGCTGCGCCTCCTCATACAGTTCAGAAGACTGCAACAGCGCCTTGGACGGAATACAGCCGACATTAAGACACACCCCACCAAGCGCCCCGCGCTTTTCAACACAGGCCGTCTTCATGCCAAGCTGCGCCGCCCGGATGGCCGCAGTGTAGCCACCGGGACCGCCGCCAATCACGACCAGATCGAAAGTCTCATTGCTCATCTTATCCTCATATCCTTCTGGATTGATCAGAGGTCCAGCAGCAGCCGTTGCGGATCCTCAAGCGCTTCCTTGACACGAACCAGGAAGGTCACGGCTTCCTTGCCGTCAATGATCCGGTGATCATAGGTGAGGGCCAGATACATCATCGGGCGAATTTTGATCTCTCCCTTGACGACCATTGGACGTTCCTGAATCTTGTGCATGCCGAGAACAGCGGCCTGCGGCGGGTTCAGGATCGGCGAAGACATCAGCGAGCCATAAACGCCGCCATTCGTGATCGTAAAGGTACCGCCCTGCAATTCGGCCATGCTGAGCTTGCCATCCCGCGCTTTCTTACCAAGCTCGGCAATTCCCTTCTCAACATCGGCGAAGCTGAGCGTATCGGCGTCCCGAAGAACCGGCACCACAAGACCGGAATCCGTCCCGACAGCAATGCCGATATTATAGTAGTTTTTATAAACCATATAATCGCCGTCAATTTCTGCATTCACAGCGGGCAGTTCCTGCAAGGCCGCGATGGAAGCCTTCGTAAAGAAAGACATGAAGCCCAGTTTCACGCCATGCTTCTTGACAAAGCGATCCTGATATTCACTGCGCAGATCCAGCATTGCCGTCATGTCCACCTCATTATAGGTGGTCAGCATGGCGGCTGTGTTCTGCGCATCTTTCAGGCGGCTTGCAATGCTCTTGCGCAAACGGGTCATCTTCACCCGTTCCTCGCGCGCTTCCTCCGCCCGGGGGCCGGAAGGAGCCGCGGGCGCAGAGGCCGGCGCCGCCGGAGCAGAAGCGGCCGCAGGGGCCGCCGCCGGAGAGGCGCCGCCATTTTCAAGGGCCTCCAGAACATCCCCCTTGGTGATACGTCCGTCCTTGCCGGTGCCGCGAATACGGCTGGCATCAAGATTATTCTCATCAATCAGCTTCTGGGCTGCGGGCAGGACTTCCGCAGCGCCCTCACCTGACGGAGCGGGTGCCGGAGTCTCTGCGGCAGGAGCCGCTTTTGCGGCCGCAGGCTGCTCCTTCGCTTTTTCCTCTGGTTTTTCAGCGGCCGGAGCAGGTGCACTGCCGCTGGCGCCCGCCTTAATATGGCCCAGCAGAGCGCCAACTTCCACATCCTCGCCTTCCGCGACGATGATTTCTTCCAGCCGCCCGGATTCCAGCGCATTGACTTCAAGGGTCACCTTGTCCGTCTCCAACTCGACGATCGGTTCATCCTTGGTGACCGTCTCGCCAACCTTTTTGAACCACTGGCCTACCGTTGCTTCCGTGACTGATTCCCCGAGTGCGGGAACACGAATTTCCACCGTCATTTTGACTTCCTATTCCGATTTGACGTCGAGCGCGTCATCCACCAATGCGTTTTGTTCCAGAACATGCTTTTTCAAAAGGCCCGTTGCCGGCGATGCCGCTTCCTTACGGCCGGCATAGCGGGCACGTGTCACCTTCTTCATTTTGACATCCGCAAATGCTTTTTCCAAATGCGGCTCCACGAAGGACCAGGCTCCCATATTCTTCGGCTCTTCCTGACACCAGACGACTTCCTCTACATGCCGGAAGTTCTGAAGCTCCTGCTCAAGCGCCTGATAGGGGAAGGGGTAAAGCTGTTCAAGCCGCAGGAAATAGGTGTGCTTGTCACCCAGTTCTTCCCGCCGGGCATAAAGATCATAATAAACCTTACCCGAACACAACACGATGCGTTTGACATCCTTATCCGCACAAAGCTTTTCATTATCGTAAAGAACGCGATGGAAGCTGGAGCCCGGCCCCATGTCTTCCAGCGTCGAGACGGCCAGCTTGTGCCGCAAGAGCGATTTCGGCGTCATTACCACAAGCGGTTTGCGGAATTTGCGATGGATCTGACGGCGCAGGGCGTGGAAATAGTTGGCCGGCGTCGTACAGTTGACCACCTGCCAGTTATCTTCCGCAGAGAGCTGCAGATACCGTTCCAGACGGGCGGAGGAATGTTCCGGCCCCTGCCCTTCATAGCCATGCGGCAACAACAGGACAAGTCCGCTCATCCGCAGCCATTTTGCCTCACCGCTGCAAATGAACTGGTCGATGATAACCTGCGCCCCGTTGGCGAAATCACCGAACTGCGCTTCCCACAGGACTAGCGCATTCGGCTCCGCCAGGGTGTAGCCATACTCATACCCCAGCACCGCCGCCTCGGAAAGAAGGCTGTCAATTACCTCATAATGCGCCTGCTCTCCGCCCAGGTTGTTGAGGGGGATATAGCGATCCTCCGTCACCTGATCGACAATCACGGAATGACGCTGCGAAAAGGTGCCGCGCCCGCAATCCTGTCCGGACAGCCGAACCGGGTAGTTTTCTTTCAGAAGCGAGCCAAAAGCCAGTGCCTCCGCCGTCGCCCAGTCGATATTCTCACCGGTGTCGATCATCTGCTTTTTGGCTTTCAGGATACGCTTCAGCGTCCGGTGAACATTATGTCCGTCCGGAATATTCGTGAGCGCGCCCCCGATTTCCTTTAACATGTCCAGCTCTACCGCCGTGGTGCCGCGCCGGGCGCCTTCATCGGCCCGTCCGAAGCCCTGCCAGCGGCCTTCAAACCAATCCGCCTTGTTCGGCTTGAAGCTGTTAGCCGCTTCATATTGCTTTTCGAGATAATCCTTAAACTCGGCAATCCAGCCCTCAACCTCCTGTTCGGTGACAACCTTTTCACCGATCAGTTTCTTGGCATAGATCTGCATTGTCGTCGGATGCTGCGCAATCGTGCGGTACATCAGCGGTTGAGTGAAAGCCGGCTCGTCCCCTTCGTTATGGCCATGACGGCGATAACAGAACATGTCAATCACGACATCAATCTGGAAGAGCTGGCGGAATTCTGTGGCAATCTTGGCCACGTGGCAAACCGCTTCCGGATCATCGCCATTGACGTGGAAAATCGGCGCCATCACCATCTTGCCGACATCGGACGGATAGGGGCTGGAACGTGAAAATTTCGGGCTGGTCGTGAAGCCGATCTGGTTGTTGACCACAAAATGAATGGTGCCGGATATCCGGTAGCCTTTCAATTCAGAAAGACCGAAACACTCCGCCACGATCCCCTGACCGGCAAAGGCGGCGTCGCCATGCAGCAGTAGCGGCATGACCTTGCCGCCGACATCCGGTCCGATCTGTGCCTGCTTCGCCCGCGCTTTACCAAGGACGACGGGATTGACCGCCTCCAGATGCGATGGGTTCGCCGTCAGCGACAGATGAACGTTATTGCCATCAAACTCCCGGTCGGAAGACGTGCCCAGATGATATTTGACGTCCCCTGAGCCTTCAACATCTTCCGGATTTGCCGGATTGCCCTGAAATTCCGAAAAGACGGCGCGGAACGGTTTCGCCATCACATTGGTCAGCACATTGAGACGACCACGATGTGGCATGCCGAGAACAATCTCCTGCACACCAAGCTGGCCGCCGCGCTTGATAACCCCTTCCATGGCCGGAATAAGGGCTTCGGCGCCGTCGAGGCCAAAACGTTTTGTGCCCGTATATTTCACATTCAGGAAATGCTCGAATCCCTCCGCCTCAATCAGCTTGCGCAGGATCGCCACCTTGCCTTCCTGGGTAAAGGAGACTTCCTTGTGGCGGCCTTCGATACGTTCCTGAATCCAGGCCTTCTGCTCCGGATCTTGTATATGCATGAATTCGACGCCAATGGTCGAACAATAGGTCCGCTTCACAATGGAGAGAATATCCCGAATATTGCCGCTTTCGAGGCCCAGCACATTGTCGAGAAAGATCTGCCGATCCCAATCCTCTTCCTTGAAGCCGTAAGTCGCCGGATTGAGTTCCGGATGTTCCTTCGGAATTTCAAGGCCAAGCGGATCAAGGTTAGCCTTCAGATGGCCCCGCACCCGGTAGGAGCGGATCAGCATCAGCGCCCGGATTGTATCAATGGCGGCAGCACGGACATCCACTTCCGATGCCCCGGCCTTTTCCGCCCGGGCTGCCGCGCGGTTGGCCGCATCGCCCAATATGCCATACTCATCCTCGGGATCCAGCCCGTTGGTCGGCGTCCAGGGGGCCCCCCGGGTTTCCGCAATAACGGTTTCAGCATCATCGCCGAGCGAGCGGAAATACTGCTGCCAGCTTACATCAACCGAAGAGGGGTCATCGAGAAAACGCGTATAGAGCTGCTCAATGAATCCGGCGTTGGACCCAAAGAGGAAAGAGGAATTTTCCAATTGCTGAACCATTCTGCATTACGGGCGGGATTTCTCCCGCCCCCTATAAGAGTCAATACATAAGTAATGGTTAACCTTACCAGATCAACCTTTCAAAACCCTTACCAAAGTGGAGCCCAGAGCCGCCGGGCTGTCAGACACCGTGATACCGGCGCTGCGCATGGCCTCCATTTTGTCTTCTGCGCCACCTTTGCCACCGGAAATGATAGCTCCGGCATGGCCCATGCGGCGGCCGGGCGGTGCCGTCACACCGGCAATGAATCCGACAACCGGCTTCTTTACTTTGGACGATTTCAGAAACGCCGCCGCTTCCTCCTCGGCCGATCCGCCGATTTCACCAATCATGATGATGGATTCCGTTTCATCGTCCCCCAGGAACATATCCAGGCAGTCGATAAAATTGGTGCCGTTCACCGGGTCACCGCCAATACCGATACAGGTGCTCTGTCCAAGACCTGCCGCCGTTGTCTGGGCAACCGCCTCATAGGTCAGCGTCCCCGAACGGGAAACAATGCCGACATTGCCACGACGATGGATATGCCCCGGCATAATGCCGATCTTGCATTCATCGGGCGTGATCACACCCGGGCAGTTCGGGCCGATAAGACGGGATTTGCTGTTTCTCAGCGCCCGCTTGACGCGCACCATATCGAGAACCGGAATGCCTTCGGTAATACAGACGATCAGTTCGATTTCCGCATCGATCGCTTCCAGGATGGCATCGGCGGCGAAGGGCGGCGGCACATAAATAACGCTGGCGTTCGCTTCAGTAACCACACGCGCTTCAGCAACAGTATTGAAGATCGGCAGGCTGAGATGTGTCTCCCCGCCTTTGCCGGGCGTGACGCCGCCGACCATCTTTGTCCCATAAGCAATAGCCTGTTCGGAATGGAATGTCCCTTGCGACCCCGTGAAGCCCTGGCAGATAACTTTCGTGTCTTTATTGACGAGAACGGACATTACGCTGCCTCCTTCACTGCTTTGACAATTTTCTCGGCGGCGTCGCCGAGATCGTCAGCCGACAGAATGGGCAGCCCCGATTCCGCGAGAATTTTCTTACCCAAATCAACATTGGTGCCTTCAAGCCGCACCACAAGTGGCACACTGAGAGCGACTTCTTTCGCCGCCGCCACGACACCTTCCGCAATCACATCACAGCGCATGATGCCGCCGAAGATATTGACGAGAATACCTTCAACATTTTCATCCTTCAGGATGATCTTGAAGGCTTCCGTCACCTTCTCGCGCGTGGCGCCACCGCCCACATCGAGGAAGTTGGCGGGCGTTCCGCCGTTAAGCTGGATGATATCCATCGTCGCCATGGCGAGACCGGCCCCATTCACCATGCAGCCGATATTCCCATCGAGTTTGATGTAGTTAAGATCATATTGCGCCGCTTCCCGCTCCGCCGGATCTTCTTCGTCCGGGTCGCGGAGATCCGCAATATCCTTGTGCCGGTAAAGCGCGTTATCATCGAAATTCATTTTCGCATCCAGCGCGATCACATCGCCGCCGCCGGTCACGACAAGCGGGTTGATTTCAACCAGACTCGCATCTGTATCAACAATCGCCTTATAAAGGGCCACGATGAATTTAACGGCCGCGCCAATCTGCTTGCCCTCAAGGCCGAGACCGAAAGCAATCTTGCGCGCATGGAACGGCATGACACCAGTTGCCGGGTCCACGCTCACCATCATGATTTTTTCCGGCGTCTTCTCTGCAACTTCTTCAATATCCATCCCCCCTTCGGTGGAGGCCATGAAGGTCACGCAATCTTTCGCCCGGTCAATGATCGCCCCGAGATAAAGCTCCCGCGCGATATCGCACCCTTCTTCGATATAGACACGCTTGACTTCCTTGCCTTCCGGCCCGGTCTGATGGGTGACAAGCTGCATCCCGATCATCGCCTGCGCCGTCTCTGCAACCGCGTCCAGTGATTTGACGACCTTTACGCCGCCCCCCTTACCGCGACCACCGGCATGAATCTGAGCCTTGACGACCCAGACTGGGCCTCCCAGCCCCTCTGCAACGGTCTTCGCTTCATCGGCGGTATAGGCCACACCGCCCCGCGGTACGGTAACACCGTATTTCGTGAGCAGGCCCTTCGCCTGATATTCATGAATATTCATTGTTTTCCGTTATTGCTGTATTTAAAACATCAAAAATGGGGGACCGATCTTCGGAAATCCCATTGACGCTACGGTATCCCACCATAAAAAGGGGCACAACCGGTTATTGCTGTGCCCTTTCATTTTACCTCGTTACTTGAGGCTTGGATCTATGCCGGTACAGGCGTCGATCAATCCTCTCACCGCATTGACCGATTTGTCGAACATCGCCTTCTCATCGGCATTCATGTCAATTTCGACAATACGCTCGACACCACCTTCACCGATCACAGTCGGAACGCCGACATAGACGCCGTCAAGGCCATACTGGCCTTTCACAAAGGCAGCGGAGGGCAGAACCCGCTTTTTGTCTTTCAGAAAGGCTTCCGCCATGGTGATCGCGCTGGATGCCGGGGCGTAGAAAGCGGAACCGGTTTTCAGAAGCGCAACGACCTCTGCGCCGCCATTCCGTGTCCGGTCAACAATGGCGTCGATCTTCTCCTGTGTGCTCCATCCCATTTTGATCAGGTCTGGCACCGGGATACCGGCAACGGTGGAATAACGGATCAGCGGCACCATGGTGTCGCCATGACCGCCGAGAACAAAGGCTGTCACATCTTCAACGGAGACGTTGAATTCTTCGGCGAGAAACAGGCGGAACCGGGCGCTGTCAAGAACACCCGCCATACCGACGACCATGTTGTGCGGCAGACCGCATTTTTCGCGCAGCACCCAGACCATCGCATCAAGCGGGTTAGTAATGCAGATGACAAAGGCGTTCGGAGCATATTTTTTGATGCCCTCACCCACAGACTGCATAACCTTGATATTGGTACCGAGCAGATCGTCGCGGCTCATTCCGGGCTTGCGGGCGATACCGGCCGTTACGATGCAGACATCGGCGCCCTCGATTGCGCTGTAATCATTGGCGCCCGAAAAGTTGGCATTGAACCGGTCCACGGGTGAGGAAGACGCAATATCAAGCGCTTTGCCCTGGGGCAGCCCTTCCGCGATATCAAACAGGACAACGTCGCCAAGTTCTTTGAGGCCGGCGAGATGTGCAAGCGTACCGCCAATATTTCCGCTTCCGATAAGGGCAATCTTTTTTCGAGCCATTATATTCTCCGAAGTCAAATGAGGGAGGGCCCGCCAGAAACCTGCAAAGCCCCCTTGTGAATATTACTGTGGGTACTAGCCCTTTTTAGACGCAAGAGCAAGATCGTGCATGTAATTACAGGCAAATTTTTACAGCCTCGGTTCCGCAAAAGCCAAAATTAGTCGTAATTAATATTGCCCCGCCGCCGCAAAGGCGATTTGACAGCCTTTTGAAACACGATAAAAGAGAAGACGGCTGAAAAAGTGAATCAATTTTCAACCTCATCATTGCCAGACCGGCCTCGTATCTATACAGATCGAAAGATTGTAAAATAACCTCCATCCGCTTCTCGAACCTGATCTTTGCGCATTCATGAATGATTCAACCGGCCCCCAAGAAGCCTATCGCAAGCTGCTGGCAGACAAGCAAATTCAGGATGATCCGGGACAGCGGCTCGCGGTCGAGAAGCTGCAAACCCTGCACCGTCGCCTGATTGACTATAATCCACAAACCAGCCCCCGCTGGACCCAGATTTTCCGTCTGGGTGCCCGCAAGCCGCGCGTGGAACCGCCTCAGGGACTCTATATCTATGGCGATGTCGGGCGCGGAAAATCCATGCTGATGGATCTTTTCTTCGATACTGCCCCGGTGAAACAGAAACGCCGGGTGCATTTTCATGCCTTCATGCTGGAAGTCCACGCCTTCATGCATCGCGAGCGTCAAAAACAGGAAGGGCGTAATAACGATCCG
Source organism: uncultured Alphaproteobacteria bacterium (assembly GCA_963971675.1). Lineage (GTDB taxonomy): Bacteria > Pseudomonadota > Alphaproteobacteria > Sneathiellales > Sneathiellaceae > Sneathiella. The sequence goes on along the minus strand of CAXASQ010000001.1, from coordinate 222,539 downwards.
GTATCTGCCCTTGCTGCCTCCATCATGGAATCCGCTTGGCTGCTCTGTTTCGATGAATTTCAGGTGACGGACGTGGCCGATGCCATGATCCTTGGACGGTTATTTGAGCTACTGTTTGATCAGGGGGTTGTTGTTGTCGCCACCTCCAACCGGGTGCCAGATGATCTGTACAAGGATGGGCTCAACCGGCAGCTTTTCCTGCCTTTTATTGCCCTGCTGAAAGAGCAGCTTGATGTCCTGCATCTGGCAGGCGGTCGCGATTACCGGCTCGACCGGCTGGCCGAACAGCCGGTTTATTTCAGCCCCCTTGACGCGCGCACCAACGCGGAAATGGATCGTATCTACGCTGAAATGACCGAAGGTTACGAGAATAATCCGCAAACGCTTGTCACGCAGGGCCGCAAGCTGGAGGTGAGCACCTCCGCCCGCGGCGTTGCCCGCTTCCGTTTCGAGGAACTCTGCGCGCGGGCGCTTGGCGCCTCCGATTACCTGACCCTGACGGAGCATTTTCATACCATCTTCCTTGATCATGTCCCGCGTCTGACCCCGGCCCGCCGGAATGAGTCAAAACGCTTCGTCACACTGGTGGATATTCTCTATGAGGCGAAGGCAAACCTTGTCATGTCTGCCGAAGTGGAGGCCGAACAGCTTTACACAGCCGGTGACGGCAGCTTCGAATTTGCCCGCACGGTTTCACGCCTGATGGAAATGCGATCGGAAGAGTATCTGAAAGGCCATGCCGCCAAGAACTGAACCGCTTCTTACGCGCTGCGTCTAACCCCAGAGCCGGCCGATCGCCTCTTCCACTCCCGCCTGATCCACCGCCGATTTATTTTGTCCGAGTTTGGCCTTCCCCTCAATCCGGCTCAGCGGAATTTCAAAAGCTATTATGCCTTGCATCAGGCCCTTTAGCCGTCTGTCATCCAGTTGATCGGCGCGCCAGGGGTTTTCCATGTCTTTCTCATTTTCATGGGTTAGCCTGTCCAGCAAATGGCGAACTTTAGCGGGATCTTCGATTATTTTGGGTCTGCCATAGACATGCACCGCGACATAATTCCATGTTGGCACGTTGATTTCTGTCGCATAATAGCTCGGCGAGATATAGACATGCGGCCCCTGAAAGATAACCAGCGCCTCGCCCCGTTCCAGAATGTTGCCATGCGGGTTTGCCCGTGCCATATGGGCGATCAGGGTACCATTCTCGCCCCGCGTCTCGTCATAACAAAACGGAAGATGGGTCGCGACAGGCCGCCCCTCCTCTCCTATCGAGACAAGGGTCGCAAAGCTCGCCGTTGGCAAAAGCCGGATCAGGGTTTCCTTGCCCGGCGCCGCAAAATGGGGCGGTACATACATGGCGCTCTCCCGATAAAAAAGGCCGCATTCTCATGCGGCCTTGATTAGATTGAAAAGAGACCCTCCGAAAGAGCCAGTTTCCGCAAATTATGGGAACCACTTATGCCTAGCGCCGTTCCACCATCATCTTCTTGATCTCGGCAATCGCCTTGGCCGGGTTCAGGCCCTTCGGACAGGTGTTGGCGCAGTTCATAATCGTATGGCAGCGATAGAGGCGGAACGGGTCTTCCAGATTATCGAGACGCTCCCCGGTATGCTCATCGCGGCTGTCGATGATCCAGCGGTAGGCCTGAAGCAGGATGGCTGGACCCAGGAACCGGTCCGAATTCCACCAGTAGCTCGGGCAGGACGTGGAACAGCAGGCACAAAGGATACATTCGTAAAGCCCATCCAGCTTTTCACGATCCTCCTTGGATTGCAGCCGCTCCTTCGACGGGGACGGCGTCTCGGCCTGCAGCCATGGCTGGATCGACGCATACTGCGCATAGAAATTGGTGAGATCAGGGACCAGATCCTTCACCACCGGCTGATGCGGCAACGGATAGATGTTAATGTCGCCATTAAACTCATCCATACCCGTCGTGCAGGCCAGTGTGTTCGTTCCGTTGATATTCATGGCGCAGGAGCCGCAGATGCCTTCACGGCAGGAACGGCGGAACGTCAGGGTCGGATCAATCTCGTTCTTGATCTTGATCAGACCGTCCAGGATCATTGGACCACAAGTATCCAGATCCACATAGTAAGTGTCGATGGCCGGATTCTTGTCATCATCGGGAGACCAGCGGTAGACATTGAATGTCTTCAGGTTCTTTGCACCATCCGGTTTCGTATGCGTCTTGCCGGTGCCAACCCGTGAATTTTTAGGTAATGTCAGTTCAACCATGTTTCATCCCTAACGCCCTTAGTAAACGCGCGCTTTTGGTTTGATATAAGCAATTTCATCGGTCAGCGTATAATCATGTACCGGCCGGTAATCGATTTTCACTCCGCCCTCATCGCTGTGATAGGTGAGCGTGTGCTTCATCCAGTTTTCGTCATCCCGGTCCGGAAAATCCTCATGCGCATGGGCGCCGCGGCTCTCTTTACGGTTTTCCGCCGCCGTCATGGAGACAACAGCCTGACGGATCAGGTTATCCAGCTCCAGCGTTTCCACAAGGTCCGAATTCCAAATCAGTGACCGGTCCGTTGTCTTGATTTCCGGCATCTGTTCCCAGACCTTGTTGATTTTCTCAACCCCTTCGGCAAGGGATTTGCTGGTCCGGAAGACCGCACAGTCCTCCTGCATCACACGTTGCATATTGTCGCGGATGGTGGCCGTTGACAGGCTGCCATTCGCATGACGGAAACCGTCCAGACGACCCAGTGCCGCATCACAGGCGTCGGCGGGAAGCGGCGCATGCGCCTGACCGGGCTTGATGATATCCTTGGCCCGGAGTGCGGCCGCGCGGCCAAACACCACAAGGTCAATCAGGGAGTTGGAACCCAGGCGGTTCGCCCCGTGAACGGAAACGCAGGCCGCCTCACCGACAGCCATGAGGCCAGGAACGATTGCATCGGGATTGCCATCCTTCAGATCAACCACTTCCGCATGATAGTTGGTCGGGATACCGCCCATATTGTAATGCACTGTCGGCAGAACCGGGATCGGTTCCTTATGCACATCCACACCGGCAAAAATACGAGCGCTTTCGGAAATACCCGGCAGACGCTCATCAATCATATTCGGATCCAGATGATCCAGATGCAGATAGATATGATCCTTGCGCGGGCCAACACCGCGTCCCTCACGAATTTCAAGCGTCATGGAACGGCTGACAACGTCACGGCTCGCAAGGTCCTTCGCATGGGGCGCATAACGCTCCATGAAACGTTCGCCCTCACCATTGACAAGGAAGCCGCCCTCCCCGCGCACGCCTTCCGTGATCAGGCAGCCCGCGCCATAAATTCCGGTCGGGTGGAACTGTGTGAATTCCATATCCTGAAGCGGCAGACCGGCGCGCAGCACCATGCCGCCCCCGTCACCCGTGCAGGTGTGGGCGGAGGTGCAGCTGAAATAAGCCCGGCCAAAACCGCCTGTCGCCAGCACAACCATATGTGCGCGGAAGAGGTGGAGCGAGCCATCTTCAAGGCTGAGACACAGCACACCCTTGCAGGAACCGTCCTTGTCCATGATCAGATCGAGCGCGAAATACTCAATGAAAAACTGAGTATCGTGCTTCAGGCTCTGGCTGTAGAGCGTATGCAGCATGGCGTGACCTGTCCGGTCGGCGGCCGCGCAGGTTCGCTGGGCCGCCGGGCCTTCGCCAAACTGGGTCGTCATGCCGCCAAACGCACGCTGATAGATTTTGCCTTCTTCCGTACGGCTGAACGGCATACCGAACTGCTCCAGCTCCAGCACGGCGGCGGGTGCTTCACGGCACATATATTCAATGGCATCCTGATCGCCGAGCCAGTCGGACCCCTTGACGGTGTCAAACATATGCCACTGCCAGTTATCTTCCCCCATATTGCCGAGGGAGGCGGAGATACCGCCCTGCGCCGCCACGGTATGGCTGCGGGTCGGGAAAACCTTGGTGACGGCCGCCGTTTTCAGACCGGCCGCCGCCATGCCCATGGTCGCGCGCAAGCCCGCGCCGCCCGCACCGACGACAACCACGTCATATTTATGTTCGATTATTGGATAGGCTTCTGACATCTTGTTACTTTAACCCCCGAGCGCAAGCTTCAGTACAGCAAGCGCCGCGGCCAGACCAACGACCGCGCAGACAAAACTGTTGAGCAGCAAGAGAATGAACTTGGTGCTTTCCGTATGGATATAATCTTCAATCACCACCTGAAGGCCGAGCTTGAGATGATAGAAAGTTGCCACAATCATCAGCAGCAATACCAGCGATGCAAACGGCTTGCTGAGCGTATTGTAGACCGTCGCATAATCCGCACCGACAAGGCAGATGACATAGGCCAGACCGATCACGAACAGCGGGATCATGGCCACCGCCGTCACCTTCTGATGCCACCAGTGAGTGGTGCCTTCCTTGGCGGAACCAAGTCCGCGAACATTCTTAAGAGGGGCTCTCATTCCCATGGCTCAGGCTCCCATTGCGTAGGCGACAATCCAGGTGAGCAACGTCAACACCACGGAAGCGATGATGGCGATCATGCCCGATTTGCGCATGGTTGGCAGTTCAAACCCCTTACCTGCGTCCCAGAACAGATGCCGGATACCATTGCAAAGGTGGTAGAATAGCGACCAGGTAAATCCGAAAAGGATAATCTGTCCAAACCAGGAGGAGATAAAGGCGCTGACAGTGGCGTAAGCCTCCGGTCCGCTGGCAATCGCAATCAGCCACCAGGCCAGCAACAGGGTTCCCACTCCAAGCGCGATGCCCGTTGCCCGATGGGTGATCGAGGTCACCATCGTAATCTGCGGTTTGTAAATTTGCAGATGCGGCGAGAGCGGTCTTTCAATTTTCGCCATGAGGAAATCTTTCTCGATGATAATTTTCCATAATTATTCTAATTTTAACCGAGGAGTTTAAGCCTCCTCTTTGGCAAGTCAATAGAGCTGTACGCTTTTTACACCCCGTTCGGTCTTTTTGGCAAGATCACCCAATAATCAAGGTCCAGCACGACGGACGGATCGCGCTTGCCGTCTTCCAGCTTGTCCGGGTAACTGTCACAGGGTTTGTCCTTTGTCGCCAGCGTGCGGATACGAAGCGCGCCCGCCGTTGCATTATCGGCAAGATCGGCTTTTTCCAGAACTTCACTCCAGGCATAGATGGTGTGACCGGCAAACGTCGGCGCGGTGTGCGAGCCTCCATTGATGGCCGCCACAAGCTGGGCATTAGCCAGACCGTTGAAAGAAAGCGCCCGCGCCAGGCTGATGATATGCCCGCCATAGATCAGGCGGCGACCGAAACGGTCATCCTTCATCTGGTCCTGATTAAAATGGACCTTGGCCGTGTTCTGATACAGCCGCGTCGCCATCATATGTTCGGCTTCCTCAATGGTCATGCCATCCACATGGTCGATCTTTTCCCCGACTTCGTAATCCTCAAAATAATGGGGGGAGCCGGCAAGCGTCGCATTATAGGCGGAGAAGTCGAGGCCTTCGGGCACGGAAAGCACGGCAGGATCAACGCGGGCAGGCAGATCCGGCACCACTTCCTTCGGCGCGGGGGCGTTATGATCCTTCTTGTGAACCATCACCCAGCGGACATAATCAAGTACGATGGCCCCCATCTGGTTGGTTCCGATGGAGCGGACATAGACAACGCCTGTCTTGCCATTGGAATTTTCCTTGAGGCCGATGACCGTCGAGCTGGTCTTCACCGTATCGCCCGGAAAGACAGGCGACTTGAACTGCACATCCGCATAACCGAGATTGGCAACAGCATTCAGCGAAATATCCGGCACCGTCTTGCCGAACACGATATGGAAGACCAGCAAGTCATCAATCGGCGCCGCCTCAAGACCACAATCCATTGCGAAGCTGTCGGCAGACTGCAAGGCAAAACGGCTGCCATAAAGCGCCGTGTAGAGGGAAACATCGCCTTCCGTAATCGTCCGGGGCGTTGCATGGTCCAGCACCTGCCCGACCTTGAAATCTTCAAAATAATTTCCGGGATTGGTTTTGCTCATTTTCTCGCTCCTTATTCAGCAGCGGCAGCAATGGCATCGGCCATGGCAACCTTCGCCTTGGCGATGTCCACATGCAGATTTTCGATCAGCTTGCCATCGACCAGCACAACCCCCTTGCCTTCCTTCTGGGCGGCCTCAAATGCCTCGATAATCCGGCGGGAAAGCGCCACCTCCTCTTCGGAAGGGGCGAAAACTTCATTGGCGGAGGCGAGCTGCTTCGGATGGATCAGGGTTTTTCCATCAAAACCGAGCTCCAACCCCTGCACGCAGGCGGCATGATAGCCTTCCTCATCCCCGAGATCGAGATAGACACCATCCAGAACCGTCAGCCCATAGGCACGACCGGCGAGAAGACAGATACCCAGTGATGTGATGACCGGTAGACGCATCGGCGTATGCTGGGCCTGAAGCTCCTTCACAAGATCCGACGTCCCCATCACAAAGCAATCCACCAGCGGGCTGGCACCGGCGATTTCTTCCGCTTTCAGAATACCGAGCGGAGTCTCCATCATGCACCAGATCGTCGTTTTTGAAGGCGCGCCAGCCTCTTTCATGATTTTTTCCATCTCATGAACCTGCGCCGCGCTTTCCACCTTCGGCAGCAGGATCGCGTCCGGCCCCGCCTTGGATGCCGCGATAATGTCATCCTTCCCCCACGGGGTATCAAGGCCGTTCACCCGAATGATGATCTCCCGTTTGCCGTATTCTCCCGAGGCGGCATTGGCGCAGACGATCCCGCGCGCGTCCACCTTGGCGTCCGGCGCAACGGCATCTTCAAGGTCGAGAATGAGCGCATCAGCAGCCAAGCTCCTCGCTTTTTCCTGCGCCCGGGCGTTGGAACCCGGCATATACAGAACGGAACGGCGGGGGCGGATGTTTTTTGTCATGATTTATCCCTCGGGCGCGATGCCCTTTTCGATTGTCTGCAGCGAATTGAAAATGCTGCCGCATCATAATAAGTTTTTGCTGCGACGCAATGAAAAGGGACATATATAACGGCAGTTTTCCGTCTATCGGCGGTGCAACGTCAGTTTTGCCGCTCCACAGCGCCGGCATCCATAGCTTTCCCTACAGGCCGCGGGTTGCCGAAATAGTCCTGGGTCATATTTTGAACCTCAACCCCCGCATCTATGGCATCGCTGTCATCGGGCAGCCGATAGTCTCCCTTATCCATATCCACAAAGACCTCATCAAAATCGCCGATTTCAAGATTTCCGGTGCTTTCAACACCCTCACCGTCAATACTATATCTTGGGGCGATATTGTTGATCAGCAGGTTTTTCATTTCCGGAATACCGTCTGTATCGGAAATTATATTTATCGCGGCGGGGCCGGGTGGCGAAAAATCAATCTCCACAACCGTGTTGTTCACAATCCGGCTTGCACGTAAGCCATAGGCGGTAATCCCATGCCAGTTATTCACAACTACGATATTATTCTCGATGGTCCAGTCTTCGTAAACGCCGCCGAAAAGGCCAATCCCCTGTAACTTGCAAACGTAAGGTTGGTGAAAGTTTTCATAATTCAGGATCAAATTCCGGCGGAGCGTCACCCCCCGGATCACACCTGTTGCCGGCTTTCCATCCGGGCCGACTGACCAGGACTGAAATCCATCCGCATGGTTGCTATTAACCTGGTAACAATTCTTGACGACATTATCTTCAAACAGACTGTAATCGCCAAGACCGCGAAGCCCGTCACCGGCAAAATTCACCACTTCATTGCCAATGACAACACTATTGTTTCCATGAACAGCAATCCCAAACCGGACATTCCGTATAAGGTTATTACGCGCTTCCGTGAATTCTGCTTCGGAGAGAATGCCGTCCATCGACTTTTCATCCCAGTCGGCTGCGGTCCAGTCTGACGCGTCTTCAACTGTAAAAATGCGGGAATCTGAGATCACGATATCGCGTGAGTGCTTATCAATTCTGATGTGAGATCGATCTTCTGGCCTTGCTCGCCCGCCTGATGTGACGGTCAGCCCTTTCAGCACGAGATTCCGACTGCGAAGAATTTCAATCATTTCAAAAACCGGCTGATCATCCCCTGCGGCTTCAAGGATTGTCCGCTCGGGAAAATCAAGGCCCTTTATATGCAACCGGCCATAAGATCCACCGGAAAGTAACACCCTGTCACCCGAATTGATCAGTTTTCGATCCACAACCCTTTGCAAATCACTCCAGGGTGCCTCGCGGCTGCCATCCCCCTCAGTCTGGCTGGCCGGATTGACATATCGATCTGCCGCCAACGCGCTTGATAGGCCCAGAAGGAACAGCAGCATCATACTGATACCGGCACTCACGATCTTGATAATGCTGCATCTCATAATATCCCCTCCCGATTGCCCCATGACAGAACTGGTCCACCCGATACAAGTTAGGGCACCATCTGAAAACGAACAAGCCGGAGAGGGGTCTTCCCACTCTCCGGCCTGGTATTTCTTCATGCTGTCTTGGATCAAGCGGCTTTTTTCAGATATTCCCGCCCGACCAGCTCTGCAATCTGCACCGTGTTGAGCGCGGCCCCCTTACGGAGGTTGTCCGACACGCACCAGAGATTGATGCCATTTTCAATCGTCGCATCATCGCGGATACGCGAGATAAAGGTCGCATAATCGCCGACACATTCGACGGGCGTGATGTAGCCATTCTCTTCCGGGTTATCGACAACCATGATCCCCGGCGATTCACGAAGAATTTCCCGGGCCCGATCTGCCGAAAGCTCTCGTTCAAATTCAATATTCACGCTTTCCGCATGGCCAACAAAGGTCGGCACCCGCACGCAGGTTGCTGTCAGCTTGATGGCGGGGTCAACAATCTTCTTTGTTTCGACCATCATCTTCCATTCTTCCTTGGTGTAACGATCATCCATGAAGACGTCGATATGCGGAATCACGTTAAACGCAATCTGCTTGGTGAATTTTTCCGGCGTCGGCGTGTCGTTAACATAAATACCCTTCGTCTGGGTAAACAGCTCATCCATTGCTTCATTACCGGCGCCGGAAGTTGACTGATAGGTCGAGACTACAACGCGTTTGATTGTCGCCACGTCATGCAGCGGCTTCAACGCCACAACAAGCTGCGCCGTGGAACAGTTCGGGTTGGCGATGATATTCTTCTTCGTATATCCCGCCGCCGCAGCCGCGTTCACTTCCGGCACGACCAGCGGCACATCCGGGTCCATACGAAAGTGGGAGGAATTATCAATGACAATGCACCCCTGCGCCGCCGCGATAGGGGCGAATTTGGCCGCAACGGAACCGCCCGCAGAGAAAAGAGCGAAATCTGTCCCTGTGAAGTTGAAATCATCCAGAGCTTTGACCTTCAGCTTTTTATCACCAAAGGCAACCTCGCGCCCGACGGAACGTTTCGACGCGAGCGCGATAACTTCCGTCACCGGAAACTGTCTTTCATGCAAAATATTCAGCATTTCGCGGCCCACATTCCCGGTGGCGCCGACTACCGCAACTCTGTATCCCATAATCCTTATCTTTCCGTTTCCCGCCACTTTCGCAGCAGGGGTTAAGTCAATCGTGCAATCCGCAGAGATTACCCGTTGGCCTTGTCCAGCTCCCGGAGAATGGCATCCCCCATTTCCTGGGTTGATACCTGCGTCATGCCCTTAGACATGATATCGCCAGTCCGAATGCCACTTGCAAGTACTTTCTGCACGGCGCCTTCAACAAGGTCCGCCTCGGCGCCCATATCGAAGCTATAACGCAACGCCATGCCGTAGGAGAGGATGGTGGCAATCGGGTTGGCAATGCCTTTTCCGGCAATATCCGGGGCCGAGCCATGAACCGGCTCATAAAGTGCTTTGCGCCGCCCCGTCTCATCAACATCGCCGAGAGAGGCGGAAGGCAGCATGCCGAGCGAACCGGTCAGCATCGCCGCGCAGTCAGACAGAATGTCACCGAACAGGTTATCGGTAACAATGACGTCAAACTGTTTGGGCTTGCGGACAAGTTCCATCGCGGCAGCGTCCGCATACATATGGCTCAGCTCCACTTCCGGGAATTCCGTATCGTGAATTTTCTGAACCTCTTCACGCCAGAGGACGCCCGATTCCATGACATTGGCCTTCTCGCTGGAACAAACGCGGTTATTCCGCTTCTTTGCAAGCTCGAATGCAACACGGGCGACACGCTGGATTTCCGGTGTTGTATACACCTGCGTGTTTACGCCGCGACGGATGCCGTTGCCCAGATCTTCAATGCCGCGCGGTTCCCCGAAATAGACGCCCCCGGTCAGCTCACGCACGATCATGATGTCGAGGCCACTGACCAGCTCCGGCTTCAGGCTGGAGGCATCCACCAGCGCATCGAAGCACACCGCCGGACGCAGATTGGCGAACAGCTCCAGATCCTTGCGAAGACGCAGAAGACCGCGTTCCGGCTTGATCGAAAAATCAAAATTATCCCATTTCGGGCCGCCAACGGCGCCCAGCAGAACCGCATCCACATTCTGCGCCTTTGCCACCACCTCATCGGTAACCGGCACGCCGTGCTTGTCAATGGAACTACCGCCGACAAGGTCTTCATCGATATCAAAGGAGACAGCGCGGTTCTTTTCCATCCAGTCGACGATACGCCGGACCTCGCCCATTGCTTCGGGACCAATGCCGTCACCCGGCAGGATCAACAGAGATTTGTTTGATGCCATTTTGCTAACTTTCTTTTTTTCCGGAGCAGAGTTTAGAGCCAGGGCTGGGTGAGCTTGCGGGAGTTTTCGAACTCCTCAACCTTATTTTCCTTACGCAGGGTCAAGCCGATTTCATCGAGACCTTCCAACAGGCACTGCTTGTTGAACTGGTCGATTTCGAATTTGATCACACCGCCGTCTGGCCCTCTGATTTCCTGTGCTTCCAGATCGACGGAAATGGTCGCATTGGCGCCCCGTGACGCATCTTCCATCAACTTGCCCAGATCTTCCTGCGACACTTCAATCGGCAGGATGCCATTGCGGAAACAGTTGTTATAGAAAATATCCGCAAAACTCGTGGAAATGACGCAGCGAATGCCGTAGTCAAGCAGCGCCCAGGGGGCGTGCTCGCGGCTGGAACCGCAGCCGAAGTTGTCTCCCGCCACCAGAATTTCCGCCTTGCGGTAAGCGGGCTGGTTGAGGACAAAATCTTCAACCTCTTTGCCGTCATTGTCATAACGCATTTCGGCAAACAGATTCTTGCCGAGACCGGCCCGCTGAATGGTTTTCAGATACTGCTTGGGGATGATCATGTCCGTGTCGATATTGACAAGCGGCATGGGGGCGGCAACGGCCGTCAGCTTATTGAATTTTTCCATTATCAGTTCCCCTTGTACAAGTCACGCACGTCCGTCAGATGGCCGGTCACCGCCGCCGCCGCCGCCATTGCCGGGCTGACCAGATGCGTGCGACCGCCGCGGCCCTGTCGCCCTTCGAAGTTACGGTTGGAGGTGGAGGCGCAACGATCGCCCTCATTCAGCTTGTCCGCATTCATGGCAAGGCACATGGAACAGCCGGGCTGCCGCCATTCAAAACCCGCCGCTTCAAATATCTTGTCGAGACCTTCGGCCTCCGCCTGCAATTTCACAAGGCCCGAGCCCGGCACGATGATGGCATTCACGGTATCCTTCACCTTGCGGCCTTCGACAATCTTGGCAACGGCGCGCAAGTCTTCAATCCGGCCATTGGTGCAGGAGCCGATGAAGACATGATCCACCTCGATATCGGCAAGCTTCATACCCGCCGTCAGCCCCATATATTTCAGGGCCCGCTCCGCCGCGCCGCGCTTGCCTGCGTCCGCAAAATCGGAGGGTGCCGGGACATGGCCGTTGATCGGCAAGGCATCCTCGGGGCTGGTTCCCCAGGTGACATAGGGGATCAGTTCGCCAGCATCGATCTCGACTTCCTTGTCGAAATGCGCACCTTCGTCGGTCTTCAGCGTCTTCCAATACTCGACCGCCTGCTCATAGACCGCCCCCTTGGGTGCATAGGGACGCCCCTTGATATATTCAAAGGTCGTTTCGTCCGGTGCGACAAGTCCGGCGCGGGCGCCTGCCTCGATGGTCATGTTACAAAGGGTCATCCGTCCTTCCATGGAAAGGGCGCGCACCGCCTCGCCGGTATATTCAATCACATGACCAGTGCCCCCTGCAGTGCCGATCTTGCCGATAATGGCGAGGGCGATATCCTTTGCCGTCACGCCGAAGGGAGCCTCCCCTTTCACCGTCACCCGCATGTTTTTCGCTTTTTCCTGCACCAGCGTCTGCGTTGCCAGCACATGCTCAACCTCGGACGTGCCGATACCATGTGCGAGCGATCCGAAGGCGCCATGGGTGGAGGTATGGGAATCACCACAAACAATGGTCATGCCTGGCAGGGTGAGCCCCTGTTCCGGGCCGATGATATGCACGATCCCGCGCCGGTCATCGGTCATGGAAAAGTACGGCACACCAAATTCGGCCGTGTTGGCTTCAAGTGTTTCCACCTGCAAACGGCTTTCAGGATCGGTAATACCCTTCTCGATATCCTTGGTCGGCACGTTATGATCGGCGACGGCAAAGGTTGCTTCGGCACGGCGCACCTTGCGGCCGCTGGTGCGCAAACCTTCAAAGGCCTGCGGGCTGGTTACTTCATGAACAAGATGACGATCAATGTATAGAATATAGGCGTCATCCTGTAATTTATCGACAACATGACTATCCCAGATTTTGTCATACAAGGTTCTAGGCTTTCCCATTTTCCGTCCTCATCAATCGTCAGTTATTCTTGTCATTCAATTCCCGCGTATACTCCCGCGCAGATCTGCGAGCGGCTTATTCGCCGCCCTTTTCCGCATAACGGTCTTCACGACGCTCGCGAATACGGGCCTTCTTGCCGCGCAGTTCGCGCAGGTAATAGAGCTTCGCACGACGAACCACGCCCTGACGCACCAGTTCGATGCGGTCGATACGCGGCGAATAGAGCGGGAAGATACGTTCAACGCCTTCGCCGTAGGAAATCTTGCGCACCGTGAAGTTGGCATTGATACCACCGCCGTTACGCGCAATGCAGATGCCTTCGAAGGCCTGAACACGCTCACGCGCGCCTTCAACAACCTTCACATGAACCCGAACGGTGTCGCCGGGACGAAACTCGGGCACGGGACGTTCCGCCGTCAGTTTCTCGATTTGCTCCTGCTCAAGCTTTTCAACCATATTCATTGGTGTCACCCTTTTTTCAAAAATTACCTTTGTGACGGTCCCACAGGTCCCGCCTTCGTTCCTTCGTCAATTCTTCGGACTGGCGCTGCCGCCACTCCCTGATCTTCTCATGATGGCCCGAGAGCAGAACCTCCGGAACCGATCGGCCTTCCCAGACCGGCGGGCGGGTATAATGGGAATATTCCAGCAACCCGTCCGCAAAACTTTCTTCCTCCAGCGATGCGCTGTTTCCCGTCACGCCGGGCAGCAATCGCACCACCGCATCCATCAGGGCCAGCGCCGCAATCTCGCCGCCCGACAGGATGAAGTCACCCAGGCTGACTTCCTCCACATCGCGAGCGTCCAGCACACGCTGATCCACCCCTTCGAAGCGCCCGCAGAGCAGAATAGCCCCCGGCCCCTCGGCCAGCTCCCGAACGAGAGCCTGATCCATCACCCGGCCGCGCGGACTGAAATAGACCACTTTCGTGACCCCATCACTGCCCTTGCGCGCCGCATCAATGGCCGCCCCCACTATATCAGGCCGCATCACCATCCCGGCGCCGCCGCCAAACGGGCTGTCATCCACAGTGCGGTGCCGGTCCGTAGCGTAATCACGGATATCCGTGACCGTCATTGCCCAATCGCCCCGTTCAAGCCCCTTGCCCGCCAGACTGCATCCGAGCGGCCCCGGAAACATTTCCGGGAAAAGGCTCAGGATATGGGCTGTCCACACCATCTGCGTTCCTCATCCCGTTTTCTATCCAGCGTCATTCACCGGAGGTTTCTTCCGACCGGTTGGGGACTAAGAAGAAATCCTCTCCCGGCTCTATAACCATCCTGCCACCGGCAACATCCACCTCCGGCACCATCTCGGCGGTAAAGGGAACCAGTACCGCCTCCCTGGCGCCTTTTCCTTGCGGAACGATTTCCAGCATATCCCCGGCACCAAAGTCAAAAAGACGCAGCACCGTACCGAATTTCGTTCCCTCCTTGAAGAATACCGACAGGCCGATCAGGTCCGCATGATAGTATTCTTCCGCGTCTTCCGTCTCGGGCAAACGTTCCCGGGCAACAAAAAGCTCCGTTCCTTTCAGAGCTTCCGCCGCATTGCGATCTGATATACCCGCAATCCGCACCACCGGCAAACCTTTGCTGAGGCCGACGACCTTGATATCAAATGTCGTCTTTCCGGACGCGTCCTGCAAGGGGCCGTAGGCGGCGATATCCTCCGGGGCTTCGGTAAAGCTTTTGATCTTCACCTCTCCCCGAATGCCCTTTGCCCCGACGATCACGCCCAGCAGCAACATGTCCGCCTCTGGCACGATCCTCTACCTTCACGCCTCAGATGGCTGTTCTGCGTCTTCTGCCGGAGCTTCTTCAGCAGGAGCTTCCGCAGCTTCCTTTTCGGCGGCGGCAGCTTCTGCAGCAGCTTCCTCAGCCGCCTTGCGGGCCTCTTCCTGCTCGCGCAGACGCTCCTGCGCCTTTGCTTTCGGTTTTGCTTTCTGCGGGTTGTTGCGCTGAGGCGCTTCATTCAGCCCTGCCGTCGCCATCAGGCGGGCAACACGGTCCGTCGCCTTGGCGCCATTGCCAATCCAGTGCTGGATACGCTCTGCGTTCAACGACACACGTTCCGCATGATCTTTCGGCAGCATCGGATTATAGGTTCCGAGCCGCTCAATATACCGTCCATCGCGCGGGCTGCTGGCTTCTGCAACAACGACGCGGTAGAAGGGACGCTTTTTCGCACCCTGACGAGTAAGGCGAATTTTAAGTGCCATAATAGGTTCTTTCCTTTGACAGACTAGATTTCGGTTAAAACTTCATTCCGGGAGGAAGAAGGCCCTGCATGCCGCCGCGGGCAATGCCCTTCTTTCCCAGTTTTTTCACTTTTTTCATCATGTCAGCCATCTGCTTATGCTGTTTCAGCAAACGGTTGACATCCTGAACAGTCATGCCGGAGCCTGCGGCAATACGTTTCTTGCGTGAGGCGGCAATGATTTGGGGGTTACGACGCTCTTTCGGCGTCATGGACTGGATCATCGCCTCCTGACGAACCAGCAGGCGGTCATCAAGGTTGGCGGAATCCAGCTGCTTCTTCATCTTGCCGATGCCCGGCAGCATGCCGACCAGGCTGCTCATCCCGCCCATCTTGCGCATCTGGCGAAGCTGGCTTGCAAGATCGTCGAGATCGAAATTGCCCTTCTGCATTTTGAGGGCAAGCTTTTCTGCCTCGTCCTTCTCGATTGTCTCCGCCGCCTTTTCGACCAGCGAAACGATATCGCCCATGCCGAGAATACGGTTGGCGATACGATCCGGATGGAACGCTTCCAGCGCATCAATCTTCTCACCGGTACCGAGCAGCTTGATGGGGCAGCCGGTGACTTCGCGCATGGAAAGCGCCGCACCGCCACGGCCATCGCCGTCAATACGCGTCATGACGATACCGGTCACATCGACACGGGACTTGAACTGTTCCGCGACATTAACAGCGTCCTGACCGGTCAGGCTGTCAACAACAAGGAGCGTTTCCGTCGGCGATGTTTCCCGATGGACGGCCTGCATCTCCGTCATCAGGGATTCGTCCACATGCAGACGGCCCGCCGTGTCCAGCATCACGACATCGGCGCCCTGTAGCCTGGCCGACTGCAGGGCCCGCTTGGCGATATCGACCGGCATCTGTCCGGCGATAATGGGAAGCGTCGCAATGCCGGTCTGCTCCCCGAGGATCTTGAGCTGCTCCTGCGCGGCCGGACGACGCACGTCCAGCGAGGCCATCAGGACTTTCTTGTCTTTTTTATCCGTCAGCCATTTGGCGATCTTCGCGGTCGAGGTGGTTTTACCCGAACCCTGGAGGCCGACCATCATGTAAACGACCGGCGGCACGGCAACGAGATTGAGTTCTTGCTGCTCGGAACCCAGCATCTCAACCAGTTGATCGTGAACGACCTTGATGACCATCTGCGCCGGATTGACGGACTTCAGAACTTCGGTCCCAACGGCCTTGGTCTTGACCCGCTTGATGAAGCTTTTGACAACAGGCAGCGCCACATCCGCCTCAAGCAGGGCGACGCGCACTTCCCGCAGGGCTTCCGAGACATCCGCCTCGGTCAGTGCGCCGCGCTTGGTGAGACGACCTAAAACATCGCCCAGTCTGCCTGTCAAATTTTCGAACATATGGTCAAGGCCCGTTCAAAATCCGGTTCAAATTCCTGATCCCGGCCGCCTAATCACACAACGCAAAAAACGCCAGGGCGCGAAAACTCGCGGGCTGGCGGATACCATCTTGGGTACTTCTATGTGCGACTCAATTGCCGTGATGAGGCGGAATTAGCCACAGCCCCCGGCATAAGTCAAGCAGAACCGCCACTAACACATATAAATCTTCTGGACCGGAGCCGCCGAAACGCCTATATCGCGGGGTATGGAACAGATACCCTTCATCAAGATGCATGGCCTTGGCAATGACTTTGTGATCATTGACGGCCGGACGCGCCTGCCGGACCTTGCCCCGGCATCGCTGCGCGCCATAGGCGACAGGCATCGCGGGGTCGGTTATGACCAGCTTATCGTGATGGAGCCGACAACAGGTCCCGCCGATATCTTCAT
Organism: uncultured Alphaproteobacteria bacterium; assembly: GCA_963971675.1. GTDB lineage: Bacteria > Pseudomonadota > Alphaproteobacteria > Sneathiellales > Sneathiellaceae > Sneathiella. Next base: position 205,774 of record CAXASQ010000001.1, on the reverse strand, counting down.
GCGGATCTACAATTCGGATGGCAGCGAGGCCGAGGCCTGCGGCAACGCCACCCGCTGCGTTGCCTATCTGCTGATGGAAGAGGCGGACCGCAATGATGTCCTGATCGAGACACGGGCCGGACTGCTGAGCGGAACCAGCCTGGATCGCCGCCATATCATTATCGACATGGGTGCGCCGAAGCTTGGCTGGCAGGACATCCCCCTCGCCCGCCCCGAGGATACGGCGCATGTTAACCTCACCCTTGGCCCGCTCAGTGATCCCGTTGCCGTCAATATGGGCAATCCCCATGCTGTCTTTTTCGTTGAGAATGCGGACAGCGTCGATCTTGAAAAATGGGGGCCGATGGCAGAAACCGATCCGGTGTTCCCACGAAAAGCCAATATTAGTGTTGTCAGCAAAATGCCGAACGGCGACTTTCGCCTGCGGGTCTGGGAACGCGGAGTCGGCATAACCCTTGCCTGCGGCTCTGCCGCCTGCGCGACTATGGTTGCCCTTAATCTCCGCGGCCTGGCGGGCACGGCGGCGCGCCTGCATCTGAATGGTGGCCCGCTTGATCTCAGCATTGCCGAAAACGGCCATGTCCTGATGGGAGGACCGATTGCCACGTCCTATCACGGCGTTCTGGATGATAACCTCCTGAGAGGGGCCGCCTGATGGGAGAGAGCAAGCCCCTCGCCTCACCGGAGATCATCACCTTCGGCTGCCGCCTCAACACCTATGAATCAGAGGTCATGCGCGGTCATGCCATCTCGGCCGGTATGACCAATGCTGTCATCATCAACAGCTGCGCCGTCACCAAGGAAGCGGAGCGGCAGGCACGACAGGCCGTCCGCCGTGCAAAACGCGAAAACCCCGATGCCCGGATCATCGTTACCGGCTGCGCCGCCCAGACGAACCCCAATCAATTCACCAAAATGCCAGAGGTGGATCAGGTCCTCGGCAATATGGAAAAGCTGGAACCAGCGGCTTTCGATCTGAATAATACCGAACGGGTTCAGGTCAACGACATCATGTCTGCGGAGGAAACCGCCGGGCACCTCATCGAAGGGTTCGATGGCCGCGCCCGTGCCTTCCTGCAAATCCAGAACGGCTGCAATCATCGCTGCACCTTCTGCATTATTCCCTATGGCCGCGGCAACAGCCGGTCCGTCCCGTTGGGAGCCATCGTTGATCAGGCCCGCTCCCTCGCCCGGAACGGCTATAAGGAATTTGTCCTGACCGGCGTTGACATCACAGCTTACGGAGAAGACCTTCCGGGCCAGCCGACCCTTGGCCAGATGTGCCGCCGCCTGCTCGCCGCCGTGCCGGAGATCGAGCGACTGCGCCTTTCCTCCCTCGATCCCGTGGAAGTGGATGACGATCTGTGGCGGCTGATTGAAAAGGAACCACGCCTGATGCCGCATTTGCATATCAGTTTGCAGGCGGGCGATGACATGGTGCTGAAAAGAATGAAGCGGCGTCACCTCCGTGCCGATGTATACGCCTTTGTCGAGAAGGCCCGCCGCCTGCGTCCGGATGTTGTCTTCGGCGCGGACATCATTGCCGGTTTTCCGACGGAAACGGACGAGATGGCGGTCAACAGCCTGCGCCTCGTTGAAGAATGCGACATTGCCTATATGCATGTATTTCCCTATTCGGCACGCCCCGGCACCCCCGCCGCCAAAATGCCCCAGGTCCCGGGGGATTTGCGCAAATCCCGCGCGGCGGCATTACGTGAGGCAGGAGATCGCAATCTCGCGCGCTTTCTGAACACACTTGTCGGAACAGAGCAGCAGGTTCTGGTGGAGAATGAAACGACGGGGCGCACCACACATTATGCGCCGGTCGAATTTGCCTTCACCTCAACGGGCGGCGCGATAATCCCGGTGATCATATCCGGCACGGACGGGAAAAAGCTGTATGCCCGACCAAAGGTCGAGGCGAATGTTGCATGAGTGAAACGACAGAGAAAAAAGGCTGGTTCAGCCGCCTGCGTGACGGGCTGAAACGTTCGTCCTCCGCCATCTCGGGCGGGATCACGGATATCTTCACCAAGCGCAAGCTCGATGACGATGTGATCGAGGAACTGGAAGAGCTGCTGATCAGCGCTGATCTCGGGGTGACAACCGCCGCCCGGATCGCCGCCAACATCGCCCGCAACCGCTATGACAAGGAAATCGAGCCCGACGAAATCCGCCGCGCGCTCGCCGATGAGGTTGCGGCTATTCTGGAGCCCGTCGCGCGGCCTTTTGCCCTTGATGAAAGACGCAAGCCTCATGTTGTGCTTGTCGTCGGCGTTAACGGGTCCGGCAAGACGACCACCATCGGCAAATTTGCAAAACAATACAGCAGCGCGGGCAAGAAGGTCATGCTGGCGGCGGGGGATACCTTTCGCGCGGCCGCGGTTGAACAGCTGCAAATCTGGGGTCAGCGCACCGACGCGGAAGTGATGACAACCAAGGTCGGGGGCGATGCCGCCGGGCTGGCCTATGACGCTTTTGCAAAAGCGAAAGCGGAAGGCGTCGATCTCTTGCTGATTGATACGGCGGGCAGGCTTCAGAACAAATCGAACCTGATGGCGGAACTTGAAAAGATCCTGCGCGTTCTCCATAAGATGGACCCGGAAGCGCCCCATTCCTGCCTTCTGGTTCTGGATGCAACGACGGGGCAGAACGCGCTTAATCAGGTAGAAATATTCGGCAAGACCTGCGATGTCACCGGCCTTGTCATGACCAAGCTCGACGGCACTGCCAGAGGCGGCGTCCTGGTCGCCATCGCGGATCGCTTCGCCCTGCCGGTGCATGCCATCGGCATTGGCGAAGGAGAAGACGACTTACAGCCCTTCGCTGCCCAGGACTTCGCCCGTGCCCTTGCCGGGGTCGCCGACAACACGCACTGAGAAGAGAGAGAATAATGGCCGAAGGACGCGCAATGCCAAAAGGATTGAAGCCCGCAACCGAGCTGGGGCCGATCCTGATTTTCTTCGCGGCTTACTATTTCGGCGATCTGTTCATCGCCACGGCGGCGATCATGGTCACGACACTGATCGCGCTCGCCCTCTCCTACTATTACACACGCAGCCTGCCGATGATGCCGGTTGTGACGGCCGTTGTCGTCATGGTGTTTGGCGGGCTGACGCTTTACCTCAATGATGAAACCTTTATCAAGATGAAGCCGACAATCATTTATGGCCTGTTTGCGGCCATCCTGTTTGCCGGGCTGATGCTCGGCAAATCCTTCATCAAAATATTGTTCGATAATTTCTGGGATCTGTCCGATGAGGGCTGGAAAAAACTGACGATCCGCCTCGCCTTCTTTTTTCTCCTCATGGCGGTCGCAAATGAATTTATCTGGCGGAATTTTTCGACCGAACTCTGGGTCAATATCAAGGTTTTCGGTTTCACCGCCGCGACGTTCCTGTTCTTCATTGCCCAGGTACCGCTGATCACCCGCCACGCGAAATCAGATACGCCCGATAAAAACGCATGAGTCTTCGCTATTTCCCGCTTGATGGCGCCGATTTTCGCCTGACGATGGGATTACAGGCGCTACGCGAACGGTCATGGCTTGAGCCGGACCAGAATTATCATCAGGAAATTCTCGAAAAACAGCGGCTGCTCCAAAAACATCGGGAAAAGGTCTATGCCAGCACGCCGGAAACCGATGCGGCCGAAACGGGTATCCTGTCCCTTGTCCAAAAAGAGATGGCGCAGTTTCACCCCACACTGATCGCGCACGCCATCGGGCAAGGAGAAAAAAGCCCGCTTGTCCGCGCCGCGCTCATGGTGCAGGAAGACCTCGTTCTGATGCGGGACGGAGGAAAGGGTGACTATCTGCTGGCCGCCGCGTCGGTCTTCGCTCCCACCGGATGGGATCTTGCCGACAAGATCGGGCGGCCGATGCATGCCATTCATGCGCCCGTGCCGGAATTAAATGCAAGGATCGGCAGCCCGATCGACCGGTTTTTCCGCAATCTCAAACCCGGCAAGAAGGTTGAGCGCTTTAACTGGGGCCTGTATGACAGCGACGCTCCGTTCCAGCCTGCCTGGTGGCGCAAGGAACGCGTGACCGATCCTGATATTTCTGTCGAAAATATTGGCCGCAAATTGTTCTTTCGGGTGGAACGGCAAACATTGCAGCGCCTGCCGGGATCATCCGACATACTTTTCACGATCCGGGTTTTCAGCAATCCTCTTGCGGAAGTCGCCGAAGACAAGCATCGCGCCGCCTGCCTGCTCCGTGGCCTTGAAACCATGGAGCACGACATGCGGCGCTATAAATCCATTGCGCCGTATGAAAAAGAACTCCGCGCCTATCTTGCGGCGGCTTCTGCCTAGTTCCCGAAGACGGTCTTGAGAATCTCCGTCGTGCGCTTTACCGGATCCTTTCGGATGGCGGCTTCCTCCACCGCGAGGTAATGAAAAAGCCCCTCCAGCGCCATATCGGTTGCATAATCATTCAGATCCGTGCGGATATCCGGCACCAGCGGGATATCCTTATACTGGGAGATCAGGCTGTCATAGGTTGACAGCGCGCCGACATCCTGAAGGGTTTCCTGCATGACGGGACGGATTGTCTCCGTCAGCTCCCCGGTTGATACTTTCCGGAAATACTGCGTCGCCGCATCATCGGGCCCGTTATAGATCGCCTGCGCATCTTCAAGCGTCATGGCGGAAATGGCGTTATAGATGATTTCCTTGGTCTTGGGGGCCGCCGCCTCCGCCCCGCGATTGAGCTTCGTCTCCAGATCGTCGGCAAGGCCGGACAGACCGAATTTCTTCAGCAAGGCCTGCGCCTGCTGCATTTTCTCGGGCAGCGGGATATGGATCGCCGGATCGCTATTATATCCATCGACGGCACCGACCTGGCCAACAACCGTTTCCGTCCCGACACGCAGCGCCTCTTTCAGCCCGTCTATAATCTGGGATGTGGAAAGACCGCTCACCGTGCTGCTACCGCTGCCAGAACCGCCCGTTACCGCGGAACTACTGCCCTCAATCGTTTTTTGCAGCTTGTCGAGAAAACTCGCCTCGGCGCCGAGGCTCAACCCCGTCAGGGAAACCGTGCCGACAACGGCGGCTACCAATAACTTCCTCATCATGAATTCCTTATCTGAAATCGTTATCGACGTATTATTTCAAGGGATTTTTCAAGCATCTCCCCACTCGCATTGGTGAAGGGGGTAAAACCGTCCTGATCCCGGACCTGCCGAAACTGATGCAGCGCCCAATAAACAGTGGGGAAAGCAAGGTCATCCCACGGAATTTCATCCCAGGCAAACAACCGCACCTCAAGCGATTCCGGTCCCGCCGCGAACTCCGGCGTATCCAGCTCCGCCCGGTACATGATCTGCACCTGACTGATATGGGTCACGCTGTAGAGCGCGAGAAGGTCACGAATGCGAATTTTTGCCAGCGCCTCTTCATAGGCTTCGCGGATTGCGCCATCTTCCGCCGTTTCATTCTGTTCCATAAAGCCGGCCGGCAGTGTCCAGAAACCCTTTCTGGGATTGATTGCCCGCTTGCACAGCAGGAATCTGTCGCCATGGGTCACGACCGAACCGACAACGATTTTCGGATTATCATAATGAATCCAGCCGCAATCGGCACAGACGTGCCGTTCCACATTGTCCCCCGCGGGAACCTTGCGCTCGAAACCATAATCATCCGGGTTTGTCGATGCCACCGTTCTGGTCTGCCATTTCTGTTATCGGGAGCGACTTACGCTATCAATTTTTATTCGCCTCGGAAAGGTTCTTTATCGCCTCCGTCGCGGCCTGATGCAGCGGACTGTCCGTATTTGTCGCAGAAAGCAGTCGCGTCCAGTGGCCGCGGGCGGCGACCTGCTTTCCGGCTGCGGCTTCCGCCACACCAAGATACCAGAGCGCCTGCGGATGCGCCGGGTCCCTTGCCAGCACGTCCCGGTACAGATCGACTGCGGAGGCGGGCGGAATACCGTTTTTCCCTGCGGCCTGCACATGGGCGAAGGCTTCATTCTGGAGGGCGGCAAGATCATCGGGGCGTAATTCACGCGCCCGCGCATAGGCATCTGCGGCTTTTCCGTGCTCGCCCAGAGTGCCATAGACCTGCCCGAGGCGCATCAAACCTGCATAATCCGGCGTCTCCGCCATACGCGCCGCCAGCCCCTCCACCATGGAGGTGATCATCGCCTGTCGATCCTCCGGCGTCATATTGGCGGCGTTGGCGATGTCCTCGCGTGTCGGGCCAGGGCCGGATTGGATAGTTTCCTTGTCAACTAAAAGATCCCCGAGATCCGTGCCCGTTTCTGCGGCCGTCTGCTCAATCCGATTTTTGAGAACCGGCATAAACGGCGCCTCTGCCGGACTGTCCCGATACAGCGCGACCCATGCATCAAGGGCAGCCTTTGTGTCCCCTCCCTGCGCCTCCCGAAGGGCGAGGTAATAGCGGGCCCCGGGATTGAGCGGATCAATCTCATAGGCTTTTTCAAAGGCCGCCGCCGCCGCGTCCGACACATGACCCTCTGCCGCGAAATAGAAATTCTCCCCGGCGCTGACAAAAAGCTCCGCCGCGTTCGGGGCCAGAATGGTTGCCTTCAGAAAGGTTTCCGCCGCCTGTTCGTAGCGCTCCATGCGGCTGAGAGTGGTCGCCAGCAGGATCCAGCCATCCAGATTCTCCGGCTGTTCCTTGAGGGCGGTCACCAGACGCTGAACAAGCGCGCCCGCATCCTGCTGTTGAAGCGCCAAACGCTCCGCCGCGATATCACGGGACGCCAGCGGCAATGACGGTTTATCGGGTGACCCCAGATCAAGATAGAGACCGATGCAGGCGACCGGCACCGCAATCGCAAGAAACAGGGCAACCGGGCGGTACGCCTTGCCGTTTTCGGATTTTACAGACGGTTTTCCTGCTGTCCGGCCAAGCCGCAGCATGCGTCGTTTGATCTCGACTTCCATGGTGTCCGCATCGGCCTTGCTCATGCGGCCCCCGGCCACATCCGCCGCCAGTTCGTCAAGCTGCTGACGATAAACACCCAGTCCCTGATCGACATGACGCCGTTCGGGCGCTGCCGGGCGCAGAAAGGGCCAGACAAGAGTGAGGACGGCCGGCAGCAGGATAAGCGACAGAATAACCCAGATCATGAACGGTCCCCGGGCCTGTCGGTCTCGAGAAGCCGATCAAGCTCCGCCTGCTCATCGCGTGTTATGGCCGTCGCCGCCTCCTGCGCCTGTCCTCTTCTGCCGCGCAGGAAGATGATCATGAGAATAGCGCCAATGAGAAAAATAACGGCCGGGCCGATCCACAGAAGATAGGTCGTTATCTTGAAAGGCGGATCCAGCAGAACCCAGTCCCCATAACGGCGGACCAGATAATCGCGCACCTCGGCATCGCTGTCGCCGAGGGTAATCCGCTCCCGCACGATCTGGCGCAAATCCTTGGCGAGATCGGCATTGCTGTCGAGAATGGACTGGTTTTGGCAGACAAGACAGCGGATATCGCCGGAGATATCCCGCGCCCGCGCTTCCTGCGTCGGGTCTTTGAGCCGTTCATCCAGAAAGACCGCCCCGGCAGGCAAGGCAAAGAACGGCAGCGTCACACAAAGGAGCAACGTCAAATGGCAGAGGGCTCTCAACTCTCCGCTCCCTTCAGAAGCGGCCGTAACCGCATTTCAAACATCGGCCGAGTGAGCGGTCCGATCACCTTGTCCAGAATGGTGCCATCCGGTCCGATTACAAAGGTTTCCGGGACGCCATAGACCCCGAAATCAATGCCAACGCGGCCCTTCAGGTCCATGCCCGTGCGCTTGTAGGGATTACCGTGACGCTGCAGCCACTCGGCCGCGGCCGTCGGCGTGTCCTTGTAATTCAGCCCGTAGATATCAACGGTATCCTGTTCCCTCAACTCCATGAAAAAGGGATGTTCCACCATGCAGGCGACACACCAGGAGGCGAAGACGTTCAGCAAGACAACCTTTCCGGTCGCCAGGTCGGATTTCGCAAGGCCCGGGCCATATCCCGGAACCGCCTCAAGAGAAAATTCCGGCGCTGCCTTGCTCACGAGCTCGGAGGGGATTTCCGTCGGGTTAAGATTGAAAAGCGCATACCACATGACGACAGCAATGGCGACGAATGTCAGGACGGGAACAAGAAAGCGTAATTGCATTGTTATCCCTTCGCTTCTGACATTTCCGGGGTACGCGGGGTCTGGTTGCGGGCCCCACGCGGCGCGCCAAGACGCAACCGGCGATCACTGAGGCTCAACAGTCCGCCCATGAACATGACCAGCGACCCGATCCATATCCAGGAGACAAACGGTTTGTGATAGATCCGCACGGCGTGGCCGCCCTGTCCGTCACTCTCCCCCACGACAACATAGAGATCGGCGCTCAGCATGGGGCGAATGGCCGCTTCCGTCGTTTCCATGGGCGGATCGGTATAACGGCGTTGCTCCGGATAGAGAAAAACGCCTGAGCCGCCGTTCCTGGTTGCCAGAAAAGTCCCGCGATCCGCCTCATAATTCGGCCCCGCGAGTGTCTCCACCCCATCAAAGCGGAACTCATATCCGCCAACCGTCACCGTCTCCCCCGGCGTCATCACGCCGAGATGTTCCGACTGCCAGGCTTCCGACGCCGTGATGCCGAGAATGACAAGGGCGACCCCGATATGGGCGACCGTCATGCCATGGGCGCTACGTGGAAGCTGGATCATTCTTTTCCAGCTTTTGGAGAGCGGCCCCCGGAACAGTTTGATCCTGTCCGCCCATTCAAAGAAGGATCCGAACAACAGCCACCCAAACAGCCCCATACCGACCAGCGCCATGACCGGCGTGTCAAAACGCCACCACATGATGATCCCCACAAACAATAGCGCAAGGAACAATGCGAACTTGAGGCGCGCGAGAATGCCGGCAAGGTCCGCCCGTTTCCATGGCATGAAGGGTCCAAAGGCCATCACAATGATCAAGGGAATGGCAAGCGGCAGGAAGGTTGCCTCGAAAAACGGCGGTCCGACAGAGACTTTCGCGCCTGTAAAGGCATCCAGAAAAATCGGATAGAGGGTGCCGAGAAGAATGGTCGCCGTCGCCGTCGACAGCAAAAGATTGTTCAGCACCAGCGCCCCTTCACGGCTGATCGGGGCGAACAGGCCACCGCCCTTCATCATCGGCGCGCGAATACCGTACAGCAGCAGCGAGCCGCCAATCACGACAATCAGGAAAATCAGGATAAAGACACCCCGCGCCGGATCAGTCGCAAAGGCATGAACGGAATTGAGCACGCCCGAGCGGACCAGAAACGTTCCCAGCAGGCTGAGGCTGAAGGCAATGATGGCGAGCAGGATTGTCCAGTTCTTGAGAGCATCCCGCTTCTCCACCACAATGGCGGAGTGCAGCAGCGCAGTAGCCGCGAGCCACGGCATGAAAGACGCATTTTCAACCGGATCCCAGAACCACCAGCCGCCCCAACCCAGTTCATAATAGGCCCACCAGGAGCCAAGGGCGATTCCAATGGTGAGAAAGCCCCATGCCGCCAGCGTCCAGGGCCGGACCCAGCGGGCCCAGGCCGGATCAACCCGCCCTTCAATGAGGGCGGCGATGGCGAAGGAGAAAGTTACCGATAGCCCAACATACCCGAGATAGAGAAACGGCGGATGGAAGGCGAGCCCCGGATCCTGCAGTAATGGATTGAGGCCGTTGCCGTCAAGCGGGACAGGATCAAGCCGTTCAAACGGATTGGAGGTAAACAGAATGAACATCAGGAAGCCGACGCCGATCAGCCCCTGAACGGCCAGTACCCGCGCTTTCAGTGTATCGGGAAGATTGCGGCCGAAAAGAGCGACAGCAAGCCCGAAGAGCGCCAATATCCACGCCCACAGTAGCAGCGAGCCTTCATGATTGCCCCAGACACCGCTAACCTTGTAGAGCATCGGTTTCAGCGAATGGGAATTGCTGGCGACATTCAGGATGGAAAAATCGCTGGTCACATAGCCGACGGTCAGACAGATGAACGCAATCGTGAGGGCGACAAACTGGACAAGGGCGGCATTAGAGGCAAACCCCATCATAGGCTGGCTGCCTTGCCCGGCGCCCAACATCGGGACCGTCCCCTGAAAAATCGCGGTGATCAGGGCCAGGATGACGACGAATTGTCCGATTTCCGCAATCATGGATCAGTTATCCGTTTCGGGCTTCCACTGCCCGGATTTCTTGATCGCCTCCGCAACTTCCGGCGGCATGTAATTTTCATCATGCTTTGCCAGCACATTGCTGGCAACAAACATCCCGTCCTCGTTAAACGCGCCTTCGGTCACGACGCCCTGCCCCTCCCGGAAGAGATCGGGCAGCAATCCTTCAAAAGTGACCGGAACCGTCTCATTAAGATCGGTCACGCGAAAGCTCACCCGCACGCCTTGCTTGACCAGGCTGCCTTCTTCAACAAGACCGCCGAGGCGGAAATTACGTCCGGCGGGCATCGGCTGATCCACCAGATCAGTCGGGCTACGGAAAAAGACGAGGCTGTCCTGAATTGATGTCAGGACAAGCACGGCGGCCAGCGCCAGGACGCTCATCCCTGCAAGGACAAAATATAAACGGCGCTTTTTACGACTCATGACAGGCTTCCCTCTGTCGCTCCGGGCATGTTGCGCGATGATTGCCTGTCCCCACGGCGCGCCTCCGCCGCTGCCAATTCACGTTCAACCGTTTTCAGGCGCTGACGGCTTCTGAGATAAAGCGCCAGCAACGTCACCGCCGAGACAAAGAAGCAGGGCCAGACATACAGCGCATACCCGCCCATATGGAAAAATGTCGCAACCTGATCCAAAATGACCCTCAACCCTTGTGTTCCGGCAGAATATAACCTCTTCGCCGTCAAAATACAGAAGCCAACCTTCCCGATGCGTCACAATGCCGCGATCAGCGCATCCAACCGGATTATTGCTCCCTCACCTCCGAAATCTGCAGAATGCGCAGGCGGCGGGCGAGAATTTCCGCCCGCACCCGGATGATCAGTAGCATGACAAAGAACGCCATATAGGCCAGCGCCATGACCAGCAGGGGCAGCAGGATGGAACTGTGAATCTTCGGCCCCGCCATCGTGGCGACGCTGGCCGGCTGATGCAGCGTGTTCCACCAGTCGACGGAAAATTTGATAATCGGGATATTGATAATTCCGACCAGCGCCAGGATAGCCGCCGCCTTCGCCGCCTTCGTCTGGTCATCGAAACTTTCCCACAGCGCCATATAACCGAGATAGAGAAACAGCAGAATCAGCATGCTGGTCAGCCGCGCATCCCAGACCCAGAAGGTTCCCCACATGGGCTGCCCCCAGAGCGCGCCGGTCACCAGCGCCAGGAATGTAAAGCAGGCGCCGATGGGCGCCGCCGCCTTGGCCGTCAAATCCGCAACCGGATGTTTCCATATGAGGCCAACCGCAGAAAAGATCGCCATCATTGTATAGATCATCAATGCCATCCAGGCAGCCGGGACATGCACAAACATGATGCGTACCGTTTCTCCCTGCTGGTAGTCCGGCGGGGCGACAAACAGCGCCATGTATACCCCGGCAATCAGCAAAGCAACCGTCAGCCCGACGCTCCAGGGATAGATTGCGCCGAGTATGGACAGATACCGCCGCGGGTTGGCGTATTTGTGCAAATCAATGGCCATGGCCTGTCTTTCAGTTCCCCGATCTTTTCCTATGAGAGGGACAGCCTTAAGGCCGCCGCCGCCGCCAGCGGCCCCACCACCAACGCACCGAGCGATATTCCGCCCAGCAGCAGCAGATGCGGCGTTGCCGGTAACATAGAGATCGCCGCCTCAACCGCAGCAACTCCAAAAATCAACACCGGTATATATAGCGGAAGTACCAGCAGTGACAACAACACACCGCCGCGTCGCATTGCCACAGTCAGCGCCGCCCCCACCGCGCCGATCAGGCTGAGCGTCGGGGTGCCGAGCAGCAGGGCCAGCGTCAGCGCGAGGATCCCGTCAAGCGGCAGGTTGAGGGAAAGCCCGAGGATCGGGGTAATGAGGATCAGCGGCAGAATGGACGTCAGCCAGTGGGCCAGCACTTTGGCAAGAACCAACATTTCAACCGGTAGCGGCCCGATCAGAAGCAGGTCGAGGGAACCATCCTCGAAATCCGCCTGAAACATCCGGTCCAGCGTCAGCAGACAGGCGAGCAGCGCGGCAACCCACAAAACACCGGGTCCGATCCGCGCCAGTACGCCAAGCTCCGGCCCCACTCCAAGCGGGAACAGCACCACCGTCATCACAAAGAAGGAGAGGCTGAGCGTCACCGCGCTGCCCTGCCGCAGGGCCAATGTCAGATCGCGCCTGACAAGCTTCAGAAACCGGTTCATCCGCCGCCCCCGTCCAGATCGATATGGCGGATACCTGCAAGCCCGAGATCCTGATGGGTTGCGAATAACGCCATGCCGCCCGCTTCCAGATGACGGCGCAGCCGTTCACGGAACAGCTCGATGAAATGCCTGTCGAGGGCACTCAAGGGTTCATCGAGAATCCAGAGCGTGGCCTGAGACGCCGCAAGCCGGGCGAGATTACTGCGTTTTTTCTGTCCCTGCGAGAGGAGCCCGGCGGGCGTATCGGCCAATTTTTCCAGCTCAAAATCCTGAAGGGCCGTATCAACATCGGCCGCGCCATGATACTCCGCCCAGAAGGAAATGTTTTCCCGCACGGTCATGACGGATTTAAGGGCGTCCTGATGGCCCACATAATGACTTGCCGCACCGTAAACCTCGGCATCTTTGAAAATATCTTCCCCCTGCCAGCATATCTGGCCCGCCGCCGGACGCAGCAGCCGCGCACAGATACGCAGCAAGGAGGACTTGCCAACGCCATTGCGCCCCTGGACCCAGATCGCTTCGCCGGGGGCCAATGTGAAGGACAGCTTTTCGAAAATCAGCCGATCGGCGCGCTGGCAGGCGAGATTCTGAACGGAAAATGGCATGGCGGCGGCGTATCACTCCGAAGAGACCAGGGTCCGGGCCGAGGCCCGCCCCTTTGACTACAGCAAGTTCACCAGACAGGCAAATATTTGAATTTCCAATCCGGCACTGACTTGCCGCCCTTTTCACCATCATTTCACAATTCGGAAAGATTCAGGGGGGCGGAATCAACCTTAGTACTTGAGAATTTTTCAAATTTAGGGCACATACCGACCGTAATAATATTGATGCCGGACAAATCGGTATCTTCCGTTCCCCCCTACCTTCAAGGAGCGAAACGTTGACAACAACTGGTCACGACAGCCTGAAAATTCGCCGCACACTCGATGTCGACGGCGACAAATATGACTACTACAGCATTCCGGAAGCCGAAAAAGCCGGTCTCGGAGATGTTTCCCGTCTCCCCTTCTCATTAAAAGTTCTTCTGGAGAATCTCTTGCGCCATGAAGATGGCCGCACCGTCACCTCGGAAGACGTGGCCGCCCTTGGCAGCTGGCTGAAAGATCGCAAGGCGGATCGTGAAATTGCTTATCGCCCGGCCCGCGTCCTGATGCAGGACTTTACTGGCGTGCCCGCCGTCGTCGACCTTGCCGCCATGCGCGATGCGATGGTTGCCCTCGGCGGTAACCCGGAAAAGATCAATCCGCTCGCGCAGTGCGATCTCGTCATCGACCATTCCGTGATGGTGGACAAGTTCGGCACCGCCGCCGCCTTCAAGCAGAATGTGGATATTGAAATGGAGCGAAACGGCGAGCGTTATGCCTTCCTCCGCTGGGGTCAGAAAGCCTTCAACAATTTCCGCGTCGTTCCGCCCGGAACCGGCATCTGCCATCAGGTCAACCTTGAGTATCTGGCCCAGACCGTCTGGACGACCAATGACCAGAACGGCAACGAAGTCGCCTATCCGGACACGCTGGTCGGCACTGACAGCCATACGACGATGGTCAACGGCCTTGCCGTTCTCGGCTGGGGCGTCGGCGGGATTGAAGCGGAGGCCGTCATGCTCGGCCAGCCCATCTCCATGCTGATCCCGGAAGTTGTCGGCTTCAAGCTGACCGGCAAGCTGAAGGAAGGGACAACCGCAACCGACCTCGTTCTCACGGTTACGCAAATGCTGCGCGCCCAGGGCGTTGTCGGCAAGTTCGTCGAATTCTACGGTCCCGGCATTGCCGAGCTCGGCCTCGCCGACCGCGCGACCATCTCCAATATGGCGCCGGAATATGGTGCAACCTGCGGCTTCTTCCCGATTGATGCGGAAACCATCAACTATCTCAACTTCACCGCCCGCGATCCGAAACGGGTCAAGCTGGTGGAAGCCTATGCCAAGGCGCAGGGCATGTGGCGTGACAACAACACGCCGGATCCGGAATTCACCGCCACGCTGGAACTGGATATCTCTACGGTCGAGCCGAGCCTCGCTGGGCCGAAACGGCCGCAGGACCGGGTGCTGCTGACCGATGCCACCAATGCCTTTACGGGTGCCCTGCCGGAGCTCGCCGGAACCACCAGCGACCTCGACAAGAAGATCGCCGTAAAGGGCAAAGACTACAAGATCGGTCATGGCGATGTGATCATCGCGGCTATCACCTCCTGCACCAATACGTCAAACCCGAGTGTGATGTTGGCCGCCGGTCTTGTGGCTCGCAATGCGCTCGCCAAGGGGCTCACGGTCAAGCCATGGGTGAAAACCTCGCTCGCACCGGGTTCCAAGGTTGTGACAGACTATCTCAACCAGGCCGGCCTGCAGGACGATCTTGACGCCCTCGGCTTCAACCTCGTCGGCTACGGCTGCACCACCTGTATCGGTAACTCCGGTCCGGTTGATCCGGATATTGCGGATGCCATTGCGGAAGGCGAGCTTGTCGCCTGCTCCGTCCTGTCGGGCAACCGTAACTTTGAAGGGCGTGTCAGCCCGCAGGCGAAGGCGAACTATCTTGCCTCCCCGCCGCTGGTCGTTGCCTATGCCATCGCCGGTTCCATCAATGTCGATATTACCAAAGATGCGCTCGGCACCGACAAGGACGGCAATCCGGTTTATCTGAAGGATATCTGGCCGACCAATGCGGAAGTGCAGCAGACCGTTCGCGACGCCGTCACCCGCGACATGTTCGAGCAGCAGTATGCGGATGTCTTCTCCGGCGATGCGACCTGGCAGTCCATCAAAACCGCCGAGGGGCAGACCTATAGCTGGGATCCGACATCCACCTATGTTCAGCATCCGCCATATTTCGAGGGCATGCAGAAGGAACCCGGCAGCTTCTCCGACATCCGTAACGCCCGGGTTCTGGCGTTGCTGGGCGATTCGGTGACGACTGACCATATCTCCCCCGCCGGCTCCATCAAGGCGGACGGCCCGGCCGGTGAATATCTGAAGTCCCACCAGGTGGCGCCGAAGGATTTCAACTCCTACGGTTCACGACGCGGGAATGATCAGGTCATGACCCGCGGCACCTTCGCCAATATCCGACTGCGCAATGAAGTCGCCCCCGGCACGGAAGGTGGCATCACTCGCCACATGCCGGATGGCACCCAGATGTGGATTTACGATGCCGCCGTCAAATACCGCGAGGAAGGCGTGCCGCTGGTTGTCTTCGCCGGCAAGGAATATGGCACGGGTTCCAGCCGCGACTGGGCCGCGAAGGGCACACTGCTGCTCGGCATCAAGGCGGTTGTCGCGGAAAGCTTCGAGCGTATCCACCGTTCCAACCTCGTCGGCATGGGCATACTGCCCCTGCAGTTTCCTGACGGGGTCACACGCAAGACGCTCAATCTCGATGGCAGCGAAGTGATTGATCTGACCGGTATCGAAAACGGCATCACACCACGGATGGAGGTGAGCTGTAAGATCACGCGGGCGGACGGTTCCTCACAGGAAATCGAATTGCTGTGCCGTATTGATACCCTCGATGAAGCCGAATATTACCGGCACGACGGCATTCTTCAGTATGTTCTGAGAAACCTGTCAGCGAGCTGATAGATTGCCGGAGAGACAACGAACGGCGGCCCCTCGCGGCCGCCGTTTTTTATTGACTTCCCTCTCACTCACAGGTGATTTGTCTGTGATGGAATATTGGTCTAGTTAGGCAGTATGAACAAGCTTTGCGTCAAACATTTCCTCTTCTCTGCGCTGGTTGCCGCGTTTACGATAGCGGGCGCAGGAAATGCTGTTTCGGAGAGCGCACATCAGCCAAAAACAGTTGTTGAGCTTTATACATCGCAAGGCTGCAGCTCCTGTCCGCCTGCGGATGAATTCCTCGGTGAGCTTGTCCGCAATTCAGATGTTCTCGGCCTGTCCTTCGCAGTTACATATTGGGATTACATCGGCTGGAAAGATATTTTTGCGAGTGAAGCCAATGATGCCCGGCAAAACGCATACCGGGAACGCCTGCGCTCCCGCTATGTCTATACCCCACAGATGGTGATCGGCGGAGCAAAGCATGTCGTCGGATCAGACCGCAGCGCCGCAGAGACTTTGATCCGCAAACTCGCCCTCCATTCGAAAAGATTACCGCTTGAGTGGTCCTTCAATGGCGATCAGCTCAATATCATTCTGCCGACAGGATCGGGGGAGGCTACGCTCTGGCTTTTTGACCTGGACCGTGAAGAAGATGTCGATATCCGGAGGGGCGAAAATAAAGGTAAAATAATCACCTACCATAATATCGTCCGCAAGATCAGATCCATCGGTCAATGGGATGGAGCAGCGAAAACCATCCGTCTTGATCTCGCCGATATCCGCGCGCAAGGCCGCGAAGGCTGCGCCCTTGTCGTGCAACAGGACGGCTATGGGCCGATTATCGCCGCGCTTGAGGTCTCTTTCTGATAATCTCGCCTATTTAGTTGATCCCGGCCCCCGTCTCGGGCAGAATGCCTCAAAAGAAAAAGAACAATGGGGCTCCATGACAGAAAATACAGTTCCTTTAAAACCGGCGGCAACCGTTCTGCTGGTCCGAAATTGCACCAAGCAATGCGATAGCCTCGAAGTCTTCATGGTGGTCCGCCACCATCAGATCGACTTCGCGTCGGGCGCGCTGGTGTTTCCGGGCGGCAAGGTTGACGAAGGCGATACGAATCCGGCGATAGCTGATTTTCTGCCTGAAAGCGAGCGCGGAGAGGATCCCTTGCGGTCTTTCAAGGTTGCCTCCATCCGCGAAAGCTTCGAGGAGGCGAATATCCTGCTCGCCCGCAACCGGAACACGGGGGAACTGGTGACCCATCAACGACTGGGCAAGCTATCGCAAAAATACCGGTTACCGCTACAAAATGGCGAACTGCCGATCCTCGATATGATCCGGGCTGAAAACCTGGAGCTGGCGACCGACCTTCTCGGCCATTATGCCCACTGGATTACACCCACCTATATGCCAAAGCGCTTTGACACCCACTTCTTCATTGCCGAAGCTCCACCGCATCAGCTCGCCGCCCATGACGGCATGGAATCCGTTGATTCTGTCTGGATCGGCCCCAACGAAGTTCTGGGAGAGGCCGATAAAGGCCGCTATACGGTGATTTTCCCGACCCGTATGAATGTGGAGGCTCTCTGCCGGTTCGGAAGCTGTCACGATGCCCTGCATCACGCAATGAGCACGGACACATTTACGGTTGAACCAAAGATGGAAGTCACCGAAGAAGGCAAGTTCCTGCTTATCCCGAAGGAGGCAGGCTACAGCGTCACCCGCAATCCCATCGACAAGATCATGGACAGAGGCTAAGCCAGCAGCGAAAGAACAATGCTGATGCCTTTGGACAGCATTGAAAAGATAGCGCGATCCTGTGCTTTTTTTCCCGCAATCCAGCCGGAGAGAGCTGTCAGATCTGCCTTGCTATCTCGCAAGGCAGAGGTGATAACGGCATAATCCGCATCACGCGCCTCGATCTGCTGCGCTTGCAGACGCTGGATTTCCCCATAAAGGGCGGCTTTCGATTTTTCAACCATGGCCAGCTGCGCCGCTGGCAGGTGTGACACATCCTGCGCATTCAGATTATCCAGCCCGGTTTGCAGCTTTGTCAGCGCTTCTTCAAAACTATTTGTCATTTGTCCATCTCCTGTTGCTTCTCATCATCCCGGGGGGTGCGTTGTGGCACAACCTGTACGGCCGACACAGCAGATGTATTCGCCGATAATTCAACAATGGCTGACTTGACAGTTTGCAGCTTTTCGCTGAGTGCTGTGGCCTGATCCACGAACAGGAGCGTGCGGGAGGAAGCCATGAGGGGAGCAGACAGCGACGAGCGCGTCTGATCGTGCCCGAAGGCGGCCTCCATTGTCTTGTGGGCGGCAACCATGGCAATCATCGCAGACTGGGTTTCCGCCAGCAGCTTATCTATTGTCTGGCCGAGCTTTTGCATTCCGACAAGGCGCGTAACCGCCTCCCGCCGGTCCGCCGCGCCACCTGCTCCGGTACTGTTCCTATAGCTCAGCCTGTCCTTCCAGACCGTCACATCAAACGCGACCGCCGTCGCGATAATAGAGCGCAGACCACCCCGGCACAGTTTGAGGCTGCTCATATCAGCCTCCAAATCATTGGCAGGGACTGTAAAATTACATTTGCCGGACTGATCGGCTGTCGCCCCGATATCGAAATAAAGCAAAAGAGCCGCTTTCTTCAGCGACTTGCCGCCCTTGTCAAGGATTGGCGCCAGGCGCCTGTCCCGCTCCGGCAGCAGAAAAAACTGATCGAACAGACCAAGATCATCCACAAGCTGATCCGATTGCAGAAAGGACAGGGAATGGGACAGGCTGAAGCTGTCGCTCGTCAGCGTTTTCAGCCCCTGCGCTGTGCCCGACATCTTGGCATATATGGCTTCAGGCGAATTTCCAGAACCGAGCGCCGCAAGCCCGGCGGCATACCCTTCGAGCGCCGATAACAGATTCTCCCGTGCGGCAATATCGCGGGTGCTGAACAGGGGTTTGAGATCGGTGCCCGGATTCCCGCCAAGATCAAGCTGGAACAGCAGGTTTTCCGTAAAACCGAGCGTATTGATTTCCTCAGCCAGCTCGAATTGCTGCGACACCACATCCGAAAGAGACATGACGCCACGGGCAAACTGCGCCATTTCCTCCGCGAGAACCGTATCTTCCACAACCGTGCATGCCGCCGTCGTGCTGAAGATTATAGCTAGCATAAAGACTCGAGGCAGCCGCTTCATGAATCCGCTCTGTTGTTACACTTGTTTCTTGTTAGTTAATTATAAGTTGTATATTATCAATATAATTTTTCTAATAATTGTATTTATGCACAAAAAAACTACCGGTTTATGTAACCGGCAGTTTCGAGAAATTTGCAGTCCGACTGGATCAAGCCAGGCCGGAGACCCCCTCAGGCGGGTATCCCGCCGGCCATAAAATTGGCCATCCGCCGCGAGAATGCTGCAGGATCCGCGACAGGATCCCCTTCAATGATATGCGCCTGATCGAGAAGGAGCAGCGCGGCATCCTTCAGCGCCTCGGAGGACCCGTTCTTCTGCACACTTGAGGCCAGTTTGCGGATCAGCATGTGGCGCGGGTTCAACTCCAGAATACGCAGATTTTCCATTGCGCCGCCAAGCTGCTTGTGCGCCTTCAGCATCTTTTCAAGATGAATATCCATATCCCCGTCATCAGCGACCAAGCAGACAGAGCTCCCCGTCAGCCGTGACGACACCCGCACATCTTTTACCTTGCCTTCCAGCGCCGTTTTGAATAGCGCAATCAGACTATCCATCTCGGCATTATCGACCGCAGGCGTTTCCTTGCCATCCGATTCTTTGTCTGCAAGCTTGTCAAGGTCCGCCGCGCCGCGGGTGACGGATTTGAAAGGCTTACCGTCAAATTCGGATATCCGGCTCAGCCAGAAGCTGTCAATGGCGTCCGTCAACAGCAGGACCTCTACTCCCTTGGCGGCAAAACCTTCGAGCTGCGGGCTGGACTTAAGGGCACCCAGATCATCACCGGTAATGTAATAGATTGCATCCTGCCCTTCTTTCATGCGGGAGATATAGTCCGCAAGGTTGGTTTTCTTGTCCGACGCCGTATTATTGAACAGGGCTATTTTAAGGATCCTCTCCCCGTTCACGGTATCTTCATAGATACCTTCTTTCAGGACCGCGCCGAAATTCTCCCAGAAGCCAGTGAAACCATCCGCCTCTTTGGTGGCTTTTTTCTCCAACTCCCCGAGAACCTTCTTGACCAACCCGTTGCGGATTTTCTGCAATACCGGATTATGTTGCAGCATTTCACGGCTGACATTGAGGGGGAGATCTTCGCTATCGACAACCCCGCGCAGGAAACGGAGATAGGCCGGAATAAGCTCCTCGCAATCATCCGTGATGAAAACCCGTTTCACATAGAGTTTGAGCCGGGATTTACGCTCCGGGTTGAACAGGTCAAACGGGGGTTGCCCCGGAATGAAAAGCAGCATTGTATATTCGATGCGCCCTTCGGCCCGAGTATGCAGTGTCAACCAGGGCGTATCAAATGCCTGCCCTGCATGACGGTAAAATTCCGCATACTGTTCTTCCGTTATCTCGGATTTGGCACGGGTCCAGAGCGCACTTGCAGAGTTAAGCGTCTCCCCTTCTTCGGTTTCGCCATCCCCTTTCAGTACAACCGGAATGGCGATGTGATCCGCATATGTCTTGACGATCTGGCGGAGACGGGCAGGCTCCAGATACTCCTTCGCCTCCTTGCGAAGATGCAGGACAATTGTCGTTCCGCGCCCGGCCCGCTCCGCGGGCTCTGTGGAAAAGCTGCCATGACCTTCTGACGTCCAGACCGTTGCGTCCTCCTCTCCCGCCTTGCGGCTGGTGACTGTTACCTTGTCCGCCACCATAAAGGCCGAATAAAACCCGACCCCGAACTGACCGATCAGCGTTACGTCTTTGGCCGCATCACCGGTCAGCGCCGCAGAAAAGCGGGACGTACCGGAACGGGCAATGGTGCCGAGATTGTCAATCATCTCCTGTTCCGTCATGCCGATGCCATTATCCATGATCGTCAGAAGCTGCGCCTTTTCATCAACAGAAATGACGACTTTGAATTCCGGATCGTCCTTGATCAGCTCCGGCCGGGTCAATGCCTCATAACGGAGCCGGTCACAGGCATCGGACGCATTCGATATCAGCTCCCGCAGAAAGATTTCTTTCTCGCTGTACAAGGAGTGCGTCACAATATCCAAAAGTTTCGCGACTTCCGCCTGAAATTCATGTGTACGTTCTGTCATGTCCATCCCGTAGTTCATAAAAACTGCTTTGCCGTTTATATGAACAATGCCACAATCGGGTTCAAGAAGAAAAAGCTGGAATTTTAGGGAGGGGAAATGAAAGAGGCCCACCCCGAGGGGCGCAAAAAATCGGGGCAGGCCATTTACAGATCATCATCAACTTTTCAGAGATAGAGCTGATCAGTACAATTATCATATAGCTATCTGGAATGATCGTTCAAGTATTATTTTCAGATTTTTGCATTTTCCTGTCCGGATCACGTCACATCTCCGCGCGCGCTGACGTCCTCCCGCTGAGACAAACAGCGGAGACAGCCCCGAAATGCCCCATATCACACAATCGCAAGATGATCGTGGCTACGCGCCGCCCAAACCACTGTATGAACAGGTCAAATCCTATGTCCTGGAGAATATTGAAAGCGGCGACTGGCCAGCCTATTTCCAAATTCCTTCGGAACATACGCTGGTGCGTGAAATGGGTATTTCCAGGATGACGATCCATCGCGCCCTCAGGGAACTCACTCAAGCGGGTTATCTGGAGAGAATACAGGGCGTCGGCACATTTGTTGCGGCCCCGAAGAAGCAGCCGAAGATTCTGGAAATACGCGAAATCGATGACATCATCCGAGATCGCGGCGGACGCCACCAGTGCGATATCCATTTTCTGCAAGGAGAGCAAATCGAGCATAAGGCCGCCATCTTGATGGCCATGAAACCCGGCGAAGAGGTGTTCCGTTCCTATGTCGTGCATCGGGAAGATGGCCTGCCGGTCATGCTGGAAGACCGCTACGTCAACCCCAGATTAGTAGAGGACTTTCTTGAGGCGGACTTCAGCCGTATGACGGCGGACACATTCCTTGCCCGGAAATATGCCCTGCTCTCTCACAGCCATGCCATTCAGGCGGCTGTGTCAAATGCCGAAATCAATCATTTTCTAGAGCTTGAAGCAATCACGGCCTGTCTCGTGATCAATCGCAAAAGCTGGCTCGGCAATGAAATCATTTCCGCCGCACGGCTGGTTCTTCCCGGGAACCGCATCCAGCTTGGTTAGTCTGCTGCGCTGGTCAATCTGTCAGACCACCGCGACCGCTGATTTTGGCAGCTCACTCTTGTTCAGACCCTTGGCCGAGGTCTTCCCCGCTCCCTTGGCGGAGGACGTATAGAGGTTCTTCAGGGCGTCAACGACCAATTCCTTGCTGATATACGGATCGCTCCCCTGGTATTTACAGGCGGCAATAATCTGCTCGACAATGAATTTCGGCTGATAGCAGGCCAGATCGAAGCTGTTGTTCACCTGCAATTCCTCAATCACAATTTCCATGATATCGGTGGTAATCTCAAGACCACGGGACGCGCCGACCATCTTGAAAATCTCGAAATACTGCTCACGCGTCGGACCAACGGTCTCCAGCTTGTAGGGGATGCGGCGCAGGAAGGCCGGGTCCATCAGATCATCCGGAGACAAGTTGGTCGAGAAAATCACCAGCTCATCAAAGGGAAGCGAGAAGCTTTTCCCCGTGTGAAGTTTCAGATAGTCGATCCGGCTTTCCAGCGGCACGATCCAGCGATTGAGCAAATCTTCCGGGCTGACAAGCTGACGACCGAAATCGTCGATGATGAAAGTTCCGTTGGAGGCCTTCACATGCAGCGGGGCCTCGTAATATTTGGCGTGGGCATTGAAGCTCAGATCCAGCATTTCAAGGGTCAGCTCGCCGCCGGTAATGACCACCGGCCGCTCGCAGGGAACCCAGCGACCGTCAAATTCCTCCCGGCGCAGACCGGCATTTTTCATCTTCTCCATGGAGAAGGCGCCAAAGCGCGGCTTGTGGATGGCCGGATCGAACACCTTGATGATCTGCCCGTCCACCTCGAAACAATAGGGGATATAGATGACATTGGCGAAAATATCGGCCACCTTTTCGGCGACCGTCGTTTTACCGTTTCCGGGCGGGCCATAGAGCAGAATGCTCTTGCCCGCATTGATGCCCGGACCCAGGCGACGGACAAAATCATCAGCAATGATCAGATTCTTGAAGCTGTCCTCGATTTTATCCTGGCTAACCCGCTCATTGGTGATTTTCTGCTGATTGATCCGCGCCTGATAGGCGTTCAGGGAAACCGGCGCCGGGCCGACATACTGATTCTGCTCCAGCGATTCAATGGCATAGCGCTTGCCCGTTTCGGTCATCACATAGCGGGTTTCGGAAAAGGTCGAATTATCGACATTACCAAGAGATTCCAGAAACTTGCGGTCCCCCGCTTCCTGAATAAGGCGGTTGACGACACCGAGGGGCAATTTGATTGCCGCAGACATCTCCGATGACGTTTCAAGGCTGTTGACATAGATAAGCTTGAACAGAATACGCAGCAGGTTGGAGCTCGGTATGCCCGTATCCTCGATGGTTTTCGGCGCCCGTGGAGCCTCATACACAGCGCGATCCAGCTGCTCCTGGGTCAGCGCCCCCAGCGCAACAAGATTTTCACCGAGACGGCCGCCATTTTCTTTCTGCCGGTGCAGGGCAATTTTTATATCCTCCGGCGTCACCAGATTCTGCGCCAACAAGATATCACCGATGAGCATTCATCTATCTCCAGTTTTCTTCCATCCCGTCTCTGCTTGCATCAGAAAGGGCGGAGAATCGCAAGTAATCCCTAATTCAATGCCCTGATCATACCTTCTTTTCGTTAACGCAAGGTTATCTGCGGTCGCGAATATATGCTGTTTACGGGAAGGTAAAAAAGCTGTTGTAATACCGAAGAGGGTTCGACGCAGACGGCGATGACCCGCAGGAACAGAAAAGTGAGGCCTGAATGTCCACCTATAAAGCGCTTTTGTCAGTTTTCTCGAAAGACCGTGTCGGTCTGATATCGTTGCTGACCGGGCATCTTTTTGACAAGGGGATCAATCTTGGCGATACATCCTTCGCCATTCTCGGCAAGGGCGGTGAGTTTACCAGCATCATCGAAGTCCCCTCTGACGTGTCCGAAGCCGGGCTGGTCGAGGAGCTTGCGTCCCTTGATGGCATGAGTGATGCGGAGATCGATATCCGGCGGTTTGTGTTTGAGGAGGCGGAGACGCCGCCCACACAGATCACCCACCATATTCGCTGCGAAGGGCAGGATCAGCCCGGACTGCTGGCCCGGCTCACCGAGGTTTTCATTGATTTCGATGCGAATATCGTCCGCCTCAAATCCGATCAGGTCGCCCAGAATGGAGAGACGCGGTTTATCACTCTGTTTTCCGTCTATATTCCGGCAGAACGTGTGGAAAGCTGTCTCGCCGCGCTCGGAAACACGGCGATACCGCTTGGCCAGATGCTGACTTTCGAAGCCGACGGATAACAGAAAATCAGATGTTTCTGTGAACCAGAAAGGCAAACAGAACCACATTCATCAGCACCGCAATGGATGATATGGCGGCAATCGGCTCATATTCGGGATATCCCGCATAAATAAGACCGATGCCAATTGTCAGCCCGATGACGGAAATATGCGACAGCCAGTATGTCAGCGCGGCGATCTTCGTCACGGAAATCGGCGGCCAGCTTTTGTAAACCAGCCCCATCAGGGCCATGGTGACCCAACCAAGCAGGTTCAGATGCGCATGGGCAGGTATTTGCGAATGATCCTGCGTCATGGCCATATATAATCCGAGAAGCAACCCGATGATCAGATAGATAACCGCCGATTTGATGAATTTTTCCGCGAGCACTTGTCCCCTCCTCCATTAAAACGACAAATGCAGAATCACAATGATTTTGCGCAGAATAGATGGCTCCCGATCGCGAAAAAATTCAACAGAATATTTTTTTCCGGCGCCTTTTTTTAATTGTCGCCGTTACAACCGGTCAAACAGGGCATGAACGGTATCCAGAACCGATGCGCCGAGTTTTTTCGATCGCTCCGGCGACCAGCCATATTCCGGATCCGGATGATTGGCCGCGTCCTTGAACGGCATTTCAAGCGTCATGGCAAGGCCGCCGAAATATTCACTGACATGATTGACGCAGATCGCCATATTCGCCTTGCCCTTGCGGGCAATCGGGTAACCATGCTCTGTCTGAAAGTCGGGATTGATCTGTTGCCAGCTGCGCTTGAAATCGGTCAGCAGTCGATCTCTCTTTGTCGTCCAGCCCGGAATTCCCTGCGCCCCGGCGATAAAATTGTAGGGCAGCCCCTCATCCCCATGCACATCAAGGCAGAGATCAACGCCCGTCTGCCGCATTTTTTCGCGCACATGATAGACTTCCGGGCTGCGCTCCGGGTCGGGATCCTGCCATTCCCGGTTCAGATTGGCGCCCGCCGCATTGGTCCTGAGATTGCCGAGACGGCTGCCGTCCGGGTTCATGTTCGGCACCACATAAAAGCAGGCCTTTTCCAGCAGTAGGCGTGATACGGCATCGGCCGGATCAAGCAGCCGACCCAGAAATCCGTCCATCCACCATTCGGCCATGGTTTCCCCGGGATGCTGGCGGGCAATGAACCACAGGTTTTTCTTGCTCGCGCCCGCCTCACCGATTGTCAGCAGGTCGAGATCCTGCCCTTCCACCGTCGTTCCCAGCACATTTTGCCGGACATGGGGCGATTGCAGCGCGCGGGCGATCAGATCCCAATGTTGCTCCATCGTATAGGGGGCAAAATAGGCGTAATAGACCGCATCCCGCGTCGGCCGGTGGCGGAGAACAAGCTCCCCGTCCCGATATTCCGTCTCGATACGAAACCAGTTTTCCCGGTCATAGGATGCCACGGCGCGATAGCCCTCCCATCCGCGTGTGTACGACGCCTCACCGGCATTGGTGATCCGCAGGACACATTCAGTCTCCCGCGCCCCGCTCAGGCGAAAATAGAACCATTGGAAAAAATCCGACTTCGTATCGGCGCGAATGCGCAGGCGCACATCCGTTGGCGCGGCGCTATCATCGCATATGATATTGCCGCCATCGAAAGCGGCGCTGATCCGGATCATGCTGTCATTTCCTTCCCTTGGTTTCAGCGAGGCAGCCTCATCAATATGGCGGGTCCGCCCCTCAGAACCATTTCAACTTTCTGAATATGAGGATCTGCAAGATAACAAGCACACTCAATATCCCGCAGAATATGGCGAAGGCATAGGGAGACTGATCGCCCGGAATGCCCCCGACGTTAATGCCAAGCAAGCCCGTCAGGAACCCGAGAGGAAGGAATATGGCGGCGATGACCGACAGGATGTAAAGGTTACGGTTCAACTTGTCCGCAATGATATTGGCAAGCTCGTCCTTGATAATCTGCGCCCGCTCCCGGATGGCATCGAGATCTTCGACATAGCGCATGAGGTGATCGTAATTTTCCTGTAAATGCCGACGATGTTGCCCGTCCAGCCAGGAGAGTTCGGCCAGCCGGAGCTGACCAATCGCATCCTTTTGCGGCGCCATGTATCGCCGTAACATGATCGCTTCCTTGCGGATCACAATAATCCGCTCGCGCAGGGATGTATCCGGATTATCAAGTATCTTTTCCTCGACATCATCCGTTTCATCGTCCAGCTCCGTCAGCACCAGGGCCATACGGTCGGACAGACGGGCCAGCAGTATATTTATGAACTCGCCCGCATCCCTGGGGCCCTTGCCCATTCTGATTCTGTCCTCGACATCATAAACGGCCTTCAGGTTGCGGCGCTGCACGCTGATGATACGCGCCTTGTCAATCCAGAGGCGAATGGAAACCATATCTTCCGGATCCGCATTTTCATTGAGATTGACACCGCGAAGGATAAGCAATGCGCCATCGCCTATTTCGGCAACGCGCGGCCGGGTTTCCTCGGCGATCAGGGCATCGACGACAAAGGGATCGAGATAGGAAATTTCCTTGTCCAGCCAGGGCTTGGTGTCCGGATGATTGCCATCGAGATGGACCCAGGCCAGATTGTCATTCTTCAACTCGCGCGCGATGATCGTGTCACTGACGGATTTGCCGCCGCCCTCACCATCGAAATCATACGCCAGCAGGATCGGACCGCTCATTTCAATGCCTCCGGATTCCGGATCGTGATATCCCGCTGCGGGAAGGGAATCTCGATATTATGCTCCTTGAACCTCCGCCAGATCCCAAACAGGACGTCACTGCGGGGCTCCGCACGTCCGTCCAGCACATTTTCGATCCAGAAGTACAGTGTAAAATTTATGGAGCTGTCGGCAAAGTCGATAAGAAAACAACATGCCGCAGGTTCCTTCAGGCATCGTGGGTTTTCATTCGCCGCCTCAAGGATCAACCGTTGAGCCAGCGCCAGATCTGTCCCATAGGCAACACCGATATTGATATCTATACGTGACTGATTATTGCTGAAAGTCCAGTTGGTCACCCGGTTGGTGATAAAATCCTCATTCGGAATCATCACCTCATACCCCTGATAGGTCTCGATCCGGGTGAAGCGCGCGCCGATCTCCCGCACAAACCCGATAATCCCGTCATTCAGTTCGATCAGGTCTCCTTCTTCGACCGATTTTTCGAACAGAAGGATAATGCCGCTGATAAAATTGGAGGCGATTTTCTGTAGCCCGAAACCGATGCCAATACCGACCGCCCCGCTGAACACCGTCAGGGCCGTCAGATCAATACCGAGGACGCCCAGAATGGACAGAAAGGCCATGAAATAAAGGACAATCTGGATCGCCTTGATAATCAGCGATTTGTTACTCGCCCGGATATTCCGGATCGTCTTGATCCGGCTCTCCAGCATGTCCGAAACAAGCCCGACGAACCAGAAAATCAGGATGATGACAAAGGCGGCCTTGACCAGTAGATAGGCGGAAAAACGGACATCGCCGATATGAAAGGCGAACTCATCGGAATCGAGGAATTCCTTCAACGGACCGAGGTGGCCGAGATAACCCAGTACAAAAAATCCGATAACCAGGACTGCAAAAAGCAGTTTCGCCACCCAGGCCCGCGGTTTGATCAGAGACGTCCAGAATTTAAGCATATCTGCCGCGTTACTCCCGCCAATTCATAGGGAATAATACTTCGAACGAGCCATTTGGCTATTCTTTTCTGGCGGCCCGGCACCAAAACACGGCCCGGCCCTAACGTTGCAGCTCAACCATCAGTTCGGGATATTTGGCGACAAGCCGCAGCAGATTATTCATGGATTGGGAAATGGTGACCTTGCCGGTTTCATACTTCTGAAAGGCGTTCGGCCCGCCGCCGAAAATCTGGCCGGCGCGCCGCTGCGACAGCTGGAGATGGGTTCTCACCTCTCGGATTTTTTCCGGAGTCATCACACCGAGGTAATCCGCCTTCAATTCCGCCTTCACCTGTTCCACGTCTTCCCAGGCGCTTTCCTCAACCATTCCTTCGCCGCATTCCGCGTTGGTGCAATATAAACCGGGAAGATCGACGTAACTTTGTAAATGCTTGTAATTAATTGCATAAGTGCGAATTTGACGTTCGACGTCTCCGCCGCATAATGGACAGGCCATACTGTTCCTCAACCGAAAAAAATTTACTGTATCTAAATGAACGAGGTTGGTATCAACAGACTATGGCACCATTATGGCGTCAAATTCTTAATTTTGTTTTTCCGTCTCCAGTGACCGGAGTCCGCCCTTGTCGACGATGAAATTCGCAACGGCCGCAACCCCATTGCCCGCCTTGATATTGGTGAAAACAAACGGCCGCTCGCCGCGCATTTTTCGTGAATCCCTGTCCATCACATCAAGAGACGCTCCCACATGAGGCGCCAGATCAATCTTGTTGATCACGAGCAGGTCGGATCGTGTAATCCCCGGGCCGCCCTTGCGGGGGATCTTGTCGCCAGCCGACACGTCAATCACATAAATGGTGATATCGGCCAGTTCCGGACTGAAGGTCGCCGCCAGGTTATCGCCGCCGGATTCAATCAGGATCAGTTCCAGCCCCTTGAATTTTTCGGAAATGTCGGCAACGGCCGCCAGATTGATGGAAGCATCCTCGCGGATCGCCGTATGCGGACATCCCCCCGTTTCCACCCCGATGATCCGTTCCGGTGCCAACGCGCCAGAACGGGTCAGAAATTCCGCATCTTCACGGGTGTAGATGTCATTGGTGATGACGGCAATATTGTAATGATCACGCAGGAACTTACATAGCGCATCGGTCAGTGCTGTCTTGCCCGATCCAACGGGCCCGCCGATACCAACCCTCAATGCTCCGTTATATGCTGACGTCATGATCTGAATAACCTCGTATATTGTGTTTCATGCAGGGCCGAACACCAGTCAACCATCAGTGTCGCGGAGCCCAAGTCCTCAACTGTTGAATTCTCCGTCTCATGTGTCAGACGGGCCACCTCTCCGGCCAGTGCAGCAATTGAACGTTGCCCATCCGTCTGACCAAGCGGGACGAGCCGCACCGCCGCGGAAACCAGATTGGAGACAAAGCCATGGAGATAGGCGGCAATCGTCTGACTAAGCGGGATATCATGATCCGCAGCGGCAATTCCGACGGCAACAGGATGTATAATCGGCCCCGACCAATATGCTTTGAGTTTTGCAAGCGACCGGGCATCTTCGCTGATATCCATCATGACACTGATGAACGCCCGGCCCTGTTGCGTCGTTTCAAGGGCAATTTCCTTTGTCGGGGCATTGGCATGCCCGATTTCGGCAATATCTTTCAGCGCGGCCATATCCATTTTCTTTGTCGCGCGATATGCCGCGGCAAGCAGGATCGCATCCGAGCGACCGCCGCCAAATTCCAGAATATCGGCAATCCACGGAACCAGATCGTCCCGCCGCGTGATCAGCCCCGCCTCCACCGCATATTCAATGCCATGGCTGTAGGTATAGGCGCCCACAGGGAATGAAGGCGACATCCAGGACAGCAGATGAAACAGCGCGTTGTTATTCATGGTCATGCGAATGGCGATGCTCATGATCGTGTGTATGAGAGTGAGAGTGAGAATGGGAATGCTCGTGGCTGTGCCCTTCCGTCTCCCCATGGCCGTACGCGCCACCTTCGGGATTGAAGGGAGCCTGAAGCCGCGTGACCACCGCCCCCAGCACTGTCGCCATCTCTTCAATCACATGATCCTGACGTATCCGCAGGCGATCTCCCATCAACTGCGTTGGCAGATGGCGATTACCAAGATGCCACGCAACCCGCACCAGATGCCCGACATCCTGACAGGTGATGTCAACGACCGCCTCATCCTTCGCCCGAACCTGAATGCCGCGCCCATCTTCAAGAATGAGGATATCGCCGTCCCGCATGGTTTTCAGTTCCGGCAAATCCAGAAGAAACCTCTCCCCGCCATCCGTTTCCAGCTTCAGCCGACGACGGCGGCGATGGTCGAAATCAAGTGTGACCGTATCCACAACCTCACCGTCAAAATCGGCATCCGACGGGCTTATGTGTATTGCATGTTTCATAATCTTCTCAATACATAAAATAGCGTTGCGCCATAGGAAGGACAGTCGCCGGTTCGCATGTCAACAATTCCCCATCCGCATGCACCAGATAAGTTTCCGGATCAACGTCAATCTTTGGTGTCGCGCTATTATGAATCATGGATGCCTTGCCGATACCCGAGCGGGTATTTTTCACGGGCAGCAATTCCCGGTCGAGACCAAGAACGCCTTTCAGGTCATATTGCAGGGACGCCTCGCTAACAAAGGTGACCGCATTTGCCGTCACGCTTTTGCCAAAGGCACCGAACATCGGCCGATAATGCACCGGCTGCGGGGTGGGGATGGACGCGTTGGGATCCCCCATGGGCGCCGCAACAATGGTGCCGCATTTCAGAACCAGATCCGGCTTGACCCCGAAGAAGGCCGGCGACCAGAGCACAAGATCAGCGAGTTTGCCCGCCTCGACCGAGCCGACATACCCCGCCACCCCTTGCGCAATGGCCGGGTTGATCGTGTATTTGGCAATGTAGCGCTTGACCCGGAAATTATCATTCTCACCGGTTTCCTGGGCAAGGCGACCCCGCTGCTTTTTCATCTTGTCGGCTGTCTGCCAGGTGCGGATAAGTACCTCACCCACCCGGCCCATCGCCTGGCTGTCCGAAGAAATGATCGAAAATGCGCCCATGTCATGCAGGATATCTTCGGCCGCAATCGTCTCCTTGCGGATGCGGCTTTCGGCAAAGGCCACATCTTCGGGAATATTCGGGTCCAGATGATGACAGACCATCAGCATATCGAGATGCTCATCAATCGTGTTGACGGTAAATGGGCGCGTCGGATTGGTGGAGGAGGGGATGACGTTCGGCTCCCCCGCCACCTTGATGATGTCAGGCGCATGGCCACCGCCCGCCCCTTCCGTGTGAAAGGCATGTATTGTCCGCTTGTCAAAAGCGCGTACTGTATCCTCGACAAAACCGGATTCATTCAGCGTATCCGTATGGATCAGCACTTGGATATCCATATCGTCGGCAACGGAAAGACAGCAGTCAATGGCCGCCGGTGTCGTGCCCCAGTCCTCATGGAGCTTGAGACCACAGGCACCAGCTTGAATCTGCTCTACCAATCCGTCGGGCAGGCTGGCATTTCCCTTGCCAAAAAAGCCGAGGTTCATCGGGAAGGCTTCCGCCGCCTGCATCATCCGGCCGAGATGAAAGGCCCCCGGCGTACAGGTCGTTGCATTCGTGCCGGTTGCCGGCCCCGTACCACCGCCCATCATAGTGGTGACGCCGCTGTAGAGCGCCTCTTCAATCTGTTGCGGGCAAATGAAATGGATATGGACATCCAGCGCCCCTGCCGTAAGGATCTTCCCTTCTCCCGCGATCACTTCGGTGGACGGGCCGATGATGATTGTCACATCGGGCTGAATGTCCGGATTACCCGCCTTGCCGATGGCCGCAATCCGCCCATCACGCAGGCCGACATCCGCCTTGATAATCCCCCAGTGATCAATAATCAGCGCATTGGTTATGACCGTATCGACAGCGCCCCCGGCCCGCGTGACCTGGGACTGGCCCATGCCGTCACGGATCACCTTTCCGCCGCCAAATTTTACTTCCTCGCCATAGGTCGTGAAATCCTTTTCGACCTCGATAAACAGCTCCGTATCGGCAAGGCGCACCTTGTCGCCAACGGTCGGCCCGAACATGCCCGCATAGGCGCCGCGTGAAAAGGTTACCGCCATCTTATTCCCCCTTGTCCAACGGGCCCATCACGGCCTGATTAAACCCATAGATTGTCCGCGAGCCGGACAGCGCGACCAGTTTCACATCCCGTGTTTGCCCCGGTTCAAAACGAATGGCCGTTCCAGATGGAATGTCGAGGCGAAATCCCCGTGCTGCCGAACGGTCGAAGTCAAGCGCATTGTTGACTTCGGCGAAATGAAAATGGCTGCCGACCTGTATCGGCCGATCGCCCGTATTGGCAACTGTCAGTGTCATGGACTGACGTCCGGCGTTGAGTTCAATGTCACCCTTGGCGGGAATAATCTCTCCTGGCTTCATGCTGCGCATCCTATCGAATGGGGGCGTGGACGGTCACCAGTTTGGTGCCATCGGGAAAAGTGGCTTCGACCTGTACGTCATGGATCATGTCGGCAATCCCGTCCATCACCTGATCGCGGGTCACCACAGTGCCCCCCTCACTCATCAAGGTGGCAACTGATTTGCCATCCCGCGCGCCCTCGACCACAAAGTCGGTAATCAAGGCAATGGCTTCTGGATAATTCAGCCTGACCCCACGCGCCAGCCTCTCGCGCGCGACCATTGCCGCCAGCGAAACCATCAATTTATCCTTTTCCCTTGGTGTCAATTGCATCATCCACCCCTGTCACATGTTTTCCCATACTTTCGGCAGCATTGCCGGATGTCCGGGCAAGGCCCGCCGCAGTTCAATGAGTATTCCGACCAGCGCCTTTCGCAAATCATATCCATTAGTGGCGATCAGGCGCATAATAAGCAGGCACCCACGGCATGTCACCGCCGCCCGGACACCACAGTTGCGGGCTGCCGCCCGTGCCGTTTCCAGATACAGCTCCGCCATATCATCGACGAGAAGCACTGTCGCCATCCCCCTCGCCCCATCGAGCAGGGCCGGATGCCGCGTCTTCGCCTGGATGTCACCCTCCAGCATGAAATTATCATACCAGATCAATGCACCGTCATGATGGATACGCCAGCCATCCCGGATGCTGGCCGAACAGATCGTCTCCCCATGCGCCGTCCGTCCGAAGAGGGTTGCTTCCAGTGCCAGAAAGCGGCTGCCTTTTTCCAGATAGACAGTATTGATCCGTTTAAAGCGGCTTTGATCGAACAGGATGGTCTCCTGCGGCAGCCATTCCAGCGTCGCGCCGTCGGCAACCGTCATCTCCGCCTCGATGATCGCCGTGGTGCCAATGGAACGATATATTCGCTCCGCCGCCTGGCCGGAAACGGTCAACCGTGCCCCCGCCTCCAGCGAAATATCAAACGCCATATGATCGCCGCCTGTCAAACCCCCTGCCGTGTTGATCAGGACGGCTTCGGGATAATCCGGATTTTCGACGGCCGGGAAGCGGACCCGTCCGCAGCCACGCTGATAAAGATGAGCAAGCGAAGAAACCGAATTGCGTTCCCTGAACCTCACCTCTACCCGGCCTTCCGATCGGGCCAGCGCAGCAGGGGCGGCTAATATCGACGCGCCCGGCCTGTCGGACGGATCTGTATCAGACCGTAAGGTATTTTCGAACGTCACTTTCCAGCATATCCCTCTTCGCGCCCGCCAGCATGACTTCACCGCGATCCATGACGGCAAAGCTGTCGGCCAGGTCACGGGCGAACTCGAAATATTGTTCCACCAGCAGAATAGCCATATCTCCACGATCGCGCAGCAATTCTATGACCTTGCCGATATCTTTAATGATCGAGGGCTGAATTCCTTCCGTCGGTTCATCGAGAACAAGCAGCTTCGGACGCATGACCAGCGCCCGGCCGATGGCCAGCTGCTGTTGCTGCCCACCGGACAGGTCGCCCCCCCTCCGTTTCAGCATGTCTTTGAGGATCGGAAACAAATCGAATATTTCCGACGGAATGAATCTTTCCGCGCGGGGAAGAGCGGAAAACCCGGTTTTGAGATTCTCATGAACCGTGAGCAGCGGAAAGATTTCCCTCCCCTGCGGGATAACGGCAATGCCTTCCCGCGCCCGCTGATGGGAAGTCATACTGGTGATATCCTTGCCATCCCAAATGATTTTACCGCCCGTGACCGGATGCTGACCGACAATGGCGCGGAGTGTGCTGGTCTTGCCAACACCATTGCGACCGAGCAGCGACGTGACCTCTCCGCGCTTGACGGTGAGGGACACATGACGCAGAGCCTGGCTGGCCCCGTAATGCAGATCAATATTTTCAACTTCCAGCATTCTTAACGCCCCAGATAAACTTCGATAACCCGTGAGTTGTTCTGCACGGCTTCAAGGCTGCCTTCGGCAAGAACCGACCCTTCGTGCAGCACCGTCACCCGCGAGTTGAGGGCGCGGACGAACTCCATGTCATGCTCAACCACGACAACCGAATGATTCGCTGAAATCTCGCGCAGCAGGATGGCCGTCTGCTCCGTTTCCGCATCGGTCATCCCCGCAACCGGTTCATCGACCAGCAGCAAATCAGGGTCCTGCATCAGCAGCATACCGATTTCCAGCCACTGCTTCTGGCCATGGGACAGGCTGCCCGCCAGATTATTAACCTTGTCCGTGAGACGGATAATCTTGAGAACCTCCATAATTCGCGCGACCTCCGCATCGGTGAGCGCCGCGAACAGGGTGCGCCTCACACCCTTGTCGCCTTTCAGGGAAAGTTCAAGATTGTGAAAGACCGTCTGGCTTTCAAAAACCGTCGGCTTCTGGAATTTCCGGCCAATGCCGAGATTGGCGATAAACGCCTCGTCATGTTTTGTGAGATCAATATCGCCCTTGAAAAAGACCTCCCCCGTATCCGGTTTGGTTTTCCCCGTGATCACATCCATCATCGTTGTCTTGCCTGCGCCATTGGGCCCGATAATGGCCCGCATTTCGCCGGGCTCGATGACAAAGCTGAGATTGTTGAGGGCCTTGAAACCATCAAAGCTGACGCTGACCCCATCGAGATACAGGATTGAGCTGACTTCCTGAATTTTACGCTCATTGACTTGTGCTGCCATCACTCTTCTCTCACCGATGCGGGCGATCCGATATCCATTTTGCTCTGTCGCACCGCCCTGAATTTATCCATCCATATTCCGGCAGTTCCGACGATGCCCTTCGGCAGGAACAGCGTCGTGAAAACGAACAACCCGCCCAGCATATAGAGCCAGGCCTCGGGAAAGGTGCCGGTAAAATAGCTCTTGCCCCAATTGACAATGAAGGCGCCCAGAACCGCCCCCCATAATGTGCCGCGGCCGCCGACGGCCACCCAGATCACCACCTCGATGGAATTGGCGGGGGAGAATTCGGAGGGGTTGATAATCCCCACCTGCGGCACATAGAGCGCCCCGGCGATCCCGGCGAGAACGGCCGAGACCACAAAAACAAACAGCTTGTAATATTCCACCCGGTAGCCGGAAAAACGCGTCCGGCTCTCCGCATCCCGAATGGCGATCAGGACCCGGCCGAGCCGGGACTGCGTAATGAAGCAACAGACAAGATAGCCGAAAGCCAGCGCAACGATCGACGCCACGAACAGGCCAAGCCGCGTACTCGTTGCCTGCAAATCAAAACCCAGCAGGTCCTTGAAGTCCGTCAGGCCGTTATTGCCGCCAAACCCCATATCATTGCGGAAAAAGGCGAGCAGCAGCGCATAGGTCATCGCCTGTGTGATGATGGAAAGATACACCCCCGTCACCCGAGAGCGAAAGGCGAACCATCCGAACACGAAGGCGAGCAGTCCCGGCACAACAATAACCATCAGCATGGCAAAGGGGAACATGTCAAATCCGTGCCAGTACCAGGGAAGCTCCGTCCAGTTGAGGAACACCATGAAATCGGGCAGAAGCGGATTGCCATAGACCCCGCGGTCGCCGATCTGGCGCATTAGATACATGCCCATGGCATAACCGCCCAGCGCGAAGAAGGCGCCGTGACCGAGGCTGAGAATACCCGCATAGCCCCAGATCAGATCGACGCTGAGCGCCAGCAGCGCATAGCACAGATACTTACCCAGCAGGCTGACCATATACGTCGGCACATGAAAGGGCGATTCCGGGGGAAGGAAGGTATTGCTCAAGGGAACGAAGAGGGCGGCAACAAGAAGAATCCCCAAAAACGTCTTGCCGCCGCCCGGAAGGCCCGTCATGAGGGAAACAAACGGGCCTTGTTGTGATCTGCCTATTACATCTGCCATGGCTCAGTTCTCCACAGCGCGACCTTTGAGGGCGAACAGGCCCCGCGGACGCTTTTGAATAAACAGAATGATAAAGATAAGGATGCATATCTTGGCCAGCACCGCCCCCGTATAGGGTTCGAGAAACTTGTTGGTGATCCCGAGGCTGAGCGCACCGACGAGCGTGCCCCACAGGTTTCCAACGCCGCCAAAGACCACCACCATGAAACTGTCGACAATATAAGACTGGCCAAGATTGGGGCTCACATTGTCGATCTGGCTGAGGGCCACGCCCGCCATGCCCGCAACACCGGAGCCAAGTCCGAAGGTCATGGCATCGACCCAACCGGTGCGGATCCCCATCGAGGAGGCCATTTTCCGGTTCTGCGTCACAGCCCGCATCTCTAATCCAAAAGCCGTCTTGCGCAGGACCAGCATCAGCATCAGCAAAACGGCCGCCGCGAACAGGATAATGGCTATGCGATTGTAGGTAAGGGCCAGGCCGCCCGTGATTTCCCATGCCCCGCTTAACCAGTCAGGAGACGAGACCTCCTTGTTGGTCGGGCCAAAAATTGTCCGTACGAACTGTTGCAGGATCAGGCTGATGCCCCAGGTGGCGAGCAGGGTTTCAAGTGGCCGCCCATAAAGAAAACGGATCACGCTGCGCTCAATCGCCATCCCCGCAAGGCCGGCAACGATGAAGGCCAGTGGCACCGCCGCGATGAGAGAGTAAGTCAACATGTCCGGTGCATAATTGCGGCACAGCTCCTGCACCATATATGTCGTATAGGCGCCTATCATAACCATTTCGCCATGCGCCATGTTGATCACGCCCATCACACCGAAGGTAATGGCAAGTCCGATCGCCGCGAGCAGCAGGACCGAGCCGAGAGAGATACCCTGGAAAACATTTTCGACAAGGCCCAGCATGGCGAGACGTTCTTCCACCTTGTCGAGAGCCTGCCGTACTTTGGCAGCAAGGTCCTGATTTTCGGAGGATGGATTTTCAGCTGCCGCCAGCCTATTCAACTCGGCGCTGAGCATGGATCTGACTTCCGGATCGGGTTGTTCGCCAAGGATAATGAGAGCGTCGGCCTGAACATCCGGCGTTTCCCCATGGGCAAAGTTGAGAGCCGCGAGCGCCCGACGCATGACGGCCGCCACTTTCTCGTCCGTTTCCATCGCAAGCGCCTCCGTGAGCGGCGCGACCATCTCGGCCGGCCGGCTTTTGAAGATCGCATTCGCGGCATTTATTCGGAGCGCGGGATCCTCGTTCAGGAGCGTTAGCCGCCCCAGCAGATCCTTGATCAAACCGCGCATCCGGTTATTAATTCGAATTTTTGACAGATCATTGCTTTGTACCGCGCCCAGCTCCTCCCCCGTTACGGCGTCAACCGCCACGTCAGCGCCGCCCTTTTTCGCGAGGATAACAAGCCTCTCATCCGCCTTGGTGGCGAAGAGGTTGCCGTCATATAACGCTTCAAGAAAAGGTGTCGCCCGCTCATTGCCCGAGGCGGCAATCGCTTCCGTCGCCTGAATTTTATCACTGTAGCTTTTTGACAGCAGACCCTTTGCGGCATCCGCCAGATCCGCCTGCGCGTTTGCCTGACCTGCCATAAGACAGAAAAAGGCCGCAATGATGGTTTTGAGTATAATCCGCATGGGGGTACCGGATGCTTGTACAGGTGAAGGTGAAGGAGGGCGGTCAGGAACCGCCTCTCCTGCTTAGATGCTGCCGATCAGTACATCGGCTTTTCACAGCCGCCACAGACATAGGGATAGGTCCAGTCAGCGATCAACTTCGCGCTTTCGGGGATGTAATCGCTCCAGGCGTCGCCAACGACAACATCTTCCGTCCGCCAGACCGTTTCGATCTGACCGTTATCCTGAATTTCGCCGATCAGAACCGGCTTGGACAGGTGATGGTTGGTATTCATGACAGCCGTGCCGCCGGTCAGGTTCTTGACCTTTTGGCCATACATGGCCTGACGCACCGCATCCACATCGGTGGTGCCGGCCTGCTCTACGGCCTGCGTCCACATCTTGAAGCCAAGATAGGTTGCCTCCATCGGATCATTGGTGACGCGCTTGTCATTGCCAATGAAAGCTTTCCATTGCTTGATGAAAGCATCGTTTTCTTCGCTTTCGACACTCATGAAATAA
Source organism: uncultured Alphaproteobacteria bacterium (assembly GCA_963971675.1). Lineage (GTDB taxonomy): Bacteria > Pseudomonadota > Alphaproteobacteria > Sneathiellales > Sneathiellaceae > Sneathiella. The sequence continues at coordinate 167,237 of CAXASQ010000001.1, read as the reverse complement.
TTCCAGGCGGCAAGATGACCAACCAGCGGTGCGGTATCGAGACCGGCGAGCTCTTCTTCACCAACGGAGAAAGCGACAACCGGAATGTCGGCCGCGTCTATGCCCTGGTTAGCGAGCTCTTTATAGAAGGGAACATTGGCATCTCCATTGATGGTGGAGACAACAGCGGTTTTCTTGCCTTCCGAGCCGAACTTTTTGATATCGGACACGATCGTCTGCCAATCGGAATGTCCGAAGGGCGTATAGCTGATCATGATATCCTCTTCGGCGACACCCTTGGATTTCAGAAACGCCTCAAGGATCTTGTTGGTGGTGCGCGGATAGACATAATCGGTGCCGGCGAGGACCCAGCGTTTTACATCTCCGCCCTCTTCACTCATCAGATACTCAACCGCCGGGATTGCCTGCTGGTTCGGCGCGGCGCCAGTATAAAACACATTGCGGGAGCTTTCCTCGCCTTCATACTGCACCGGATAGAAGAGCAGGCTGTTCAGCTCCTCAAAAACCGGCAGAACGGATTTGCGCGACACCGAGGTCCAGCAGCCGAAAACAACGTCAACATCACTGACTTCGATGAGTTCACGCGCCTTTTCTGCGAAGAGCGGCCAGTTGGATGCCGGATCAACGACAACCGCCTCTACCTTCTTGCCCAAAAGCCCGCCATTCTTGTTCAGATCATCCACCATCATCAGGACAGCGTCCTTCAATGTGGTTTCCGAAATTGCCATCGTGCCGGACAGGGAGTGCAAGACCCCGACCTTGATCACGTCATCGGCCGCCTGAGCCGCGCCCAGACCAAGAGCGCTTGTTGCCAACATGGCAGCGCCCGTAAACACACCTGCGACTTTGCGTAGTCCTAACATTTGATGATGCCTCCATAAGCCCATTGTTATTTTGCAGTGCATTAACAAGAGCAAAGGCCATGCCAGAAGTCGGCGCCCACGCGATGATCTATTTTAAGGCTATGATTTAAATGATTTTTTCAGGTCCAAGATAAAATTCTGCAAAGTTTTTGGAGGTTGCCGCCAATCTAAAATGCACTATTTTTGGGCATTTATCCGCAAAGTTCGTCGAATGCGGTATGTTTTGTCTATTTTATAGGCATTTCCGACTATCTTCTCCTCGCCAACGATGTTTCAATGTTTCCCGTGAAACATTTGTGGCGCTTTATCGGGCATCTCCGGCGCAAACACGGGCAGCAATCGGGGACATCCTTCGCCCGGACAGACCCGCGCAATGAAACGCCGGAGGGAAAGAGCATATCTCGCGTGACAATAAAACCTCTGCGTGATAGAGAAAATGCCCCGCAGTCATTTATTAAACAATTTTCAATATGTTACAATATATGTTGGATCACAGGTTTTACGCGATTGGCAGCACGCCCTGGAAGGAGCCGGGCCGCCTGCGACATATCGAAAGTATAAAATGAACATTCGTATTGATGCAAAAATAACCACGGCTTTTCTATTCAGCATTCTCGCTTTATTGGTTTTCGGCCATTTCTTCTCAGTTATTATGGCTTTCCGCTTCGACTATCATAATGATGTCATCTTCGATTATATAAATCTGGATGATGAAGAGAATCTGTCGACTTTTTTCTCGGCATCTATGCTGCTCTTCTCCTCACTTCTGCTGTTCGTTATTTTTGCCTTTCACCGGCAGGATAAAAATGGGGAGTATAAATACTGGCTGGCTCTCGCGTTGCTGTTTCTGTTTCTCGCCATAGATGAAAGTTCAAAGGTGCATGAGAAGGTGATTGATGCCTATTGGACGCTTTTCGGACAGCATGAGAATTCAAAGGCGGATAATTATATCTGGGTGATTGCCTATGGCGGCTTCGCCCTCGTTATCGCCGCCGTCTATTTGCGCTTCGTTCTTTCCCAGCCAAGAAAAACCTGTCTCCTGATTTTCGTCGCCGCCGCGCTTTATGTCGGCGGCGCTTTGGGAATGGAGGTCATTGGCGCACTCTATGTAGATCAATCATATTTCCGGGAAAGTGCCACATATGATTTTTCCCGGTTCAACGGCAAATATTTTCTGATTTCCGGCACCGAAGAATCCATGGAAATGCTCGGGGTCCTGACCTTTATCTATACGCTGCTTGCCTATATAGAAATGAAATGGCGGGGATTATACATCATCAACCGCCCCTCTGGCGGGGAAGCTTCGCCAAGCTGAAGACCATTCCAGCGATGATCTGCCCGTCAGTCAGTCAAGCGCCACCTTGCCGCGGGCTTTCTTGATCACACCGCGCCGCTGTTTTGTCTGCAAGCGCCGGAGTTTAGATGAATATGTCGGTTTGGTCGGCCTGCGGAATTTAGGGGCGATGGCCGCCTGCCGGATCAGCAGGACAAGCCGTTCCAGCGCCGCCTTGCGATTGCGATCCTGAGAGCGGAACTCGTCCGCCGTCAGGACAAGCACGCCCTCCTTTGTCATGCGTTGCCCGGCCAGCTTCTTCAGCCGGGCAAATATCGCAGGGGTCAGATTGGGACTACGCCCGGCATCGAAACGGAGTTGCACAGCCGTTTCAACCTTGTTGACATTCTGCCCGCCCGGACCGGACGCACGAATAAAGCTTTCCGTGATTTCGCTGTCATCCAGGGTAATATGTCCGTTGATCCTGATCATGCGTTCCGGTTAACCAGAAAGAAAGGGCTAAAGCAAGCCCCAAGCCATCCATTTCCAGAGTAGGCCCCAGCTAATCAAGATAGCTGCTGATCTGATCCTTCAAGGCGAGCCGTTGACGGCGGAGCTGCTTTTCATATCCCTCGTCGGCGGGATCAACCTTGGTTTCGATGCGGTGAATCTCGCGGTTTACCGAATGATACTCCTCCGTCAGCTTTGCAAAATGCGCATCAGATTGCGTCAAGGCACTAATCCGATCTTTCGCGTCGGGAAATTCCTCGGCTAGTTCATGGGGGACATGTGACATGGCAATATCCTCATTGATCCATAACATTCGTCTATTTTTTACACCTATGCATATTCAAGCCGGAAACAAGCGGCGTAGCATTGATTAAACGCAAATCCCGGACAGAGAGGCTTACGATCCCGGCTCTTTCATTATATGATGATCCTTCCCCGATATGGACAGACATCACAGAAGGAAAGCTGCCCCTCGCGATGACCCTCGAAACCGATACGCGCCCGCCGCCCGACGCCTTTGTCCGCAGCCTGCACCGCGGCCCCTTCTCCCTGCATAACGGTCCCGTCTTTCACAAGATAGATGGCGATCGTTTCTGGCATGGCCTGTTTATTACGGAACGACACAGCAATTCGCGCGGACGCCTGCATGGCGGCATGATGACCGCTTTTGCCGATGGGCTGCTGGCGACTGCCGTCGCGCGGGCCAATACGGCAATGGCCGTCACCGTCAACCTCAACTGCAATATCTGCGCGGCGGCCGACATCGGTGACTGGCTGGAAGGCACGGCGCGCCAGACCAGCGCCGCCGACGGCTTCGCCTTTGTCGAAGCTGAGGCCTGGGTCGGCGAGAAGATCATCTTCAACGCCACCGGCGTCTTCCGATTTCTGGAGAAGCGGTAAAATCAAAAAAGCCCCGCCATCTCTGGCAGGGCCTTTTGAAATAATGGAGCGGGCGAGGCGATTCGAACGCCCGACCCTAACCTTGGCAAGCTAGCTAGAGTACATTCAGGTGTATGATTTTATTTTGCTTTTTCCTCTTTTAAACACGGAGGAAACAATGGCATCGATCAGAAAATTACCCTCAGGAAAGTACTATTGCCAAGTCCGACTGAAAGGCTCCAAGCCAACTTACAAGACATTCTTACAGCTCCAAGACGCTGAAAACTGGGCAAAGGAACAAGAGAAAATTGCTCAAAGCAACGCTGCTCTTTCAAATACCACATTAAAACTTGATCCCAAAGATACCCTCAGAGATGTTGGTTCTCTCTATTGCGCTATCGTCCTAAAGGGGAAGGCATCTCAATACCAAACTTTGATGCGTCTTGAACGTATGGCCAAGCATTTCCCGCAACCGTTTAATCAGATTTCCAAATGGAATGTGAACGACTATAGGCTTGCCAGATTGAAGTCCGTGTCACCGACGACTTGCCGAGATGAACTAGTCCTATTGAGCAGACTGTTTAAGTGGATCAGCCGTGAACTTCTTCTTGATCTGCCCAATCCCTGTATAGATATAGCTCTACCAAGATCGTCAAAGCCGAGAGACAAGGTGGTATCTCCGGAGGAAATGGAGATGCTACTTAAAGCAATGTCCCCTCGAATGGCTGTTATCATTGAGCTTGCTTATGAGACTGCCATGAGAAGATCAGAAATACTCAAACTAACACCCTCCTGCTTGCACCTAGATAGACGCCTTCTCGATGTTATTGACGGCAAGACTGGTAGCCGCACTGTACCTCTTACGAGAAGAGCCGTAGAGCTTCTCTCAGGGGCCGTAAAGGCTTGCCCTAGGGATGACAGTCACATCTTTCAAGTATCCGCCTACGGAGTCTCTCAGGCCCTTAGAAGGGCAAGACAAACGCTAGGATTATCTGATGACATACGTGTCCATCAACTAAGGCACTCCAGAATTAGCATTGTAGCTCGAAAAGGCTTTAACAATGCTCAGATCATGGCTGTTTCAGGTCACAAGGATGTTAGGTCAGTGCAGAGATATACGCATTTGAATGCTGCGGATGTTGTTGATCTACTAGATTAAATATTTCTCATAGTCAGTTATCTGAAGGCACTTCTCATATTAATGACAAAATTTATGCCCGCTCTAATCATAGATATTATCTATGGTACCGTGCCAATTCTCACAACGACTGGTGCCTTCTCCAATTTGTCGATATTGAGCTTCAATCTCTTTACAAATTCCGAGGTTTTCAAACAGACCTAACTTAATTTTCACATAGCTCTCGTCCTGATTTTTCACGAAAATCGAGAAATAGTACATAGAAGTCGGCACTAATGCCTCTTTGACAATTTTTGAGTAAACTTCGTCAAGTATAGGCATGGTTGTCTGCCAGAAATTACATTTTTCTCGTGCTTCTATAAAATCTTTCTTCAGAAGGCTCTGGATGGTTTGTTGTTTTTCTGAAACAATATTTTCTTGGCCATTATCCAGAACCACTTTTGCCATAGCGCAATCAAAACGCTGTTCATTGAGGGCATTAAATTTCATTTCATACACAAAAAGTGATATGGCTTTCAATGGGTCCTTAGAAGGGGCCTTACTTTCTTCGTCCTCACAGCCGGCAATAATTGTCAAAACAATCAAAGCAACTACGGTAAAAATCAATTTTTTACTTTTTGACGAACCTATCAATGGCTTATTGTCCACGTGTCATCTTAAATTCAGGCTTGCCACAAACCCAAATAAATGGGCTTTGACCTGCTACACATATCTCATTTGTCCAACGGTCTACTCTAATTTTTTGCCCCATGGAAACAAGATACTCGTATCTAGAAATCCAAGCGAAATAGCTAAATATTAATAAACCGAAAACTATAGCTACAATACCAATCTTCATATTCTGCACCCTTCAGTTAATGAACATAAACAAGCGCCCTTAATGATTGCAACTAAATCAATTTGAAAGATCATAATTAGGGTATTTTAAAGAAACACTAAAGCTACACTGAGCAATCGAGCATATTTCCAATATTTTATTATAAAAACAGCGCTTTTTGGGCCTTTCTCGGATTAAACTATAATAATCAAGAGACCTATGTCGACCTACTTAATGTATCTTTTATGACGGGTTCATCGTATGGTTTACTAGGGTTATCCGATACCAGCATAAGGCATTTCTGCTAGAAATTTTTAAGCCCAAATGATGTACTAAGATACACCCATTACCCCCCGGAGTACCCCTAGTATCCCTGTGGGATATTTTTAGTGCAGACAATCTGACCCTTACTACGACTAGGTTAGGGCCATACCCACAATATCAATAGGTTAGAAGTTCCGTTCATGTGTATTTCTCATAATCTTTGAGAATACGGAGAACATTTCCAACGATCAGTATATTCTTAACGATCGATAGTCGAGTTAATCGATACCAATTGTTAGAGTTCTATATAGAAAATTTTACCCCGAATGGCGCTACCCTCTTAAATCACCTAAATAATCAAAAAACGGGACAAATTTCCCTAAGTAGTTATAGGAAAAAATGTCCCGCTATTTATACACTTTGCGCCCAATATACTACGCTAACTCTTCAACCATCTGCCTTTTAAGACGAATTTCTCGATACCATGTTTCTTTATCAAGATACGCTTGCTTGGAAGCCAAGCAATTTTTCCTGTATCTGTAAAAAGCATTATTATCTGGAACCGAATATGCTTTTTTAGATTTCTTTGAAGAACGGAATTGCTTTACGGAGGGCATATTTCCCAATTGCCCTAGGTATTTGCTCCCTTCAAAAAGCTTATGCAGATCTTTTGCCTCCTCTTGAGATAAAACAACAATAGTGATCGGATCATTCTTATCTCGGTTACGGAGACTGCATCTCCCTACTGTTTGATAGGTACCCGCCATTCGCCATAGTTGATAAAATTCTTGGCCGGATACTCCCAGCAATTTGATGATTACATCTTTTACCCAAGTTTCCGGCAAGCACGTCGACAAAGCAGCCACGTTATCAATGTCTTTCCAATTGTTTAATCCCGCACATTTCACCGGCATTTTCTCACCTGTCGGCATATTATCCTGCGGATTGCCGAAAAAATTGTTGACGGCATAACAGTATTTTTTACCTTCAACAGCGAAGAACTCTTCAACGATTTTTCCTACTTGCAGAAAAACCTTAACACCCTCAAGTTCCGTAGTTATGACTGCTTTGCTGGCATTATCATCTGGGTGCAATACATGATAGACGCTGATTAAATGCCCCTTCTCTTTATGAGTATCGAATAGAGTACAAGAGTGATTAAGCTCTTCAAATTTTATTCCCTTGGACTTTTTCCAATATAGTGCCAATGGGGATTGCTCAAATAGCGCGACAATCATAATCACTGACTTGAAAGCCAAAAACTGGTCAGCCTCCAACATTCCAACACATCTAATACTGCCTTCTCCAATCGTGCCATAGACCCTATAAAGATCACTGGTTAGCATTCTGGCAATTTCAGAGAATTTTGAATGACATAGCTCACCTCTGGTACCTAGAGCTCTATCGTTCTGCTCTGCAATATTCATAATGAGCTCTCTTTGTCCTCTTCCAATGGTAATTTCACCGGTTTCATTGTCGTAGTCTAGAAGCCCTTTAATTTCTCGTGTTATCCGTCCTGTATGGGCTTCTACTCTATCAAGAACTTCAATTCCTTCATCTAGATAGATATTGTACCGTGCTTTATCGTTATTGCTTATTCGAGTCAGGATATTTCTGAAGGTCTCTGTCGATAAAATAAGAATATGGGGCTGTTCGATATCTTGGTTTCTAATCGCGAACAATGCTTCTTCTGAAACGGTCTTTTTACGCATCTCACCTTCCCGTACTTTGATCGTTTCGCCATTAATGATCTGGATATGTTCGACAATTGAGCTATCTGCCAAATCGGCAATCATTCGATCATATATTTCCTTTGCAAGGATATTAGTTGGTGAGACAAAAATATGGCTTTCCGTATCATTGAGTCTGATTGTGTCCAATGCCGCCTGCGTCTTTCCGCTTCCAACGGGATTGGCGAGAAAATGAACTTTATCAGAATGTATCATTTTTAAATTTAGTCGTTGCATCCGCAACCTCCTTAAATTTCTTGTAATTAAAATAGATCGGTCCAATCGAACTGATCTTGAATTTGGGCAAAGGGATATCGTTGGGAGCCAACAGAAATGTTCGTCCCTTACGTCGAAATGAAATTTTTCGTGATAGAATTTGCCCAGTTTCAAGGCTTAACTAATTTGCCTTACCCTTATAATACCTCTGAATCGGGGGTTTCGTTACAAAACTAAGCAAAAAAATTTATGGTTGTCGTCCTATTCGTGCAATTCCTAGTCAAGCGGGCGTAGCTCAGGGGTAGAGCTATAAGCCACAGCTTGCTGTGTGCACCTTGCCAACTAGATTGTGTATTTCAATGTGTATGAAGCCTTGAAATGTGTACAGAAGTTGCTAGGATTCTCGAAGGAAAAAGCAAATAAAACCAAAAAAGCCCCGCCATCTCTGGCAGGGCCTTTTGAAATAATGGAGCGGGCGAGGCGATTCGAACGCCCGACCCTAACCTTGGCAAGGTTATGCTCTACCCCTGAGCTACGCCCGCTCGAGCAGCAACATCGGTTGCGAGGCGGGATAATACGTAATTAGTCCCCGATTGCAAGCGTGTTTTTCGAAAATTCCCGCTTTTGCCATTTCTTTATTTTAACCTTCCTGAAGAGCCGTTAATTTCCCGCATGCATGGAAATACATAAGGAATGGAAAAATGCCTGCAACACCTGAAGATCTGCTGGCCCGGCTGGACGCGCTTGGAATCATCCATGAGACCTATCATCATGTGCCGGTCTTCACCGTCGAGGAAGCGCAGGAGCATACCGGGCATATTCCGGGCGGCCATTGCAAGAATCTGTTTCTGAAGGACAGGAATGGCGATCTCTATCTCGTCGTCTGCCTGCAGGAAACCGCCGTCGATCTGAAAGCTTTCCGGCCGCTGGTCGGGGCGAAGAACCTCAGCTTTGGCAAGCCCGACCTGCTCTATGACACCCTTGGCGTCGAGCCGGGCTCTGTCACGCCGTTTGCACTGATCAATGACACCGAACAGGCTGTAAGGGTGGTGCTCGAAGAGAAAATGATGACCTGTGAACATCTCAATTATCACCCGCTGATCAATAGCATGACGACCCGGATCACCCCGGTCGCCCTTGACGCGTTCATCCGCGCCTGCGGACATCAACCGAGGGTCCTTGAGCTGCCGGAGAGAGGCTGATTTCCCGGCGCATCTTGACTGTTACTGCGCCCGGCCTAAATCATCCACAGGACCACTTAACAAAACTGCCGGATGGTGCTATCCCATGATGCGGGCATCGGCTTGACTGAGGGCGCGCTCCTATTAGAAAACAAACGGATTTGGTAAACAGGACTGATGGAAACTCTGATTAGCGAGAGCGCCGGCACGGGCGACAATTTGATCAAGGACGGCTCGACACAGACCTTCATGCAGGATGTGGTGGAGGCCAGCAAGGAACGTCTTGTCCTCGTGGACCTCTGGGCGCCCTGGTGCGGCCCCTGCAAACAGCTTGGTCCGATTATCGAAAAAGTCGTGAAGGACGCCAAAGGCGCCGCCTCACTGGTCAAGATCGACATCGACCAGCATCCGCAGATTGCCCAAAGTTTGCAGGTCCAGTCCATTCCGGCGGTCTTCGCCTTCAAGGACGGACGGCCGGTTGACGGCTTCATGGGCGCTCTGCCGGAAAGCAAGGTGAAGGAATTTGTCGAACGGCATGCGGGCCCCATTGGCCCCTCACCGGTTGAGCAGGCTTTCGAGGCCGGAAGCGCCGCGCTTGAGGCAGGCGAGACGGATGTGGCGCTGACCGCTTTTGCGAAAATTCTTGAGCTGGAGCCGGATAATGTCGAGGCAAAAGCCCAGCTTGCGCGGGTTTATGTCAAACTCGGTGAAATTGACGCAGCAAAAAGCCTGATGGAAACCATTGCCGATAACCAGAAATTCGCGCCGGCTGTGAGCGCGGCTCTCGCCGCCATTTCCATGGCGGAAAATGCTGCAAATGCCGGTGAGCTGGAACCGCTCCGCCAGCGGGTCGGAGAAAACCCCGATGACCTCGATGCGCGTCTGCAATATGGCCGCGCCCTCGTCGGACATGGCAATTATGAGGCGGGCGGCGAAGAGTTTCTCGACATCATTCGCCGCGACCGTGACTGGAACGAGGCGGCCGGACGACAGGAGCTGCTCAAGCTGCTGGACCTGATCGGACCCGCGAACCCGCTGACCAAAAGTCTCCGCCGACGGCTTTCATCGCTTTTGTTCTCATGACGGATACGGGCGCGAATACGGGACTTGAAGAGCTCCCTCCGGTTTTGCCGATCTTCCCGCTGACCGGCGCGCTCCTGCTCAGTAACGCCCACCTGCCTCTCAATATTTTCGAGCCCCGCTATCTCGCCATGGTGCAGGACGCCATGGCGACGCACCGCCTGATTGGCATGGTCCAGCCGCGCGAGCCGAACTCCCGGCTGATGGAACCGGAGATATTCCGCATCGGCTGCGCGGGAAAAATCTGCGAATACGGCCAGCTTCCGAACGGCATGCTGCGCATTACCCTGGAAGGGTTATGCCGCTTTGAAGTGATGGAAGAGCTTGATGTCACAACGCCCTATCGGCAGGTCAAGGCCGGATATGGAAAATTCCGCCACGATATGGAGCCCCTTCAGGGCAACCATGTCGACCGTCAGGCGCTGCATGATGCCCTGCAACATTTTCTTGAGTTTGAAGACGGCGCCAGCGACTGGCAGACGCTCGACAGTCTCGAAGATGACAGCCTGATCAATTCCCTCTGCATGATCTGTCCCTTCTCTCCGGTGGAAAAGCAGGCGCTGCTTGAAGCCCAGGATGTCTGCACCAGAGCCGGTTTGCTGATCAGCCTTCTGCACATGATGATACAGCAGGTGGAAACCCACCGAACGTTGCAGTGATCCCCGTTTGAAAGAAACCCCCATGACCGACACCAAAGCACCGGCCGTTGATCCGAAACTTCTCGAAATTCTCGTCTGTCCGCTGACCAAAGGGCCACTTGTCTTTGACCGCGAGAACAATGAATTGATCAGCAAAACCGCGGGGCTCGCCTATCCTATCCGCAATGGCATTCCCATCATGCTGGTAGATGAAGCGCGCGAACTGGATCCATTGAGCGAAAAATGAGCGGTGAAATCTACGACCAGGCCGGGCGGCCCAAGCCAACGGAAGTCCGTCTGAAACAGCAGGAGAAAACGCTGATCATCACGTTTGAAGATGGCAACAGCTTTCATCTTCCTGCCGAATTGCTCAGGGTTGAAAGCCCGTCCGCCGAGGTGCAGGGGCACGGTGCCAGCCAGAAGCAGATTGTCGCCGGACGGCGGCATGTCGGCATCATGGGGCTGGAGCCGGTCGGCAATTACGCCATCCGCCTGAAATTCGACGATCTGCATGACACCGGCCTGTTCTCATGGGCTTATCTTTATGAACTTGGCCTGAAACAGGACAGCCTCTGGCAGGGGTATCTCGACAACCTTGAAAAGGCGGGTCTCAGCCGCGATCCGTGACGGGCCGCGCACGCCTTAGAGCATCTCTCCCCGCAGCAGGCGCGGCATCTTGCCAACCGTGCCGCGCGCATGTTCCATGAAAAAGCCTTTCAGCCGCGGCATTTTATTGACGGCGGCAAGGCCAATATCCCGCGCCAGGCGAACCGGAGCGAGGTCATTGGTGAAAAGCCGGTTGAGCCCGTCCGTAATGGCCAGCAAGGTGATGCTGTCAAAGCGCCGCCAGCGCTGATAATCCTCCAGCGGCATCGCGCCGCCGATATCCTGACCGAGCCGCGCGGCGTCGATCACCACCTCCGCCAGCGCCGCTACGTCACGCAGGCCAAGGTTAAGTCCCTGTCCCGCAATCGGATGCATGCCATGGGCCGCATCGCCGATCAGCGCCAGCCGCTCCGCCATATAACTTTCCGACTGATGCAGGGTGAGCGGATAGCTCCAGCGCGGACCGACGACCTTCAGCGCGCCGAGATAGTCGCCAAAGCGCTTCGCCATCTCCCGCTGGAATTCCGCCTCCGGCAGCTCCATGATCACTTTCGCTCGCTCCGTCGGCTCGGTCCAGACGAGGGAGGAACGATTACCCGTCATCGGCAGAATGGCAAAAGGACCCGGTTTCAGGAACCGTTCCTGCGCAACCCCGTGATGGGGAATTTCATGGGCCACGGTGCAGACAATCCCCATCTGGTCATAAGACCAGCCGACTGTTTTGATTCCCGCCGACTGGCGCAGCGGTGAATTCCGCCCGTCTGCCGCCACAAGAAGCCGAGCACTTATTCTTCCGCCGCCGGAAAGCACGGCCGACACACCGGAGGAACTGCGGATAATTTCTTCGTATTCCGCAGGCGCCATGACGCAGAGCGTCGGAATTTCGCCCGCCCGCCTGTACAGCGCCTCCCGCAAATGCCGGTTTTCGACCATATGGCCGAACGGCTCATCCCCAAGCTGCCGATGGTCATAATGCAAAAAGCACTTTGACGGGCCATCCGTGATGCGGATATCAAGCATGGGCTCTTTTTCGCGTACATAGTCCCAGACCCCGGCGGCCCGCAGCAGGTTACGCGAGGCATGGGCAATGGCGGAAACACGCCCGTCAAATTCTGCGTCGAGAAGATGCGACGGTTCTTCGCGCTCCAGAACCACCACTTTCAAACCCGCTGCCGCAACCGCGATGGCGAAGGGAAGGCCGTTCAAACCGCCGCCAACAACCAGAATATCCGCATCAATATGTTGCCTTGCCATTCTCTCCACCACCGGATGAATTCTTCCAGGTCCGCCTTGCCACAAAGTGGATATAGTCCTAATCTCATGTCATGACAAAGCCTTGGCATGAGATGACGGCCCTTGATCTTGGCCATCTTATAGAGGATGGATCAATTGATCCAACTGATCTTGCGCAATATTTTCTGGACCGGATCAAAACCACCGACCCGGATGCGAAAATCTTTGTACGCCTGGCGGAAGAACGGGCGATGGGCGAAGCGAAAGCCGCCGCACTTCGCGCCCGGCGTAAAGAGCGGCTGAGCCCGCTGGATGGTGTGCCCCTTTCATGGAAAGATCTGTTCGATACGGCGGGCGTGGCGACGGAAGCGGGCACGAAGCTGCTTCAGGGACGCACGCCCGATACGGATGCCGCCTGCCTGACGCGGGCCACCCGCGCCGGGCTAGTCTGCCTTGGTAAAACCAGCATGCCGGACGTTGCCTTTTCCGGCCTTGGCCTCAATCCCTGGACCGGCATTGCGCCCAACCCTTACGACTGCAAGACGGAAAGAGTAACGGGTGGCTCGTCGGCAGGGGCCGCGCTGTCAGTTGCCCTTGGCCTTGCACCCGCCGCGATCGGCTCGGATACGGCCGGGTCCGTCAGAATACCCTCCGCCTGGTGCGGCCTGACGGGGTTCAAGCCCACCTTCGGGCGCATCTCGCTGGACGGTGCCGTCCCGCTTTCCTATACGCAGGACAGCATCGGCCCCCTCACGCGCGATGTTGCGGATGCCAGCCTGCTTTACAGCATTCTCTCCGGCAGTCCCGCTGCGGATCTGAGCGGCGCGTCCCTGAAAGGCGTCAAAATCCTGCGCGCCACCAGTCAGTTCGATGACCTTGCCAACCCCGCCATCACGGCCCGGATCGGGGAAGCCCTTGCCCTGCTTGAGGCGGCGGGCGCAGAGGTGACGGACGGCGCAATCCCTGCCTTTGATGAGGTTGTCGCCCTCACATCCCGGCACGGCACACCGGCGGCCATTGAAGCCTGCATGATGTATCGCGACCTGATCCGCGCAAAGCCGGGAGACATGTACGGCCCGATTGCCGAACGTATCCTGGCCGCCGAAAAATTTTCCGCCGTCGACGCCGCCGCGCTTTATCGTGGCATGGAACGGCTGACACAAGAGTATCTCACGCAAACAGCGGGATTTGATCTGGTCGTCGGCCCGACACAGCCGGAGCATCCCCCCGCGATTGCCCCGCTCCTAGAAGATATTGATGCTTTCCTGCACGCCTCGCTGATGTCGATCAGCCTGACCCGGCTTGCCAACCTGCTGCGGCTTTGCGCCATCACCCTGCCCTGCGGCAAAGACCAGGGGCTGCCCGTTGGCCTGATGCTCATGGCGCCCGGCAATGCCGAAGGTAAGCTTCTGCGCCTTTCCGCTGCCGCTGAAATGGCCCTCACTCCCCTGAATGTCTAAAATTTATGCATCTTTGCCATTTTGATTAAATTTTGTGCAATTAAATATTGCATCTGCACAATGCGCAAGCTCCCTAAAATCTTAACCTTCTGATAATAAAAGAAAAATATCTCCAGCCCTCTTCTGGCACGGGTCTTGAAGAACAAGATCTGAAATCGGGTATTTCGTCCCGGTCAAAATAAGTCGAAGAGGTGAGCATCATGAAGCTGGTTATGGCTGTAATAAAGCCCTTCAAACTGGATGAAGTGCGCGACGCCCTGACATCTATCGGTGTCGACGGGCTGACGGCAACAGAAGTAAAGGGCTATGGCCGTCAGAAAGGACATACGGAGATATACCGCGGCGCGGAATATGCCATCTCCTTTCTCCCCAAAATAAAAATCGAGGTTGCCGTCAAGGACGAGTTGGCGGAACGGGTGGTCGAAGCCATCACAGGCGCCGCCAAGACCGGTCAAATCGGCGACGGGAAAATCTTTGTTTTCGATCTGAAAAATGTGGTCCGTATCCGTACGGGCGAAACCGACGCAGACGCGCTCTAGGAGATTATCGATGCGTAAATCAACATTAATGAAAACAACCGCAACAACCGCAGTGATCTTTGCACTGATCGGTGCCGCTCCGGCCTTTGCGGAGGTTGAAACAGAAACAGCCTATGTTCTGAATACCTTCTCCTTCCTTATCAATGGCGCGCTCGTCATGTGGATGGCGGCCGGCTTCGCCATGTTGGAAAGCGGGCTGGTCCGCTCCAAGAATACGGCGACGATCTGCCTCAAGAATATCGCCCTTTACGCCATTGCTGGTATTACCTTCTATCTGGTCGGTTATAACCTCATGTATATGGATGTCAGCGGCTTCATCGGCTCTTTCAGCCCCTTCTGGAGCCCGGATGACGCCGAAGCGCTTGCGGGCACCTTCGCCAGCGACGGCTACTCCGCTTCCTCCGACTGGTTCTTCCAGATGGTGTTCGTGGCGACGGCAGCCTCCATCGTTTCCGGAACGCTGGCCGAACGGACGAAGCTGTGGTCTTTCCTGGCCTTTGTCGTCCTGCTGACGCTGATCATCTATCCGATCCAGGGCTCCTGGACATGGGGCGGCGGCTGGCTCTCTGAAATGGGCTTCTCCGACTATGCCGGTTCCACAATTGTGCATTCCGTCGGCGGCTGGGCGGCTCTGACCGGCGCCATCATCCTCGGCGCGCGTAAGGGCAAATATACCGCGGATGGCCGGGTCAACCCGATCCCGGGCGCCAATCTCCCGCTCGCCACGCTTGGCACATTCGTTCTGTGGCTCGGCTGGTTCGGCTTCAATGGTGGCTCCGTGCTGGCTCTTGGCTCCGCGGCAGCAGCTATCGAAATGGCCAATGTTTTCGCCAATACCAATATGGCGGCCGCAGGCGGTGTCGTTGCCGCGATGATCGTCACGCAGATCCTATACAAAAAGGTCGATCTGACGCTGGCCCTCAACGGCGCCATCGGCGGTCTTGTCTCCATCACCGCAGAACCGGCTGATCCGACGATCGGCATGGCGATCCTGATCGGTGCCGCAGGCGGTGTGATCGTCGTTCTTGCTGTTCCGCTGCTGGACAAGCTGAAAATCGACGACGTTGTCGGCGCCATTCCCGCCCATCTTCTGTGCGGTATCTGGGGTACGATTGCGGTCACCTTCTCCGATGCGGACGCGACGCTGGTCACCCAGCTGACCGGTATCATCTCTATCGGTCTCTTCGTCATCGTCCTCAGCTCGATCTTCTGGCTGCTTCTGAAATACACGATCGGCATCCGGGCGAGCGAAGAGGATGAGGTCAACGGCCTCGACAAGGCAGAGCTCGGCCTTGAAGCCTATCCGGAATTCGGTCAGGGCTCCAAGAGCATGTAACCCGGTCTGAAACGGCCTGCGGGGATCATCGTCCGCGCAGGCAACCCGACAGCAAAGCCCGAATTTCCGATCTCAGGATCACCGGAATTCGGGCTTTTTCTTATCCCCCTGCCAAGCCGCTTGTATCCCTTCGGCTCTTCCCCTAAATTCGAGGGCCACTTATCCCTTTGCTACCGGTATTCAGGGCATATGATCAATTCCGAACTGTCCCATTTGCGCGGCTCGCCTTTTGGCGCCCTGCGCAGCCTGCTCGACCCGCTTGCCCCTGCGCCCGGACTGGAACCGGTTCTGCTGACCATCGGAGAGCCGCAGCACAAACCGCCGCAACTGATGATCGACGCACTCCGGGCCAATGAGCATCTGTACGGCAAATATCCGCCCATTGAGGGCACCGCCGACTTACGCGCGGCGATAGCGGGCTGGCTGCGCCGCCGCTATGCCCTGCCGGAAGATATGGTCGATCCGGACCGGAATATGGCTCCCGTCAATGGCACCAAGGAAGCGCTCTATATGATCGCCTCCGTGATTACCGAGCGGGCCGCAACCGGCGCGACCAAGCCCGCAATCCTGTTGCCGACGCCTTATTACCATGTTTATCATGCCGCCGCGATCATGGCCGGGGCAGAACCGGTATTCCTTCCGGCCGGTGCGGAGACCCATTTCTTTCCGGACCTTGACGCGCTGGACCCTGCACTGCTCAATCGAACCTCTGCCTTTTATTTGTGCAACCCATCGAACCCGCAAGGGACTGTCGCCAACGCCGATTATCTCAGGAAGGCCCTCGCCCTTGCGCGCCAGCATGATTTCATGCTGATCGTTGATGAGTGCTATTCGGAAATTTACGACACAACGCCCCCGACCGGTATTCTTGAAATCTGCCGCGAGGAAGGCGGCGCACTTGACCATGTCATGGCGTTTCATTCGCTCTCCAAACGGTCCAGTGCCGCGGGCTTGCGCTCCGGTTTCTGCGTTGGCGAAGCATCCCTGATCAAGACTTTTTTACATCTGCGCAGCTTTGCCGGCGCCGCCTCCCCGCTTCCGGTCTGTGCGGCCGCGGCCGCCCTCTGGAATGACGATGCGCATGTGATCGAGAACCGCGCTCTCTATCACCAGAAATTCGATATGGCGGAGGAAATCTTCGGCTCCCGCTTCGGATTTTACCGGCCTGAAGGCGGGTTCTTTCTGTGGCTCAATGTCGGCGACGGGGTCGAGGCGGCAAAACGCCTGTGGACCAAGGCCGCCATCCGCGTCCTGCCCGGCCGCTATTTAAGCGTTGCGGGAGCCGACGGCATCAATCCGGGAGATCCCTACATTCGTGTTGCACTTGTCGCAACCCCCGAAAGCAGCAAAGAGGCTTTAACTAGGCTGGCCGATAGCTTATAGAATATCCGTATGATGTCTAAATCCAAAAGCTCCAAATCAGTATCTATATTACCCAGCGGAAGTGTGGATTTTTTACACCGACGGCTTGTTGAACTGGGCGGATTTGTCCTGCTGCTGCTGGCGCTGGTCTGCACCCTTGCGCTGGTCACCTACTCCGCCGGTGATCCGAACTTCAATCACGCCACCTCCACTCCGCCGAGCAATCTGCTGGGCAGCGCCGGGGCGCATCTCGCCGATCTGCTGTTGCAGACCCTTGGCTTTGGATCTATCGCGCTCATTCTCGGTCTTGTCGCCTGGTCCTGGCGGGTCATATCGCATCGGGGCTTGCGCTGGGGCTGGATACATCTTGCGGTGCTGCCTTTCGGCCTGTGCCTGACTTCCGCCACCCTTGCCGCTCTTCCTGTGTCTGACGCTTGGCCGCTCAATGCCGGTTATGGCGGCATTGTCGGCGACGTGATCTTCAACTCCGTCATCGTCACGGGGCAGAAGATCGGCGTTCCCATCCATCCGGCCATACTGGGACCGATCCTGCTGCTCCTGACAATGGGCCTCCTGCTGGTCTCCTTTGGCGTTTCCCCCCGGGAATGGCAGACGATCGGCGGCACCATCGCCCGCATATTCCGCACATTGCTGGCCGTTCCCACTTATCTTCGCCAGATCGGCGAGCGCCGCAGGGAGACCAGGGAGTTCAGTGACGACGACAGGCCGGAACCAGCGCCGCGCAAGAAAAAATCCTTGCTCAAGAAAGAGAAAAAGCCCGAAGTCCGCAAAACGCCGGAACCACAGATTGAACAGCGCAAGACGGCAACGGCCGTCGGCAAACGGGTCGCCGCCGAAAAGCAGCCCGCGCTCGACCTCGGCCCGGCCGGGGAATACCAGCTTCCCCCCCTCGATCTTCTCGCCCTGCCCGATGCAAAGCTTGTCTCCAAACCGGTGAGCGAAGAGGCGCTTTCCAAGAATGCGCGGCTGCTGGAATCGGTACTGGATGATTACGGGATCAAGGGGGAGATCAGCCGTGTCCGGCCCGGTCCGGTTGTGACCCTGTATGAACTGGAGCCCGCGCCGGGCCTGAAAAGTTCCCGTGTTATTGGCCTTGCCGATGATATCGCCCGCTCCATGAGCGCGATTTCAACCCGTATTGCCGTTATCCCCGGCCGTAACGCCATCGGGATCGAGCTTCCAAACCAGCGGCGCGAAACCGTATTCTTGCGTGAACTGCTGTCCGCCGCCGCCTATGAGAGCACCAACTCCAAACTTACGCTGGCCCTTGGCAAGGATATCGGCGGCGATCTGGTGGTGGCCGATCTCGCCCGGATGCCGCACCTGCTGATTGCGGGGACGACCGGCTCCGGTAAATCGGTCGCCGTCAATACCATGATCCTGTCCCTGCTTTACCGCCTCTCGCCCGAAGAATGCCGCTTCATCATGATTGATCCGAAGATGCTGGAGCTGTCCGTCTATGACGGTATCCCGCATCTGCTGGCCCCGGTCGTGACCGAACCCGGCAAGGCCGTGGTGGCGCTTAAATGGGCGGTCAAGGAAATGGAAGACCGCTATCGCAAAATGGCCGAGCTTGGCGTGCGCAATGTCGACGGCTATAACCAGCGTATCCGCGAAGCACAGAAAAAGGGAGAGGTCCTCAAACGGACCGTGCAGACCGGATTTGATTCGGCGTCAGGCGAACCCGTGTTCGAAGAACGGGCGCTTGATACGGAGCCCCTGCCCATGATCGTCATCATCGTCGATGAAATGGCCGACCTGATGATGGTTGCAGGAAAAGATATCGAGGTCGCCGTCCAGCGCCTTGCCCAGATGGCGCGTGCCGCCGGCCTGCATGTGGTCATGGCGACGCAGCGTCCATCCGTCGACGTGATCACCGGTACCATCAAGGCCAACTTCCCGACACGTATCAGCTTTCAGGTAACGTCCAAGATCGACAGCCGGACAGTGCTGGGTGAACAGGGCGCCGAACAGCTCCTTGGTCAGGGGGACATGCTGTACATGCCGGGCGCAGGGCGTGTGCAGCGTGTGCACGGCCCCTTCGTTTCCGACGAAGAGGTGGAACAGGTGGTCAGCTTCCTGAAATCACAGGGCGAACCCGATTACAAGCAGGAAGTCACCGAAGAGGATCAGGGCGAGTTTGACGGGATGATGGGCGGCGGTGCAGGCGGTGGCTCCGGCGACGAGCTTTATGACCGGGCCGTCGAGCTGGTCTGCCGGGAGCGCAAAGCCTCCACCAGCTTTGTCCAGCGTCACCTTCAGATCGGTTATAACCGCGCCGCGCGGATCATCGACCAGATGGAAAAAGAAGGGGTGATCAGCTCCGCCAACCATGTGGGCAAACGGGAAGTGCTTGCCCGGGATATCGATGACCGGGAATACTAACCGCGCTTAAAATACTGGCAATTTATCCCTGTATTTCCCATATCAGGAAAAGCAGACCCTGAAATCCGAAGTGAGAACATGCAGTATATGCCCAAGCCCCTTTATGCGTTTTTTGCGTTGATGATCATGATGGTCGGGATGACGCCTGCCCATGCGGCCCTGAGTGATGACGACAAGGCGCAGATTGCCCGCGCCGAAGCCTATCTCGATACGCTCAAGACCTTCAAGGCCGACTTCCTGCAGATCGACTCCTCCGGTGGTATAGCCGAGGGCGATGTCTATATGCGCAAGCCCGGCCGTATGCGGTTTGAATATAAGCCGCCTGCGCAAATTCTGGTGGTTGCGGACGGGCTCTGGCTTGTCTTTCACGACAAGGAGCTGAAAGAAACGACCCGTCTGCCGCTGGTCGCAACGCCGGTCAATATCCTGCTGAAAGAGAATGTCTCGCTGAGCGGGGATGTGACGGTAACGGATGTCCAGCATGACGCCGGAACGCTGCGGATAAGCATTGTCGATACGGAAAACCCGGACGAGGGCAATATCGTGCTGATCTTCAGCGACAAACCCTTCGAGCTACGCCAGTGGCTTGTCACCGATGCGCAAGGACAGGTCACCAGCATCAGCCTTGGCAAGATCGAAAAGAACGTCCAGTTGAAACCGGAACTCTTCACCTTCTTCGACAGCGATTACGAATAAACATGAACGGACCATCAAATCCATGTTAGATATCCTGTAAGCTGCAAGGATAGACGAGCCCGACATGGATTATGACGCCGAGTTTGATGACGACCTCCCCGATATAGAGGATTACCCGACCCTGCGGTCGGTCGTCCGCTTCAACAAGCTGATCCCGGCCGTTGCTTGGTTTTCCGCCGTTGGCGAGCCGCTCGCACGATCTGTATTTCCGATTGCGCGCGCCTATATGGACACTCTCGGCTTTCCCGCCGCGTATGTTGCGGAAGTGGCGGATTGGGAAGATGCGGCCTATGCCGCCGCCAATCCCGAGTTTAACAGCGACTGGTGGGAAGCGGAGGAACAGCTTCGCATGGCGCTCACCGATGCGGCCCTCGAACTCATGAGCGAGGAAGACCTCACCCTTGCCCTCACCCATGTTTCCGCCACCGCCTCCAAGGTCATCACAGACGCCTTTGAAGCCGTCACTGACGATGCGGGGATTGATGATCAGGAGCTTGTCCGCGCCGCCATTGGTTCGGCCGTCCAGGCCTGCCATCAGGCTGCCCTCGTTCTCGCGGCAGGGGAAGAGGATGACCATCCCTTCGCACTCAAATACCGGCTGTATGAGCAGGGCCACTGGCCAATTGCCCTGACTGGCGGCAGTTTCCATATTTTCTGAAAGACATGCGAAACAGAGATATGACAGTAACAGACACCCCGCCCGCTCAATTTTATGGCGTCCTCCGCCAGGATAGTCCCGCCTCCCGCCACGCGGAAATTGCCGAGCAAATCCGCCGCCTCGGTTATGCCCTTCTTGATTCCGGCTTTAGCGAAACGGAACTTGCCGAGTTTTCCGATCACTTCAACAACACGCGCGCGCGATACATCCAAAAATGGGGCGAAGAAAGCCTGAAACAGGCAAACGAATTTCACACGATCCGGGCGGCGGTAACGCATGGCGGGCCCGCCTTTTTAAAACTCATCATGAATGCAAATTTACATGCAGTTCTTGGCCAGTTGATCGAAGGGAAATATTTCCTCAACCAGCAGAACGGCATCGTCAATCCGCCCGGGGAAACATACAATCAGGCCATCTGGCACCGTGACCTGCCCTATCAGCATTTTACATCCAGCAGCCCGCTCGCCATCAATGCGCTGTTCTGCGTCGATGATTTCACACGCGAAAATGGCTCCACTTTCGTGCTGCCCGCCTCGCATAAAAGCGAAAGCTTCCCCTCCGACAGCTATATCCGCGATAATGCCCTACAGATAGAGGCGAAAGCCGGGCAATATATCCTGCTCGACTGCATGACTTTCCATGGCGGCGGCTTTAATAGCACCCAAAAGGAACGCCGCGCCGTCAACCATCTTTTCAACATTCCCTATTTCAAGCAGCAAATCAATCTCCCGCGCGCTATGGATGCCGCCAGCCTGACTGATGCGGAACAGGAAATGCTCGGCTTCGTCTATCAGGAGCCGGGGTCAATCGAAGACTATTTGGCCGCCCGCAGCGGAAAATAATCACATGACTAATGCCGTCGGGCATTCATCCCGGCCGTATGAATGAGACAAGGGCATAACCGTCAATACGCCCGCCAACCGATAGAGGATTACAAGTGAGACTAGCCACCTGGAACATCAACTCCGTCCGCGCCCGCCTTGACCATGTGGAGCAGTTCGTCGCCCGTCACCAGCCGGATATTCTCTGCCTGCAGGAAACCAAGGTAATCGACCATGACTTTCCCCTCAAAACTTTTACGAAGCTGGGCTATGAGCATTCCCTGATTGCAGGACAAAAAAGCTATAACGGCGTCGCCATCTTTTCCAAACTGCCGTTCGCGCCCGCCGAAACCAGACTGTGGTGCGGCCGAGATGACAAACGGCATATTGCGATAACGCTGGAAAACGGGGTGGAGCTGCATAACTTCTATGTCCCGGCAGGGGGCGATATCCCGGATATCGCCCTCAATGACAAATTTGCTCACAAGCTTGATTTCATGACGGAAATGAGCGACTGGTTCGCCGCCCGTCGGTCGGATGACAACCGGATGATTCTTGTCGGGGATCTTAATGTCGCGCCGTTTGAGACAGATGTCTGGAATCACAAGCAGCTTCTGAAAGTCGTCAGCCATACCCCGATTGAGGTGGAGCATATGGCGCGCATTTATGCATCTCATGACTGGATCGATGCCATGCGCCATTTTGTGCCGGAGCCCGAGCCGCTTTATTCATGGTGGAGCTACCGGGCGAAAGACTGGCGCGCCTCCAATCGCGGGCGACGGCTCGATCATGTCTGGATTACGCCCGCACTGAAACCACATCTCAAGGCCATGCAGATTTCCACAGAGGCGCGGGATTGGGAAAAGCCCTCCGACCATGCGCCAGTAATTGTCGATTTCGATTTTGCGGATTTGAAATAACCCGGCTGCTTATTGCTTGCCCTTTGCGGGGAAGGCCGGAATAATCCGCAAATGACGACTGTCGAGACATCGCAAAGCGATACGGAATTATCCCATCGGCTGCTGGTTCTGGCTTCTCTGATGATGGCCGTTGCCGCCCTTTTGTGGGGCGCTATTTTCGCCTGGTTCGGGGAATATGCGGCCGCCGCCATCCCCTGGGCTTTTGCCGCCATTTCCTTCGTCATGCTCGCCTTTTGCCGTCATGAAAAAGGCTATCCACTCCTGAGGACCAGCCAACTTCTGCTTTCTCTCCTCATGCCGTTTCTGCTGATGTGGGAGTTGGGCGGCTTTATCAATTCATCAGCAGTTGTCATCTGGTCCCTGACCAGTCCGATGGGAGCCCTTATCTTCTCAGGACGGAAGCAGGCGGGCTATTGGTTTATTGCCTTTCTCCTTCTGATCGGACTTGGCGCCCTCATCGACCTTCAGCCATATCATGACAATTTCCGCCTCCCGGATAATCTGATCACCCTGCTTTTTGTCATGAATTTGACCGGCGTCTCCCTCGTTGCCTTTATCCTCCTCACCTATTTTCTTGGTCAGAAAGACCGAACGCTCACCCTGTTGTCCGCCGAAAGACGCCGCAGTGACGGGCTGCTACGCAATATGCTGCCGGAAGCCATCGGCGAACGGCTGAAACACAAGCAGCACCCTATCGCGGACCGGCTCGACAATGTAACGATCCTGTTTGCGGATATCTCCGGCTTTACCAGCTATGCCATGCACCGCAAGCCCGAAACCGTTGTCAGTTTCCTCGACAAGGTTTTTTCAAGATTTGATGAGATGTCCACTGCGCGCGGCCTTGAAAAAATCAAAACGATTGGGGATGCCTATATGCTGTGCGGTGGCCTCGCCAATGATGCAACGGCAGGTGCCCGCGAGGCCGCCGCGTTTGCGCTCGATGCCATGGCCTATGTCAACACCCTCGCCACGGAGGAACAAAATGGGCTCGGCCTCAGGGTCGGCCTCAATACGGGCCCGGTTGTGGCGGGCGTGATCGGACAAAGCAAATACTCCTATGATATCTGGGGTGATGCGGTGAATGTCGCCGCCAGGCTTCAGCAGGCGGCACAAACAGGAGATATCCTTCTTTCAGACAATACAGCAGGCTTTTTAGACGATCATTTTTCTCTTGAATTACAAGGGGAAATGGAACTTCGCGGCCACACACCCGTAAAGACATACCGATTACTGGGCGAAATAACCGACGCTTAAGGCTTGCTCCCCGCCCCTGCATACGGCAGAGTTTTCCTTAATGATAAAAAGGGAGACAAAAATGGCAGGGGCAGCGAAAAACAACGGGCGTCTTCAGGGAAAAGTCGCCCTTTTGACAGGGGCGGCATCGGGAATTGGCAAGGCAACAGCTCTCCGGTTTGCCGAAGAAGGAGCAAAAGTCGCCCTCAGCGATATTGAACCCGACAAGGGTGCCGCACTCGCCGCAGAAATGACGGCTGCCGGACATGACGTTTTCTATCAGGATCTCGATGTGACAAATCCTCAAGAATGGCAGCAGATTGTCGATGCCGTAAGCCATCGCTGGGGGAAGCTGGACATTCTGGTCAATTCCGCCGGCATAGGTCGGGCCAAGGGTCTTCTTGATATGACCTACGACTTCTGGCAGAACACAATGCGCATCAATATGGACGGAACCTTCCTTGGCACACAGGCGGCGGTGGACCGCATGAAAGACGGAGACGGCGGATCCATCATCAATATTTCATCGGTTCTTGGAATCTCCGGCATGACGAACCTGACAGCCTATTGCGCCAGCAAGGGGGCCGTGCGCCTCTTTAGCAAAGCCGCCGCCATCGAATGCGCCGAGAAGGGATATAAAGTGCGGGTAAACTCCGTACATCCCGGCTATATCGAAACGCCCATGGTGATGCGCCGCTTCGACAAGATCGCCACGAATGACCGGGAAGCAGAGGAAACCCGGTTGAAACAGTCTCACCCCTTGGGGCGGCTCGGCAAAGCAACCGAGATTGCCGATATGATCCTCTATCTGGCGTCGGATGAATCGGCCTTTGTCACGGGCGCGGAATTTGTTATCGACGGTGGATATCTCGCAAGGTGATCTGACTAGAGCTGGCGGTAAAGGTGATAACGTCCCGCCGCCACGCCTTCGGGGAGCGGCCAGGGCTGCCAGTTGGCAACATCAAAAGGCTGATCGCTGACGATCACCGCGCCCGGCGCCAGCAGCTTTGGCAGACTATCTGCGAGCATCCGGGCAAGCGTCACGCTCGCTTCCTTGTCACCGGAGCCAATATCGCAATGGGCCAGCACGGCTTTCGATTTCATATGTTGATGGGCCGCTGGCACTGTCTCCAGGAAATCGCCGACAATCATATGCTCCGTATCCGGGATACAATCGGGATGGGCTTTCACATGACGGTCAAACACATAGATATCGCGATCCGGCAACAGGCTGCGGAGATGATCATAGGTACGGCCATTGCCAAGGCCCAGCTCTACCACGCTGCCGGGTGTGTTCTTGATAATTGCCGCCGCAAAATTGAGGCAATCCCGTTGGGCATTCATCCGCCGGATAAAACTGTCAAGCCTACTCATTCCTTATCCCCGCTACTTAATCTCCACTCCTCGCGGACATCATGGTCCAACTCATTTTCATACAGCCTATCACGTAACTGCCAAAATTGAGAACCCTCCGCAATCCGGCCAAGCGCCCAGACCGCCGCAACGCGGACAATCGGCGAGGGATCTTCCAGCAAACTTTCAATGAGAGGCAGATATTCCTCGTCTTCACTGTTGCCGATGGCAATCAGGACATTGCGGACAAACCGATTGCGTCCGAGCCGTTTGACCGGCGATTTGGAAAAGAGCGTCCGAAAGGCCGGGTCATCCAGCACCGCCAGTTCCGCCAGCTTCGGAGCCGTCAGCTCCGTGCGCGGTTGAAACCCGATCTCAGACGCTTTCTTCGCATATTTGTTCCACGGGCAAACAGCCAGACAGTCATCGCACCCATAAATCCGGTTACCAATCAGAGGGCGCATCTCGCGATCAATATGCGCTCTTGTCTCGATTGTCAGATAGGAAATGCAGCGCCGGGCATCCAGTTGATAGGGCGCGGGGAACGCCTCTGTCGGGCAGATATCAAGGCAGGCAGAGCAGGAGCCACAACCACCATGTCCCGGCGGATCGGGTATGATTTCATGAGTTGTGAAAATACTTCCAAGAAACAGCCAGGAGCCAAACTCGCGACTGACGAGATTGGTATGCTTACCCTGCCAGCCAAGCCCGGCCGCCGCCGCCAGCGGCTTTTCCATAACCGGCGCGGTATCCACGAAGACTTTTACATCGCCGCCATACTCACGGACAAGACGGCGCGCCATGCTTTTCAGCTTCTTTTTGAGAATATCATGATAGTCACAGCCTTGCGCGTAAACGGAAATGACCCCGCGTTCCGGCAGCTCTGTAAATTCCAGGGGATTTACCTCCGGCCCGTAGTTGAGCCCAAGCATGATGACAGAGCGCGCTTCCGGCCACAGCGCCTGTGGATGCCGCCGACGGTCCGCCTTCTCGGCGATCCAGTCCATATCCCCCTGCCGGTCCAGCGCAATGAATTCATCAAGGCGGCGGCCCGGCAGATCGCCGAAGTCGGCGGCGGCAAAACCGACGGTATCAAATCCCTCTTCCATCGCCAGACGGCGGAGCAGATCCGCAGTCAGACCCTTTTTTTCCGGATCAGAAGTCGAGGTCGGCATAATGGGACGGGGCGGGCATTCCGGGCAGATTATCCGCCAGAATGGCGCGGAAACTCGGTCGGGATTTCGCGCGGGCGTACCAGATTTTTGCGGTTGGATGCTGTTCCCACGGCACATCACCCAGATAATCGACACTGGAAAGCTGCGCGGCGGCGGCGATATCGGCGAGAGTAAAATCATCCCCCGCCAACCAGGAGCGTCGCTCCACCAGATAGGTGATATATTCCAGGTGATAATGGATATTGTGATGGCCGGCGCGGATCGCCGCCGTATTTGGCGTACCCGTGCGGGTCAGCCGCTTCATGATCTTTTCTTCAACCAGATTATCCGTCACTTCGAAATAGAATTTGCGGTCAAACCAGCCGATCAGACGGCGCGCCTCGGCGCGCTCCACCCGATCTTTCGGAAGCAACGGGACTTCCTTGTATGTTTCTTCCAGATACTCACAGATCGACTGACTGTCGGAGAAGACAATATCGTTTTCATCGACCAGCACCGGTACTTCACAGGCCGGATTACGGGCCAGAAATGCCGGTCGTCGCTCCCACGGCTTTTCAATTTTAAGGTCGAATTTGAGCCCCTTCTCCGCCATGGCCAGCCGGACTTTACGGCAGGCGGGAGAAATCCAGAAATGATAGAGTGTTCGCATGGGGCGACATTACCCCATGAGAGATAAATGGAGAATAGGCTGTTTGCAGGATTTTGCTAAAAATCTTGCAACCCGCCCCTTTCAATCAGTTGATGGGATGAATCAGCAGCTTTTCGCTCTGCTTCAGAAGCCGGGCGCATTCGCGGCGGATGCGTTCAAACATCTCGGCCACACGGATTTTTCCCTGCCCGTCAAGATGATTGACCTGACTTTGCGCCACATCCGGCGCCTCCTCGCCATAAATCAGGATATAACGCCGGGCCGCCCATTTGACATCTTCAGGGTTGATGATGGGATCGGGCAAAGAGGGTGACACACCGTTCGGCGTCGATGAGGTCGAAATTGTTGACGAGTCCATGTCTGCTTCTCCTGACGAATGCAAATATTTGCATAAAGAGAAGCAAACCGCGTGCCACTAATGGATATCAGATAATACCGGTTTTCCGCAGTTCTTCATACGCAGATGCCCGGCATCCTCTGCTGATGGGTAAAAATTGCCCGATAAAAAGCCGGAGAATTTCTTCCCCGGCTTATAATTGGCGATCGGTTGATTGTCAGGCGGATTGCTGCGCCACCTCATCTGACAGCGGTTGCGCCAGCTTGTTGATCATTTCCTTCGGGCAGACCTGATAGAAATGCTCCCGCTCCCAGCTCCAGTTGGCCAGCAGGGATTCGGCAAACGGCGACTGGGTATGTTCCACGTGATCCGCGATCATGCCTTTCAGCACCTCTTCCCAGTGACGGGAGGCAAGCCGCTGATAAACAACCGATTCGTCATTGATATGCACCGGCAGCAGATTATCCGCATCATAAATAAACGCCATTCCCCCGGTCATACCGGCGGCGAAATTATCGCCCACCGATCCCAGAATGGTCACCATGCCACCAGTCATATATTCACAGCCATTGGTTCCGCAGCCTTCCACGACGGAGATCGCACCGGAATTGCGCACGGCATAGCGTTCCCCGGCCTGTCCCGCCGCGTAAAGATAGCCGGATGTCGCACCATACAGAACCGTATTGCCGATAATGGCGTTTTCATTCCATTTCAGCGGGCTGGAGGTGAGCGGCCGGACAACAATAGACCCGCCGGACAAGCCCTTGCCGCAATAGTCATTGGCATCGCCCAGAACTTCGAGCTTCAGCCCCTGCACGGCAAACGCGCCCAGCGACTGACCGGCGGAGCCCCGCAGACGCACCGTGATATGGCCAGGCTCCAACCCGCGCATACCGAAAGTACGGACGATCCGCGAGGAGAGCTTCGTCCCGATGGCGCGATGCGTATTGCGAATGCTATAGGCAAGCTGTTTCTTTTCCCCGCCCTTGGTGAAAACACTGGCCGCATCCAGAATCATTTGCGCGTCCAGCGTTTCCGGAACCGGGATCGGCCCCTGATTGACGCAATAGCGTGGATTGTTGCCTGCATCCGCTTCGGCGAGAAGCGGATTGAGGTCGAGATCATCCAGATGGGCGGATCCACGGCTGACCTGCGAGAGCAGGCTGCTGCGACCGATGATTTCCTGCAATGACCGGAAGCCGAGCTGCGCCAGAATTTCACGCACCTCTTCCGCAAGGAAGCTGAAAAGGTTGACGAGCTTGTCGGCGTTCCCCTCATACTTCTTGCGCAGCTCCTCATCCTGCGTACAGATGCCGACCGGACAGGTGTTGGAATGACACTGCCGCACCAGAATACAGCCCAGCGCCACCAGCGCGCCCGTACCAAGCCCGTATTCCTCACCGCCCATCATCGCACTGATGACGATATCGCGGCCGGTCTTCATGCCCCCGTCGACGCGCAGCAGAACGCCGTGGCGCAGCTTGTTGAGGGTCAGCACCTGATTGACTTCCGGCAACCCCATTTCCCATGGCACACCGGCATATTTGACCGATGTCTGCGGGCTGGCGCCCGTTCCACCGGAGTTGCCGGAAATCATGATCACATCGGCTTTGGCCTTGGCGACGCCCGCCGCGACGGTGCCGATGCCCACTTCCGCCACCAGCTTCACGCAGACACGCGCATCCGGATTGATCTGCTTGAGATCATAGATAAGCTGCGCCAGATCCTCGATCGAGTAGATATCATGATGCGGCGGCGGGGAGATCAGTGTTACACCCGGCGTCGAATTTCGCAGTCGGGCAATCATTTCCGATACCTTGAAGCCGGGAAGCTGTCCGCCTTCACCGGGTTTCGCCCCTTGCGCGATCTTGATTTCGATCTCTTCGCAGTTATTCAGATATTCCGCCGTCACGCCAAAGCGGCCTGATGCGATCTGCTTGATTGCCGAGTTGGCGTTATCGCCATTCGGCTTTGGCTTGAAGCGCGCGACATCTTCGCCGCCTTCGCCGCTGTCCGACTTGCCACCGATCCGGTTCATGGCAATAGCGAGGGTTTCATGGGCCTCCGGGCTAAGCGCCCCGAGGCTCATGGCGCCGGTTACAAACCGCTTGCGGATTTCGGTGATGCTTTCCACCTCGTCAATCGGGATGGGCTTGCGGGGTGATTTGAAGTCCAGCAGATCCCGCAGATTGACAGGCGCCATCTTGCGGAGCCCTTCGCTATATTTCTTGTAAAGCGAATAGCTGTCCTTTTCGACGGCGGTTTGCAGGATATGAATCAGCTCTCCGTCAAAGGAATGCACTTCACCGGAGGCGCGATAGCGGTAGATTCCGCCAACCGGCAGGCTGATGACATCGCTGCGGAACGCCTTTTCCTGCTGCGCCAGAATCTTGTGCTGGATGCCCGGCAGGCCGATGCCGGAAATGCGCGACGGCATGCCCGGGAAAAACTCGGCAACCAGCGCCCGCGACAGGCCGACAGCTTCAAAATTATAACCGCCGCGATAGGAACTGATGACCGAAATGCCCATTTTCGACATAACCTTGAGCAGGCCCTGATTGATTGCCTCCTTTGCGCGGGCAAGGCAGGCTGAAACATCAAGCCCCGGAAACAAGCCACGGTCATGCCGGTCAACGATTGATTCCTGAAGCAGATAGGCATTCACTGTTGTCGCGCCAACGCCGATCAGCACCGCAAAATACTGCACATCCAGACATTCACCGGAGCGAACATTGATCGATGTAAAAGTGCGCAGCCCCTCATTCACCAGATGCGTATGCACACCCGCCGCCGCCAGAATAGACGGGATTGGCGCCCGGTTCGGGCCGATATTCATATCATTCAGAATGAGATGCGCACAGCCGCCCCGGACTGCGTTTTCAGCATCCTTACGGATACGACGCAACGCAGTTGAGAGAGCTTCCGGCCCGTCGGCGATATCAAAGGTGCAATCAATCTCCTGCGCCGTGTTCCCCATGTAGACCTGCATGGCTTCAAATTCACCATTGGTCAGGACCGGGGATTCGAGCGCCAGAATTTCCGCCTGGCTCTTGTCCTCGTCAAGGATGTTGTTGAGGTTGCCAAGACGTGTTTTCAGGGTCATGACACTGCGTTCACGCAGGCTGTCAATTGGCGGATTGGTCACCTGGCTGAAACGCTGGCGGAAATAATGATGCAGGCCGCGATACTGCTTGGACAGAACCGCAAGCGGCGTGTCATCGCCCATGGAGCCAACGGCTTCCTTGCCATCCTCCGCCATCGGCTGGATGATCAGCTCCAGGTCTTCCAACGACCAGCCGGCCGAAAGCTGCCGCTTACGCAGTTCCTGACGGTCAAAGCGGCGAATTTCCTTCGCGCCGGCAATCTTGCTGCCCAGATCGACAGTATTTTCGATCCACTTGTCGAAGGGCTGGGAATTCGCCAACCGGTCTTTCAGTTCGCGGTCGAAATAAAACCGGCCCTTCTTCAGATCGACACCGATCATCTGGCCGGGGCCGACCCGACCTTTGCGTACAATCTTCATTTCATCAACCGGCACCATGCCGGTTTCCGAGCCGACAATCAGCATGTTGTCCTGCGTCAGGGTATAGCGAAGCGGCCGGAGACCATTACGGTCAAGCCCGGCAATAACCCAGCGGCCATCCGTCGCGCAGATGGCGGCGGGCCCATCCCACGGTTCCATGACCGAGTTGCAATAGGCGTACAGCGCCTTGTGCTTGACCGGCATATTTTCCTTGTTGCCCCAGCTTTCCGGGATCAACAGGGTCTTCGCCATCGGCGCGCTGCGACCGGCGCGGACCAGCACCTCGAACACCGCATCCAGCGCGGCGCTGTCGGACCCACCTGCCTGAATAATCGGCTTCACATCGTCGGAGCGGTCTCCGAACGTGTTGGAAACCATGCGGATTTCATGGCTTTTCATCCAGTTGATATTGCCGCGGATGGTATTGATCTCGCCGTTATGCGCGAGCATACGGAACGGCTGCGCGAGATTCCAGGTGGGGAATGTATTGGTCGAATAGCGCTGATGATAAATGGCAAAGCTGGAAACAAAGCGATCATCCAGCAGATCGGGATAAAAGCTTGAAAGCTGTTCCGCCAGGAACATGCCCTTATAGATGATCGACCGGCAGGACAGCGTGCAGATATAAAAACCGCTGATATGTGCGGCCAGCACGTTCTTCTCGATCCGCCGCCGGATGATATAAAGATCCCGTTCAAATTCATCATCATCAACGCCACGCGTGTTGGCGATCATGATCTGCTCGATTTCGGGGCGGGTCGCATTGGCCTTCTCGCCGATGATCGTTGCATCAACGGGAACCTGCCGCCAGCCGTAGATATAATACCCGAAGGCGAGAATCTCGCTTTCAACAATCGTGCGGCAGGTTTCCTGCGCTTCGAAGTTGGTTTTCGGCAGAAACACCATGCCAACGGCCAGCTTGCCGTCAATCGGCTCATGCCCCGTGCGCATGATATGTTCCTTGAAGAAATCATGCGGAATCTGGACATGGATGCCGCAGCCGTCGCCCGTTTTGCCGTCCGCATCGACGGCGCCGCGGTGCCAGACCGCCTTCAGGGCATCAATGCCCGCTTCGACCACGGCGCGCGAGGGTCTGCCGTCAATCGCCGCCACCAGGCCAACGCCACAATTGTCCCTTTCCTCCGCCGGGTCATACATGCCGTTTTCGGCCAGAAAAGCGGCATTATCCGTCCAGGATTTGACGAATGCTTCGCCTTGCGAGAGACCCGCCGACAGATTCTTGATGTTTTTCGTCATATTGTCACCACCTTTTATCAGGACGCCAGCGCCCGCTTTTCACTTGCCGCTCTCTTTTCCAGATACTGATGCACGGAAGCCGCGGCATCCCGGCCATCGCGAATGGCCCAGACCACGAGGGACGCCCCGCGGACAATATCGCCGACGGCGAACACGCCGTCGAGATTGGTCATCGCCGTTTTGAAATTCACCGAAATGGTTCCCCAGCGCGATACGTCCAGCTTCGGCTCATTGAACAGGGTCGGGATATCCTCCGCATCAAAACCCAGCGCCTTGATGGCAATATCACAGGGAATATCATGCTCCGAGCCGTCGATTTCCACCGGCACCTGACGGCCTGTTGAATCGGGAATACCTAAATGCATGTCAATTGCCCGGACGCTGGTCACCGATGTGTCGCCGAGAAACGCCTTCGGCGCGGAGAGCCATACGAATTCGACGCCCTCCTCTTCCGCATTGACCACTTCCCGCAACGATCCAGGCATATTTTTGCGATCCCGCCGGTAAAGGCATTTGACCGACTTTGCGCCCTGGCGCACGGCTGTCCGAACACAGTCCATTGCCGTATCACCGCCGCCAATGACCACAACATTCTTGCCCGTCGCATTCAGCGTGCCATCCTCGAATGCAGGCACATCATCGCCAAGACCCTTGCGATTCGATGCCGTCAGATATTCCAACGCCGGGACAATACCGCCAAGGCCACTGCCCGGCACTGCGATATCCCGCGACTTGTACACGCCTGTGGCAATGACAATGGTGTCATGGCGCTCCCGCAGCTCCGCAAGGGTTGCATCGCGGCCCACCTCGAAATTCAGATGAAAGGTGATGCCACTGTCCTGCAGCAGGCGGGAGCGGCGTTCGACAACTTCCTTTTCCAGCTTGAATCCCGGGATCCCGTAAATCATCAATCCGCCCGCCCGGTCATAGCGGTCATAGACATGCACCTGATAGCCCTTCTTGCGCAGCTGATCCGCCGCGGCAAGCCCGCCCGGCCCCGCCCCGATCACCCCTACCGACTGCTCACGTTCGACAGCGGGTTTGGTTGGCTTTACCCAGCCATTTTCCCAAGCGGTATCAGTAATATATTTTTCGACCGCGCCGATAGTGACGGAATTAAAGCCCTTTTCAATCACGCAGGACCCCTCGCACAGGCGATCCTGCGGACAGATGCGGCCACAAATCTCCGGGAAGTTATTGGTTGACTGGCTGACTTCATATGCTTCTTCCAGCCGCCCGGCCGCCGTCATCATCAGCCAGTCCGGAATGTTATTCTGGACGGGGCAATGAACCTGACAGAACGGAATACCGCATTGCGAACAGCGGCTGGCCTGCTCTTTCGCCCGATCCTGGTCAAATTCGTCATAGATTTCATTGAAATCCTGCCGACGCGCCTCCGCCTTCCGCTTCGTCGGCATCTTTTTTTCGAGCGATACAAATTTCAGCATTTTTTCTGTCATCGGGCATTCCCATTTCGAGCGCACAAAGCCGCGTTCAACAGTAAATCATGAACGTCAGGCGCACTTACCAATCAGTCAGGTTATATTTATTCCGCCCCTCGCAGCAGCACGGCACAGACGAGGAGGCATTCGGAATCATTCTAAAGACCGACTGATTGAATAACGCAAATTTTGAGGGATGACCAGCGAAAAATGATATTTATGTCAAAGCAGCTGACATATTTTTTTACTTCATTATCATTTAACCTTCAAATTTTATCAACAATGTCATGGCTCCCATATTAATAGGTTCGAATCGGACCTATTAATATGGGGCATGCGCCAGCCCGCCCCCACGCCGGTATCGCCTCAGATACTCGGGAACGACAGCATCGATTGATGCCGCCCTGATTCCCAGCTCATTCAGATTAGGGCAGTTGCCCTTCGCCACATTATCATATTTCAGCAGCGTGACCTGATCGGCGGTCAGCTGCGGTCGTCCCGGCAGCAGGGACATGACAGCCCCCATTGCGCGCATGACGCCGAACGGCACCGGCAGCAACAGGCATTTCCGTCCGGTAAAGGTCAGCACCTTTTCCATCAACTCCCGAAAACTGTAGATATCCGGCCCGGTCAGCTCATAAGTCTTGCCCTGCGCCGCGGGCGTTTCAATGATCCGGACAATGGCGTCGGTCAAATCTTCGACCCAAATCGGCTGCATCTTCGATTCCCCGCCCCCGGCGAGAGGAAAAACCGGCGCCAGGGACAGAATGCCGGCAAAGCGGTTGAAGAAGTCATCATCATTACCAAACACCACAGACGGGCGAAGAATGGTTGCCTCCGGAAACTCGGTCTTTGCCAGTTCCTCACCGACGGCCTTGCTCCGGGCGTAGGCGGCTTCATGATCCTTTGAGACACCGAGAGCCGACATATGCATGAGTTGACCAGCACCGGCCTTGCGAGACGCGGCAGCGATACGCTCCGCCGCATCAACATGCAGACGGCCAAAGTTTTGCGCACCCTTCTCGAAAAGGATGCCGACAAGGTTGATCACAACATCGGCGCCGGCAACCGCACGTTCAACCGACGCCTGATTCCGGACATTGGTTTTAAATCCGACAATCTGACCGACATTCCCCTGGGTCATCAAGGGCGCCGCGCTTTCCGTATCGCGCACCGCAATGCGGACCTGATACCCTTTGGCTGCAAGACGCCCCACCAGATGACGGCCGATAAAACCGGATCCTCCGAAAATGGTTATCAATTGACCCGACATTGTTTTTTCCTCTCGTCAAAGGCAGTGGACAGGCGATGTCCAATTTGTCCTGTTTTATGCCATTATCTACCCGCATAAAATAGGCTCGCCAAGAGCAAACCACAAAATTATTTGAAAGTTTCGACGAAGTTAGTTGACATCCGTCCAACTGCTTTATATCAGAAGCAACGACGAGATGCCCAGGTGGCGGAATTGGTAGACGCGCTAGCTTCAGGTGCTAGTTTCTGTATGGAAGTGGAAGTTCGAGTCTTCTCCTGGGCACCAATTTCAGCATATATTTACGGTTATGCTCCTATCCTTCAGACTGCGCTGGCCGTTACCGGAGGATGACTATGGCGATATATGTGCATCAGGGCGACCTGCCCGATGACGTCGATCTCGGCCCCGAGATTGCTATTGACAGCGAAACCATGGGTCTGCTGCCGCAACGGGACCGGCTCTGCCTGGTCCAGCTTTCCGCCGGCGATGGCAATGCCCATCTCGTAAAGTTCGACGGGAAAAGCTATGATGCCCCGAATCTGTCCCGTCAGCTTGGCGATCCTGACCGGCTTAAAATCTTCCATTTCGGCCGCTTCGACATCGCCGTCATTGAACATTATCTTGGCGTGACCTGCGCGCCCGTATACTGCACCAAGATCGCCTCGCGGCTGGTGCGGACCTATACGGACCGTCACGGCCTCAAGAATCTGTGTCAGGATATTCTCGGTATCGACATTTCCAAACAACAGCAATCCTCCGACTGGGGCGCCGCAGAATTGTCCGATGCACAAAAGGAATATGCGGCGTCGGATGTTCTCTATCTGCATCGTATCCGGGAACAGCTTGATGAGATGCTAAAGCGCGAGGGGCGGCACGAGTTGGCCCGGCGCTGTTTCGATTTTCTGCCCACCCGCGCCCGGCTGGATCTGGAAGGCTGGCCGGAAACCGACATTTTCGCCCATAGCTGAATAGAGACGGGCGCGCTATTAACCTTGTGAAGAAGACGCAATTTTCTTATATATTGAGAGACTTCAGCGATGGAGTGTCAGCCCGGCCATAAGCACATCGGGAAATGTAACCAGACGACGGATCGATTAATGACAATTTCGAAGGAAGCGGTGACAGCCAGGGTTGATGAAAACCCGGATATCGTTGCCGCCCGGAAAGTCCTGAAAACGGAGGCGGAGGCGCTCCTGCAACTTCAGGATGACCTCGATGCGGAATTCGTCAAGGCGCTTGATTACATATTTGCCGCAAAAGGCCGGGTTATCGTCAGCGGCATGGGGAAGAGCGGTCATATCGGGAACAAGATTGCTGCCACCCTCGCCTCCACAGGCACTCCCGCTCAATTTGTGCATCCCGCCGAGGCCAGCCATGGCGACCTGGGTATGATCACCAACAATGATGTCGTCCTCTGTCTTTCAAATTCAGGCGGCACGAAAGAGCTGAGCGATATCATTGCCTACACCCGCCGGTTCAATATCCCGCTGATTGCGATCGTGGGAAAGGCCGACAGTACGCTTGGCCGACGCGCGGATGCTCTTCTGCTCCTTCCTGATGTGCCGGAGGCTTGTCCCATGGGCCTTGCTCCGACGACCTCGACAACCGTCACGTTAGCGTTAGGCGATGCGCTGGCCGTTGCGCTTCTCGCCCGTCGCGGTTTCAATGCAGAGAAGTACCGGGTTTTCCATCCGGGCGGCAAGCTTGGCGGATCGCTGGTCAAGGTCGAAGACCTCATGCATACGGGCAATGCCATGCCGCTCGTCCCGGAGGACACCCCGATGAGCGAGGCGCTGATCGAAATATCGGCGAAAAGTTTCGGCTGTGTTGGGATCTTGAGTTCGGAACAGGCGCTAATCGGCATTATCACGGACGGCGACCTACGCCGTCACATGGGCGCTGATCTTCTGGAAAAATCCGTCAGCGAGGTCATGACTAGAAACCCGCAAACCATCCGGCCAACTGCGCTGGCGGGAGAGGCACTAGCCCAAATGAATTCTACGGGGTTTAACGGCATCACCTGTCTTTTTGTTGTGGAGAATGGCAAACCAATCGGCGTGATCAGCGTACATGACTGTCTGAGAAGCGGGGTTGTATAGAAGATGAAGCCCGCGGATGCCATACCACCGGAAGAAAAAATCTCGAACAAAACCCTGTCGGGCGCGAAGGACTTCCTTGGAACTCCATCCCTTGTCGAAGCGAAATTCAACGCCCGCTACAGCCATTTTGTATCCATTATAAAATTCATTCTTCTGGGGCTGGCAATCCTGCTGATTGGCCTTGCTTTTATCCTGCCAAATCTCGATCAGCCGGAGGGCTTCACCCTTGATTACGCTGATGTGACGGTTTCCGATGACGGGCTGACCATGAAAAACCCGCAGTATGTGGCCAGCGATATCAACGAACAGCAGTATGTGGTGACAGCCGACACGGCGACACAAAAGTCGCCGACAGCGACCCTGGTTGCCTTGAAAAACCTCCAGGCCGATATCACCCTGACCAGCGGGGACTGGATTTCCATCACCGCACCCGAGGGAGAACTCAATACGGAGACCGGCATTCTGGACCTTTACGGTAAAATCGACATATTCAGCGATAGTGGCAACCAGCTTGCCGCCAACTCGGCCCGGGTTGATCTGAAGCAGCAAACTGTCGTGAGCCAGAACCCGCTCAAAGGGCATGGGCCGCTCGGCATGATTGAGGCCGACAGCCTTGCCGCAGACCAGATAACTGGTAACATACGCTTCGACGGCAATGTCAAGCTCACCATCAACCCCTGAACGGCCACGGAAGACCCTCTTATGAAGAAGCTGACCCATGGATTGAAATCGCTGCTTCCTGCCATTGCATTTTCTCTGGTAATCAGCATTCCGTTAGCCATGGCGCAATCCCAATCCAGCGGCGGCGCCTTTGACAGCAATCAGCCCATTGAAATCACAGCCGACTCACTTGAAGTGCAGCAGGCGGAGCAGATCGCCATATTTGAAGGCAATGTACAAGTCATCCAGGGCGAAATCCGCATGCGCGCGGCGCGGCTGATCGTTCATTATTCGGACCAAAAACAGCAAAATCAGGAGGAGCCCACCAATATCCGCCAGATTGACGCCATCGGTGATGTTTTTATCTCCAACCCGCGTGAAACGGCTCAAGGTGACAAAGGCGTTTATCGGGTGACAAATAAACAAATTGATTTAACGGGAAATGTGGTATTAACCCAAGGTAAGAATGTGTTGCGCGGCGACAGTCTCACCCTCAATCTGGCCACCGGCCAGAGCCGGGTGGAAGGCGGAACGGGCACGAATGGAAACCAGGGCCGCGTGAAGGGGATATTCGTTCCTGAAGAAAAAGCCGGCGAGTAAAGTATGAAACACGGATGACGACAGGTATACAACCTCCCGATAATCGTCCCCGGCTGGTCGCCGAGAATACGGGGCTGCGGGCACAGAATATTGGCAAAGCCTTCAAGAAACGCCCTATACTCCGCGGGGTGGATATCACCGTCAACCGGGGAGAGGCGGTCGGCCTTCTGGGGCCGAATGGCGCGGGCAAGACGACCAGCTTTTATATCATTTCCGGCCTGCTGCGCCCCGATTACGGCACCATATATCTTGATGGGCGCGATGTGACCGAACTGCCGATGTATCGCCGGGCGCGTCTTGGCATCGGATATCTGCCGCAGGAAGCCTCCATCTTTCGCGGCATGAATGTGGAGCAGAATATCCGCGCCGTTCTGGAACTGATCGAAACCGACCGCGAAAAACGCGAGGCCATGCTGGAAGGGTTGCTGGCGGAATTTTCCATCTCGCATCTTCGCCGCACACCCGCCATTGCGCTTTCAGGCGGTGAACGGCGACGTGTTGAAATTGCCCGGGCGCTTGCCGGCAAACCCAACTATATCATGCTCGACGAGCCGCTGGCCGGGATTGACCCGATCGCCGTCGGCGATATCCGCGATCTTGTTTCCCATCTCAAGGATCGCGGAATTGGCGTTCTGATCACCGAGCATAACGTACGCGAAACGCTTGATATCATTGACCGTGCATATATTCTTAACGAAGGACGTGTCATAAAAGAAGGCAATCCGTCGGAAATCGTGTCCGACGAAGGAGTAAGACGCGTTTATTTGGGGGATCGCTTCAATCTCTAGGCTACAGAGACTGACGGGATCGGGAGAAAAATGGCGCTAACGCCCAGACTTGATCTAAGACAGAGCCAGCAGCTTGTCATGACGCCGCAGCTGCAACAGGCCATCAAGCTGTTGCAGCTCTCTAATCTGGATCTCGCGGCATATGTCGAGCAGGAGCTGGAAAAAAACCCCCTCCTCGAACGGGCCGACAGCCTGTCGGGGGATGATGACTATCTGTCATATGATGAGGGAACCGATTTTGACAATGACGCGGAAGCACCTCCTCTGGAAGAATGGCGCGTCTCCGAGAACATCCCTCTGTCCGCGGGCGAAAACACCGCAATCGATACTGATTACGATAATATCTATACCAATGACGCCGCCAACGATGCGCCGGGTGACAGCATCGCCGCGGATGCTGCCAATACGGGGTATCTCGCCGCCAGTACGGGAAGCGCCTCCTATTCCGGCACCGACCTCAACCTTGAAAATACCTTGAGCGACGATCTCTCTCTCCAGGATCATCTGTCGCGGCAAATGGCCCTGCTATCCCTGTCGCCAACCGACAAGATGATCGCCGCCTACCTGATCGACCTGGTCAGCGACGCAGGCTATTTTCTCGGAGATCTTGATGAGATTGCCGGTAGCCTGGGATGCCCGCGCCAGCGTGTCCATGCAGTGCTGGAGAAGCTGCGCGGACTTGAACCCACTGGCGTTTTCGCCGCCAATCTCGCCGAGTGTCTTGCTCTGCAACTGCAAGAAAAGAACCGCTATGATCCCGCCATGGCCGCCCTGCTTGATAATCTCGAAATGCTGGCAAATGGCAATTTCAGGAGACTGCTCGACGTTTGCGATGTCGATCAGGAAGACCTCGCCGAGATGATCTCGGAAATAAAGGCCCTGGACCCGAAACCTGGCCTGAAATATGGCGGCGAGGTTGCCCAGACAGTGGTTCCCGATGTGTTTGTCCATCGCCGTCCGGATGGGGGCTGGCATGTGGAGTTGAACAGCGAAACCCTTCCGAAAGTGCTCGTTAACAACCGCTATCATTCAATCATCAGCAAAAAATCGCGGGACAAGGATGAGAAGGAGTTCCTCTCCGAATGTCTCAACTCGGCGAACTGGCTGGTGAAATCGCTGGATCAGCGGGCGCAAACCATCCTGAAGGTAGCAACAGCGCTGGTGGAAGAACAAGAGTTGTTCTTTACACAAGGAATTGAGTTTCTCCGCCCGCTTAATCTCAAAACCATCGCCGAGGCAATTTCCATGCATGAAAGCACGGTCAGCCGGGTGACTTCCAACAAATATCTGGCCTCATCGCGCGGGGTCTTTGAGATGAAGTATTTCTTTACCTCGGCCATCGGCTCCACTTCGGGCGGCGATTCCCATTCTGCGGCGTCCGTCCGCCACCGGCTGAAACAGCTTGTGGATGATGAGGCGCCAAACCGCATATTGTCTGATGACAAAATCGTCGAATTGATGAAACTTCAGGGGATTGATATTGCACGGCGTACTGTTGCGAAGTATCGTGATGCTATGAATATACCGTCTTCCGTAGAACGCCGAAGACTGAAAAAGCAGCTGATTGCTTCCTAGGGAGGGACGCAGAGAATGCAATCATCACGCCAAATCCCCATTTCATTTCGCGTGTATTGACATTGCAATACACAAAAACTATGGTCCCGCCCTCATATGGCTTTGAATGCCTGTGTGGCGGATTTTGGTCTCACTTCAGGAATGGATCTTTGTGATGCATGTGATTGTTAAAGGTAAGCAGATTGATGTCGGCGACGCCCTGCGAGAGCATATTGAAGCGAGCCTGGAAAATGGCGTTTCAAAATATTTCGACAATGCCATTGACGCCCAGGTCACTCTGAGCCGGAAAAATCATAACTTCCACACCGAATGCAGCGTCCATATCGGTTCCGGCATTGATGTTACGGCATCGGCCGACCATGCGGACCCATACGCCAGTTTTGATTCGACCCTTGAACGCGTCGAGAAACAGCTTCGACGTTACAAGCGGCGTCTGAAAAGCCATCATGGCAAAGAGCGCTATCAGGCCAAGCTGGCCTTCGCCGCTCAGAGCTATGTTCTCGCCCCCGAACCGGAAGACGAACGGCCGGAAGAGGAAACGCAGGATGACTGGCAGCCCATGATCATTGCCGAAAGCAGTGCCGATATCCCGGATTGCTCCGTAGGGGAGGCCGTGATGCGGATGGACCTCGCAAACCTGCCTGCCATGATGTTCCAGAATTCCAAAACGAAGGAATTGAACGTTGTCTACAGGCGCCCTGACGGCAACATCGGCTGGATCGATCCGCGAATCGAAAAACCGGGCAAATCGGCCTGACCCCGTGCTTTTTGCAGCCATAACGACCGACTGGTTCAATTATCATGGAAATTAGCGATCTAATTCAGCCGCATACGGTCTTTGCGGACGTGAAAGCTACAAGCAAGAAGCAGGCGTTACAGGAACTGGCGCGGCGGGCGGCAACGATTACCGGCTGCCCGGAGCGCGATATACTTGATGTTTTGATTGAACGTGAGCGTCTCGGCACCACCGGGATTGGCAAGGGAATTGCCATCCCGCATGGAAAAATATCGGGAATTGACAAAGTGCATGGCATCTTCGCCAAGCTTAACCACGGCGTTGATTATGACGCCATGGACAATATGCCGGTCGATCTGCTGTTTCTTTTACTGGCGCCGGAGAGCGCTGGTGCTGACCACCTGAAGGCGCTCGCCCGGGTCTCCCGCACTCTTCGGGATAAGGGACGCTGCGAAAAGCTGCGCGGCAGCCATGACGCCGACGCCCTCTATGCCATTCTCACGGAAGAAGCGTCACAGCCAGACGCCTAGGCCGCCTGGTCCGCCGCCTTGCACAATTCAATTGATGAGAAATGCCTCGAAATCATTCTGACGCGCAACGACAAGTGCCGCCGCCGCGGTCTTTTCATCACCAAGCCGCTGGCCATTGGCCGCAAATATGCGGAAAATAATCGAGCCATTCTCCGTTACCGGGCGAACATAGGCCATATCCATTGATCCCAGCATTCCGAATGCCGCAGGACTTAAATGGCGAAGTGTGGCTTCCTGATATAACATTTCCAGAACTCCTTAACGCGACCCTATGAATTTTAGTCAATAAATTCCGACGGATTGACCGTCTTCATTTCTTTTTTTGAGTTTTTCCGATTAATCGTTATCTGACGGCTTTCGACTTTCGGCGTCGGCAACTCCAGATCAATATGGAGCAACCCATTTTCCATTTCGGCGCCTGCAACCTCCAGCCCCTCTGCAAGAACAAATTTACGCTGGAACTGGCGGGCCGCAATACCCCGATGCAGAAATACGCGGTCTGTTTCATCCCGTTGCTTACCATGTATGATCAGCTGGCTTTGTTCCAGCGTTATTTGCAAGTCATTTTCCGTAAACCCGGCAACAGCAAGGGTAATGCGCAGGCGATTGTCACCCATCTGTTCAATATTATAGGGGGGATATCCGTCGCCGGATGTCTTTGAGAGCTGGTCAAGCA
Source organism: uncultured Alphaproteobacteria bacterium (assembly GCA_963971675.1). Classification (GTDB taxonomy): domain Bacteria; phylum Pseudomonadota; class Alphaproteobacteria; order Sneathiellales; family Sneathiellaceae; genus Sneathiella. The sequence goes on along the minus strand of CAXASQ010000001.1, from coordinate 124,726 downwards.
TCTGCTCGAAGCGGTCGAAACCCAACATCAGCGGATGGTTGAACGACATGGCACGCGGCATTGATTCCTCCTCCTTATGAGCGAGTAAGCTGCCGACCGATCACCGGTAGCAGCGGCGAATAGCCCTTAAAGGCGCTATTGGTGAATTATGTAAGGATTGTGTCGCAGGGCATCAAGGCAGGCTTTTACAATTTTAATACGCGGGGTATAACACCCTCACATTTTCGACAAGAACAGGATAAGACGTAATGAGCATCGACCCGCAGAAGCAGGACTTGAAAATAGGTGTTGTCGGCGCCGGAGCCATGGGGCGCGGCATCGCCCAGGTATCCGCGACAGGCGGCATGTCTGTCTATATCTTTGATGCAGCCGATGGCGCCGCCGCAGCGGCGCGGGATTTCATCGCCTCAATGATCGAACGGTCCGTCGAAAAGGGCCGCATGGACAAGGCAGAAGGCACCAACGCCATCTCACTCCTTAATGTCGCGGAAAATATGGAAGGCCTTTCCGATTGCGACGTGGTGGTGGAAGCCATTGTCGAGAATCTCGACATCAAGCAGAAGGTATTCCGGCAGCTTGAAGAAATTGTCCGCCCGGATACAATCATCGCCTCCAATACCTCCAGTATCCGCATTTCTTCCATCGCTTCCGCCTGCACACACCGCGAACGCATTGCCGGACTGCATTTCTTCAACCCTGTTCCACTGATGAAGCTGGTTGAGGTTATCAACGGTACGGATACCAGCAAGGAAGTAACCAGCGCCCTTGAAATCATCGGCAAGCGCATGGGCCGCGTTCCGGTTGTCGTCAAGGATGCCCCCGGCTTTCTTGTCAATCTCGGCGGACGGTCCTACACAACCGAAGCCTTGCGGATTGTCTCGGAAGGGGTGGCAACGCCGTTTCAGGTAGACGCCATCATGCGGGAGGCCTGCGGCTTTCGTATGGGCCCGTTCGAGCTGATCGACCTCACCGGCATCGATGTCAATTTCCCGGTCAGCCAGATCATCTACAACGGCTATTTCCAGGACAAGCGCCTCTCCACCTATCCGCTGCATGAAAGCATGATGGAGGCGGGCCGTCTGGGTCGCAAGACCAAGGCCGGCTTTTACAAATATGAGGATGATGGCACGATCCTCCGCCCCGAGGTTGATGAGAGGATCACCGCCGAACCGGCCCGCCGCGTTGTTCTTGCAGAACGTTCCACCGCACTTGAAACGCTGCTGCGCGACCTTGGCGTGACCATTCTGGCAGTGGACGATGGCAACGCCCCGATCCTTGCCGATCCCATCGGCGAAGATTGCACCGCGCTCGCCGTTCGTCTTGGCATTGATGCCAAGCGGCTTGTCGCCATTGACACGCATACAGGTGTTTTTTCCCGGGCAACCATCATGGCCGCGCCCGGTGTCAATGAGGACGTCGTGCAATCGGTCATGGCCATGCTGAAGGCCGTCTCCGGCGGGGTGACCCGGATCAAGGACAATCCCGGTTTTGTCGCGCAGCGTATTCGCGCCATGATCGCCAATCTCGGCTGTGAAATGGCGCAGATCGGCGTTGCCACTCCGGAAGATATCGACAAGGGGATGAAGCTTGGTCTCAACTATCCCTTAGGCTCGGTTGAACTCGCGGAACATCTCGGCACACGCAACTGCCTGAAAATCCTCGAAACCATCCAGAAGCTCACCGGCGAGGAGCGCTACCGCCCGAGCCAGTGGCTGCGCCGCCGCGCCCTGCTGGATCTGCCGATCCACACGCCGGACTGATTGACGTCGGATATTGGGATGTCGAATGAAGGAGCGCCCGTCTACTGGACGGGCGTTTCGCTTTCTTTCTGTTTGGCCATCTGCGCCATTTCTTCGAGCGCCCCGGCGGCATTTCCGCCAAGACTGGTTTCCACCGCCTGCATCATGGTGGCAATAACGGCGGCCGTAAAATGCTCACGCTCCACGCCTGCGGCGAGGCAATCCTGCAACGCCTTGTCGAGATGAGTGGTGATTATTTCGGCCGCCTTCTCCAGCTTGCTGCGGGTATCGCTGTCGGGCAGTGAAGATGCAAATTCGTCAGACACGGGCTTTCCATTTATTGTGATGATCATTGCCCTGACACATAAAGTCTGGAAGCGTGAAGCGCAAACTTATTCCGACAAAGGCGGCGCAGGACCCGGCAGAATGCCGCAATGAACCGGTTCATTAACAATTCGTTAATCCCCTATCGTCAATTATGACAAGAATTAGCAGATGCTGGTCGCCAGCAAAGGGGAACTATGACCTGGATCAAGACTATCCCGCCGGAAAATGCCGGAAACACCCTCAAACATCTTTATGACCGAGCAACGGGACCCGATGGAGAGATAGATGACATCATGAAGGCGCATTCCCTGCGCCCCCATATGCTGGAAAGCCATCTCAGCCTCGCCGGAAATATCCTGAATAACAATGCCAATGCTCTGGCCCGGTGGAAGCTGCTCATTGTCGGAGTTTATGTCAGTTATCTGAACGGATGTGAGTATTGTGCGGATAGCTATTCCCGGCAGCTACAGCCGCTGATGGATGCCCATACAGATCTGGAAAGACTCCATACCGCCTTAAAGGCCGATCAGCCGGAACAGGCTTTCGCTGGGGTTGATCTCGCCATAATGCTCTATGCCAACCTGCTGACAACGCGGCCCGACCGGATTTCGCTGCGCATGATTGAGGAGCTTCGTCACGCCGGACTGGAAGATGGAGAGATTCTCGAAATCAACCAGGCCGTTGCCTATTTTTCATATGTCAACCGGACCGTTCTGGGGCTGGGCATTCAATAGGCCCATATCCTATCAGGATACGCGACCTGAAAAAGTGAGGATCATCACATTTTCAGTCTCTGAAGGCTTGCGAAAGGCCGGATATCCTCATACCCTCCCCTGCCTGTTTTTCAAGAGGGAGCCTCCCTCTTTCCCCGTTGAGGTATAAGAGGGTCCCATGGACAACACCGCCGTCATTGCCGCCCGTAATCTTGTCAAACGATACGGCCCCCTAGAAGTGGTCAAGGGGATAGATTTTACCGTTCCCACAGGACAGTGCTTCGGCCTTCTCGGACCCAATGGCGCCGGTAAATCCACCACCATGCGAATGATCATGGGCCTTGCCGAGATTACCTCCGGCGAGTTGACCGTGTTTGGTGCGTCCGCCTCTCATATGACACGGGAGGTAAAAGCAAAGATAGGCCTGGTCCCGCAGGACAGCAATCTCGATCCCGACATCACCGTACTCGAAAATCTTCAGGCGTTCGGTCGATACTTCGCCCTGTCCCCTGCTGTTATCGCGGAACGCAGCGAACGGCTGCTCGATTTTATGCAACTCGGCGACAAACGGCATGCGCCGGTGCATGCACTCTCCGGCGGCATGAAGCGGCGGCTGACCATTGCCCGTGCCCTCATCGGCAATCCGGAGCTGGTTATTCTTGACGAACCGACGACGGGCCTTGACCCGCAGGCCCGTGTGCTGATCTGGAAACAGCTTGGCGAGCTTAAAAAACAGGGGCGGACACTGCTCCTCACCACCCACTATATGGATGAGGCGCAACGTCTGTGCGATCAGATTGTCATCGTCGATAACGGCACCGTCCTCGATCAGGGAACGCCGGAGGAGCTGATCGCCCGACATGTGAAAGGCTTCGTCTTCGAAGTGCAGAAACCGGCGCTGGCGCAATCGCCTGACAGCCGCTGGGATCAGGAAGATATCGGTGATTCCGTCCTTTATTTCGTGGACGAGACAGCCGAGTTTATTGCCGATCTGCCGGAGAATGCGGTCTATCTGCATCGCCCCGCTAACCTTGAAGATGTATTCCTGCGCCTGACCGGGCGGATATTGAGAGAGAATTAAACCGATGAGAATGCCGGAATTTGCCTATGTCCTGGCGGTCTGCGACCGTCAGTACCGCGTCTTCAGAAAACTGCTCGGCTCATCGCTCGTCTCCAACGTGGCGAACCCGATCCTGTTCCTCTTCGCCTTTGGCTTCGGTATGGGCGCTTTTATCGACACCATGTCCGGCATGAGCTACCTGACATTTGTCGTGGCCGGCATGATCGGGTATTCGGCGGCCTTTACGGCCAGCTTCGAAACCTCTATCGGTGCTTTCACCCGGTATTTCCTGCAAAAGAACTGGGATGCCATTCTCTCAACTCCGGTAACGCTGACGGAATTATTGCTTGGCGAAGTGTTCTGGGCCTCCGCCAAGGCACTTTTTTCCGCCATCTGCGTGTTGATCGTCGGCTGGATCTGGGGCGGAGTGCCGCATAGTTTCCTGCCGCTCTTGACTCTGCCGATCGTCTTTATCGGTGCCATCTGTTTTGCCTGCGCCGGGCTTGTCGCGACCGCCTATGCGAAGGGATATGAATTCTTCGCTTACTTCTTCACATTCTGGGTGACGCCAATGTTCGTCTTTTGCGGCGTCTTCTTTGAAATTTCGCGGTTTCCTGAGTTTATTCAGTATATCGCCTGGATATTCCCAATGACACATCTCGTTGCCGCCCTGCGGCCACTGACCGCGAATATCGGCATTGATGCGGCAGTGATCCTGCTGCATGTCGGGTATGTCATCCTGTTCAGCGTTGCGGCGTTCTGGGTTGCCCACCGCAGGCTGAAACAGCGACTTTACGACTGATCGTCAGCCAGAGGCCGGTTTACTGACCGGCCTCATGGGCGGCAAGCGCCGCCATATTAACAAGATCGGATACCGTTGCCCCGATCGGCACGATCTGCACCGGCTTCGACAGCCCGACCAGCAACGGCCCAATCACCTTGCTTTCCCCCAAAACCGGCATCAGCTTGGAGGCGATATTGGCCGAATGCAGCCCCGGCATCACAAGAACGTTGGCCGGGCCCGACAGGCGGCAGAAGGGATAGAAACTCTGCATCAGCTCAGGGTTCAGCGCAACATCCGCGGAAATGTCCCCTTCATATTCGAAATCCAGTTCTTCCTCGTCCATCAGCGCGATTGCTTCACGTACACTGTCCGCAGTGTAATGCTTTGGATTGCCAAAATTGGAATAGGACAGCAGTGCAACACGGGGTTCGTGCCCAAGGCGGCGGGCAACTTCCGCCGTTTCCTTGGAAATCTGCACAAGTTCTTCGGCGGTCGGCAGCGTGGTTACTGTCGTATCGGCCATGAAAACCGTGCGGTCCCGGCCGACAATGACGGAGACGCCAATGACCAGCGCGCCCGGCTTCGGGTCGATCACCTTCTGTACTTCCTTGAAGGCAATGTTGAAGCGCCGGGTAATCCCGGTCACCAGCGCATCTGCATCGCCCATGGCAACCATACAGGCGGCAAAGGTATTCCGGTCCTGATTGACAAGGCGGGCGCAATCGCGCAGCAGATATCCCTTCCGCTGCAGCCGCTCATAGAGAAACTGATAATATTTCTCGCGGTTTTCCATCTCCCGGGCATTATAGATTTCAACGCTGTCAAGGCCATCGACGCCAATCTCGGCCATGGTATTGCGTACCTCGCTTTCGCGTCCGATCAGGATCGGGATGCCATAGCCCGCCTTCTGGAATTCAATCGCCGCGCGGATGACTTTTTCTTCCTCACCCTCGGCAAAGACGACACGACGCGGTGAGGTTCGCGCCTCATCCAGAATAAGCTGCAATGACCCGGCCGTCGGATCAAGACGCGCCCTCAGGACATTCCGGTAGGCCTGCTCGTCAATGATGGGACGCCGGGCCACACCCGTATCCATCGCCGCTTTTGCAACCGCTGTCGGCACATGGCTGATCAGACGCGGATCGAACGGAACGGGGATAATATAGTCCGGGCCATAAATCGGCCGGTTTCCTTTATAGGCCGCTGCGACTTCATCGGGAACATCCTCCCGCGCCAGCTCCGCAATCGCTTCTGCCGCCGCGATCTTCATTTCCTCATTAATCGTCGTCGCCCGCACATCGAGGGCGCCGCGGAAAATATAGGGAAAGCCGAGAACATTATTGACCTGGTTGGGATAGTCGGACCGCCCCGTCGCAACGATGGCGTCACGACGCACTTCGGCGATTTCCTCCGGCGTGATTTCCGGGTCCGGGTTGGCCATGGCGAAGATGATCGGCTTGTCCGCCATGGAGCGGACCATTTCCCGGTTGACCGCATCTTTCACGGAGAGGCCGAGGAATATATCCGCGCCCACCATCGCTTCTTCCAGAGTACGCGCGTCGGTTTTGACGGCATGCGCGGACTTCCACTGGTTCATCCCGTCTTCGCGGCCCTGATAAATCACACCCTTGGTATCGCAAAGGATGGCATTGTCATGGGGCAGGCCCATGGCCTTGATCAGTTCAAGGCAGGCAATCGCTGCGGCACCGGCCCCGTTCACCACCACCTTACAGTCCTGCAAAGTCCGGCCCGTCAGATCCAGCGCATTGATAATGCCGGCGGCGCAGATGATGGCCGTGCCATGCTGGTCATCATGGAATACCGGGATATCCATCAACTCACGGAGACGCTGTTCAATGATAAAACATTCCGGCGCCTTGATATCTTCAAGATTGATGCCGCCAAAACTCGGCCCCAGCAATCGGATGCAGTTGATGATTTCATCCACATTCTCGCTGTCGATTTCCAGATCGAAACAGTCGATATCGGCGAAGCGTTTGAAGAGTACCGCCTTCCCTTCCATCACCGGCATGGAGGCGAGCGCACCAAGATTGCCAAGTCCGAGCACGGCGGTTCCGTTCGAGATTACGGCGACCCGGTTTCCCTTGGATGTATAGTCATAAACGGCATCAGGATCGGCGGCAATGGCGAGACAGGGACCCGCCACACCCGGTGAATAGGCAAGCGACAGATCCTGTTGGGTGGCGACAGCCTTGGTCGCGACAATTTCAAGCTTTCCCGGCTTGCCTGTTGCGTGATAGCGCAGCGCTTCTTCATACTGGCTCAAATCCGGTTTGTCACTCATCGACCCCTGTCCCCATATTTCTCTAGCTATTTAGATTTCAAGTTAAAAATTTAAGATTAAGCAGTTGGCAAAATGGCCTGCTATGGTAGTTTTCCCCCATGCCTACCCTAGACAAAACCAAGTCGCAACCGAATAAATCGGTGACCCCTATGATGGCCCAATATCTTGCCATCAAGGAGGCGCATCCCGAAAGCCTCCTATTTTACAGGATGGGCGATTTTTACGAACTTTTTTTTGATGACGCAGAGGCGGCATCGAAGGCTCTCGATATCGCGCTGACAAAGCGGGGGAAACATGCCGGGGAAGATATTCCCATGTGCGGCGTGCCGGTCCATGCCGCGGACGGTTATCTGCAAAAGCTCATCCGCAAGGGATTCAGGGTCGCCGTCGCGGAACAGACAGAGAGTCCGGCAGAAGCAAAAAAGCGCGGTTATAAATCCGTTGTCGCGCGGGAGGTGATCCGGCTGGTCACCCCCGGGACGATTACCGAGGACAGCCTGCTGGATGCCCGGAGCCATAATTTCCTGCTTTCGCTGGCCCGCGCCGGTAAAGACCATGCCATGGCCTGGCTCGATATCTCGACCGGGGAGTTTTTCGCAGGCCCCATAAGGCTGGATGACCTGCCTGCGCAGATCGCCCGCCTGCAACCGGGTGAAATCCTCATCTCTGACAAATGGCTGGAGGAAGAGGCTTTTGCCGAGCTGTTTGATGAATGGGGGAAAAGGCTGACGCCGCTCCCCTCCGTCCGCTTCGACAGCCAGAACGGGGAAAAGCGCCTGAAAGCTCTGTTCAATGTGGCAACGCTCGATGCCTTCGGGGCGTTCGACCGGGCGGAACTCGGCGCCGCCGGTGCGCTTGTCGATTATGTAGAGCTGACACAAAAGGGCAAATTTCCCCTGATCAAGGCGCCAGTGCAGATGGCCGCCGATGATGTCATGTCGATTGATGCGGCGACCCGCCGCAATCTGGAATTGACCCGAACCATGAACGGGGAACGCGGCGGCAGCCTTCTCGCGACCATCGACCGAACCGTGACCGGCGGCGGCGGACGGCGGCTTGCGGCGGATATTTCCAGCCCGCTGACAGCCCCATCACAAATCAATCGCCGCCTTGATATGGTCAGCTATTTCACGGACAACACGACAAAACGTGAACGGCTCCGTGACATCCTGCGTCGCTGTCCAGACACCGAACGGGCCCTTTCCCGTCTCACGCTCGGCCGCGGCGGGCCACGTGATCTTGCCGTCATCCGTGACGGGCTTGGAGAAACAGCTAATATCCGCGCTGCTATCGCCACCGGCGATCTCGACGCCTTACCCGAAGAATTGCAAAAAGCGAGTGAACAGCTTGGTTATCATGCGGAAATTGTCGATCTGCTAAGCGCTGCGCTCACACCGGATGCCCCGCTGCTGGCCCGCGACGGCGGATTTATCGCCAAGGGCTACCGTCCCGATCTGGATGAATTGCGGCTGTTGCGGGATGAAAGCCGCCGTCATATCGCCAATCTGCAGGCCGCCTATGTGAAAGAGGTGGATATCCCCTCCCTTAAGATTCGGCACAATAATGTGCTTGGCTATTTTATCGAGATCACGCCCCGCTTTGTCGACCGGATGACCGAGAAATTCATCCACCGTCAGACCATGGCCAATGCCGTGCGTTATTCGACAGTCGAGCTTGGAGAGCTGGAAGATAAAATCTCCCGTGCGGCGGATCGTGCTCTCGCGCTGGAACTCGAACTTTTTTCCGAGCTGGTCGCCAAGGTGAGCGAAGCAGGCCCTGCCATTCTCGAGGCCGCCGAAGCCATTGCCCGCATCGATGTCGCCGCCAGCCATGCGGAGCTGGCCGTTGAGCAATCCTATTGCCGCCCGGTCATTGATGACAGCCTCAGCTTCCGGATAACGGGCGGGCGGCATCCGGTGGTCGAAGCCGCATTGAAAACCAGCGCAGAAGCAGATTTTGTCGCCAATGACTGCTGCCTTGACGAGGAGCAGCGCCTGTGGCTGCTGACCGGGCCGAATATGGCCGGTAAAAGTACCTTTTTGCGCCAGAACGCCCTGATTACCATACTGGCGCAAATGGGAGCTTTTGTGCCCGCATCCTCCGCGCATATCGGCATTGTCGACCGATTGTTCAGCCGCGTCGGGGCGGCGGATGACCTGGCCCGTGGCCGCTCGACCTTTATGGTGGAAATGGTGGAGACCGCCTCCATCCTCAATCAGGCCGGGCCGCGCTCCCTGGTCATTCTTGACGAGATAGGCCGGGGCACGGCCACATTCGACGGGCTTTCCATCGCCTGGGCGACGGTTGAAAATCTGCATGAAGTCAACTGCTGCCGCGCGCTTTTCGCAACCCACTATCATGAACTGACCATACTTGCCGCGCAGCTTCCGGCGCTTCGCAATCACAGTATGCGGGTGCGTGAATGGAACGGAGATGTGATTTTCCTGCATGAAGTCGCGGAGGGCTCCGCCGATCGTTCCTACGGCATCCAGGTGGCAAAACTGGCCGGACTGCCCAAAACCGTGATCAGTCGCGCGGAAAGCGTTCTGAAGGCACTCGAAGAAAAGGATCAGGGCTCCGCCGCAACGCGCCTCGCCAATGATCTCCCACTCTTTTCCGCCATCGTCAAAAAGGCCGCCTTTGAGGAGCAGGAAGCATTGCCATCCGCCGTTGAAACACGCCTCACAGAAATGAATATTGATGATTGCTCCCCCCGCGAGGCGCTTGCCCTTCTCTATGAGTTGAAAGATTTGGCAAATGAACGAAAATCTTCTTGATGACAAGAAACGCCCGGACAGGTAGCTTTCATCATACACAGCGCTCAATCGGGCAAAAAAAGAAAAGGGAGAATATGAATGTTCGATATGACAGGCAAGAATGTCATCATCACCGGATCCAGCAAGGGAATTGGCAAGGCCATCGCGCATCGCATGGCAGAGGCAGGCGCCCAGGTCACCATTTCCAGCCGCAAGGAAGATCTCTGTCAGCAAGTGGCCAAGGAGATAAATGACAGCCTGCCTCAAGGATGCGCGGGCAAGGCATTCTCCATTCCCTGCAATATCAACTCGAAGGAATCATTACAGCATCTGGTGGATGAGGCTCACAAACAGCTGGGCGATATCCACGTCCTTGTCTGCAACGCGGCGCTGAACCCCTTCTTCGGCTCCTCCATGGATATTCCCGATGATGCCTTCGACAAGATCATGAGCGCCAACATCAAATCCAACCACTGGCTTTGCAATATGGTGCTGCCGGAAATGAAGGCGCGCAAAGACGGGGCAATCATCATTATTTCCTCCATCGGCGGTGTGCGCGGCAATCCGGTTCTTGGCGCCTACAGCATTTCCAAGGCGGCGGATATGCAGCTTGTGCGCAACCTTGCCGTTGAGCATGGGGCGGACAATATCCGCGTCAATGCCATCGCGCCCGGCCTGATCCAGACCAACTTCGCCCGCGCCCTGTGGGAGGATGAGGAAATTCTCGGACGCGCCACGTCCCGCGCACCGTTGAAACGTATCGGCCAGCCGGACGAGATTGCCGGCGCCGCCATCATGATGGCATCCAAGGCGGGAACGTTCCTCACCGGGCAAACCCTCGTTATCGACGGTGGTCAGACGATCGCCTGAACCTTCAGGCCACGTTCAGCCGGAAGATTTCTGACGTTTGCGGCGGTGATAGGTCAGCGCGGAACGGATGAAATCTTCCAGCAGTTCCCTCGGCGCCTCGTCATCGGGGCCAAACAGCAGCGCTCGGGTTCCGCTGTAATGAAACGCATCGGGATAACTTTCTCTGAACTCGTTAATCAATGTTGTCCCGCAATGAACGTAAAGGCCGTAATGGCCATCGGTCTTCGCCGGGGCGATCCGCAAGGGTGTTCCAATTTTACCGCTTGTGCTATAACTTGGTTCACCCCATTTGAGGGTTTCGGTCATTTCAAGGCCGTCCATACCTCTAGCTGTCTCCAGGATCAGCCAGCGTAAGCGCAGCAGTTTCAGCCTGACAGCCGGAGGATAGGATTTAAAAACAGCCGCAACGGACAAATCCTGGATTTCTGTGGGGTCCATGCTTGCTCCCTTGGCGGCCGGTATGCCCTGTATGTCAGACAGCAATATATTTTCGGGCATTCATCGTCATTTTTTGATAAATAGCTGTAACAGAGTTTATGAGGCTGTGCGCCCGAAGGCAAGAACAGCCGGTTATCTGGATGTTATATGGAAAAAATTCCGAATCGTAAGGAAATCATCGACCGCCGCGCCCTGGTGCAGGCAATTGCCGATATTGCGGAAACGCAGTCTCCCGCCGGGTTTGAATTTCGCCGTGATCTCCTCGGCCTACTAAAAAAGACGCTCGACGACGGCAATATGGTGATAGAGACGCGCTTCATGCAGTCCAGCAAGGGCCGGGCGATGATGTATGCTCAGTGTTTTCTGGTTGACCAGCTGATCCGCACCATCTTCGATGTGGCAACGCAGTATGTCTACCGGCTGAGCAATCCGACACCTGAGGAAAAGCTGTCTCTGGTGGCGGTAGGTGGATACGGGCGCGGGGAACTCGCCCCTTACTCCGATGTGGACCTGCTGTTTCTCTATCCGTATAAGCGGACCCCCTGGAGCGAGCAGGTCATTGAATATGTCCTTTATATGCTGTGGGACCTTGGCCTGAAAGTCGGTCATTCCACCCGCAATGTGAATGAATGTATCCGCCTCGCCAAAAAAGACACCACGATCCAGACAGCCCTTCTAGAAGCCCGGTATGTTTGGGGCGACCAGGAAATGTTCCGGGAGATGTACCGGAAGTATATGAAAGAAGTCGTTATCGGCCATAGCCGGGAATTTATTGAAGCCAAGCTTCTGGAACGGAAAGAGCGGCACGAGCGCTTCGGCAATTCCCGTTATCTTGTCGAACCGAACATCAAGGAAGGCAAGGGTGGCCTCCGGGATCTGCAGACGCTTTTCTGGATCGCAAAGTTTGTGCATGGCACCACCGACATTTCCAGAATGGTCGAGCTGGGCGTCTTCACGGAAAAGGAACGGCGCAAGCTGACCAAAGCATCAAACTTTCTGCGCTCCATCCGCTGTCATCTGCATTATCTGACACGCCGCCCGGAAGAACGCATCACTTTCGATGTCCAGACTGAACTTGCCAACCGGCTACATTACAAGGATCATGCGGGTTCGCGCGGCGTTGAACGGTTCATGAAGCATTATTATCTGGTCGCCAAAGATGTCGGCGATCTGACCCGCATCTTTTGCGCCAAACTGGAAGCGGAACAGCAGAAGAAAAGCCGCCTGACCATCCCGCGTCTCGGTCTCGCAAGGCGCAAACTGAAAGGTTATGTCGTCGAGGGAGGGCGGATCAATGTTGCCGAAGAGGACGACTTCAAAAAAGATCCCATCAAGATGCTGGAAATGTTCCATCTGGCGCAGGAACGGGAACTCGATGTCCATCCGAACGCACTGCGCCTGATCCGTCAGGACCTGAGGCTGATCAACCGCAGCGTCCGGAATGACCCAACGGCCAACCGGCTGTTCCTTGACATGATGACCAGTCACAAGGACCCGGAAACCACTCTGCGTCGGCTCAACGAGGCCGGTGTCTTTGGCAAGTTCATTCCTGATTTCGGGCGCGTCGTGGCCCAGATGCAACATGATATGTATCATGTCTACACGGTGGATGAACATACGATCCGCGCCATCGGCATCATCTCGCAGATCGAGCGGGGCATGTTGAAGGAAGATCATCCGCTGTCTCACAACATCATGCCGAAAATCACCTCGCGCAACATCCTTTATTGCGCTGTGCTGATCCATGATATTGCCAAGGGACGCGGCGGGGATCATTCCATTCTCGGCGCCGAAGTGGCGATGAAACTGTGCCCGCGGCTCGGCCTGTCCCCCTCGGAGACAGAGACCGTCGCCTGGCTCGTACGGCATCATCTTGTGTTCAGCAGCTTTGCGTTCAAGCGCGACATTTCCGATCCGAAAACGGTCGAGGATTTCGTCAAGATCATCCAAAGCCCGGAACGGCTCCGCCTGCTTCTGGTGCTGACAGTGGCCGACATTCGAGCCGTAGGCCCCAATGTCTGGAATGGCTGGAAAGGGCAGCTCCTGCGCGAGCTTTATTACGCCAGTGAAAATGCGCTGACCGGCGGACATATATCGGAAGGCCGGGGTGAACGGGCAAAACATTATCAGGAAGAGCTCCGTAGCCGTCTGACGAACTGGCAGGAACAGGACATCAATGCCCATATCGACCGTTTCTACCAGTCTTACTGGATTGCGACCAGTAGCGATGATCGCGTCTCCCATGCCGAGTTGATGCGCAAGGCGGACAAGGAGGGAGCTCTCTTCACCGTCACTTCAAAAAGCGACCCTTTCCGCTCCATCACTGAGGTCATCATCTATACAGCCGACCATCCGGGCCTGTTCTCCCGTATTGCCGGCGCGATGTCTATCAGCGGCGCCAACATCGTCGATGCGAAGATTCATACCACCACTGATGGGATGGCGCTTGATACCTTCTTCATTCAGGATGGGCAAGGGCAGGTCTACGACCAGCGCGGGCGCATGAAAAAGCTGCGCCAGGCGATTGAAGATACCCTGAAAGGCACCCGGAAACCGCATCTTGAACTGATCGACCGGCGCGAATCCAGCCTGCCAAGCCGGACCGAGGTGTTTACAGTCCAGCCAACCGTGATTCTCGATAACATGGCGTCCAATACCCATACGGTGATCGAAGTGCGCGGACGGGACCGACCCGGCCTGCTGGCGCATCTGACTCGCACCCTGTTCAGCCTGTCCTTGTCCATATCCTCAGCGCATATCGCCACATATGGCGAACGGGCGGTTGACGTTTTTTATGTCAAAGACAGCTTCGGTCTCAAAATCACCAACAAGGTAAAACTCGCAAATATCGAAAAGAAACTCCTCGCCGCCCTGTCGGATGAGCAGGAAAGGCAGAAAAAGACGGCGGCGGCCAAAAAGACCGCCAACGTCGGAAGCTGATGAACACGTCAAATCCGGTGGTGATATGGGATCAAGATGAGTTTGCTTAAATCCGTCGCCACTGTTGGCGGCTATACCATGATCAGCCGCGTACTTGGTTTCCTGCGCGATATTCTGATGGCGGCCATTCTTGGCGCCGGGCCTGTGGCCGATGCTTTTTTTGTTGCCTTCCGCATCCCTAACATGTTCCGCAGGCTTGTTGCGGAAGGCGCTTTTTCCGCCGCCTTCATTCCGCTTTTCGCCCGCAAGCTGGAACAGGAAGGCAAGGATATGGCGCTTGAATTTGCCAGCCATGCCCTCTCCATTCTGATTGGATTTCTTCTGGTATTTTCAGCGCTATTCATGATTTTCATGCCTTTCATGATGCAGTTTCTTGCGCCCGGCTTCGGAACGGAAGGATTGCGGTTCGAACTCGCCGTCGATTTCACCCGCATTACCTTCCCCTATCTGCTGGCCATGGCAATTGTCGCCCTTCTGGGCGGCGTGCTGAATGCTTTCTATAAATTCGCCGCCATGGCCGCCGCTCCGATCCTTCTCAATATTATTCTGATTGCCTTCCTGCTGTTCGGTATCGGAAAGACAGAAAGCGATGTCGGGCTCCTGCTGTCCGTCGGTGTCGCTCTGGCCGGTCTGGCTCAGGTGGTGTTTCTGGTCATTGCCTGCAAACGGACGGGGGCCCACGTCCCGCTACGGCGCCCCCTTTTCAATGCGGATATCCGCCGATTGTTCCGGCTGATGCTACCCGGCATCCTTGGCGCGGGGGTGATGCAAATCAATATCCTGGTCGGGACCATCATTGCCTCCTATCTCGCAACGGGCGCCATTTCCTATCTTTATTATGCCGACAGGGTCTATCAACTTCCTCTTGGCGTGATCGGCATTGCGGTCGGCACCGCCCTGCTGCCCATGCTGTCGCGGCAGCTACGCAGCGGGGAGGAAACCACCGCCCTTTACAGTATGAACCGCGCGCTGGAACTTTCCCTGCTGCTGACCCTGCCCGCCACTGCCGCACTGATGGTCATCCCCGAGGAAATCATCTCCGCTCTGTTCCGGCATGGCGAATTCACCGCCGTCGCCAGCGAAGCCACCGCCATGGCACTCTTTGCCTTTGCCAGCGGGCTTCCGGCTTACGTTCTGGTAAAAATTCTCGCGCCGGGTTTTTTCGCTCGGGAAGACACAACAACCCCGGTGATTGTCGGGGTAATCGCCATGCTCCTGAATGTTAGCCTCAGCCTGCTTCTTATCCAGTCATTTGCTCATGTCGGTATCGCCCTCGCGACGTCCCTTTCCTCCTGGTTCAATGTGATTGCTCTGTTTATCATTCTGCGGCACCGGGGCCATTATGCGGCCGATGCCCGCTTGCTACGGCGGCTGGTCGGCATTGCCTTTGCCTCTCTCGTCATGGCCGCCGGGCTTTACTTCGCCCGCCGCTACCTTAGCGAGTTGCTTGCCGAAGACCTTGCCTCACGGATCACCCTGCTCGCCCTGCTTGTCGCTGGGGGAATGGTGCTTTATGCCCTGGCAATCCTTGTCTTTGGCGGGGCAAAACCCGGCGAAGTGAAAAGTATGCTGAAACGCCGTCCGGCGAAGTAAGGAGTTGACGCAAAGACAGCGGCCTGCAATAAGGCCGGGGCAACAACCGGGCTCAGCCCGATCCCAGCCCCGGCAGCCTGATGGTCAGCCTGTCAAAAGGGGCGCGTGTCCAAAGCGTGAGGAGCTTTTCAGAAATGTCTCGTATTTTCTCCGGCGTCCAGCCGAGCGGTAACCTGCATCTTGGCAACTATCTCGGCGCGATCCGCAATTTCGTGCGCCTGCAGGATGATTATGAGTGCATCTATTGCGCTGTCGATATGCATGCCATCACCGTCTGGCAGGATCCGAACGAGCTTCGCAAAAATACCCGAGAGGTCGCCGCTGCCTACATCGCGGCTGGCGTCGATCCTGAACGGTCGATCATTTTCGCCCAGAGCACTGTGCCCGCCCATGCGGAACTTGCCTGGATCTTCAACTGCGTCGCCCGTCTTGGCTGGTTGAACCGCATGACCCAGTTCAAGGAGAAAGCCGGCAAGAATCGTGAAAACGCGTCTGTTGGCCTCTATGCCTATCCCAACCTGATGGCGGCGGATATCCTTGTCTACAAGGCAACACATGTCCCGGTTGGCGAAGATCAGAAACAGCATCTGGAACTGACCCGCGATATCGCCCAGAAATTCAACAATGATTTCGGGACAGAAACTTTTCCGATGGTGGAGCCGCTTATTTTCGGGGCGGCAACACGGGTCATGTCCCTGCGTGACGGATCGAAGAAAATGTCAAAGTCGGACCCGAGCGATTATTCCCGTATCACCTTTATGGATGATCGGGACAGCATCGCCCTGAAGCTGCGCAAGGCGCGTACCGATGCGGAACCAATCCCCGAAAGTGAAGAAGGCCTGAAAGACCGCCCCGAGGCGGCCAATCTGGTCGGCATTTATGCGGCGCTTGCGGATCTCAGCAAGCAGCAGGTTCTGGATGAATTCTCCGGGGCAAATTTCTCCATCTTCAAACCGGCGCTGACCGATCTCGCCGTGGAAAAATTCGGGCCGATCGGTGAGGAAATGAAACGTCTGTCGGCTGATCCCGGCCATGTGGATGCCATCATGAAGAAGGGGGCCGAACGGGCCGCCGCCCTTGCAGCCCCGGTTCTTCGGGAAGTGAAGGATGTCGTCGGATTTTTGCAGCCGTAACCCCGGCTGCTTGTAACTCAACATCAGACGACATACATCTTGCATCATGGCCTGACAAAATATCTTTACCTGGCAATGGGACGCAGAGATGAGCGAGATCGGCAGTAACGGGACGGAAACAAAACGCCTTGGCAGAAGTGCCCAGGCCGTCAAGCAGGGGGTGAAGCGAAGCTGGAAACCCGCCCTGCTGATCTTTTTCCTGCTTCTGCTGTTATATTATCCCATCGGCATGATGATGATTCATAATGTCGAAGACGATACGGAATTTGTTCCGTCCGGCGCCAATGTCGTTGCCGGCGGCAGCCATGCCGTGAATATGATGGCCGGTCTGATAGACCGGGAAATCAACGTCAACCGCTGGACGGCGAACGATCCCTTTTTCATGCCCTCTTCCGCCCTCGACAACATGCCGAACTATCAGCAGGGTATTATTTCTGCGCTGGCGCGTTTCAGCTTTGAACTGACCGATCAGATCGGCCGGACCCGCGGATCCAGCCAGACGGACCGCGATTTGCAAGAGGCGGCCGGGCTGCTGCAATATTCCGGGACGAAATGGGCATGGGATCCAAGCATTTCCCTGATGCCGACGGCTGCCTCGGAAGAGCAATATGAAAAGGCGCGGACATCCCTCATACAATATAACAAACGTCTTGCCGCGGGAAATGCTGTCTTCGAACGGCGGGCGGACAATCTACTCGCCACACTTGATCGCATCGCTCTTGATATCGGCTCGTCAACGGCGACCATCGACAAGCATATTGATGAAAATTCCGGCCAGATTATCGACTTCCATGCTGACGATATCTTTTATGGCGTCAAAGGACAGGCTTATGGCTATTACATGCTGCTGAAATCCCTCTATCAGGATTATGAAGGCCTGATCAAGGAACGAGGCCTGATAAATGCCTGGAATCAGATGCTTGCCAGCTTGAAATCGGTGATTGACCTTGATCCCTTCATTGTGGTCAATGCGGCTCCGGACTCCCAGCTATTGCCTAACCATCTGACGGCACAGGGTTTCTATGTTCTGCGCGCCCGTGCGCAGCTTCAGGAGATCAGCAACATTCTCTTGAAATAACTGCGCCGATAATGGCAGGATAACGTCATCGAGAACAATTGACGGAGCCTTTATGTCAGACGAAGCTACGACTGGCGTACGCAACAAATTCCTGGTCGTCGTTGACGAGACGCCGGAATGCAAATCCGCGATCCGCTTCGCGAGCCGTCGCGCCTGGCATGTGGGCGGTGGGGTGATCTTGCTTTATGTCATAGAACCCCCGGAATTCCAGCACTGGATGGGCGTGGAACAGGCCATGCGGGAAGAAGCCCGCCAGGCCGCAGAAGAAATCCTGCAAAATCTGGCGGAGGAAATTCAGCGCGAAACAACAATCGTGCCGGAATTTGTCATCCGGGACGGCTTTAAAAAGGAAGAGGTTCTGGCGCTGATTGAGGAAGATTCGGATATTCGCGTGCTGGTGCTGGCGGCGTCTCCGGATTCCGGTGGCCCGGGCCCGCTGATCAAAAGTCTTGTCGGTGAAATGTCGGGCACATTCGCCATCCCCATTACGGTTGTCCCCGGCAACCTGACCACCCGGCAGCTTGATGCCGTCACCTGAGTTTTGGCAATATGCCTTGACGCGATTCGCCAAAGCCGGCGGAAAGAATATCCGTTCGACGCCGCCTTCCCGGCAGATCCTTTACAAGCGACTGAATTAACTGGCAAAACCGTCCCATTGATTCAACACTTGAATTTGCGGGTGACTGTTCACATATTCCGGTTCCTGACAGTCGTGAGAAACCATTAAAGTCCTGTTTCATTTGATGTGATGAGGGTTCGGGCCTGTTGCCCAGCGGAATGGTTCATCCGACAACAGCGCCGAGTACAATATAGGTAATGCAGCTACTGAAATCCGGTTTCAGATCGGGCAAGATCGCAACATTTGCGGGTCTTTCACTTGCCGTTCTCTATGTCGTGCCCGAATTTATTGACGGCGCCAGGGAATCGCATACTCAATCCACATCGGCCGGGGTCGTCGTTCAATCTGCACGTCAAGACGCTTTCGATCTTGCAAAGCTTGATGACATGCTTTCCCGCGTTGATTACCGGCTGGATGATATCCGCCGCGGGGAGCCTGTACCCCGCCTTTATGTCGAGCAAATACCCGTCGATATCGACAGCATCCCGGATGTCGATGAACGCAAGAATACGTTTATCAAGCTTGTCCTGCCCCTGATCCTCAACGTCAATGAGCAAATCGCCGAGCAACGACAACGGCTGAATGGCCTTCTACAGGTAAAAGCAGTTGGCAAATCCCTTGCCGAGACTGACCGCCAATGGCTGGAAGAACTTGCCGCCGGTTATCGCACGGACGCGAGCGATCCTTTCAAGTTGCTGGACAGGGTTGATACCGTGCCGGTTTCCATTGCGCTTGCGCAGGCGGTGGAGGAATCAGGCTGGGGCGCGTCACGCTTTGTCCGTGAAGGCAACGCTCTTTTCGGGCAGCGTACCTGGGCCAGCGGAGACGGGATTGTGCCGGAAGAGCGGGAGCGCAGCGATACCCATGAAGTCAAAAGCTTTGACAGCGTCGCCGAATCAATCTCGGCCTATGTCCATAACCTTAATACCCATCCTGCCTATGAGGACTTCCGCAAAGCGCGCGCCGCGTTGCAGGATGGTCCGGACATGAGCACCGACAGTCTCGGGCTCGCTGCAACGCTTCAGGCCTATTCGGAAAAAGGCCTTGAATATGTAAATAACCTTCGCAATCTTATCAAAACCAATCGCCTCCAGGATTTTGAGACGGCGGAACTTGCCCCCTGACCGGTTATATTCCAGCCCCTCCTGCCGCGGCTGTATCCATACCCCGGGCTCCTGCCGCATAATACATTCCATCTCGCAAAATTGCTGTTGATGTGAAACTATAATTGCGGAGACAGCAGAGCCTGCATCAGTTCTGTCAATCGGCCGTCATACATAAAAAGGGGGAGGGCATGGATCGGCTCAAAAACAAGACTGCCATTATCACAGGGGCGGCGGCCGGCATCGGACTGGCGACAACCCGCCGCTTTGTCGAGGAAGGCGCTTTCGTCATCATGACAGATATCAACCGGACTGCGGGCGAAGCGGCGGTTCGGGAGTTTGGCGAGCGCGCAAAATTCATCCCCCATGATGTGACGCGTGAGGAGGACTGGCAAAAAGTGACCGCAACGGCAAAAGAGACGGCGGGCGCGATTGATATACTGATCAATAACGCCGGTATTCTGGCGATCAGCGATCACCAGACGATCGAGGATACGGATCTCAATCACTGGCGCGCCATCCAGAAGGTGAATGTAGAGGGCGTTTTTCTCGGCTGTCAGGCAGCTATCGGCGCCATGAAGGAGCGGGGCGGCGCTATCGTCAATGTGTCGTCTATTGCCGCACTGATTGCAACGCCAACGCTTGCCGCCTATGGCGCATCGAAAGCGGCGGTGCGTCAATTGACGAAGACGGTTGCCCTTCACTGCGCCCAGAAAGGCTACAGGATTCGCTGCAATTCTGTTCATCCCGATCCCGTTCGCACGGACATGGGAGATGAATTGATGGGCATGTATGGCGGGGACGTGGCCAAAGGATGGGACAAAATTGGAAGCTTCGTCCCCCTCAAGATTCCGAGCGAGCCTGTCGATATCGCCAATGCCATTGTGTTTCTCGCCTCCGATGAGGCTCGCCACATCACCGGCGCCAAGATCGTCATCGATGGCGGAGCCACGGCAATCTGAACGCTGCACAACAAGGAATGACCGAATGCGTATCAATCATGATAAACTGACCCGCTTTGTCGAGGCGATTTTCACAGCGGCCGGAAGCCATGAGGCGGAGGCCGCCATTGTTGCCGATCATCTGGTGCTCGCCAATTTGTCGGGCCATGACAGCCATGGCGTCGGCATGGTTCCCCGCTATGTTGAAAACATCCAGAACGGCTATCTTCGCCTGAACGAACATGCGGAGCTGATAAAAAAGGACGGCTCTATTCTGGTGTTCGATGGGCGGTCCGGTTTCGGACAGGTCGTCGCCCGGGAAGCGACAGAGCAAACGATTAACGCCGCAAAAGAAACCGGCCTTGCCCTTTCTGCCCTGCGCAATGCGCATCATATCGGCCGCGTCGGCACCTATGGGGAGCAATGCGCCGATGCAGGTCTTGTGTCCATCCACTTTGTTAATGTTGTCGGGCATAAAGGCATTGTCGCCCCGCACCATGGATCTGATGCCCGCTTTGGCACCAACCCCATCTGCATCACCCTGCCGGACACGGCAAACGAACCCCGCATTGTTCTCGACTTCGCCACCAGCAAGGTCGCCCTCGGCAAGATCCGGGTCGCCAACAACAGCGGCAAGGAAGTTGAAGAAGGGCTGATTATCGACAAGGATGGGAATGCGTCTACCGACCCCTCCGTCATGTTTACCGAACAGTCGGGCGCCTTGCTGACAATGGCGGATCACAAGGGTTATGGGCTAGCGCTGATGTGCGAGTTGCTGACCGGCGCCATTGGCGGGGGCGGCACCATTCAGCCCGAAAATGTGCGTGATACCCGTATCATCAACAATATGCTTACCATTGTCATCGATCCGGGACGCCTGACAGATACGGATTATATCGCCAGTGAAATGAAAGCCATGTGCGATTATGTCCGTGCCTCCCCGCCGCGCGAGGGCTTTGGCAAGGTTCTCGTCCCCGGCGATCCGGAACGGGAACAGCGTGACATACGCCGCGCAGACGGCATAGAAATTGATCCGGAAAGCTGGCGTCAGATCGTCGAGGCGGGCGCGAAATTCAATATCTCTGCGTGAGCGGCAAAAGAACAGACTATGGATACGCCTTATATATAAGATGTATCCATATGAAAATATTCACTTTTTCAGATTACTGAGAAGATCTTTTGCGGCCGTCGCCACCAGATTGGTATCCCCTGCGCAAAGGAGAAAGTCATAACCCTCGGCGAACAGCTCATTGGTCTGCTGCACGCCCTTTGAGATACAGCCGAGATAGGCGGGACTTGCCTTGATACGATCCCGCGCCTCCGCCAGCAGGGCCTTGACTTCCGGGTCATCGAATTGGCCAAGCTTCTTGATGCTGCCCGACAGGTCATTCGGTCCGATAAACAGCATGTCAATGCCGTCAACGGCGGCGATGCGTTCGATATTCTCGACCCCTTCTTTCGTCTCGATCTGACAGATGATCATCATATCCTGATTCATATTTTCAAGATATGCGCGAGCGTAGCGCCCATATGTTCCGGCTCGGGCCGCACCGACACCGGCGCTGCGAATACCGTGCGGCGGATACCGGCAGGCCGCGACAACGGCCTCTGCCTCCTCCGCCGTGCTGACCGACGGCACCATGATGCCGTCCATACCGGTATCCAGCGCCCTCTTGATCAGCACCGTATCATTCCACGGCACCCGCATCAGGACCGGTGCGTCACTGACAGTGCGAACGGCGCGATACTGATGGATCGCCATTTCCAGGCTGCCCGAGCCATGCTCATGATCAATCATCAGCGCATCAAAGCCCGTTGAGGCAATGATCTCCGCCATATCAGGAGAGTTGGAAAAGAGCCAGCATCCGGTGGTTTTTTCCCCGGCCTTCAGTTTTTCCTTAAGTTTTCTGGCAAAGCTCATAAGCCATCTCCTTTATTATTATGATTGACTAATCGGGTATGTAAAACAGGGAGCCGAACCAGCGCCAGCGTCGCTCCGGCCCGAGAAGTGTGCAGTTGATCCGCCCACGTCCCGGCTTGAAAGCCGAGGAAAGCCTAATCTCGATACGGGAGTCGCCTATTTTCTCAATCGGCACCGCCCCGCCCGTCTGGTTGGAAGAGAAGCAGGACAGCCCGCTCAGATTTCCGTAGTCCTCCACAAGGGTGAAACCGAAATTCGGCGGATTACGCTTTAGTACGTTATCCGAAGGAGTCACATCCGTCACACGCAATGGCAGCGCATTGGCGGCCAGCCGAAACCGGCCGATACCGCCGTAATTCTCGCTCATCGTGAAGCGCGGCAATTCAAGCCGATCATGGCCAGAAAAGGCAACGCCGGACTGCTGACCGAACGCCGCCTTGAATCCAAGTTGGCGAATGACGGATTTAACGTCATTGCCATATTCGCCATAAGGATAGGCGAAGATTGCCGGCACGAACCCGAGTTCGGCCTGATAGCGCTCGCTGGCGCGATTGATATCGGTTTCGATTTCCTCCGCACTCATGGTCGGCAAATGCGAATGGGAATAGGTGTGATGCCCGATATGCACACCCGCATCGCGAAGCTCCCGCAGTTGATCCCAGCTCATGATGCCCGGAAGCTGTCTGTCGACCCCTTCAACGGCAACAAAAACCGTAAACGGGAGGTTCGCTTCTTTCAGTAAAGGCCAGGCAACCTCATAAACCGAAAGATAGGCATCATCCATTGTCAGCGCGACCGTCCGGTCAGGCAGCGCTTCGCCGCTTTCCAGCCGGTCAACGATTTCATTGAGCGGCAGAACGGTGTAGGGACCATTTTTCAATTCTGCAATATGTTCCCTGAACTGCTCAATCCGGATGTTGGTGGACGGATACTGATCTTCACCAAAGCGGTGATACATGATCACGCTTGCCCAGTCGGCCGCCATGACCGCCGGAGCGCCTTGCACCATCGCCAGACACAAGGAAAGCGCCCCGCAAGCTGCCATAAACCTTTTTTTTGCTCTTCTCATCGGTTCATCACCTGTTGTTAATCGCTGCCCCGGCCATCATCCGGCTTCCGGCAGCCTTGTCAGAGAGCGTAGGGTAACGGCGAGGCTTAAACAATTGGTAATGCCACCACTCATTCCGGTAAAAATCCCAATCGGCCACCGTCATGATACCTAGAAGTAACGCGCGATTACGCTGCGCTTCGGCTGAAACATCGAGAGATCCATGGTAGGAGGCAACCGTCATGGCATCAAAACCGGTTCCCATGTCCAGCTCCTGACCTGACCTGTCGATAAGCGTAAGATCAATGGCCGCGCCTCTGGAGTGAGGCGAACCGTTGGCGGGATGAGAGAGAAAGTCCGGATTTGGGGTGTGATCCCAGAGCGCCTGCACCGCTTCGGTCGGCCGGAAGGCATCAAATATCTTGAATCGAAGCCCAAGCGCCGCCGCCAGCTCAACCGCACGGCGCAGCTTTTCCGCTGCCTCCAAATTGAGGTAACAGGCTCCACGATAATAGATGGGCGCGCCTGTGAAATTATCCGAACCTGCATAACGGATATCCAGCTCCACATCGAAGCGGTCAGGGGTGATTTCCGTTAACATCTCATTCAGGGGCATCTTGAACCTGCTGACTTGAAATCATGCCGCAGAGAGCGTAACACTCGGGGCGCATCATGACCCTACATGGCCCGAATACGGAAGGCAACAGAATGAAGATACTGGCGTTTGACACGGCCATGAATGCCTGTTCCGTCGCCATCACGGACGGGGCGGTGGTGCTTGGCCATGTGCATGAAAAGCGGCGCCGCGGCCATGCGGAAACGCTGATGCCGCTAATCGAATCGCTGATGCGTGAAGCCGACATCCGATATGAAATGCTGGATCTGATTGCCGTTTCAATCGGCCCCGGTACCTTCACCGGTCTCAGGATCGGTTTGGCCGCCGCCCGCGGCATGGCCCTTGCCGCCCGCAAGCCCGTTGTCGGCATTACCACGCTGGAGGCATTGGCCGCCGCCGTGCCTTGCGAGATCGTCGGCAATCAACCCGTCATCGTCGCGTCGGACGCACGGCGGGGTGAACTATATCTTCAGGTTTTTGAGCGCCTTGCGACACCCGCGCTGATTTTCCCGAAAACAGACCCCATGGCCATCCGGCCAGAGGAGGCCCTGCCGATTATCGGCTCCGATCCGGCTGTCCTGCTGGGATCGGGGGTACCCCTGCTTGCACAGCTGCCCGAGTTTCATTCCAGCCAATATCACCTTCCCGCCCTTGATCACGACCCCGATGCATTGCACATTGCGCGGCTCGCCAAAGCGCGGGGGCTTCCGGCACCGGGCACCCCTCCCCCCGCGCCGCTCTATCTACGGGCGCCAGATGCCAAACTGCCGGGCGGCATTGATCCGGCAATGAATGATCAGGGCTGAGTATGGCACCTGAGCCGCTTTCGACAGTATTTTTCAGCGATGCATCTGCCGCGGCCCTGGCCGCCGCCTTACATGCTGAATGTTTCAGCACGCCATGGAATGAAGCGTCCTTCCGATCAGCCCTCAATGTTCCCGGCACGATCCTGCAAATCCTGAGCCGTGAAGACACACCCGTCGCTTTCGCGCTGTATCGCCAGGTGCTGGATGAATGTGAAATCCTGACGCTCGGAACCTGTCCCGATTACCGCGGGCGAGGCTATGCGGGGCAACTGCTCGAACTGGGTGTGGCATACCTGCGGGAGTTAAAAGCCGAACGGCTGCTGCTTGAGGTGGGGGCGCAGAACCTGTCCGCCCGGAGGCTCTATTTATCAAGCGGATTTAAAGAAATCGGCCAGAGACCGGGATACTACTTGCATGGCGAGACCCTGGAAGACGCCATTTTGATGCTTAAAAATTTGCATTAACCTATAAAGCAGGAAATAAACGTTAATACGTATCAATAAGTTCTGCCGATTAAATTTTTGCTTTATTTTATTTTATATTCGATTTTAAAATATATATTGTCTATACACTGCAAGACGTTTTTGGGTAATGGAGGTTCGATTACAATGTCTGAGAAAATAGAAAAGCTAGAACTTCTCGCGCTGACAACGGATATTGTAACTTCTCATCTGTCACGCAATCCGGTAAGCGCCAATGAGATTTCGACGCTTATCAACGACGTTTTCAACACGCTGTCAACCGTCGGCGAAGCAACCGAGGAAGATGACAAGCCGGAACCGGTCGTGTCGATCCGGAAATCTGTCCATCCGGACTATATCATCTGTCTTGAAGACGGCAAAAAGCTGAAAATGCTGAAACGGCATTTGAAAACATCCTATGACATGACTCCGGAAGAATACAGGGAACGCTGGGGCCTGCCGGCAGACTATCCGATGGTGGCTCCGAACTATGCGGAACAGCGCCGCAATCTGGCCAAGAAAATCGGGCTGGGCACTCGCCGCAAGAAAGCGAAAAGCAAGTAATCCCTACTTTCGCTGGCCCAAAAGAATAATTTGTATAAAATCAGACCTGCCGAAGAAGATTCGGCAGACAATTTGCATTCAGAGGTTCACATGCCAACTCGCCTGGAACAACTTTGCCTCGACAAAGGCTTGCGTATGACGGAACAGCGCCGTGTTATCGCGCGGGTGCTGTCAGATTCACAAGACCATCCGGACGTGGAGCTCGTTTATAAACGGGCATCGGAAATAGATGATACGGTCAGCATCTCAACGGTTTACCGCACCGTTCGCATGTTCGAAGAAAATGGCATTCTGGAGCGTCATGATTTCGGAGACGGCCGCGCCCGTTATGAGGAGGTGTCGGACGAACATCATGACCATCTGATCAACGTACAAACCGGGCAGGTGATCGAATTCACCAGCGATCAGATTGAAGAGCTGCAAAAGAAGATTGCGGAGGAGCTGGGATTCGAGCTGATCGACCATCGTCTCGAACTCTATGGCAAGCCGCTATCAAATTCTGCGGTGAAGGAGGTTCCGCCGGAAGAATCCGTTGTTAACATCCGACAGTCCTTTCATGGCCGCAAGGCCGATTGAGAGCTAATCCCGCGCCTCTGGAAATGAACAAAATCAAAGCCACTCTCACCATTCTGGCCATCTTCATCTGGGCCGGCCTTCTGGCGCCTGTCCAGATGATTATCCTGCTGTTTTTCAAACAGCACCGTTATTGCATTCCCCGGATATTTCACAAGGGACTCTGTCGTCTTCTCCGGGTCAAAGTGGTTACCTCGGGAACAATCGAGAAATCCCGGCCGACGCTTTTTGTCCTCAATCATATTTCATGGCTGGATATTCCTGTCATCGGCAGCGCCCTGCACGGGAGTTTTGTCGCCAAAAGAGAGGTCGAAAGCTATCCCCTGATTGGTCCGATATCAAAATTGCAGCAGACAATTTTCATCGAACGCAGCCGACCCGCCATCAAGGGGCATAAAGGCGAAATGCAGGAACATCTTGAAAAGGGCGACAATCTGTTTCTGTTTCCTGAGGGAACATCCTCAAACGGCATTATCATCCAGAGTTTCAAAAGCGCCTATTTTGGATTGGCGGAACGGAAAATAGGTGACCGGCACTTGCCGGTTCAACCCGTGACGCTGGCCTACAGCCGCATGAACGGCATTCCCCTGACCCGCGGCACCATGGGGATTGTCGCCTGGGTCGGAGACGAGGAACTGCTCAGCCATGTCTGGGAATATCTCAAGCGCGGCAAAATCACCGCCGAACTGCGGTTTCATCCCCCGGTCACGATCGATGATTATGATTCTCGAAAAACCATGGCGAGCGATTGCCAAATGACCATTGCCAAGAGCCTGAGCCGGGCGCTGACCGGCCGGGACGAGCCCGAAAGACCCGAATCACGGACCGTCAGGTGATTTTTCCGGCAAAATGCATCCCCTGCTTCTCTATTTGTCATATTACTGCTAGTTTATTCATGGTAAGAAACGGCCTTCAAATCAGCATTTGAGACGAGTAAATCCGACGAGGTTGGCAAGGAAGCGTGAGCAAAAAACTCTATATTTCGACATATGGCTGCCAGATGAATGTATATGATTCAGCCCGCATGGCAGACCTGATGGCCCCTTTGGGATATTCCCTGACAAATCAACCGGCTGACGCGGATATGGCAATTCTGAACACCTGCCATATCCGGGAAAAGGCGTCTGAGAAGACCTTTTCCGAGCTCGGCCGCTTGCGCAACATGCGCCGCGACAAAGAGGCGCGTGATGAAGGCGGCATGATCATCGCCGTCGCAGGCTGCGTGGCCCAGGCCGAAGGGGCGGAGATTATGAAGCGGGCGCCCTATGTGGATATGGTTTTCGGTCCGCAATCCTATCATCAGCTTCCCCAGATGGTGGCGGAGGCGACACGTGGCGTCGGGCATATTCTGGAAACGGATTTCCCGCCGGAGCCGAAATTTGATCATCTGCCGGAGGAGGCAATCGACAAAAACCTGTCAGCCTTTCTCACGGTGCAGGAAGGCTGCGACAAATTCTGCGCCTTCTGCGTGGTTCCCTATACGCGCGGCGCGGAATTTTCGCGCCCCGCCGCCGCCATCATTGATGAGGCAAAACGCATGATCGCGGCCGGGACGCGGGAAATCACCCTGCTGGGCCAGAATGTGAACGCCTATCATGGCGACGGGCCGGACGGCAAGCCGGTCAGCCTGGCAACCCTCATCCATATGCTGGCGGAGCTGGAGGGGCTGGACCGGCTGCGCTATACCACGTCACATCCGCTGGAAATGACGGAAGACCTCTGTCGCGCCCATCGCGATGTGGATATTCTGATGCCCTATCTGCATCTGCCGGTTCAGGCGGGATCTGATCGCATTCTCGCGGCCATGAACCGTCGCCATACGGCGGATGAGTATCGCCGAATTATTGACAGGCTGCGCCACTTCCGGCCCGACCTTGCCCTTTCCGGTGATTTCATTGTCGGCTTTCCCGGTGAGACGGATCAGGAGTTTGAAGATACGCTTCAACTCGTCCGCGATGTTGGCTATGCCCAGGCCTACAGCTTCAAATACAGCCCGCGACCGGGAACTCCGGCCGCGGCCCTTGCCGATCAGATGATCGACGAAACCGTGAAATCGGAGCGACTGGCCCGCCTTCAGGCGCTGCTCAATGAGCAGCAGCTTGCCTACAACCAGGGGTTCGTTGGTCAGGAAGTTGATGTCCTTCTGGAAAGAGAAGGCAAACGCGAAGGCCAGCTCGTTGGCCGCAGCCCCTATATGCAGTCCGTTTTTGTGCCCTCCCCGGCGCACCGGATCGGACGCATCGCAACCGTCATCGTTCGGGAAGGAAACGCTAATTCCCTGCGAGGCGAATTGAAACCTGGAAGTGTCGCCGATGCGGCATAGGAACAGACGTGGCAAAACATCCATCGAGCAGTAAATCTCCCAAACCCGCACCCGATCAGAATAACGCGATCATTCTCGAATTTGATGACAACCATCTGCTTGCCCAACTTGTCGGCGAGCATGACCGGTATCTGGCCCGCATAGAACAGGGGCTTGACGTATCCGTTGCCTCCCGCGGGAATAAAATGGCCATCTCCGGCAGCAAAGACGCGCAATCCGCCGCAAAGTCCGCCCTTCTCGACCTTTATGAACGGCTTAAAAAGGGCCTCGATGTAACGGAAGGCGAAGTAGACGGCGCCATTCGCATGGCGGGCAGCGCCCCCGCGGAAGACGGCAGCCGCGGTTCCGTCTCCGGCAACAGTGAAATGATCGTCACCAAACGGCGACGCATTACGCCACGCTCCACCAATCAGGCGGTCTATGTCAAATCGCTGCGCACCCATGAGCTGGTCTTCGGTCTCGGTCCTGCTGGCACGGGCAAGACCTATCTGGCGGTTGCCAATGCGGTTGCCATGCTGATCGAGAACAAGGTGGACCGGCTTATCCTGGCCCGCCCCGCCGTAGAAGCCGGTGAAAAGCTCGGCTTTCTGCCTGGCGACATGCGCGATAAGATCGATCCCTATCTGCGCCCGCTCTATGATGCGCTCTATGATATGCTGCCCGCGGAAGAGGTGGTGAAGCGCCTTGAAAATGGCGAAATCGAGGTGGCTGCCCTTGCATTCATGCGTGGTCGAACCCTTTCCAATGCCGCCATCATTCTGGATGAGGCGCAGAATACAACGCCAGTACAGATGAAAATGCTGCTTACCCGGATGGGTGAAAACTCCAGCATGGCCGTAACTGGCGATCTCAGCCAGATCGACCTGCCGCTCGGGGTGCGTTCCGGCCTGCATGAAGCCGTGGATATCCTGAAAGGCGTGAAAGGCATTGACTTCATCCACTTTGGCGAAGCGGATGTGGTGCGCCATCCGCTGGTGACCCGTATCGTCAAGGCCTATGGCGAGCATGATCGGGAAAAGCAGCTGGCCCTCAAATCCCGAAAATCCTGATCGCCCCATGACATCCCTTCCCTTCTCATTCGATCTGGCGATCAGCATTGAGGACCCGGCCTGGCAGGATCTTCTGCCCGATCTGCATGACAGGGCAAACCTTGTCACACAGGCGGCTCTTGCCGCGCTCTGCCGTGAGTTTGGCCTGAAATCAGCGCCCGGCAATGCGACTCCGACAGTGGAAATCAGCCTGCTTTTCACCAGCGATGCGGCAATCCGGCGGCTCAATCGTGATTACCGCGGCAAAGACAGCCCCACCAATGTCTTATCCTTTCCGGGCAACCCGCTGGAGGCTGAAGATCTGGAACAGGCCGCCCGTATTGGCGAACCTCTCCTTCTTGGGGATATTGTCATGGCCCGGGAAACCCTTCTGCGCGAAGCGGAAGAGCAGAGAAAGCGCCTTACCGACCATATGGCGCATCTGCTTGTCCATGGCGTTTTACATCTTGCCGGTTTCGATCATATCGACGAAAATGAAGCCGAAGAGATGGAAAATCTTGAAATCATAATCTTGCGACACTTACATATTGCCAATCCTTATGAAATATATGATCCGTCGCCACAGGAGACCCCCGACAAAAAATGACCGATAACGTGTCGAGTACGAGCCTGTCCGAAAACCCGGACAGCCCGACAACGCCAAAACAATCGAACGCCGTACTGCATATGCTGAAGCGTGTTCTGGGGATCGGACAGCAAACAGAAAGAAGCGTCCGTTCCACACTGGAAGAACTGATCGAGGAACATGACGATCCCGAACAATCCATAAACCCTTCCGAAAAACTGATGCTGACCAATATTCTCAGCTTCAGCGAACTCAGCATCAGTGATGTGATGGTGCCCCGCGCCGATATCGAGGCGATTGACGCGAGCCTGACCCTTGAACAGGTGGCCGAACGCTTCAAGGCAACCAACCATTCCCGCATGCCTGTTTATGAAGAAACGCTGGATAATGTTACCGGCATGTTTCACATCAAGGATTTAATCAACTTCTGGGGCAAAAAGAATCCCGGCCGCTGGCAGAACTTTCGCCGCGAAATCCTGTTCGTTCCCCCCTCCATGTCGGTGCCGGACCTGCTGCTGAAAATGCGGGCCACGCATATTCATATGGCGGCAGTTGTCGATGAGTATGGCGGCATCGACGGGTTGGTCACGATCGAGGATCTGGTCGAGGAAATCGTCGGCGATATCGAGGATGAGCATGACGAGCAGGAAGGCCCGCTAATCATCGTCGCCTCCAACGGCACCATCGAAGCCGATGCCCGCGCCTCGATAGAGGAACTCGAAGCGCTCGTCGAGACTGATCTCCTGCCCGAAGAGGAAGATGAAGATGTCGATACCGTAGGCGGGCTGGTGTTTCAGCTTGCCGGACAGATACCGGCGCGGGGGGAAATCATCTCTCATCCGGACGGCCTTGATTTTGAAATCATTGATGCGGATCCCCGTAAAGTGAAACGGGTGCGAATCCACCGGCGCCCACCTGAGACTGACGCTGCGGAATGATCGCATTTAATCGCTGGATATCCAGGCTGTCGCCTGTCAAAAGATACCTGTGTGCCTTTCTTCTGGGCGCAATGGTCGCGGCCGCGCTGCCGCCGGTCAATCTGGTTTTCCTGCTGCCGCTCAGCTTTACAGGACTTGTCTGGATACTCTCCGCCGCATCGACAAAAAAGCAGGCCTTCCTCGCAGGGTGGTGGTTTGCCTGGGGACAGTTTATCGCCGGGCTTTACTGGATCGGCGTTGCCTTTACCATCGACGCAGACACCCATGCCTTTCTGATGCCCTTGCCCGTCATTGTCCTGCCGGCATTTCTGGCCATCTTCTCCGGTCTTGCCACGCTGGCCACCCACATGACCGGCGCACGCGGACTGTCCCGTATCCTTCTGTTTACCGGATTCTGGGTGGCCTTTGAATATGTGCGCGGTGTCATTTTCACCGGTTTTCCCTGGAACCTTGTCGGATATAGCTGGAGCGCTGTTGACGTTATCCTGCAATCAACCGCCTATGTCGGGATATATGGTCTGACGCTGTTCACTGTCTTCCTTGCCAGTTTGCCCGCTCTTTTTGGAGAAACGGAAACACCGCGAAAAACTGCAACTGCAGCGGTCGGTGGAATGATTGCCCTGTTTGTCATCCTTGCGGGCGTCGGCTATGCCCGCATCCCCGCCGGGCCGGTTGCCAGCTTTGACAATACCAGCCTGCGGATCGTCCAGCCCAATATCCAGCAGACCGACAAATGGAAGATGGACCGGCTGCTGGAACATTTGCAGAAGATTGTCTCTCTTAGCCTGATTGAGGAAGGGGAGAAGCCGCGCTTTTATATCTGGCCGGAAACGGCCGTGCCATATTATCTGACAACGGCAATCCAGCTTCAAAAGGAGCTGGCGCAGATCCTTTCCCCAGGTGGCGCCATTTTTACAGGCGCGCCGCGGCGGGACCCTGTGCAGCAGAAATACTGGAACAGTCTGAACGTCCTGGGGGCAAACGGCGAAATTCTTGATATCTATGACAAGCAGCATCTGGTTCCCTATGGCGAATATATGCCGCTTCGCCCGCTGATGGAAGCAACCGGGCTGACAAAGCTCATTCCTGCGCTCGACAATATGTCGGATTTTGCGACGCCGGACAAAAGGGCAAAAAAAGTGATCTCCGTCCCCGGCATGCCGCCCGCCCGGGCCCTTATTTGCTATGAAATTGCCTTCCCTTGGGAAATCGCGCCGGAGAGGCCCTTCTCGTGGATATTGAATGTCACCAATGACGGCTGGTTCGGCAATACATCCGGGCCGTATCAGCATCTCGCCATAGCGCGCACCCGCGCCATTGAACAGGGCGTGGCCGTCATCCGCGCCGCCAATACGGGAATTTCGGCCATTATAGATCCGTATGGCCGTATCGAGGAGAAACTTTCTCTCAACGAGACCGGCGTGCTGGACAGCAGCTTGCCCCTGCCGATCACGGAACGGACGGTCTATGCCCGCTTCGGAGAGCTGATCCCGCTCATGCTGACCGGACTACTCCTCCTGTCGGGCCTTCTGCTCATTCGACGACACCCGAAAAACATCCGCAAGTCGTCTTGACTACTTATCTCTTTTGAACATACTGGATAAATCAACTTTTAAGATAATTTTCCAAAGTATTTGTAAGAGTATTGGGGTCCCTCTGTTTCATCAGGCAAATCTTGATAAAAGGAATTTAGATGGCAAATCATCCGGTGGACGTGCATGTCGGAAGCCGACTTCGGATGCGTCGCACGTTGCTTGGCCTCAGTCAGCAGAAACTGGGAGAGCGACTCAGCCTCACCTTTCAACAAATCCAGAAATATGAGCGCGGCGCCAATCGTATTGGCGCGAGTCGCCTGTTCGAGTTAAGCCGGATACTGGATGTAAAGCCCGCCTATTTCTTTGAAGAAATGCCGGAGGCCGGGACAAATGCCGTCGCCGGGCTGGGAGAGCCGCCGGATGAATTCGAGCATGACTTCCTCGGCAAGCGCGAAACCCTCGAGTTGGTGCGCGCCTATTACAAGATTGATAATCTGGAGATCCGCAAGCGCCTTTTCGACGTAATCAAGGCGCTCGCCGCCGAAGGGGGCGAGACGCGGGATCCGGATGGCGAAGCCGATTGACCATATCCTCTCCGGCGTCCCGGATTTTCTTGACCCTCTGACTGTTTTTGCTAGAGTGCGGCAGGTTTATTCTACCCGTATATGCTTTTCCTGATCGAATGCCGTCTATGGGTGCCGCCATTAGATAAAGAGGATGTCCGCGTGCCAGCTAAAAACTTTCTTTTCACCAGTGAATCAGTCTCAGAAGGACATCCGGATAAGGTATGTGACCGGATCTCTGACAGCATCGTCGA
Source organism: uncultured Alphaproteobacteria bacterium (assembly GCA_963971675.1). Taxonomy (GTDB): domain Bacteria; phylum Pseudomonadota; class Alphaproteobacteria; order Sneathiellales; family Sneathiellaceae; genus Sneathiella. The sequence continues at coordinate 91,111 of CAXASQ010000001.1, read as the reverse complement.
TCTATATCTGTCGCAGGATCCTTATTCACGCGTTGCCTGCGAAACCCTGACGACGACGAACCGCATTGTCCTTGCCGGGGAGGTTCGCGGACCCGAAAGCATTACCAAGGCCCTGATTGAGGAAACCGCCCGCGCCGCAGTCAAGGAAATCGGCTATGAGCAGGACGGTTTTCATTGGAAAAACGCGGCGGTCGATGTCTATCTGCATGCTCAGTCCTCCGACATTGCGCAAGGCGTTGATGCCGCCGGTAACAAGGATGAAGGCGCTGGCGATCAGGGAATCATGTTCGGCTATGCCGTTAATGAAACCGATGTTCTGATGCCCGCACCGATCTACTATTCCCACAACATCCTCAAGGCGCTGGCGGATGCCCGCCATAGCGGCCGGGAAAAGGGTCTGGGGCCGGATTCCAAAAGTCAGGTCACCCTGGCCTATGAAAATGGCAAACCCGTGCGGGCGACATCCATTGTTGTGTCCACCCAGCATAATGCAGACCTGTCCACCGATGATGTGCGCGAAATTGTCCGTAAATATGTGATGGAAACATTGCCGGAGGGCTGGATGTGCCCGGAGGATGAATTTTACGTCAACCCGACCGGCAAATTTGTCATTGGCGGCCCGGACGGGGATGCCGGGCTGACGGGCCGCAAGATCATTGTGGATACCTATGGCGGCGCGGCGCCCCATGGCGGCGGCGCTTTTTCGGGCAAGGATCCGACGAAGGTTGACCGTTCCGCCGCCTATGCGTCGCGTTATCTTGCCAAAAATGTGGTGGCTGCCGGCCTGGCGGAGCGCTGCTGCATTCAGGTGTCCTACGCCATTGGCGTCTCCAAGCCCCTGTCCCTCTATGTTGATCTCTATGGCACCGGGCAGGTTTCCGAAGACAAGCTTGCAAAGGTGCTGCGGGACGTGATGGACCTGAGCCCGCGAGGTATCCGCGAGCATCTGCAATTGAACAAGCCGATCTATGCCCGGACATCGGCATACGGCCACTTTGGGCGGACAGCGGATGCCGACGGTGGATTTTCCTGGGAAAAGACCGATCTTGTGGACAGCCTGAAATCCGCTTTTTCCTGACCGGCGAATTATGAGCAGACCACAGGCGAAGGACCGGCGCATCCTGTATGGGCGGCGCCGGGGAAAACCACTTCGCAAAGGACAGCAGCGGCTGATCGAAAATGACCTGCCGCGGCTCCAGATTACCACCGAGGAAGAGGAGATAAACCTCCCTTCCCTGTTCGGCTCTGAGGCGCGGGCATACTGGCTGGAAATCGGCTTTGGCGGCGGCGAACATCTGGCGTGGCAGGCAAATGCCAACCCGGATATCGGGATCATCGGCTGCGAACCCTTCGTCAACGGTGTCGCCATGCTGCTGGCCAAGCTTGAGGAAAATGGTGCCCAGAATGTCCGGCTGCATACCGATGCCGCTGAACGGCTGATTGAGCGGCTGCCCGCGGAATCGATTGATCGCGCCTTTATCCTGTTTCCCGATCCCTGGCCCAAAAGCAGCCACCACAAACGGCGATTCGTATCCGGGGAAAACATCAATGCGCTCGCCCGGATCATGACGTCCGGAGGCGAACTGCGTATTGCAACGGACCATACTGACTATGGCGCCTGGATTCTCTGGCATATGCTGCGCTCCGATCACTTCATCTGGCAAGCGGAAAGCCCGGATGACTGGCGCAGCAGGCCTGCCGACTGGCCGCCGACACGCTATGAAATGAAAGCCGTCGGAAAGGGACTCCGGCCGGTCTATTACCGATTCTTGCGTAAAAATCGCGTGTAAAGCCTTTTGTCTCAAGAAAAAGCTTGGAATTCCCGGCATCTCGTCTATTATATACAACGTAAATACTGTTCGCTCACCATCCGGATGAGCTTTGGAACGGTGGGTCTCTGGCCCGCTGTTTTTTTATGGTTTGTCGGTTAGACGAGAAGTACACTGAACGCGATCGAGAAAATTGAGCAGCTGATCACGCCGCCCCTCCATGATATGGGGTATGAGCTGGTGCGTGTACGGCTGACGGGCAGTGAGAAAAAAGTGTTGCAGATCATGGCCGAAAAGGCCGATGGCACGATGACAATCGACGGCTGTGCGGAAGTGAGCGAAATGGTATCTGCCCTTCTGGATGTCGAGGATCCGATCAGCGGAGCCTATGATCTGGAGGTGTCTTCGCCCGGAATTGATCGGCCGCTCACGCGGGAAAAGGATTTTGAACGCTGGGCCGGGTTTGAGGCGAAGGTGGAGTTGGAGCAGGCCGTTGACGGCCAGCGCCGGTATCGTGGAAAGCTGTTGGGGTTGAAGGACGGCATGGTCCGGATTCAGGCCGATGACGGCAACCGCTTGGAACTGCCTTTCTCCGATGTGAGAACGGCGAAATTGATTTTGACAGATGAACTGATCGCTGCGAGCATGCGCCGCACCTGACGTTCACAGACAGGTTTTTTAGGACGGATATTTGGTCATGGAAAACGCAGCTAGTTTGAACCGACTGGAACTCTTGCAAGTCGCCGATGCGGTCGCGAGAGAAAAGGTCATCGACCGCGACATCGTGCTCTCGGCGATGGAAGAAGCGATCCAGAAGGCCGCGCGGGCCAAATACGGGCATGAGAATGATATCCGCGCCAATATCGACCGCGGCACCGGCGAAATTCGTCTCGCTCGTGTGCGGGAAGTGGTTGAGGATGTCGAAAATGAGGTCACTCAAATCACGCTTGATCAGGCAAAGCGCGAAAAATCCGATGCCGTCCTTGGTGATTTTCTGATTGATCCGCTGCCACCGATCGATTTCGGCCGCATCGCCGCCCAGACGGCAAAGCAGGTCATTGTCCAGAAAGTGCGCGAAGCGGAACGCGAACGGCAGTATCAGGAATACAAGGACCGGGTTGGCGAGATCGTCAACGGAATTGTCAAACGGGTCGAATATGGCAATGTCACTGTTGACCTTGGCAAGGCCGATGCCGTCGTGCGGCGGGATGAGATGCTGCCGCGCGAGACCTTCCGTCAGGGGGACCGGATCCGCGCCTATATCTATGATGTCCGGCAGGAACCGCGCGGACCGCAGATTTTTCTCTCCCGCAGCCATCCCCAGTTCATGGCCAAGCTGTTCGGTCAGGAAGTGCCGGAAATCTATGATGGTATTATTGAGGTAAAAGCGGTCGCGCGCGATCCCGGCAGCCGGGCGAAAATTGCGGTGATCTCCAATGATCCGAGCATTGATCCCGTCGGGGCCTGTGTCGGTATGCGCGGGTCCCGCGTTCAGGCCGTGGTCAATGAACTGCAGGGCGAGAAAATTGATATCATCCAGTGGTCCCCCGATCAGGCCAGTTTCATCGTCAACGCCCTGGCTCCGGCAGAGGTTGCCAAGGTTGTCCTTGATGAAGATGCCAACCGTATCGAAGTGGTTGTCCCGGATGATCAGCTCTCTCTCGCTATCGGCCGCCGCGGGCAGAATGTACGTCTTGCTTCGCAGCTTTCCGGCTGGGATATCGATATCCTGACCGAAGAAGAAGAAAGCAACCGGCGGCAGGCTGAATTCTCCGAACGGACGCAGAATTTCATGGCCGCCCTTGACGTTGATGAAACGATTGCCCAGCTATTGGCTTCCGAAGGGTTCACCTCTGTTGAAGATATTCTGTATGTCGACCCGGCCGAAGTTGCCGATATTGAAGGGTTTGACGAAGACATCGCCGGTGAACTGATCCGTCGGGCGCAGGAATATGTCGAGCAGACCAATTCCGAGCTTGAAGAAAAACGTCAGGAAATGGGCGTCAGCGACGATATCGTCAATCTCCAGCTTCTGACCCCGGCTATGATTGTTGCCCTTGGTGAGGCTGGCGTAAAAGAATTGGACGACCTTGCCGATCTCTCCGGAGATGAGCTAATCAGCAGCGACGACGGCATTTTGAAGGATTTCGGTCTTACGGCGGACGAGGCAAATCAGGTTGTTATGGCCGCGCGCGCGCACTGGTTCGAAGATGAAGAACCGGCCGCGACAACCGAAAACGACGAAGAAATTCCGGCAGGCTGACGCCGGAGGCGGAGAAGTAGACTTGAGTGATCCGCAACGGCGGTGTATAGCCACTGGACAGATACTGGAAAAGGACCTGCTTCTCCGGTTTGTTATATCGCCCGACGGATTACTGGTCCATGATATTGACCGGAACCTGCCGGGTCGCGGCATCTGGGTAAACTGCGATGCCGCTGCGGTGGAGTTGGCAGTAAAGAAACGGCTGTTTGCCAGATCGGCAAAGCAGACGGTGACAGTACCGGAGGGATTGGTCAGTTCGATTGATCGGGCCTTGTTGCGGCAATGCCTTGCGCTGTTTGGTCTTGCCCGGAAGGGCGGAATGGTCACAACAGGCTTTGCCAAGGTTGAAAAGGCGTTGCAATCTGGCAAGGCGGGTCTGCTGGTGGCAGCCTTTGACGGCTCGGAAGACGGGCGGCAGAAACTTCGGCGGATGGCCGGGTCGCTGCCGCAGATTAACCTGTTCAGCAACGCCGAATTAAGCCAGGCGCTGGGCCGGGAGAATGTTGTTCACGCTTGCCTTGCAAAGGGCGCATTGGCAACGAAAATTATGACTGCGGCCTCCCGATTGGCACAATTCAGGGGCCGGAGCGAAACGAATACCGAAGTGCCGGAGTAAAAATGACTGAGACAAATGACAAGGATGGGCGTAAGTCGCTTAGCCTGAACAAACCGTTGGAAGCGAAAAAATCCGCTGGCGGGAACAGTCAGGTCCGTCAGAGTTTTACCCATGGTCGTTCTAAGACCGTGCAGGTCGAGGTGCGCAAAAAACGCAGCACGCTTGCCCTTGGCGGACAGAAGCCCGCGGCAACGGCGGCGCCCACGCCAGCCCCCGGCACGAAGAGCCCACCCGCGCCCAAACCCGCGGCGGCCAAACCAAAACCGACGGAAAAGCGCGCGGCGGATTCCAAAGAATCTCCGGATTATCTGACCAATGATGAAAAGGCGGCCCGTGCTGCCGCGCTTGCCGACGCGCGCGAGCGCATGATCCGTGAAGAGATGGAGCGTAAGACCCGCGAACAGGCGCGTGATCGGGAAGCGCAAGAAAAGACTTCTGTCGAACTCGCCGAACCGGCGAATGCGGGCGCGTCTACCGAACCGGCGGAACAAGTTGAAGAAACCCCTGTCAAAGCGAAACGCCGTTCCCCGGAAGAACGTCGCCTTGCGGAAGAGGAAGAGGCGCGCCGCCTGCGGGAAGAAGCAGCAGCGACCAAAAATGCCCAGGTTGCCGTCCATCGCGAAAAAGTCAAATCGACCGAACGCGAGGAAGAGTTGCGGCGTGAAGCAAGAACCCAGCCACCTCGCCAGTTCGTTAGCCCTGATGAGGAGGACACTCGTGGCGGCGCTCTCGCTAGTGGACGCAAGAGTGGGAAACATGTACGCAGCCCGGCTGAAGAACGCTATGCGCCGGTACGCAAGCCCAGTGATCAACGGCGCCGTTCCGGCCGCCTGACGATCGGTGAAGCCCTTGATGACCGCGGACCGAAGCAGCGTTCGCTGACCTCTATCCGACGGGCCCGCAAGAAGCAGCAGCAGATGAGCGAGCCGCCGCAGAAAATTTTCCGCGAAGTGACAATCCCGGAAGCCATTTCCGTTCAGGAACTGGCGAACCGCATGTCTGAACGGGCGGTTGACGTGATCAAGGTGCTGATGAAGCTTGGCATCATGACGACGGCAAACCAGACAATAGATGCGGATACAGCGGAGCTGGTAGTGGATGAACTCGGCCACAAGGCGCGCCGTGTCGCCGCCTCGGATGTGGAAATTGGTCTCGGTGGTGAAGATCAGGATATGGTGGAAGATCTATTGCCCCGTGCGCCTGTTGTCGCCGTCATGGGCCATGTCGATCATGGCAAGACGTCCCTTCTCGATGCGTTGCGCAAATCCGACGTCGTTTCCGGTGAAGCGGGCGGTATTACCCAGCATATTGGTGCCTATCAGGTCAAGCTGGCCAGCGGAGAGGTTATCACCTTCCTGGATACGCCCGGCCATGAAGCCTTTACCGCCATGCGGATGCGGGGCGCGCAGGTGACGGATATCGTCATTCTGGTGGTTGCCGCCGATGACAGCGTGATGCCGCAGACCATAGAGGCGATCAAGCACGCCAAAGCCGCAAATGTTCCGATCATTGTCGCGATCAACAAATGCGACAAACCGGCCGCAAATCCGCAGAAAGTCCGTCAGGAATTGCTGCAACATGAAATCTTTGTCGAAGATATGGGCGGTGACGTGCTGGATGTGGAGGTTTCCGCCAAAACCGGCGCTGGTCTCGACAAGCTGCAGGAAGCCATTCTGCTTCAGGCGGAAGTGCTGGAACTGCGGGCGAACCCGCACCGATCCGCACAAGGGACGGTTATCGAGGCCAAGCTTGAAACAGGCCGGGGTATGGTCGGCACCGTTCTGGTCAGCCGCGGCACGCTGCGTGTTGGCGATTTCTTCGTCATGGGACCCGCCATGGGCAAGGTTCGCGCCCTGCTCGATTATCGTGGCCAGAATGTCGAGGAGGCAGGTCCGTCCGTTCCGGTCGAAATTCTGGGCATCCAGGGCACGCCGACAGCGGGCGATGATTTCGTGGTGACGGAAACGGAAAGCAAAGCCAAGGAAATTGCGTCCTACCGTCAACAGCTCGACAAGGAGAAAAAGGTTACGGCGACGGCGCGCGGCACGATCGAACAGATGTTCAGTGCCATCCGTGAAGGCACTGTTGATGAATTGCCCGTTGTCATCAAGGCGGACGTTCAGGGCTCTGCCGAAGCGATTTCCAGCGCCCTTGAAAATCTTGGCACCAGTGAAGTCGCGGTCAAGATCCTCTTCTCCGGTGTTGGCGGCATTACCGAATCCGATGTCTCCCTCGCGGCGGCATCGCGCGCCATTATCATTGCCTTCAATACCCGCGCCAACAAGCAGGCCCGGGATGAAGCCGAAAATCAGGGCGTCGATATCCAGTATTACTCGGTGATCTATAATGTTATCGATGACATGCGGGCGATGCTGTCGGGCATGCTGGCGCCGACACTGCGCGAGAATTTCCTCGGCTATGCGGAAATCCGTGAAGTTTTCAATATCTCCAAAGTCGGCAAGATCGCGGGCTGTATGGTGACGGAAGGCAATGTCAAACGCGGCGCGAAAGTGCGCCTGCTACGGGATGATGTGGTCATTCATGAAGGCACGCTTTCCACCTTGAAACGCTTCAAGGATGAAGTGAAAGAGGTCCGGGCCGGCATGGAATGTGGTATGGCGTTCGAAAATTATCATGACATTCAGGTCGGCGATTTCATCGAATGTTTTGAAGTCGAGGAAGTGGCGCGCGCGCTTTAGGCGCCCCGAACCTGACGGACTGATAACGTTCAATCGCGGGAGAGACCCCCATGGCACAGACGAAACGCGGCGCCAAGCCTGCCAGCAAGCGGCAATTACGTGTGGGAGAGGAACTGCGCCACATCCTCTCCGAAATTCTGAACCGCGACATCATCCACAACCCGGATGTCGCGGGCGCATCTGTGACGATTTCAGAAGTAAAGGCGAGCCCGGATATGCGGAACGCCACCGTTTTCGTCACCACCCTCGGCGGTGTCAATGAAGACGCCGCCATTACCGGACTGAACCGCGCAGCAGGTGTCATTCAGGCGGAGATGGGGCGTCATTTGACGATGAAATTCACGCCTAAGCTTATCTTCAAGCGCGATGACTCTTTCGATTATGGCAGTCATATTGACGATCTTATTCGCAAGTCACGGCGCCCGGAAGAGCCGAACTAGTCACGGATGGCGCGCAAACGGCGAGGCATTCCCATTCACGGATGGCTGAATATCGACAAGGACGCAGGTCTAAGCTCCGCCCATGTTGTCGCCCGCGTGAAACGCCTGACCAATGCGCAGAAAGCCGGACATGCCGGGACGCTGGATCCCTTCGCGACCGGCATTCTCCCCGTCGCCCTCGGAGAAGCCACAAAAACTGCCGGTTATATTGTCGATGACACAAAGGAATACCGCTTCACCGTCCGCTGGGGAGAGGCGCGCAATACCGATGATATCGAAGGGGAAGTGACCGAAACCTCCGATATTCGACCGGCCCGCGAGGATCTTCTGAATATTCTGCCGCATTTTACGGGCACGATCCAGCAACGCCCGCCCATCTATAGCGCCATTCTGATCAATGGCAAGCGCGCCTACAAGCTGGCGCGGGAGGGCGAACACCTTGATATGCCGGAACGGGAAGTCCATATACAGGCTTTGCAGTTGATTGATATTCCGGATATCGACCATGCCATATTCGAGGTGACCTGCGGCAAGGGGACCTATATCCGCGCACTTGGCCGCGATATGGCGCTGAAACTCGGAACTGTTGCCCATTTGTCGGCCCTCCGGCGTATCCGTGTCGGCCCTTTTTCCGAGGCAGATGCGATTTCGCTGGATAAGTTGGCGAAGCTGTGGCAGTGTCCCGCAGAATTTGAGGATTTGCTTCCCATCACGACCGCGCTGGACGACATCCCGGCCCTGGCCGTGACGGAACCGCAGGCACAACGCCTTCGGCACGGCAATGACGTGGCAGTCCCGGATCAGGCAGACGGTATCGTCTGCGCCATGGACGGAAGCACGCCGGTCGGTCTTGCAAGAATAGAGGCCGAACGGTTGTATCCTGTCCGGATTTTTAATTTTTAAATCAGGAGAAACCGATGTCGATTACTGCAGAACGTAAAGCAGAATTGATCAAGGAATATGCGACCAAGGACGGGGATACAGGTTCTCCGGAAGTACAGATTGCCATTCTGACTGAACGGATCGGCAATCTGACAGAGCATTTCAAGGACCATAAAGGCGATATTCATTCGCGCCGCGGGCTGTTGAAAATGGTCAGCCGCCGCCGTCGCCTGCTTGACTATCTTCGGAAGGTTGAGGAATCACGCTACCAGGATACGATCAAACGCCTTGGCATTCGTAAGTAACATCAATCTGTCGAGGTCCGTCATCCGGACCGTATAATCCGCAAACGCCGGTGGCTGTCTTGGGTCTGCCCAATGCACATCGGCGTTTGCCGCATTTAGGGAGCCAGGCTTTCATAAATGCGCCAGTAAAATGGAACAAAAGACCGGGGCATAGGGCTCTGGATATGGGCAGGACGGCATGGGGCCGGGCCTGCGTTGGAAGGAAAAAAAATGTTTGAAGTACATCGCAAGGAAGTGATGTGGGGCGGACGTCCGCTCATTATGGAAACCGGCAAGGTCGCCCGTCAGGCCGATGGCGCCGTTATGATCACCTACGGCGGCACGCAGGTCCTCTGCACGGCCGTTGCCGAAAAGACCCAGAAGCCGGGATTGGACTTTTTCCCGCTGACGGTCAACTATCAGGAAAAAGCCTTTGCCGCCGGCAAGATTCCGGGCGGCTTTTTTAAACGCGAAGGCCGTCCGAGCGAGAAGGAAACGCTCACGTCGCGGCTGATCGACCGGCCGCTGCGGCCCTCTTTTGTGCGCGGTTTCAAGAATGAAACCCAGGTTATCTGTACGGTTCTCGCGCATGATCTGGAAAATGATCCGGACGTTGTTGCCCTGATTGGCGCCTCCGCCGCGCTGACCATTTCCGGCATTCCGTTCCTTGGCCCGGTTGGCGCCGCCCGCGTCGGCTTCATCAACGGCGAATATGTGCTGAACCCGGTTGCTTCCCAGATGGCGGATACCCGCCTTGATCTGGTTATTGCCGGTACGTCAGAAGCCGTTCTGATGATCGAATCCGAAGCGCATGAGCTCAGCGAGGAAGAAATGCTGGGCGCCGTCATGTACGGCCATCGGGAAATGAAGACGGTCGTCAATGCGATCATTGAACTTGCCGAAACCTGTGCAAAAGAACCCTGGGATTTCGCAGCCGATGAAGTCGATGCGAGCCTTGAAGCCAAGGTGAAGGCGGCGGCGGAAGCGGCGCTGACCGAGGCGTATAAGGAGCAGGTTAAGCAGGCCCGCACTGACAAGGTGGCCGCCGCCAAGGAAGCCGCCATTTCCGGACTGGAAGACAGCGAAAAGGAAGCCGCCTCCGGTATCCTCAAGAAGATCGAGAAGAAAATCGTTCGCGGCAACATCATTGCAACAGGCGAGCGGATTGACGGGCGTGATACCAAGACGGTGCGTCCGATCCTCGCGGAGATCGGCATTCTGCCCCGCAGCCACGGTTCCGCCCTCTTCACCCGCGGTGAAACACAGGCGTTGGTTGTCGCCACACTCGGCACCGGACAGGATGAACAGATCGTCGATGCGCTGGAAGGCGAATATCGTGAAAACTTCATGCTGCATTACAATTTCCCGCCCTATTCGGTCGGGGAAGTGGGCCGCATCGGTTTCACCGGCCGCCGCGAAGTCGGCCATGGCAAGCTTGCATGGCGGGCCATTCATCCGCTGCTGCCAGCCAAGGACAAGTTCCCCTACACCCTCCGGGTTGTCTCCGAGGTAACGGAATCCAACGGCTCCTCCTCCATGGCAACGGTATGTGGTACATCGCTCGCCCTGATGGACGCCGGTGTGCCGCTGACGCGTCCGGTGGCGGGTATCGCCATGGGCCTGATCCTTGAAGAAGACGGCAAGTTCGCCGTTCTTTCCGATATCCTCGGCGATGAAGACCATCTCGGGGACATGGATTTCAAGGTTGCCGGTACGGGCGAAGGCATTACCTCCCTGCAGATGGATATCAAGATTGCCGGGATTACCGAGGAAATCATGCGCATCGCCCTTGCCCAGGCAGGCGAAGGCCGCCTGCATATCCTGAAGGAAATGGGCAAGGCCATCGACAGCGCCCGTGACGGTGTGCGTGAAGGCGCCCCGCGGATCACGCAGCTGCAGGTCCACAAGGACAAGATCCGTGACATCATCGGCACCGGCGGCAAGGTCATTCGCGAAATCTGTGAAGTGACCGGCGCAAAGATCGATATCGAAGATGACGGCACGGTCAAGGTGGCCGCAACAACGGCCGAAAGCGCAGATGCCGCCATCAAATGGATCAAATCCATCGTTGATGATCCGGAAGTCGGCGAAACCTATACCGGCAAGGTCGTCAAGGTCGTTGATTTCGGCGCCTTTGTAAACTTCTTCGGTAACCGGGACGGGCTTGTCCATATTTCGGAACTGGCGCCGCAGCGCGTCGCCAAGGTGACCGATATCGTCAATGAAGGCGATGAAGTGCGTGTCAAGGTTCTGGAAATTGATGGCCGGGGCAAGGTTCGCCTGTCCATGAAAGCCGTTCAGGCGGACGAGGAACCGGCGGCGGCGCAGGACTAAACGCCACCTTCCGCAACGTATTATTTCGGGGGCGGAGCCGGATTTATCAATCCGACCGCCCTCGATTTTTATATGTCTCTTGATGCTTGGGCTGCCATGCTCTAAGTGTTAGATTAGTGCTTAGGTATGTAGCCATGGGAATCTATTCGTGAAGTCGTTAAATTCGATCATCATGTCCGGCAAGGAAGTTCTGCCTCTCATCGAGGGCGGCAAGGGAATTGCTGTGTCTTCGGGACAAAGTTCCGGGGCCTGGGCAGCCGCCGGCGGCATTGCGACCTTCTCGGGCGTCAATGCAGACAGCTTTGATGAAAACGGCAGTATAATACCACAGGTATATCACGGCCGCACACGCCGCGATCGGCATGAAGAACTTGTCGCCTATGGTATCCGGGGCGGCATCACACAGGCGCAGATCGCCCATGAACTCGCGGGCGGCGAAGGCCGCATCCACATGAATGTTCTGTGGGAAATGGGCGGCGCCGAACGTATTCTCCACGGCGTTCTGGAGGGCACCAAAGGCCTTATTCACGGGATTACCTGCGGCGCGGGCATGCCCTATCGCGTGGCGCAGATTGCCGCCGATTACAAGGTTCATTACTACCCCATCATTTCATCGGCGCGCGCCTTCCGCGCGCTCTGGAAGCGGGCTTACCATAAATTTTCAGACTGGCTGGGCGGTGTCGTCTATGAAGACCCCTGGCTCGCCGGGGGCCATAACGGCCTCAGCAACAGTGAAGATCCGATGACGCCGGAGGATCCCTATCCCCGCGTCGCCGATCTGCGCAAGCTGATGAATGAGATCGGTCTTAACAAAGTCCCGATTATCATGGCTGGTGGCGTCTGGCATATTGAGGAATGGGACCACTGGCTCGACAATCCGGAAATTGGCCCGATTGCCTTTCAGTTCGGCACCCGGCCGCTTTTAACGAAAGAAAGCCCGATTTCGGATGCTTGGAAGAGAAAACTCAGCACCCTCAAGAAGGGCGATGTTTTTCTGAACAAATTCAGCCCCACCGGCTTCTGGTCGTCCGCCGTGCGTAACGACTTCCTGGATGAGCTGAAAGCGAGATCGGAGCGTCAGGTCGCCTATTCCAATGACCCGGTCGGCGCCCATGATACCGCCTTCGGCGTCGGCGCCCGCAAGCGGGAGGTGTATCTCACCGCCGAAGACAAGGCGCGGGCGGAAAGCTGGGTTGCCGCTGGTTTTACGGAAACGATGAAAACACCGGATTCAACCCTTATCTTCGTTTCCCCGGAAAAGATGGCCGAAATCCGCAAGGACCAGATTGACTGTATGGGCTGTCTTTCCCAATGCTCCTTCTCCAACTGGTCGGAAGGGGAAAAAGGCACGACCGGCCGCAAGGCGGACCCGCGCAGCTTCTGCATCCAGAAGACATTGCAGGATGTCATCCATTCCGAATCGAATGTCGAGAATAATCTCATGTTCGCCGGACATGGCGCCTATCGCTTTGCCACGGATCCTTTTTATGCAAATGGCTTCATTCCGTCGGTAAAACAGCTGGTCGAGCGTATCATGACGGGAAAATAACGAAAAAAGCGGCTAAAAATGCAAGTGCGCATTTGAATTATTAAAAAACATTCTATATATTCCGGGAGAGGCTCCTCGTCGTGAGGGGCATGAACGATAGAGTGTGTGCAATGATGCCGTCAGAGATCAGCGATCTGGAAATGAAACTCAGGGATGCTCAACTGCGCCCGACGAAGCAGCGTCTGGCTTTGGCAGAGCTCCTGTACTCCCGGGGCAATCGCCACATAACGGCGGAGCGTCTGCATAGCGAAGCCATGGAAGCCGGGGTCGCGATCTCCCTTGCGACGATTTACAATAATCTGCATCAATTCACCACGGCCGGTCTCCTGCGCGAAGTCGTGGTTGATTCCAGCCGTTCCTATTTCGATACCAATGTCGAACCGCATCATCACTTCTTCCATGAAGAAACCGGCAGCCTTGAAGATATCGACAAGAGCGACCTGACCGTTGCCAACATCCCTGCCCTGCCAGAGGGAACGGAAATCAGCAGCGTCGATGTCATTGTTCGGGTTAACTCTCGCCGCAATTGAGAATGATTTTCATTCTCTGAATTATTTTATTTAGAATAATTCCAATTTATTGACAGTCCATTTCCCGGGCCATATATTCATGGGGTAATCCTGTTCATGCGTGAACAGTACCAATTCCATAACCCATCCAGGAGGACATCATGTCACTAGCGGGAAGTAAAACCGAACAGAATTTGAAAGAGGCATTTTCGGGTGAATCTCAGGCAAACCGCCGCTATCTTTATTTCGCGCAGAAAGCCGATGTAGAAGGCTACAACGATGTCGCCACCGTTTTCCGTTCGACTGCCGAAGGCGAAACCGGCCATGCTCATGGCCATCTGGAATATCTGGAAGCCGTCGGCGATCCGGCAACCGGGCTGCCGATTGGCGGAACCGAAGCAAATCTCAAAGCCGCCATTGCCGGTGAAACCCATGAATATACGGATATGTATCCGGGCATGGCCAAAACCGCGCGCGAGGAAGGCCATGACGAGATTGCCGACTGGTTCGAAACTCTGGCCAAGGCCGAAAAGAGCCATGCCGGCCGCTTCCAGAAAGCGCTCGACAACCTCGACGGCTGACCCCGTTATAAATTGACCTTCCCGGGGTAGCGGCTCGTGAGATCGCTACCCCCTGCAAATCAGTTACATTCAGGGGGAAAGCTATGCGTGAAGGCAGCCTCGATGCGCCGGTACGGCACATCATTGACTGGACCAATCCCGATTTCTATGACGAGCAGAAGCTGGACGAAGAGCTGCGCCGCGTCTTTGACATCTGCCATGGCTGTCGCCGCTGCTTCAATCTGTGCGATTCATTCCCGCGTCTGTTTGATCTGATTGACGAATCCGAAACGGAGGAGCTGGATTCCGTCGCCTCCGAAGATTTCAAACCGGTCGTCGATGCCTGCACATTGTGCGACATGTGCTTCATGACCAAATGCCCCTATGTGCCACCCCACGAGTTCAACCTTGATTTCCCGCATCTGATGTTGCGCTATCGCGCCGTCGAAAAGCGCAAGGGCAAGGACAAATTCGTCAGTCGGGAACTGGCAAAAACTGATCGAAACGGCAAGCTGGCCTCTTCCGTTGCCGGGCTCGCCAATTGGGCGAGTGATACATCCAACGGCTTCACCCGCGGCATCATGCAATCGACCCTCGGTATTGATAAAAATGCCGCGCTTCCAAAATACCAGTCCAAAACGCTGGTGAAGCGCGCGGCGGAAACTCCCCTTGAGATCAATACGGCTGCCCCGGCCTATGGCCGCAAGGCGGTGATCTACGCCACCTGTTTTGGCAATTACAATAATCCGGCCACCGGCGAGGCCACCCGCAAGGTTCTCGCCAAAAACGGCATTGAGACGGAAGTCGTCTATCCCGGATGCTGCGGAATGCCCCTGATGGAGCAGGGCGATGTCGCCGCCGTTGCCGAAAATGCGAAAAAGGTCTCTGCCGAGCTCACCACATGGATCGACAAGGGCTATGACGTGATCGCGCTCGTCTCCTCCTGCGCGCTGATGCTGAAATTCGAGTGGCCCCTGCTGGTTCCGGGCGATGAAACCATCGAAAAGCTGTCAAAATCAACTTTCGATGTCTCCGAATATGTCATGGAGTTTGCGAAGAAGAATGGCATGGCTGACGGCATGCAGCCCATCGGCGAAGATATGGCCGTTCACCTCGCCTGCCATGCCCGGGCTCAGAATATGGGCGCCAAAGGGGCGGAAGTGCTGCGCCTCATTCCCGAAGCAAAAGTGACGGTTGTCGAACGCTGCTCCGGCCATGGCGGGTCATGGGGCATCATGAAGGACAATTTCGAAACCGCGCTCAAAGTCGGCAAGCCAGCCGCCCGGGCTGCCCTTAAATCCAACGCCAGGTTCATCGCTTCCGAATGCCCGCTCGCCGCCGAACATCTGCTACAGGAGTTCGAAACCCTGGATCCCGAAGCCGCACCTGAAAAACAGGCCCTTCACCCGATAGAACTGCTGGCCAAAGCATACGGCCTCTGAAAGGAAGAATGTTATGTCCGCCTCCCGGAAACGCGTCATTTCGCCTGAAGATATCCTCCCCGTTGAGGAATACAGAAAAATTCGCCGGGAACATAAGCAGAAGCTGATCCCGATCAAGAAAAACCGCCGGATAGAAATTGGCCCGTACGCCACCTTCTATTTTGAGAATTACGACACCATGTGGTCGCAAATTCAGGAGATGCTCTATATCGAGCAGGGCGGCGATGAGCAGTTGCAGGATGAACTCGCGGCATACAACCCTCTCATTCCCAATGGATCGGAGCTGGTCGCGACCTTCATGATCGAAATTGACGATCCGGTGCGGCGCGATTTCACGCTTCGCCAACTTGGTCACATTGAAAAAACAATTTATCTGTCCATTGGCGGCGAAAAAATCTACGCCGTTCCGGAGGAGGAAGTTGAACGCACGACGGGCGATGGCAAGACATCCTCGATCCATTTCCTGCATTTTCCGCTGTCCGCCGGACAGATCGCCGCCTTTCGCGATCCGTCAAAGGATGTCCAGCTCGGGATCGAGCATGAGAAATATGGCCATATTGCCCTTGTTAAAGGAGATGTCCGGACCGCACTCGCAGAGGATCTGGACGGAGCCTGAGCCCGTCAGCGGATCTTTTCATTCTCATAGACACCATAAAAATTGCTGGCGAGCAGCCAACCTGTCAGTCCGGCAATTTCGATTTCACACCACCGTCCGTCACACTCTTCCAGTTTGCCGAGGACGCCAGGCTCGGCCAGTAGCACAACAGGGCTGTTCTCGTCAGGGTCTTCATAAACGGGGCGTACGTCACCGGTAATAACCAGTGTCCGGCGACTGCTGATCAGATTACGGTGCACCCAGCCGGTATCGCCATCGATATCGCGGATCTTACGCCAGAGTTCATATTCCTCGATAACCTCGACCGGCCAGCCGCGGCGGAGAAAAACCCACTGGATCGGATAACGCGTGCCGGGACCGGTCCGGATGTTCACTTCATCCGCAGAAAGAGAGACGAAGCGGGGCAGCGGCAGCCCCGTCTCGGCACCTGTGCGGTTCGCCATGGATTGCAGCGGCAGAAGGGTCAGGCAAAGAAAAATAACAATAAGGGTACGGCGTTTCACCATGAGGTCCCTTCCATTGAAAACAGAAGCCTATCTCTTATGCCGCGCCAGCGGCCTTTGGGTCAAGGCTTCAAAAGCCGCTCTGTTAACCTAAGGTCGCAATTGTAACCGCTCGCGCGATCTGCTAGATAAAGTCTGTTGGTCTTGCCGGAAAATCAGGAACAAGAGAGTCATCAGATGCCGCAGAAAAAACCCGTTGTCGTTGTTACCAGAAGACTGCCGGATGTTATCGAAACCCGCATGATGGAGCTTTTCGATACCAGGCTGAACCATGACGACGCGCCGATGACACAGGCCCGGCTTATTGAAGCCGTCAAAACGGCCGATGTTCTGGTGCCGACAGTAACCGATAAAATCGACCTTGGTGTCCTCAGCCAGGCCAATCCCAATCTGAAACTGATCGCGAGCTTCGGGACCGGTGTTGATCATATTGATCTTGCCACGGCGCGCCAGCGCGGCATTACCGTCACCAATACGCCGGGCGTACTGACCGAAGACACCGCCGATATGACCATGGCCCTGATCATGGCCGTGCCGCGCCGCCTGACGGAAGGGGAGCGGTTGATGCGCTCCGGCAAATGGACCGGATGGTCGCCCACCAGCATGCTGGGCAACCGCATCTGGGGCAAGCGTCTCGGCATCATCGGCATGGGACGTATCGGACAGGCCGTTGCCCGCCGCGCCCGCGCCTTCGGCATTTCCATTCACTATCACAACCGCAACCGCCTTCCTGATTATGTGGAAAATGAGTTGGAGGCGACCTATTGGGAAAGCCTCGACCAGATGCTGGCGCGGATGGATATCGTGTCGATCAACTGCCCGCATACCCCGGCAACATTCCATCTGCTGAATGCCCGGCGCCTCGCCCTGCTGCAGAAAAACTGTTACGTCGTCAATACATCGCGCGGCGAAGTGGTGGATGAAAATGCCCTGACCCGCCTGCTCCGCAACGGCAAGATTGCAGGCGCAGGCCTGGATGTGTTCGAACATGAGCCCGCCGTCAACCCCCGCCTGCTGGAGCTGGACAATGTCATTCTGCTGCCGCATATGGGGTCGGCAACAATCGAAGGGCGGGTCGATATGGGCGAAAAGGTGCTGATCAATATCAAGACCTTCATTGACGGGCATACACCCCCGGACCGGGTGATCCAGGCGATGCTGTAACACGGCATTCTTGCGCTTTTCCCGAAACTGACGGATGATCCCCCGAACTGGAGGGAGACATCATGTTTGCGGATTTCATTGTCATACTCGATCTGATCGGCGTTGCCGTTTTCGCCGCAACCGGGGGGCTGGTCGCCAGCCGCAAGGAGCTCGACCTGATCGGCTTCGGCATGATGGCGACTTTTACAGGCATTGGCGGCGGCACGCTGCGGGATGTCATTCTGGACCGCCCCGTTTTCTGGGTTAGTGACCCGCGCTATCTGCTCGTCTGCCTCGCGATTGCGCTGTTGCTGTTTTTCTTCGCCTCCCGGGTGCAGCGGCGCTACGTCGCCCTGCTATGGGCCGATGCCGTGGGTCTTGCCGCCTTCGCCGTGATGGGAACGGAAATCGCGCGGGTGGCAGAAGTTAATCCTCTTATCGCCATTGTCCTCGGATTGATGACGGCAACATTTGGTGGTCTGGCGCGGGATATGGTGGCCGGGGAAACGCCGCTGCTGCTAAAACAGGAAGTCTATGCCACCGCCGCGCTGGCCAGCGCCACGGCCTATATTATCGCCGTCGATGGCGTCGGAATTTCCCGCCTCATTGCCGCCTGCGGGGCGATCATTATCGGATTTGGCCTTCGCGCCGGGGCGATCCATTACGGCTGGTCCCTGCCCCGCTATCGCCAGCGACCGGGCCGCACCTACAAATAAAAAGAAAAACGGCGGCCTCAAAAGCCGCCGTTCTCTATAGGAATAGGTATGCGTTACCGGCTCATGCCGCGGCTGCCGCCTTGCGACGTTTGCGCCAGCCGATAAAGCCGAGAGCCGCAAGCCCGGCACCATAGAGTGGCAGTGCCGCCGGAAGCGGGACGGCCGAAACCGTCATATTGGCATATTCAAAGGCGTTGGTGCCCGACGTAAAACGGATTTCATCAAACAGGCCGGATGCCATGACGGAAGCGACAATAAAGCCGACGCCCTTGGTCACGCTATCCAGCTGCGCATCGTCCCCATAAAGCGCGTCCACCCAGCTTCCCTGATAATAAAATTCAAGGCCATTATACTCATCAACGGAGCCCCAAAGAAAATCGACCGAGCTGTAGGTTTGATCGAAGACATAGGAAGCGTAGGAATCCTCCTGAACGGCGGTGTAGGTTCCGACGCCGTCAAGCGCCGTTCCCTGCCATGGGGAACGATATTCATTCACAACCGAAGATGTCTGATTTTCAAGAACCGAGCCAACTTTAGTCGTCGCAGCGATAACGCCGCTGTCTGCGGCCGGAGTATCCGTCGTCCAGTTGATGGTTGCCGAACTGGCCGGTGCAGCGAACGCAAGCCCGAGCCCGGCCGCCACAATAAAGGTTTTAACAAGTTTGATCATAATAAATACTCCCATTTACTGGACTTTACGCCGCACCTGGTGACGAAAGTCTTAAATTAATGTGCCTCGCGGCAGAAAAAGCATCTGTATTTTAATAAATCCAGCTCCCTGCCCGAAAATTGAGAAGGAAACATTCGATATATGTCATGAAGTTGACGATTTGCTGCCCAATTGTCAACATAATTTGCCCGACATTCTCCTAAAATTTTATCGAATTGCAAGAAAACCGGCAGAACTCCCGGACTTTGCGGTTCTGATGAGTTATTTATGTATGTTGTTGAAATGGTTAATTTATTAACCGATATGGTTAATATTCGGACTGATTCATCGGCTAGCCAAGCAAGCCGCTGTCCCTGATCCCATTGAAGATGAACTGCACCGCCAGAGCGGCAAGCAAAACACCAACAATGCGGGAGATCACATGCAGCCCGGTCACGCCGAGCAGTTTCTGAACCTGTGTCGCCAGCAGCATGAGAACGAAGGTCAAGAGGACAGTTCCGAGCATCACCGCAATCACAATCGTCGCATGCACCGCATCGTCTCCCGCCTCGGCCACCAGCAGGACCGCCGCCCCGATCGCGCCCGGACCGGCAATCAATGGCGTCGCCAGCGGAAAGACGGATACATCCTTCTTGCCCTTCGCCTCCGCCCGTTCTTCATCGGTGGTGGTGCTGCTGCCGGAATTGCGGGCAAATACCATATCAATGGCAATCAGCAGCAGGAGAACCCCGCCAGACGCCTGCAAGGCGGACAGCGTGATGCCAAAACTGGCAAGCACAGATTTTCCAAACAGGGCAAAAAACAGCAGGATGACACAGGCAATGAGCGCGCCTTTGAGCGCCATCTGCCGCCGTTCCTTTGGCGTCGCCTGAACGGTCAGGGCCGCAAACAGGGCCGCCACATCGAGAGGGCCGATGGTCGCAAAAAAAGTCGTGAAGGCGACAAGCGCGGTTTCCAGCATGAATTTCCGATCACGGTCAGACGCAGTTCCCGCATCCTAACCAGCGGGCGATCAGGGGGCAAGGCTCATTCCTGCCCGGCCGTTGCCTCAATGCGCCTCGTTCCAATTATCACCGGCGCCCGCATCCACGGTCAACGGCACGGAAAGCTCCAACGCAGGCAGCGGTGCCTTTTCCATAACACTTCTGACAAGGGCGGCGGTTTTCTCCACCTCTTTTTCCGGCGCTTCGAAAATCAGCTCGTCATGCACCTGCAACAGCATCCGCGCCGTCAGCCCCGCGTCGCGCAGCGTGCCCGGAATGCGGATCATTGCCCGCTTGATAATATCGGCGGCCGACCCCTGAATGGGCGCATTGATGGCGGCGCGTTCGGAAAAGCTGCGACGGGCGCCATTCTTGTCATTGATCCCCGGCAGATGCACCCGGCGACCGAACAGCGTTTCCACATAGCCATTTTCATGGCAGAATTTTTTCGTCCGGTCCATATAATCGCGGATGCCGGGATACTGGACGAAATACTGATCGATATAGCCCTGTGCTTCGGTCCGGGAGATGCCAAGCTGCCGGGCGAGCCCGAAGGCGCTGATCCCATAGATGATCCCGAAGTTGATGGCCTTCGCCCGGCGGCGCATCATCGGGTCCATGCCCTTGATCGGGATGCCGAACACCTGCGAGGCTGTCTTGGCGTGAATGTCGAGCCCTTCGGCAAACGCCTCCTTCAGCGAGCCGATATCAGCAATATGGGCGAGAATACGCAGCTCGATCTGGGAATAGTCGGCGCTGATCAGCTTATGACCGGGTTCGGCGATGAAGGCCTCGCGCAGTTTGCGCCCCTCTTCCGTCCTGACGGGAATATTCTGGACATTCGGCTCACTGGAGGCCAGGCGGCCGGTCGAGGCCGCCGCGAGCGAGAAGGAGGTATGGATCCGCCCCGTATCGGGGTTGATCTGGCCCTGCAACGCATCCGTATAGGTGCTTTTCAACTTCGCAAGCTGTCGCCAGTCGAGAACTTTCTGCGCCAGCTCCACCCCTTCGGCGGCCAGCCCTTCCAGCACATTGACATCCGTTGTATAGGCACCGTTCTTGCCTTTCTTGCCACCGGAAAGCTGCATCTTGTCGAACAGGATTTCGCCGAGCTGTTTGGGGGAGCCGACATTGAATTCCTCCCCTGCGAGGGAATGGACTTCCTTGACCAGCCCTTCCATGCGCTTGCCGAAATCTATGGAAAGGGTGCTGAGCAGCTTGGCATCGACCTTGATACCGGCGCGTTCCATTTCAACGATCACCGGCACAAGCGGCCGCTCAATCGTCTCATAAAGCGTCACGGCTTTACGGGTGACAAGCTGGCGCTTTAAAATCCGGTGAAGCCGCAGGGTGATATCGGCATCCTCGGCGGCATATTGGGTCGCCTTGTCAATCGGCACCTCGGCGAAAGTCACCTGTGACTTGCCGCTGCCCGCCACTTCCTTGAACGGGATCGGCGTAATGCCGAGATGGAGTTCTGACAGCTCGTCCATGCCATGGCCATGCAGGCCCGCTTCCTGACAATAGGACAGCAGCATCGTGTCATCAACAGGGGTAAGGGTGATGCCCTCCCCGGCGAAGACAAGCTGGTCATATTTGATATTCTGCCCGATCTTGAGAACGCCCGGATCCTCCAGCAGCGGTTTGAGCGCGCAGATCACTTCCCCTTTCGGCAATTGCGGCGGCGCCTCCTCCGCTTCGTCCTTATCCCCGCCGTCGAAATCGAACCCGCCCTGCGCCTTCGGTTTCACATGGCCAACCGGAATATAGCAGGCGGTTCCGGGATGGATGGACAGGGAAATCCCCACAAGGGACGCCTGCATGGCATTCAGGCTGGTGGTTTCGGTATCAACAGCCACATGACCGATCCGTGCCGCCTCGGCAACCCAGGCATTGAGCGCATCCATGTCGGAAATCGTGGAATAATTGACTTTGTCAACTTTTTGCTGGACTGAGTCCAGTAATTCTTCCTCTTCCGGCAGGGCGGCGACATCGGCGCGGAACCCTTCGCCGAAAAATTCCATGACCCGGCCGGTAAGTTGTTTGAATTCATTTTGCCTAAGAAAGGCCATCAGCTCCGCCGCGTCGGGCAGGCGGACATTGAGCTCCATGATATCGGAATCCAGCTCGACATCATTTTTGAGCGTCACCAGATCGCGGCTGATGCGGGCCATTTCGGCATGTTCGATCAGCTTTTCCCGGCGCCCCTTTTGCGGGATTTCCTCGGCCCGCGCGAGCAGGCTGTCGAGATCGCCAAATTCGTTTATCAGCATTGCGGCGGTTTTGATGCCAATGCCCGGAACGCCCGGAACATTATCCACGCTGTCGCCAGCCAGCGATTGCACATCAATCACCTTTTCAGGCGGAACGCCGAATTTTTCAAGGACCTGATCGACACCGATTTCCTGATTTTTCATCGGATCGAGCATCGTCACATCGCCGCCGACAAGCTGCATCAGATCCTTGTCGGAGGAGACAATGACGCATTCCATGCCCCGCGCGCGGGCCTGCGCGGCATAGGTCGCGATAATATCGTCGGCTTCAAAGCCTGCCTTTTCGATGGCCGGAATATTGAAGGCGCGCGTCGCCTCCCGCACCAGCGGAAACTGCGGGATCAGATCTTCGGGCGGCGCGTCACGGTTGGCCTTGTACTCGGGGTAGATGTCGGAGCGGAAGGTTTTGCGGCTGGTATCGAAGATGACGGCGAGATGGCTGACCCGCCCATCCTGCTGCGTGTCCTGTATCAACTTGAACAGCATATTGGAAAAGCCGAGAACCGCTCCCGTCGGCGTGCCGTCGGAACGCGACATTGGCTGCCGCCCGCGAATCATCGCAAAATAGGCACGGAAAATATATCCCGATCCGTCGACCAGATAGATCCTGTGCTTTTGATCTGGATCGCCCGTGACGTCCGGTTCGGTCATTCCGCCTCGCTTGCTGCTTGTTCCATCCGGAGCGGCCTCAATGGCCGCCGGAAACCTTTGCGCCCGCTTTCAGGACATACAACCGGCTGCAATAGGGGCATTCGACCTGATGCTTGTCTCCCATATTGAGAAACACACGCGGATGGCCGAGCGGGCCCCTGCCTCCATCGCAGGCAACCTTCAGACTGTCCACTTCAATTGTCTCAAACGCTTGCATAAAGCCGTCTCACTTCCTTGGATGATCATCTGTTCCGCAGACTGTCCTTATTTGCGGGGTCTCCGGCACCGCATGGATGATATCCATTGCGGCCGGAGACGCAACCGATTAATGCCTCTGGCACCGTCGAAAATGCCCGCCCTTGTGCTTGTCAAGCCATCCGGTCATGTCTATATGAACAGGAACCTGTCCGACAGCCCCGGATACTGTCATCGGCCGGCATTCCTGATTATCAGGGCCAGCGCCAGCGGGCCGCATTGGGCACGGCCGGACAGCAGTGCCGGTTTGGCGATACGCCATCTGACCGGAGAGACGGCGGCCGCCGGGTCTGCCTTATATATGATCGAGCAACAAGAATGACTGATACCATCCCCGACGCCCCCGCCCTGCAAGTCCGCAATCTGATCAAAAATTATCGCGGCAAAGGATCAGCCCCGGATAAGCTGGCCCTGAAAGGCATTGATCTGGATGTCCCGCGCGGGTCTTTCTTCGGTCTGCTGGGGCCGAATGGCGCGGGGAAATCGACCCTTATCAATATCATTGCCGGTCTTGTCAACCGGACGAGCGGCGAGGTGAAAGTCTGCGGTTTTGATATCGACAAGGACATGCGCGCCGCCCGCAGCGCCGTTGGCGTCGTCCCGCAGGAACTCAACCTCGATGCTTTCTTCACGCCGCGCGAGGTGATGGAATTTCAGGCCGGACTTTATGGCGTTCCGAAATCAAAGCGCCGGACCGATGAGATTCTCAAAGCCATGGGCTTGTTGGACAAGGCCGACGGATATGCGCGCACCCTCTCGGGCGGCATGCGGCGGCGACTTCTGGTGGCAAAGGCCATGGTCCACAGCCCGAAAGTTCTCATTCTGGACGAACCGACCGCCGGTGTGGATATCGAGCTCAGACAGCAACTCTGGTCCTATGTGAAAAAGCTGAATGAAAATGGCACCACGATCATTCTAACGACCCATTATCTGGAAGAAGCGGAAGAGCTTTGCGATACCATCGCCATCATCAATCACGGTGAAGTCGTCGCCTGCGAAGCAACCGAAACCCTGCTTGGGCGGCTTGATATGAAGAATGTATCCCTGTTGCTTGGCCGGGATATCGAGGAGATTCCGGCCAACCTGAAACAGTTTGGCGCAACTCTCTCCCACGGACGGCGGATCAATATCGCCTATCGGCCGAGTGAGACGGAAATGTCCAGAATCCTGAAAGCTGCGGCGGATGACGATCTCGATATTGTTGATCTGACGACGCAGGAGCCCGACCTTGAAGATGCCTTCCTGCAGATGACCGCAACACGGGAATAAACTCTCGATTTACCCGCTGAATTGCGGTATCGTCCCCCGAATGGTTTGAATTCAAACAATGGTGGGGAACTACAAATGACAACGACCCTTTACAGTGGCGGCCATGTGTTTGACGGCACGGGCACCCTTCTTGAAAATCACGCGGTTCTGGTGGAAGGCGACCGCATTGCCGATGTCGCCCTGGCCGAAAAATTCGCCGACTATCAGGGAAATCGCGTTGATACCGGCGGCGGAACGGTTATCCCCGGCATGGCCGACTGTCATGTGCATCTCGTCTATAAGGGGGAGGCCGACCCGCGCGGCAGCATAGAAGGCGTTAATCCCGGTGAAATCACCCTGCGCGTCCTTGAAAATGCGCAAACCTCCCTCAAATCCGGCATTACGGCCGTGCGTGACTGCGGCGGACGGGAATATCTGGAATTTCCCGTGCGCGACGCCTGCAACAGCGGCCGGTTTTTCGGCCCCAACATCATGGCATCCGGCAAGATGATCTGCATGACGGGCGGTCATGGCAACAAGAACGGCCGTGTCGCCGATGGCTGCGACGAGGTGGTGAAGGCGGTCCGCGAGCAGATCCATGCGGGCAGCGACCTGATCAAGATCATGGCCACCGGCGGCGTCATGACGCCCGGCGTCAATCCGGAGGATGCGCATTATTCCGCCGATGAAATGCGCGTCGGCGTCGCGGAAGCCCGCCGTTTTCATAAAACCTCCGCCAGCCATGCGCAAGGGGCCGAAGGCATCATGAATGCCGTTCTCGCCGGGATCACCTCTATCGAGCATGGCATTTTCATGGACCAGCAATGCCTCGATGCGATGATGGAGCGCGGCACCTATCTGGTCCCGACCCTTTCGGCAGTGCAAAATATCCTCAATAACGCGGACAAGGGGATCGCCGATTATGTCGTCGAAAAATCCCGCCGGGTTTTCGAAAAGCACAAGGAAAGCTTCCGGATGTTCTACAAGGCGGGCGGCAGGATTGCCATGGGGACCGACGCCGGCACCCCCTTCAATCTGCATGGCGAGAATGCCATGGAACTCGCCTATATGGTCGATTGCGGCATGACCACGGCCGATGCGCTCGTGAGCGCCACCTCCGTTGCCCACAGCCTGATGCAATATGCGGACCGCGGCCAGATCAAGGCCGGGTTCAAGGCGGACATGGTCATTGTGAACGGCAATCCGGTCGACGACATCCTGATGGCCGCGGCGAAGGAAAATCACCGCCTGGTCGTCAAGAACGGCAAACAGGTGGCCTTTTCCTGATCTTCCTGGACGAGACGCGGAACCATTCACAGATGTGATTGGCATTCCGCGTCCGGGTTCCTACATTAACAGATGCAACGCATAAAAATGTTGGAAAGGAGTGTTTCATGTCCATGAAATCCGATAATGAACGCCTTCAGAAACAGAACCTGCGCCGCCGCCACCGGGAAGAAGGGGAGAGTAATCTGAGAAAAAACCTCTCTGAACCGCATGGTGATGACCTGTCGGCGACCGTCACAGCCAACAGGGTCCGGGCAACACAGCAAGAAAAGATAGATCGGCTGAAGCGCCACCGCTGACCCGACGCGCGAATTGACGGGGCAGGCGCTCTAAAATCATTGCAACCGCGGACCGCTTGAGCTATAGCAGAGGCCTCATCTCAGCACCCGTAGCTCAGCTGGATAGAGCGCTGCCCTCCGAAGGCAGAGGTCACACGTTCGAATCGTGTCGGGTGCGCCAATCTTTTCAATGGGTTAGCGAGATTTCAAAGACCTGAAAAATGGTCATTGTCCGCGTTATGTCCGCGTAACCCCCAAAAACCCTGCCCGCTTTCCCATGATTTTGTTCCGGCTTTCATAGCCGAGGCGGGCAATCAATATGCCCAGATCGGGAGTGCCGCATGAGCGGTTATTCACCGATCAAAGCCGCCGTCCGCAAGATGATCCGGGCGGCCGGAGCAAGGCTTGGTTTCTGCCGCCATACTCGCCAGATCTCAATCCGATCGAGCCGGCATTCGCCAAGATCAAGCACTGGATGCGTGTCGCTCAGAAGCGAACCATCGACGAGACGTGGCGACACATCGGCCACCTCGTCTCAACCATCGACCCAGACGAGTGCAGCAACTACCTCGCCAACGCAGGATACGCTTCCGTCAAAACATGAAGGCGAGGATTGACACCGGCAGTCGCGGCATTACCGCATTACTGCATCAAATACTTTGCCACAGCGTCATAGGCCGGCAAAGAGGTCGGATCGCTGGCGGCGTTGCTGGCCTGCGGGGTTGATGCAAAGCGGGCGATCACCATGCGGGCCTTTGGATCGACATAGATGGCCTGCCCGTGGACGCCGCGCGCCATGTAGGCGCCGTCCTCATTGTGGGTTACCCACCACATGCCGCGATAGCTCCAACCCTTGAGGAGCTTGTATCCGGCTTTCTCGAATGCCACCTTGTCGCCGCCGGCACGGATGCTCCTGATCGCCGATTCCGGGATGAGCCGCCGCCCGTCGATAACGCCGCCGTCCAGCATCAACTGGCCGATGCGAGCAAGATCGCGCAAGCCGGCATTCAGGCCGCCGCCGGCAAAGGGCGTGCCGATGGAATCGACCGTGTAATAGGCATCCTGTTCCGCTCCCATCTTGCTCCAGAGTCGTTCCGCTAAAAGGTCGGCGACGGACTTTCCGGTAACGCGCGCGATGATCCAGCCGAGCGCGTCGGTATTGATGGTCTTGTAGCCGAAGGCCGTGCCATGTTCGCCTTCCTTGGCCACGGTCTCGAGATACTCGAAATAGCTGCGCGGCCCGGTATAGCCTTCAGGCTTGGGCAACGGGTTGCCGGCCGCGCCATAGCGCCAGACATCGGCGTCCGGGTCGGCATAGTCTTCGTTGTAGCGCAGTCCGGTCGTCATATCGAGCACCTGCCTGACGGTCGCGTCGCCGAACGCGCTCTTTGCCAGTTCCGGCACGATGGTGGCGACTTTCGAATTTTCGTCGAGCTTGCCTTCCGCCACAAGCATCTCGCCCAGCAGGCCAGTCAGCGATTTCGTCACCGACATCGCGCCATGCTTGCCGGCCTCGTCGAGACAGCCGGCATAGCGCTCATAGACGACGACACCATCATGCACGATGACGATGCCGTCGGTGTAGTTTGCCGACAGCGACTGCGCCCACGTCATCGGCGTTCCGCCTCCCAGCGGCGTGAAGGTGAGCGCGTCGATCGCGTCGTCCAGCTTGCGTTCGAACGGGATCGGCGCGTCGAGCCCGCGGCTGACACCGACGGTCGGCATCAACTGGCGGAAATGGCAAACCGTCCAGCGCAGCTTGGGAAAGCTGAAATAATCCGGATCGGAAAAGCGGATGATCTTGTCGGCAGGCGGTGGTGAACCAACCATCCAGCCGAGCTTCACGGGGTCGGATGCTTCCGCCGACATCGGCTTTTCCTCCTGCGCCTGGGAGGGAGCGGGAATGGCGGTCGCCGCGAGCGCGAAGGCGAGGATCGCAGCGGCAACGAACCGGCGCGGCCTCATTTCAGAAATTGACGACGACATTGGCGAAACCTCCTGTCCAGACTGATGCGTCGCCATCGACGACGGAGTTGGCCCCCGGACCGGGAAAGGAAACGCTGAAGCCTGCAGCGAGGTAGGTGTTCGCATTCAGCACGCGGTTGTATTCCAGAAAAACGTCGTCCGCGAGGTGGCTGGCCGTGACACCGGCGATCGGGTTCGGCACGCCATTGGCCTCGACGACCCGCGTCGCCTGGCCGAACGGATTGGCCTTGCCGTACAGGTTGACGAAACTCAGGGCGGCGCGGGCATCGGGCAGGACGCTCGGCACGCCGATGCCGCCGGGCGCGGCCTTCGGATAGGGAGACGAGGATTCCAGGACATGGCCAAACGTGGCGCCAGCGAATGTATCGTCATCCGTTTGATAGCGAAAATCCGCGCCGACGATCTGGGTGTTGGTATCGCTGTTCAATCGTTCGTTGGCGTCGACATAGGCCCAGCCGGAATTGAGCAAGCATCCGCCGAGCAATCCTGTTTTCGCGGCAACATTGAACTGCATAACGACCCGTGTGCAAAAGCCCCGGACAAACGGTAACCCAGATAACTTCTGCTGTCTATCGGTGAACGCGCTCGACAACCCCGCTCAGTGCCTGAACATGTGCGAGTACGGGCCACTGACAACGCTGTTCCTGTCGGGTGACGTGCCGGATATCCACGCTTCATTAGACCAAGCTGATCGTCTCTTGCTTGAGCAACGTCCGTGTCAGGCCGTGCAGGAAATTCTGTGGCTGCTCGAAACCGTTTCGACGGCGTTCCATGGCTAGGAAAGTGGAACCGGCACGGTCGAGGGGAAATATTTTAACGAGATCGTCCGGGCTTTACGCAATAACAATCGTGGAAGTATGCTTGCCGAAGCACTGGGGTGGATGACCAAGATGCAAGGCTACCTATCATCTCCCGGCGGTGGCGGTGTCCGACACGGTACGCAACTCGCGGCTGATGTGACGCCAACGCTGAAGGAGGCGCACCTTTATTGTAATTTGACGCGCAGTTACATTAACTATCTCTTGGCCGAACTGGCGTAATAGGTTCGACGCCTGTGTGCCATGCGCATATCTCGTAACGGCGGAAGCCACGCCGTTGCAAAAGGAGGGTCTTAGAGGGCTATAGAGTAGACATAGTTCGCATCATCGCCTGAGACGGTGCGCCAATATTTTCAATGCTGCAGTTAAAATGGGGTGAGGATACGCGCGTATCAGGGGAACTTTCCGTGGTCATGGCCGGGCACGCTCAAAGTGCCGAGCACCTGGCAATCGGAAATATTTTCCTGACGGCATGCCGTGACGGCTCGCTGCAGCTCTGAGCGCAATATTTCAAGATGTTCAATCCGGCGGTCAATATCGGCGATATGCCGCTGGGCAATTTCATCCACTTCTTTGCACGGATATTCCGGCCGGGCACTCATGGCGAGCAACTCCCGAATGGCTTCAACGGTAAACCCGAGTTCCCGGGCATGGCGGATAAAATTAAGCCGGGAAACATATCCGGCATCATAACGCCGTTGCTGCCCAGCCGTGCGCAGCGGCAAGGGAAGCAGCTTTATCTGCTCATAATAGCGGATTGTCGGCACCTTAACCCCGGTTTGCCGCGCCAGCTCTCCAATTGAAAAATCCATAACAAATCCTCTTGAACCTCTAGTCACTATAGGGATTAGAGTGGGTTTTGCAAAGGAGAGAAACATGTCCGAACACTGTTGCCCGAACCAGCCCGACACCCGCGCCGTGCGGCCGGAACCCTCGCATCCGACGGGCGCCCGTAAGCGGGACGGCCTGAATATCTCCATCTCCTGCTGTTCGGACAAGCTGCCTGTGTTCGATGGACTGAGCCGACGCTATAAACGCATCCTCTGGTCTGTGATCGCCATCAACGGTCTGATGTTTCTGACAGAAATGATCATGGGAACACTTGCCAGCTCACAGGCCCTGAAAGCCGACGCGCTCGATTTTCTTGGCGATACCCTCACTTACGGCCTCAGCCTTGCGGTGATCGGAGCCTCCTTACGGACAAGGGCGACAGCGGCGTTGCTGAAGGGGCTATCCCTCAGCCTGATGGGAATATGGGTTTTTGCCGCGACACTTTACCAGACGCTTATCCTGGACATTCCACGCGCGGAAATGATGGGCGCGATCGGCTTTCTGGCTCTCGCCGCCAATCTCGGGTCCGTTCTGCTGTTGCTGCCCTATAAAGATGGCGATGCGAATGTCCGCTCGGTCTGGTTATGCTCCCGCAATGACGCCATCGGCAATGTTGCTGTGATGCTGGCCGCTTTTAGCGTCTGGAGCACCACGACGGCCTGGCCGGATTTGCTGGTTGCGGCGATCATCGCCAGCCTTTTTCTGTTTTCTTCCCAGCAGATTTTACGCCAGGCCTGGAAAGAATACCGGCAGACGGACGGTCAGCCGACCGCAGAATATATAAAATGACAGGATTAAAATGATGCTGTGAAAACAGCGCATCACCTTGCCTAGCGTCTGCCATACGCCAAAAGCGACCGGCATCACAAGCCATATCGCAGAGAATTCCTGCAAAGTCCGAGATCGCCGCCGCCGCGGCCCGGCCCATAACCTCATACCGTGAAATCATGGCAACGGCCTTCCCTTTTTCAGAAAAGCGCCCGGTCGACAGCTTCATGCGCCATGCCTGAACGGCAGATACTCAACAGGGCAATGCCGATTAACGCCCGCGATGATCGCGCGCCTCTCCCATTTTCTTGGGATGCGCATAGCCATGAACATATTCGGGCTCGTGATGATCGAGCCGCTTCATTTTTTCAAACGCTTCATCCTGCAGGGCGATCAGGGCATCCTCGATGGCATATTGCGCGCGCACTTCCGCCGCGACGCTTTCGGCCGGCGGATTTTTCATATACCACTCGACCGTGCGGCGCAGCCCGTCCAGCGGATCGACGATATCGCGATAGCCCAGATCGTGCTGCAACGGGAAGGTATCGAACATGCGGTGGTAATCCTCGTCATTAAAGACCTGCAAGACCCGGGCGTGGGACGCGACGGCATCGGGCACGGAGACGATCTCCATCTTCTCGCCCACGGCATCAAACAGCACCTCGCCGATCTGGGCGAGGGTGAACTGGCGCTGATCAGCGCAGTTATAGAACTTGCCCGCCGACGCCGCCGGTTTGTCAATGCCGAGCAGGACGGCATGCGCCATATTCTCCGCAAATCCGTTGCTGATAATCGTCAGCCCGCCGTCCGGCAACGCCACGCGGCGGCGCTTGTCGAGGGCGCGCTGGAGAAACCACCAGAAACGAATGGGCAGAACCTGCCCCTCCCCGTAAATCAGCGGATAGCGGAAATGGCTGACATTGCAGTCCTTTCCGTGATGCGACATGACATGCCGCTCGGCCTCAAGCATCTTATAGCCGAAGGCATGATCTTCAGGCGACCGGAGGAGCGGCGTTGTCTCACTGAGCGGGATGGTCGCACCGGTCGGAAAGACGGATGCGGGATGGGCAAAGCCCCGGAAAATCGCCATGCCGCCGATGGTGATCAGACGATCCGTCAACGGCGCCACAACGTCAGCAACAATTTTTATCCGGCCATAGGCGCCGATAACAACATCGAAGCGCCGCCCTTCCAGCGCCGGGGCGAGCGATTCCGCAAAATGCGGGTCCGCCTTGATGCGTTCAACCTCCGCCGGGATATGGCTGTCATCCCGGCCCCCACGGTTGAGCATGGCGACCTCATAGCCGCGATCAAGAAGTCCCTTAATGAGAAACCGGCCCGTCGGGCCAGTCCCCCCTATCAACAAGGCTTTCATGCTGTCCTTCTCCATTATCTTGTCTGCGGCGATCCTCAACCCTTGCCGAGAAAACTCCGCGTTGAGGCCCGGAAGCCGTCGCTCGCAAGGGCTTTGAGGTTAAGCGCCTGCATTTCTTCATTTTCCTCAACCAGTTGCAGGGCGTGGGCGATGGATTTTTTGACGAAGGAATAGGCCGCATTGCTTTGCCCCATGATTTCCGCGGCAAAACCCGCAAGGCCGGCGTCAAATCCGTCATCCTCGACCATCTCATCCACAAGGCCGATGGCCTGCGCCGTTACCGCGCTCAAATCCTTGCCCCGCAGCAGAATGGCGCGCGTCATCGAAAGCCCGACGAGGGCGATCAGATCTCCCGCCGCCGGGGTCGGATAGGGCAGCCCGCGTTTTATCGCCGTTACCGCGAAATGGGAGGATTTCGTGCACAGGCGAAAATCACAGGCCGCCGCTATCACAACGCCCGCTCCGACGCAGTGCCCCGATATGGCGGCGATCGTCGGAATGGGAAGCGCCCGCAACAGGGCGGACACATCACGAATCCCCGCAGGAGCATCCTCTGCGTCCGTAACATGCTCGAAAACGCCTTCATATTCAGTGATATCGCCGCCGGAGCAAAAGGCGCGCCCGCCCGCGCCGCGCAAGATCACCAGCTTGACATCATCCCGTGCCTGCGCTTCGAGGAGACAATCAAAAAGCTGCTGCCACATCGCCCGATTGATTGCATTATGCTTTTCCGGCTGATTGATGATGATGAGCATTTGCCCATTTTCAACCTGTTTTTCAATCATCGTCCTTCACCTTGTTCCCTGTTTGCGACGCGGCGCAAAATCCATCCGGATCAGTTGGTATGGCGATTGACCACGATCCCGGCCTCCTCCCGGTCCCAGATCTGGTCGAGCCTTCCTTGCGCACTTTGCTTGAGCTTATACTTCTCGACCTTCTCCGTCATTGTTCTTGGCAGGGCAGGAACAAACTCCACATAACGGGGCACCATAAAATAAGCCATGTTGGCGGC
Source organism: uncultured Alphaproteobacteria bacterium (assembly GCA_963971675.1). Classification (GTDB taxonomy): domain Bacteria; phylum Pseudomonadota; class Alphaproteobacteria; order Sneathiellales; family Sneathiellaceae; genus Sneathiella. Next base: position 58,351 of record CAXASQ010000001.1, on the reverse strand, counting down.
GCAATGGCGGATCAGCTCTTCATGGCTGAGATCGCGGCCCTTCTTGCATTCAACACTGACCATGACTTCATCTTCGCTCATCTCGGAACTGACGGCATAGGCGGCGACATCCTCCACCGCCGGATGGCCGAGAATGATCTGCTCCACCTCATAGGAGGAGATATTCTCCCCCCGGCGCCGGATCGCATCCTTTTTGCGGTCAACGAAATAGAGAAAACCATCTTCGTCGAGATAGCCGCGATCCCCCGTATGAAACCAGAGATTCCGCCGCGCTTCCGCGGTTGCTTCCGGCTTTTTGTAATAGCCTTGCGCCGTCACCCAGGGCACATCGCAGCGCACGCATATTTCTCCGGGCACGCCGGGAGCCTGCGGGTAATCATCATCATCGAGGATGGCAATCGTCATGTTATCGCGCACCTGACCGGCGGATTTCCATTTAGCGGGCGGATGTTCGGGACTTAGAAAAGTCACGCCGCCGAAATCCGTCAGCGCATAGACCGAGGTGACCTTGAGGTCATAGCGCTTCTCGAACTCGCGCGCGAAATCGGGCACCGGCACCATCATGCACATGCGGGCCTTGTTGTTCCGATCCTCCGGGCTTTCCGGCTGCGCCCAGATAATATTCGCCATTGCCCCCAGAAGATTGAACTGAGTCACGCCATTATCGCGCACTTCCTGCCAGAAACTGCTGGCGGAAAAGCGGGGGGAGACAACCAGCGTCGCATCGGCAATCAGGGCCGGCAGCGCGCAAGTGTTGAGCGCATTGCCATGGAAGAGCGGCAGACAGGTATAAAGTACATCATCCGGCTGATAGCCGAAATATTCCACATGATCGAGAGATCCGGACACCATCATTTCATGGGGTTCCATATTGCCCTTCGACGGGCCCGTCGTGCCGGAGGTATAGAGCAGAAAGGCAAGATCACGGCTACGTACGATATCGCCGGGCAAATCTTCGGCTGATGCGCTCAGCAGATCTTCATACTCCGCAATTTCCGGGCGCAGGGCGGCGCGTGTCGCGTCGCTTACCGGACGCCCGTCATCGACAATAATCAGCTTCCCGATATCCGGGCACTGATCCTGGACGGTGAGAAACCGATCCACGAGGCCGCTATCGGAAATCAGGATGGTCGAATCCGACTGCGTCAGATAATAGGTGAACAGCTCTCCCTTTGCCGCCGTATTCACGGGAACGCAAACCCCGCCGATTTTCGCCACGGCGAAATAGAGAAACAGCAACTCCGGCTTGTTATCAATCATGAAGGCCACATGCTGGCCCTTTTCAAGGCCGCCTTCCTGTAACGACCGGGCAAGGCGGTTGCTGATCTCATGAATCTCCCGATAGGAATATTCCCGATCCAGGAATTTCAGAAAGATTTTGTCGCCATTCTTTTCCGCCTTGTGACGCAGGACGCCGCCCAATGTTCGGGCATTTGCTGGAATATTTGCATCACGTAATCTTTTCATGGCGCGCGGCCTCCCCTTTTCCTGCTTCAGACTAGTTGGTATGACGGTTAACGATGATGCCCGCCGCCTCCCGGTCCCAGATATCATCGAGCCGCTCCTGCGCGCTTTGCTTGAGCTTGTATTTCTCGACCTTTTCCGTCATCGTTCGCGGCAGTTCGGGCAGAATTTCGACGTAGCGCGGCACCATGAAATAGGCCATGTTCGCCGCGCAATGCCGGATAAGATCGACGGGGTCGAGCGTCATGCCTTCCTTGCAGGTCACGCTGACCATCACCTCATCCTCGCTCATCTCCGAACGGACGGCGTAGGCCGCGACGTCTTCCACCGCCGCGTGCCCAAGAACGATCTGCTCCACCTCATAGGAGGAGATATTCTCGCCCCGCCGCCGGATCGCATCCTTCTTGCGATCGACGAAATAGATATAGCCGTCTTCATCGAGATAGCCGCGATCTCCCGTATGGAACCACTGGTTGCGGTTTGCCGCGACCGTCGCCTCCGGCATCTTGTAATAGCCAAGCGACGTAATCCACGGCACATCGCAGCGGGCGCAGATTTCACCGGGTGTATTGGCGGGCAGCGCATTGTCATCGTCATCGCGGATGGAGATCACCATGCCGGTCGCCGCGAGGCCCGCAGATTTCCATTTTTCAGGCGGATGTTCGGGGCTGAGAAGGGTGATGAAACCGTAATCCGACAGCGCATAGACCGACGTGACCTTGAGGTCATAGCGCTTCTCGAACGCACGGGCGAAGTCAGGCACCGGCACCATCATGCAAAGACGCACCTTGTTGTCCTTGTCGCGCGGGCTTTCCGGCTGCGCCCAGAGGAAATTGACCATGGCGCCCAGCAGGCTGAAGGCGGTCACGCCATACTCCCGGATCTCATCCCAGAAACGGCTCGCGGAAAAGCGCGGCGAGATGACGAGGGTGGCATCCGCCACCAGCGCCGGAATGGCCGAGGTGTTGAGCGCATTGCCATGAAACAGCGGCAGGCAGGTATAGAGCACATCCTCCGGCTGATAGCCGAAAATCTCCACATGATCGATCGCACCGCAGATCAGCCGCCCGTGCGGCACCATATTGCCCTTCGACGGGCCGGTTGTGCCGGACGTATACATCATGATGGCAAAGTCGCTTATTCGGGCGATATCATCCGGCAAATCCTCCGCCGAGGCGTCGAGCAGGGACTGGTAGTCATATACCTCCGCCTGCAGCGCCGCGCCAACCGACAGGTCCGCCGCGCCCCCGGCTTCGTTCAGAAGAATGACCTTCGTGATATTCGGACATTGCGCCTCAATCGCCTGAAAGCGATCAATCAGCCCGGCATCGGAAATCAGCACAACGGAATCCGACTGGTTCAGATAATAGACAAACAGTTCGCCCTTGGCGGCGCTGTTCACCGGAATGCTGACCCCGCCCATCTTGCCGATGGCAAAATAGAGCAGCAGCTGCTCCGGCTTGTTATCCATCATGAAGGCAATATGCTGCCCGGCCTTGATGCCGAGATTCTGCAATCCATGCGCCAGGCGGTTGGTGATTTCATGAAATTCGCGATAGGAAATTTCCCGCTCACCAAAGCGAAGATAGGTTTTATCGCCATTTTTCTCCGCTTTATGACGGACGATATTCCCCAGCGTGCGGGCGTCTTTCGGAACGTCCAGAATTCTCTGTCGCTTCATGATTTAACCATTCTTTCCAAGAAACAGGGGCAAGGGCGTCCCGTCGTCGCACTCCTGCCATGTCAGGCGCAGCGGCATGCCAATGCGCAGTTCGGACGGTTCCAGATCAATCACGTTACTGATCAGCCGGACCCCGAGGCTCGGAAAGGCGACAACGGCAATGTTGTAGGGGACGTAAGCTTTCAACGCTTCACTGACCGCATTATGAATGACGGTATAGCTGAACAGTTCCGCCTCCTCCGGCGCGGGCACCCACTGGCATTGATCGGACGTGCAAAACCGGCAATAGGGCGCCGGATGATGACGGCACCGTCCGCAGTTGCTGCATTGCTGGAACCGCAGTTCCCGCTTGCGGCACCAGTCCCAGAAGGGTACGGCCTCCATCGGCGGGTTGGGTGGCGGCGTCGGCAGATATCTGCTCATTATTCTCTCCCCAGGATAGCGGCCGATGCGGTGTTGGCCAAAAGGCAAAGGCCCGCGTCCGTCACCTGCGACGTGGAGGTGCCGCGCAGCTGCCGCACCCCTTCCACCGCCAGATTGAGACCATGAATATAGGCCTCCGACATATGGCCGCCGGAAGTGTTGATCGGCAATTTTCCGCCCTTCCAGCGGATATTTCCTTCGGCAACAAAGTCCCCCGCCTCGCCGCGCCCGCAAAAGCCGTAGCTTTCCAGATTCATCAGCACGAAATAGGAAAAATGGTCATAAAACTGCGCCGTATCCACATCATCGGGCGAAATCCCGGCCTTTGCGTAAAGACGCTTTGACAGGCTGCTGCCACCGCCAGCGCGGTAATCCTCCAGCGGCATGTTGTGCGAGCCGAGCCCGCCGGAGCCCCATCCCGGTTCCGATCCCTGACCGGAGGCAAGAATGCGGATCACCGGGCCGTCCAGATCACGGGCCCGTTCACGGGTCGTAATGATCAGGGCGCAGGCCCCGTCATTTTCCTGACAACAATCATAAAGACGGAACGGATCGGCCACCATGCGCGAATTAAGATAGGTTTCAAGATCGAGCGGGCGATCCTTGAAAACGGCGCGTGGATTGCGCGCCGCATTCTCCCGCGCATTGAGGGCAATTTCCGCCACCTGCTCTTCCCGGATACCGAAGTCATACTTGTAGCGTTGGGCGAGGGGCGCCAGCATGAAGGGCGGGGCGAACATGCCGAACGGGTCAAGGAACCCCGGACTGTGCGGCACCGCATAGCCCTGCCCGAAGCGTTTCCGCTGTCCCTGGCAAAGGGAGCGGAAGACGGCGACATAATCGGCCGCCCCGGACTCGACGGCCGCCGCGGCCTGCGCGATAGAGGCATAGCACCCGCCACCGCCGCCGCCCCAGGCCATGGTGGTGGAGCGTAAGTCTGGCAAGCCCAGCGCTTCCTGCATCAACCAGGGGACGCTTTCATCATTCGCATAGGAAGCGAGGCCGTCGATTTCTTCAAGGGAGATTCCGGCATCCTGCGTCGCCTTGATAACGGCCTCACAGGCCAGCGCCAGTTCGCTTTTGCCCTGGATACCGCCGCGCCGCGTATACTCCGTCTCCCCGATACCGACGATACAGGCGTGGGATTTGGCATTAACTGTATTACCCACAATTCCTCATCTTTCAGCACAGCAAGGCACCGTGCCTCCCGCACTCTTTTTGATTGTCATTCAAGCTGTTCCGGATCATTTCACAGGCCATTATTTATGTCAATATGTGAAAAATATATTCATGTAATGAACACTTTGTGCTAAACTGCCGGTCGTTACTTTTTGTGGATATTTATGCCGCAATGCGATATGTGATAATGCTTTCGGTGAAACAGCCTTGATGTCGTACCCGCTATAGAGGTTCTGCCAGGCTGTCCCCCGTAACCCGCCCGCCGGTCGGAATTTCATGCCGTCGCGGGCATTCTTGTGAGAGGGAGACATCGTGTGGGCCCACCCGCCGAGAGTGCCCTCCTGCACAGTATGACTGGATGGAGAGATCATGGCCTCATTTGAACCGGTAACTTCAGTTGTCAGGGCCCTGACGGTGCTGCGGATCGTAAATGACCTCGATTTTGCGTCCATCAAGCAGATTCACAAGCTCTCGAAACTTCATCGCTCCACCGTGCTCCGCATGCTGGAGACATTGATGCATGAAGGGTATGTCACGCGCGATGAGCAAAGCGGGATGTACAGGCCGACCGGCAAAACACTTTTGTTAAGCCGGGGATTTGATGAAAAGCGCCAGCTCTCAATGCTTGCCTCCCCGACCATGCTGGCGTTCCGCGAACGGATTGGCTGGCCCTCTGACCTTGCCATTCTCGATGGGCATGAGATGATGATTGTGGAGACGAGCCGTGAATATAATATCATGGCGATCAATCATCAGGCCGGTGTTCGCCCGCCCCTGCTGCTCACCTCATTGGGGCGCGCCTATCTCGCTTTCTGCTCTCCGGCAAAGCAGGAAAAGCTTCTCGCCACCCTGGCCGCTTCCAACCGTTCGGTCAATGCCGCCGCCCGCAACGATCCGGCCGGTGTTCAGAAAATGCTGGAAGACGTCCGGCAAAAGGGCTACGCCATCCCCGATCCGGACTTTAACAGCTCCAGCTCTTCAGGCTCCGGGCTGATCACCGGCGGGGAGGTTTTCGCCAGCCTCAGCACCTCTTTCCTGATCAGCGCCATGTCCCTGGAAAAGGGCGTTGAAACACTGCTCCCCGCTCTCAAGGAAACGGCGGATACGCTCAGCGAGCTTATCAGCAAAAACTACGGCTGATCCGCGCCTAGCATATCCTCTCGCGTCTTATCCCTTTTTGAACAGGGGAATGGTCTGGCCATTGCCGGATTTGCCCCAGACAAGACGGACCGTCATGCCGATTTCAAGATCCCCGGGGTCCGCATCCACGATGTTGGTGATCAACCGCACCCCGCCAAGCGTCGGAAAGCTGACAACCGCGACATTGTAAGGAATCCGCCCGCGGACCGCCTCATGCGCCGGATGATATATAAACGTAAAGCTGAACAGCTTGGCTTCCTCCGGCGCCGCCACCCAGTCAATCTTGTCCGACTGGCATTTGGGACAGAAGGGGCCCGGCGGATGCCGGAATGCTTTACAGCTTCCGCACTGCTGGAATGTCAGTTTTTTCTCCGTGCAATTTGCCCAATAGGTCGCATCGTCGAATGACGGCTCCGGCCCCGGTACGGCATCTGGCATATACTGCATGTTATTTTTATCCTTATCTTTTCAATTTAATTCCCAACCAGGAACATGGCGATTTCAGGGAATGTGATCAGCAGCACGATGATCAGCAGCTCCATCAGAACAAACGGAAGGCAGCCCTTGAAGATTTCGCCGAGCGGCGCCTGCGGCACACTGCCCTTGACCACGAAAACATTGATCCCGACCGGCGGCGTGATACAGCCAAGCTCAACGGCTTTCACCACGATGATGCCGAACCAGATGGGATCATAGCCAAGCTGGAGAATGATCGGAAAGACGATTGGCATAGTGATCAGGATCATCGAAATACCGTCAACCAGCGCGCCCAGCACCAGATAAATCAGGATGATCAGGCCAAAAACCGCATAGGTCGGCAAATCCATATGCACGATATAATCGGCAACCACAGTCGGCAACTGGGACATATTGAGGGCAAGGCTGAACAGTCCGGCGCCGATAATCAGCAGGAATATCGCCGAAGTGGCGGTCCCGGTCTCCCAGAGACCTTCCTTGATATTGCGCCACGCGTTCTTGCGCGCCGCCACCATGATCAGGCTGAGAAAGGCGCCCAGCGCCGCCGCTTCCGTCGCTGTGGCGATGCCGAGATAGATGGACCCCATGACAACCGCGAACAGCACCATGACTTCCCATGACCGGCCGAGGGCGACAAACCGTTCTGTCCAGGCGGCGGCCTGCACCCTGTCCCTGTCCATTCCGGCAAGCTCCGGCTTCATCTTGACCCAGATATAGATGCCAATCATATAGATGATGGCCGTCATGATACCGGGCACAATGGCCGCGACAAACAGCTTGACCAGCGATACTTCGGTAATGAAGGAATAGATCACCAGAATACCGCTTGGCGGGATCAGAACGCCGAGCGTCCCGCCCGCCGCGATGGACCCACCGGCCAGGGAATATTTATACCCCCGCTTGATCATTTCAGGCAACGCCACCCGCGCCATTGTTGACGCCGTCGCCACGCTGGAGCCGCACACCGCGGAAAAGGCGGCGCAGCCGAAAATCGTCGCCATGGCGAGGCCGCCGGGGATATGGCCAAGCCAGCGCTGACCTGCCTCAAACGCCCGTTGCGAAAGATTGGCCGAAAAGGCCATATATCCCATGAACAGGAACAACGGCAGGACAGTGAAAGAGAAATGCGCCGTGAAGGAATAGGGGAAATTGGCGATCAGATATTCCGCGGCGCCCCAGGGGCGCATCGTAAGGATGCCGACAAGGCCCGTCGTTCCAAGGGCAATGGCAATCGAAATACCCGACAACAGCAGGATCAGCATCATGCTGACCAGCAGGGTACCAATAAGCACAGGATCCATCTAGATGCTCGCTTTCTCTTCTTCGTCCGGCTTTTCCGGCAGAACTCCGGCCGCACGAAGAAAATCGAAGAAAAACTGTAAGGTCAGGCAGACGAGACCGATCGCCAGAATGATGCGCGACGGCCAGATCGGGAAAGCGATAACGCCATAGCTGGATTCACCGCTCAAGGTCATGGCGTGCGCGATATCGATGGTCAGCCAGGCCAGCAGGCCGCAGACAGCCGTTGACACCGCGGTTGCAATGAAATTGGCCACGCGCAGCGGCCCGGGCGGGAGGAATCCCGTCACCAGATCAATGGAAAAATTATGCTTCTTCTGCTGCGCCGCGGCCATTCCGAGAAAAATGAGGCCGACCATGATCAGCACGGCGAGTTCGTTCCCTCCGGGGATCGGCTTGTTGAAAAAGCCACGGCCCACAACATCCGCCACAATGATCAGCATGGTCAGCAGTGTCAGAAAACCACTCGCCACGCCAAGCCGAAGAAGGAAGCGTTCGATGAACTCCACTATTCGTATCAGCATGTTCAGCCCCTGTTAGATGCCAAAATGCGAAAGAGACAGAATGCCTCTTTCGCGATTTATGTTATCCGGATGCGTCAGGAGCCGCACTCTTCCTGATAAATTTCCCAACCGTTTTTATAGGTTGAGGTGGCTTCATGCTTGCGGATGAGCGCGATGTAGTCATCCAAAACCTTGCTGGCATCGACATTGGCAGTCTTGGAGGCCCACTCAATCCAGCCATCTTTAATCTTGTCATAGGCAAGATCACGCACTTTCGCGGCTTCGGCGTCATCAAAGAGATGGATCTTCACAGCGCCTTCCTTGGCGGCGATTTCACACAGCTGGAGTGCATTCTGGCGCACCTCATCCTGGCGCATCTTGTTATAATGCACGATCATTTCTTGGGAAACATCGGTTAGAATTTTCTGATGTTCCGGGCTGAGCTTGTTCCAGCGATCCAAGTTGATGGCAACGATATTAACGGCGTAAACACCCATGCGCCCGCCGTCAGAACCGTATTTGGACGCCTCTGCAAGGCCGCCCTTGACGGACGAATCAAAGGGGGAGGCCGTCATGGCGTCAACAACACCACGCGCCATGCCTTCAAGGGCTTCCGGATAGGGAACCGAGACCGGCGTTGCGCCCAGCGCCTTCATCGTATCGGCGATGGAGAGAACAGCGCGAATCTTCAGGCCGTTATAGTCTTCCGCCTTGGTAATCGGCAGGCGGGAATAGATCGTGTTGACAGAATAGCCCCGCGCATAGAGCACCCGTGCATTGCGGCTTTCATATTCTTTACGCAACGCGTCATTGGTATAGAAAAGTTCCGTGAAGGCGCCGGTGACCGCATCGCTGTCATTTGTGATGAACGGCAGGGTCACATTCGACAGCGGATAGTCATTGCGATTATAGGCGCTCGGCACACCTGCGACAACATCCGCCGCGCCGCGTGACAGACCCGGATACAGGTCCGGACCGTTCAGCAGCGAGCTGCTGAAATAGCGTTCAAAAACGATTTCACCATTGCTGCGTTTCTCGACCTCATCCATGAACCAGATGTCCCCCTGGGAGGTCGTGTAGATTTCAGAGACGTAGTTTGCGTAAACAAGCGTCTCTTTTGCCTGGCTTGTGGCCGGGGCGCCGGTCGCGATGACGGCGACAAGCCCCAACGCGCCGACAATGAGCTTCGACATTTTCATGTGTGTTTCTCCCTTTATTTTTTGTGGGCGGACCCTATCGGCTGCCGTCAGAATTATTCCGAATGGTAATTTAGCTACCAAACATGTTGATTATTCCATATCATTGCGCGTATAGTCAACAGATGAAATAACTGTTCAACAAATGAACACAAATGACAAAATCCTGATGTACCGGAATTCCGGCAACAGGGCAGTAGCGAGGAAGCTTAATGGTCAATAATAACAATCGCGCATGTATCGTCGGCATCGGGGAAACCCCTTATCGGCGCTGGGGAACCGTGACGGAGGAAAGCGAGTTCAGCCTTGCCTGCAAGGCCATCATGGCGGCGGCGGAAGATGCCGGTCTGCCGCTCAGTGAAATTGACGGATTCGCCGCCCATTCCGATGACCGGAACGATCCCGCCCGGCTTGAGGTGACGCTGGGCATCAAGCAGCTTCGCCTTGCCTCCATGGTCTGGGGCGGCGGCGGCGGCGGCGCCTGCGCCTCGCTTTCCAATGCGGTGGCCGCCGTCGAAAACGGCTCCGCCAATTATGTCGTTGTCCTGCGGGCGCTGTGTCAGGGTCAGCAATTCCGCTACGGGCAGTTCCACGAATGGAGCGCGCATCAGAAGTTTTCTTCCCCTTACGGGCTTTTTTCTCCGCCAGGTCAGGCGGCCATGACTTTTCGCCGATATGTGCACCTGTATCAGCTTAAAGAAGAGCAACTTGCGCGGGTCCCTCTCGCCTGCCGGGCCAATGCAAACCGGAATCCCAATGCCGTGATGTATAACAAGCCGCTTGACCTGGAAACCTATCTCAACGGCCGCATGATCGCCGAACCCTATCGCGTTTATGACTGCTGCCTGGAAACGGATGGCGCCTGCGCCCTGATCGTCACCACCCGGGAACGGGCCGCTGACCTCAAAGGCAAGCCGGCGCATGTCCTGTCTGTCGGGCAGGGCGGCGATGGCCGCTGGGGCACCGGCAACTTCGGCAATTACAATATGCCCGACGATATCTTTTCCCTCGGGCCGCAACTCGGCCTCGCCAATGAGCTGTTCGCCAAGGCCGGGGTGGACCGCGATGATGTGGACGTTGCCCAGATATATGATGCCTTCAGCGGCAGCGTCTTCACGACGCTGGAAGCGTTCGGCTTCTGCGGGGAGGGCGAAGCCGGGGCCTATATAGATGACGGCAACATTGATGCGGGCGGGTCTCTGCCCATCAACACATCGGGCGGCCTGTTGTCGGAGGCCTATGTCCATGGCCTCAATCTGCTGGTCGAAGGCGTGAAACAGGTCCGCGGCATCTCAACGTCACAGGTCAAGGACGCCAAAGTCTGTCTTGTCACCGCCGCGCCGGTCACACCGTCCAGCGCAACCCTCCTCGGCAGTGAACCGAACTAGAATAAAAAGAAGACGTCCGCCGGGCATAGAAGGGAGATCGTCACATGCATTATGATATCATCATCCAAAACGGATCCGTCGCGGATGGACGCGGCGGAGAACCTTTTCAGGCCGATGTCGCCATTCTGGACGGGAAAATTGCGTCCGTCGGCCGGATTGACGGCACCGCCGATGAGATCATCGACGCCAGCGGCAAGCTGGTCACGCCCGGCTTTGTCGATATCCATACGCATTATGACGCGCAGGCCACCTGGGCGGAGCGGCTCACCCCCTCCTCCGCCCATGGCGTGACAACCGCGGTCATGGGCAACTGCGGCGTCGGTTTCGCGCCCTGCCGACCGGACGATCATGACAACCTCATCCGTCTGATGGAAGGGGTTGAGGATATCCCCGGCGTGGTGATGGCGGAGGGGATTCCCTGGAAATGGGAATCCTTCCCCGAATTTCTCGATTTCCTGGGCGCGCGTCAGTATGACATGGACATCGGCGCCTATATCCCCCACGCGCCGCTCCGCGTCTATACCATGGGGCAGCGCGGCCTCAACCGGGAGCCCGCCAATGCCGACGATCTTGCGAAAATGTCCGGCATTGTCTCGGAGGCGATGGAAGCGGGCGCGATGGGTTTCTCCACCTCCCGCAGTCTTAATCACCGCTCCAGCGACCAGAATCTGATGCCCGGCATTTCCGCTTCCGAAAGCGAGCTTATGGCCATCGCGGGCGGTATCCGCAATTCAAAAAAGGGGCTGCTGCAATTCATCACCGAATTCACGGAGGCCGAAACCGATTTCGCCATGCTGCGCCGGGTGACGGAAAAATCCGGTGTCCCCATGACCTTTTCCCTGTCGCAGCGCCCGAACACCCCCAATCTGTGGCAGAAGATCCTCGATCTTGCGAAGGCCGCCAATGACGAAGGGGTCGAGATCATGCCGCAGGTCTATTGCCGTCCCATCGGCCTGCTGCTGGGTCACAAGCTGCATTATAACTTCTTCTCCTTCTCACCAAGCTATGTGGCGATCAAGGATCTTCCGGCGGACGAACGGCTCGAAAAAATGCGTGATCCGGCGATCCGCCGCAGGATTATCGATGAGTTTCCCGCCGACGCCGCCGATTCCGTCATCAACCGCTCGCTGGTTGACCTCGCGAATATCTATCTGATGAAAGATGGCTTCGATTATTCACCTAAGCCGGAGGACAGCCTTTCCGCCCTGTCGGAGCAGCGGGGCATTCCGCTGGCGGAACTCGCCTATGATCTGCTGATCGAGAAGGGCGGAGAGAATGTCTTTTACTCCCCCGCCCTCAACTTCGCCGACAAGAATCTGAAGGCCGTCGAAGCAATGCTCAAGCATCCGAACACGCTGTTCGGCCTTGGCGATGGCGGCGCGCATGTGGGCATTATCTGCGATGCCAGCGGCCAGACTTTCATGCTGCAACACTGGGCCAATGAAAAGACGGAGGGGCATATTCCCATCGGCCAGATCATCAAGACGCTGTCCCATGATAATGCCCGGGCGATGCATTTACATGATCGCGGCGTGATCGCAACAGGCTACCGCGCCGATATCAATGTCATTGATCTCGACGCCCTGAAGCTTCACCGGCCGGAGATGCGATATGATCTGCCGCTTGGCAGCGGCCGCCTTGTGCAGCGGGCCGATGGTTATGCCGCCACCCTCGTCGCCGGTGAAATCACCTATCGGAACGGGGAGCCGACGGGCAGGCTGCCGGGTCGTCTCGTCCGCGGCGCGCAGGACGCGCCTGCGCCGTCCGCCTGACGGAACGCCCGTCGCCGACAATACGGCGTGAGACTTCCCGCTCTCACGCCGTTTGCATTTGCGGCTGCCCTTTTTATCCGATATTCCGGCCAGAGCCGATCTTTGGGTATTCTTAACCCATTGCTGTTATCTGTTGTCCTGATCGGTGCGGCTTGATCCTTTGCCATGAATAGGGTAGGAGATTCGGCGGAGCCCGCCGGGATGCCCGTCACCCCGGCCCCCTGTCATGAAACAAGACCGGTCGAATTGCATGAAACCGGCATGAGGAAAGTCCAACGGAAATGCAGACCTTTGCCCTTACCGTCAAATGCCGGACGACGCGCGGCATCGTTGCGGCCATTTCCGGCTTTCTTGCGGACAATGGATGCAACATCACCGACAGCGCCCAGTTCGACGATCAGGAAACCGGTAATTTCTTCATGCGTATCAGCTTCCAGAGTGAGACGGGCACGAGCCTGGCCGCATTGCAGGATGGCTTTTCCGTCATCGGCGACAGCTTCAAAATGGAATATGATTTCCATGATGAGGCGGAGAAAATGAAGGTCGTCATCATGGTATCGCGCTTCGGCCATTGCCTGAACGACCTGTTGTACCGCTGGCGTATTGGCGCGCTGCCCATTGATATCGTGGCGGTCATCTCCAACCATCTCGATTACCAGAAGCTGGTGGTCAATCATGATATCCCCTTCCATCTCATCCGGGTCACGAAGGAGAACAAGGCCGAGGCCGAAGCCGCGCAGATGGCGGTGGTTGAGGAAACCGGCGCGGAACTCATCGTGCTCGCCCGTTATATGCAGATCCTGTCCGATGACATGTGCCGCAAAATGCCGGGCCGCATCATCAATATCCACCATTCCTTCCTGCCGAGCTTCAAGGGCGCCAATCCCTACAAGCAGGCGTTCGAGCGGGGCGTCAAGCTGATCGGCGCCACATCCCATTATGTGACCGGAGACCTCGACGAAGGGCCGATCATCGAACAGGACACCATCCGCGTCAGCCATGCGCAAAGCCCCGCGGATTACGTCAGCCTCGGCCGCGATGTGGAAAGCCAGGTGCTGTCCCGCGCCATCCATGCGCATATTCACCGCCGAGTGTTTATCAATGGCAACAAGACCGTCGTTTTCCCGGCAAGCCCCGGCAGCTATGCCTCCGAACGGATGGGCTGAGCGCGAACGGCCCCCTGACGGACAGTCTTTCTTTGACGTCATCGCCAATTGTTCGTAGGTATGGGGCGGATGACCATCAATTAGCGGGAAAGAAATTGTGACCGGTTCCGAAGCCGTGACGAGCGAGAAAACAACCCGTAAGAGGTTCCGGCCGATCTGGCTCAATCTCGCCTTGATGGCGGCCTCCCTGATCCTGCTCTCTATTCTCATATTCGCGCTGTTTTTTCCCGATGGCACGCTCGGGCAGGTGGCGCGGGGCGGCGACAAGGCCCTGCCGCTGCTGCTGTTCACGCTCCTCCTGGCGGCGATTATTTTCTGGGCCTTTGGCGGCATCAATATTGTCAAGACCATCAAGCACCGGGGGAAGGCCAGCTATCGCCGCGAAGAGACGGAAGGCCGCCTGCAGATTTACCACGTTACCCCGACCCGGATATCGCTGGTGACGCTGCTGTTCCCGCTGGTCACAGGCGCAAGCTGCTACCTGCTGATTTCCTTTCTCGCCCTTGGTCAGGAAGCGGGCTCCAATTGGGCCTCGCTTTATTCTCTGGTGGGTTTTACCATCCTGCTGATCGCGATTGTCCTCACGCTCTGCTGCATCCTTCCGGGGGCGCGACATCGCAAACCCGCCGTCATTACCATTACGCCCCATGCGGTCGAGACCGAAGATATCCGCCTGTCTCTCGATGATATTTCCGGCTTTGACATGATCTGCATCACCGGGATTGATGAAACATCCGAACCCATCCGATGGCGCGAAGAGGGGATCGCCGGCGCGGATGTGTCTGACCACGGGCTCACCGGGCGGATGGCGGCGCGTAATTTCATGATCCGCGCCCACCGGCAAGACGGGATGGACGCCCTCCCCCTCGCCGGCGGCCTGACCGAAGACTGCGCCCGCCGCCTGCTCGATGATCTTGTCCAGGGGACCGGCAAGACCGACTGATCGCAAACTGCTGATCCGGCACGCAGCCGGTTATTCCGGATAGGCGGAACTTTCCAGCGCCGTGGCAACCTGCACGGCGAAACGCGCTGAGGCCACGGGAAGGGTTCGCCCGCGTTTTTGCCCAAGAATCAGATTCCCCGGCTGAAGATCCTTATCCGATATTTTCCGAAATACCAGGCCATCCCCCGCCTGATCCCGAAGGCCGATCGGAATCTGAAAGCCGATCACATTTTCATGCCGCACATAGTGGCGGATCAGCTCGAAGCTCTCCGTTTCGACCACCGGCGTCAGTTTCCGCAAATTGCGCCGGGCCGCATTATCCAGCAGATAGCGCACGCCATATTCCGCCGTGGGGGCGATATGCGGCCATTCAAGGCAGTCGCGCAGGCGGATTTCCTTTTTCTGCGCCAGCGGATGCCCCGCCTGCAGAATGGCGCAGACGGGCTGCGGCACAATCTGGATAACCTCGAAATCAACGAGATAGAGCGGCTCGAACACCAGCGCCAGATCACTGGAATAGCTGGCGAGCTCCTGTTCCGCCTCGGTGCGGTCGCGGACATT
The DNA here is from genome assembly GCA_963971675.1 of uncultured Alphaproteobacteria bacterium. Classification (GTDB taxonomy): domain Bacteria; phylum Pseudomonadota; class Alphaproteobacteria; order Sneathiellales; family Sneathiellaceae; genus Sneathiella. The sequence goes on along the minus strand of CAXASQ010000001.1, from coordinate 43,159 downwards.
GACCGCAAAGCTGACCCCCGGATGCTCGGCGCGATAGGCTGCAATCTGCTGCGGCAGGAAATAGGGCAGCAGCGCCTGCGAACAGGCAATCGACACATGCCCGCGCCGCACGCCGGAAAGATCCGCCACCTGCCCCTGCACCCGCGACAGATCCGACTGCATGACCCGGTAATGATGCAGCAGCAGCTCCCCCGCCGGGTTGAGCCGCACCCCACCCGGGACGCGTTCGAAGATCGCCGCGCCGAAATCCTCCTCAAAACGGATAATCCGCCGGGTGAGTGCCGAGGCCGTGAGGTTCATATCCTCCGCCGCGCGCCGTATTGAGCCCGCCCGCGCCACCGCTTCGATAAGTTGAAAGGTCAGTAAGTGTCTCATAAATATTGATTTTTTGATACGTGGTGCATTTTTTGAACCGGATTGCTGAAATCTTAGCAGTTTTATGTACCGTAAAACATCTTATGCTGGCCTGCAATTGAATTCACGTTGCGAAAGGGCACAACATGACTATGAACAGGCGTCAATTTCTCCAGGCCGGAACGGCTGTCCTCAGCGCGGTTCCATTTGCCCGCAGCTTTGCGGCCATCGCGGCGCCCGCCGATCAGATTGTCGTCGCCACGGGGCAGACCATCAACAGCCTCGATTTGCACCGCACCGGCACCAACCGGCCGAGCTATCAGGTCGCCATCAACTGTTATGACCGGCTGGTCACCTTCGGCACCAAGACGCTGGAGAATGGCGATGTCTCCTTCGATTATTCGAAGATCGAACCGGAGCTGGCGGAAAGCTGGACCATCTCCGACGATGGCCTTGCCATCACCTTCAAGCTGAAACCCGATGCCGTTTTCTGGGACGGGCGCAAAGTCACCGCGGCCGATGTCAAATGGTCCTTCGACCGCGCCGTTACCGTCGGCGGTTTCCCCACCACGCAGATGCGGGCGGGCGGGTTCAGCCGCCCCGACCAGTTCGAAGCGATTGATGAGGAAACCTTCCTTGTGAAGCTCGACAAGCCGTCCAAGCTGTCGCTGCCCGATCTTGCGGTTCCCGTTCCCTTCGTCATCAATTCCGAAGTCGCCAAGGCAAATGCCACGGCGGAGGATCCCTGGGCGACCGAATATCTGCACACCACGCCCGCAGGCTCCGGCGCCTACAAGGTCGCGCGCTGGGATTCCGGTCAGCAGATCGTGTTCGAGCGGTTTGACGGCTGGGTTGGCGGGCCGCTCCCCAAGGTCAAGCGGATCATCCAGCGCGAAGTGCCGAGCCCGGCCACCCGCCGCGCGCTGATTGAGCGGGGCGACGTTCAGATTTCCTTCGATATCCCGGATAAGGATGCGGCGGAGCTGGCCAGCAAGATGACCGTTCACTCCACCCCGATCGCCAACACGATCCATGTTGTCGGGCTGAATTTCAACTTCGAGCCGTTTCAGGACGCCAATGTGCGCAAGGCCATCGCCTACGCCATTCCCTATGAAGAGATTTTCAAATCCGCCGCCTATGGCCGCGGCGCGCCGCTGTGGGGCGCGACGGAACCGATTGAAGATACCGTCTGGCCGCGCAAATCCCCCTATTTCACCGATCTCGACAAGGCGAGAGAACTGATGGCCGCCTCGGGCTTCGCGAACGGCTTTGAGGTGCCGCTCTCCATCAGTACGGACCTCGCCACCTGGATGGAGCCGACGGCGCTGCTCATCCAGGAAGCCGTCGGCAAGATCGGCATCAAGACGGAGATCGAGAAGATCCCCGGCGCCAACTGGCGGACGGCGGTCCTCGTCGAGAAGAAGCTGCCCTTCCATCTTGAGAATTTCGGCGGCTGGCTCGACACGCCCGACTATTATTACTTCTGGGCCTATCTGAAGGGGAATCTCTTCAACTCCTCCAACTATCATAATGACGAGGTGGCGAAGCTGACGGAGGAAACCCTGCCCATGGCGCAGGATGATCCGCAGTATCTCCCCAAGATCAAGCGCATGTTCGAGATCGCGTTCGAGGATCTACCGCGTATTCCGCTCTATCAGCCCGCGCTCAATGTCGCGGTCAACGGCTCGGGCGGGTATGAGTTCTGGTTCCATCGCCAGCTCGATCTGCGTAGCCTCGGCGCGACGGAGGCCTGAGCCATGAACGGGCGCGGCGCGGCCATATCCTTGCGTATTGCGCAGGCCATCCCTGTCGTCATCGGGGTGATCGTCATCAGTTTTCTGCTGACGCGCGCCCTGCCGGGGGATCCGGCCGTGCAGTTCGCCGGGGCCGCCGCCACGCCCGAATCCATTGAACAGGTTCGCCAGTCCCTCGGGCTCGACAAACCGCTGCCCGAACAGTTCATCATCTATGTGGGGCAATTGCTGCAAGGCGATCTCGGCCAGTCGGTCTCGACAGGCAGGCCGGTTATCCAGGAGCTGGCCGCCCGCCTGCCCGCCTCGCTCGAACTCACGCTGGTGGCGCTGATCCTGTCCTGCGCCATTGCCATCCCCCTTGGCATCCTCGCCGCGACCCGGCCGGGAAGCTGGGTGGATCAGCTCTGCCGCCTGCTGGTGACGGCGGGCGTCTCGCTGCCGACCTTTTTCACCGGCCTTGTGCTGATCTATGTCTTCTATTATCTGCTCGGCATTGCACCCTCCCCCCTCGGGCGGCTGGACTTCATCTATCTCGATCCGCCCCATGTCACGGGCTTCTTCCTGATCGATTCCCTGCTTGACGGTGATCCGGCAACCTTCATGGGCGCGCTGCGCCAGCTGATCCTGCCGGCGGCCACGCTGGCGCTCTTCACCCTCGCGCCCATTGCCCGCATGACCCGCGCCGCCATGCTGTCGGCGCTCGGCGCCGATTATATCCGCACCGCCCGCGCGGCGGGGCTTAATCGCGGCAAGATCCTCTATGGCTATGCCTTTCGCAATGCCCTGCTGCCGGTCGTGACCACGCTCGGCATGGTGTTTTCCTTCGTGCTCGGCGCCAATGTGCTGGTGGAGAAAGTCTTCGCCTGGCCCGGCATCGGCTCTTACGCGGTGGAGGCGCTGGTGGTGTCCGACTATGCCGCCGTGCAGGGCTTCGTCCTCGCCATGGCGCTGCTGTTCGTTGTTCTCAACCTGGTGATTGACCTCGCCTATTCGATCATCGACCCCCGATTTGGAGCCGACGCCAAATGACAGACCAGACATCGACAGCGCCCGCCACGCCCGCCGCCCGCCACGCCATGGCGGCGCATATGCTGTATGTGTGCCGGGAAAATCCGGTGACGGCGGCCTCTTTCGTGATGTTCGCCTTTTTCATCCTGTCGGCGCTGATCGGCCCCTATGTGGTGCCGTATGATCCGCTCGCCACCAACTCCGCCATTGCTTTGCAAGCGCCGAGCCTCGCGCATCCTTTCGGCACTGACAACCTTGGCCGCGATGTCTTCAGCCGGGTGATTGTCGCCACCCGGCTCGATCTGATCATCTCGGTCCTGGCGGTGGCGATTTCCTTCGTCATCGGCTCTATCCTCGGCGCCATATCCGGCTATCGGGGCGGCTGGATCGATAGTGTTCTGAACCGCGTCCTTGACACCATCATGGCCTTTCCGCTGTTCGTGCTGGCCATGGGAATTGTCGCCGCGATGGGCAATTCCGTCACCAATATCATTATCGCAACGGCCATCATCAACATCCCCTTCTATGCGCGGCTGGTCCGGGCCGAGGTCAGCATCCGCCGCGAGGCGGGCTTCACCCTCGCCGCCAAGCTGGCCGGCAATTCCGACTTGCGCGTCCTCGCCCTGCATATTTTCCCCAACTCCCTGCCGCCCATGATGGTGCAGGTGTCGCTCAATCTCGGCTGGGCCATTCTCAATGCGGCGGGGCTCAGCTTCATCGGTCTTGGCGTCAAGCCGCCGACGCCGGAATGGGGCATCATGGTGGCGGAAGGCGCCAACTACATCATCTCGGGCGAATGGTGGATGGCGCTGTTTCCCGGCCTGTGGCTGCTGCTCGCCGTTTTTACCTTCAACCTGATGGGCGACGGCCTGCGCGACATCGTTGATCCCCGCCGGAGGACCTGAACCATGCTCTCGATCCATGACCTCAATGTCTCCTTCCGCACCCGCCGGGGCGATGTCAACGCCGTCAAGGGGATCAGCTTCGATCTCGCCAAGGGGGAGCGGCTCGGCATTGTCGGGGAAAGCGGATCAGGCAAGTCCGTCACCTCCTACGCGCTGATGCGCATTCTCGATGCCGGGGGGCGGATTGCCGCCGGGGAGGCTGTCTACAGCGGGATCGATCTACGCCGCGCCAGCGAATCCGCCATGAAGGACATTCGCGGGCGGGAAATCTCGATGATTTTCCAGAACCCGCGCGCCGCCCTCAACCCGATCCGCAAGGTCGGCCACCAGATCGAGGATGTGTTGCGGCAGCACGCTCAAGCGACCGCCGCCAATGCGAAGGAAAAAGCCATTGCGGCGCTGGAGGCTGTTCGCATCAATGACGCCGCCGCCCGCTATGAGGCCTATCCCTTTGAACTCTCCGGCGGCATGTGCCAGCGCATCGTCATCGCCATCGCGCTCGCCTGCAATCCGAAACTCCTGATCGCCGACGAACCGACCACCGGCCTTGACATCACGACGCAGAAAACGGTGATGGATCTGGTGGATGATCTGGTCCGGGCGCGCGGCATGTCGTCGATCCTGATCACCCATGATCTCGGGCTGGCGTCCCAATATTGCGACCGCATCGTCGTGATGAAGGACGGGCTGATCGTGGAGGAGGGCGATCCCATCTCCCTCTTCACCAACCCGCAGCATCCCTATACCAACCGACTGGTGGAGGCGACGCCGCGCCGGGGCGCCAGCATCCGCTCCCTCTTGCCCGAGGAACAGCGAACCCCCGAACCACCCCGCACAATCGGCAATGACCCATTGCTCGACGTGATCAATCTCAAGAAAACCTATATGGGCAAATCCGGCCCGGTGCATGCCGTCAAAGGCATCAGCTTCACCATCCGCGAGGGGGAAAGCGTCGGGCTGGTCGGGGAATCGGGCTGCGGCAAATCGACAACCTCCGCCATGATCGTGCGGCTGCTTGAGACCAGCTCCGGCCAGATTCTCTATCGCGGGGAGGATCTGGCTACCCTCCCGGCGTTGCAGTTTGCCCACCACCCCCTGCGCCCGAAAATCCAGATGGTGTTCCAGGACGCGACCGACAGCCTCAATCCGCGCCACACCGCCCGGCACGCCATTGCGGAGCCGCTGCTGCGCATGTCAAAGCTCCGCGGTGACAAACTCCGCGCCCGCGTGGAAGAGCTGGCCAGCCTCACCGGCCTGCCGGTTCATCTGCTGGATCGCTTTCCGCATCAGCTTTCCGGCGGACAGAAGGCCCGCGTCGGCATTGCCCGCGCCATCGCCCCCGATCCCGATTTGCTGATCCTGGATGAGCCGACGGCGGCCCTTGATGTGTCCATCCAGGCGCTCGTCCTCAACCTGCTCTGTGATCTGAGGGCGCGGCTCGGCATGAGTTATCTGTTCGTCAGCCATGATCTCAACGTCGTCCGCCTGCTGTGCGACCGGGTGGTTGTCATGAAGGGCGGCGCGATTGTAGAGGCGGGGCCGGTCAGCGACGTGATGGACGCCCCGTCCGATCCCTATACCCGCGAGCTGTTGTCGGCCGCGTCGCAGGCGCCGCAGCGCTCGATTGCCTGATTTCCAGTATAATTTTCGATGTTAAAAAGACAGACGACCATGATGACCCAAATCCCCTACCAGATCGACAAGCTGCGCCAGGCCTACCGCACGGGAATGCGGCCCGAAACCGTTATTGCCGACGTCTTCCGGCGGCTTGAGGCCGTGGATGATCCCGGCATTTTCATCCATACCGACCGGGAGGCGGCGCTCAATGCGGCGACGGCGCTGGGCGATTATGACGGGCGGCCCCTATGGGGCATTCCGTTTGCGGTGAAGGATAATATCGATGTTGCGGGCATGCCGACCACCGCCGCCTGTCCCGATTTTACCTATACCCCCGATCAGGACGCCCTGACCGTCGCGCGCCTGAAAGCCGCCGGGGCCATCTGTATCGGCAAGACCAATCTTGATCAGTTCGCCACCGGTCTGGTGGGGTTGCGCACGCCCTATCCCGCGCCCAGAAACGCCGTTGATCCGGACATCGTGCCGGGGGGCTCCTCCTCCGGCTCCGCCGTTGCGGTGGCGCAAGGGATCGTCGCCTTCGCCCTCGGTACAGATACCGCCGGTTCGGGCCGGGTGCCTGCGGCGCTTAACAATATTGTCGGCCTCAAACCGACGCTTGGCGCCCTTTCGACCAGCGGTGTGGTTCCGGCCTGCCGGTCGCTCGATACCGTGTCGGTTTTCGCCCATTCGGTCGCCGATGCCTGGACCGTCTTCGACGCGGCAGCGGCCTTCGATCCGGAGGATGCCTATTCCCGTCCACTGCCCGCCCCGCGCCTGTGCGGCGTGCCGCCGGTGCTGCGCATCGGCGTTCCGGACGCGGCGAGCCTGGAAACCTTCGGCGACACGATCCAGAAGGACAGCTTCCGCAAGACGCTGGCCATGCTGAAGGTGAACGGCGCCATCATTTCCGAGATGGATTTCTCGCCCTTCTATGAGGTTGCCCGGCTCCTCTATGACGGGGCGTGGGTGGCGGAACGTATCGCCGCCATTGGCGACCGTCTCACAACCGCCCCCGACACCCTGCACCCGACCTTGCGCGCCGTTCTGGAACCCGGTCTGAAACTCACCGCGGCCGATGCCTTCCGCGATATCTATCAATTGCGCGCGCTGGAACGGCGCTGCCGCGATCTCATGGCCGATATCGACCTGCTGTGCGTCCCCAGCATTCCGACATTCGTCAGCGTCAAGGAGGTTGAGGCCGAGCCCATCGCCGCCAATTCGAAGCTTGGCACCTATACGAATTTCGTCAATCTTCTCGATCTATGCGCGATCACCGTGCCCACGCCCCCGCGCACCGATCACCGCCCGGGCAGCGTGACACTCATTGCCGACACGGGCCGTGACGCGCTCTGCGCCGCCCTTGCCGGGAAGATCGAGGCGGAGGTCGGGCAATTTTCAGGCAGCGCGCCGGTTGTCGATGTGCAGGAGGATGAAATCGCCCTTGCCGTCTGCGGGGCGCATATGTCGGGCCTGCCGCTGAATGGGGAACTGACCAGCCGCAACGCCCGTTTCCTGCGCCGCTGCCGGACTGCGCCCTGCTACAGTTTTCATGCCCTTGCCGGCGGCCCGCCCAAACGGCCCGGGCTTGTGCTGGAAAAAGACGGCGGCGCCGCTATCAGCGTTGAGATATGGGCCCTGCCGCGCGCATATTTCGGAGACTTCATCGACGGCATTCCCGCGCCCCTCGGCATCGGGACGATCCATCTCGACGATGGCGGCACGGTCAAAGGTTTCATCTGCGAGGCGGGCGGCCTTGACGGCGCGGAGGATATCAGTCCCCTCGGCGACTGGCGCAGCTATCTCAGCCAACATATGTCCCGCGGCGCATGAACAGGGGATCAGAAACCGGCCTGCATGTTACGGCGGCCTGATTACCGATCGGTCAAAAACAGGGGAATGGTGCCGCTGGCCTGACTCGAACAGGCGACCTACGCATTACGAATGCGGTGCTCTACCAACTGAGCTACAGCGGCGTGTGGTAATTTGCGGCAACATATAATCCGCCCGCAAAAGAGAAGCAAGCGTTTCCTCGTTTCCCTTGCATTTTACACGCAGCAGGGCATGCGGAACGGTGGCGCCGATCCTGCGTCGCAACGAAGGCCCGCATGGCCAGAGATGTGAAAAGTTTATGTCCGGGTCGGTTCCCTCCTGACCGCTGGAATGGATAAAATGCCGCGGTGCCTGTTCCTTGACAGGCGGGGGCAGACATGCTGCCGGTCCGTCTTCTGGCAGAAAACGCTCTCTCCCTTTCCGTTGGCGCGAAAAGACCGGACCTTAGATACCGCGGCAACCAAAGTCGCCTGCTATCCTTAATGCTGTTGTTATGGAATGTTGAAACGGCGGGGCGTTCAGCCCTCTGTCCGACGCGCATATTATACGCCATATACGATCATAAGTCCAGAAAAATACGCATTCGCCGACGCGGGGTGGCGAGGCGGGGAGCCGCGGCGACGGGGATAACCCGCGGATCGCCGCGCCTTAGGTGCTCGCTGAAATTTCCCGGACGATTTCCGCCTCGATCACATCCTGAGAGTGCGCCCCGCGATCCACCGTCCGCCATTCGAAGCTGTCGAAGCTGTCACAGGCCGGGCAGTGGGCGTGCCAATCCTCCTCCTGACGGCCGCAGGAATTACAGATCCAGAGGGGATCCTGCGGGGCGACGCTGCTTTTCACAATCCATTCCCGCGCCGCGAAGGCATCGGCATTGGCCTTTTCCTCCAGCTCCGCCAGCAGGCGCAAAATCCCGGCAGTGGGATTGTCGCCGCCCGCCTTCAGCAAATGTTCCCGCGCCAGACCCCAATCGCGTGAGGCCATGGCCGCCCGGCCCAGCATCAGATGGGTTTCCTTATGATCGGGGTTGCCGGGGGCGACGGTTTCCGTGGCCCGCCGCAGCCAATCCGCCGGTTGCTCGCCTGCGACGCTGTGCCGGATGGCTTCGGCAAGATCCTGATGCGGCGCATGTTTCCAGGTTTCCGCCACAAGTTTGCGCAGCTTGCGCGAATTTCCCTGCACCTCCGCCGCCAGCTTCATATCGAGCACGGCCGCCGGGACAAAGCTCGGGTCCAGCGCGTGCGCCTGCTCGGCCAGCGGAAGGGCTTCCGCATCGCCCTTCAGCTTTTGCGTCGCCAGCGCCCGTTCATAGGTAATCACGGCCTTCGCCCGGCGCACCGCGTCGCTTTTCGCCGCCTTGCCGCGCGCCATTTTGGCGAGCAGCCGGTCCGCCTCGTCCCAGTCGCGCATTTTAAGCGCCAGCTCATACAGGTCTTTCTGGACCCATTCAGTGCCGGGGCGCAATTCCTCCGCCCGCTTTGCGAGGCTCCGCGCCTTTTCAAGATCACCGTCGCGAATGGCGCGGTTGATCAGCCCGCGCAACCCGAGAAATTCCGTATCCCGCCGCTGCATCATGCGGTCATAATAGATATTGGCCGCCCGTTCATCGGCGTTCAGCTCCGCCGCCTGCGCGGCGAGCAACAGCGTCATCGGCTCCCCGGAGAGATGCTTTTCCGCCGCCACGGCCTGTCGGCGCGCCTCATCCGCATCACCGGCGGCAATGGCGACCATGCCGCTTGAAATGGCTTCCAGCCCCTTGTTGCGGCGGCGTTCGGAAAAGACATCGCCGATCCGCCCCGGACTGTGCTTGAGCCAGATCCAGAAACGATAAAGAAGCGCGACGAGCGCCGCAAAAAGCAACGCCAGCAGACCGACCACAATGACCGAGGTTTCAACGATATATCCACCCCATGTGAGGCGGACATCCCCCGGATGATCGGACAGCCAGACCGCGCCAAGCGCAATCAGGACAACCAGGGCAAATATGAAAAGAATGCGGATCATGACGCCCTCTCTAGTTTGCCGCCGGGGGCGTTGCCGCCGGAGCCGTCGCCGCGCTGGCCGTTACGGCCTGCAACAACCCGGTAATCGCGCCTTCAACGGCAAGGCGGCGCTTCGCTTTTTCAAGCCAGGGGGCCGCCACCTCGGCCGCCGCGCCCTGAAGGCTTTCCACCTCGGCCACCGCGCCCGCCAGATTGCTGTCGGCCAGGTTTCGCTCGGCCCGCGCGACAACCGCATCGACATCGGCACTGTCACTGTCATCCACCCGGCGGAAGCGGATGGCGGAGGCGATGCGGTGCAGCGCCTTGCCATACCAGGTCTCGTCAGACGGCAGGCGCGCGGTCTGCGTGATATCGCTTGCGATACTGCCAAATTCCTGACGCAGCGTCGCCACCGTCGGCGCGCCATCGGCCGCAATGGGTTGCAGCGTGCCGATCAGATCGGCGAACTTGCCATCCGCCACCGCCGACACCTGCTTCATGCTGCCATCGAAAGGATCGCTGCTGCGCGTCTCCCGCTGCAGCTGTCCGACCGCCAGCAGCATCAGCGTGCGGCGGCTTTCCTCGGCCCGGCTCGCCTTGGACTCAATTTCGGATTTCAGCGCCCCTTCCAGCGCCGTGATCTGGTCGGCCTGTGCTTTCACTGTGTCCCGCTCTGCCGAGAGGGCCGTATTGAGGCCGCCAAGTTCCGATTTCAGATCGAGAAGACTTGTTTTGAGATCGACAATCTCGCCCTGGACTTCCGGGCTCGGACCCGGGGCGACCGGCTCCGCCGTTTCCAGCTTGACGATGCTGTCCTGCTGGGCTTTGACCTGCTCCGTCGCCGCGGCAAGGGCCTGCTGCTGCTCTTCCAGGCGGGCGGAAAGAGACGCAATCTCGCCTTTCAACGCCTCCGTATCGACGGCATTTGCGCCGCTGCCATCCGTAGCACCGCCGCCAGAGCCCGGCAGGGATTTCACCTGATCTTCCAATGCGGTCAGCCGGTCCGTCAGCGCCGCATAGTCGGCCTTCAGATTATCCCGCACCGCCTCGATCGCGGCGGTTGCATCTGTCATACTTGTCGCATCAGCGGCCGGGGCCTGACCCAAGCGGCCGGAAATAATCTCTGCGGTCCGCTGCGGAAGATAGGGTTCGACAACCGGATAGAGGAGCGGCCAGGCCGCGAGGCCAAGGAAGAACAGCACAATCAGCGCCACCGCAATCAGTCCGGCGCGGGATTTTGTCTCCCCCTGCGGTGCCTCTGCCGCTTTGGGTTTGGGATCGGGATCGGGATCGGATTTGGGTTTGGGTGCAGGATCCGGGGCAGTCGCGGTCCCGGTTGCGGTGGTTTTCGTCTTTTCCTGCTTATCCGTACCGGCAGCGGGGACGGCCGTCTTGCCGCTTTCCTCAGTGGTGCCAGATTTCTTGTCGGACATCTCTTGCTCCCTTGACCTGTCGGGGTTGTCATCCTGCTTGCCAGCTTGGCCGACTGGCGGCAGCAAGGCAAGCAGCTTTTCCTGATCGGGTTCCGCCGCGATTTTCACATCCTGCCACCGCAGGGAGGAAATCTTCTCGGCGATGGCCGCGCTCAGGCAATAGGCTGTGATAGATTTCATGAAGGGCGCGAGGCCCGCCGCGGTGACGATGCCGGTGAAAATGGCCGCCGTGCGCGGGGAATAAAACAGTACGGCCGGAATGCTGCCCGCCTTGATCTCGCGGGTGATTTTGGCATCGAGCGAGGTGACGGGCAGCGCCTCATAAAGGACCAGCCGCTCGCAGTCAAAGCCGTTCTCGGTGAGCATACCGACCAGATCGCCCGCCACTTCGGATCCCGAGATATGGATCAGGCGGCCTCCGTCCGGCGTCGCGGCATCAATGATCACATCCCGCAGCGACGTTACATCGCCGCCCGCGGCTGTCACATGCGCATAGCCTTCGGCGCGCAGCGCCTCCGCCGTTGCGCGGCCGACGGCAAAGCAGCGGATATTCTTATCACCCGCAAGGCGACCCAGCGCCCGCGCGCCATTGGCGCTGGTGATCAGCAGCGCCTGCGCCCCCGCCGTGTCCAATGTCCGGTTCGGCAGGTTTTCGATAAACATCATCGGGGCGAGGCGCGGCTCATGCCCCCTGCCGGAGAGAATATCGGCGAGGGCGCTGGCGTCGGGCTCGGGTCTGGTGATCAGTATTTTCATGATCAGGCAGTCTACAGCCCAAATGTCAGATTGGCACCCCTGGCGCGCATCTTTAATTCTGTGCCGATTTCCTCGCCCAGCCTGACGGCCTCCGCAATGTCCGCGCGCCCGTTGGCATCGAAGCGGATCGAGCCGTCTTCGGCAAGCAGGCTGGCCCGGAAATAGAGGCTGCTGCCCTCCACCAGCTCCGCATAGCCCGCGATGGGCGTCCGGCAGGAGCCGTCGAGCACGGCGAGCATGGCGCGTTCGCAGGAGATGCGGGCATGGCTGACCGAATCATTGATGGGGCTGAGCAGGGCGGCAACCTCCTCATCCGCTTCGCGCCGTTCAATGCCGATGGCGCCCTGCGCCACGGCGGGCAGCATATCGTCAACGCCGAGCAATTCGGAAATCACGCCTTCCTTGCCAAGACGTTTCAGCCCGGCGAGGGCCAGCAGTGTCGCATCCGCCTGCCCTTCCGCCAGCTTGCGCAGGCGCGTTTCCACGCTGCCGCGGAAAATATCGACCCGCAGATCGGGCCGCCGGTTGAGAATCTGCGCCTGACGGCGCAGGCTCGCCGTGCCGACCAGCGCCCCGGCGGGCAGCTCGGCGAGGCGTTTGCCACTCGCCGAGATAAAGGCATCGCGCGCATCTTCACGGGGCAGGATGCAGTCAATGACCAGCCCCGGCGGCAGCGCCGTTTCCATGTCTTTCATGGAATGCACGGCAAAATCAATCTTGCCCGCCATCAGGGCTTCCTCAATCTCCTTGACGAACAGCCCCTTGCCGCCCGCCTCGCTCAGCGCCCGGTCCTGGATGCGATCGCCGGTGGTTTTAATCACCACCACTTCAAGCTGCGCCGGATCGAGCGCCTCCCCATGCGCCGCCAGAAGCCGCATCCGGGTTTCTTCGGCCTGCGCCCGGGCGAGCGGGCTGCCCCGGGTGCCGATCTTGTATGTTTTGACAAAGGTCATGATGCGCGATATTCCGTCAGAGTGAGAGAGCCTTGTACATTCTGTATTGCCCTGTACATAGAAAACAAATGCCAAACAGACAAGTCATAGTCCTCGGGCTGGAGAGTAGCTGCGATGAGACCGCCGCCGCCGTGGTGACGGGGGACAAGCGGATTCTCGCCAATGTCGTGCGCTCGCAGAATGACGCCCATGCCCCTTTCGGCGGCGTGGTGCCGGAAATTGCCGCCCGTGCCCATGTCACGGAAATGGACCGGCTGATTGATCAGGCCATGACGGAGGCCGGGGTGTCCTACGGCGAGCTTTCTGGCGTCGCGGCAACGGCCGGGCCGGGCCTGATCGGCGGGGTGCTGGTCGGGCTGATGACGGCGAAGGCGATTGCCTCGGTCGCAGGCGTGCCGCTGATCGGCGTCAATCATCTGGAAGGCCATGCCCTGACCGCCCGCCTCACCGATGATGTCGACTTTCCCTATCTCCTGCTGCTGGTCTCCGGCGGGCATTCGCAATTGCTGATCGTGGAGGGGGTCGGGCGCTACCGCCGCCTGGGCACCACCATTGACGATGCAGTTGGGGAGGCCTTCGATAAGACCGCGAAGATGCTCGGCCTCGGCTTTCCGGGCGGCCCGGCCGTGGAGCGGGCGGCAAAGGCGGGCGATGCGGCCCGATTTGCCTTTCCCCGGCCGATGAAAGGGCGGGAGGGATGTAACTTTTCCTTCTCCGGCCTCAAGACCGCGGTGCGGCAGGCACGGGAGAAGCTGGGCGATGCCGCGACGGATCAGGATATCGCCGATCTTGCCGCCGGATTTCAGGCCGCCGCCGTTGACAGCCTGATGGACCGGGTTGCCCATGCGCTGGAAATCTTCACTGAAAGCCATGGAGCCGGAGGCGCCCTTGTCGTCGCCGGGGGCGTCGCCGCGAACCAATATCTGAAAACCGCCCTCACCGCCCTTTCGGAGGCAAGGGGCGTCCGCCTTGTCGTACCGCCGCCGCGTCTTTGTACGGATAACGGCGCGATGATCGCCTGGGCCGGAGTGGAACGGCTGAATGCGGGATATAGCGATCCGCTGGATTTGGCCGCGAAGGCGCGCTGGCCACTTGACCCCGATGCAGAACCGGCGCCCTTCGCCGGATATAAAGCCTGAATTATAGGAATGACCAGATGACCGAAGACGAACAGAAACAGGCCGCCGCCGCAAAGGCCGTCCAATATATCGAAGATGGCATGGTGCTCGGCCTTGGGACCGGGTCCTGCGCCGCCAAGATGGTCGATCTGCTGGGCCAGCGGGTGGCGGAAGGATTGCGCGTTACCGGCATCCCGACATCGGAGGCAACGGCCGCCCAGGCCCGCGCCCTCGGCATTCCCATTGTCGGGCTGGACGAAGTGAGTGTCATTGACCTCACCATCGACGGCACCGATGAGGTGGACCCTGAAGGCCGCCTGATCAAGGGCGGGGGCGGCGCGCATCTGCGGGAAAAAATCGTCGCCTCCCTGTCGGACCGGATGATCGTCATTGCCGAGGCAAAAAAGAAAGTCCCCCAGCTTGGCGCGTTCAAGCTACCGGTCGAGGTGATCCGCTTCGCCGCGCCCGCCCTCAAACCAAAGCTGGACGCGCTTGGCGGCGTCCCGACGCTGCGGCTGGGCAAGGACGGGGCGCCCTTCGTCACCGACGAGGGCAACTACATCTATGACTGCGCCTTTGGCAAAATCGACGATCCGGAAGGGCTCGCCCTCACCCTCAGCACCATGCCGGGCGTGGTGGAGCACGGGCTTTTCATCGGCTTTGCCGACCTTATCCTGATCGGAACGAATGACGGCGTTGAAGTCATTGATGTCTGACAGTCGAAACCGTTCCGGCGGCGGAAAGCATTCAACTCTTCTGATTGCCGCCGGAACATGTTAATCACACCTGACGGACACAGGGACGGATCAGGGCAATACGGATGACGAAGGTTCATGTTATCGGCGCAGGCGCCTGGGGGACGGCTCTCGCGATTGTGGCGCGCAAGGGCGGCAATGACGTCCTGCTCTGGACACGGCAGGCCGACCATGCCGATGCCCTCAATAGGGAGCGCAGCAATGCGAAATATCTTCCGGGTATCACGCTTCCCTCCGGGATTGTCGCCAGCAGCGATCTTGCCCGCGCCGCCGATGCCGATATCCTCTTGCTGGTCGCCCCGGCGCAGCATGTGCGCGAGACGCTGGGGGCGCTGAAGCCCTTCCTCACCCCCGAAACCGTCCTTGTCATGTGCGCCAAGGGGATCGAGCAGGACAGCGGCCGATTAATGAGCGAAGTAATGCAGGAGGTCACGCCGGAAAACCCGGCGGCCATCCTCTCCGGCCCCAATTTTGCGCGCGAAATCGCCATGGGCCTGCCTGCCGCCGCCACCCTCGCCGTGGCGGATCGCGATATGGGAACCGCCCTGGTGAAAGCGATTGGCCTGCCCGCCTTTCGGCCCTATCTCACGGATGACGTGATCGGGGCGCAGATCGGCGGCGCCGTCAAAAATGTTCTCGCCATCGCCTGCGGGGTTGTGTCGGGCGGCAAACTCGGCGAGAACGCCCGCGCCGCGCTGATCACCCGCGGCATGGCGGAGATTCTGCGGCTGGGCGACCGGCTGGGCGCGCGGGCGGAAACCCTGATGGGATTGTCCGGCCTTGGCGATCTGGTCCTGACCTGCTCGTCCCCGGCCTCGCGCAATTTCTCCCTGGGCGCCGCCCTCGGTCAGGGCGACATCCTGGGCGAGATTTTGCAGCAGCGCCGCGCTGTTACCGAAGGGGTCTATACCGCCTCCGCCATCTGCCGGCTGGCGGAAAAGTTCAATATCGAAATGCCCATCTGCTACGCCGTTAATGAAATCCTGAACGGGGGCGTCGCGGTGTCCAGCGCTGTCGAGGACCTGCTCGCCCGGCCCTTCCGCGATGAACGGCTCGCCGGATTTTAATCCCTAAAAAACAAGGAGAAAACCATGTTGTTCATTGCCTGCTGCACGGACAAGCCCGATCATCTAAACGTCCGTCTGGAGACGCGCCCCGCGCATCTCGCCTTTCTTGCCGAGAAGGGAGACGCGCTCAAAGTTGGCGGGCCGACACTCGGCGATGACAGCGAAACGCCGAACGGCAGCCTGCTGATCTTTGAAGATGCGGACCTTGAGGCCGCCAAATCATGGGTTGCACAGGACCCCTATGCCGCCGCAGGGCTGTTTGAGACTGTGGTCGTCAGGCCCTGGCGACATGCCGTCGGCAAGGGGCTTTAAGTCAGGGCATATATTGCCTTTGCCCAAGGATTATGATGTATTAACAGCGTTCAAATAATAATAAAAAAAGAGGATACCAACATGCTGTTCACAGAAGAACATCGCGCGCTCAAGAATACCGTTCAAAAGATTATGGATGAACATATCAATCCATATGTCAACGAATGGGAAGAGGCGGAGATATTCCCGGCGCACAAGATTATGAAAATCATGGGGAATGCCGGGCTTCTGGGCATCTCGAAGCCGGAAAAATATGGCGGCCTCGATCTCGATTTCACCTATGAGATGGTGCTGGCGGAAACCCTCGGCGGCTGCCGGGCGAACGGCGTTTCCACCTCGATCGGCGTGCAGACATCCATGTGCACGCCCGCCCTTGCAAATTACGGCAGCGAGGAGCTGAAACAGGAATTTCTGGTTCCGACCATTGCCGGTGATCTGGTGGGCTGCATCGGGGTAAGCGAGGAAAGCGCCGGTTCGGACGTGGCGAGCACCAAGACCTATGCCCGCCGTGACGGCGATGACTATGTCATCAACGGCCAGAAAATGTGGATCACCAACGGCGTGCAGGGCGACTGGATCTGCCTTCTCTGCAACACGTCGCAGGACGCAGGGCCGCATCGCAACAAATCGCTGATTATTGTGCCGCTGAAGACAAAGGGCGTCTCGGTTGCCCGCAAGCTCGACAAGATGGCGCTCAAATGCTCCGACACGGCGCAGCTTTTCTTTGACGATGTGCGGGTTCCCGCCCGCAATCTGATCGGCGAGGAAAATATGGGCTTCATCTATCAGATGCGCCAGTTCCAGGAAGAACGGCTGTATATCTCCGCCCGGGCGCTGCGCGGCTGCGAAGTGGCGGTTGAGGATACCATTGAATATACCGGCATGCGCAAGGTGTTCGGCGAAACCCTGCTGGACAAGCAGGTCGTCTATCACAAGCTGGCCGAGTTGCAGAGCCTTGTTGAAGCCGGGCGCGCCCTGCTCTACCATGCGGCGGAAGAGTATAAGAACGGCAATGACGTGACCAAGCTGGCCTCCATGGCGAAGTACTTTATCGGCACCTTGTGCAACAAGATCCCGAATGAGTGCCTGCAATATTGGGGCGGGCAGGGCTTCATGAACGAAACCTGGATTTCCCGCGGCTATCGCGATCTCCGCCTGTCGTCGGTCGGCGGCGGCGCCAATGAGATCATGCTGGAAATCATTGCCAAGCAGATGGGTATTTTCCCCGGAAAACGGAAAAAACAGGAGACCTGATGAAATACTGGCTTGTGAAATCGGAACCGGGCACCTGGTCCTGGCAGGATCAGCTTGACGCCGGAGAGAAGGGCACCCATTGGGACGGGGTGCGCAACTATCAGGCATCGAACAATCTGAAAGAGATGAAGATCGGCGATCTTTGCTTTTTCTATCACTCGGTTTCCGAAAAGCAGATTGTCGGTATTGTGGAAGTCATCAAGGAATATTATCCCGACCCGAGCGATGCAAAGGGCCGCTTTGGCATGGTGGATGTCAAGGCGGTCAAGGCATTGCCGAGCCCGGTAACGCTGGCCGATATCAAGGCCGATCCGCGGCTTGAGGATTTCGGCCTTGTCCGCCAGAGCCGCCTGTCGGTGGTTCCGGTGGATGACAAGGCCTGGGCGCTGATCAACAAGATGGGCGGTCTCTGAGCCTGCCCCGTCTGGGGCGGGGTATGTGCATTACTCAAAGCAGCCCCGTCATCAAAACGGTTGGCGCATCCAGGCGTATGGCGTAAGGTTTCCGTCCAATCCGCGACGATTTGAAAAAGTGCCATGTCTTCATCCAATCCCACGCCCAATCAGGCAAGCAATCTCCGGGCCTATCTGCTTCTCACCCTGACAACTGCATGCTGGGGAATGAATGCGATTCTGGGCCGGGTCGCGGTCGGGGAAATTGCGCCGATGACATTGGTGTTCCTGCGCTGGATGCTGGTCGTTTTAATCCTGAGCGTGTTTGCGCACCGCTATTTGTGGCGGGACCGGCACATCCTGAAAAAGCATTTCCTTTACATCCTGACCATGGGCGGGTTTGGCTTCACGACGTTCAATATCCTGTTTTACGTTGCGGCGCATTCAACAACGGCAATCAACATCGGCATTCTTCAGGGCGCCATTCCGGTGTTCGTCCTGATCGGCGCCTTTCTGGTTTTCAAAACAAGGGTCACGCTGCTGCAATATGTCGGTGTCGCCACCACCATTATTGGCGTCATTATCGTCGCGGCCGCCGGATCGTTCGAACGGCTGGCCAGTTTCCAGATCAATGAAGGGGATGCGATGATGCTGCTCGCTTGTGCGCTGTATGCCGGTTATACGGTGGCCCTGCGCTTTCGCCCCAACATTTCGGCCTTCTCCTTCTTTACGGTCATGTCCATTGCGGCGATGATCACCTCGGCGCCGTTTGTCGCAGTTGAGATCAGCATGGGGAATTTTATCATGCCGACGGTCACGGGCTGGATCGTTGCCCTGCTGGCGGCGCTTTTCGCCTCCATCATCTCGCAAATCGCCTTCATGACAGGGGTCAGCCTGATCGGGCCGGGCCGGGCCGGTGTCTTCGTCAACCTGGTGCCGATTTTCGCGTCCATCTTCGCGGTTGCCTATCTCGGAGAGCCGTTCGAGATGTTCCACGGCGTCGCGCTGGCCTTTGTCCTGTTCGGCATCTGGCTGTCAGAGCGCGGAAAACCGGCAAGCTGAGGCGGACGGATCAGAAATCGCTGACGATACCCTTGCGTTCCCAGTCGCCATATCGTGTCGGTTCAAGCCCGCTGGGACCGCCGATTTCCTTCAGGGTCGTTTTCTTCTCCGGCGTTTTTTTATGCGCGTCGTCCTGTGTTACGTTCTTTTCGGCTTTCTTATCGGTCATCTCATCACATTTCCTGGCTGGACGGGAAAAGGCGGATCCGGCCGCCGCCGACAGTATTTCCGATGCATCTCTGGACCGCAAGGCAAAATTCGGCTAGAAGCCGATCATGCAATCCAAATCCGTCACCTCCTCCCGCGCCGCCGCCATTCAGATCCTTTCCCGGGTGCTGCAAAAGCATCAGGCGCTCGACGATGTGCTGGATGAAACCCTGAAAGGCCTGGACGGCCGCGACAGGGCGCTGGCCCGCGCCATTGTCTCGACAACGCTCCGGCATCTCGGCGTGATTGATGCGCTGATCGACCGGATGCTGGAACGGCCGCTGCCCGAAAAGATCGTTGACGTCCGCCATGCCTTGCGGATCGGTATCACGCAGATCCTGTTTCTCGACATCCCGTCCCACGCCGCCGTTCATGACACCGTGGCGCTTATCCCCGAACGCAGCAAATACAAGGGGCTGGTCAATGCCCTGCTGCGGCGAACGGACCGGCAGGGCGCCAAGCTGCTGTCCACTCTGGATGCCGAAAAACTCAACACGCCGGGCTGGCTTTGGCAGGCCTGGCAGGACCATTATGGCGAAGATGTCACGCGCCGGATTGCCGCCGCGCACCGGCAAGAAGCCCTCCTCGACATCACCATCCGGGACAAGGCGGAAAAATGGGCCCCCTTGCTGGCGGCCGATATCCTGCCAACCGGCACCCTGCGCCGCAACAACAGCGGCGATATCCCAGAGTTGCCCGGCTTTGAGGAAGGGGAGTGGTGGATACAGGATGCCGCCGCCGCCCTGCCCGCCCGCCTGTTTGGCGATGTCCGGGGCAAAAATATCCTCGATATCTGCGCCGCGCCCGGCGGCAAGACGGCGCAGCTCGCAAGCGGCGGCGCCCATGTGATTGCGCTCGATCGTTCCAAAGGGCGGCTCAAGCGTTTGCAGCAGAATATGGACCGGCTGAAACTGGAGGTGGAGGTCATCGTCGCGGAGGCGGAAAAATACACCCCGGCAACGGCGCCCGACGGCATTCTTCTCGATGCCCCCTGTTCCAGCACCGGCACCCTGCGCCGCCACCCGGATGTGGCCTATCTCAAGTCACCGGACGATGTGACAAAGCTCGCCGCCCTGCAATCCCGGCTGCTGGATCATGCGGCGGATATTCTGAAACCCGGCGGGATGCTGGTCTATAGCGTCTGCTCCCTCCAGGCCTCAGAAGGCGAACAACAGATCGGCGCCTTCCTCGCGCGGCATAGCGATTTCGAACGGCTGCCCGTCACGGCGGGGGAGGTCGGCGATGTGGCGGAGCTGATCAATCCACAAGGGGATCTGCGCTGCCTGCCCTTTCATCTTGGTGGAATGGATGGGTTTTTCGCCGCGCGTCTGCGCAAAATATCATAAGGGTTGCTTGAGCGCCCCCTGCTGTCATGCTAAAGAATTTCCTAACCTGAAGCGTTACATCTGTCATCTTTCGATTTAAGGAACATCATGCAGAAACCGGTCAGAATATCCCCTTCCATTCTCGCGGCCGATTTTGCAAAACTCGGCGAGGAAGTCCGGGATGTCACCCGCGCCGGCGCCGATTTCATCCATATTGACGTGATGGACGGACATTTTGTGCCCAATATCAGCTTCGGACCCGCCGTGATGAAGTCTGTTCGCGGCTATTCCGACCTGCCGTTTGACGTTCATCTGATGATCTCCCCCGTCGATCCCTATATTGCCGAGTTTGTTGAGGGCGGCGCGGATATCATCACCGTGCATCAGGAAGCGGGGCCGCATCTGCACCGCACATTGCAGCTCATCAAATCCCATGGCGTGAAGGCGGGGGTTTCGTTGAACCCCTCCACACCGGCCGCGACCCTTGAACATGTCATGGATATCGTCGATCTTGTGCTGGTGATGAGCGTCAATCCCGGCTTTGGCGGGCAGAAATTCATTCCTTCGCAGATTGAGAAAATCCGCACCCTGCGTCAGATGATCGACACATCGGGCCGCGATATCGATCTTGAGGTGGATGGCGGCATCAATGCGGAAACGGCCCCGCTGGTGATTGAGGCGGGCGCGGATATGCTGGTGGCGGGAAGCGCCGTCTTCAAAGGCGGTGCCGAGCAATATGCCGCCAACATCAATGCGGTGCTGGGGCGGAAATGAACAAAGCCGCGATCATGCCTGCGAAAGAAGGCTTCCCGTCGCGGCGACTTGTTTCCGATGTCATCTATGCGAGCCGGGCCTATCAGGCGCTTTTGAAAAGCCGGGTGCCAAAACGGCTTAATCTGGCACCGACCGATATCTTTCCCGGCAATGCCGAGCGGGCCGACAACATCTTTCAGGGACATTTTGAATTTGCCGGAACCATCCATGAGCAGGATGACCAGAATCCCTGGCGGATTGAGGGGATGCCCCTGTCCTGGTACAGGGAATTGCATGAATTTGCCTGGCTGCGCGATTTCGCCGCCAACGGGAGCGACGCGGCGAAACGCCACGCCCGCGCCCTCATTCTCGCCTGGATTGAAGAATTTGATGCCTATCATCCCTATTTCTGGGACGAGGAGGTTCTCGCCCGCCGCCTGACCGCCTGGTTCTGCCACAATAATTTCCTGCTGGAACAGGACGGTGATGATTTCAATTATCCCTTTCTGCGCTCGCTCCGCCGCCAGTATATCCACCTTGGCCGGCTGGCGCGGGCAAAGTCGCGGGGGGAGGATCGCATCGCCACATGGCAGGCCCTGCTCTATGGATCTCTCGCCTTTCCCGATATGGCGAAAAGCGCGTCCAAACACCTTTCCCAGATGGAGACGGAGCTCGGCCGTATCGTGCTCGCGGATGGATGTCATATCAGCCGCAACCCCGAACGCCACCTCACCCTCCTCGGCGATCTTGTCGGCATTCGCAATACATTGATGGCGGCCAATGAGATGGTGCCCGTGGCCATCAATAACGCCATTGACCGGCTGGCGCCCGCCATTCGCTTTTTCCAGCATGGGGATGGCCGCCTCGCCCTCTTCAATGGCGGCCTGACACTGCCGGAAGGATATTGCGATAATATCCTCAGCCTGTCCGATGCGACGGGCCGCGCGCCGCACCGTTTTCCGCAAGGCGGCTTCGAACGGCTGAAAGCGGGCCGCGCCCTGCTCATCCTTGAAAGCGGCGAAGGCGGACGGAACAAGGGCGAGCAACAGCATGCCGGGCTGATGAGCTTTGAATTCAGCTATGGGCGGGAGCGGCTGATCGTTAATTGCGGCGGTGTCCGCGACCCCTCCTCCGCCTGGGCGCGGGCGCTGGCGGCAACGGCCGCGCATTCAACGCTCGGCTTCGATAATATCAACGCGGCCTATGCCCCGCGCAATTCCGGCGATGAGACGCGGGCCAATGTCGTCCGCAATGAGGATGAAGGGAATATCTGGCTTGACCTTGAAAGCCACGGCTATCGGGAAAGCGTCGGCATTCTACACCGGCGGCGGCTCTATCTGGACGCCACCGGCCTTGCCCTTCGGGGCGAAGACCAGATCATCCCCGAACGCATGCCCGAGGGCGGACGCTCGCATTTCAGCCTGCGCTTTCACCTGCATCCGGATCTCAGCATTTCCCGGAGCGCCAGCGGCAAGAATATTTTGATCCGCACGGCAAGCGGAATGGGATGGAAATTCCTGACCGGCGCGGCGCGGCTGTCACTGGAAGAAAGCGTCTATTGCGGAGAACCCGGCGAACGGCGGCACAACCAGCAAATCGTCATCGGCGGGCAGCTTATCGACCAGGAACCGATCCTGATCAAATGGGCGCTGACCCGCCTGTCGGACTGACCTTCAGGCAGATATTCTCAAAGCTGCCAGCGTTTGATGTCGGGGGAAAATTCCGTATTGCGCCAGATCCCCTTGACATCGGCAAGCAGCCCCTTGCCGCCCACCATTTCCTCCAGCGCCGCCGGAGACAGATCGCGATAGACGGAATGCGCCACGGCACCCACAATCGCATCATAGCCGTTGAGATCGGAAAGGTTTTCGATCAGGTCAATATCGAGGAACTGGCTCGCCTCATCCTTGTCCGCCAGCGGATCATGCACATCCACCTCATGGCCCAATTCGCGCAGCACCTGGATGATATCAACCACCTTGGTATTGCGAAGGTCCGGGACGTTTTCCTTAAAGGTCACGCCAAGGACAAGGATCTTGCTCTTGCCCGACAGGTTGGAATGCACGCTTTCGGCGATAAAGCGGCCCATATTCTCATTAATCCGCCGACCCGTGAGGATGAGATCGGCGAAATGGCCGACTTCATTGGCCCGGTGGGCGAGATAGAAGGGATCAACGCCAATGCAGTGGCCGCCCACGAGGCCGGGGGTGAAATTGAGAAAATTCCATTTGGTGCCCGCCGTTTCCAGAACGTCATAGGCCGAAATGCCAAGCTTCTGGAAAATCATCGTTGCTTCATTGACGAAGGCGATATTGATGTCGCGCTGGGCGTTCTCGATCACTTTCGCCGCTTCGGCCGTCTTGATATTGCGGGCGCGATAGGTGCCGCCGGTGGTCGCCGCGCCATAGATATCGGCCAGAATATTGGTCACTTCGTCCGTCTGGCCGGAGACGACCTTGATGATCTTGTCAACGGTATGCACCTTGTCGCCCGGATTGATCCGCTCCGGCGAGTAGCCGAGATAGAAATCGGTTCCCGATGTCATGCCCGATGTTTCCTCAAGGATAGGGCCGCAGACATCTTCGGTAACGCCCGGATAAACCGTGCTTTCCACAACGACAATCGCGCCCTTCTTCAGAACCGGGCCAACCGCCTCACATGCGCCTTTGAGGGGATTGAGATCCGGTTTGTCATCTTCATCCACCGGCGTCGGCACGGTGACAATGTGAATATCCGCATCGCGCGTATCGTTGATATCGGTCGTGAAGCGCACACTGCTGGCGCGCAAGGAAGGCGTATCAATTTCCATGGTGCGGTCATGGCCCTGCCGCAGCTCCTTCACGCGATTCTCGTTCACGTCATAACCGACAACGTCAAAACTTCTTGCAAGGGCAACAGCCAGGGGAAGCCCGACATAGCCGAGGCCCACAATAGAAATCTTGGTCTTGCCGCTGACCTTGTTGCCGCCTTTGAGAGCCGCAGGAGCTGTATGTACCATAGGAGAGAATATCCTGTATAAATATGTCCGTAGTTTGGTAACGCCGCGATATTAGTTTGTCCAAGTTTTTTTTTCGTTAAAAGGTTCCGCAAATCCGCCCTGCGTGCTATAGGGCGCATACTCCCTTAAATCACCTCACAGAGGATGAAATCCGTCGATGTCCCGCACCGATTTGCAACCCGTTTCCCGCGCCCTCATTTCCGTTTCCGACAAATCCGGCCTGGTTGAGCTCGGCAAGGCACTCGCCGCGCTCAATGTTGAAATCCTGTCCACCGGCGGCAGCGCCAAAATGCTGATGGAGGCGGGCGTCAAGGTGACCGAAGTCGCCGATCACACCGGCTTTCCCGAGATGATGGACGGGCGCGTCAAGACGCTGCACCCCACGGTCCATGGCGGCATCCTCGCGCTCAGGGACAATCCCGATCATGCCAAGGCGATGGCGGATCACCAAATCGGCGGGATCGACCTTGTCGTCGTCAATCTCTACCCCTTTGAAGAGACGGTCGCCAAGGGCGCGGATTTCCATAGCTGCATCGAAAATATCGACATCGGCGGCCCGGCGATGATCCGCTCCGCCGCCAAGAATTACGGCTTCGTCACGGTTATTGTGGACAGCAGCGATTATCAGAGCGTGATTGACGAGCTGGGGGAGACCGGCGGCAAGACATCCCTTGAGCTGCGCAAGAAAATGGCCGCCAAGGCCTATGCCCGCACCGGCGCCTATGATGCCGCCATTTCCAGCTGGTATGCCGCACAGCTCGGCGAAACCTATCCGGACCGGCTGGTTCTGGCGGGCACCCGCCAGCAGATCCTGCGCTATGGTGAAAACCCGCATCAGACGGCCGCTTTCTATGCCAATGATGAGAAACGCATCGGCGTCGCCAGCGCGCGCCAGCTTCAGGGGAAAGAACTCTCCTATAACAATTTCAACGACACCGACGCCGCGTTTGAACTGGTTGCCGAATTTGACCCGAAGGTGAGCGGCCCGGCCTGCGCCATTATCAAGCATGCCAACCCTTGCGGCGTTGCCACGGCGCCGACGCTGGCGGAAGCCTATCGCCGCGCCTTTGCCTGCGATACCACTTCGGCCTTTGGCGGGATCATTGCCCTCAACCAGACACTGGATGCGGCGACGGCAGAGGAAATCGTCAAAATTTTCACCGAAGTGATCATCGCCCCCGAGGCGGATGAGGCCGCGCGAGAAATCATTGCCGCCAAGAAGAACCTGCGCCTGCTGCTGACCGGCGGTCTGCCCGATCCCAAAGCCGCCGGGCGCGTCATCAAGTCCCTCGCGAGCGGATATCTCATCCAGGATCGTGACAATGCCCTGACCGCCCAGCCGGAATTGCAGGTGGTCACCAAACGCGCACCGAGCGAACAGGAGATGAAAGACCTCCGCTTCGCCTTTACGGTGGCCAAGCATGTGAAATCGAACGCCATTGTCTATGTCCGGGACGGCGCAACGGTCGGCGTCGGCGCGGGCCAGATGAGCCGCGTTGATTCGTCCAAAATTGCCGCCGCCAAATCGCTGGAGGCCGCGCAGAATGCCGGCGAGACAACCGCCTGGGCCAAAGGCTCCGTTGTTGCCTCCGACGCGTTTTTCCCCTTCGCGGATGGCTTGCTCGCCGCCGCCGAAGCAGGGGCAACCGCGGTGATCCAGCCCGGTGGCTCCATGCGCGATAATGAAGTCATCGCCGCCGCCGATGACGCCGGGCTTGCCATGGTCTTCACCGGTATGCGACATTTCCGTCATTGATCTTATCCGAGGGGGAGTTCCGGCATGATTATCACGACAACAGGGTCTATTGAAGGCAGAGATGTTGCCTCCTACATCGGCATCGTCGGCGGTGAGGCCGTCATGGGATCAAACTTCGTGCGGGATTTCTTCGCCCGCGTGCGGGACACGTTGGGCGGACGCTCCGGCTCCTACCAGAAGGAAATCCGCAATGCCCGCGCCCACGCCCTTCAGGATATGAAGGATGAGGCCGCAGAAATGGGCGCCGATGCTGTGATCGGCATTGCAATGGATGTCGAGGTCATCGGCGACAGCATGCTGATGGTCACTGTTTCGGGCACCGCCGTCAAACTCGCCTGAGCCTCAGCGGGAACGCTCCGGCTCCCGCACAAAGCTCATCAGTGCCGCGCCGATCATCAGAAGCGCAAAAATCACGATCATCGCCGGGCGCTGCTGCCCGGTTGCGGAAGTCACGATCCCGATCAGCAGCGGCGCGACAAAAGCCGTTGCCTTGCCTGACAGCGCGAAAAGCCCGAAGAACTCCCCGGCTTTTTCCGGCGGGGACATGCGGGCAATGAGTGTCCGGCTGGCGGCCTGCGCGGGGCCGAAGAAAAGCCCCATGATGAAGGCAAAGATCATGAAAACAATCTCTGCCGGGCTGGCGAACAGCGCGCCGCCCTCCACTGGCATGGCAGCGGGCAGGCCAAACAGCACCTGACCATTGCTGATGGAGAGCACCCCGACGGAGGCAAAGGCAAGCCCCAGCACGGATATCACAATGGTGGGTTTCGATCCCAGCCGGTCATCGAGATATCCCCCCGCGAAGGAGCCGCCGATGGCAAAGAAATTGATCAGGATGCCGAAGATACCGAGCTCTGTCGTACCCCATCCGAAAAGCCCCGCCGCATAGATGCCCGAAAACCCGATGAGCGCGAGAATGCCGTCGTTATAGAACATGCGCGCAATCAGGAAATAGACAATATTCCGGTAATCCTTGAGCGACTTCAACGTGTCAACCAGCGTTGATATTCCCTGACGCACGGCGGCGCCTTTTGCAATTCCCGTCCGCGCCCGGTCCGGCGTGAACAGCATCATGGGAATGATGAAGACAAGGAACCAGAGGGCGGAAATGGGGCCTGTAATGCGGTCCTGTTCATGCATTTCCTTATTCAGACCGAACATCGCCGTCTCCGGCAGGGAAAAGCAGAGCAGCACGATAAAAAGGACAATCAGGCCGCCGATATAGCCGAGGCCCCAGCCAAAACCGCTGAGCCGCCCCATGCGGGCCTGCGGCACAAGGCTTGGCAGCATGGCATTGTTGAAGACAATGGCAAATTCGACGCCGATCGTGCCGATGATGATCCCGCTGAGGATCCAGAGGATACCGCTTTCCTGACCGGGCAGCGCCCACCAGAGTGAGAATGCGCCAACGGCGCACAGCAGGGTGAAGGACAGGATCCAGGGTTTCCGCGCGCCGCCCGCATCGGCGATGGAGCCCAGAACCGGGCTGAGAATGGCAATCAATATTCCGGCAATGGCCTGGGTATAGCCCCAGTAGGCCTGCCCCTCCGCCGGGGTGGCGGCGACAAAAGTGGTGAAATAGGGGGCAAAGATAAAGGTGGTGACGACTGTAAAATAGGGCTGGTTCGCCCAGTCAAAAAGCGCCCAGGAAAATTTCCCGAGCCTGCTTGCCTCCGTGGCCGGATGGCCGTTCTCCGCCGTCATAATCACCCCCTGCACATCCAAGCCGGAATGTCACGCTACGCCAAAGCGAGAGGATAGACAATCAGCTGCTCATGAATTTTTTCAGACAAGTCCGTGCAGCCGGGCAAACGGGTCGCGATCTGCTTCTTCCTGCCACTCATATTCGGCGGCAATGGCAATTTTGCGGGCAACCTCGACCCCATGCAAGCGGGCAATCACGGCAAGTGACATATCCATGCCCGCCGAGACGCCGGATGAGGTGAAGATCTTCCCATCTTCGACCCAGCGCGCTTCCGCCACCCAGTCAACGCCGGGGCCGACCGAACAGACCCAGTCAAATGCCATCTTGTTGCTGGTCGCCCGCCGTCCGGCCAGCAATCCCGCCTTTGCCAGCAAGGCACTCCCCGTACAGACACTCATGACGATATCCGCCGCGCCTTCAGATTTTTTCAGCCACTCCAGCAACCGGTCGTTAGCAATTTCAACCCGTGTTCCCATCCCACCCGGGACAAGCAGCAGATCATATCCGGCAGGTGAGTCAAACCCGGTGTCCGCCATAACGACAGGACCGGCATTGCTGGCCACCGGCCCATGGGCTTCCGCAATGATGTCGATCTGGAAAAAGTCTTTTGCCATACCGAACATTTCCAGCGGTCCAAACAGATCCAGAAGCTCAAACCCCGGAAAAACGAGCGCCCCGATCTTTTTCAATAGATGCCCTTTCAGCCGACGAGTGACCGGAACTGCTGATTTGCGAAAACCAGCTTTGGAATATCCAGCGATCCGACAGATTTCAACTCCTTCACAAGATCATCAAGACGGGCGATCATCCGGTGATTGTTGCTTGCCCAGAAATCAAATGCCGCGCGTCCTGTATGCCCGTTCGCGGCGGCAAGGGCGGCGGTTGTTATTGCCCGCTGCTGTCCATACAGGTCATCAATCAGCGCCGTTACGGCAAGGCGATCCCAATCATTATCAGGTTCAATCCCCTCCGCGGCGGTGCGCAGCCAGTCGAGATTGAGGTCCGCCCCGACAATGAAGTAAACCTCCCCCACCTCCGTGATCGGCTTTCCGGATGTTTTTCCGGCCTGCACCACATCAAGAGCGGAACGCAGCGGACCCAGCGCCGCCACACGTCGCGCCAGCGTCTCCGGCACGCCCTCCGCGACAAGCAGATCCGCGCGCATGGTGTAACGGTTTTTGCCTTCCGCACTTAACAATCCGTCCAGCCCTTCTTCAAATTTACGAACATCGGCAGTCAGCAGTTTTATCTCGCCGCTGATGTCGCCAAAGCGGCTCAGATGGCGCAGGCACCAGAGGGTCGCCCGCCGCGCAAGGCGTTGCGTGACGTCGATCATTCTGCCCTGAACGGCGGTCTCCACCTGATTATCCAGCGCCTCGATCCCGGCGGCGATCTGCCCCAGATCGAAGACCGCCGTGACAAGCGCAAAGGCGCGGGCAACATCCTCAGGCCCGCAGCCCTGTTCCTCCATCATCCCCATGACAAAGGTCGGACCGGCCCTGTTGACGAGCTGATTGACGATAATGGTGGTGACAATTTCGCGCCGGAGCCGATGACCGGCAATATAGGCCGCATATTTCTTGCGCAGTTGCGGCGGAAAATAATCCGCCAGCCATAGATCATAATAGGGATCATCGGGCAGCCGGGTTTCCAGAATATCGAGATAAAGCGTCATTTTGGCATAGGCCATCAATACCGACATTTCCGGCCGCGTGAAGCCAAGCCCGGCGGCCTGCCTGCGGATAATCTCCTCATCATCGGGGAGGTTTTCAACAGCCCGGTCCAGCCGCCCCTGTTTTTCCAGGGCGCGCATGAACAGCACATTTTCAGAAAAATTGTCGATGCCCTGCCGTTCCGCGGTACTGAGCGCCTGCGTTTGCAGATAATTATCCACCAGAACATGGGCGGCCACATCATCCGTCATATCTTCAAGCAGCCGGTCACGCTGTTTTTCTGTCATCTCCCCGTCATCAAGAACCGCCCGCAGCAGAATTTTGATATTCACTTCATGGTCAGAGCAGTCTACCCCGGCAGAATTATCAATGGCATCCGTATTGAGCCGTCCACCAACCAGCGCATATTCAATCCGGCCAAGCTGCGTCACGCCGAGGTTACCGCCTTCGCCAATGACTTTTGCGCGGACGTCTTTGCCGTTGATACGGATCGCATCATTTGCCCGGTCCCCGACATCGCCGTTACTCTGATGGCTTGCCTTGATATAGGTGCCGATGCCGCCAAACCACAGCAGGTCAACCCGGCTCTTCAGAATGGCGGAGATCAGCTCGTTCGGCGTCACCTGATCCGCCGATATATCGAGCAACGTCTTGATCTCAGGGGACAGGCGGACGGACTTCGCCTTGCGGTCAAAAACGCCGCCGCCCTTTGAGATCAGCTTCTGATCGTAATCCTCCCATGAGGAACGGGGCAGCGCGAACATCCGCTTGCGTTCCTTGTAACTTTTCGCCACGTCAGGCGTGGGATCAATAAAAACATTGCGATGATCGAAAGCCGCCACCAGACGTATCTTTTCGGAAAGCAGCATCCCGTTGCCGAACACATCCCCCGACATATCGCCAATGCCGGCAACCGTGAATTCCTGTGTCTGGGTGTCAACCCCGATTTCCCGGAAATGACGCTTCACCGATTCCCAGGCGCCGCGGGCGGTAATGCCCATTTTCTTGTGATCGTATCCCGCCGCCCCGCCGGAGGCAAAAGCATCCCCAAGCCAGAAGCCATAGGAAATGGCCACCGCATTGGCAATATCGGAGAAGGTCGCCGTTCCCTTGTCCGCCGCCACGACGAGATAGGGATCATCCATGTCATGCCGGACCACATCCTTGGGCGGCACGACATCGCTGCCGACATAATTATCCGTGATATCGAGAAGGCCGGAGATGAAAATCTTGTAGCAATTCACCCCTTCGGCGAGAAACGCATCCCTGTCTGCCGGATTTGGCAAATTCTTGGGGTAAAACCCTCCCTTGGAGCCGACCGGCACAATGACGGTATTTTTTACCATCTGCGCCTTCATCAGACCCAGCACTTCGGTGCGATAGTCCTCCCGCCGGTCGGACCAGCGCAAACCGCCGCGCGCCACCTTGCCACCGCGCAAATGGACGCCTTCGACCCGCGGGCTGTAGACAAAAATTTCAACGAACGGACGCGGCAGCGGCAATTCGTCAATCTTCTGACTGTCCAGCTTGAAGGAAAAATACGGCTTGCCCTGCTCATCCAGGCGGTTCTGGAACAGGTTGGTGCGCAGCGTGTTGAGCACAAGATTGACGAACCGGCGCAGGATCCGGTCTTCATCCAGGCTGCTCACCTCGTCCAGTAAGGGCCAAATTCCTTCCACAACAATTGCCGACTTTTCGTCACGATCTGTCTCCCCCGCCGGATCAAAGCGGAGGTGGAAAAGCTCGACAAGCCGCCGGACAATCTCGGGATTTCCGGCCAGGGCATTCATCATATATGTCTGACTATAAGTAATTCCGGCCTGACGCAGGAATTTTGCATAAGCCCTGAGGATCGTGATATTGACCCAGTCCAGACCGGCCCGGAGAACCAGCCGGTTGAAGCCGTCATTCTCCATATCACCGGTCCAGACGCGCCGGAAGGTTTCTTCGAAATTCGCCTTCAATTCATGCAGGTCGAGGGCATAGCCGCCCGGTTCGATTAGCTCGAAATCATGAATCCAGACCTTGCCCGACAATTCTTCCGACGTAATCAGATAAGGGTTTTCCGCCAATACCTTGAGCCCCATATTCTCAAGCATCGGCAGGCAATCGGACAGGGTGAGTGGCGTGTTATGGCTGTAGACCTTGAAGCGGACCGTGCTGTCGGCATCCTCCACCCAGCGATAAAGATTGAGGGTGAGCGCGCCGGTTTTTAAGGTCGCTTCGATCTTTTCAATGTCATAGAGGGCAAGATCGGCATTGAAGCGTTCGCGATAGGCCGCCGGAAAAGCATGACCATAGCGGGCGCGCAGGCGTAAGCCCTTCTCCTCCCCCCATCTTTCCAGAAGCGCGTCGTCAAGATCATCCGTCCAGCTACGGGAGGCCGCGACCAGCCGCCGCTCCAGATCCGTTTCATCCACCACGGGCTTGTGCTTGGATTTGAGGGCAATAATGTAATGGATGCGCGCCAGCAGATCATCGCCAACCAGCGCGTAATGGGAAGACAGGCTGCCATTATGCGCCTCGGCCAGCACATCCCCGAACTTGCGGCGCAGGTCCGTATTGAATTTTTCCCGCGGAATATAGACGATGGCCGAGACAAACCGTTCGAACCGATCCCGGCGCAGCAGGACACCGATCCGGGGACGTTCCTGAAGCGACAGGATTTTCCCCGCATTGATCAGAAGATCCTCAACGGATATCTGAAACAACTCATCCCGGGGGTAGCTTTCCAGGATATGGGTGAAGGCTTTTTCGTCGTGACTGTGTTTGGCAAACCCCGTCATTTCCAGCGTCTGGCTGACCTTGCGCCGGAGATAGGGGATATCACGGGGAATACGGTTATAGGCGGCAGAGGTGAACAGGCCGGTAAAGCGGCATTCGCCGATCACCTCTCCCTTCTTATTGAATTTCTTCACACCGACATAATCCAGATGCACCGCCCGGTGCACCGTCGAACGCACATTTGCCTTGGTGACGATAACCAATTCACGCCGCCGCAGAAAATCCTTCACTTCCGGGGACATTTCCATACTGCCGCTCATAATCCGGCGGGACGGGTCACGCAGAATACCAAGGCCTGATCCTTCCACCAGACCCCAGCGATCAGACTTTCCCTTGCCATCGGAGGCAAATTCAAATTCGCGATAGCCAAGAAAGGTGAAATGATTGTCCGACATCCATTGGAGGAGGGCCTGCGCCTCGTCAATTTCTCCCTGATCGAGCGGCGGCGGGTTTTTCTTCAGCCCGTCCCTGATCGCGTCCACCTTCGACAGGATCGGTTTCCAGTCCGCAACGGCAAGCCGGACATCCGATAGCACGCTGTTCAGGTTCTTTTCGATATCCAGCAGGATGGCCGGATCGGATTGCTCGTCGATTTCCACATGCATCATGCTTTCACGAAGCGCGGATGATTTTCCGGACGGTTCGGCATCGAGCGTGCGGATACGGTTGCCCTCCTTATCCCGTTCCACATAGACAACCGGATGAATGACCTGATGCACGGTCAGGCCCCGGCTGTTGAGGGCCGCCGTCACGCTATCGACCAGAAACGGCATGTCGTCATTGACGATTTCAATGACCGAATGGGTGGTTTTCCAGCCATGTTCTTCCAGATCCGGCGTGAAAACCCGCAGTTTTGTCGTTCCCGGAAGGCGCGTTGCGGCAAATTTGTAAAGCGACAGGGCGGCACCATAAAGATATTCCGGCAGAACGCTCGTTACATCTTCAGGGGATGGTCTTTCGTAAAACTGGCGGACAAATTTCCCGGCATCGGACGCCGTTTTCTTGTCAAGCCTGCTTTCAACTATAGAGAGAACATTATCAATCTGTTCCGATTTCAAATCCTGTGCTTTTACGGCCATCGTCCGAATCCTACCCCTTCAGATTGCTGATCAACTTCAAATCACTATAGACATGTAAAATTAAGATATTCCTTAGAGACTTTTCCCAAAATAAAACAATGAATAAAAAACATGATTTTTCAATGTGTTACTTAAACATCACGGAAAGCATATAAAGGACCGGGAAATATGTAAAGAAGTGAAGCGGCATCGCCAAAGAATTGCAGTCCGATTTTACCAGACTATCAAACTGTTCAGGATTGGCGCACAGGGTCTATATAAGAGAATTGTTTCACAAATATAACAAACGTTTGCTTAATATTCTGTGTGACCCCTGGAACGCCGGATCATCACTTGCACGCCATGGATCGGGCGCGAGGGTTTTTCCACACGGCTATTTGCGCGTCTGCAGGCATCCCGCGCCGCCGTGCGGAATTTTGTAAAGATGCACCGCGTAGGGGCCAAATTCATCTTCAAACTGCCCTTTTTCCAGCCGAACGACCCGCCCTTCGTCCAGCACGTCGGCCCGGTCCGCAGGTACAGGCTCCGGCAGGCGGAACCGGGCCGTGGCCGGAAACCGGCTGATGGACCCGGCAAAGATATATAAATCACACTCATCCCGGCGGGAAATGGCGACAATGCTGCCGGGGAGCGTCATGGCGTCCGGTTCAACCGTCACCAGATCCGGCAGGGCGTCACTGTTCAAAACCGCGGCAAGGGACTGCAATCGGGTGTTAATCCGCGTGATGTCCTGGCGCAAGCGGTCATTCTCCAGCAATGATGCCTCGACAAAACGCGGGCTGAACTGATGTACGAAATAGATAATCCCGCGCGCACCATGAATGATGCTGAGCCAGACAAGGCGGCGGACATCCTCGCCATCGGGCATCCGCTCGGCGTTCGAGACACGGCTCGCCTCGATCACGCTCCAGACAGGTTTCGTCCCGCCCGACCATTTCAACAGGCGGTCCACACCACGCGCCACATAATCAAGCCGTCCGCGCACCCCGCTGTCCCGATGCGTCACCGGATAGATATCGAAGGAGAGAATATCTCCGGCCTTTACATATGTCTCATAGTCTTCCGGGTGATTACTGCGCGTTCCCCGGCCATACCAGCCGTCCCACGCAACTCCCTGACCAAGATTAAGGAGGATGGGCCGCGACGGGTCGCGCGCCTTCATCTGTTCATACAGGCTGATGACCTGCTCCGGGGGGACGGGCGGCCCAAATCCGCCGCCTTCCTTCAACTGCGCATTGTCCGGCTCATCGGGCATGATCCAGCCCGCGATGATGTCGTTATAGGTTACTTTGAGCCCTTCTTCATTCTGCGGGGAAAAGACGGCCATTCTCGCCGTCTGAAGCTGCCGGAGCTGCCGTTCCGTCGGACCTTTCCACAGCCCCGCATAAAAATTGATGCCGATGGCCTTGAAGGCCGCCGCATTTACCGGGTCCTGCAACCAGATGCCGACTGGAAACACGTCAGATCGGGCCAGAAAGCCCACCGGTGAATCCGGTCCGTTCTGGTATTGCGCCGCGGCCGATAGATGAGGCAAAAAGAAGGACAGGCATAGCAATGCCGGAACAAGACGGAAAAGAAGCCGAAATCTCATAGGATTTCCTTGCGATCTCCCTCAAGCACAAGGCATGTCAGCACATTGGAATAAAAGGCACCCGTATCAATCCCGATGCGGTTTTCGCGGAATTCCGGCTCCGGAATAATGCTGTGGCCATGCACGACCACCTTTTCATACAGCCCTTCGTGGGAGAGAAAGCTGTCTCTGATCCAGAGCAGATCATGCTCCCGCTGCCCGTCGATAGGATGGGCGGGATCGATGCCGGCATGAACGAAGAAATAATCGCCAAGCGTATGGCTGTTGTTCAACATCCCGATGAATTGCAGATGCGAATCCGGCAGGCTTTTCTTGAAGCTTCGGGTAATCCTGTGAATTGATTTTTCGTCCAGCTTTGCCAGATCGACATCGACGCCATAGCTTTTGAGCGTGGCATCCCCCCCGTAATGCAGCCAGCGCTTCCCCTTAACCGGATCCTGCAAAAAGGTCATCATCGCCGCCTCATGATTGCCTTTGAGGGTGATGATGCTGTTTTCCGCCTCCATCAGCTCCAGCATCTTGTCGATGACCCCGGCGCTCATCGGCCCGCGATCAATATAATCACCGAGGAAAATCAGATGATTTTTGACATCCCTGTGGCGCGCCCTGTCCGCGTCGATGCGATCCAGCAGGGGCAGCAGCAGATCTTTCCGGCCATGAATATCGCCAATGACATAGGCGCGATGTCCGTCCGGCATTGCGGCGCCGCTCATGGAGATCTGGTGGCGGGCGGTGGCGTCACCGTCTTTTTCACTTACGTCAGCCGTGCGCCTTGATATCAGTCTGCTCAGTCGAGCCAGGGGCATCGAGAATATCTTCCGGTTCTGTTGTTGTCGTAATCCGTTATCGGTTAAAATCGGGAACGTACGCATGTTACTGACATCAACCTTCATATTCTATCAACAAGCCCGTGAACATTCATTAGATAAAAAAAGTGGCGGTCATATGACCACCACTTCTAGATGGGTACTATAATGATACTCTGAAGCTGGCCGGAACGGGCATGGCTTCGACTAAAAAATTACTGTATGAAATTTTCTGACAATCAAAATTCATTTATTCCCAGTTTGAATTTTCCGAATTACGCTGACGACCAAGCCAGAATATGGCCCCGATTGCACCGCCAAACAGCAGCAGCGCCGGTGAAAGCGCCTCAAACCCGGCCAAACCGCCGGACGTGCCGCCTGTTATGCTATTGCCGACTTTCTTTTCATTCAGCAGCACAAAGCCGGATGTCTGATGCGCCACGGATACGCTGCCATCCGCGATCCCTTCAGCCTTGATCGGGGAGGTCGCGATTTCCGCACCGACAGCCAGGGGGATCCCCGTAATGGACCCGATGACCAGATAAACCGCCAGTGCTGTCGTGACATATTTCCGAAACATCCCGTATCTTTCTCCCAAATGGTTGCCGCCTCTATCGCCAAGCACGACAACCAGATATTCCTGATTGAATACAGAAATATGACCATGCGCCCCTTCACGCATCCCTCATATGAGTGATAGGTCAAAAAAAAATGCATTATTTTAAAATTTGACGAAACAAAGCCCAAAATTCCATCGGGATAGTCCGGAACTTATGCGGAGCATTTCCGCCGATGATGGTTTCTGTAAATTTTATTTTGTCGCCCGACCTGCTACGTCATACTTAAAAAGCTGTTTATAGCCATAAAAACCATTCAAAATATCATCCGCCATGCAAAAGCATTGGTCGATACATATTTAACCCTAGAGTATGGATTTACTTAATCGTGCTGCCCCGCCAGTCGCGGTCTGAATTTTTCTCCTGCCGGTAGGACAGGCCGAGGCCAATCGCGCCGAGCAGGCCCGCCGTTTTGAGGCTGGGGTGGGAGAAAAACTCCCGGACAAGCATCTTGATCGCCGCTCCCCGCTCACCCGAAGTCGACAGGATCTTCGCGCAGTATCTGATGGCCGAATGCTCCGCCTCGATCAGCATTTTCCAGCTCTTTTCCGAGACCGATGCCATCGCCGGGGCTTCGCGCAGAAACTGAAGGCTCTCCGCCCGGCTCTGCCAGAGCGCAACGCGATCCCCCGACATGCTGTTCGCCCGCAGACGCCAGATGCCGCACCGGTCCTCGATATAAGCCATGCTGAAATTGAGAAGCAGCTCCAACATATAATTGAAGTCCGCTGTCAGCTTGACCCGCGGGTCAAACGCCAGCCCGTCTTTCAGGATATGCTCGATAGCGCTGCGACGAACCAGGCCGAAATTGATTAGCGGCGTGGATGAATCATAAAGATAGGGCTTCAGGATTTCTTCCGGCTGATAAATGCAAACAGTCGGGGGCGCGGGGATGGACCGATCCGTAATCTCTGCAAACTGCTCTTCGAACGCACGGTGAAAATTGGCGAAACAAAGCGCGGCGTCCTGTTTTTCCGCTAGAATGCCGCTCGCCCGCTCCATAAATTCGGGAAAGAAGATATCGTCCCCATCAAGAAAGGACACCAGACTGCCTGTCGAGGCGGTAAAGCCGGTGTTGCGGGCAGAGCCAACCCCCTGGTTTCGTTCATGCCGAATGTAAATAACGCGATCCATCCGCGGCCCAAGCGCCGCAACCGTATCATCGGGACTGCAGTCATCAACGACAATTATTTCCTCTGGCACACGGGTCTGGTTCAGAACGGAATCAACTGTTTCACAGATCGTATTTGCCGACTTATAGGCCGGAATAATTACTGAAATTGTTTCTTTGTCTTTTGTCATGACTAATATTCCAGACCGCCGTATTTAATCTTTTTCTTTTGCAAACCACATAAAGTCAGCGCAAGAAGCGCAAATGTTTTCACGGAGGGTGCCCGTCTCAGTTCATCCCACAGGCATTTTGCCGACCGGCCGCGTTCGCCGTTATTATCGAGAAGCCGCGCATACTGGCGAACTGCCGACGCGCGCATCTTTTCAAGAAAGGCCCGGTGATAGGCTGATAGAGACAGCTGATCCGCCATTCCCAACAAGGAGGAAACGGCCGCCTCACGGGACAGCCACATTTTAAGCTGATTGCGTGACAGGCTATCGGGGCGCAGAAAATAAACCCCCATGGGGGCTTCTATATGCAGCGCCTCATTTTTGGCGAGAACCCGAGAAAACAGGTGAAAATCCTCATTGGCCGCCAGATGCGTTGAATAAAGCTCGTCATGACTGACAAGATCATCAAGGGCGGCTTTGCGGAGAATGCTGAATGACGGAATAAAAGCGCCGGTATTGTTGAGATAGAAGGTCAACCCCTCTCCCTTTGGCAGCACTCTGGGATCAACCGTCTTTTCCATATGGGCCGCCAGTATCGGGGCGGCCTCGCCATCAAAACATTTATAAAACCCAGCGAAGCAGGCGCCGGCCGCCGGATGGGCCGTGAGCGCCAGATAGGCCGTATCAAGAAATTCGGGGCACAGAATATCATCCGCATCAAGAAACAGGACATAGTCGCCTGTCACTTCGCGAAAGCCGGTATTGCGTGCATTCTGAACGCCCCGATTGGCATCATGACGAAGGATACGGATGCCCGGATAGCGGTCCTGCACAATATCCCGGACCGGAATGTCGCTATGATCATCGACAATGATGATCTCATCCGCAGGGCGGCGCTGCGCAACGAGCGAATCCAGCGTGACGCAAATCGTCGCTTCACAGTTATAGCTTGGAATGACAACAGAAAGGCGGTCGTCGGAATTTTGCGTCACATTCATCTCCAGGGATGCCGGAACGGAAGACGTCATTTGACGCCGAGTAACCGTGTTTCTGCCGGGTCGGCTGGCTTGTCCTGCTGCAAAGATTGAAGCAGAGCATCAAAATCCGCGCGCCAGCGATCCCAGTTCAGGTCGCTGGTATATTTTTTACGGCTGTTGCCCGCCATTTCACGAAGACGCGCCTTATCCCCCCAGAGAGTCTCGATCGCATTCGCATATTCCTTGCCACCGGCAGAATGGGACAGAAGGATACCTGTCTTGCCATCATCGACGACAGATGGAATACCCCCCGTATCCGGCGCAATGACCGGTGTCGCAAAGGCCGCCGCCTCGGCAAAAACGAGACCGTAAGCCTCCGCCCGTGTCGGCAGCACAAAAAGGGCGGCGTCGGAAAACAGGCGATTATAGAGATCGAACTCAGCCGGATCGCTTTTGCGAATATGCTTGTACACTGTCACTCCGGGCGGCGGACGGCCCTTGAACGGATCGCATCCGACAATATAAAGATGGGTGTCAAGCCCGCGCCGCTGAAGTTCCTGGAAAGCGGAAAGAATAATCTCGCCACCTTTTCTGGACCAGTCTTTCCCCATGAAAAGGATATTGCACCGCCCGGAGAATTTGTTGTCGAAATAAACCTCATCCAGGGTCGGCAGCAGGCCCACATTCCCGCCCAAGCGGATGAGCCGCAGCTTTTCTGATGCTGCGTCATAATCATCGCGGGCGGACGCCATCGCCCATTGCGAGGGGAAAACCGCATACCGCGCCTTATCGATCACCTGCTTCTCGATGGCATTTGCTTGCCCCCAGAGCCAGCGCGGAACACGGCTGACCTCGGGGTAATAATCCGTCATGATCGTGTAGGTCGCATCAGAAATATGCAGGATCGGCACATTCGTGTGAATATTCGCAAGCTCGGGTGACGCCGCGATACCGACAATCACATCTGGATTGATCGCCTCAAGCTCCCTTTGGATGACCCGGCCGACCGCCCGACTGTAAGCATGTGTCGTGGAGAGATCGACGCTAATCCCAAATATTCTGATAACCCGTTGCAGAGCCCGTGTCAGAAGCAACAGCCAGGTAAGCTTTTTCGCCCTCACCGCGACAACATCGCCAGACAGTTTTTTGACTTCACGCATAATGAAATAGGGCGTCCCTGACCATGCGGAAACATTGGTCGGGTCATGACGAGAAACTATCGCAATTTTCATTAAGGTGCGCTTTCCACTCCAGGGGCCAAGTAGTAAGAAATTACAGATGTTTGGTTTATAAAACGTAAAAAGCGATATATGTGCAGTTTGTGTTGAGACAATTCTGATATCGGACATTTTTACAGAACGCCAATAACGCCGCTTCAACCATCGGGCAAACTGGCCATGGCCATATGGTCTGTATCAATCTACATAAAGAAACCCTGTCTTCCGGATATTTTACGATGTCAGGGTAAGCAGCATCCGCCCACCCAGGACCTCCCCCGTCGGCGAGGAAGCCAGACAGCCCTATGGGATATCAATCTTCCCGGAGCGCCCGGTTGAAGCTCAGAATGATCGGATTGACAAAGTAGTCGAGCGCCGTCCGCTCTCCCGTCGAGATCATCACATCCGCCTGCATACCTGGCCGAAGCTGCGTTACCTCGATATTCGCTTCGTCAAGATTTTCAATCTGAATACGGGCAAGATAATAAAAGTTTCCTGTTCGTTCGTCTTCCAGGCTGTCTGCGGAGACACTCAAAACTTCCCCCTTTGCTGGCAGGGAGAACCGCTGGCTGAACGCCGGGAACCGGATTTGCGCCGGCGCCCCGATATAGACCGAGTCAATATCCTTGGTGTTGACCTGCGCCTCGACGATAAGCTGGACATCATCCGGGACGATATCCATTACCGTCTCTCCCGGCTTGATCACGCCCCCTGTGGTATGCACCTGAAGATTGACGACGAAGCCATTGGTCGGAGCGCGGATTTCCGTACGCGACAACACATCCTCGGAGGCGCGCATCTGTTCTTCAAGGTCAAAAATCTGCGACTGCACCTCTTTCAGCTCGGTGACCACCTCGTCCATAAGCTGGTTCGACATTTCGCCGATCTGCAGCTCAACCTCGCCAATCGCCTGGCGGGTCTGCGCTATTCTTGAGATGCTTTGACTCTGGTTTCCATTGAGCTCGGCAAGATTGCGCTGCAAAGCGCGAAGCCGTGACACCGGCGCCAGCTTTTTATCCACCAAAGAGGCGACGTCCCGGATTTCTTCATTGATCAGAGCGATCTGCCGCTTGCCAGATTCCACCTGACCTTCAAGACCATTGATCTCTTCTCCAAGCTGAACCGCCTTCTGTTTCAATATCGTGATCTGGCCTTCCCGCGATGTCTGGCGGGAATCAAAAATATTCTGCTGTCCCAGCATGGCCTGTTTTGCGTTCGGATCGTCTTTGCGCTGAACAAGCCATTCCGGATATTCGATTTCGGTGCGCCCGTCCCGTTCCGCAATCAGCCGGGCTTGTTGCGCAAGGGCAATGGCGTAGCGGCTACGGACGATTTCCGTCGAGGCCCTTGACTGTATTTCATCAAGCACAATCAGCACATCGCCCTGCTTGACGGTTTGGCCATCTTTTACGCGGATCTCGGAAACAATACCGCCTTCCAGATGCTGGACAGACTTGCGATTGCCCTCAACGCTGACCACGCCCTGCGCAATCGCTGCACTGCCGAGCGGGGCAAATGCCGCCCAGCCAACAAAAGCGCCAAAAAACAGGAAGATGACGACAAGGCCAAAAATGACGGGTATGCGTACATTCATCATTTTTTGATTTCCTCAATATATTTAAGCGCACCAGCCTGATCACCCTGAACAAACAGCGCATAGATTTTTGAAATATCCGCATCGCTTAGCGGCTGAGGGGTGAGTGACTGGATTTTCGCCTTGATTTTCTCGCTTGGCCCCATAGTGAGAACGGCCGGGCGTCTTTTAATCTTGCCACTTCCATTAAGGCCGCCGTTTACATGATGGCCATTTGGCTTTTTGCTCGCCACGGGAGTGATTGTCATCGGGCCGGGAGACGACGCCCTGCGCGACACGTCCCGGATATCGGTCACATCATCCGATGCCATCGGACGGACAATTGTCTGGGACCGCGCAGCGGAAGGAGATTCCTTCCGCACCTGAATTGCCTGATTTGGTCCGGGCAACGCCTTTTGAACCCCCTGCAACTTCATCATCACCTCATCACGCGGCCCAAATTCCTGCATGATGCCGTCTTTCAGCACCAGAATCTTGTCGACATGCCGGAGGATATTAGGCCGGTGCGCGATGACAATAATCGTCATGCCTTCCGCCCGTAAATTATCCATCGC
Source organism: uncultured Alphaproteobacteria bacterium (assembly GCA_963971675.1). Classification (GTDB taxonomy): domain Bacteria; phylum Pseudomonadota; class Alphaproteobacteria; order Sneathiellales; family Sneathiellaceae; genus Sneathiella. The sequence goes on along the minus strand of CAXASQ010000001.1, from coordinate 1,690 downwards.
CTGCATCAACGCGGATTCCCCGATACTGTCGAGATTGGCGTTCGGCTCATCGAGAACCAGCAGGCTCGGGTTGCCATAAAGCGAACGGGCGAGCGCAATTCTCTGACGCTGACCACCGGAGAGAGCGGCGCCGCCTTCCCCGATCTCGGTCTCGTATCCCTTCTCCATGCGCAGGACCATATCGTGAATGCCCGCCTTTTTGGCGGCGGCAATCACCTCTGCCGGATCACCATCCCCCATACGGGCGATATTTTCCCGGATCGTGCCGGAGAAAAGTTCGATATCCTGCGGGAGATAGCCGATATATTGACCGCGATCATCGGCACTCCATTCGGCGACATCCATCTCATCCAGCCGGGCATGACCGAAGCGCGGCTTCAGATTGCCGACCAGCAGCCGGACAAGCGTCGTCTTGCCTGCGGCCGTCGGTCCGATAATGCCGAGTATTTCGCCCGGCGCCAGACGGAAATTGATATTGCGAAGGATTGGTTCATTCGAATTTATATGGGTATAGCTGAGCCCTTCGACCGAGACGGCGCCTTTGGGGCGGGGGAGCGGCATCAGATCCGTTCCCACAGGCGGGCTGGCTTCAAGCTGTGCTTTCAGTCGGCTGTAAGCCGCGCGCGCGGAAAGAAATCCTTTCCATGAACCAATCGCCTGTTCGACCGGCGCCAGCGCCCGGCCCATGATAATCGAGCCGGCAATCATGGCGCCGGGACTCATCTCGGCCTGGATGACAAGCCACGCACCGGCACCCGTCACGCCAATCTGCAACATCACCCGCACGAATTTTGAGGCCGCCGAAATAATACCGCCCCGATCACTTGCCTGCGCCTGCAGGGCGAGCGAGTCTGCATTCCGGGCATTCCAGCGTTTGATAAGCTGCGGCATCATGCCCATGGCTTCGATCACATCCGCATTACGCGACGCCGTTTCCGCCTGTTTCATCGCGACCATCTGCTGCCCGCTCGATTCCGACAGCAAATTGCGTGTCACCTTCTCGTTGACAATACCAAGGCCGAGCAGGATGACCGCGCCGATCAGGGCGATCCAGCCGAGAACAGGATGCAGCAGAAACATCACTCCCAGGAAAATGGGGGCAAAAGGCGCATCCAGTATGGGAAAAATGCCCGGCCCGGTCAGGAAGGAGCGAAATGTCCCAAGATCGCGCAACGCCTGAATGCTGGCTTCCCGACCTGTTGTCAGGGTGGAAAGAATACTGGCCGTCAGCGCCGAGCCGCCCACCTGGCCATCCATCCAGCGGCTCATGCGGACAAGAATAAAGGTTCGCACCCCCTCCAGTAGCGCCATAGTGAGCAACGCAAGCGCCGCGATCAGCATCAAAAGAACAAGGGTATCCGTATTACGGCTGGTGATAACCCGGTCGAACACCTGCATCATGAAGAGCGGCGCCGTCAGCATCAGCAGATTTATGGCAAGCCCGAACACTGCCAAAATGATGAAGACCCGGGAACATTTATCTAAAGTTTCCTTCAGAAGCGGGTTTTTTTGTATGCTCACGCTTCCCTCTAATTAACCATAACCAGCAATGTGCCGGATCATATTGATTGTCGGCGCCTTTGCCAATGCTCGATAGGCGCCAATCTTACAAAAAAACTTTGAAAATTTTTTAAGATTTTGGGTATACGGATTTAATGGTTGATTGGGCATCTTCACCCCACCAACCTGA